>CAZRUS010000004.1:0-215983 GCA_964603385.1 uncultured Anaerolineales bacterium | reverse complement strand
TGATAGGACATTTTAACTTTGCCAGAATAGGACATTTTAACTTTGCCCTAACAGTGACCCGGGAATTGGACTGCGAACTTTCCCTTGGATTTTCAGCTGGCACCTTACAGGCAATGCTGGCCGAGCGGGACAGCCAGCAGTTCCAAGCCCAAATAAGATCAGCGACTTGAGGAGCATTACTTATGGATCCAAGAATTGATACCATGGCAAAAATACTGGTAGAGCATTCTGCCAGAATCCAGGCAGGAGACAGAGTCCTTCTGGAAGGCACCACAGCTTCAGAACCGCTGGTGCGGGCACTATTCCGGCAGGTTCTTCTCAAAGGAGGCCATCCCTATCCCCTCCTGAAGTTTCCGGAGCAAAACCGGGCCTTGTTTCAATTCAGCGCTCTTGATCAGCTTGATCACGAAGACCAGCTCCGGAAATTCGCCTATGAAAACTTCGAATCCCGCATCCGGATTCATTCCTTGACCAATACCAAACAGCTCAATGAGTTCCCTCCTCAAAATCAGATGATCTACCAGAAAGCTCAATCAGCAATTTTAGAAACGCAAATGAGGCGGGGAGCAGCCGATGAGTTCAAATGGGTAACCACACTGTTTCCCACCGCAGCCTATGCTGAAGAAGCCGGGATGAGTTTGAAAGAGTTTGAAGATTTTGTATTTGGAGCCTGCTATGCGGATCAGGAGGATCCGGTAGGCATCTGGCAGCAAGTGAAGGAAGATCAAAAAGCAGCCCTGGCCGTCTTCCAGGACGGCGAGCAGGTCGCTCTCAGCGGGCCCAATATTGATCTGGAACTTTCCATCAAAGGCAGGACATTTAAGAACTGCTACGGGGTGCACAACATGCCGGATGGAGAGATCTACACCGGGCCGGTGGAGGATTCTGTCAACGGCTGGGTCCGCTATTCATACCCCGCCATTTATGAGGGGGTGGTCGTCAGGGGGATTGAGCTAACTTTTAGAAACGGCCGGGTTGTGGAAGCCTCAGCGGATGACCAGGAGGACTTTCTGCGTGAAATGCTGGACACCGATGAAGGCTCCCGCTACCTGGGTGAATTTGCCGTGGGGACAAATTCAAAAATCCAGCAGTTCACGGGCAATATACTTTTCGATGAAAAAATTGGGGGAACAATTCACATGGCTGTCGGGGCTGGATATCCGGAGACCGGCAGCAAGAATAAAAGTGCGGTTCACTGGGATATGATCTGCGATATGAGATCCAATTCAACCATTAAGGTGGATGGAAATATTGTCTATCGCGACGGGAGCTTTCTGAGTTGAGAAGCGGGCCCTCCCCGGCTGGCTAAACCATTGAGAAAGTCCAGGGGCCATCAGCACAACAAGGGAGGAGGGGCTGTTGAGAACAAGATGCTCCCCCTCCGCTTTCATATCCCCCAGAAACCGCGCCTGACGGCGACCACATTCTCGGTGGTGATGAAGGCACGCTCATCGGCTTCCCGGACCAACCGTTCAATTTCCCTGACTTCTCGCCGCAGCACACTGCAGGTAAGCACCGTGACCATGCCATCCTTCCCCCGGGCAGGGATCTCAGTAACAGCGTAGTTATGCTGTCGGAGCTTCTCTAAAATCGCTGGCCCTCTCTGGGGGCTGATCACTCTCACCTCTGAAAAACCAAGGGCCAGCTTTTCTTCTACCAGCATGCCGATCACATTTCCGGTGGCGAATCCACCAGCATAGGCGATGACATTGAGAATATTCCTGGTATCGGCAAGTACAAAAGCGATCGTCAAGATGAAGATCACTGAGTTGGTAAAGCCCAGCAGCCACACCCAAATTTTATTGCTGCGCAGGGTGAAAATCACCCGCAGTGTGTCCAAGCTGGTGGCTATCACCCGGACAAGAAAGATCAACAGCGCAAAAAGAAGCGCCTGTACAGTCAGGGGAAACGTGAACATAAATTTTCACCTCTCGTGGAAGGGATCCCTCCGGGACAGCTGTACCGCAGTGGGACTCCTCCAGCGTATGAGTTCAATCCTCCATTAAGGGAAAATACATCTCCCGGGCATAGGCTTTCACCATCCGGCGCATGCTGAATTCCGGCGCCAGGGTGCGGATGGACTCCTTCATTCTGCCGATCCATTCTGTGGGCAGGTTGCCTGAAGAACGATCATAGTACAGGGGGACAATGTCGTTTTCAAGCACATCATACAAGCTTTCTACATCCATCTCATCCTGCAGTCTGGGATCATCATAATCGGTGTCATCCCCGATGGCCCAGCCGTTTTTGCCGTTGAACCCCTCTCGCCACCAGCCATCCAATATTGAGAAATTGAGGACCCCATTCAGGGCAGCCTTTTGTCCGGAGGTGCCGGAGGCCTCATTAGGACGCCGGGGTGTATTCAGCCACACGTCCACCCCCTGAATAAGATATCTGGCCAGGTTCATATCATAATCTTCCAGGAAGACCAGCTGCCCCCCGTTTTCAGCCATCTTAACCATCCGGTAGACCTTCTGGATGAGCAGCTTTCCAGGCTTATCTGCCGGATGTGCCTTGCCAGCAAATATGATCTGGACCGGCATATTGGGCTGATTGATAATGGTCAATAATCGCTCCAGATCCGCAAGGACAAGGTCAGCGCGTTTGTACGTGGCAAATCGGCGGGCAAATCCAACCGTCAGTGCATAGGGATGCAGCAGCGCTCCTGAGGCAATTACCTGTACAGGGTGGACATCACCATTGACCCATTGAGCGCGCGCACGTTCCCGCATATAAAACACCAGCTTGCGTTTTAAATGCCTGCGCACCGCCCAGAGCTCTTCATCGGGTATATTGCTGACCCCATCCCAGACTTCGGGATCATCAATGTGCTCCATCCAGGTCCGACCCAGATATCGGCCGTAGAGGTGACGCAGCCTTCGGGCCAGCCAGGTTCCGGTGTGCACACCGTTGGTGATGTGGCTGATGGGGACCTCGTCAGTCTTGCGCTCCGGCCAGAGATACTGCCACATGCTGCGGGCCACCTGGCCGTGGAGTTCGGACACCCCGTTGCGCAGTTCGGACATCTTCATGGCCAGCACTGGCATGCTGAAAGTCTCCCCCCAGGAAACTGCATGACGGGCCAGGTCAATGAACTCCTCACGTTCCAGGCCCAATTCGTTTTGAAACCCTGAGAAGTACTTATCGATCAACCAATGTGGAAACTCGTCACTTCCTGCCGGCACAGGTGTGTGGGTGGTGAACACTGTGGAGGTCCTGACATGTTCTCGGGCTTCCTGGAAAGAGTTCCCCTTTTCTACCTGCTCCCGGATCCTTTCCAGGGCGAGAAAAGCGGAATGCCCCTCATTCATATGCCAGACAGCAGGATGATGGCCCAGCTTTCTCAGTGCTCTGACCCCGCCGATCCCCAGGATAATTTCCTGAGAGATCCGCAGGTCCATGTCGCTGCTGTAAAGCCTTGAGGTCAGCTCACGGTCCTCCGGGCTGTTCCCCGCGACATCGGTGTCCAGCAAATACAGGGGGACCCGGCCCACCTGGATCATCCAGATCCTCGCCAACACCTTACGGCCTGCCAGCTCGACAGCAACGGTGAGCGGCTGATCATTGTCAATCATCAGAGGAAGCACCGGCAGTTCTTCAAATCTCAAGCGGACATATTGAGCTTCCTGCCAGCCGTCCTCAGTGATCTTCTGGGTGAAATACCCTTTGGTGTACAGGAATCCCATTGCCACCAGCGGCAGTCCCAGATCACTGGCCTCCTTGAGGTGATCCCCGGAAAGCACTCCCAGCCCTCCGGCATAAATCGGCAGGGTTTCATGGAGTCCAAACTCAGATGAAAAATAAGCGATCGACTGGCCGTTTTCATCTCTGTGGTTGCGCTGGTACCAGGTATCCTCTCGTGCCAGATACTGGTCAAAAGCCATCATGGCGCGGTCATAAAAATCCAGATAGTAACTATCGTGCGTGACCGCATTTAATTTCGCCCGCTCAACACTGCGCAGAAACTGAATGGGATTATGAGTGGTCTTTTCCCAGAGGACGCTGTCAATGCGTTTATATAAGCGCTGGACATCAGGGTTCCACGTCCACCACAGGTTATATGCCAGCTCGCCCAAACGCTGAATCCTTCTGGGCAAACTGAAGTGATTCGGGATCACTGCCTGATAGCTTTCCATGCCGGAGTAGGCCTCCTCATTTCATTGGTTAATACCAAGTTGACAAACCTGGTAGATTCTACCACTCGGAGAAAGCACCGTAAACATGGCTCACGGGGGGTGAAATCGCCTTCACGACCAAACCGTCATCACCAGCAGCAAAATAATTGCGGGCAACCTGACAGCCCGGCAGACCCTTAAGGAGATCATACCTGCTTCTTTGGAGATGCCCTCCAGCGGAAACGATCAATCTCAAGATATTGACTTAAGCTCTCTCCGGAGATTAATTTCTGGCTGGTATCTCCACAGATTCTGTGGTTGGGGAAGACAGAACTGCGGTCTCCAAACCGCTGGATATCCGGGTGGAAGCTGAGCTGACTTAAAGCAGCTGGGCGGGATACAGCAGAGGACTGCTGGGGGGGAAAACAGCAGGCAGCGCTTCTATTGTGGATGGCGCCTGGTATTTCCGGGGGTTGATCACTGGGCTTTTAATGTCCGCCGGGATTAATCCTCCCGATTCTCTTCAGGATTCCGACCTTCGAGGAGATCCGCTGCTATTGAAATGATTCTTTCAGCAGCCTCCCCCTTCCCCATCAAGGGCAGCTCTTTCTTCCAGCCATCCTTCCCCAGCAGCGTCAATCGATTGGTATCCGTTTCAAAACCGGCGTCCTCCGCTGAAACATCATTGGCAGCCAGCAGATCAAGCCTTTTCTCTTTCAGCTTTCGTCTGGCATTTGCCATTAAGTCTTCTGTCTCTGCTGCAAACCCTATGGTCACAGCTGGACGGGAACTGCTCCCCTTTTTCAGCTCAGCCACCTCCTGCAGAATGTCCGGTGTTCTCTCCAGGGAAAGGGTCAGGGATTGAGAATCCCCCTTTTTGATCTTCTGCTGTTGCCTCGCGGAGGGACGGTAATCAGCCACAGCCGCAGCCATGATCAGCACATCGGTATCCTGAATATGATCCATCACGGCTGTGCGCATCTCTCCCGCGGATTCTACCGGGAGGAGATCAACCCCTTCAGGGGGATCCAGGCAGGAGGGTGCTGAGATCAGCAGCACCTCAGCTCCTTGATCCAGGGCGGCTTGAGCCAGAGCATACCCCTGTTTTCCGCTGGATCGGTTGGTTAACAACCGGACCGGGTCCAGCGGTTCCCGGGTCCCCCCAGCCGTCACCATGACTTTCTTTCCAGACAATCTGCCTTTCTTCCCCAGGTAGACCCGCAGCGCGCCCAAGAGATTCTCCGGTTCGAGCATTCTACCCTTGCCAGCAAGTCCCGATGCCAGGTGGCCAACAGCGGGTCCCAGCACGGTCACTCCCCTTTCCTGCAAGACGGTCAGATTCTTTTGAGTTGCGGGATGTTGAAACATCCCCCCATCCATCGCCGGCGCCACCAGCAGCTCTGTCCGGCTCGCTAAGGCGCTGAGCGTGAGCAGGTTATCGGCAATCCCCTGGGCAAGCTTCGCAATGGTGTTTGCCGTTGCCGGGGCAATTATAAACGCCTGGTTATTTTCCCCCAGATCGATATGGATTACGTGGTCTCCAACCTGCCAGAGATCCTGATCCTGAAATGCCCTTCTGCCGGTTACCGAGGAAAAAGTGATCGGCCCGACCAATCTGGCGGCTGCTTCGGTGAGAACGACGTCCACCGAGGCTCCCGCTTGAGTTAGCCTGGAGGCCAGAGCGACACTCTTATAAGCAGCGATCGATCCGGTTACGCCGAGGACTATTCGCTTATTTTGAAATATGTTCATGGTGATGACCTTTGTATTGGGGAGACTAATCACCTGCTGACTGATCCCCGGGGTATAATTTGATTTATATCCAGCCCCGCAGGGCATAGATCAACAGACCAAGATACTCTTTCAGCGCGCCTGCAGTGAGAGATAACCCTTCCTCACTGGGCAGAATTCCCTGCAGCAAGGCAGACCAGGTAAGCCGGGAAGGGTGGAATACATCCTGCTCTGTGACCAGATAATCCACCGGAGCAGGAGTGACCTCCACTCCCTGATTATTAAAAAGCGCCGCCGCCCGGGGCATATGCCTTGCCGAAGTGATCAGGATCACACGATGAAATCCTTCTCTGCGGATAATCTCAGCACTGTTGCGGGCATTTTCATAGCTGTTTCGAGAGTTATCTTCCAAAATCATGTGCTCCCGGGGAATCCCCTGCCCGGTGAGGAAAACAGCCATCCTTTCCGCAGCGGGTGTGGCACCATCCAGCCAGGAGATATTACCGCCCGTCAGCAGCACCGTGGGAGCCGTTCCCCGCTGGTACAATTACGCTGCGTAAAGCAGCCGATCCGCAGCTCCATTGACCTCAATCCGAAAGCGCGGTGGATCATCCGGCTCCGTTCCACCTCCCATGACCACGATCACATCCCCGCCAAGAAGCGGTTCCGGAGGCGAAAAACGGCTCTCTAAGGGGAGCAGCAGCGCATTTGCTGCCCAGGGATTGCCCCCGACAAGCAGCACGAGCAGCGCCAACCAGAGGGCTGCCCGCTGCCATTTCTTGTTCCCTCCCAGCAGCAAAGCAGCCGCAAGCAGCAGGAAGATTAACCCCGGTGGGTAGATTAATAGTGGGAGGAACTTGGAGAGGAAAATAAACATTGTCAGCTACCGATTCATCCCCCAGATAATCCGCAGCCCTTCCAGGGTCAACCAGGGGGCCGTGATGTCAATCACCCCGGTTTCTTCGGCAATCACACCGGTCAATCCCCCGGTGGCGATCACCTTCATCTCCGGTCCCAACTCCTCCTGGAATCTGGCAACCATCCCTTCCACCAAACCAACGTACCCAAAGATCAACCCTGACTGCATCGATTGAGGTGTGTTTCGTCCAATGACGGAAGGCGGACGCTGCAGATCCACCCGGGGAAGCTTTGCAGCTCGCTGAAAGAGGGCTTCGGCAGCGATGCCAATTCCCGGCGCAATCGCTCCGCCCAGATAATCCCCCTGCTTTGAAATGGCATCAAATGTGGTTCCAGTGCCAAAATCAACCACGCAGGCAGGGCCTCCATAGATATGCTGAACCGCGGCTGCATCGACAATTCGGTCTGCCCCCACAGATCGCGGGGTCTCGTATAAGATTCTCACCCCGGTTTTTACACCGGCATCTACAATCAGGGGATCCTGCTGAAGATATTTCTGACAGGACTGTCTCAAAACCCCAGTCAATGGGGGAACAACGGAGGCCAGACAGACACCTGAGATCTGATCCGAAGACATCCCGGCATGAGCCAGCAACCCCAGGATCTGGAGACCGTATTCGTCCGGCATGCGGTTATGGTCCGTTGATATCCGCCAGCGGGGTCCCAGGGTTTCTCCCTGGTACACACCCAGGGAAATGTTGGTATTGCCAATATCAATGGTCAGCAGCATGTGACCTCCTTGACCAAATTATATTTTTCGCCAGTAAAATGTTCGCATGCCAAGCACCGGAAAGGGGATCGGTCACCCCATGATTAGTCCGAGTGGTCATCCTGTGCCCGGGATGCTTGCAGTGTCAAATCAGCACCCATTCCCATTATTGAACGCTGGAACACCTTCCTATTCCCGGCAGCCCAACTTTTCCAGCAAATTCTGAGGGGGGCAAAGCGCTCATCCGAATCCAGCCTAGTACCACTGATCATTTCTGTTGGACCTCAGACCGCTGGAGTTTCCCAGTCAAATCCTCCCAAATTCTTGAAGGAAATTATCATCTGGAATCTGATAACACCACGTTATCTATCAAACGGGTCTTTCCTACAAAAGCTGCCAGGGAGATCAAGCAGTGTTCAATCTCGCCCTCCAGCTCCTCTAATGTATCCGGGGCTGCGCAGGAGACATACTGCAGCTCAGCCAGAGGCTCTTCTGCAATCTCCTCAGCAACAATTTCGCGCAGACGATCTGCATTCCTCTCTCCCTGCTGAAACGCTTCCTCTGATTGGGAAAGTCCCCTGGAAAGTGATAAGGCCGCTTCCCGCTGTTCAGGGGTTAAGTAGGTATTCCGGCTGGACATCGCCAGTCCATCCGGCTCCCGGACAATCGGGCAAACTACAATCTCAATGGGATAATTTAGATCACGGGTCATCTGCCGGATGACCACTGCCTGCTGGGCATCCTTTTGCCCAAAATACGCCTTATCCGGTCTGACAGCGTTAAACAATTTCGCTACCACCGTGGTCACCCCCCGGAAGTGGGTCGGCCGCCTGGATCCTTCCAGCGGCTGGGTGACATCCGCAACAGTAACCCAGGTCTGAAACGTTTCCGGATACATTTCTGCTGCCGATGGATTCCAGACCAGATCAACGCCCTCCCTCCGCAGCAGGTTTTCATCCCCTGTGAGATCCCGGGGATAGTTCTCCAGATCCTCCTCAGGAGCAAACTGGGTGGGATTGACAAAAATGCTCACCACCACGCTGGAACACTCCTGCCGGGCTTTTCGCACCAGGGAGAGATGCCCTTCATGCAGGGACCCCATGGTGGGGACAAATCCAACCGGTCCGGGAAGGGTCTTCCTGGACGCAAACAGGGATTTCAGTGAGTGAACGGTTTCCATATCGATCTTTCCTTGAGTTCGACCTGGGCTCTGATCAGGCCCAGGAGCAGCCGATTAACCGGAGCTGGCAGACCAAGCTGATCTGCTCTGGCAACCACAGCTCCGCAAATCTCCTCAATCTCCGTTGGCGCGCCCCGAAGCAGATCCTGAAGCAGGGAAGAATGATTTTCTGCTGTGGCCGCAGCCACCTTTCTGGCAGCTTGTGCGGGATTTTGAGTTACGTCGCCGATCCCCTGGGCAGCGGCAACTGCAGCCGTTTCCTCAGCAGCCTGCTCCAGGATTTTCCGGGCAGCGGGGCTTTCCAGCAGCGCTCCATTGGGAACCCCCAGCAGCCCGGTCAGAGGATTGATAGCCGTGTTGATTACCAATTTTTCCCAGATGACTGAGGATAAATCGGAAACAACAGCAGTCTGAAAACCGGCCTTATTCAGGAACAAGATCAATTTGTCCATCCGGGGATGGTCACAGAGGATGATCTCCCCTTCTCCACCTGGACGAACTTTTCCAGGACCCAGCAGCGTTGCGCCGGCTGAAGTTACCCCCTCCACAACCCGTTCCTCGCCCAGGACCGCTTTGAGGGTTGACCCGCTGCCAATTCCGTTTTGCAGAGTCAGAGCCACACCATCAGAAGGAAGAATCCCGGCCAGCTGAACTGCAGCCCGGTTGGTCTGCCAGGATTTGACCAACACAAAGGCAAATTGGATATTTTGATAATCCTCCGGATCCAGGGAGGCAGAGACAGAATATGTCTCCCAGCCCTGTGGGCCAGCCAGCTTGATCCCGGTTTTCTGCAGGGCCCGAATCCCTTCCGGCCAGGTTCCCAGGTGATGGACCTCCAATCCCGCGGCACTCAACCTGGCGCCAAATAAACAGGCCATTGCGCCGCTTCCCACGATCAGAATTCTTGTCATCAGCTGTCTCCTACCAGGCGCAAAAATTTCTCCCAGATGGGATCAGAAATGGAAAAGCTGTGCTCCGCAGCAGGAAAAATTTTGCTTTCCACCTCACGCCGGTATTCCCTCAGAGCCTGGTCAATTTCCTCCATCAAGTAAAGGTACTGTTTGGTGAAGCGGGGTGTTAAGCGGGGATAGAAACCAAGGATATCATGAAGGACCAGCACCTGGCCGTCGCAAGATGGGCCAGCCCCAATTCCAATGGTTGGAACTTCCAGCTGGCCGGATATATATCCGGCCAGCCTGTCGGGAATCGATTCCAGCACAATACCAAAACAGCCCACTTCTTCCAGAGCGAGAGCATCCTCCAGCAGCTGTTTGCCAGCCAGGGCACTTCTGCCCTGGACTTTGAATCCTCCCAACTGGTGAATGCTCTGCGGGGTCAGCCCCAGATGTCCCAGCACCGGGATTCCTGCTTTGACAATCGCCCGGATGGTTTCCACCCGCTCCTGCCCGCCTTCCAGTTTGACAGCGTCCATGCCGGCGTTCTGCAGGAATCTGCCGGCATTACGGACTGCTTCAGAGACCGATGCCTGGTAGGACATAAATGGCATATCGCCAATCAATAAGCAGCGCTCGGCTCCCCGGGAGACTGCCCGGCAGTGATGGAGCATCTCTTCTATGGTCACCGGGAGGGTGTTTTCATATCCCAGCACAACCATGCCCAGAGAATCCCCCACCAGAATAGAATCCACACCAGCCCGATCGACCGCTGCGGCGGTCGGATAATCATAGGCCGTCAGCATGGTAATTATCTCCCGGCGTTCTTTCTTCTCCCGCAGGGTATGCGTGGTTACTTTAGGAAGTGGTTCGGGAACTTTGGACATGGTACCCTCCATCATCTGGTAGGGGCCAGAGATTAGTTATTGTCTGTCAACACTGCAGTCCTGGTTGTCACCAATCCAGGCAGCAGGCTCATTATCCCTTAACAGGGCTGCTTTTGCAAGCAGCTTCCGATGAAATCTTCCTCCCGTAAATCAGTATTCTGGGTAACCGTATTTTCTTAAGAAGGTCCCAAACTTTTCTCCACAGCGCGCCAGCTGCTGTGCGTTGAGATGCTCTCGGTGGCGTCCGGTCTTCCCATGCACAAAATGCATCCCTTGCTGTTGATAGTGGTTTTGCCGTGGTCGATATTGATCCGCAATTGGTGATATCTCGTCAGCAGAGAGCTCCAGCTGCAGGAATTCCACCAGCCGTTCGACCTCCCGATCATAGTTGCCGAGTAAATTTTCATATCGAACTGGAAGCGTTTTCCGGGAGGACAGCCAGCCTTCTGCAATGCGGACATAGCCAGCCATGAAATCGATCGCCTCCTCTATTGAAGTCAGGGGAGTGAAGGCATTGGTAAGATCCTTCTCTCTCATTCTCCTGCCGTATTCATACGCTGAGAGCAGTGCATCCCGGGGATCCCGATAGATATATGTGGGTCTGATCCAGTCCGCCGCTATTAACAGATCCGCCAGCGGTCGCCGCTCGGCATGCAGTTTAATGACATACTGCGGTTCAATTATGGTGGGAAGCAGCACGGGCACCAGACGGTAAAAGCTCAAGGTCCCCAGATTGCAGTTTACCTCGGTGAGAAGTTCTTTCAGAGGATATTTGGCACGGATCTCCCGGCCGCTGGTTCCGCCATTGGCTTTGACCAGATCCTGTGTGAGATTATAGTACCAGCCGGATCCTGCCCGGGGCATTCCCACCGATAAAATCATTCTGCTCATGGTGTGTCCTCAGCCCGGGACCCGGCTTGTTTAAGCAAAAGCTCTTTTTCCCCGGCAGAGAGGAAAGCCACCTTGAGGGCATTCTGCTGAGCCTGGTGGATCTCCTCCAGGGAGAGCCCTGCGGCCGGGGCAGCCTTTTGATATTCATGAGCCAGATCGATGCCGCTGATTCCGGGATCATCGGTGTTGATGGTGGCCAGAATGCCTTTCTCTAAAAAATCTTTAATGGGGTGTTTGGAGAGGTGTGTTACCACCTGAGTTTGCAGATTGCTGGTCAGGTTGCACTCCACACCAATTTGCTCTTCAGCGAGGTAATCCATCAGCAGAGGATCACGGACCGCGCTGATCCCGTGTCCGATCCGCTCCGCACCCAGCTCCTCGACCGCCTGCCAGATGCTTTCCGGTCCGGACTCCTCGCCGGCATGGATGGTAGTATGCCAGCCAGCGTTGCGACCTTCCTCAAGATGATCGACAAACATCCGGCCGGGAAAATTAGCCTCATCCCCGGCCAGATCCAGTGCCGTAAGCGCCGGGCTGCAGGAAAGCAGGGCTTGCAGCTCTTCCCAGCCGCGGTCTGGACCGTAGGTTCTGCTGATAATTCCAATGAGATTTACCCTGATATCCAACTCCTGCCGGGCCTGATGGATCCCTTCCACGACAGATTCGACCACCCCCTGAGGATCCAGGCCGTGGGGCTCCGCCATAAAGACCGGGCTGAAGCGCAGCTCGACATAATCCAGCCCCTCTGCCTGGGCATCCTCCACATTTTCATAGGCCACACGCCGGCAGGCCTCATAATCAGCCAAAACCCCGATCATGTACTTGAATTTCTCGATGAACGCCATCACACCGGGCCTGGGCTCCATAATCTGAACAAAGGGCCGCATCCCTTCCACCGTATCTGCCGGCAAAGGGATGTCATGCTTTTGCGCCAGATCGAGGATCGTTTCCAGACGAATGCTGCCATCCAGATGGCGGTGCAGATCGATAATCGGGTATCGGGGATCAAGCACTGGTTCAGCCTCCGGCGGGGACTCCCCCCAGCTGTGTTTGATTTTTGATCAGGGTCAATTATAATAAAGAAACCAGCATTGGTAAAAGGAGATCATCAATGAGAAAATTTGCAAATTTTATTCTGGGCGCCTTGATTGGTGGAATTCTCGGCGGTCTGACCGCGCTGCTGCTCACCCCCTACTCTGGAGATCAACTCCGCTCTCAGCTGCAGCAGCGAGTGGATCATATTCAGATTGAAATCAAAGAGGCTGCTCATAAAAAACGCGCCGACCTCGAAAACCGGTTGGAAGAATTAAAAACACAATAAGCTTTCTTTCAGCCGTGGGGACCGAAAATCTATAAAAAGTGCAGGATCCCCGTCTGCAGATTAAACTCCACACTCCCGCCCAGTGAGCGGGAGTGTTTTATTGTTTGTGCACCAGACTCATGGGGCAATCTCCAGCTGGTAATAGGCCCGCTGCCTGGTATAGCGAGTGGTTCCGGTTACCACCAGCATGATCTGGTTGGCGCCATCTTCTCCGCCTATCTCGATGGGAATTGAGATTTGATTATCAGAGTCTAGAGAAATAAACTCAACCTGAGGTTGGGGGCCGAGATAAATTACAGCCAGCCGGTAAGATTGGGGAAGCTCATTTTTAATCCTCACAAATCCCGCTCCCTGCCAACCGCCGTCTCCTTCTTCAAAATCTGACCAGTAGTCAATCTCCGGAACAGACACATCATCCAGTAAAAACCCCTCTCCGTGTACAGCATCGTCGGTGATGTACTCAAAGCGGACCTGGATGGTTTTCCCTGCGTATGCGGAGAGGTCAACTGCCTCCTGGATCCAAATGCCATTTCCACCAGACAGACCGTTATATCCCCACCCATAGCTGTTTCCGGAAGGATCCTGATCCGTGCCGGAGGGAGTCTTTAAAATCGTCCAATCTTCTCCGTTCTCAGACACTTCCAGATACAAATAGTCATAATCTTCTTCCAGATCATACCAGGTCCAGTACTCCAGGGTGAGCGGGCCCTCCGCATCAGTGAAATCAAATTCTTTGGTCAGGGTCATATTGGACTGGTCGCCCTTATTGGACCAGAACGCGAAATCTCCCGAATGAGGGTATGCCGGGATCACCGGAACGGACTGCTCGCCAGAGAAATCTAAGCTGAAAGTCCCGGAACAGTTAAGCAGAATGTAATCCACCCCGTACTGGGCGACATCCCGCTGCAGTTCTCCCGTCGGACAGCTGTCGATTTCCTCCGTGGCTTGAAAAGTTGGCGCTCCAGGATAGAGGTTGTACCGAAAGCGCTCCGATACATTGTACTCGTCCTTAAGATAATTGGTCACTGCCCAGTCGAGAAATAAATCGTCAGCGGTTTGCAGCTGATCCGTATCAGAATTGATGATGCCCATTTCTTCAAAAACTGCATCCACGCTGGCCAGACCGTTGAGATCATGAGATACCAGCGCCTGGGTAGCATCATCCCCATAGCGATCCAGAAAGTAAGTAACAAACAGGTATGAGGAGCCATAATGGGGAAGCGTGGCATAAGGATTATCCGGTTCATTCGGCCAGGTGTTAAGCTGGGAATCAGGATCATCAGCATACCAGTAATCATGACCGGGCACTACCCGGTGGTCCGTGAGCAGAGTCGCCAGTTCCGAGAATCCTTCGTTGAGCCAGGAGGTTTCGTTTCGATCCCGGTACCAGTGAATCATGTGCTGGAATTCATGGGCCATCACCCCATAGATGTAATCATCCGAAAGAGCAACATTATCCGCACTGAGCAGGAAGGTTTCATGGGCATTGGAGTATTTATTGATGATCGGCGGGTATTCATTGGCGGAGCTGAAATACCCGGCCACATTCTCTCCCAGGCCGGTGGCGTAGATCACATAGAGACGGGGGTCCTCATCAACCCCTGGGGACCATTCAGTACCAAAGAAATTCTGGTTGGTGGGGTAGATATTTTCCTCAAAATCCTCTACCAAGCGGTTAAGGGCTTTTTCAGAATAATTCACCCCCTCCTCTATCCAGAAATAAAGATGATCACTCTTGCCGGCCAGGACAGTTTCCACCTGAAAATTTTCGGCGGTGTCCGTGTTGCTGACCCAGAAAGTTTCCCGCTCCCCAACCTGACGGTTCAAATTATTCACAGGGACCACCCGGGAAATATTTTCTTTTCCCTCTAAGCGCTGGGCGAGATCAACCGGATCATTAATCGGGATTTGGGCTTCCGCCAGCGTTTGCAGTGTGGATAAATCTACTTCTTGAGAAAGAATCTGCTGCGGTGTGGATTCCGGAGATGGGGTAAGCAATAACTGGCTGACCTCAGGCGTGGTCACCTGGACATCCACCGGCTCCTCATCCCACATTTCCCAATCCTGAAACCAGCGGTTAAAGCTGTAGCCCACCACGCCGCAGGCCAAACAAATCGACGCCAGCAGGAATAGTCCCAAAAAAATCAGGCCAATAATTGTCGCTGTTCTTTTATTCACTATTCTTCTCCGTTCTCTGATCAGTTTGATGATACACCCGCACCGCCGCTGTGATTAACCCAAAAACGATCCAGGGATTGGGAATGGCAAAGGAATCATAGGAAAAAGTATCGACTAAAAAAGCAAAAATGCTCAGCAGGGCACCTGCCCCCCAGAATTTCATCACCCGTTCATCCGCCAGCCAGAGGTAAAGCCCTCCCAGAGTAAGGACCAATAGAAATGTCAGAAATGCGGCTGTTCCCAGAAACCCCGTTTCCGCCAGCAGCCGAGCCAGGTAATTTTTAGGGGTGATCACCCGCAGATTGCCGGGGACCAACCGTGATAATAGTTCCGGTTCATATCCAATGGACACTGCAGGAAGGTTCTCTAAAAAATGGAAAGTATAATTCCCCAAGCCGACCCCAAATAGGGGCCGATTTTTAAATATTAAATAAGCGGTCTCCCAGTTGATGAACCTGGGGCCGAAGCCGACATACCGGAAATACCCGCTGAGGGATTTTGAACCAATCACGGCAACTTTTCCGGAGGGCTTAATCCAATATTCCCACATGCGGGAAATATAGGGGCTTTGCAAGCTCACAAAGTAAATCACCCCTGCGGCACCAGCTGCCAGGACTCCCCCTACCAATATGAGACGAACCACACCAGGAATTTTCAACCACAGGTTGTAGACTTTTCGGGGAAGCCCGGATAAGGACTTTTGGAGGTTAATAGTCCCCTTCCCCCTGAAAAAAACCACTCCTGCCCCGATTACTGCTGCAGCGACTACCAGTCCACCGCGGGAAAGTGTAAACACCAGCACAGACAACAGCCAGACAAAAAACAGCTTTTCCAGCGTCAGCCATCCCCACCGCTTTCTAAACACAGTAGTATTCATCAGTACGGCAGGGAACACCCAGGGCAGCCACAGGGCAGAGATTTGATCAGCAAACCAGCTGGGTTCCTGGGTCATTCCAATAATTCGATTCACATCCCCCCGATTGATGGAGATATGTTTTTGAGCCTTGCGCATAATACTGTACCAGCCAGGAATCACATCCTGGGTATACAGCACCTGCAGGGATCCCCACAGCAGGGCGACAGCCATCCCAATATACAGCCACCTCAAAGCGAAATTCAGGTCCTCCTCATCCCTGGGGTAGATAGATACCGTCAGGTAGATCGCCGCTCCCAGCCCCAGGGTGATTATCGTGCGCACTGTCCTGGAGAAAACAGAAACCTCCTTGACCTCAGAAACAAACCCATTGATGACAGGAAGCGTGGAGGAGAACACAGCCAGCACAATAAAAACAAAAAACGGAAGCCAGATGGAAGGCAGTCTCCGCTTAAACATTGCTGGTATGGTGACCAGAATGATCAGCAGGATGAGGGGATAAATCAGTAAGGGGCGGACACTGACTTTTCCTCCGAATCCGGGCGGAAAATAGGGAAAATTCGTGACCGGGAGGCTGAGGAAACACGCCGCCCAGAGGATCCGCTTCACTCTTGAGAGGATGTTATCTGTCATCAGATTCCCGTTCCCTGATCCGGAAAAAAGTGAATAACAGCAGGGCCAGGAAGCCCAAAAATCCTCCTCCCAGCGTCAGCATCCCGGGAGACCGCAGCTTTTCTACTTTTATCCCGGATGTGTTCGGCCGCAGTACCAGGTTGGCTGACAGCCCCAGGCTGTCTTCCAACGCTTGATGGTAAAGTTCCAGCACATCCTGCCTTTCTTCCTCTAAAATATCGATTTGCTGATGATATTCTTCCCAGGCGGTCTCAGCCTGGTCAATTTGAATTTCCAGCCAATCCTGATAAACCCCGATAGTCCCTCCCTGAGGTGGAAGCTGATTGAAATCTGGCTGCCAGCTGGAAGGCGCTTTTCGATAAACGCCCAGCCATTGTGAAAGATCCTGGCGGAGGTCATCTGACAGCTGCTGATCAGCGGATAATTCTGCCAGGCGGGTCTTCCATTCCCTCCCTGCAGTCAAAAACGTCTCCGCAGCAGCAAGGTCTTCTGTCACCATGCCAACTGCCGTATTGTAGGACTGCAGCTGGGCATCAAGCACCGCTGCACGTTCGCCATCCGCCAGCCGGTCCTTCAAATACTGATGAGAAACCTCAAGCCACCGCGCAGCGGCGGCCTTTGCCATGTCTTGATTCGGATTTGTTACCTGCAAGCGCCAGGTTCCAGTGGTATACCAGTAAATATCCAGAGACTCTCGAAATTCTTCCTGGCTGATCTCCTGCCAGACCGGAGACATGTTTCTGAGGGAGGAGATTGTTTCTGTGACCACGGGAGAAGAGCTGATCAGGTCAGCCGCCTGTTTCAACTGCCAATTTTTATAATCATCCAGATTTAAGGGTTCTGTTTCTGCCAGTGGAATCAGGTACTCCATCTCATTTACCCGGGAAATATCGATGCCGATATACAGATCGGCCACCGCTCGATACGGGGTTAACAGAATATAGGATGAAAGAAACCCTACTGCACCACCCACTACAAGAAATGCCAGGATGAAATACCATTGATTGATCAGCCGTTTAATCTCATCCCGGATTCGCCAGGTTTCCATTTTTTCTCCCTTCTTCTGCCTGCTGGACTCGCAAATGAAATTTCTTGAACCGGGTCCAGAGCGGCCCCAACGCTCTCCTCAGAAGATATTTTGCCATGAAAACTGACAAAACACGACCGCCTTCCCGGAAATATACCCGCTTCATTTCCGGCCAGCACAGGCGGTCGGCGAGGGTAGTTTTCCCCTCCTTGTGATACCGGAAGCGTGCCCAGGTGCGAGGATGATAATGCAGCTGGGCTTGTTTTGCAAACCGCACCCAGAGATCATAATCCATAGCGAACCGAAAACTGGGGTCTAAAGGACCTGCCCTTTCCCAGAGCTCCGCTCTCCAGAAGGCAGCCGGTTGGGGAATATAAACCCCTCCCTTCATCAAGCGCTGGTAGCTGGTCTGCCGGGCATTAAATTTGGCGATAGTGGTTCCATCCTCATCCATAATATCTGTATCCCCGTAGACCAGGCCTGCCCGGGGGTGTTCCACCAAATATTCAACCGCCTCCCCTACCGCCCAGGGATAATATTGATCATCAGAGTTCAACCAGGCAAGAATCTTTCCCCGGCACAATGCAAACCCTTTATTGATGGCATCAGTCTGCCCCTGATCAGGCTCGGAAATCCAGGCGGAGAGCTGTTCCTGATACTGTTGAATGATTTCCAAAGAACCATCTGTCGATCCACCGTCCACAATAATATACTCCACCGCTGGATAATCCTGATTCAGAACTGAAAGAATGGTCTCTTCCAGGTATTTAGCCTGGTTGTAAGACGGAGTGATAATTGACACCAGCGGTTGTGTATCCATGAAATTCTCGCAGGGTTCTCCAGCAATCTTACCGTTAACCCCTGATTTGTGGATGAAAATCGGTTAAGCGGTTTGTATTTAGGGTTCAGTGGTCCCCGGCCAATCGCTAAGCTGCTCGATTCCCTTGAAATGGGGCTTGCGGAGTTTTTTAAGATTATAGTACCAATCCCCCAGAAACCCCAAACCGAGCACTGACAGGGCTGCAAACAGTAGACGATGCCAGACTCTGAACAGGGCCGTGGGGCAGGCCCAGACAGCTCTAAGATAATTTTTCAAGGCCCGGCGAGGGTTTCCCCCATCCAGCAGATAACGGGCGTGAATTTGATGGGTGCCGGACAGTACCCTATTGTGATTATTTTGAATGATTTCTCGAAGATCCGGCTGCCGTCCTGCCCAGTTAAGGATGCGGTAGACTTCCTCCCCACATTGGGTGGCCATAGTGACGTTTTTTGCCTCAGGGTGATAGCGAGACACAGCCAAAACCCGGGGCAGATGGATCGGTTGCGTCTGACGGGCCATCCGGATCCAAAGTTGATGATCGAGGAAAAAATGATAGCTCTCATCCAGCAGCCCTGTCCGTTCCAGCAGAGATCTCCGGAAAAATACCGCCGGTTGGCAGATCATTTTAAACTGGAGCAGATCCCTTAGCTGATACTGCTGAAAGCGAAGCGCATTGAGCAGATTTCCTTGAGCATCCGCAGATACTGCATCCCCATATACCATTTCCACAGCAGGATTCTCTTCGAAAACAGCCGCAGCTTCCCGGATCGTCCACGGCAGATAAAGATCATCCGAATTCAGCCAGGCCAGAATCTCTCCTGTGGCGCAGCGAAACCCTTTATTTATGGCATCTGCCTGACCGGAATCCGCTTCAGAAATCCACCAATCCAATTCCGCTTGATAGTCTTCGATGATTCGCTGGCTTCCATCTGTGGAACCGCCATCGATCACAAAGTATTCCAGCTCAGGATAATCCTGTCTGAGCACGGAAAGGAGAGTGAACTCCAGATATTGAGCCTGATTGTAAGAAGGGGTCACGATCGTGAACTGCAGCACCATGATTAATCTTTTCTACCTTGAAGATCAAAAATCACATACCCCCCACCCTCCCGAACAATCGGATAATGACTATACAATTCCTGATAAAGTTTCTCCTGCTGCCGGAGTTCTTTCATTCTGGTAACGATAAAGTAATCATAATCATCGGAATACTCAGCGAATCTTGTTGAGAAGGAAGCCACCTCTGAATCACGAAGGACTGCATAAAGAAAATCTTCAGACCCTCGCCATGGATGAATTACCAACCAACCATAATAAGAAAGTCGGTATCCGTAATCTTGGCTAAGAGCCACGATTGCGGCTTCCGGATCAACATAACCAGCCACCTTTTCAAAATAACCCGGCTCATGGCGATAATCATCCTGATGAAAAAGAAAATGACCACCTCCAACCCCTATTAAAACAATTATAAATAGAGCAATTTGAACGACAATTATCCAGGAAGAATTTCTCATTCTATCTAGCATCCAATCAGCCAATGCTCCTGCTGATAAGGCAAGCAAGGGGATCAACGGGAGATGGTAATAGTGGTGAGTGGAAATGTGATAAGGCACCGTAAACCCAAACAACATATATCCAACCCAGATTCCAAAGAGAAAAAAACGATCAAGCCTTTTAGAGATGAAAAAAATACCGACGAGGCCGATAGCAAATATTAAGTAATGTCCAAGGACTACGTTTACCGATTTTAGCCACTGAACGTAGAATCCAAAATCAGCCCACATTTGAGGAATAAACCTGCCTCGCAGCTGGCTTTCCAGTTCCCCGATGATAAATATGCCGTAGATATGGTAAGCCAGAACCGGAATTCCGGAAAGCAGCGTGAGCACCCACACCTGCGCGTTTTTTATCAGTTTTCCCATACGCTCCCTGTTCAGGACCACAGCAGCCATCCCGATCAGAAGGAAGAATACCGCGGTGGATTTGATGAACATGGCGGCGCCAGCGGACAAACCGGAGAGGACCGCCCATTTCCAGGTGGAGGTGGTGTACCAGTGATAAAAACACAGCCAGGCGGTGATGATCATCGCTGTCATTAAAGGATCGGGTTGAAACGTCCTGCTGGCCAGCAGGCCAAAGGGAACAAACAGGTAATAAACCAATGCGATTACGGCTCCATCAGTGGAAACCATTTTTCTGGCCAGAGAATAAAGGGCCAGACCTCCCAACACCCAGAACAGCGAAGAGTATATCCGGGCAATCCAGACATATTCTCCCCCAGCCACCAGATACGTTGCCGCAGTGATGCTCTCAATGATCTCTGGCTCAATCATGCCGTGGATATTGGCCTGCTTCCTGGCGATGTCCGCTTTCCAGGCAGGAGCATCTTCAATCATCCCGTAATACTTCCCCCTGGCGATCATCATGGACCGCAGCTGCCGGGCGCCGGCATAATCCAGAGGGGGGTCAGTAAGATCGTACATCCGTGTTCCAAAGCCAAGCACCAGGATTGCCAGGACGATGACTATCCGCCAGAATTCACTGGGGGCAAAGAACGATCCTTGATTAGGTTGGCTCATTGATAAATCTCATCCTTCACTATTTAACAGGGAATTAAAATCCGCTTTGGGAAAGACAGTCAGCCGGCCATCAAGGGTAGCATCGACAATCTTCCGGCCGTCCTGCTGGAAGGCTTCTCGAGCCATCCGATAGGCCGCTTCCGAAGTTTTCAAATCTGGCAGCTGCCAGCGGAATCCCTCTCCAAAATAATCAGCGAGAAAATGATTCCGATCCGCACCTTGCGAGATTACCATCTGGTTGGCCTTGCCTCTGGATTCGAAGTGGTGATCAACTCCAATTAATATTACTGTCTCAAACCCCATGAAAAAGGCCAGCTGCAGGCAGACGTAGGTCACTGTAGCGCCCTCCCACATCCTGCAGGCGGCATGTTCCGTAAACTTTGGTCCGGTATAGGTGGTGAAGAGAAAATGCGTCTGTGGATCCGGGGTCCCCTGGGGGTAAAGCGTATCCCGGGAATGCCAGGAGAAGAATTTGGGCATTCGCAGGTCATGAAAATCCTCTTTGCACTGCTCGATCACCAGCTCATTTACAGAGACCAAAAAGCTGGTAGAAAACCCCCATTCCTCAAAAGCCAGATACACCCGGTTCATCCCAAAAGTAATTTCCTGCTGCAGCGGAGAAAGATCCATCCTACGCAGACTGGGTCCATTCCCCATCACGATACAGCGCTCTCCCCGGTACTTATTATGATAGGACCGCAGTTTTTGGATGGAACGCAGCCTCCAGGGATGCAAGTATGCTGCAGGATACTGCCGGATCCTCTCCAGCCAATCTCTGCTGTTTCTGGCAGCAGAGAGTATCGGCTTGGGAAGCCAGTCCTGCAGAGAGCGGTTGACCTGGTCTGTCATTCTGTGCTCAATCGGGCAGTGGCACCGCCGTCAATGATCACCGGCTGCCCGGTGATAAAAGAGGATTCCCGATCATCCGCTAAAAAATATATCAGGCGGGCGATTTCTTCCGGGGTCCCAATTCTGCCGCTGACTGTTTTCCTGGCTAAATTTTTCAGCTTGTCTTCCAGGGATCCGCTTCCGGCATGGCCGCGATTGAGTCCTGATTCCAGCATCTCCGTTTGCACAGCACCAGGAAGGACAGCATTGGCACGGATGCGATCAGGAGCGAGCTCAATCGCCATTGCTCGGGTCAGCGCCACAATCCCCCCCTTACTGGCGGCATAGGCAGCGATGTTCCGTGAGGTGGCTACCGCATGTACAGAGGAGATATTGACCACGGCTCCTCCTTGATTCGCCTTTAATAGCGGATAAAGGGTCCTGATGCTCAGGAAAACAGATCTCAGGTTCGCATTGATCACCTGATCCCATTCTTCGGTCGAGGTGTGAACGATTGGTTTGGTGATCTGAACAGCTGCATTATTGATAACCGCATCGATCGCATCCATCCTGCTGTTAAGATCCTCAAAGATCCGCTGCCAGTCTTCCTCCCTGGAGATATCAGCCTTGATCATGCTGCCCTGCTGGGGAAACTCCCCGGGATATTCTTGCCGATCCACTCCATAAACAAACCAGCCCTGATCCGCAAAGTAATTGACCGCTGCCCGACCGATTCCACCGGAGGCACCAGTAATGAGAACAGCCCTTGATTTCATTCCCTCACCCCTTTTTGATCAACCTGTTCCGAAATTCCAAGTCCTTGAAACAGATTCCTGATGGTATTCCAGTGAACATGCTCCCAGGCGGTGGGACTGGAATTGGCATTGTGGGGAGCCAGCATCACCTGATCGAACGCCAGCAGCGGACTATCCTCGTCCAAGGGCTCCTGTTGATAGACATCCAGCGCAGCCCCGGCAATCGATCCGCTTTCCAGAGCGCTGATCAATGCGGCTTCATCCACAATTGGACCCCGGGCGGTATTAATTAAAACCGAAGTCCGCTTCATTTTCTGGAATAATTCCTGATCCATTAACGTCCTGCTGGTAGGGTTAAGATCACAGTTAATGCTGACGAAATCTGCCCGGGAGACCAGCTCCTTCAACGGCACCATTTCAACTCCCGTCTGTTCCAAAAAATCCGGCGAGATCTTGCGAATATCGTTCCCCAGCAGGGTCATCTGAAATGCCTGAGCCCTTTTTAACACCGCTCTGCCGATATTACCCACGCCAATCACTCCCAGTGTGCACTCACTTAGTGATCTTCCGGGGATTTTTTTCCAGAGGCCTTTTTTTACCGCCCGATCCATCCAGGGCTGCTGACGGGCAAAAGCCAGCATATAGCCAAGTACAGAATCAGCAACCGGCAGCGTGAAGGCGTTGGGTGTATTGCCAACCATCACCCCGTATTCTTGGCAGGCTTCCTGGTCAATAGAATCAATCCCGGTTCCCCATTTGGAGATCACTTTTAATCTCGGCTGGCAGGCTTCGATTACCCGTCTTGTGAAGCGGTCGTCCCCGCAGATGACCCCATCAAACTCGCCGGCAAAATCCAGCAGCTCAGTCTCTTCCAGCCGTTCCTGCACATCAGGAACGATCAGCCTGATGCCATGCTTTTCCAGATAGGGACGAAAGCGGTCCAGAAACGGAATCATATAGGGGGCTGAGAAGAGAACCACCGGCATGTTTATGCTTTCCTCCTGGAGATAAGAAACTCGACGATCTCAAAATCAAGGGGGGTATCAATATCCCAAGCCTCCGCCGGGTCAATTTCAAACATCAACGGAGAGCTGCCAATCCTATTCTGGTGTTCCTCCAAACTCTTCCTTGTAAAGAGATAGAGACAGGAATTTTCTTCATAGATCGGAGGAAGATCCTGTGTTTGTAGGAGTTCTGATGGATTATGATTGACTGCCTTCCCCTGCTGATCCCACAACCTGGTCTGAAGACGGGTGACTGAAAAAAGAGTATCATATCTCATCCGCTGTGATAGATAAGTCTGAATACCCCGGGAGATGGTCTCCGATTTCAGCAGTGGGTTTGTACTGTGGGTTTGCAGGTAATACTCCGCCTTAATAAGCGAGGTATCATGGAGCAAAATTTGATTCATCGGGATCTCATCCGCCTGCAGCTCCACCGGCCTGTTCAGCACCCGGACTGTTGGAAATGTGGCGGCTATTCCCTCTTTGATTACCGGGCTGTCGGTATCCACGACAATCTCCCCGATTTCCGGCACCTGCTCCAGGGTATCTAGGATATATGCATATAACGGTTTCCCTGCCAGATTCCGAAAATTCTTTTCCGGGACCCGCTGGGAATGGTGTCTCATCGGAACCAGGGCAGCGATTTCTCCCATCTGCTAGTTCTCCTGCTGGGTTTTGCTCTGGTAATCAATGGGTTTGAGATCTCGTTTTTCAGGGATTTTTTGGGACAGGATCTGGGGCGGATAGTAGAACTGGTAATGGAGCTGAGAATTGATTTTCCCGGAATAACGATATCCCCGCCAGGTGCCCAGATACTGCATGATCCGAAAACGCAAAATGTTGGCCGCCTCCTGAAACAGCACCCCTTCCCGGCGTGCCTGGGCAAGATCAGCCAGTGATTTTCTGACAATCATGCCGAGCATATTACGGAAAGTAAACTGGCTGTGAGGGAGAATTTGTTTCATGGCTATCGCTTCCCGCTGATACCGATTATAAACCTGAGCAAAGGTCTCCTCGTGCAAATGAACGATTTCCGCTTCTGAGACATAGGCAAGCCGGTATCCCTGTTCCTTGGCCCATGAGCTCCAGGCTAAGTCTTCCAGCCCGGTCAGGTTTTCATTGTAAGGATGCTGTTCCCATAATGATCTTCGAATGGCTGCATTGGCGTTATGGGTAAATGGCTGACCTTGATCAGGTTGGCTGACATCCGGAAAATAATTTCGGAAAAATTGATGTTCAGAATAATGGTTGGAACTCCCCCCCCGCTGTTTTCCATAGGTGCTGGCTACCTGCGGGTCCTGAAACGGCTTCAAGAGCTGCTCCAGCCAATCGGGGTAAACAGGATAACAATGGGCGCTGATGATGACAATAAACTCCCCACCGGCTGCCTCAATTCCCCGGTTCAAAGCTCGACCAAAAGTAAAGTCATCGGGCTTAATATCGACAAAACGGACCGGAAAACGGGAGGCAATAGCCACCGTGGCATCCGTGGAGCCCGAATCTACCAGGATAATTTCCTTCTCCGCGACCGTTTGCTGAACAATGCCGCTGAGCAGTTTCCCGATATGTTCCTCTTCGTTGTAGGCTCGAATGATGATCGAACAAGTGGGTATTTCTTTTACATCAACCGGCAACTGAACCCTCCTCTACCAATCCTGATCGTCATCTTCATATCCCAAGCGGGTTAATAAATCTCCCGCAGCTGCTCTAAACCGGCGTTTGTTTTCTTCAGTGAAGTGTTCTTTCCAATTTCCGGGCTGACCTTTCCGGAAAGTGCCGGACTTTTTGGGCCGGTTGGTCCGGCTGAGCACCTCCACAGCTTGCTCACGGTCAACGGCGAGCTGAACATTAAACCCCTCAAGATAGTCCAGCAGCCGCAGCAGAGTGGGACGCAGATTCAGAATCAAATCTTCAAAACGCAGGCAGAGGACATCATCCCTGTCAAACCAGCCAAAAAAATTTTCATAACGCTGGTAAACCGTGGGCAGCCCCAACCCGGGAAGATCACACCCCTCGATGGCGACATTCAGACGTTCTTCCATGGTTTTCAATTCATGATTGTAATAATCATGCATGCCATGGTTTTGATGGATATCTTTAGCGTAAAAGACATGGGAAACCAGCAAATCCCGGGGATCGCGGTAAATGAAAACCGAGGCCCGTCCTGGGGCCGTGATGGCCGAAAGATACGGTTCCCGGCTGGGAGCGTATCCGTAGCGGATCTCCCCGGACTGCATACGGTTGATTTCCCGGATGCGGTCAGCTTCTTCCAGGCGGGTATTGCCCTCAAAACGATTCACGGGAGGGTAACCAGGATCTACAAAGGGACCAATCTTGGTCAGGCCCAGCAGCACCTGGATGAGCAGATGGGAGCCCGCTTTTGGAATGGCATTCCCGAAAATCTGGGGCGCGCGCTCCAGGGATTCCTTTCCCCATCTTTGGGCTGCAAGGCTGCGGCGCCATGCCAGCCTGATTTGTTTCAGGGCTCTCTTTGTTCGAAAGAAAGGTCTCATTCCGGATTGTTCTCCAGCACAAATTCATCCCCGTAGAGAATACCATTTACCAGACAGTCAATGACCGCAGTTTCCCCTGGCTGGAGCTTCTTCCAGGGAAACTTTTTCAGCTGAACATAACCTGGAGTGACATGGTCTGCCAAGAAATCTTTAAAGGATAAGGAAGCCCGAAAGAGCTGGAAGTATAGAAACCGCCGGGCGTTTTGGAGGTGCTCTTCAGGAAGCTCAATGGCCTCAATCGTCAGCAGCTCCTCCAGCCTCCTATTATAATCCGGAAGTGATTCCGGATAATATACCGTCGGGTATTGAGTATAGCGAGCTCTTCCAGCACAGAGCACAGGGCAGCCCAACAGGGTGGCTTCCAGTCCTATGGAAGAATTATAAACCAGCGTAAATTTTGAGCGGCGGATCAGTTCATAGGAGCTTAATGTCTCATCAGGTGCGATAAAGATCACATTGGGGAGGTGAGAGATCCCCTGGGCAACCGCCCAGGATGATACTGTCTCCTGACTGCGCTTCCCCGCCCTGATTTCATCCGGGTGCGCCCTGATCACAAAGAGGGTTTCTGGATGCCGAGCAGCTGCTTCCAGCACCCGCTCCAACCAGGCAAACATATCGGCAAAAATCGTATTGGCATGTGCTTGACTGGTGTCAAAAATCACATTGGTGAAAACCGGCACCACCGCCTGATATTGATTGATCTTCTCAATTAACCAGTCCGGGAGCTGATTGATTTCTGACCAGAACTTGATTCCGGCCATGGTGAAATCGCCCTGAAACCGTTTTTCCAGGTAGCTGTCCAGCTTGCTCTGCTGACTGTCAGTCAGCTGAAAGCTGTCCGGTATATTCATGGGGTAGATGGTGGCTTGGCCTTCAGTAAAGAAAGCAGAAAAGGGTCGTAAATTGACCTCGTGTGTGATCACCCTGATCTGACGCTGCTGGGCTTCGCGGCGCACCATCGCCTCAGGGTACTGGAGCCCGTTAAAAACCACCACCACAGCAGGTTGATGTCTATCTAGCAGCTCAGAAAACTTCTCGGCAACATTATGCGCGGAGAGGATGAATTCCCGATACAAATATCTGGTAAGCTGATCATCCTTGAGATGGTGGCGCCGCAGAATCCAGCGCAGGCTGGGCAGGACCAGCTGTCCCAGGGGTCGATTCTGATAACAAAACCCCTGCAGCTCCTGCACCGTTAACACTTCAATCAGGGATCGCAGGTGAGGGTCTTCCTGGTACTCAAACCATTCGCTCGGCGCAGCGCCGGTAAACCAGCGGGTATCTGCGATGCAGCCCCGGCAGGGAGGAGGGGCAGTGGGATCCCCCAGACCCGCCCCCAGCACACAGTGGCTCATCCCGGAGCGACAGGCAAAATGAATCACTTTCCTTCCCGCCAGCTGTACGCCCCAGCTGGCCAGCAGGGAAAAAGCAGCATTTTGATTCAAGCCTTCTAATCGCGCTGACGCATTGAAAAAGACCACCGGTTTTTCCCGCTGATCAGGATGGGAATGAGCAGCTATTCTCCGATTTAGGCGAAACAGCCGCCTGTAAAGACGCAAACGCTGCAGTCTTTTCAGGTAAAGCGTACGATTAAAGAGTTTTTTTCCAACAGGAATCATAAACTGGGACCATGTTTATCCAATTTTTCCAGTGCTGGCAGGATGAGGTACCTTCCTTCCCGATCACTGGCCTGTGCAGGTGGGTTTATTTTTTCTGATACCTACCCCGGACCGGAAGGGTATCCACCCGGCGGAGCTTCTCCAGACTGGGCAGCTCGCTTTCATATACCTTCTTCACCCCATCTCCCAGCGCTTCCTCCACCACCCGGATATACTTCACCAACCGGCGAAACCCTCCCGGTTCCACGGACGCAGCCTGGTCAGATCCCCACATGGCCCGGTCCAGTGTGATATGCCGTTCGATGACCGCTGCTCCCAGAGTTACCGCAGCAACTGTGGTTGGCAAACCTACTTCATGACCGGAATAGCCGATCGGGCAGGGATAAAGATCCTGAAGGGTTTCAATCATCCTTAAATTCAGCTGTTCAGGGGGGCAGGGATAGGTGCTGGTGCAGTGAGCCAGAATGAGATTATCCGTGCCCACCAAATCCACGGCCGCCTGTATCTGTCCCAGCTCTGACATGCCGGTGGAAAGCATTAACGGCCGGTCCTGCTCCCGCATTTTGTTCAGTAAAGCGGAATCGGTCAGGGCTGCGGAAGGAACCTTATGCATCAGCGGGTCAAACTGCTCCAAAAAGTCAACCGAGGGAATATCCCAGGCGGAGGCAAACCAATCAAGTTTCTTGTCTGCGCAGTATTCCGCGATCTGGCTGAATTCTTGAACACCAAATTCCACACGCTCCCGGTAATCCATATAGCTGATGTACCCCCAGGGAGTGTGGCGCATTTTTCCCCGCTGCTCTTCCGGAACACACAGCTCCGGCGTCCGTTTTTGAAATTTCACCGCGTCACAGCCGGCTTCTGCGGCTGCATCAATCAGCTGCCTGGCGATCTCAATGTCTCCATTGTGGTTAATGCCAATCTCCGCAATGATGTAAACTGGATGCCTCTCTCCAATCCAGCGATCGCCTGCTTTTAATTCCCGTTTCATGACCTCTCCTCAGTCTTCCCGCTATGCCGATATTGTAAATCCTCTAAAATCAGGTCACACAGTTCCCGGACTGCTCCCTTTCCCCCCCGGTGGTTTAATACCAGGTCTGCCTGTTCAAGCACCCTGGGATGAGCATCAGCAACAGCTGCCGCGGTTCCCACCAGTGGGAAACAGGGCAGGTCATTGATATCATTTCCAAGGTAGATTACCTCATCCCCGGATACATTTCTGTCATCCAGCAGGGTTTGCAGGGCTTTCCCTTTCTCAAGAATGCCCTGGAAAACCGGGACACGGAGTTTCTCAGCCCTGGCGGAAACGACCGGGTTCTTTTCTCGGGAAAGGATGACGACCTCAATCCCCGCGTCCCTGACCAGAGAGATACCCATCCCATCTCCCCGGTGAGCAGCCACCATCTCCATCCCATCCTGATTGACGAAAACCCGGTCGTCGGTCAGCACGCCATCAAAATCCAGAACAAGCAAAGATAGTTTTTCGGGGAACACCCCCGAACTCTTTTCCGGGAGAACAATCTCATCTCTGATTTCATTCATCTGCCAGGAAGCCCGCTGCCAATCCCGAGGAGAATCCAGATCCACTGAAAACCGCGGGGCAATCTGGTAGGCAAAAATCCGCGGTCCACTCATCGACCCTGCCCGGATTGTATCTGTTCGGATGACGTCAATATGCCCGGTCTGCCAGTATGTATCCGGAAGTGCCTGCCGCGGCATATTGTAGGGTTCTTTGAAACTGCTATCCAGCACAGGTGCCATCCGGCCTTGCTCATCAATAAACCACATTTTATAGGGATTCTGCTGGGAGGGCACCACCCCGCGGACTGAGTCAGCTTCCGGATGGTCCAGGAGCACTCGAATCGCTCCTGCCACCAGATCCGGCGGACGGAAGGGGCTGGTGGGACGGAGCTGAACCACCACATCAGGATGATAATTCTCCTCCTGCCCCAACCATTCCAGGGCATGTTGAAACACCGGCAGATCTGGAGAATCGTCCTGGGCTAAGGCCGCCGGTCTGAGGAAGGGAACCTCCGCCCCGTGTTCACGGGCGACGGCAGCTATTTTTTCATCATCCGTGGAGACAATAATCCGATTCACTTCCTCCGCTCGCCTGGCAGCCGCGATGCTGAAAGCAATCAGCGGATATCCGCCCAGGAGCTTGATGTTTTTTCCGGGAACCCCTTTGGATCCTCCCCTAGCCGGGATCAGCGCCAGAACCTCTACCATGCTGTCCAGCCTCCATCGACAATCAAATTGGCCCCCGTCATATAACTGGAAGCATCAGAAGCCAAAAAGACCACCGCCCCTTTCATCTCGTCCGGATAGGCCATCCTCCCCAGAATGGTTCGGCTGGCATAAGCCTCCTGAAAAGCCGGGGTATGATCATTTTCCACCCCGCCCGGTGTGAGCGCATTACAGCGTATCTCGGTATTCCTGTAATAGGAGGCAATATACCGGGTCAACCCCAAAACGCCGGCTTTGGTTACTGTGTAATAGACCGGTTTGTATCGTCTGGGCTCTCCCAGGGATTCATAAATCCTTTGATCCGGAGCGGAAATCCCATACGTGGAGCAGAGGTTGATCAGCGAACCTTTTCCACGCTCATTCATCACGCGGGCTGCCGCCTGACAGCTGAGAAACATACCGGTCAGGTTGACCTCAACCGCCTCATTCCAGGACTGAAGCGGGAAATCCTCAAAGGCATTGACATGTTCCGAGTGATGGCTCTGGTCAAATTTGGGATCCAGGGCAGCTGAATTTACCAGGATGTCCAATCGGCCGAATTCCTTGATGGTTTCCTCCATCAGGCCGGCCACGGAACGGGGGTCTGTTACATCCAGGGGCTTTCCCAGCACCGGGCCTTTGCTGCTCAACTCACCGGCAGCCTGGTGGGCTTTTTCCCGATCAATATCTGCCATGACAACCCGGGCGCCCGACTCCAGAAGAGCTTCGGAGAATTTTTTCCCCAGCAAACCTGCCCCCCCGGTGACAACAGCCACTTGATCAGTGAGATCAAACAAAGATTGAATATGGGTCATCGCTTACACCTGTTTATTCGCCTCAGTCAAAAGCTCCCCAGGAGTGAGAAAACTCTCAAGCTCCATTATTGGGTAAAAAGCCGTCCGGTTTGATGAACCCCTTATCCTCCAGGTAGTCGATAATCTGCTGCGCGCACTCCTTTGGAGAGCGGTCAACCGTACCCACAACAATCTCCGCATTCTGCGGTTCCTCATAGGGATCATCAATGCCTGTGAAACCTTTGATCTCGCCGGCTCGCGCCTTGGCATACAGGCCCTTTATATCTCGCTCTTCGCACACTTCCAGGGGGGTGTCCACATAAACCTCGACAAAGCGGTCCGCTCCCACCATTTTCCGGGCCTCATTGCGGGTTTTCCGGTAGGGACTGATGGCGGCACAAATCACAGTGCCGGTATGCCGGGTGATCTCTCCGGCCACAAAACCAATGCGGAGGATATTGGTATCCCGGTCTTCCTTGCTGAATCCCAACCCCTTGGAAAGGTGGGTGCGGACAACATCTCCATCCAGTACTGTCGCCTGACGCCCTCGTTCCAGCAGCATCGGCAGCAGCGCTGTGGCAATTGTCGACTTGCCCGATCCGCTCAAACCAGTAAACCAGACGCAGAGTCCCTGCTTGTGCTTCGGAGGATAGGAATCGCGCAGGATTTCCGCGGTTTCCTTTCGCGTAAACCAGCCGGGAAGTTCCTTTCCCTTATTAAGATACTCTTCGCGCACCTCAGTGCCAGAAATGAAAACTGCTTTGGCGTTGTCCGGCGCTTCTTCCTTGGCCACATATTTATCCTGATCCTCAATGTAGACCAGCTCATTGAACATCACCGGCTTCACGCCGGTTTCTTCCTGATACTGCTCCATCATCTTTTGAGCTTCGTAAGGACCATAAAAAGGCTTCCCATTACTATCCTTCCCGGGCCCGGCATGATCACGCCCCACAATTAAGTGATTGGCACCATAGTTTCTGCGAATGATCCCGTGCCAGAGCGCCTCACGGGGTCCAGCCATGCGCATGGCCAGCGGCAGCAGGCTGAGCACGGTATTGGCATCATAGTAATTTTCCACCAGTGCCTTGTACACCCTCACCCGGGTGAAATGGTCGACATCCCCCGGTTTGGTTAATCCCACCACCGGATGGATCAGCAAACTGCCCTGGACGCGTTCCAAGGCCCGCTTGGTGAGATCTTCATGGACCCGGTGCATGGGATTCCGGGTCTGAAATGCGGTTACATTCTCATTTCCAATGGATTCCAGGATCTCCCGAACCTGGGCAGGGGTTCTGCGGATGTCGATGAAATCATAGTATACCGGGAGGTTGATGATGTGCAGTTCCCCGGAAATGCAGAGATCTCCCCATTGTTCCATCTCCGAGACCAGGGGGTGCCGGTAATCCGTTGATCCCAGCACCAACCGGGCTTCCCGTGTGGGGTCCCAGCGAAAGACTTCCTCAATTCTCATCACTGCGATGATGTAATTTCGGGAATCCCGCAGCGTGATCCATTCTCCTCTGGTAGGAAGTTCTTCTTTCCTGATCGTCAGGGTAATGGGCATCGGGAACAGGGTTCCGTCAGCCAGCCTCATTTCCGTGAGCACCCGCTGGTAATCCTCTTCCCCCATAAAGCTTTCCAAAGGTGAAAAACCTCCCACAGCCAGCAGCTCCAAATCATGAAGAGACCGGTCTGTTAGCTGAAGTGAAGGGTATTGATTGGCCTTGTCCACCCAGGCGGCTTTTTCTTCCTCGCTCACCAAAAGATTAACCAGTTCCCCGCCATAGGGGGTGATCAAGATGCTGTTCTTTGCCATTATGTATTCTTATCTCCTCAGTTAATTAATTGCAATTTTTCCCAATGCAGCAGGGTTTAATTTCCTTATCATCCAATCGACTGCAAATGATACCATAGAGTTATCCAGTTGGCAGACGCAAGGCGGTCCATTTCTGAACTCGACTGCCCCCAATCAGGTCAGGCTCTCCACCAGATTGGCGAATCGGGCAGTCAGAGTGCCCATTTTTTCCGGTTAAGGTGATCATTAAAACAAGCTCCCAATGATGAGCAAATCACAGGTTTCCAGCTGGATTTTACGGGCAATTTCTTCCCAAGGTCCTCCCCATTGGATCGGGACTGCAGGAGCTGGACAGCCCGAAAATACCGGAATGATCCTCTTCAAGGCATACCTTCTTCCTGGGCCTGGAGAGCTAATTCCAGCGCCCGAATCCCATCGTCCAGCGTGCATAAGGGAGCCACTTCTCCCGCGACCACCTGGAGGAAATGTTCCATCTCGCTCAAAAAAAGCTGGTTCCGATCAAAATCATCTGCTGCGGCATGGTGCACTGTCTTTATGTCACCGGATTCCATGGCGGTGTTAACTTCCACAGTGCTCCGGTAATAATCCCAGAATATTGTTCCTTTCGTCCCGATAATTTCCAGAGAATGTTTAGCCGGGATTTGTGTATAGTTCAGATGCAGGCTGCCCATCATTCCACTGGAAAATTTTAACCCCACCTCAGCGGTATCCTCAACGTCAATATCCAGATCACTGTTATATCCCAGCAGGGACCAAACCTGCTCGACTTCTCCAAATAACCAGCGCAGGTAATCAAAGGGATGGCAGAGGGTGAGCAGTACCCCTCCACCTAAATCCCGGCGGGCGCTGTAGCTCTCCCGGTAATCTTCCCAGGGATGCCAAGCAGGCAGATATTCTCCCCAATGGGATCTCACAGCCAGCGGGCGGCCGATGGTTTCCTCCTGGAGAATTTCCCTAATTTTTTTCAGATTGGGATGGAAACGAAACTGAAAGCCTACCAAAACCTCCCCCGGACCGTCCTGGATAACTTGCGCAAGTCTTTTAATATTGTCAAGTGAATCCGAAATCGGCTTTTCAATTAATAAGCTGCAGCCCGCTTCTGCCGCCGGGAGTGCCACATCGAGGTGCAGAGCGGTTGGATTGGAGATGATGACCGCGTCAGGTTGATGCGCAAGTGCCGCAGAAAGGCTCGTCTCTAGGGGATATTCTGCGATGCTGTCATCCGCCAAAGTGCTGTGATGAGTGCGGTAAAAAATGATCTCACGCTGCCCAAGACGGAGCAGATTGTTGAAGTGTCGTCTGCCGATGGAACCAAATCCAGCAATTAAAAATTTCATCTCTAAGACCCCGCCTTGATCAAAGTCTGCTTGCTTCTTCCCCGGCTATCCTGAGGACACTTTGATAAGCCTGGTAGCTGTCCTGGGCTATCTTCCTGGGATTATGCCTTTGCAGGGCTGTTTGCCGGGCTGCTTTTCCATACGCCTGGGCCTGTAGCGGATGATCCAGGAGTTCCGCAACCACTTCTGCCAGCTCCTCTACGCTGTCATGCCGGTAGATCCTTCCTTCCTTTCCATCCTCCAGCATGGAGGGGATTCCCCCTGCGTTTGAAGCCGCACACGGCAGACCCAGCAGCATGGCTTCTGCTAAACTATTCGGGCTGTTATCCTGATGAGAAGGAAGCACAAAAACTCGGGATTTCAACATTTCCTGGATCAGCTCAACAGGCTGTAAGCGGCCCAATAAATGAACATTTTCCTCCAATCCGCAGCGCCGGATCAGGCGGTTGATATGCTTTCCCACACTGCTGGCTGGATGGATGCCCGCTAAAAAAGCGGAAAAATCTTCTCGACCAAGCTTCTTCAGCCGACAAAGCGCCCTGACCAGCGTGATCCCCCCTTTAAAAGCAGCATTGCTCGATGTCACAAAAATGCGGTTGTCTTCTGAGCGATCAAGCCTCCAGGCTTCAGCCCGGTAGTAGTCCTCTGCCAGTACACGGTCGACATGAAAATACCTGGCACCGGGATGCAGCCGCTCCATCCAGGTTCGGTCCCAATCTGTCCTTCCAGAAAAGAAACGACACCGCTGATAGATCATCCTTTCCATCCGGGCAGCTTTTTTCATCCTCCACCACTTATGGAAGATGCCCGTCCCCACCAAGGTTTTTCGGGACAATAATTCCCGGATAAACTCCTCCCTGGAGAAGCCTGAGAAAAGTTGCTCAACCAGGCCATTCAACACAGCCTGAATGGAAATCATCACCGGAGAACCATATTGATCAGCCAGCAGCCCGAAAGGGTTTTCTGTCCCAAAAATGAAAATTAACTCCGGTTGATACTGATCAGCGATTTCCAGACAGCGCTGCAGAGCAGCCCGGTCAGACACAGCATGCCGCCAGTTGGTACGCACCCTCCCCCAGCGAGTAGCAGGGCGTCCGGAGTGAGGGATATTACAGTAAGTCGCGTTTCCCTGTTGAAACGGCGGATACTCATCTACGCCAAAGGAGGCAATTATCAGCTCCACTTCAGGGATATGCTCCTGGAAGGCTTTCCGCAGTCCTTCCTGCCAGCCAGCCCTGGTAAGAGGGTCCCCTGTTACCGCAGGCAGCTGAACACCGCTAAACCACAAGACACGCATGCCAGCTATCTCACTCCATGAAGCACTTTAAATAACCAGCGGTAGAGCGGCCAGAGGATCCTGCCGCTGCCGGGAATGTTCAGCAGCCAGTGCTGGTGTTCTTCAATCTGCTGGGACCGGATTTGGGAGGAAAACTTCAGCGATTCTGCCTCCCTGGCAAGCTGCTGGCTGACCGCATTGCCTATATGGCGGGCGTATCGCTGAGGAGTCGACAATCGTAAATACCCCAAGCGGTCGATTTTTTGATCCAGCTCCACCAGACCGGACATCAAACTTCCACTCCAGTCCCCCTCCAGTGCTTCCAGGATCACCTTTTTGGGGGTGACAAATTGAAAATGTTTGGCTGACCGAACTGCTTCCACACCCTGATAGGACAAATGAATGTTCGGAGTATTCTGGATGGCGGAAAGATGCTCCTCAATGGGCCTGCCTGTACTGGCAGCCCAATCCTCTTCCCAGCGCTGACTGCGTTCCCTTTCCACCACTTGGAGCTCGCTGTCATTCTGGGATATGAATTGGTCAACGGAAGTAAAAGCGTCCTCGGAAGAATAGCCTACCGGCGCTCCACTGACCATCCCTGCCCTGGGAAAGGCATCTAAAATCTCCAAATGGGCCTTTAACCATCCCGGATAATAGAAAACATCATCATCACAATAGGCAATGACCTCACCCGGGGCTGCATTGAACAGGATCCGAAAGCCCCCGATCACCCCCAGGTTCTTTTCTGCGTGCACCAGATAGTTGATTTTTCCGCTTTCCAGCAGAGATTCCAGATACTCCCTCACCTGGCGGCAGCTGCCGTTATTGAGCACCATGATATCCCCGGCAGGTTCCATGGTAGCGATCAGGCTGGTCAGACAGAGTTTGAGTACTTCCAGGCGATGTTTAAAATATCCCTCCAGATTGGGGATATAGGTCACCACTGCTGCCGTCACCCGCGATGGGCGGTAGCTGATCGATTTATTTCGGGCGGGGTTCATACCATATCGAGTCACGGATTCACCTGCGCTGACGAAGTCTTCGTCTGGTTTTTCTGAGCAGTCTGGTCAACTGCCATCGCCATCCAGTCTGTTGATCAGGAATGACGAGCCTCTCTATTTTGCGGAGGAACCTCGACAAGGATAAGCGAACTTTTTGAATCCGTCCCTCTCGAAACTCCAGGTCGACATCCAGCAGGTCAAACTGCGCAGATATCCCTCCACCGAGATCAACATTCCGGTAGGATTCCTCCAGGTCATAATGGGGTTTGCCTTCCGGGAGATGGCTGTAATCATGGTTTTGATGAATCACGGGGAAGGCAGCCGTGGTATTAATCACCGGCCAGGACTGCTGAAAAGCCTGATAGATCATCCAGTTATCCCAGCCAGCCCGACCGACGGCAAACGGAGGTATCTCCTGATAAAGATGGCGGGGGAAAATGAAGTAATCCATTGCGGTGTGTCCCCGCAATCGTCCTTCCCGGGAGGTCTTCGCCAGCAGTCGTTCTGACCAGCCGTTTCCAAAACTCAGCTCCTGCTTAACTTCCAGATCCCATCTTCTGCCGACCAGGAGATAATTGTCAATCTGCTGGTGAACCCGGCCGATGACAGGCAGGCATTGGGGGAGGAGAATAATATCCGCATTGACATAGAACATAATCTCATTCTTATTCACCTGGCGAGCAAGGGAAAACAAGGAGCTGATCAAAGGAGTTCCTCTTTCATTCCGCTCAACCCGGGGAATGATGTTCACATTCAGGTCAGCGGCTGCCTGCTGCAGTCCTGACTCATTGCCAAGCAGGACTACATCTGCCTGCTCACCAAGTTCGATCCAGGATCGGATGGCATTCCTCTGGATCGTGCTGATGTGCGGATCAAGAAATGGTTTGGGTGCTGAAAAAATTGTGATTCTGGTCATCCTGCTGTTGGCTGTCCTCGCGTTTTGTTATCAAATCATGGAAAATGGATCTATCCACAACCCGGGCAAATATCTGTGGATAACTGGGCTTACCCTGGGGATGAATGCATCCATTGTGTTGACATCCTGAAGGGTGCCTGTGCATAACCGACCTGTACAGGTCAATCTACAGGGGGTCTTGGTTCTCCCGATACCAGGCAATCGTCCGGCGGAGTCCCTCTTTGAAGGGCATCTGAGCCTCAAAATCAAAGTATTCCCTGGCTTTATTAGTGTCCAGCGCTCGGCGGGGCTGGCCGTTAGGTTTGCTGGTATCCCAGAGGATCTCACCACTGAACCCGGTCAGATCAGCAATCAACTCAGCCAGCTCTTTAATGCTGATTTCCATCCCCGCGCCCAGATTCACCGGCTCACTGCTGTTGTACCTTTCCGCTGCCAGGACAATCCCTCGGGCTGCATCTCCAGCATAAAAGAACTCCCGGGTTGGCGAGCCATCTCCCCAGAGCACAACCTGGGAATCTCCTCTTTCCTCTGCTTCAATCATCTTTCTGATCAGAGCGGGGATGACGTGAGAGGTCTGCAAATCAAAATTGTCTCGTGGTCCGTAAAGGTTTACGGGAAGTAAATAGATGGAATTATACCCATACTGTTCCCGATACGCCTGGGACTGAACTAGAAGCATTTTCTTGGCCAATCCATAGGGGGCGTTGGTCTCTTCCGGGTAGCCCTTCCATAAATCTTCTTCTTTGAAGGGCACCGGTGTAAATTTGGGGTAGGCACAGATCGTCCCGATAGCGACAAACTTACCCACACCGTGCTTCCAGGCCTCATGAAGCAATGGAACCCCCATCATCAAATTCTGATAGAAGAACTCTGCCGGCCTGGCACGGTTAGCGCCGATGCCCCCGGCCAGGGCAGCCAGGTGGATGATTACATCCGGATCAGAATCTGCCAGCATGCTTTGAATATGATCAAGTTTTGTCAAATCATATTCTTCGATGGTAGGAACAAAGATATGCTGGACGCCGCGCTCCCGCAGCGTCTCCTGAACGAAAGAACCTAAAAATCCGGCTCCTCCGGTCACACAGACGGTTTTATCTTTCCAGAATTCGTTTGGATCTGGATAGGGACGCTCTTTTTTCATTGCTTACCTTCCCATACTGACAACCTGATCCTTCCAATTGTGCCAATCGTCAAACTGATCTTCAACGATTTTTTTCCCTTCCCCGGGTGCTTCCAATCCCATCAGCTCCAAATCCGCATCCATCATAATTCGCACCAGATCATGATAGCGCACTTTTGGCTCCCAATCGATGATCTGTTTGGCTTTACTGGCATCTGCTTCCAGGTAATCGACCTCGGTCGGCCGGAAATAACGGGGGTCGATCTTGACAAAATCATGGTAATCCAGGTCGACATAGCTGAAAGCTTCTTCGACAAATTCCCTGACCGTATGGGCCTCCCCCGTGCCAATCACAATATCATAGGGTTCATCCTGCTGGAGCATAGTCCACATGGCTTCAACGTATTCTGGCGCGTATCCCCAGTCCCGTTTGGCTTCCAGGTTCCCTAAATAGAGAAATTCTTGCTCACCAGCTTTAATGCGGGCCACAGCCCGGGTGATTTTCCTGGTGACAAAAGTCTCCCCGCGTCGGGGTGATTCATGGTTGAAGAGAATCCCATTACAGGCGAACATCCCGTAGCCCTTGGAATAGTTCCGGGTCACCCAGTAGGAATATAGTTTTGCTGCTGCATACGGGCTTTGCGGCCGGAAGAGCGTGTCTTCATTCTGGGGGGGAGGAGCGCTGCCGAACAGCTCACTGGTAGACGCCTGATAAAATTTGGTATCAATGCCTGCCCTGCGGATGGATTCCAGAATGCGGATCGTTCCCAAACCAGTAACGTCTCCAGTATATTCCGGCATGTCAAAACTGACCCGGACATGACTTTGGGCTGCCAGGTGATAGACTTCGTCGGGATGAACCTCCTGGATCACCCTTTCCAGGCTGTCCGAACTGGAGAGATCACCGTAATGCAGGTAAAGATTGACATCTTCCCCGTTATGAGGATCTCGATAGAGATGGTCCAATCTGCGGGTGTTGAAGGTGCTCGACCGGCGAATCACGCCATGGACTTCGTAGCCTTTATGGAGCAGCAGCTCCGCCAGATAGGATCCATCCTGTCCTGTGATTCCGGTGATCAATGCTTTTCTCATCGCTGTATTCCCTTTGTAGATAAACAGATTCAGGTGAACTGGTTTTAAGCTTCATACATAGATTCAGGCATGTCCTCGAGAAAGATCAGGCAGTCCCTCCAGCTTCACAGCATACCCCTGAACGATCAACCGGGGAATATCATTCCCATCAGCGATCTCCACACCCTGTTCAAGACAGGTGAGCCGGCAAACATCAGCAATCTCACTGTCCCCTTCCAGAGCCACCCGGTCATATCCAGCATCCTCTACCTGGGTGAGGATCTCCTTGACCTTTTTCCTCGTCTCCCGGTACAAACGCATCTGGTTCTCAACGTATTGGACAGTCAGCTTCGCCCTTAAGGAGATCCCTTCCGGAGTGATAATATAGCGCAGTTTTTTCCTTTGAGCCCGTTTGGCTTTGATGTAACCCTTGGAAATTAATCTTTTGAGATGCCAATTCACGGTCCCCACAGCAACCCCTAATTTCTCAGCCAGGGTTGCCTGGTTGACATCTGGATCTTCCTCAATATGCTTGAGGAGCGCCATTTCTCTTGTATCCCGGGACAAATTCATGCCTTAATATCCTGTACAGTTTATATTTCAGCAAATGAATTATAGCCCACCGTTGATTTTAAACAAGGGCAAATTCTTCAACTGTGCTGGACATCAACAGGCTGTATTGGAAATCACCCAGACGAATATTCACTACCTGTAAAGAAGGTCAGGGCAGTTTTCCCGCAAAAATTCCCAACAAAGGTTTGAGGATCGCCATCCAGATCGAAGCATGCCGCTGAAACTTTTCCTGCCAGTAAATTTCAACAAATACCCTTCCCAGCCGTTTTATAAACCGGTAGATCAGCAGCCGCATCCCTGTGGGGAGCTCGATCTGCCCATCACCCCGCCCCCGGACGTATTCCTCAAGATAGGCACTGCTGCCAAATGTCTCTGATAAATACCCGAAACAATCCTCCCCCAGCCTATCCTGCCATTTCCCGCAGGTGGCTTTTGTGCTCCAATTCCCGAATCCGATGAAGATATGAAAGGGATCCCAGAAGACTTCAAAGGATTCAACAGCTTCCAGAGCTTCCCGGGTGGTAGCCAGGAATGACCCTCTTACTGTGCGGTGGGTGAAATCCCGGGACTGAGGTTTCCAGTGTGAATGGGCATAGGCGTAGGGATGCTCTCCAGCAGCAGTTCGACTGACCCGGCCCTCCCCTTTTCCATTCCCAATAACAGCATGATGATTCAACAGCTCCAGAGATTTATCCACAAACCCGCCATCTTTGATATCAACATCATCATGGATAAAGAAGGTGTACCGGTAGGTTTTCCACAGACCAGTCTTCAGAAACTGCTGGTAACAGCCCCAGTCATATCCAATATTGGGCCGGAAGAGAATCCGACCTGGAGAGAAAAGTTGGCCTAAAAAGTCCGGCACTTCTCTGCGGGATCGATGTGTAAGGATGTAAATATCTGCATCCGTTGTCTGAAGGAGCCTGCTGTAAAACTCCTTTTGGAAGTGCCATCCCGTTACACAAAAGACTATCTCGCCTGACAAATCAAACTCCCTGGTCAGAAATATTGCCGCTTGTTCCCGAATCAGGATGTGGGCAGCTGGGTACCCTTACCCAGGCCGGACGGGTCCAGAGCTAATTCCAGACCCATGCGCCAGCTGGGAAGACGGAGATCAAAGACCTCGTTCACCAAACTGCAATCCAGCGAAGAGTTTTCCGGCCTCAAAGCGGGATTGGCAAACTCGTCTGACAAAACCGGCAGAATCTCTTTAACCACCTGCTCATCCTGGTAAGGATCCAGGGCAACCACCTCCTTCGCCCAGGAATACCGGTCAATACTCCCCTCCCCCGCCAAATGGTAGACCCCGCTGCGTTCCTTCCGCCAGGAGCTCCCCTCAGCAAGCAGCCTCTGCAGGATCAGGGTCAGCGCTTCCGCCAGCTGCCGGGACCAGGTTGGAGAACCAATCTGATCTGTGACGATCCGGAGGGTGTGCTGGGACCTGGCCCAGCGGAGCACTTTGGTCACAAAACAGGGTCTCCGCAGGCTGTACAACCAGCTTGTCCGGAAAATAAAATATTCTCCCCCGGCCGCTGCGGCCGCTTGTTCACCAACCAGTTTGCTTTTGCCATAAGCATTGATGGGGTCCGGCAGATCAGTTTCCCGGTAAGGCGAGCCTTTGCGGCCATTGAAAACATAATCCGTCGAGATATGGACGAACACTGCGCCGATCCTGCGCGCTTCCTCAGCCAGAATACCGGGTGCTTTCCCGTTGATTAATACCGCCTGATCCTTCTCCTGTTCTGCGCGATCCACATCCGTATACGCCGCAGCATTGATTACGGCATCCGGCTCTTGCCGGCGCACCCAGGAGTGCAGGCTTCCCACATCCGCCAGATCAATCTCCGGATACTCAACGGCAATCACATTCCCAAGAGGAGAAAATGCCCGGTGCAGCTCCCAGCCCAACTGCCCCTGCTTTCCTATCAACAAAATCGTCGTCACAGCAGCCTGCCCGAAGTTCTAATCAATTAACCGCCCTTCTGCCAGCCGTTTCAGGTAATCCCCATAACGGGTGTTATCAATCTTCTGAGCCAGATCGCGTAATTGGTGTTGATCGATGTATCCCAGGCGGTAGGCGATTTCTTCCGGGCAGGAGATCATCATCCCCTGACGGTCTTCTACAGCCTGAATAAAATTTGCCGCCTGCAGCAGAGACCCCGGCGTGCCTGCATCCAACCAGGCAACGCCCCTTCCCAGAGGAATCGCCCGTAATTCTCCCTGCTCCATATATATACGATTCAAATCAGTGATCTCCAGTTCACCTCGCATCGAAGGCTGGAGACTTTGCGCGAAATCCACCACCCGGCTGTCATAAAAATACAGCCCCGGGACCGCATAATTGGACCTGGGCTGCCGGGGTTTTTCCTCAATACTGACCACTCTGCCTTGCTCGGCGATCTCCACAACACCGTAGCGTTCCGGATCCTGGACAGCATAGGCAAAAATCACAGCTCCCTGCTGCAAACCGGCCGCCTCCCTGATCTGATCTGGAAGCCCATGCCCGAAGAATATATTATCGCCCAGGATCAAGGCTACTTCATCGCTGCCGATAAATTCCTCGCCAATTAAGAATGCATCCGCTAAGCCGCGGGGTTGATCCTGTTCGGCATAGGTGAATTCCAAACCCCACTGTCTGCCGGAACCCAGCAGGGTTTCAAAGATGGGCAAAGACTGCGGGGTGCTGATCACCAGGATCTCTCTGATCCCAGCCAGCATCAGCATGGACAGGGGATAATAGATCATGGGTTTGTCATAGACCGGGAGCAGCTGCTTGCTGACCCCGATCGTCAGTGGATAAAGTCGGGATCCTTTTCCTCCAGCCAGAATGATACCTTTCATCTCTCAGTCCCTCTTGTGATAATTTTGATTGACCCAGCTGTGGTATTCCCGCTGCTTAGCAATCTTCTCGATCCATTCCGGGTGATTCAAATACCAGCGCACTGTCCTTCGAAGTCCTTCCTGGAGGGTTACAGTCGGATTCCAGCTCAGCTGTGAGGAGATCTTCTCAATATTCATCGCATAACGGCGGTCGTGTCCCGGTCGATCCCGGACATGTTCAATCAGCTGGTGATGGGGAACATATTGGGATTTTGGCCGATATTCATCAAGAAGAGAACAGATTTCTCTGACGATGGTTAAATTTGCTGGTTGATTCTGTCCGCCCACATTGTACGTCTCTCCCGGAATTCCTTCCCGGATTACCTTCCAGATTGCCCGGCAGTGATCTTCCACATACAGCCAATCCCTGATTTGCTGTCCATCCCCATATATGGGCAATGGTTTCCCCGCTTGAGCGTTGAGGATCATCACAGGGATCAGCTTTTCGGGAAACTGATAGGGGCCATAATTGTTCGAGCAGTTGGTGATCGTTACCGGCAGGTCGAAGGTGTGAAAATACGATCTGACCAGGTGATCACTGGCGGCCTTGGAGGCTGCATAGGGAGAGCTGGGCGCGTAAGGAGTGGTCTCTTGAAAAGCGGGATCCTCTGGTCCTAAGGTACCGTAGACTTCATCGGTGGAAATGTGATGAAAACGAAGCGACTTGTTTCCCAACCATCCTCTTTTGGACCAGGAATGTTTGGCCGCTTCCAAGAGGGTAAATGTTCCGTGAATATTGGTGTGAACGAAGGCTTCCGGACCCAGAATGGAACGGTCCACATGAGATTCCGCCGCAAAATGAACCACCAGATCGATTTCATGATCAATAAAAATTTGATCAACCAGATCACGATTGCAGATATCCCCTTCAAGAAATACATGGCGTTCAGGATCAGGAAGATCTTTGAGATTTTCTCTGCTGCCAGCGTACGTCAAGGCATCGAGATTGATCAAGTCCATATCTGGTTCTTCATCCTGAAGAAAGCGAATGAAATTGGACCCGATGAAACCGGCGCCTCCGGTAATTAAGGCCCTTCTGTAGAGACTATTCATACACCTCCGCCTTAGACAGGGTCACACCATTGGCGTCATTCACAGAAAGTAGCGGATGGTCTTTTGACTGCAAAGGCCAATCAATCCCCAGATCGGGATCATCCCAAGCCAGAGTTCTCTCATATTCCGGGGCATAATAAGAAGTTACTTTGTAGGAAACATCTGCATGATCACTGAGCACATAGAAACCGTGGGCAAAGCCTGGTGGAATCCAGAGCTGCTGACGCTTCAGGTCGTCCAAAACAACCCCAATATACTGTCCAAAAGAAGGTGAGTTTGCCCGTAAATCAACCGCGACATCATATATCCTTCCCCTGATCACCTGGATTAATTTTCCCTGTGCCTGCTGAATTTGGTAATGAAGCCCTCGAAGGACTCCCTGCTGCGAACCAGATTGATTATCCTGAACAAAGGTAGCCTTGATACCGGCTTCATAATAAGCCTTGAACTGATAAACTTCTAAAAAAAAACCTCTATGATCCTGATATATGTCTGGGGTAATCAAAATCACATCAGGGAGATTTGTCGGAGAGATTTTCATAAACAAGCAGCCGGTCAAATTTAAATGAATTTTCTACCCGATAGTTACCAAAGGCAGTATATCATCGGGGATTTCCACTATCAACCCGTTATGGATACTTGGCTTAAAGTCGTTCTGAGCGCTCTAAGATCAAAGCTTGATTCCCAGTGGATCCAGCATGGACTTTTTGGTGTCTCCAGGTCAATAGAAACCGCACTTTGATGGTACCATGTAGTATAAACCAGAAAACAAATTGGCCACTGCCTTCCTTGTTTCTTAAATAACAAACCAGTTTACAACCCAGATACCAAGTATGAAAGCAATCATTCAACTGTTAAAATATGTTCGGTATCATTATATTCAGAGATTACAGCATGATCTAAATACTGCTGTAAATAACCCTCAAATACCCCTTGTGGATTTTATTGTATGTGGAACTCAAAAGGGTGGCACAACTGCACTCGATCACTACCTTAGGCTTCACCCCAAGATCTGTTTGCCCTCACAAAAAGAGCTGCATTTTTTTGATACAGAATACCATTTTCGGTATCCTTCCGTTGATTATTCAAAATACCATTCTTTCTTTCCTCATGCTTTGGAAACTCAATTGTGCGGGGAGATTACACCGATATACATGTACTGGTATGATTCACCCCGTCGAATATGGCTCTATAACAAGAAGATGCGCTTAATCGTCCTCCTTCGTAATCCTATTGATAGAGCCTATTCCCATTGGAATATGAATATACACAAAGGGATGGAGGAATTAGATTTCATGGATGCCCTCCTCAAGGAAACAGAGAGAAGGAGGGATGCTCTTCCATACCAACACAGAAGATATTCATATATTGATCGAGGATTTTATTCTGACCAACTGAGGAGACTCTGGATATATTTCCCAACCAAGCAGGTGTTAATTTTACGATCGAAAGACTTAAAGGAAAAACCAAATATGGTTTTACATCAAATATGTGAGTTCCTGGAAATATCTCCCATAAATGATATTAAAACAATCCAGATCCATCAAGGAGAATATTCAACACCAATGTCATTTAAAGCAAGAGAATATCTACTTGATACCTATTTTCCAGAAATCTTGCGTCTTGAACAGATGCTTCAATGGGACCTGTCTGATTGGAAAAAATAAGCAAACCATAGAATATTACATATCTACCCCAAAATTGTTTATGATGAGACACTATCACGAAAAAGTCAACCGAGAGGGGCTGCAATCCTTTTTATCAACTCATCCCCATACCAGGGGCATTATCGTTTGCCCCGAGCGAAAGTTTATATATATGAAAGCGACCAAAACTGCCGGGACGAGTATCCTCCGCGGTGTATTGGAAAAGCAGATTCCCGGGATATTTCATAAAAAGGATCATCCGGAAATATTTCAAAAATGGATGGATACAGTTTCTGACCAGGAACTTGAAAAATATTTTATCTTTACCATTATCAGAAATCCATGGGATAGAGCCGTATCCATTGCCCGGTATTTTAATCTATCCTTAAAGGATTTTCTGCACAATTATGAATCCCACATTTCCAACCCGGCCATACGAATTCACTCCCTACCCCTGTATCTATATACTCATTATCAAGAGCAGCGGTTTTGCGACCTGATCTGTCGTTTTGAGTCACTGCAGGCAGACATGAACTTAGTCTTCGATCGCATCGGCCTCCCGAGACAGCAGCTACCGTTTTTGAATTCCTCTGACCGCGGCCAGTATGTCGAGTATTACGGGCAGAATGAAATCGCACAGGTATCAAAAATATACGCCCGGGATATTCAATACTTTGGGTATATGTTCGATCATTCCTCTCGAGCCAGCAAGGAATCTGACAGGAAATCAGCGGCTTCCTGGTTTTTGAGACAGATCAATAGTCTGTTGAAAAAATAAACTTCAGATAGCAGTCAAGGACCTTGTATGAATTCACTTAATTATCTTGATCCCAATCAATACCCTCACATAGATCACAAAGAGCTCTCATCCCTTCAAGGCAAACAACCCCCTCCCCTATTTGTCGTTGGTATGCATAATTCCGGTACTTCAATGCTCACCAAGATCCTTCACCACAGCGGGATTTTCTTCGGTGCCAATATGAGGCACTATGAATCGTTTTTTTTCTCCAGTTTCATTAACGACCGTCTGATTCTGGGGGGTGGTGATACCTGGGCTCAGTTGCCTCTAATGCCAGTAGAAGAGGTGTTATCCTACCAGCAAAGCATCGCTCCCCTTATCAAACAACATTGGTTAGTGGATTACCTGCAGTGGGGCTATGACGGCACCTCCCGGTGGGGAGTGAAAGATCCCCGACTGTGCGTTCTGCTGCCGCTTTACTTGAAAATATTTCCGCAAGCAACCGTGGTTCACATCCGCCGGGACGCAAATGATGTCGCCGCGTCGCTGACCATGAAATACAAAGAGGGCGTAGGGATATTAACTGATTTCGAGCACTGGAAGGCGCTGGCTCATGCCTATACGAAGCGGGTTGAGGAGTACGCTCTCAGCTGCAACCTGTATGTTCAGGTTCAATATGAAGATTTCTGCCGTCACCCCCATCAGCAGGCTGCTGAGCTCTTTAACACCCTTGAGCTGCCTTTCAATTCTCATACAGAACAGCTTCTCGCAAACGTGACTGCATCAAGAATCGGCTCCTATCAGCGCTGGCTGGCTGCGAAGGAGACCCCCCTGCTCGCCAAGCTCACCAAGCTCTTCCAGGGCTGATCAGCTCTTCAACATTTTGCGGTTCCCCGCCGGCGGTGAGTTCTGCTCCTCCAGAATATGTTCGTAAAGCTGAATATATTTTTCCGTCTGAACGGCAAGGTGGTAATTTTCCACCGCCTGCTGCCGGCAGTGCCTTCGGATCGCTGCCCGATTCAACCTCTCTCGATCCATCTTCTTGATAGCAGTCAGCAGCCCCTGCAGATCGACAGCCGGGGCAATCCAACCCGTTTTCCCCTCGGAAATCAGGTCCGGCATCGGCCCCACAGGAAACGCTATTACGGGGGTTCCGCAGGCCAGGGATTCCAATGCTGTTTGCGGCTGGGCATCAGCCAGTGTGGAACATAAAAATGCATCAGCCGCAGAAAAAATCAGTGCCTGTTTCTCATCTTCTCTGACATAGCCAAAATTGATGAGCTTACTCAGCGGCTCATCCCCCTCCCAGCCATGATCTCCCCCCATGGTCACTAACCAGGGAGGGTCCTTTTTCTGTGATTGAATGCTTGTTAAGGCGTCGACCACCAGCTGATACCCCTTACGATAATTCCCCTTGCTGCCGGCTGCCCAGAGAACGATCTCGGCGTCTACCGGCAAATCAAGCCGCCGTCTGGCTTCCCTTCTGGGAATCGGCCGGTACACATCCAGATTGACGCCATTGGAGATGACATTGATGGAGAGGGCATTTCCCAAAATACTCTGTTCTACCTGCTCTTTCATCCAGCGGGTGGTAACGATAACATGGAGCTTTGACTGCTGATAAATGTTCTTCTTCGCCCGCCAGACCCGACGGGTTCCATCCCAGACGGTGGGGCTGGGCTCAACTATTCTTCTCCCCTCTTCCGTCAGCAGAGGACAATCATAACAGCCGGTTTTCCAGCGCTGGCAGTCATAGGGATAGGCACAGTGCCCGGTTAAGGCCCAGAGATCCGGCAGCCGCCAGACAACCGGTTTGCTGTCTGACAGGTCCGGCAGAGACCAGAGATTGAAGAAGCCTCCAAACAGATTTCTGAGATCAATGATATCTGCCCACTGATAGATATCGGTCTGGGCAATCTTCAGTGTGGGTCGATTGGCCCAGGGATGAATGCCCAGGTAGTGTTCAATGGTGTTCCCAATGCGGGACTTCAGACTTCCCGGGAGCGTCCGGTAAGTTTCCACCTCATCCCAGATCAGATGAACCAGCGGATCTTCCGGAAATTTACTGCGGCCCACCAGAAACTGCGATTGATGGCCCTCCGCAGCCAGGGCTTGATGCAGCCGCTGCATGGCCCGGGCTGCTCCCCCGGTATGGGAGGTGGCATTGATATGCAGCACCCGCATGGCTAGCTGAGTTCCCGGATCGTTTCTCGGATGGAATCAATCAAGTAGCGCAGATCCTCACTGCTCATCTGAGGATACATCGGCAGGGTGGCGATCTCCTCCATAACCCGCTCAGTGACAGATAAATCTCCCCGGCGGAAGTGATTCCCCTTGTAGGGAGCCATCAAATGCACCGGCGGATAAAAATGTACAGATGCGCCCACACCGCGGTCATTGAGACGATGAACAAAAGCATCCCGGTCAATCCCAGCCTGAACCCGGATGGTGTACATCTGGTAGACATGTTTGTTTTCCGGCCTCTCTACGGGAGGTGAGATCTCAGGAATTTCCTCCAGGGCTTCTGACAGCTGGGCAGCCAGCTCCCGGCGCCTGCGGTTCATCTCCGGCAGTTTTTTCATCTGCTCCACACCAATGGCAGCCAGAATATTGCTCATCCGGAAGTTATAACCCACCCGGCTGGCCGAACGATACCAGGACTTCTCCAAATCCTCCCGTTCGTAAGTGCTTTTGTCGATACCGTGAGCCAGCAGTGTTTTCACTTTTCGCGCCAGCTGATCATCGTTGGTAGTCAGCATCCCCCCTTCCCCGGTGGTCAGGTTTTTGGTGGGATAAAACGAGAAGCAGCCCGTAGAAAAGGTCCCGGTCAGCTTGCCGCAGTGTTCCCCTCCAATTGTTTCCGCGGTGTCTTCAATCACAGCCAGGTGATGTTTTTCGGCAATTGCCATGATGGCAGTCATATCAGCACTCTGGCCCCCGTAGTGAACCGGCATGATGGCTTCTGTATCGGGGCCAACCAAGGCTTCGATGGCATCTGGATCGATGTTGCAGGTATCATATTCAATATCCGCGAAAGCTGGCTTCGCCCCACCCGTCAGCACCGCGTTTGCGGTGGCCACAAAGGTAAAACTGGGAATGATCACCTCGCCAGTAATCCCCATCCCCTCCACAGCAAGATGAATCGCTGAGGTGCAGGAATTCATGGACAGCGCATGATTCACGCCATGGTATTCTGCAAACATTTCTTCAAATTCATGATTCTTGGGCCCATGTGCATACCAGCCTGATTGAATAACTTCGTTGACTGCGTTGATCTCTTCTTCACCCGTATAAGGAATGCATAAGGGGATTTTTTTCATGACAGCTCCTCAACAGACTCGTGACGACCTCTGGATTGTTTGATCTGGAGTTTAGTGATTGAATACATCCAGTTCACGGTACACCCCGATATATCTTTTCAATCCTTCCTCCAGCGGTACCAGGGGCTGATATCCGACCAGCTTTTGGGCTTTCTCAATAGAGAGCGCCCCTCTTTTCGGGCGGAAGACATCCTCATCCTCAACAATCCGCACCTCAAGATCCGGGAAAAATCCCTGGAGGATTTCAGCGAACTCACGCAGGGTATAGCCTCTTCCATAGGTGATATTGAAGGCTTCTCCCAGGCCCTGATCATGAAACATCACTTTGATGATGCCGTCAGCCGTATCTTCGACATAAGTGAAGTCCAAGGACTGATGCCCTCCGCCGAAAAGCGTAATCGGTTTTCCCAGGAGGGCGTTCTCTACAAAAATCTGGCTGACCCGCCGGTTGACATCATAAGGCCCGTAGACAGCAGAGGGACGGACAATGCTGCAAGGGATCCCGTAGCGGCGGCTGTAGGTTTCTGTCATTACCTCCCCGGCATATTTTGTCCCGCCATAAATGTCTTTGGGATGTTTGGGATGATCCTCGGGGGCGGGGATTTGCTCGAAGTCGCCGTAGATCATGCTGGAAGAGATATACACAAAACGATCGACAAAATCCACATCGCGGAGCACCTCCAGCACATTGACGGCCCCCTCGAGGATGCTGGTCAGCGCTTCCTCAGAGTGCTGGTTGGATAGATCGGCAATGGGCAGGGCCGCCAGATGAAGAATCCTCTCCGGACGGGTTTCCAGAATGACCCGACGCAGATGAGCTTTATCCCGGGTGTCCCCCCGCCGAAACTCAACCTGATCGACAATTCCCTCAAAGCGCAGTTCTGTGTAATCTTTCAAGATGCTTTTCAGCGGGGAGATATAGTGGACAAAGGCATCATATACCACCGGTTGATGGCCCATCTCCAGGAGCTGCCGGCAGACATAAGATCCGATAAAACCCGCACCGCCGGTTATTAATATTTTGCTCATGTTTTTTCCTTTCTTTTTCTACCTTACTAGTTTAAATCATCTCCGATCTGGAAATATTCTGCTGGGGTTAATTTCGCTCCCTCAATGGTAATTTCCTCCACCAGCAGGCCGCGATTTTTTGCCAGTACAATCACTGCTGAATTCCGCTTCATTGGGACCCGGCCGGGGATCCCGGTGATCGTTTCCTTGAGAAGACTTGCTCGATCAATTTCTACTTTGACATTCTCCCGATAGGTAAATGCTGCTGGATAAGGACCGTGCATTCCCCTCACCAGGTTTCTGACCTGGACATCCGTTAACTCTTTCCAGTGAATCCTGCTGTCGCGAGGATAGCGGCGGGTGTAATAACAGCCTTCGCCTGGGTCCTGTTTCACTCTCTGCACGGTCCCTTCCTCAATTTGCCGGAGCACCTTCAAGAGCATCTCTGGGAATATCCTCAGCGTCTTTTCCAGGACGCTGGCGTGCGTGTCGTCCGGGGTAATTGGATAACGCTTCTGTAAAATGATATCCCCGGTGTCAATTCCCTCATCAAGATAGATTATCGAGCATCCCCCGGTAGTTTCTCCGTTGATGATCTGCCAATTGATCGGCGCTGCTCCCCGGTATTCCGGAAGCTTTCCTCCGTGCAGGTTAATTGTCCCCAGGGGAGGTATTTCAAAGATTTGGCGCCTGAGGATCTGATTGTACCCGCTGAGAATGAACAAATCTGCCTGGAATTTTTCCAGCTGGTGGGCAGTTTCCATCGTGTTGGGTTTTTCCGGGTAGATCAGAGGGATATCCCCCTGGGAGGAAATTTCTTCCAGAGAGATTTCTGGAGTGACGCCAACGATGGCTTTTACTTGATAACCAGCATCCAGAACAGCCTGCAGGCATTCTGTGCCGCGTATTCCTTTGGAAAAATAGATAATGTTCATCAGCATCCCTGTCCAGAGAAGGCAAATACAGACAATCGACTTATCCGTTCAAGCGCCGTCCACCTGCCACTCAAGCTGGGGTCGTATGGGACCATCGAACGCCCCCCGGGCATAGCGGTATCCATCTGAGGTGTCGATAATATCCACTTCCAGGTATTCCTTTCCCGGGATCAATACCTTGTTTCCAGGGGAATCAAAACCAAGGTAGATTCGGTAGGTAAGGTTATTCAATAAATTCGCGGGAATTTTACAGATTGCTGTATAGTCCCCTGGTTTTCTGATAAATCCCTCCTGAATGGTGGAATCTTCATAGGTAGCAAAGACGGTTTCGCTCATGGTGGTTCGAAACCTCAAATACAGCCTGAGCTTGTGAATCTCTTCCAACACCCGATAGTGAACAGCGATCTCAAAAGGCTCATCTGTTCGGAAGGTGGTTTTCACCTGGCCATCCGGAGTACGAATTTCAATTCCAAAGAGGATGATTTCCTTGTCCTGGGGAGCCTCGGTCTCCGCCCATGCCAGCCTTCCCATTGTGGAGACATCTTTGCTGGAAAGGTAATGATTAATTACCTCATCTGGATCGCCATCTTTAATTAGCCGGCCCTCCTCAAGCAAGATGACCCGTGAGCATAGCGAGCGGACAGCCCCCATGTTATGGCTGACAAACAAGACGGTTCTGCCTTGCTCGGAGACCTCTTCCATCTTCCCCAGGGACTTTTTTTGGAAAGCGGCATCTCCCACAGAGAGCACCTCATCGATCAACAGGATTTCCGGTTCCAGATGGGCAGCTACAGAAAATGCCAATCTGACCCCCATCCCGCTGGAGTAAAATTTTACCGGTGTGTCAATAAATTTTCTGACTCCGGAAAAATCGATGATCTCCTCGAACTTTTCATCAATCTCATTCTTGGTCATACCCAGGATGGTTCCGTTTAGGTAAACATTTTCCCGCCCGGTCAGCTCAGGGTGAAACCCTGTTCCGACTTCCAGCAAGCTGGAAACCCGACCATTCAGGGAGATGGATCCACTGGTGGGATGGGTAATCCGGCTGAGCACTTTCAGCAATGTGCTCTTCCCAGCCCCGTTCTGGCCAATCACCCCGATCACCTCTCCGGGATCAACAAAAAAGGAGACATTTTTCAAGGCCCAGATGATATCTTCCCGTTCTTCCGCGCTGGTGTCCTCGAATTTGGTCAGCTGCTTTAACCGGCGGTAGTTCTGAATCGGTCGGGAGATCCAGCTGGTCAACACTTCTGCAAAAGTATCCCGGGCCTGCTGTTCATGCCCAATCCGATAACGCTTGGATAGACTATCAACTTCAATGGCTTTATGGCTCATGACGAGACTACTTCTTCCTCCAGAGATAGGAAAAAACTAATGGGGTTTTCTAATCAAGCTACATCTGCAAAGTAGCGTTCCATGGATCGAAAATAGAGGGCCCCGGAGATGAAAAAAACCACCGCCATCAGGGTGCCCACACCCAGGAAATTCCAGGGGATCACCCGGGTCCCCAAGAGAACAGCACGAAACCCCTCGATCACTCCCACCATGGGATTGAGGGCATAGAGAATTTGATACCGTTCTGGAATGGCGCTGGTGGCGTAAATCACCGGGGAAGCATACATCAACAGCTGCACAAAAAAGTTCGATCCGTAGCGAATATCCCGGTATTGAATCGATAAAGCGGTTAACCACATCCCCACTCCTGCGGCAGTCAGCATCATCAGAATAACAAACAAGGGGACCAGCAGAGCACCCAGCGTAGGTCTGACCCCATACCAAACCATCAGACCCAGCAGGATTAAAAAGGAGATTCCAAAGTCAATCAGCTTGGCCAATACCGGGGCAATTGGGATCACCAATCGGGGAAAATAGACTTTGGTGATCAAATTCTTGGATGTGATTAAACTGCTGCTTGAGCTGGTCAGGGAACTGGAAAAATACGTCCAGGGAACAAGGGCTGTATAACTGAAAATCGCGTAGGGTACACCCTCCGAGTTGACTTCAGCCAGCCGTCCAAACACAATGGTAAACACCACCATGGAAAAAACCGGTTGAATCACAGCCCACCCAATCCCAAGAATGGATTGGGCGTAGCGGGTTTTGATATCACGCCAAACCAGAAAGAAAAACAAATCCCGATACTGCCAAAGCTCCTGCCAGTTGATCAGCCTCCGGCGCTTATCTGAATGGATGATGGTTTTTTGAACCTGCTCCTGGACTTGTTTGTCATATAGTCCCATGGGCTGCTTTCCTTGACTGTCCTGATTCTGTCCGGAGGTAATTTTATCACCTCAATCCGAAAAATCTACCTGCTCCGCGCTGTACCAGAAATGTTGAAGGGGAATAATCCCCTTTTGATCGCCAAATTCGTCCGCTAGGGTGTTCGGCTCCAGATGCCGATGATTCCAAATCTTTCTTCCAGGTAGTAGCGCTCCCCGGCAATTTCCTCCTTCAGGGAATGGGACAGAGCGATAACCATCTCGGGAGAGGCGGATTGTACCCCGGTGCTGAGTCTGCGGGTGTTATTCTCCACACCAAAATGAGTGATAGTATAGCTGTTCTCTCCAGCATGCTGATCCAGCAGTACCCAGAAAGGATACTCCCAGCTGTTACTATCCAGATAAAGCCCAATTTCCTGAGCTCCACTCTTTCTGACAAAATCTGCCGCAGGTTGGTAATCCTGATAAAGATCAAAAAAGTTGACAAAATACTGCTGTTCCCGATCCACCTGGAAAATATTATTGAATTTATAGATTTCTGCATCACTGATGACCTTGTATGCTCGTTTAGCTAACTGACTGCGATTGGCAAGCAGGGGGCGAGATGAATTCAATAACAAAAAAGGGATACTGTAAATCAGCAGCAGACCTGCCGCAGTCCATAACATCCAGGAATGCCTGCTGAGGAGATGTTTAAAAACAAATACAATCAGGATTACTCCCAGAAAAAAAAGCGGCAGGTGAAGCCGGCTTGCCCAGGGCTGCCAGCGGATAAAGCCGTTATAGAGCAGCGCTGCAAGGAGCACCACAGCCCCCAGGATGATTCCATGCTGTCTCCGCTCCTTTTTCAGGAAGGGAAGTCCAATAAAGGCCGCAGTTATTCCAAGCAGCTGGGGAAGATTTCCGGCAACATCTTCATGAATCAAAAAAGGGATCAAATACTGCTCTTCCCCAAAAGTGGCGGCAGGGAGATTCACTGCCTGACCCAGCAGCGCTTCGACCCGGGCGCTCATCAGGGCATTGATTTCCGGAAATGGGATCCCCAGGTGCATGGAGTAATTCCGCACCCAGTTAACCCCAAGGACGCCCAAGGAAAAATACCCATTGAGAATCCTTTCCACACCGGTTGACAGCGGATGTCCATACAGCTGCCAGTTCCGGATGTACACACCCGCGTTTATGGTTAATCCCAGCAATACGATTATCATCAGATTAACCAAGCGCTTTTTTCTCTCTTCCCCAGTAACTTTTTGGAGCAAGTAGGCTCCCCCGAGCAGCAGTCCGATCGCACAGCTATATAGATAGGCGGTTCCTTTGGTCATTAAAGCCAAACCAAAGGACAGGCCGGTAAAAACCAGCCCCCACGGTCTTTTCTGGTCTGGTAATTTCATCAGGAAATAGAAAAAAGCCAGACAAAAAGCTGCCACCACCAGGTCATTCTGAGCATTGGAACTCTGGAGGATTGCCATTGGTGTGGCTGCTACCAGGAGGCCGGTGAAAGCCTGTAAAATTTTTGAAGGGACATATTCACCCATGATCAAGGAGGCAGCCACAATGCTCATCAAATAGCTGGACCATTGGACAAGATTCGCATACTGATCGGATCTACTCAGAAGTTGCAGATGAAGCACTGCGTACTCTGCCAGCGGCATGGAATAATTTTGTCGGGGAATAAAGGTAGGATAGTACTGAATGTTCTGATTCTGAATCCAATGAGCCACCCGGGCCATATGGTATGTCATGGCGTCGAAGTTATTGGGGGGTGCTTGTAGGGCAGTGATCAAAGTGAGCATCAAAAAAACAATACACAAACCCAACAGGGTGAATAATAATGCAGAGGAGCTCTCTCGGAAAATAGGCCGGAAAACTGCAGCTTCAAACGGTGATTTGCCTGTGGAAGCCAGCTTCCTCCAGATCAGGAGGCTGATCACCAGCAGACTGCCTATCCACAGGACAATCAATCCTCCGATATTGATTTGATTGAAGAAGGAGAGAATTTCTGTGCCGACTGCCAGAAGGCCAAAGAAAAGCAGAAACGCTTTCAAAAACGTCTCCCGGAGACCGCTCTGTTCATTGAAAGAACAGAGCAGCCACAATCCACCCAGTACGAACATTAACAGGAATACCATAGATCTCATCTCATCCCGGGCAGGTGGTACTTATCAACAACCCGTCGGTTAAAAATATCTGGAACTTAGATATCTGAAAGAAGCTTCATCCTTGATCTGGGAATCACACCCAATTTACAATAAAACACACTGAAGCCATGATCGAAAAGCAGCAGATGGATGTCCTCTACCAGGCAGTGCAGGACCCTTTTCCAGGAGTCCGATCCATCCACCCACCCAATCCTTGGAGTTATGATGTCTTTCCTGAAGAACATAATTAAAAAGTTTTTGCGGCTGGTAGGCTACAAACTGGGTAAAATTCAACCAGCGAAAAAAGACCAGAATAAACCCGCTCTCAAAATAAGACATGTCCATGATCCTGCCTACTCCTACACGAAAAAGGAAACCTACCGGCAAAACCTTTATGAAGAATTAGCCGAGATCGCCCGGGGTTTCTTTTCAGATGATATCTTTCACATGAATCCTGAGCTTAATCTGCAAAATGAGATTAAATCATTTTTTTCTCTCTATCGGAAGAGGAAATATACTGATAACACCAGCGGCAGCGGCTTTCACAATGCGTTCTGGCTTTTTCTGTTCTGCAAAATGTTTCATCCGGAATTAATTGTCGAAAGCGGAGTCTGGAAAGCCCATACAACCTGGTTGTTTGAACAAGCCTGCCCGCAGGCTGCAGTGGTTGGGTTTGACAGGAATCTCAGTCGTGTTGAGTATCAAAATCTATCCGCCGATTTGTTTGAATATGACTGGGGAGATCATCAATTTAATTCCCCGAATCCGGAGAAATCGCTGGTTTTTTTCGACTGCCATGTAAACCATGCCCAGCGAATTCTAGAAGCCAAGGAAAAAGGGTTCAAACATCTGCTCTTTGATGACAACCCTCCGGTTCATAAAATCTTCAGCGATATACCGGGAATCCCGACCGCCTCGATGCTGTATCACAATCAGGGTCTGGAGGAGGAAGAAATCACCTGGTGCTGGCATGACCGTGAGGTCCAGCGGCTCATCGATCCCCTTCAAGTCCAGGAAGCGGCAAAACTAATCCGCATCCATAAATACTTCCCGGATGTTGGCGGTCCATCGCGCTATGGAGGCTACGCATTCCTGACCTATGTGCAGATCTAAGTCGGAGCACCGGGCCGGACCCCTTATAATTCAATACCTGAATTATATAGGGGGTAGCCGAAAAGTCAAGGCTGTGAGCCCAGCAGAAAACAGGGCAGGCACACTGCCTGCCCTTATTTGCGCTTCACTGAGGTAGCGGCCTATCAATCCGTTCGAATCTCTTTTGCCCAGCTCCGCTCCTGGATGTACCAATCCATGGTTTTAGCAATTCCTTCAGTAAGATCCACCGCCGGGTTCCACCCCAGAAGCTTTTTTGCTTTCTTGATATCCGCCTGGTTGGTGAATATATCGGCGGGATGCCGGGGATGCTGAACAATCTGAGCTTTCTTTCCAGATTTATCTTCTATCACCCGGATCAATTCCTTGATACTCATCACCTGATGCCCCCCCAGATTGATGATTTCAAATCCAGGCAGATCAAGCGCAGCGATGGTTCCCCTGGCGATATCATCCACAAAGGTAAATCCCCGGGACTGCTCTCCATCCCCATAGAGGTGGACGGGCTGCTCCTCGTAGATCCATTTCGCAAATCGAAACATGACCATATCCGGTCTTCCTGCCGGTCCGTAAACAGTGAAATAGCGAACAACCGTGACATCAATATCATAAAGATAGTGGTAGGCATGGGCCAGGGCCTCGGCTGCTTTTTTGCTGGCAGCATAGGCCTGTAACGGTCGGTCGCTGTCCGCATTTTCTGGAGTCGGGATGGGAGCATTTAACCCATAGATACTGGAAGTCGACGCTAAAATGAATTTATCAATTCCTTCCTGTTTACAGAACTCCAGCAAATTCAAGGTGCCGGTAGCATTGGTATTTAGGTACACCCAGGGATCAAGCAGGCTGTCCCGCACCCCAGCCCTGGCAGCCAGGTTGATCACGGCACGAAAATCCCGATCCATCAAAGCCGGATTGTCCAGCAGCGAGCGATCGCTGACATCCAGCCGATGGAAAGTGAATCCTGCATACTGCTGGAGCTGTTTCAGCCGGTATTCCTTCATGCGCACATCGTAGGCATCGTTCATATTGTCAATACCAGCAACCACTTCCCCTGCCTTTAGGAGCTTTTCTGCGATAACCGAAGCGATAAATCCTGCTGCTCCGGTGATGAGGTATTCCGCCATATCCGTTCCTTTGTCTGCTTTCCTACAGTCTGGTTATCTTGGGATCCCCGCGACCAATTTCTCCTAAGGCATTCCTGGCGTCCATCAGGCACTTAGCATGTTCATAGATCTTCTGATAGTCATACTGGCTGTGATTGGTGATGATCACCACACAATCAGCTTCGCTGACCGCATCCAGCAAATGATCCACGCTGTCCAGTGAAAACTGGTCGTCCTCAATATGGGGGATGAACGGATCATGATAAGCCACCTCAGCGCCCTTCTGCTGCAGCAGTCCAATGACATCCAGCGCCGGGGATTCCCGCAGGTCATCGATATCCGGTTTATACGCCGCTCCCAGGATCAATACCCGGCTGTTCTTCAAAGGCAGTTCGCGCCAATTGAGGGCATCCTGCACCTTGCTGACCACATGCCGGGGCATGTTGGTATTGATTTCCGATGCCAGATCGATGAACCGGGCTGTGTAATTTAATGAGCGCAGCTTCCAGGAAAGGAATAAGGGATCAATCGGAATACAGTGTCCGCCCAGCCCGGGACCGGGTGTGAACTTCATAAACCCAAACGGCTTGCTGGCTGCTGCCTCCACCACCTCCCAGACATCAATATTCAGACGGTCGCACATGATGGCCATTTCGTTGACCAGTCCAATGTTCACCATCCGGAAGGTGTTTTCCAGCAGCTTGGCCATCTCGGCCACTTCCGTTGTCGAAACTGGGACCACTTTGTCCATTGCCTGCTGATAAAAAAGACCGGCCACCTCGGTGCATCTTTCGGTAATGCCCCCGACAACTTTGGGGGTGTTCTTTGTGGTCCAATCTTCCCGACCAGGATCTACTCGTTCGGGGGAAAAGGCCAGGAAGAAATTCTTCCCCACCCGAAGCTGTTCCTGCTCAGTCAGCAATGGAAGCAGCAGCTCCCGGGTGGTTCCCGGATAGGTGGTCGATTCCAGAACAACAACCATCTCCGGATGTATGTAGGGCTTGATATCCCGGGCGACCGACATGATATAGGAGAGATCTGGATCACGGGTTTTCCGCAGTGGGGTGGGGACACAAATACTGACCGCATCCACCTCTGCTACAGCAGAAAAATCATCGGTGGCGGACAGCCGACCGTCGGCAATCAACTCTTTAAAGAGGGAAGTGTCGACGTCATCAATGTAATTCTCTCCGCGATTAATCCGTTCCACTTTGGTTTGATCAGGGTCAATTCCAACTACTGAAAATCCGGCCTCACCCAGAACCACGGCAAGGGGAAGTCCGACATACCCCAACCCCAGCACAGCCACTTTTGCCGATCGATCTGATATTTTTTCTGTCAACATCTTCCCGGTCATGATCTCTATCTCTTTTCCTATCAATCGTATTTATTAGAAAAGGCTGAGCTGTTCTGCCTCATCCTCGCCAGTGTCTTCAAAACTCGCCACATTCTGAACCGGCGCTTTTTCAATATTTTCGATAATCTCCGGCAGCTTTCGGAAGTCTTCCTCCACAACAGATCGCAGGGAAGGCCGGTGCAGGGCAGCTGCGGGGTGATAAAAAGGCATCACCAGGGTTCCTTTCACCCGCAGCGGCTGCCCGTGGATCTCGCTGATCTTCGCATTGGGTATGTAGCGGGCCATGGAAAATCTCCCCAGGGTGACGACCACCTTGGGGTTGATCACCTGAAGCTGCTTATCCAGGTAAGGGCTGCAGGCCTCCAGCTCGTCTGGAGCTGGATCCCGGTTACCCGGGGGCCGGCACTTGACCACATTGGTGATGAAGACTTCTTCCCGTTTCATGCCGATGGTGCCCAGCAGCTCCTCCAGGAAATCACCGGCGGCTCCCACAAACGGTCTTCCCTGCATGTTTTCATGGAACCCCGGTCCCTCCCCAATAAAGACAATATCTGCATCAGCTGGTCCTTCCCCCGGTACTCCGTTCTTTCGGGAATAGTGCAAGTCACATTTTTCACAGGTGGAGACCTGTTTGGCAATCTCAGCCAAGACCTGTTTGGGGTTCATGCAGATGTTTACTCCTTATCAAGTCCCGTGGATCAGCCTGGGATGGGTTGGTCTTTATGAAGATAAAATGGTTTCAGTGTCACCGGATTGTCGCTTCCCCCCCCTTTCCAGCGTTTCCAGGCCAGGTCTGCGAGGTATTTTGGACTGCGGAGGGCCAGCAGCGGAGATGCGATTTCCAGATTTTCCCTCTCCGCCAGTTCCTCGCGGAGCTGAGAGTTTAGTTCGCCGGTGATGATGGTGTCACCCTTCAGCTGATCAATAAATTCCTCGATGGATAGATTTTCAACTCGCCCCGCTGCTTTCCAGCCAGCATCTCCGGGATTGTACCAGCTTACTGCCAGTCGGCCCCGCCCCGCCTTTAGAATCGCCAACAGCGGTTTGTCCTTCAGCGGGTAAGCTGCAGCGGTGATGTCCAGGGTGGGAATTCCTACAATCGGCAGCTGATGGGAGAAAGCCAGCCCTTTGATAAAAGCCATTCCAATGCGGAGCCCGGTGAAGGATCCCGGTCCTGTGGCCACTGCCAGCGCAGAAAGCTTGTCCACCTTAATATCAGCCCGCTGGAAATTATCAGCTACAGCCTGCGCCAGCTCAACCGTATGGTATCTGGATGACAGCCAGATCTCTTCCGCCAGAATGCTACTACCGTCGAAGATGGCTATCCCCACATATCTGGTGGAGGTATCAACAGCCAGAATCATGATTTTGCTCCGTAAATATCTTCCCGGAACAGGCTTAAAAGCTGCTGGTGGCGGTCCCCCTGGGCTTTAATGATGAAATCCCGCTGCTCGTCAGCAATCATTCGCATATTGAACCACAATAAATCTTCCGGAAGTGCTTCCTGAATTCGATCAGCCCATTCCACAACCATCGGGCCGGTATCCAGCATAGCATCCAAATCCAGAGCAATCGCTTCCTCAGGACCGGAAAGGCGATAGGCATCCAGATGGTAGAGACGTTTCTGATCGATCCTGCGGTAAACATTGACAAGTACATAGGTGGGGCTGGAAGCAGGATCCAGAGACCCCCAGCCGGAGGCGATCCCCTGCATCAGGGTGGTTTTCCCTGCCCCCAGATTCCCTTCCAGGGCAATCACATCGCCAATCTTAAGCAGCTCCCCCAGCCGCATCCCGATTCTGCGGGTTTGACTGGGACTGCGGCTGATTACTTCAAAAGATCCTTTTTCGATTACCGCCATAACTGAGTCTGTTCCTGCCGCTGGGAGAATGATTTCAGATTTATTTTACCACCCCAGTTCAATCAAGCACTTCAAGATCTGCCAGGGAAGCGAGCACTTTCTTTTTTCCTTCCCCCTCAAAAAAGATATCCACAACTTCATCGTCATCCTGAAGCTTGCTGTTAATCACCAAACCCTCTCCCCAGGTAGGGTGGTTGACTCTGGTACCCGGTTTATACTCACGTTCCTGTTTGGGCGCTGCCTGCTCACGGCTTTCCAGATCCTGCCACTGGTGAAGCCGCTGGTCCGAGCTTCCTGCTGACCGGATCTGTATGTTTTCCCCCTCCTGAGCGCGCACGTCCACCGGAATATCCCGATAATACCGAGAGGGCTCCATCGGTTCCATATACCCATAGGTATACCGGTTAAGAGCATGGAGCAGATACAGCCGATCTTCGGCCCGGGTGATGCCCACATAAAACAGCCTGCGCTCCTCTTCCATGGCTTCCGGATCATCAAATGACCGCTGGTGCGGCAGCAACCCATCATTGATGCCCACGATAAAAACCTGAGGGAATTCCAGTCCTTTGGCTGCGTGCAAGGTCAGCAGTGTAGGCACATGCTGCCCCCCTTCCAGCGTGTCTTGATCCGAAACCAGGGCAACATCTTCCAGAAAGGGCAGCAGTCCTGTCACCTGATACTCGGAAGCCAGCCGCCGCAGTTCGACAACATTTTCCCAGCGCTCATCGCCGTCCTCGGATCCATCCACCAAATAGCTCTCATAGCCGATATCGGTTAATACCCTGTCTACTATTTCTACCGGCGGCAGCTGCGGATAGTCCTCCCGCCAGCTCTTCAGATGTCTGCCAAAAGCAGTCAGCACGGATTCCTCCCGGGTGGAGAAGTGATCCCGCTCCGGGGATTCCGGTTCGCCCAATTCCAGGAGCAGCCATCCGGGGGAGATCCCTCGCTGCTGGGCTCTGGTGAGCAGGCTGGCGAAAGTCTTGGTGCCAATTCCCCGGGGAGGGGTGCTGATAATTCTCCGCAGGCTGAAGAGATCATCTGGATTGACAATCACCCGCAGGTAGGCGATGATATCTTTGATCTCCCGCCGTCCATAAAAACGCTGGGCGCCGACCAGTCGGTAGGGAATATTGGCAGACAGAAAAGCCTCCTCCAGAATCCGGGATTGAGCGTTGGTGCGGTACATGACGGCAAAATCTGCCGGCGCTGCCTGCTTCCTGGCTGTCTGCCTTCGAATGGTATCGACTACAAATTGAGCCTGCTCCCGTTCATCAAAGAATTCCTCGATGACAATCTTACCCCCCTCCCCCCGCTCGGTGAAGAGCTTCTTGGGAGTGCGCTGGGTGTTGCGGCCAATCACAGCCATGGCAGTCTCAAGAATATTCTGGGTGGAGCGGTAATTCTGCTCCAGAAGGATGATCTCCGCCTCAGGAAAATCCTCCTCAAACCGTTTGACATTGCGGTAATCCGCTCCCCGCCAGCGGTAAATAGATTGGTCGGAATCTCCTACCACGAACAGATTGCGGTGGACCGATGCCAGCTGGCGGAGCAGCGTGTACTGGGCTATATTGGTGTCCTGAAATTCGTCCACCAGGATATGCTGGAAACGCCGGGCATACTTTTCACGGATTCTTTTCTTATCGGATAACAGCACCGCCATCCACAGCAGCAGGTCATCAAAATCCATAGCATTGCTGGCTAAAAGGATTTTTTGGTACTCCTGATAGACCCGGGAAATAACTTCATCTCGATAGGTCTCAACCGGGAAATCTTCTGGCAAATATAATTCGTTTTTTGCGGAGGAAATGGCGTTGTGTACGCTGTGTGGTCGGTAGCGCTTCTCATCCACATTGAGATCCTGAAGGACCTGCTTGACCACCCGAATCTGATCATCGGCATCAAAGATCACGTAATTTGCGTTAACCGGGAGGTGGTCCGCTTCGCTGCGGAGAATCCGGGCGCAAATGGCATGAAACGTCCCCAGGGTGACACCAAGGGTTTGCCGGCCCAGCAGACGACCGATGCGCTCCCCCATCTCATCCGCTGCTTTATTGGTGAAGGTAACAGCAATAAGGTGAAACGGCTTGACGTTCAGCTGGTCGATAAGATAAGCAGCCCGGTGGGTGAGCACCCGCGTCTTTCCTGACCCCGGACCGGCCAGGACCAGGACCGGCCCCGCTCCGGCCTGCACCGCTTGCAGCTGCTGGGGATTGAGTGTTTCCGCAATATCCATACTGGGCTGATTCTAATGGGTCCCCTAACCCGTGTCAACGACATTGCAGATTTGGGGGCCATGACTTAAAATCTAGCCATGATTTGGGATTTGATCGGACACCAGTGGGCGGCCAACCACCTGCAGCGGCATATTGCCGAGGAAAGTGTGCGGCATGCCTATCTGGTCAGCGGACCGCCGGGCATCGGCCGGAAAGCCCTGGCCGTCCGTTTTGTGCAGGCCCTGAACTGCCCCCAACAAGAAAACCCTGGGGTTCCCTGTAGAAGCTGCCGGACCTGCCGGCAAATCGAGCAATTAGAACATCCTGATCTCTTCCCGGTGCAATCCGAAGAGGGCAGCAGGCAGCTGAAAATTGACCAGATCCGGGAATTGATCCATCACCTTTCTTTGATGCCTTACCAGGCGCCTTACCGGGTAGGGTTGTTGATGGATTTCGAGGAGGCCAATGTCGAAGCGCAGAACGCGCTGTTAAAAACCCTGGAGGAACCTGGGAAACAGGTGGTGCTGGTCGTGATTGCCTCCAGTCCGGATCTACTGCTGGAAACCATTGTCTCCCGCTGCGAGGAAATAAAACTGAGGCCGATCCCCTTGGATGCAGTCAGCGCCGGTCTGCAGCGGGTGTATGGCATCCCTGCCGAACAGGCCCGCTATCTGGCCCATATTTCCGGTGGCCGTCCGGAATATGCCCTCTATCTTCATCAAAACCCCAAAGCCCAGCAGCGGAGGGAAACACTGCTTGAGGAACATCATACACTGCTGAGCGCCGATCTGGCAGCCAGATTCGCCTACGCTGAGAACCTGCACAAAGACCCGGATTTGACCCAGCAGGCCCTCTCCACCTGGCGTTCTTTCTGGCACGATGTCCTCATCAAAGCAGGGGAGTCCCAGGCACCCCTGCAGAACATTGACCGGGTCCAGCAGATAAACAGCATCGCGGCAGAAGTGGGTTTAATGGCTTCCCACCAGGTATTATCAGACCTGAAATGTGCCCAAGCGCTGCTGAAGCAAAATGCCAACACCCGGCTTACACTGGAAGACCTGCTGCTCCGGCTGCCCCACTTCTCATGACACTTCCCACATCCCCCTTTCAGGAACAATTCAGAAAGCGAATATGATAATCAGGGAGATCAAGCGAAGGTGATTTCCCGCCATGATGATCGCTCTGCTACCTGCGGTCCGTTCTTACTGCAGGAATTTGATCCAGGATGTTATGGACTCAGTCGTCTGTAAATATAGATTCTGTGAGAATATGTGCAGCCGATGTTATTGCTCTCGGCTACTTTTTCGAAATTACCTAAATTTAGCTGCTGATAGGTATCCTCAAACCACCCTGCGACTGCCTGCTGCTCAAAAAGCAGCAGATCGGACTCTTCAATCCAATCCTGGGCTTGGGATTTCTGCCAGAAGCCCGCTTTGTTCAATTCATCCCGGTTCCCCCCAATACGGAATGAGTGGATGGAATTCAATTGCTGCGGGTAAATCTGGATGTTCTTTTCCCCTTCTAAACCCAGCAGTACCGCCTGGGTATCTTTTCCAATCCAGAATACCCGATCACCTGACTCAACAAATCCAGATATCAAGTTTACGGCATTTTCATACTGGTCTATTGTTCTGGGAGTACAGGCGTAATAATCATATCCACCTCCTAAAATTTTCGTAGGGGATAAGAACGTGCCAAAGATAAAAGTGAATGTGAGAACATAAGAATATGAATTACTTTTGATATCAGGGACGAATTTTTTGAGTAAACTTCTGCTAATCCAGAGGAACAATGCTATTATCGCAACAACTAGAAAAAAGAAAATACCAATTGCTGTAGTTCTAAATATTACCGAAAAATCATAACCAAATCTAGCATAAATCACTTCCCACCATCTCCATGAAGCAATATTTATCTCGCCTTGTTCAACAGAGAGAGCTTGTCTTTGTAATAAACCTTTTACCCATTTTCCAAAAAATGAACTCTGTTCGGAGATGCTGTAGCCCACGAACAGCGTGAAAACTGCAATCCCAGCCCCCGCGAGTATTTTCTGCCAGAGATTTAGGCGGAAGTACCAGTTTTGCCAGGTGGAAGCGACTAAGAATAATCCGACAACGTGAAAGAAACACAGATAGACAAAGAAGGCGTGAATGTTGTAATCCATGAACAAAGCCGCATAGGTGTGGGCCAGAAACAAAATCACGAAACAAGCAAGAAGAAATATTGAAATTCTTTTCTGCTCGGACTGACGCCATTCTTTCGGCCAGAAAACAAGAGAGGCAAACACACCCAGGAACAGGGGGATTTGGAAGCGAACGCCTTGAGCGAATGCCATCAATCGTTTGGGAAACGACAAGTTGGGCTGATAGAGAGAAGCTGTATCCCCAAATCGCCCCTTCCAAAGGTCCACAGAGGCAAACAAGCCCTCCGGGATCCATTTGCCCCACAGCGCCAGGATTCCCGGCCAGTAGAGCAAGTGCATACCAAGAAAGGCGACCAACCCGGCCGCCAAAGCAAAAAATCCTTTTCTCCTGCCGTGCTCCCAGAATATGTAGCCGATCACCAGAGGAAATACCGGTGTGAGATTGATCCTCGCCAGCGGGACCAGCCCGGCAAGGAACGAACCGATCAGGATTTTCCACAGCGGCCTCTTCTTCCCCAAAACCAGCAGGAAGGTGAGCACCAGCAGCAGGCTGACCACCCCTTGGGACAGCGCCATGCTGTGAATTTTTAATGGAGCAGGGTTGACAGCCAGCAGCACCGCCGTGATCGCGCCGCCCCATTTTCCCCCCAGACGGATGCCGATCACCACTGCGCCTAGAAAAATCAGCACGGCCTGGAGAAAAGCATAATCTCTCCCCACGCCGAGTCCGGGGCTAAACACTTTTTGGAAGAATCCCGGGACCAGGAAGGAAAGCGGCATCTTGTTCGTCCAGGTGCCATACTCCTGGAAGGGAACCAATCTGCCGGTCAGGAACAGAAATCCCTTGTAGAGGTAATTCCCCTCATCCAGCAGCGTCCGCTGGGAACGGGAATACATCCAGGCTTGAAGCGTGTAAGACATGCTTGCTATTCCCGTGATGAGGATATTCAGCCAAGGCATTTTTCGTGTCCACAAATTGATATTCTCGATCATACAATATTCACCCTCATTTCTAATTACTAGTAATAGGTTTTTATTGAGAATAATCCATCCATATCAATAGCAATAATTTTTCAGAAGATTGGCCTACTTGTTTTATATGAAATGTCCCTAATAAGCAAGATCCCCATGATAACCAGTATTAGATAATATTACTTAATTAAGAATATCACTCTGGAACCCAGGTTGGAAATCTATATATCAGAAACTTTACCAGGCAACCAGATTGCGCCGACTAATGTTGTAGATAAGTATAGTAAACGCGTGATAATCGCCAGAGTAATCGCGCTTCCCGCTGAATATCCCATAAATGAGTATAGGCTGGTAATTACAACCTCCCGAATACCATAACCATTAATGGATATTGGAAGTAAAGACACAAGGTATGTCAACACCGTGATTCCTGCTACCTGGAAATACTTGATATCAATCCCAATATCTCTAGCGATCAACCACATCCCTAAAAAATAAACAGCCACAGCACACCAGGACACAAAAATACTAAGGAAAATTTCTAGAGGATGGTGAAGCCAAAACCGTTGTTCACTGATCCAGTCAACAATCTTTTTTTTCCAATTTTGTGTCTTCCCTTTCAATGAATAAAAAATCCCCAATGAACGAAAAGTTAGCGCTGAACCAACATTAATAACAGATAATGAAAGGGGCAAAAGCAAAAGCATGGCAATAATATTCACAAATCGCTCTATTAGAATTGATGACAGGGCGTTAGATTTGTTTTCTTCATATTTCAGTAAAGACAAAAATCGTATTCCATCACCCCCAATCGTCGAAGGAAGAAAATTGGAAACAAACATTCCCACAAATACTATTTTGATTGTTTCAGACACAGGAATGCCTATCTTTGCTACTCGTAGTAAAACCCACCAACGATATGAGTTAATAAAAATTCTGAATAAGAATAACACCCATACAAAAAAAACGATCTTTAAACTAACCGAACTCAGAGATAAACTTATCGTCTGCCAATCTTGTCTATAGATAATATAAAAAAACAAGCCTAATGTCAGAAAAGTACCCAGCCATCTTAGGCGGTTAACCTTAGAAAAATTTTCTTTCGCAAATAATTTGCCTGCCATAGATTATTTCAACAATCCTTCCAATAGCTCAATAACACTACCTTTCACATCCAAAGAATTATTTTTAATATTCTTTGGCAGGACCAAATTATAACAAGCAATCTTTTTCAGATGATCATGTAATATGCACCATTCTTTACTTCTCCAATCATCGAGAGCGAGATCAACACCAGTCAGTCTGGATTGTTTTAGTAACAATTCAATAAACTTTTCCGCTTCATGGAAATTCATATCAACAATTTGATTAATGAATTGAGAACGATCATTCGATTTATCCAACATTGGTCGCGAAATATCCTGCCTAGTGATACTGACAACAGCTTGCACATCCGCTTCCATTTCAAAAGCCTTGCCTGGCCATAATCTTTCTTGTGGGATCCTTGTGGGCCACTTAATTTTATCTCTACTTAAACTTCTTATGGCACTGAAAAATGCAACATTCAGCTGCTGATATTTGGTTAGCTTATCCCGAATTTCTGGGACCGTGTCCAACAACCCTTTATAAAGATGTGACCTTGTGATGTAAGCAAACGATTCTCCGGTCCTGTTTAGAAAAATATAATCATCAGAATGAGGCATTATTCCCGAATCTGATGCAATTAGTTGCGATGTTGTTGTTGTTTTTCCTGCTCCTCCTTTTCCAGTAATTATTATCGATCTTTTTTTTCTAGAAACAGCTCCTCCGTGGAGCATAAGAACATCGTGAGTGGCAGATTGATACCTGATTGAGGGGTGGATAATCATATGATGAACCATATACAAACCAAAAAAATTTGCTGTTACATCAACTTGGATTTCTTTATCAGAGATATCAATCGAATATCTCCACAAAGCAACACCCTTATGATTTGTGGGTATTGCGTTTGATTTTATTCCTGGTAATGGTGATAGCCTCATTCGTAAGATTATTTTCGGGATATCGTCTGATGGTTTCATATCTAGATGAGCTTGATACTCTTTTTCATAGAAATCAATTACGGATCTAGATCCTGAAAAGATATCCAGCTGAACTACATTATGAAAATTGATAGAAATATTGTTTTCCATATTCACCCCAAGTTCATCTTTTATGATGATGCTTCTTACTGACTGATAAGTTCATCAAATGTTAAGTGCTTCTAGAAAATAGCGGATTTTCGCCTGAATAATACAAAATCACTTGCATGATATCAATTATTGGAGCTTATCCAGGTAACTATTCCAAAAAGTTGCGCCAAAAGCAGATGGATATTATCCACAATAACCACTAGTTATCTTGAAAAATGCATATTATTGATTAGATAGGACTATAATCTTAATATTAGGGTTCGATCATATGTCATTTTTCGAGAGAATTTAACTTCCCCCAGTAACTCATCTACTGCGTCGATTAGACCTGGGTATCTAGCAGAAAAATCATCAAAAACGATGATAGAACCTCGTTTCAGTTTTGGAGTGAATAATTCAATATCTTTTCTAACGCCCCCTTTTGTATGATCTCCGTCAATAAATAGAAACCTAACACTCTTATCATCTATATATTTTGCTGCTTCTTCCGAACTCATATCCAATAGTTGTATAGCTTCAAACAAGTCCATTTCTTCCATATTATTAATAAATTTTGTTTTCAAATCACTTAAGTCACTTTTTCTAATTCGATAACAATTTTCTACTCCTAGATTACCCTTGAAATGGTCAATTGCATAAACTTTTCCGTTTCCTGAATTCTTTGCAGCCATAGCTAAGAAGGTAGTTGATCTTCCTTGCCATGAGCCAATCTCAACAACATCACCACGTAATCGTTGAAAGTAACACAAAGTATATAAAAATTGCCCAGACTTTGCTGGGATCATTCCAGGAACCAATAACGAGCTATTTCCCAAGGCATCAATATCAATAATGTTTTCTACAGAGCTTAATTTAATTTTTGAAAATATATCCTTTCTGTCGTCAATGGATGTGTATTTCATAACATCATATCCCAGTTGATTAATCAAACTTTTTATCAAGTTAATATACATGGTTAATCCCTTAACTATTTCATATTAGCTAATTAAATGCAAAGTTTAGATTACATGAGTTGCCTATTTCATTAGCAAAACATTCTAGTAATTTTCATGACCTATCATATGAAAAAATTCATCTAGATATTTTCTTGTCACCAGTTTTAAATTAAATTTTTCGACAATTATTTGTGAGTTCCTTTTAAATCTTTTCAGATTTGATTTATTCGATATCAACTTATCTAATATTCTTATATATTCTGATTTCCCACCCGTTGAGGAAATCCTATACCCATTTGTTCCATTCTCTACCAAATCCACAAACCCTCCAATATCAGACACTACAAAAGCCAGCCCGGCTGCCAGGGCTTGAAGACCCACAACCGGCAGTCCTTCAGAACGGGAGGGCATGAACAGGATATCACTCCACAGGAATTGCTTTCTAACCTCTTCCGGACTCACCCACCCCGGCAGGCGGACCCGATCCTCCAGTCCCAGATTGTGAACTTCCTGTTTCACTTGATCGTACAGCGCCCCATCCCCCAGCATGGTCAATTCCCAATCCAGGTCAGCCAGCTCCGCCATGGTTTTAATCACCAGGAGCGGGTTCTTCTGGGGCACAAATCGACCCGCAAAAACAATTCTCGGCGGCTGATGAACCTCCACCTTCTCGACCGGAAAGAGCATTAGGTCGATCCCATTGTGGATCACCTCCACGGGGACAGGATAGCTTTTTTGCGCCAGCTGCCGGGTGTATTCGCTGACCGCGATCACCCTGCCGGCATCTTGCCAGATGGGATAGGTGAAGGGTTTCACCACCCGGAACCAGCGGTCTGTCTTCTCCGGCGTTCCCCCGGGGACATCTCCCAGATGTACGGTGAGCAGATAAGGAACACCGGTGATTTTCGATAACAGCCAGGCAGCTGGGCCAGCGGGAACAGCGAAATGGACATGGATGACATCCGGTTTCCAGCGCAGTATGACCACCATCCCCCGAAAGAGGGCGGCGGTTAGAAAGGTGATCATGGCCAGCAGGGAAGCCCGAGCCGGATCCTTCCTGAGAGTTTTTACCCGGATCAATTCCATAGGGGAATCGTCTCTTGGGTGATCTTCATCACCCTTCCCCAGCAGATCCGCGGTGAGAACTTTGACCTCATGCCCCAGGGCTGCGAAGCCCTCCGAGAGGTCTTTGGCAACCTGGCCACCCCCACCGCCCACCGGGGGATATTCATGACTGAGGACCAGAATCTTCATCGTTTCCTACCAACAATTTCCCGGATGGTATAGGTGGGTTTCCCCTGGGATTCATGATAAGTCCGCACCAACAGTTCCGCGATTAATCCCATCAGCACCGATTGGAATCCCATCAGCACAATCAAAATGGAGGAGGGAAACAGCGGAGAAGTAAAAGGAGAAATTCCGTAGCCAATCCGCCGGACCAGCAGAAAGAATAAGCTTCCACCACCTCCCAAGAGCAGCAATATCCCCAGACCGCCGAAAAGATAAAGTGGTTTCTGAGAATAACTGATCAGGAACTTAACGGTAAATAAATCCAGCAGGACTTTAAATACCCTCTCCATCCCATATTTGGAATGACCGCTCTTTCTGGGTCGATGGTTGACTTTTACCTCAGCAATCCTTGCTCCCCCATGCGTCGCATACGCAGGGATAAAGCGGTGCATCTCCCCGTATAATCTGAACCCCATCAGCACGTCTTTCCGATAGGCTTTCAGGGTACAGCCGTAATCATGGAGATGAACCCCGGTGACCCAGGAAATGATCTTATTGGCGATCCGGGACGGCAGCACGCGGGTAAAGAAATTATCTTTGCGGTCGGCACGCCATCCGCTGACTACATCAAAGCCCTCGTCAATTTTATTCAATAAACGGGGGATGTCTGCGGGGTCGTTCTGCAGGTCAGCATCCATCAACACCAGAATCTCCCCCCGGGCATGATCGATTCCAGCCGCAATGGCTGTGGTCTGCCCGAAGTTCCGCCGCAGATCCACAGCGGTAATCTTATCGGGGTCTTTATCTACCAACTTTTTAAGGATCTCAAAGCTGCAGTCCTCACTGCCGTCGTTTACAAAGATCATCTCCCAGCTGATCTTAAAATCCTTCAGGGAGGAAGTGACTGCCTGGTACAGCTCCGGCAGAATTTCCTCCTCATTATAGACCGGGATAACTATCGACATATCCATTGTTTATTCCTAGATTCAGGATGTGGAAAATATCAATCTAACCATGCTTCCATAATTCTAACATCCTGATAAACATTTTTTGAAAACAGGCTGCATATACTCACCAAAACCTGAATTCGAATATTGTCCATCGGCAAGAATACCTATTTGCAAACATCACCAACGCAAGTGAGCTCAACTGGTTCATTGATAAGATCGTCTGTGCTAAAAATCAAGCACTTAGCAGAGAAATAATCCCTATTGTCAGTTTGCCCCCGCCTAAAATATTCAGTCGATTTGATATCTCCTAGGATTATTACTTCGCTTCCATTGGGAAAGTCTCTAAGGGCACGATTGTTAGGGATTGCCACCCAGATATTTTTTGTACCGACCAAATAGAATTCAATACGATTTTCGTCTGGATCCGTAAAGTTCCTTCCTGGAACATCTTCCAAGATCCTATCAGCCTCAAAGTACCTAGGGAAGAGGGCTTTTCCATACTCAACAAGATACCCAGAATTTTTTAGTTCTATACATTCATCCATATTCAAATCGTTCTTTGATACTGATGAAATTACATCAACCGCCATCAACTTCTTTTCCTCATTAAACTTTTTCGGTATTGCACTTTCCGCCAAAGGGAATGACAAACCAAACATGAATAAAGCGGCTGAAGTAAGGACCATCCCCAATTTGGATTTCCTGAAATCTACGGTATTCTGAATAATCACAGATGTTTGATCATTCCACCACCAATTATTAATCACTTCATGATTGGAATTTATTGTATTTTTGATAATTACTGAAAGCCCAATTCCATAGAAAACTAGAGAAATCCAATCCACAGATCGAAGGAATCTACCCCCCGATCTGCCAATAAATGAATATATTCCTGTATGAAATATAGCGACAAGTGCAATAATTAGCACAATTCCACGATTTTTATCAGTTATTTGAAAAAAACCTAAGAGGATCAGGAACACAGAAAATAACAACGGTAAGAATGACCTGCTTTCGAGTTTTCCATCCCAATCATTCCACCAATAGGGTAGGCTTCTAGCATATCTTTCAAGATATTTTTCACGATAAGTATCACCTTCTAGATCTGTGGGATCTACCTGATTTGTCATCAGGTCGGGCAGATTGTTAATGGTTAGTAAAGGTTGATGATTAGCTGGAAGATAGTACAAAAAGGAGATAAGGTTATTGCCGATATTGAACAATATTTCTTGATGCTTTTCCACAGATGCTTCTTCTACCTGCTTATTGTTATTTGGAATCAACTGGTTCATGGAATCTAAAACCAATCTTTCTCTACCCATTCCTATGGATAAAAGAGAACCGCTCGATCGTACCCCACGATACATCCAGGGGCCTGAAACTAGTAATATACCTACCATTATCAATGCTATGGATTTCACCCCACAAAAGAAATTCTTCCGAAGTATAAATAAAACTCCTAAGCCAATAGCTGGTATATATACCAAAGCTTCCACCCTTAATAATATTATCCAACCTAAAATACCACCCGCTAAAAGCAGTAGAATTGCTGGTCTAGTTGAAGCATTATTCCATTTGACTAATATTAATAATACAAGGGAAACCCCTAAGATGACAAAAGGTTCGGTCAATTGGTCCCTAATCTGTTGAATTGTGATGTATTCTACAAGTCTCAATCCATTTACTTCACGAATAATAAATAACACACTAACAAGCAAACCTGACAATCTATCCTGAAAGGACTTAATTGCCAGATACAATAAGGCAGGAATAATGGACAACACCAATAAGTTAAACCGAACACCTGCCTGAAAATTATCACCAATGATTAGATTCTTAAAGGCCAGGTACTGCCAAAAACCCACATGGATTGTTCTGCCGGTTCCATTACCAGCTAAAAGCCGGTGGGCACTAATCTCATAACCAAGAGCGTCCGATCTCGGATAATATTGAAAGTTTGGCGGCCTGGGTATATCCACAAATGAGGATGCTTTGTTTGGTACACGACTCCAGGCAATGAAGGCAACCAGTATTAACAAAAAAACAATAGTATAGTCAGATCTTGCTGTTGAGATTATTTCCCTCTTACTAAAATACTTATTGGCAAGGGCAAGGAATCCAACAAGAAGAATAATTATTATCGAAACCTGGACACCCATTAACGGGGCATTCAATTCCTCAAACCACTCAAATTCGAAATAACTTGGGTGATAGCCAGCACGTGACAGGTGTAATAACCCTAAAAAAGCTCCAGCAATAATGAATAAGATTAATTCTCTTCTATTTTTACTAGCCCATTTCTTCAGATCGATTCCGATTATTATATAGATAGCAGCTAAGAGCTCCAAACTCACAAGAAACAGCCAAACCAGTAGGGAGAAATATTTGCCTAGGATTTGGCGGTAGCCTTCATAATGGACTGCAGCCACTGGAGATCGGAGAAAAAGAACATCTTGAAGCGCTTCATAAGCGATTAATATTAAGAGAATACTTATTAAATTTTTATATGTCCTCTGTCCCTCGAAAAATTTTTGAAGTTTATTTATCAAGCCTATCTGTAATCTTTTATTTATCAGGATTGAGGTACACCCAAGAATAATGACCATCAAAATCAAGACTAATCCAATATTTATAGCTGACAAACCTTGGAAAGGAGCTGAAATATCAACCAAATCCCATGGAATTAACTGACCAATGACAATAATGCTTTCAATAATTATCAATACAAAAATGATCTGAAGAAGACGTTTTGGCATAAATAATCTCATCTTAATTAAGCTGCTGTGTCAGGGTTAAGAATGTAGTCAAAATAAAATTGGCGAATGACTATATTATAAAATCAGATGTTCAACTTTAATGTTTTCCATCAAATCATCCTCTACCAAATTTATCGTCTAGGAAAAATACACAAACATCAGTTCACTATTCATGGTATATGTTACTTAATTGAACTCAGAGATAAGTTGAACACCAAAAAGTACAATATCATTACAGGTTTTATGCAATCTAATCTGCTATAAAAAAGATAAATCCAGATCTATTGTAATTATTTGTCCAAAACATCCAGCAACTCTGCCAATTATAATCGTTTCTTTTCTCGCCCCCATAATTTTAAAAAAAATTTCTCCAGATCAGCCCATTAAAATCCTCAAAATATGCAGAAAGAATTTCTGATAAAAAAACCAAATACAATAAACATGCCCACTGCATGGTGAAAGGTTCGAATGGATGAGCCGATAATGCATAAATTCAAGGTAGCCATCAATAGAGTATAAATCATAAGGAAGTTCAATATTATTACCCTCATCCTGACAATGCTTTTAGATAAGGAAATCATCCTAATCTCAAAGCTAATCCCGATTTTCCTTACTGAAGATTGCTCCTTCTTTTTGAGTTACAATAGAGTAGACATAAGTTGATTTTTTAGAACTTGATTCCAATGCAACCTGAAAACACCCAAGCATCTCTGGAACTCCTCTACCGGGTCAGCCGGGAAATTGCCACCGCGCTGGACCTGGCCACGGTGCTGGAGCGGGTGCTCTCCCTGTCCATGGACACAGTAGGGGCGATCAACGGCAGTATCATCATCCTGGATGATCAGGAAGCACCCGTAGAATCCGCAATTATTGTCCAGGATCAGGTGATCTATCATACCAACGAACAGCTGAAATCTACCCTGGAAGAGGGGCTGGCCGGCTGGGTGGTCCGGGAACGTAAGGCAGTCAATATCCTTGATACCAGCAGTGACAGCCGCTGGCTGCGCAGGCCGGATGATGAAGAATCAGCCACCGGGGCGAAATCTGTCGTCGCTGTGCCCATCCTGGCCCGGGAAGCACTGGTGGGGGTAATCACGCTGGTTCATCCCCAACCGTACCAGCTGAACCAGCAGCACCTTTCCCTGGTGCAGGCTATCGCCGATCAGGCGGGAGTGGCCGTCCTCAATGCCCGTCTCTACGAAGAAAGTCAGCGCCAGGCCCGGGTGATGACCGCACTGGCCAACAGCGCCAAGGCCATCTCCTCCACCATCCGCCTGGACAATGTCCTCCACAATATTCTCAAACAAATCACACATGCGCTCCAGGTGGAAATGGTCGCCCTGTCATTGGTCAACGATCAGGACAATCTTGAATATCGCGCAGCCATTCATCAATCCCTGGATGTCCGCGGGGATATCTTGGGCAAAGACATTGCTGTAGGCAGAGGAGTAGCCGGTTGGGTGGCCGAACATGGACAGGGTCTGACCATCAATCAAGTCTCTGAAGACCAGCGGGCGACTGCATCCAGTGAGCTTTTCAAGGATGTCGATCTCCGGGCGATCGCTGCCGCTCCAATCTTTTTACACAGCAAGGTAATCGGGGTATTAGAAGCCGTTAATCCTACCAAAAGCGCTGTCTTTGAATCTGATGCCCTGCTGGTGCTCTCCGGCATCGGCAGCCTGGCAGGCTCTTCCATCCAGAACGCTCAGCTGTTTGAAGATCTGCAGGCAGCCCACAACCGCTACCACGACCTGTTCGAAAACAGTGCGGATCCTATTCTGATCACGGATCTGGACGGCTTGATCGTGGAGAGCAATTACCGGACGATGAAAACCAGCGGTTTCACACCACACGAGATCAACAAAATGTCCATCTCAGACATCCACCAGCTGGATAGAGAAGCAGTGGGGAATGAGTTCCAGAATCTGCTGGCAAAAGAATTCTGCCGTTATGAATCCATGCTTCGCAAAAAGGATGGTGAAGAGATCCCCATCCAGGTGCATGCTCACAAAATTAAAATCGCCGATAATCCGCGCTTCGAGTGGATCTTCCGGGATATCAGCGAGCGTAAAAAGCTGGATCAGCTTCGGGATGACCTCACCTCAATGATCTATCATGATCTGAGATCGCCCCTCTCGAATGTCATTTCCAGTCTGGACGTGATTCAAGCCACGCTGCCGCAGCAGGATGAGGAACTGACCTCCTTGTTTGAGATCGCCACCCGCTCCACCCAGCGCATTCAGCGCTTGACCAAATCTCTGCTGGACATCAACCGCCTGGAAAGCGGTCAGCCGGTGACCAATCTCGAGGCGCTGGATCCCACCAAGCCGCTCAGGAACGCCAGACTGGCTTTAATAACCAGTGCGGAATCAAAAAACCAACAGGTGACTTTGCAGCTAGCGGAAGATCTCCCGGATATCTATGCAGATCAGGATATGCTCGAACGTGTGGTGATCAATCTGCTGCAAAACGCCATTAAGTTCACCCCCCCAGAAGGAAAGATCACTCTGGGCGCAGCCGCAGAACAGGACAGCATCCGCTTCTGGGTGAGGGATACCGGTACCGGAATCGACCCAGAGTTCAAGGATAAAATTTTTGATAAGTTCACCCGCATCCACCCGGATGAACGGGTGAAAGGACTGGGGCTGGGGCTGGCCTTCTGCCGGTTGGCTGTAGAGGGTCACGGGGGTCGGATCTGGGTGGATAACCTCCCGGAAGGCGGCGCGGAATTTTCTTTTACCATCCCGACGGTCAACCAGCCTTAGGATAGGGTTCGCCCAGGCAGCGCACATCACAGCCATCAGACTGCAATCATTGCAAGGAGAAAGCATGCAAGAGATCAAGCCGGGGATTTATTATGAAGATGCCTATCCTGGGCCAACCATAGGAGCAGTGTTGCTGCCAAGAGGGATGATTTTTATCGATACCCCGCTGCGCCCAGAAGATGCTCAGCGCTGGAAATCCACCTTGCTCAACCGCAGCCAGGGAACCATCCATAAAATCCTGGTCTGTCTGGATGATCATCCGGACAGAACAATTGGAGCCAATGGGCTGGACTGCCCGATCCTCACCCACCGGGAGGCTGCAAAGACCTTGAAGGATTACTCGGCCATCTTTCGCGGTCAGCTTCCGGAAAGCGGCGCTGTCTGGGAGCGCTACCCGGAAACCACCGGGCTGCAGTGGGTGGTGCCGGATATCACTTTCTCAGAATCACTGAAATTTCATTGGGGGGATCCGGTTGTCCTGGTTGAGCATCATCCCGGATCCCGTCCGGGTGCCAGCTGGGTAATCATCCCGGAGGAAAAGGTGGTCTTTATCGGGGATACTGTGGTCAAAAGCGGCCCGCCATTCTTCGGAAAAGCCCATATTCCCACCTGGCTGGATTCACTGGATTTGCTGCTCAGAGCCCGGTTTAGAGACTATGCCATGATCAGCGGCCGGGGAGGACTGATCAGCACCGATGATATCAAAGACCTTAAAAAGTCCATCCGTAAGATTTACCGCCGGATAGAAAAGCTGGCCGGGAAGGAAGCTGACCCGGAGGATATTGCTGAGGTGGCGGAACGCTATCTGGATGATTTCAAGTTCCCGAAAAAAGATCGCGGGTTTTACCTTCAGCGGCTGGAACACGGGCTGACACAGTATTACCTGCAGAATTATCCGGTAAATAAGCCTCACAACGGATAAATCGGCTGCTCAAAATTCCCTCACAAACCGGATCTCATCCCACCTATGCAAACGGAACCCGGCTATCTCCCGATTTTTCAAACTACACGCGGTGGAACGGTAGAATGTGTTTATCATGGCGCAGTAGCTGTTATCGACCCCCAAGGACAGCTGATTGCCCATCATGGAAATCCATCCACGGTAACCTTTCTGCGCTCCTCCGCAAAACCATTTCAAGCCCTCCCGCTGCTGGAAATGGGAGGCTGGGACAAGTTCCAGCTGACCCCCCCAGAGTTGGCCCTGATCTGTTCCTCCCACTCTGGCACAAAAGAGCATCTCCAGGTGCTCCACACCCTGCAGCAAAAAATCGGTCTCTCAGAACCAGACCTGAAATGCGGCACCCATCCCCCACTGCATGTTCCCTCCCAGCGGATGCTGCGTGACAGCGGTCATGCTCCCTCGCCGAATCATCACAACTGCTCAGGTAAACATACCGGCATGCTGGCTCAGGCGGTCCTGCTCCATGCAGACATGGAAAGCTATCTCGAACCGGATCATCCGGTCCAGCAGCAAATCCGCAGGCGGGTCCTGGAGATGTGTTCTCTGGAACCATCACAACTTAAAATGGGCACAGATGGCTGCTCAGTGCCGACCTTTGCCATGCCCCTGAAAAATGCCGCTCTCGGCTGGGCCCGGCTGGTGGACCCCACTGAATTCCCCTCGCCAAGAAGATCATCCTGCGGACGGATCACCTCCGCCATGACTGACCATCCCTACTACGTCGCCGGCCCTGGCAGGCTGGACACCCTGTTGATGGAGATTACAGATGGTAAAATCACATCCAAAGGAGGAGCTGAGGCCTTTCAGGCTCTGGGAATCCTCCCCGGCGTGCAGGATGATCATTCGCCTGCTCTGGGAATTGCCCTGAAAATCTCTGATGGGGATAAAGGGAAGCAGGTCAAAGATGCCGTGGTCATCGAGGTGCTCCGCCAGCTGAACCTGCTGGATGAAGTTCAGCTTGAAGCGCTCCATGAATTTGGCCCTGAGTACCCAATTTTCAACCAGCGCTCGCTAGAAGTGGGTCGGGGAAAGCCTTGTTTTCAGTTAATTGTGTCTTAGCCGTATGGACAAAAAACAGCTTGCCATAAAGACCCACCGCTTACTGGTGAAGACATACGGACTGCCCGAGTGGCGTCCTCATCTCTCGCCAGTCGCTGAGCTGGTATCCACAATCCTCTCCCAAAACACCAACGACCAGAACCGCGATCTGGCTTTTGAGCGGCTCCAGGAGCGCTTCTCCAGCTGGGAGGAAGTCCGGGATGCCGAGGAGGAAGCTGTCATTGAGGCCATCCGTCCGGCAGGACTCGCCAATCAAAAAGGACCCAGAATTCAAAAAGCCCTGGGGATCATCACAGCGGAGCGAGGAGAGCTGGAATTGGATTTCCTGCGTGAAAAAACACCCCAGGAGGCAGCGGATTGGCTGACCGCCATCAAAGGGGTGGGCCCAAAAACAGCGGCGATTGTGCTGCTCTTCGCCCTGGATATGCCGGCGTTCCCGGTTGACACCCATGTCCACCGGGTGACCCGGCGCATCGGGATCATTCCCCAGCAGATGAACGCGGAAAAAGCTCATGATTCCCTTGCTGAATTATTCGAACCGGATATGTATTATTCCGCTCATCTGAACATCATCCGCCTGGGACGGGAAATTTGCCAGGCACGAAAACCAAACTGCCCACAGTGTCCGCTGAAGAGTCTCTGCCGCTACTATGAACAAGAATATCAACCGGATGACTGAGAAGGGAGTGCGCGGCTGGCTTGTCTTTCTGCTGTTCACAGCCGCTGCCGGATGCTTTTCTTCCCCGCCAGAAAGCCCACCGACCAGCCCCGCGGTCACCGTTATCACGCCCGACATACGGCCAACATCCACCCCGGCACCTACGCTGCCCCCCTCCCCGGCACCGTTTCAGAGGGATGGAAAAGCATATACCGTGGTGGGGGTCGGCCCGGGAGAAACGCTGACGGTATATCAGCGCCCCGATCCGGAAAGCCCGGCTGCCGGGATCGTTCTCCGCAGCGGAGTGGGAATTCAGGCGGGGGATCAACAGCAAGGGCCGGGAGGAAGACTCTGGAGGCGGATCCGATACCGTGACCTGCAGGGATGGGTTCAGGCTCGGCATCTGGCGGAACAGCAGGGCATGGTGGCAGAGGAGCTGATTCTCCTGGGCGGAGAGGTCCTGCTGGCTTTAAAGCATCACAACTACCAGCAGCTCAGCGATCTAATCCATCCCCAGCTCTGCCTGCGGTTTTCCCCCTATCCCACCCTGGTTGACCGGGACAGGGTGTTCTGCCCCCAGCGCCTTGGACAGCTGTGGGAAGATCCCACCCTTTACACCTGGGGAAATTATGACGGCAGCGGAGAGCTCATCCAGATGACTTTTGCTGAGTATCATCAGGAATTCATTTATGATTTAGACTTTTTTCAGGCAGAAGTAGTAGGATACAACGAGGAAGTCAGCACCGGCAACGCCATCAACAATATCGAAGAAGTCTATCCGGAGGCACAGTTTATTGAATATTATTTTTCTGGTGTCGATCCTCAATACGCGGGCCTGGACTGGCGCAGCCTCAAGCTGGTTTTTGTCAACCGGGATGGAGCCTGGTATTTGACAGCCCTGGTGCACGGAGAATGGACTATCTGAGCCATATCGAGCAGAAACAGCACACACGATCGTTATGAAGAATCGATTTTATTATCTTCTACTCCTCGTTATCCTGGTTGGCACCATCCTGCTGGGTGCCTATTACCTGTTCTCCGGTCCGGAAGGTCCGGACCAGCACCAGGTATTTCAGCCGGAAGCACAAGGGGAAGCTCCCCCCACGAGCACACCGCGTCCCACTGCTACCCCGATCATCCCTCCAGCACAGAATCAGGCCCCGGGAGATCTGGCGTATTTTTACGGCGATTGGCAAGGAGCTTTGCAAAGCTATCGGGCGGTTCTGGAAACTGCACCAGACCCTCAACAGCAAGCAGCTGCCTTGCTGGGAATTGGGAAAGTGTATTATCAAACGGGGGAATACCAGCAAGCTCTGGATGCGCTCCGCGAGCTTACCGCTGGATATCCAGAATACGATGCGCTTTATAAAGCTTATTTCACGCTGGCCCAGACATACCAGATCCTGGAACGGGATCTGGAATCTGCCCAGGCTTATCAAGCTTACCTGGAGCGCAGACCGGGCATCCTGGAAGACATGGTACAGGATCGGATTGGCGATGCCTACGCCCGAATGGGTGATCGTCCTGCCGCCATCACGGCCTATCAATCCGCTCTGGCGGCGAATCCTGACAACCGCTTCCAGATCCAGCTGAAAATCGGCCAGCAGTATCAAGCCCTGGAAGAGCATCAAACAGCGGTGACTGTATTTGAAGACGTATACACCCAAACAGGTAATGATTATGTCAAAGCCCGGGCAGATTATCTGCTGGGAATATCTTATCTGGAAATGGATCAGGAAGAACAGGCTGTGGCCGCTTTCCGGGATGCCGTCACCCGCTATCCGCTTTCCTATGATTCCTATCTTTCCCTGTTAGAGCTGGTAAACGGGGGCTACCGGGTTAATGACCTGCACCGGGGGTTGGTCGATTATTTCGCCGGTCAGTACAGCGTGGCTGTAGAAGCCTTTGACCGCTATCTAAGCAGCCCCGAAGCAGAGGATCCTGGTACTGCACTGTACTACAAAGGTTTTTCCCTGCGGGCGATGGGAAAGCATCAAGACGCACTCCAACCCTGGGATCAACTGATCGAAAACTATCCAGAACACTCCTACTGGGACCAGGCCTGGGAGTTCAAGGCTTACTCACAATGGTTTTATCTCGGCCTCAATAATGAGGCCAGCCAGACCCTGCAGGATTTTGTCACCAGCAGCCCCTTCCACCCCCGGGCGGCAGAGTTTCTATACGATGCTGGAAGAGTGGAGGAAAGGGCCAACCATCTGGAAGACGCAGCAGCCCTCTGGAGACGGGTTTATCAGGAGTATCCTACCTCGGCCTATGCCAATCTGGCGCTTTTCAAAAGCGGCATCACTCACTTCCGGCTGGGCGGCTACGCCAAAGCGCTGGATGCCTTCTCCCTCTACCGGGATGCCTCCCGGGATTTTGAGGAGCAATCCCAGGCGTTCTTTTGGATTGGAAAAGTTCATCAACGGCTGGGAGATGAAGAAACCGCCCGGGCTGCCTGGCTGGAAGCAGCCAACGCAGACCCTACCGGGTACTACAGTGAACGAGCCCGGGATTTACTTCAAGGACGTCAGCCGTTTACCCCCCCTTCCGGATATGATCTTGGCTACGATGTTTCCGCTGAGCGACAGCAAGCCCAGGAATGGATCCGGGAAACCTTCACGATCCCTGAGGAGTCCAATTTAGAGGGATTGGGAATGCTGGCAGAAGATCCGCGCATCCTCCGCGGAACAGAAATGTGGGAACTCGGTCTTTACGAACAGGCCCGGGATGAATTTGAGAGACTTCGTGAAGAAGTCAGCTATGATCCGGTCAGCAGCTACCGCCTGGCCAATTATTATCAACAGATCGGACTTTACCGGCCGGCGATTTTTGCCGCCCGTCAGGTGCTGAATGCCGAAGGGATGAGTGATGCCGAAACCATGAATGCACCAGCATATTTCAATCACATCCGCTTCGGTCCTTACTACAGCGAACTGGTCATTCCAGCAGCTCAGGAATATGATTTACATCCCTTACTGATCTTCAGCGTTATCCGCCAGGAGAGCCTGTTCGAAGGGTTTGTGCGCTCCTCCGCAGGAGCGCGGGGCTTGATGCAGATCATCCCCTCAACCGGGGCGGATATCGCCGAAAAAGAAGGCTGGCCACCGGGATACACCGCAGAGGACCTTTATCGCCCTCAAGTCAGTGTCAAATTCGGGGCTGCCTACCTGGCTTTTCTGCGCAGCTATTTTGACGGCGATATCTACGCCACCCTGGCTGCTTATAACGGCGGTTTGGGAAACACCACCATCTGGTTAGAGCAGTCCCAGGATGATCCCGATCTCTTTCTCGAGATCATCCGGTTTTCAGAAACTCAGACCTATCTAAAAAACATCTCGGAGATATTCGCGATATACCGGCGTCTTTACGGACGCAGCCAGTAATCTTCTGAAGGAACTCACCATTAATAGCGCAGGTGCGCGGCAATCCCACCGTGCGCCTGAAGTTCAGGACTGTCCTTTACAACCTCCACATTTCCCCCAGAAAGCAGGACGTATTTCACAGCCATCTCCGCTGTATCATCGATGGTTTCAAACTCCCCACCGCAGAAGGGACAGCTCTCCAATTCTTGAACAGTCAGATATTCACAGCCCTGACAGCGGAACCCCGGCTCTTTAAAACTATCATCCAGCAAAAGGGTCTGGACACGGCCTTCTCGAACAGCTCCCAGGACATCCTCCGTTCTGACAGCACCGCTGCGTCCTTTGGCAGCTTCCGTAATCACCGTGTCGACCAGCTTATTTTTTCTGCGCTGATCCACCTCTCTGCCAATCTCCAGGACCCGCCGCTGCACTTCCTGGGGGTTTGCATTGGTGTTGATGGATACCACACCGGTTATCAGACTTTGCCAAAGCTTGGGGAGATATTCCCGGAAGGCAGCGGTATTTTGTTCGGTTCCCCCGAGAAAAATCCGGCGAATATCGTGTTTGCGAAAGAAATCATCTGCTGCTTCCGCCGCTTCTCGAAGGTTCCGGCTGCGCACCGTGTCAACTTTTTCACCCTCCCCTTCATCACCTCGCCACCTGCCTGTGGAATGAGAGCCACCACCATGTTTAATCCGCTGAATATCATCCCCTTGATAGCTATTCTCTTCAATCAGTTCACCCATCTCAAAAGCCAGCAAACGCGCTGACTGCTGATCTACCAGCGCGATGCCGTAGCCAGATGTGGTTTGATGCAGACTGACCAGTGTCTTCAGCAGCAGCTGAGGAGAGTAGCGAATCTGATCCGGGACTTGCAGTGATAGAATATATGCCTTGAAAAAGTCTCCCGCCTGGTTGGAGAACACCACACAGCTGCGGTCCTGCATCCAATCAAACACTGTATCAAAATATTCTTGAACTGTCTGAATATCCTGTTCTGCTTCCGAGGGAAGCTGGTCCAACATAGACCGCAGTTTCAATTTATTCGCTTCAATCGTATTTTCAATGAAATCATTATGAAAATAAACGCTCAAAGCAGGATGTTCATCCTGATATGCCAACAATTCCTGGATATCCTGATTCCTGAACATGGCGGCCTCCTTTATTCAATTGGCGTACCTGGGTGAAAGCTACTCCATCAATCCGGCCTTTTCTCCAGCATCAAAGGCACCGTAATAACATCGTTATCCCGGATTACCTCCAGGATGACTTCATCCCCCGGGTTCTTATAGGTGAGTAAATACCCCATGAAATCGGCAAAATTATTCACCGGCTGATCATCGATGGCAATGATCATGTCCCCTCCTTTGGGGACAATCTCGCCATCATCCGCCCCCCCAATCAATCCAGCATCATCAGCCGGGCTGTCGGGAGACACCTCCAGAACATACACCCCTGTGGAACGAGGGAGCTCCAGTTCCTCCTGCACAAAAAGGCTGACCTCGTTCAACACCTGGATTCCAACATAAGGAGAATCATGACTGCCAAAATCGATTAAATCCGGAACCACATTTTTGGCCGTGTCGATACTGATCGCAAATCCCAGGCCGGAATTAACCGGCTGGCCCATAAAATCAATATTGTTCGTACTGATGGCGGAATTAATCCCAACCACTTCCCCCCGCAGATTCAAGAGCGGTCCTCCTGAATTCCCCGGATTGATGGCAGCATCCGTCTGAATAATGTTTCCCGTCGAAAATGCCCCGCCGCCGGGAGCCAGATGAAGAGATTCCATCGTCCTGCCCAGGGCGGAGATAATCCCCCTGGTCATCGTGCCGTTCAATCCCTGGGGATTTCCAATCGCAATCACAGTCTGCCCAACTTTCAGCTCCTGGCTGCTGCCCAGATTGAGCACTACCAGAGAATCGGGGAGATCCTGTAATTCCAGCACTGCCAGATCTGTATCCGTATCAGAGCCAATCACCTCCGCCCTGGTTTTGAATCCGGAGGGAAATGCTACCGCTAGATCAGTCGCCTCGGCAATGACATGGTAGTTGGTCAGGATATGCCCCTGATCATCCCACACAAACCCCGTTCCTAAGCCCCCACCTTCCTCAGTCCTTGCCCGGATGGAAACCACCCCGGGATTGACTGCTTCATAAAGAGCTGCTAAATCCCCTTCCTGGACCACCTGTTCCGTCACAGTGGTGATTTTTTCTATCTGCTGGACATCTTGAACGGTCTCTGCCAGCCACTGCTGGGGATTGATGATACAGGCCAAACTCACAGCCATCAGCGTTAAACCACTAAGGAATATTTTTACTTTTCTCATGCCATCTACTGCCTTTTAATAATCTCAACTGCTGGGTTTTGGTTTCCTCTCTTCCCTGCTCCCGGGAAGCGGATGGGATGCGGGAAATCAGGTATCCCACCGCCTGGAGAGAACGCTCTCCAGGGTTGCGTGGAGAAAGGGTAATTATATTATAGCGGGTAGTGATTCAGGAAATTACAGATTTTATACATCTCTAATACTGACGAAGCCCATCCAGAGCTGAAAATCGGTTGCTGGAGAACCCTGCTCGCCTTGGGCAGAATGCAGATGTTTAAATAGTGAAAGCCTCCGCAAACATGTCAGACTGTTTGCGGAGGCTTACGCCAAAGGAGGAAACAGTGATAAGTAGGGTGGTTAAATATCTCCCGTCTCTGATACTGATGGTATCAGAATCCGATCTCCGCGACCAAAGTACATCCTCATGATAATCTTATGACCTTCCTCCCGAGTTAATTCCCCGGGCAGCAGGCAAGAAGGGGAACGAGATCCGATCCATCTGGGCCTATCTATTGAATTTTTCAATCCCTTGTTGTAAAATCCTCTAGATACAAGCTTGCCCTCGTAGCTCAGTGGATTAGAGCACTTGCTTGCGGAGTAAGGGGTCGCGTGTTCGAGTCACGCCGAGGGTGCTGAGAACGGAGCGGATCACCCCGCTCCGTTTTTGCCAGATGTTTCCGCAGCCAAATTAGAGATCTTTCTCGAGGACCCTCTCATGAATCCAGTTGCCATCCTGACAGACAGCACCAGTTACCTCCCGGAGACAGTTCGGGAGCAATACCGGATCACAGTCATCCCCTTAAGTTTGATCTGGGAGGAGGACACCTATGCGGATGGAGTGGATATCACTCCCGAGGAGTTTTACAATCGACTGGAATCCAGCGCCAGCCTGCCCAGCACCTCTCAGCCTTCAGTTGCTGCCTTTGAAACCGCCTTCCAGGACCTGCTTGATCGAGGAAAGGATATCCTTGCCATCTTGATCTCCTCCGGCATCTCCGGCACTGTCCATTCGGCACAGCAGGCCAAAAAGCTGCTGGATACCGACCGCATCCGGGTGGTGGATTCAAAAACGGCTGGTATGGCATCCGGCCTGCATATCATCGCTGCAGCCCGGGCAGCAGAAGCTGGGGAATCACTTGCTGCCTGTGCTGAGACAGCCCTTAACGCCCAGGAGCAGACCGATGTCGTCTTTGCCGTGGACACGCTGGAATATCTCCATAAAGGTGGCCGCATCGGCGGTGCCAAACGATTTCTGGGATCCATGCTCAATATCAAACCCATCCTGGAAATGCGCGACGGCCGAATCGAACCAGTCGATCAGGTGCGGACACACAAGCGTGCCTTGGACAGGATGATCGAGCTGACCAGGGACCGATCGGCAGAGGAGCGGCCGCTGCGCATGGCCATCATGCATTCCAATGTCCCCGATCAAGCGGAACAGCTGCAGGGAACAGTAGAACAGCTCTTCTCACCGGAAGAGATCTTTTTATCGGAACTCAGTCCGGTGATCGGTACTCACGTGGGTCCCGGAACCCTGGCCATCGCCTGTATGCATGGGATGTAAGCAAAAAAGCAGGGGCAACATTCTACCAGGAATCCGTAACTCGATCTCAAAACGGGTGTTGTAATAAAGGCAGCCATATTATATCGATTGATCGAGAGAGGAACCTATGAAGAAAGTAGCGATTGTCACTGACAGCTCACCATATCTCCCGGCAGAACTGATTGAACAACACAATATCGAAGTCGTCCCCCTGAACGTAATCTGGGATGAGGATTGTTACCTGGATGGTGTTGATATCACTCCGGAAGAATTTTATCAGCGCCTGGAAAATGCCCGGGTAATGCCCAGCACCTCCCAGCCGTCTGTGGCCGATTTCGAAACCAAATTTCGGTCGCTGGTAGAAGCAGGATATGATATCCTGGCTATTCTGATATCTGAGGACTTATCCGGAACTGTTTCTTCAGCGGTGCAGGCAAAAAAACTTCTTCCTGAAGCCAATATTGAAATCGTGAATTCTCGATCCTTGGCCATGGCATTAGGGTTCCAGGTGCTGGCCGCCGCACAGGCTGCCAACCAGGGCTCCTCCCTGGAGAAATGCAAACAAATCGCTGAACAAGCCCGGGAAAACACGGGGGTGGTCTTCGTGGTGGACACGCTGGAATTTCTGCATCGTGGAGGGCGAATTGGCGGCGCAAAACGCTTCGTAGGCACGCTGCTTGATATTAAACCAGTGCTGGCTATTGACGACGGTGTGGTGGTCTCTGTAGATCAGGTCCGCACCCAGAAAAAAGCGCTGGAGCGGATTGTGGATATCATCGAAGAACGCGTCAATGGCCACACCCAGGTCCGTTTGGCCACCCTGCATGCCGATAATTCCCAAACAGCACAGCAAATCCTGGAAAAAGCGGTGGATCGGATTCGGCCGGTGGAAACCGTCTTTTCAGAGGTCTCGCCAGTGATCGGAACCCATGCCGGACCGGGTGCGGTAGGATTAGCTTATCATCTGGGATAAACCTTTTTAGAAAATCACCCCTTCTGGGACTCCACGCCCTGCCAATCCGGCAGGGCGTGTATTTTTATTGATGGTACACTAGTTGAGAAATGCTCTCTCTGCGCCTATCTCAGCTGAGAGAAACATCATTACCCAACCAAGAGTGAAGTGCCGTGTTCTCTGTGGAGGTCCCAGAACTGGAGGAATTACTTTTTTCTAACAAAGCAGTCAAAAGATACCAATTTCAGCCTCACCCCAATCCAGATGGCAGAAACGTGCCCTTGATGATGAAATTCCCATCATTCCAGAAGAAGCCCACCGGGGAAGTCCTGAGTAAGAACAGAGAAAACCGCGAGAACCTCTCCCCCCAGACCATCCACAGCTGGGATCGACAGGCGGAAATCCACGTTCAGTTTCCTGATCAGACTGCAGGGGCAATTGACACAGCAGTTGCGTGGGCTTTTTACTTGATTGAGCGGGAATCGGCGGAAGAGGAAGAAAACCAGGCAGTTCTGGAAGTTTTCGCCGCCGGTCGAAATACAACCATTTTCAGCACCCCATGACCATCCCTTATCCCGAGCAATATCAAACGATAATCAATGATCTGCTGAAAGACGAAGCAGAAGAATTTTGGAGAGAGATCCAGGAACGGCCAGCTCGCTACGGGCTGCGCATCAATTCCGGGAAGATCTCCCGTGAGGCACTGCAGGGGCTGCCCGTCCGTCTGGAACCCCTGCCCTGGGAAGAAAATGGATATCTGGTGGAGGCAACAGGAGACCTTGGGAAGCATCCTTTTCACGCTGCCGGCCTTTATTATCTGCAGGAACCATCGGCGATGGCCGCTGTGGAGGTGCTCCAACCTCAACCCGGAGAACACATTCTGGATCTGGCGGCAGCGCCAGGAGGGAAATCTACCCAGATAGTCTCCAGGATGAACAATACCGGGCTGCTGTTAGCCAATGATCCTCATCCAGGCAGGGTTCAGGCACTGGCCCGAAATCTGGAACGCTGGGGCGCGAGGCAAACCGCCATCACACGGGATCAACCTCAGCGGCTGGCGGATGCGCTGGGGCCGATTTTTGATCGGGTGCTGGTAGATGCACCTTGCTCCGGGGAAGGGATGTTCCGCTCCCACCCCGGGGAAAGAAAGCGCTGGTCTGCAAATTTTGTCCAGCGCTGCGCTGCCCAGCAACAGGAAATCCTCTGGTACGCCGCCAAACTGGTCAAACCGGACGGTGTGCTTGTTTATTCAACCTGCACCTTCAATACCCGCGAAAATGAACAGGTCGTCAGCGGCTTCCTGAAAGCCTGTCCGGATTTTTCCCTGGAGGATCCCCACCCGGTGATCGGCTTCAGTCCCGGGATCGATCAGGGCGAAAATGCAGAAACACGGATCACAAAATCAGTCCGCATCTGGCCGCACCGGGCCCCCGGGGAGGGGCATTACATAGCGTGTTTTCACAAGGACTCAGCCCGGGCCGAGAGACCGCAGGCATTCCAGACTGCCAATCTGCCGGGAATCGATGCCGATCAAGCCGCTGAATATGAAAGATTTTTTGACGCCGCCCTGACCTGCAGCAAAGAAACAGACGGGATTAGACCGGGAAGCCCCAGCCTGCATGCCTTTGGGAATCGCCTATACGCAGTCCCTGAGGGGCTTCCCCCCTTATCCGGATTGAAGGTCCACCACTGGGGCTGGTGGTTGGGGACATTTCACCACGGCCGCTTCCGCCCCAGCCACGCTCTGGCAGTGGGGATCCGCAAAGAGGCAGCCCAAAAAGTGTTAGAATTGCCTGTAAGTGGAACAAAAGTTGCTCATTTTCTAAGAGGACTGCCCCTGGATTCAGCAGGGGAAGCAGGTTGGATCCTGATCACCACTGCAGGGGTTCCTTTGGGCTGGGGCAAACGCGCCAACGGACGATTGAGAAGCTTTTCCCCCAGCTGGCTGCACTAGCCGCGCATCCCCTCAACCAAACTATGAACAAAAACAGCACACCGGATCTGGAAGTGATCAAAGTCATAGAGGGAAAACAGGCCAAAATCATCGGCGGGATTGGATTGTTCCTGCTGCTGATGACATTTTTGTTCTGGCCGGGGAACCCATATGGTTTCAAAGCGAATTCCCGCCTCTATGCAACGATCACCCCAGCAGCAGACACGCTTGTCCCCTCCCCCAGTCCCTCGCTGAGCCCATCGCCCCCACCCAGCATTACCCCGCTGCCCAGCCCCACCTTTCAACCGCTGGAAAGATCCTTTCCCTCAATCTACGGCACCCTGGTGCTCTCCATCCAGGAAGGGGCTGACACCCACCTTTTTGCCTATCGTCCGCTGGTAGAACAAAGTTCCCAGCATGGCAATCAGGCTCTTCCCCTCACCAGATTGACTTCCGGGAACCATGATGACATCGACCCGGCGGTCAGCCCGGACGGTTCAAAGATTGCTTTCTCCTCTAACCGGGGCGGTCCCTGGGATGTTTATATTCTCAATCTAGAAACCGGTGAAACCGAGCAGTTTACAAACACACTCGCCTATGAGGGCAGTCCCACCTGGTCGCCGGATGGAAAATGGCTGGCTTATGAAAGCTACCAGAATCAGAATCTGGAAATTCTCATCCAGGATGCTGCCAGAGCTGGCGGCCCGATCAACCTGACGAACCATCCTGCAGTGGACCATTCTCCCAGCTGGTCCGGCCAGGGCAGAAGGATCAGTTTTATCTCCCTCAGAGATGGCAGCCCTCAGATCTGGATGGCCAACCTGGACTCACCGGATGAGGAAAAAGCCACCGCTATCACCGCTTATCAAGCAGCTGTCGTAAAACATCCCACCTGGACAGCGGACGGCCGCTATCTGACCTGGGCGGTGATCTCTGATCAGGGCAGTCACACGCTTACCACCTGGGACAGCCAGCATCCAGAACGGGATCCATTCCCCAGCGGCACCGGTGATTGGCCGGTATGGGATGGTGCAGGAAAGATTCTCTACACGCTGGTGGAAACACCCTATCAAACCTTCCTGACTGGCTATCCCGGGGAGGCCGCAGATTTCCCGATTTTACTCCCAGCTGTGAAAATGCCTGGAGCAGTTAAGGGGCTGAGCTGGGCACCGGAGATCCAGCTGAACACGCTGCAGACATCCTCTTCAGCCTTGAATTCACCCTCCGCGAGTGCTGCCAGTGGAAACAGTAATCCGGCCGCTGATCTGGACCTGACCCCGATCAGCGGCGTCCAGGTCCCCTTTTCGCAGTTGAATGAGCAGGCAGTGGATTCTTTCCAGACTCTGCGCTCCGCCACGGAAGACCTGCTGGGCTGGGATTACCTGGGAACGCTGGACAACGCCTACGTTCCTCTCTCAGAACCGCTCGATCCCGGAATCGAGCGGGATTGGCTGCACACGGGACGAGCAATAGAAATCAGTGATCTTCCCCGGAAAGCGGGCTGGATGCATGTCGTGCGGGAGGATTATTTCGGAGAGACCTACTGGCGAATCTATCTGCGCACCAGCAATCAACAGGGGTATCTAGGCCGCCCCCTAAAAGATCTTCCCTGGGATTTTGACGCCCGTTATGCCGGATCTAATCAAAACTATGAGAACGGTGGCAGCCTGGCCTCCGCTCCACCCGCCGGGTATTACCTGGACTTTACGGATTTGGCTGCAGCTCACGGTTGGGAAAGACTGCCTGCCCTTCGCATCTGGCAGTCCTCCAATGCCCTGGCCCGATTTCAGAAATTTGTCTTCCGGGAGAACCTCACCTGGTGGGAAGCCATGCTGCAAATCCATCCTGGGGGAGCGGTTCAGGAGCTGGTCGGGGAATGAGGACCCTGAGCATGTCCAGACCGATCTGGTCAACAGGAAGCAAGCCCAGGCCGTTCGCCTTACTGATCTTTCTATCCATCAGCCTGGCCGCTGCGGTCGGCTGCGCCGGTCAGCAGCCAGCTGAGAAGCCTTCCTCAGCTCAGGATCCGTCTCCCAGCCTGCTGCCCAGCAAACCGCCGGAAACTCCCACCCCATGGATTTCCCAGGTGGCCAGCAATCTCCCAACAATCACCACAACCCCTGAGCGCCAGGAGACTCATCTGGCCACACTGATCATGGAAACGCCGGATCTGACCGAAGCATCCAGCAGGGAAAGCTCCCCCGCAGCCTGGAGGCCTCCGGTCTATCCAGTTCCCTGGATCCCTTCTCCCCAGGACCATTTCTATTTTGTCAATCCCATTGCAGCCCAGGACATTGATGGTGTTAATTCCAACTACGGATACGGGGATGTTTTCTTCGACAATGTGGTGCACACCGGGATTGATATTCCTGGAGACATCGGTACCCCGGTACGGGCTGCAGGAGACGGAAGGGTGATTTACGCTGGATATGGCGTCTATCGGGGGGGCAACGACATCTACGATGATCCCTATGGGAAAGCTGTGGTGATCAAACACGATTTCAGCTACCAGGGAGAGGACCTCTATACGCTCTATGCTCACCTGAATGAAATCACCACCCAGATCGGAGCCCGGGTGAAAGCAGGAGATGAGATCGGTTTGATGGGCAGGACCGGAAAAACCACCGGTCCCCACTTGCATTTTGAGGTTCGCCTGGGAAAAAACGACTATTTTGCCACCCGCAATCCTGATCTGTGGATTTCTCCCCCCCAGGGCTGGGGTGTGCTGGTCGGCCAGGTGCTCAGTTATGATGGCAGACCGGTGGAACTGCAGGAAGTTACCCTCTATGCGCTGGATAATAATGCCCCGCCAGACAGCAATAAACTGTGGATCGGCAGATCATATCAAAATAAAGCCATCAACAGCGATCCGTTTTACAAGGAAAACCTGACCATCAGCAGCATCCCTGCCGGCACATATTTGCTGCAAATCCCGGTGACCTCGATTGGGTATAAATATGACACCATCATCGAAATCAATCCTGGTCAGGTGACTTTTTTCAAATTTAACGTTTGGCGGGGCTTTACCCTCGCCCCCCCGCCGACCCCCACAGTAAATTTCGTGCCCCTCCCTTGACGGGTAGAACATATGTGCTACACTAAGGGATAGAAGGGTGGATATCAAATCAAGCACTCAAAGGAGGACCTCATGGCTGATAATCCCAAACAGGCAGCCTTAGAAAAAACCCTGAAAGACATTACCAAGCGCTTCGGAGAAGGAGCCATTATGAAGCTCGGCGATTCACAAAGCCTGGAGGTGGATGCCATTCCTACCGGCACGCTGTCCCTTGATCTGGCATTGGGCGTGGGCGGCATTCCCCGGGGCCGGGTGACAGAGATCTACGGGCCAGAAGCCTCGGGAAAAACCACCATCTGCCAGCATATCGTCGCCGAAGCACAGAAGCTGGGTGGGACGGCAGCCTTTATCGACATGGAGCACGCCCTGGATCCGGCCTACGCGGTCATGACCGGGGTGGACATTGAAAACCTGCTCATCTCCCAGCCGGACACCGGAGAACAGGCCCTGGAAATTGCCGAATCGCTGATCCGCTCCGGAGCAGTGGATGTGATTGTCATTGACTCCGTCGCCGCACTGGTTCCCCGGGCGGAGATTGAGGGGGATATGGGGGACGCCCACATGGGGTTGATGGCCCGCTTGATGTCCCAGGCGCTCCGAAAGCTGTCCGGCGCCATCAAACAAACCAACACCGCATTGATCTTTACCAATCAGCTGCGGGAGAAAATTGGTGTTGTTTTTGGCAATCCAGAGACCACTCCGGGGGGAAGGGCGCTGAAGTTTTACAGCTCTGTCCGTCTGGACATCCGCCGCATCCAGTCGATCAAATCGGGGACAGATATCATCGGCAGCCGGGCCCGGGTCCGGGTGGTGAAGAACAAAGTCGCCCCCCCTTTCCGAACGGCAGAGTTTGACATCATGCACGATGAAGGCATCTCCCGCTTTGGAGACATCCTGGACCTTGGGGTGGAATTCGGTGTGATCGATAAACGCGGAAGCTATTATTACTATACCGATGACATGCGTATTGCCCAGGGACGGGAAAACGCCAAGGACTTCCTGCGTGAAAACCCTGATCTCGCGGAAGAAATTGAAGAGCAAATCCGCACGCTGGTGCTGGACCGCTCCCCTTTTCCGTCCATGGATGACGATGACGACATGGACGAAGGTGATGCCGATACCGACGATTAATCGCCCTCCAGCCCTGCTGCGCATCGGCTTCTTTTTCCTGACACTCCTGATCACAGGGTGTCAGAGAACCCCCCCCTCTGCCACCCCAACAGCTGCAAGTTTCTTTCTCCCACCCACAGAGGGGTTGGTATCAAACACCGCCTCAGCACAGCACCGCGGGCCGGCAGCAACCCCCACGCCAAACTGCAGCAACCAGCTTCGCTTTGAAGAGGATCTGACCATCCCGGATGGAACTGAACTGAAACCAGAAGAGCAGTTCAGCAAACGCTGGTTGGTGACCAACACAGGTACCTGCAGCTGGAATGAGCACTACCGCATGGGCCTGATCTCCGGGTTGGCTCTGGGAGCAGACCAGATCCAGGGATTAACCCCGGCCAGAAGCGGCAGTCAGGGGGTGATTGAAATCGTCTTCATGGCTCCCGAAAACCCCGGCCGGTATAATTCCTGGTGGCAGGCCTTCGATCCCTCCGGACAGCGGTTTGGAGACCCTTTCTACGTGGATATTTTAGTCAGCAGCCAGCAGTGAGGACACCCAATGATGACATCAGCCACAAACAGCGTTCAAAGAGTGATTGACGCGCTGGAGTCCATGGACTTACCCAGCGAAGTCATTGATCTGCCCAGCAGCACCCGGACGGCGATCGAAGCCGCTGAGGCGGTCGGTTGTGATGTGGGACAAATCGTTAAATCACTGGTTTTTCGGACATCGGACTCAGATCAGCCCATCCTGGTGATGGCCAGCGGTGCCAACCGTGTCGACGAAGACCTGGTGGGGAGCATTCTGGGGGAAGAAATCGAGTTTGCCACACCCGATTATGTCAGAGAAACTACCGGATTTGCGATTGGTGGGGTCTCCCCTTTGGGCCACCTCACCCCGATAAAAACCTTTCTTGATGAGGACCTGCTCCAGTATGAGTCCATCTGGGCTGCTGCCGGTTCCCCCCACACCGTATTCAGCATCCCTCCCCAGGTGCTGGTTGAGGCCAGCCAGGGAGAGATCATTCCCGTCCACACATAGATAGCCGCGCTCAAGCCGGGCTTCCAGCAGCAGAATCCCTGCTATCTTCCCTGCCCTGCAGCTGGTCGCCTGCCTGTTCTTCCCTGCCCATCAAATCCCAGATTTCCAGCGGGCGCCCCTTTTCGGGAGCCCTGACCAGTTCTATGGCGCCCTCCGGGCATTGGTCCACACAAACGCCGCAGCCAAAACACTCTCGCTCATCGACCACCGCCACACCATTAATTCTTTCTATGGCAAAAAACTGGCAGACCTCCACACAGGTTCCACAGCCGCAGCAGATTTCACTGCGGATCCTGCTCAAATATCCCGATGAAGCCAGCATTGGCGTCCCACTCCGGTGTGCCTGGAAAGCGCCACAGCAGCAGGCACAGCAGTTGCAGATAGCATAAAACCGATCCAGCATGGCATCCTTGAAAAAGGCATGCGAGACATGACCCCGCTGATGTTCTTCCCGGAGGATTTGCACGGCCTCTTCCGAACTGATCAATCTCGATCTCTCCGGCTGATGTTCCAGGATAAAACCAACGAACGGCTCCCCAACAATCAGACAAACATCCACAGGGGTGCAGGGGTCTTCTCGAGAGCATCGACAGGGACAATCCAGCACGGCGATTCGCTGGGGGTTTTTCAGGATGATGTCTTTTGCTCGTTGGTAGGGAATCACCGCCTCCAGATTTTTAACCGCAATATCCTCCTTTATGGATACCAGCTTTTCAGCCTCCTCAACAGGGATGACTTTGCCGTGATAGGTGTCTGCAAAAGCTATCCCGGGCTCTTTCTGCTGCTCATTTTTGGGGAAGAACAAACCGGAAACAAAGTTAAAAAGCGGTTTCAAAAATCTGGCCAGGGAATGCTCCCCGGTGGCCACCCCGATATAGAGGTACGGCCAGCAGGCATAGAGATAGCCGTGCAGGAAATCAGCCAGGGTATATCCTGATACAGATCTGCCTTCCCGGAAAAATTTTTTCGTCGATCCCGCAGCGTGCTCTTCCTGGTTCATACACCTCCCCGTCTTGCGCAGCTCGGCTTTCCACCATTGTAATTGATTTCCAAGGAAACGGTTCCTCGGCTGGCTGAAATCCCGGCAAAGACTGAGCTCTGGCTTCCTCCGGAAAATCTGACCTGGTTGGAGAGTTCCGGCGAATCCATCTCATCCCTGAGAGTCTTTTTTACTTCCTGACCGGTCTATCATACTCTCCTGGGTCAGATAAGGTCGGCAGACAAACAGACCTCCTGCCGTCGGATGATTTTTGGGGAAATATCCGGATACAGAGGGGCAAATCAGGTCATTCTGTTGCGCCCAGAATGGAAGTTTTCCGATCCATGCGCAGCAGGTAGAATCAGAATACCGGGAGGTGATTGATTGACCAGCTGGAGCAGATACCTTACAATCCTCAAGGCTGCCTTTCCCGCATCTAGCCAGCTGGTCGGGGCCCGGATGTCTGGGCAGCATTATCGATCGTGAGCGGATATTGTGATTATGAAAAATCGATCATCGCAGCGCATCGCCGTCATTGATCTGGGGTCAAACACCAACCGGTTAATCATCATGAACACCCGTCTGGGCTTTGCTTACCGCCTGGAAGACGAAGTCAGAGAGGTTGTTCGCCTCCGAAAGGGAATGACCGCTGCCGGGTTAAGCGACCAGGCGATCGCCCGGGGTCTCTCCACCCTGCGGCTATTTAACGATTTTTGTGAACGAACCCAGGTCAGCCAGATTCTAGCTGTGGCCACCAGCGCGGTCCGGGAAGCAGCAAACGGACCCGCCTTTCTGGCCCGGGTAAAAAAAGACATTGGCCTGGACATTCAGGTGCTGGATGGAGAAAAAGAAGCCTACTACGATTCCCTGGGGGCGTTAAATGAAGTTCCCATCAAAAAGGGTGTCGTGCTGGATATCGGCGGGGGCAGTGTCCAGCTCAGCGATATCCAGAAACGGCGTTTTCAACGGGGAGCCTCGGTTCAGCTGGGAGCGCTGGCCCTGACAGAGCGCTTTGTCCGCCAGGATCCTGTCTCCGACCAGGAATATCTGCAGATCGAAGAGGAGATCAACCAGCAGCTGGACAGCATCTCCTGGCTACCGGAAAAAGCCGGTCTTCCCCTGGTCGGTCTGGGCGGTACGATCCGCAATTTAGCCAGCATTCAGGCCAAGCGGCAGAACTATCCGCTTTACACGCTGCACGGTTTTGTCCTCAAACGCTCCTCGGTGGCGGAGAGCATTCAGCAGTTCCGCGACCTGCCGCTGGACAAACGCCAGGAGATCCCCGGCTTAAGCAGCGACCGGGCTGATATCATCCTTCCCGGGGCAATGGTCCTGCAAAGCGTCATGAAAAGGCTGCAGGTGGAAGAAGTCCGTATCTCTGTGAACGGGGTACGTGAAGGGGTATTTTTTGAGCTCTTCTGGAGCCATCTTGACCCGCCGATCATTCCCAGTGTCAGGCGGTTCAGTGTGCTGAATTTAGCCCGGAACTACGAGTATGAAAAACAGCATGCCGGCCATGTGCGTTTTCTGGCCGGCCGTCTGTTCGAACAGCTGGCTCCCCTGCACGGATATGATCACAAAGCACGGGAAATTCTATATGCGGCAGCCCTGCTCCATGACCTCGGCCGCATCATCGGCTACAGCAGCCATCACAAACACACCCAAACGCTGCTGGAATACAACGGGCTGCCCGGATACACACCGAAAGAAATTGCGCTGATCGCCCTGCTCACTCGCTATCATCGTAAAGGAACCCCGGAAATCTCTGACTACAAACTCCTGCTTGATGACCGGGATGAGCAAAAGCTGATTAAATTATCAGCCATTTTAAGGCTGGCGGAGTGTCTTGAGCGGGGGCGCAGCGCAAATATTAACGATGCCATCATCACCTGGGATGATGATCAGCTGCGGATCACCCTGATTGCCAATCAGTATCCAGCAGTGGAGCTCTGGCAGGCTGAGCGCAACGCCGCTCCGCTGATGCAGGAAGCTTATCAGAAGCTGGTCACTATCGACAGTTTTTCTCCCCCACAATGACTAGCAGCCAGAACACTTTACACCCGATGCCATTCAATATACAGATCTCGCCCAAAAGCGAATTCCATTAATTCCCCCTTCCCCAATGCCCGTTTCCGCTCTTTCTTAGCCTGTTCCCTGACCTGGCTTGTAATCGTAATTTCCTCAGGTGAGAAATAGGCTTGTAGATCAATGACATTCCCCCTGCGCGGGGAATCAAGACCGTCCGCCACGCGGAGGATGGAGGATAAGATCGTGACCTTGCGTTGATCCACAGCAGGCAGGGAGACGAAGTGATCATGTTTTTGCTTCGGCCAGGCGCTGCGGTGGTAGCGGGCGATCAATCCGATGATTTTTCGATCCCGGCCCTGAAAGGGAAGTTCCGGGGCATTAAGAATCATCTCCAGGGCCGCTTTATGATGCCCTTTATTGCCCTGCGGTTTCCCGATATCGTGAAGCAAAGCAGCGCACCGCAGCCAATAGCGTTCATCGGGGCCCAGGCGGTGAAGCGGCTGCAGTTCATCATACAGCCGCAGTGCCAGATGGGTGGCCTGCTGGATGTGCTCGAGATTGCAGCCATATTCCTCTGCCAGCCGAATGACCTCATCCAGCCTGCGGTCCTCTTCCATCGTCCTGGTTTTGAGGGATTTAAAGGGGGCAGCCCACCAGCTCTCGTCATCAGGACCGGGGATCTGCCATTTTTCCGGTTCTCTCAACACCGCGGATAAGGATTTTCCCTGTATCAAACACTGGGCGTACGCTTCCGGCAGCCCTGCTTCCCGGATGTTTTCAGCAGCCTGCTCGACATCATAGACCACGCGCTGGGGGAGCATCTGAAGGTCCACCTGCCGCTCCGGTTGAGCGATCATCATTTCCGCGGGGAGATCCAGCACGGCATAGCTCGCCCGCGGATCCCCATCTCTCTGTAGACCAACGCTCCCCGGATTGATAAAACAGCCGTTTTTCACCATCCGGGAAAATGGCCGATGCGACTGTCCGCAAAGGAAGATTTGGGCTTCTGAGTCCCCGGCCAATTTTATTAATTTCTTATCCGGCGTATCCGGTCCAAGGGCATCTTTTATAGAATCAGGGCTGCCGTGCGTGAGGAGAAAAGATGACTTTCCCAGCTGCAGGGTCAGCTCCCGGGGCAGGTTCTCCAGGTACTGTTTGCTCACCTGGGAGAGATTTTCAAAGGCCCATTGGAAGGCCAAAAATTTTTCCGGGCGCTTGGTCTGCCGCCATTTATCCTTCTTGCTGTCAAATTTCAACACCCGGCGGTCAAAATTACCCAGCACGCTGACCACGCCCTCCTCGCGGAGTCGTCGGACCACCAGATCTGGTTTTGCGCCGTAGCCAATGGAGTCTCCGGCATTCCAGATCGCCTGCACCCCTTGACTTCTGGCATGCTGGAGGACAGCATCCAGTGCCTGTAAATTTGCATGGATGTCACTGATCAGGGCTATTTTCATGGCTTACTCTGAATGATGCCAGATTCCCCGGTTTTCAATCAACCACTGCTGGGAGTTCAGGGGCTCTTCCCCCTCCGCGGGCGTTACCCGCTGGTAGGTGCCATCCGGCATCATTTTCCGGGCTTTGACATTATCCTGTAGATGAATCTTGAGAATGGTTTCCTTCAGCGCCTGCTTCAAGGTCGGATCCTCAATTGGAAAGAGGGTTTCCACCCGCCGATAAAGATTCCGGGGCATTAAATCAGCACTGCCAATCAAAACCTCTTCCTCCCCCCCATTCCGGAAATAATAGATCCTGGCATGCTCTAAAAATCTACTCACCACCGATGTCACGGTGATATTCTCACTGATCCCTGGAATTCCGGGCCGCAGACAGCAGATTCCCCGTACCTGGAGATCAATCTTCACCCCGACCCGGGATGCCCGGTAGAGAGCCTGTATGCAGGCCTCATCCACCAGAGAGTTCATCTTGAAGGCCAGGTACCCCCCACCCGCCTCCTCATGCTCGGCAATCTCGCGGTCAATCCGGGAGATGATCTCTTCCTGCATGGCGCCGGGGGCCACCAGCAGTTTCTGGTACTCTTCCCCCTGGGAGTATCCGGTCAGACCGTTGAATAAGGCTGAGATATCCTGTCCCAGCTCAGGATCACAGGTGAAATACCCCAGATCTGCGTAAATTTTGGCTGTGACGTCATTGTAGTTTCCAGTGGAAAGATGAATATATCGTCTGATGCCTTCCTGTTCATGGCGGATAACCACACTGACCTTGGCATGGGTCTTCAACCCGACCAGTCCGTAGACAACATGCACACCAGCCCTCTCCAGCGACCGGGCCCAAACGATATTGTTTTCCTCATCAAAGCGCGCTTTCAGCTCCACCAGCACGGCCACCTGCTTCCCGTTTTCCCGGGCATCCATCAGAGCAGCGACAATCGGCGAATCGGGACCAACCCGGTAAAGGGTCATTTTGATGGCCAGCACTTCGGGGTCTCGAGCTGCTTCACGGATAAAGCAAACCACAGGATCAAAGCTGTCATAGGGATGGTAAAGCAGGATATTGTTCCGCCGGATCACGGAAAATATGCTCTCTTCAGTGGACAGACGGGGAGGCACATAGGCCTTGAAGGGAGTGTCTTTCATCTCCGGCAGATTGATCTTCAGCAGCTCCATGGTATCGCCCAGACCGATGGGACCATCCACAACAAATATTTGATAAGAAGCGATATCCAGATTGGTTTGTAAAATATCCCGCACCTGATCGGGCATGGTGTGATCTACTTCCAGCCGGATCGCAGACCCAAATTGACGCTCCCGGACGCTTTCCTCGATGGCCGAAAGCAGATCAGAGGCCTCATCCTCTTCAATTTCTGGATCTGCATCTCGGGTGACCCGGAAGGGGTAAGCGGCCTCAATTTCCATCCCGGGAAAGAGCATATCCAGGTTGGCCTTGACCACCTCCTCCAACCAGACGAAGGTGGTGGAGTTGCGCTGGATCAAGCCCAGCTCGGAGAATTCATCGACTGTCTCCTCGCTGGGGATGGCAATCAAGCGGGAATAAATCTTGGGTACTTTCAACCGGGCGAAGCGCTGTCCGTGCTTGGGATCATAGACCACCACAGCAAGATTCATCGACAGATTGGAAATATGGGGGAAAGGATGGCCGGGATCAAAGGCCAGCGGGGTAAGTGCTGGATAGATCTCTTTCTCAAAATATTTTCGAAGCAGCTTGCGCTGCTTTCTCTTGAGATCTTTATAGAGCAAAATCCGGATGTTATTTTCTTTGAGTTTGGGAAGTAAATCCTCCTGCCAGCACCGGTACTGTTCTTCCAGCTTGGGCAGCAGCCGCTGACGGATCATGGCCAGCTGCTCGGACGGCAGCAGCCCATCCGGAGGGGTTTCCAGGGTACCAGCTTCCAGCTGTCGTCTTAACCCGGAAACTCGAATCATAAAGAATTCATCAAGATTGGAAGAGAAGATGGATAGAAATTTCACCCGCTCCAGGAGCGGATGGCTTTCATCCTTAGCCTCCTCCAGCACCCGGTCATTGAATCGCAGCCAGCTCAATTCCCGATTAACATACAGCTGAGGATCATCCAGATCCTGTGGGGGATCAGCTACCAGGTTTTCAAACGTTTCCAAAGCCATGCTATCCTCCCCTGCGGCCTGCCTGACTGCAACGAAACTGGTTTCAAGACCAGCAATACCGGCTGCGGGAAGAATCGCAGACCGGGTTTGAGAAAAAATTTTACCACAGGTACGGTCTTTCTCTGTTTGCTGGATGAAAATGAACAAAGAAAACCTGGGGTGGCGCTTTGATTATATATCATTTCTCATTTGGAGAAATATTCCATCCTGAGTCGCTCATCCCGCCGGCAGCTGCAGGCGGTAGAGCCGGGAAGATGACATCTCGCCTCTTTCAGCGAGAAATATCCAGTTTCCTGTGGTCTCTGTGGAATTAATCATTCGTTAAAGGAAACCTGCTTTGTTTTTTTCTCAACAGCATCTATAATAGATCTGGTATGAAACTCACTTTTCCCTTAATAAGATCTTCTCCCCCATCTAATATGCCCATGAAAATCAAAACTTTTCTCCTTATCATTTTGTTCCTGGGCGGCTTTTCCCTGCTGAGCACCGGCTGTCAGCTGGAGCAGCAAGCGGAAAAGGTAGGCAGTCTGGCCACCGAAGGCAGTTACGCTGATGCTGCCCTAACCGAACCCACCCGCGGTCAAACCTATCAGGTCGGCGACATCATCAGCATGGACAACACGCTGCTGATCGTCCTGGGCTGGGATCAACCTCCCGGAAGAGATTTCAACCCACCCGAAGAAGGAAAAAAATATGTCGCCGTGGAGGTGATCATCGCCAATCAGGGCGGAAGATCCTTCTCTGTCTCGCCCCTGCTCCAGATGACCTTAAAGGACAGCCAGGGAAGAAAATACAACCTGAACGGCAAAGCCAATGCAGCCAGCGGAGCCAATCCTCCCCGGGGAGAAATCAACCCCGGGGAAAGAATCCGCGGCAAAATCGGCTACCAGATCCCGGAAGATGCTGACGGGTTGGTCTTCGTTTATGAACAAAAGATTATCGGTCTGGGAGAGGTCTCCGTGGATCTGGGAAGCCTGCCGGTCTCCATTGATCCCCCGGAGGACCTTGCCCTGGACCGCACTCATCCAGTCTACCAGGTTGGGGATGCCGTGGAGATCTCTGATTTTTCCATTCAGGTGCTGCGTGTAACCCAACCGGAAGGAACCCAGCTGGTCAAACCGGAGGATGGGTATCAGTTTATTGTGGTTGAAGTCACCGTGGTGAACCAGGGAGACACCACCAGAGAGATTACCGGCGGACTGCAGATGTACCTGAAGGACGGCAGCGGTCAGCAGTACACCATGCACTTGGGGGCTCAGGCCGCTGCGGACAGCGCGGTCCCGGATGATGAACTGCAGCCGGGAGAAAAAGTTAGAGGACAGATCGGCTTCCAGGTGCCTGAAGACGCAGAAAACCTGGAGTTCATTTTTGATGCCGATCTGATCGGATATGGAAAAGTATTTTTCAGTATTCCCTGATAGAGGAGGAATATGTTCACTTTGAAGCAGTCCCGGTTTCCACTCATTGGAGTTCTGACAGCGTTGCTTTTGATTCTGAGTTCCTGCACCCCGGCTGAACCGTCCCCGCCAGAACCAGTCGAGGAAGGACCGCCAGCCGCCACAGCCATACCGCCCACGGCCACGCTGGAACCAACACCGGAAATACTCAACCTGGAATCTGAGGCGGAGGGCGCCTGCCAGCATCCTTTTTATCCCATCCGAAGCGACACCACCTGGACGTATCTGATCCACAGTCCCGAGGCGGATGAGGAGGGTCAATTCAGCCTCTCTTACGCTGAGATCACGGAAGAATCCTTCCAGTCCACCATGAGTCTGCGGGACAGGGAGACAGGAGAAATCTTCACAGCAACGGCCACCTGGTACTGTGATGAATCCGGGCTGATCTCCAGCGAATACGCCACCATCAATTTTACCCAGTTTGAGGGACTTGATTTTGAAACCCTGGATTATGAAGGCGTCTATCTGCTGCCAGCTGAGGAATGGGAAGTAGGCGCATCCTGGAACAGCAGCTATCAGGTCAAGGCTGATTTCTCCATGGAAGGCATCTCGGTAAATACCGATATGGAAATTGATATCCTCAACACCATCGCCGGCATCGAGGAAGTGACGGTCAGCGCCGGCACATTTCCTGAAGCCTACCGAGTGGATTCCACCGGGACGATCTCCATTGATCTGGGTGGTGATGTCGGCGCGGCATTTTCAGATCTTCCTCTGGATTATTCCACCTGGTATGTGGAAGGGGTGGGCATGGTCAGACAGGAAACGATGGATGAAACCATGGGGGGCGGCACTACCGAGCTGTACTCGGTTGAGTAAACTTCTCTCATGCTAAAAAGGCTCCCTTCATTCCTGGAGCCTTTTTAGAACCCAGTTCAGCTAACAACTGACCCGCAGGCCCGTCCGCTTGCTGATCCTCAAAACCAGAAATGTCAGCCAGGGAGAAGGGGCTTTCTTATCCGCAAAGGACCATTTCTTCCAACTGCGGTACATTGATCCCGCTGTAAATTTCCCCCTTTCGTCCGCCTGGATGATCAGAGCGGAAAGCATCTCCTGGAATCTGGGATCGGAAACAGCAGAAGAGAATCGGCTGAGGACTTCGACAACATGAAGGATGTTGTACCAAACCAGGGGATATTTGATCTTTCGAAAATCGGTTCCAATCCCAAATAAAAAATATTTCTTATCCTTTTGCTCTGTCCAATGCCTCAGCAGCATATCCACCCCTCGCTTCACAGCCTCCCGGTGTTTGTCTTCCGGCAGCAGTGACAGCACCTTGAGCGCAGAAACATTCGCAATTGGACAGGGATCTTCCCGTTTCCCAGGACCTTTGAAATTTCCCAGCTCCTCTGCTGCTTGACAACGCCAGCCATTTCCCTCCACTGACTGAAGCAGTACTGCCAGGGCATGCTTTATGCGGGAGTCTTCCTGAAAGCCAAAGGCGACCAGGGATGACAGCAGTGTGGGTGCATCGCAGGCCATCCAGCTCCAGTGCTCCCCTTCCAGGCCACCGAAACGTTTGTACAGCCTGAGCTGAGTCTGAAAAGGCCCTTCTGCTGATTGGTGATGAAAAATCTTTTCAACAGTGGTCCTCAATTGTGAATCTTCCCCTGTCAACCCAAAATCAGCCAACGTGCTGATGGCATACAGTGGATGAGCGGCGTCATTGTGCCGTTTCAGTGCATATCCTGGCCATGAGGAAGCTTTCTCAATCAACTCCTGCACCAGAGAGTGACCCAGAAGCTGCTCCCGATCGTGGATCACCGCAGGATGAGAAGCAGACATCCCCAGCAGGTCCAGCCTGGTTCGATACCGCGTCCAGGGCTCAGCGGATTCCAGCAGCCAGGGGATGAGATCCTTCGCCAGACTTTCCTCTCTCAGGTGGAAATTACCGTTTGGCAGTCCGGTGGGGGTGTATAAACACGGATGGCGGCCTCTCCAGCTACCGGACACTTGTTCTCACAGATTCCGCAGCCGATGCAGCGGTCGCGAACGACATAGGGCCGCAGCACCTGGACTCTTTCCCCGGTTGGCCTGTGGACGGTCTCCTCCTGCAGCAAAATCGCTTTTTCGGGAATGGGGCACATCTCCTCACAGACAATACAGTCCTGCTGATCTGCCCAGGGGATGCAGCGGTTGGTATTGATATACGCCCTGCCGATGACCTGATTCCGCTTCTCAGCAACGCTGAGCGGGGGGATCGCCTCTACCGGACACACCTGTCCGCAGGCATTGCAGGAATAATCACAGTAGCCGGTCCGGGGGATTAAAATCGGCGTCCAGAATCCTTCCAGGCCGGATTCCAGCCCTGCCGGCTGGATGGCATTGGTGGGACACACTTCACTGCACTCCCCGCAGCGGATGCACTGCTGCAGGAACTCTTCGTTCAGGACACCAGGGGGTCGGATTAAGTGGGGATGGGTCTGTCCGGCGGAAAAATCCCGCTGGAAAATTCCCACCCCAGCAGCAGCAGCCCCCAGAGAGAGAACCAGCTTTCTTCTATCCGGATCATAAGCGCGCCAGTGAGGGCTGGGGGGACCGGCAGAAATCTGGAGTCCGGCTGTGGGGCAGGTTGTGGGACAGACCATGCACATGATGCACTCACCGGCATCCACCTCCAGGGAATCGCCTTTCTGTATGGCCCCTGTTGGGCATACCTGAAGGCACTGCCCACATAGGGTGCAGTCTCCCTCAACCCGCGCCCTGACCAGGCTGAATTTACTGATCCAGCCCAGCATCCCACCCAGGGGACAGAGATATCGGCACCAAAATCGCGGAGTGAGTGCATTTAAAGTCATAATCCCGGCCATCAGCAGGGCAAACAGCAGGCCGGATCGAAAGCTGTCCGGCTGCAGCGGAAAGACAGCCGGTCGGACCCAGCTGTCCAACAATCCGACAGCTCCCTGCAATACAGGAATCCGGAAGAGCAGCCTTTCCAGGGCTGTAAACCCGGCATCCAGGGCGGGCATCACTGCGCTGGTCAGCGTCCTGATCAAGATTGTCAGCGGGTCCAGCACCAGCAGGCTGAGGTTTCCCAGCAGGGCGGCCCCCAGAATGGTCAGCAGCAGGATATATTTCACCCCCCGCCAGGAATTGGAAATTTTCCTGCTCCGGCGGGGATTATTTTTCCCGGAGGTCCATTCCAGCAGCGTTCCCAGCGGGCAGAACCAGCCGCACCACACCCGCCCAAACAAAAGGGTTGCCGCCAGGGTGATCAGAAACAGCAGGGAAATTCCCAGGAAAACCCTGCTGGCAGCCAGCTGAGCAACCATCACCAGCGGATCCAGCCGCAGGGGAAGATTTACCCAAAAACCGGCGGCTCTGCTTCCCGCATCCGGTTGAAGATAAAAAACGCGGCCTGCCCAGAAGAAAAGCCCCAGGAATCCCAGCAGGGCTGCAACCTGCACACCTTTTCTGAGCCGGATCCAGCGCTCTGGAGTCCAATCGAAAATGGAACTACGAGTGCTCTCAGCCAAGATTGATCTCCTCGATTTTCAGCCCGCTGAGGTCTTTGGTGCCCAACCCCATCGCGGCCCCAGCCTGAATGTAAGCCAGATCCCGCGGCTTAAGTCCAAATAATGAGGCAGCATAGGTATCTGCCGCCACAATATCCGGGGTGGCGATGACCGTGTTAGCAAGGCGAACATCATTGAGGTTTCCCCCGCTGGGTCCGTGGTCCATCAGCATCCTGACCGCATCGACAACCACCAGATGAGACCGCACCCTGCTGTTGAGATCGGCTAGACGCTGTCCAAGATTTATGTGCATCATGGGCCGGTAATAAAGGACACCCATCATATTTTTCATCGCCAGGGTCAGCCGGGCTAATTCATGGTGTTTGGCGATGGGCACATTGATGAGCACATCAGCATCGAGCACATCCTGATAGATCTTGCATTCTTTTAAGTCCTGCCCCTGGGGGATTTTTGTGTTCACGTATTTGAAGTTGGCCATGGTGACCATTCTACCCCCAGCCTTCTTCACCTGATTGGCGATCCCGCTCACCCGGTAGGCCTGTTCTGCCGTACCCCCAAAGGGGTAGTCCATCACCCGGACGCGCTTGGCGCCGGCCTCCAAAGCCATCTTGACCAGCGCGCTAACCACCCAGGGGTTCGTGGTAGCAGCGTACTCATAGCTGTGGTAGGCTACACAGATATTGGGTTTGATGATGACATCATCCCCTGATTTTACAAAACGCTCCATCCCGCCCAGGGCGGCCAGGGCTTTCCTGGTAATCACCTCAGGCTCCCCATTCCGGGCCACAGCCAGGTCCGCCACTGCCATCGTCGGCTGAGGGGTTGCTGTCGCTGTGCCGGTCTCTCCAGGATCGGCAGTTTGCGTGACTGCCTGGGTTGGCGTAAAAGTAGGTGTGTCAGCTGCCGGTGCGAGTTTATCCGCGGCTCCTCGCTTTTCCGCCAGCTTGGATGGGTCCTGACAGCCGAGCAGGTACGTGCTGGCTGCATAGCCCAGCACCCCGGTCAGAAGGCGTAAAAACCTGCGCCTGTTAATTTCACTCATAAAGCACCTCCCCGGTAAGGATGGGGGCAGCGAATTCCGGAACCCAGATTCGTGAAAACGGGTACAAGTATGGTTATTGTAACCTTCCTGTCCCAGAAACACAAAGTCTCCCGGAGCGGAAAAGATTAGAAAACGCATCCTGGAGATTAAAAAAAAAGCCCCGGGTCAATTCGCTGACCCGGGGAAGGTTTCCTGTTTCTCCCTTACTGCAGTGGAAATCAGGTGCCGGCTTTCCAGGAATTCAGATACTTGATCTGCTCCTCGGTGAGCTGATCGATTACGATCCCCATGTTTTCCAGCTTCAATTTGGCGATTTCCTGGTCAATCTTTTCCGGGACCTTGTAGACCTGGTTTTCCAATTTTTCGGCGTTCTTGATCATGTATTCAGCGCTGAGCGCCTGATTGGCAAAGGACATATCCATCACACTGGAAGGATGCCCTTCAGCTGCAGCCAGGTTCACCAGCCTGCCTTCTGCGAGCAGATTCAGCCTTCGACCATCGGACAGAATAAACTGCTCCACCATCGGCCGTACCCGGAGCCTTTCCTCAGCCATATCCTCCAGCGCTACCAAATTGATCTCCACATTGAAGTGCCCGGAATTGGAGATGATCGCCCCGTCCTTCATCACCTCGAAATGGTGCCGGTCCAGAACGTTGATATCTCCGGTCAGCGTGCAGAAAACATCTCCCTGGGGAGCGGCTTCCATCATCGGCATCACCCGGAAACCATCCATGACAGCTTCCAGCGCTTTCAGCGGATCGACCTCGGTGACGATCACATTGGCCCCCATCCCCCGGGCGCGCATCGCCAGGCCCCGGGCGCACCAGCCGTAGCCGGCAACCACGAAAGTTTTCCCGGCCATCAAGACATTGGTTGCCCGCAGGATGCCGTCCAGTGTAGATTGACCAGTGCCGTAGCGATTGTCAAAAAAGTGTTTGGTGAGAGCATCATTGACCGCAATGACGGGAAAGGCTAAGGCGCCGTCCGCCGCCATCGCCCGCAGGCGGATCACGCCGGTGGTCGTTTCCTCTGTTCCACCAATGACATTCTCCAGCAGCTCCCGGCGGTCTTTGTGCAGCGTGCTGACCAGGTCAGCACCGTCATCCATGGTGATATGGGGCTGATGATCGATCGCTGCGTTGATGTGTTTATAGTAGGTGACGTTATCCTCGCCTTTGATGGCGTGGACAGGGATCTCATTATGCATGACCAGCGAGGCAGCCACGTCATCCTGGGTGGAAAGCGGGTTGGAAGCCACCAGCACCACATCGGCTCCCCCAGCCTGCAGCGTGGTCATCAAATTCGCCGTTTCGGTAGTGACATGCAGGCAGGCTGACATGCGGATGCCTTCCAATGGGCGTTCCTTAATAAACCTTTCCTGAATGGTTCGCAGCACGGGCATTTCTCTCTCAGCCCATTTAATCCGCCGGCGTCCGCCTTCTGCCAATGATTTATCTTTGATATCAAAATTATCCATTCCTCTCTCCAATTCTAGCGTGGTTGTGTCTGGCTGCTGGCAGTCATCCCAGTCAGTTTTTATTCCTGAGAATATCCAGGTCTCCCTGATCATCAAAGTGACTGCGGTAGCGCTGGATAAAGGAGGCCGGGGTGAAATGATGTCCTTGGGGTCCGTCCGTTTCCAGGCAGTAAGTCGCCGCCAGTGCGCCGATTTCTCCGCAAACCTGCCAGTCCAATCCAAAACTGTATCCGGTCAAGAATCCCCCCCGGAAAGCATCTCCCACTCCGGTTGGGTCACTGATTGTCTGGGGAGGAACGACCGGGATGTGGTATTTTTTCCCCTCTGCAGAGATCTCAGCTCCGTGTTCCCCGTTGGTTATTACCATCAACGGTACCTGCTGTTCAATTTCTTCCTCGGAAAGGCCGGTATGCTTTTTTATCAGGCAAAATTCATATTCATTGACGAAAAGCGCAAAGGCCCCCTTTACCCCTTCCCGGAGGTCCTCGCCATCCAGGCGGACAATCTGCTGGCTGGGATCATACAGATAGGGAATGCCCAGCTGCTTTGCCTCCTGAACGTAATTGATCATCGCCGTGGGATCATTGGGAGAGATCACCACCAGATCCAGGTTTTCCCCCTGCCAATCGCTGAGCTTCACCTGGGCAGCATGGCTCATCGCGCCCGGATAAAAACTGGCAATTTGATTGTTGGTTGTATCCGTGGTGGCAAAAAATGAAGCGGTAAATTCATCGGGAATGACTTTCACCCCCCGGGTATCCACGCCCGCTTCCTCCAGCCATTTCCGGTACTCATGAAAATCCTCCCCCACTGTGCCGAAGAGAATCGCCTGCCCGCCCAGCAGAGCCATGGTATATCCAATGTTGGGGGCAATCCCTCCCCTTCTCTTGATCATCCGGTTGACCAGAAAGGAAAGGCTGATCGTGTCCAGCTTATCTTCCAAAAAATGCTCCCGGAACTGGCCGGGAAATGACATCAGGTAATCGTAAGCAATGGATCCCGTGAGGGCAATTTTCATGAATATCTTCCAGGGTTAATCGCTAGGGACAACGTGGGGGAGATTTTCCTGATAGGGAGGAGAAACCACCCCGTTTTCGGTGACAATCCCGCTGATCAAACGGTGCGGGGTGATGTCAAAAGCCGGATTGCGGGCGCTGGCCCCCTCCGGGGCGATCTGCTTGCCCTGCAGAGAAATCCCCAGAACCTCATCCGGGCTTCGCTCTTCGATGGGGATCAGATCCCCGGAAGCCAGAGAAAGGTCAATTGTCGAGGTCGGGATGACAGCATAGGCAGGGACCCCGTTATCATCAGCGGCCAGGGCCAGCATATAGGTGCCAATTTTATTGGCCACATCCCCGTTGGCGGCCGCCCGATCTGCCCCGAAAACCACCTTCTGCACCCTGCCTGTGGACAAAAAATAACCGGCGGCATTATCACTGATGATGTCGTAAGGAATCCCATACTGCTCCAGCTCCCAGGCAGTGAGCCGGGCGCCCTGCAGTCGGGGTCGGGTTTCATCCACCAGCACATGGATGTTTTTGCCCTGCTCATGGGCGGTATGAATGACTCCCAGCGCCGTCCCCCAATCCACGGTGGCCAATGAACCAGTGTTGCAGTGATGGATGATGGTATCGCCCTCGTCGATCAGCTCCGCTCCGTGAGCGGCCATCCGCTTGTTGATTTCCACATCCTCATCAGCAATCCGCTGCGCCGAGTCCAGCACTGCCTCCCGCAGATCATCTGCCTGCGGGTATTCTCCCGCAGTTTTCTTGAGAATCCGCTTCAGAGCCCAGGCCAGATTGACTGCAGTAGGCCGGGCTTTTTCCAGCTCCCTGGCCGCTTTCTCCAGATCCTGGCGAAGCTCCTGCACCGTCGGAGCTGAAGACTGAAAACCCGCCAGAGCAAGACCAAACCCAGCAGACGCTCCAATAGCCGGGGCTCCCCGGACCACCATATCGGAAATCGCCCGGGCGACATCCTGATAGCGGGTATATTCGTTGATTACATAGTCCACCGGCAGCAGCCGCTGGTCGATCATTTTGACCGTGTTGTTCTCCTGATCCCAATACACTGTGCGCATGCTTCCTCACTTATAAAATCAGCTCTTGCTTTTAGCTCGTACCAGGTATATCTTACCACTCTTCCAGGGAGAACAAAAGTCCTCCGCCGGCCGGGGTACGATGATCCAGTATTAATCTTGATCCAGGCAATTATGCTATACTCTAGCTCATGAAACACATCGCCCGGTCGACCCTGATCATCGCAATTTTTTTTGGCCTGGAAAAGGTGCTCGGGTTCGTCCGCCATGTGATCATCGCTCGTTCTTTCCGCCTCTCAGCAGAGCTGGATGCTTTCAATGCTGCCAATAACATTCCAGATTTGGTTTTCGCCCTGATATCTGGCGGCGCTCTGGCCATGGCTTTCATCCCAGTGCTTTCTGAGACCCGGGAGGAAAAAGGCAGAGAGCCAACCTGGCTGCTGTTTTCCCGCATCACCAATCTGATATTTCTGGCGGCGATAGGATTATCCCTGCTGATCGCCCTCGGTGCCAACCAGCTGGTGTCCTGGGAAATTGGAATCGCGCCTGGATTTGGGGTGGAACAGCAGCAGCTGGTAGTCCGGTTGATGCGGCTCAATCTGATCGCCACCGTGCTGTTTGCGCTGGGCGGATTGGCCATCGCCGGCCTGCAGGCCCATCAACACTTTCTGCTCCCCGCCTTAGCTCCCAGCATGTACGATCTGGGATCCCTGGCGGGGATCCTGATTCTAGCCCCTGAGAAGGGCTTCCAGCTGGGGCCGATCACCCTGCCGGCCTTTGGTCTGGGGGTGGACGGCCTGGTCTATGGGGTAATTTTTGGCGCAGCCTTATTCCTGCTGGTTCAGATTCCCGGCCTGCTGCGTTTTCAATTCCGCTGGACCCCGTCCCTGTCGGTGGGCGATTCCAGCGTCCGGGAAGTGCTGCGGCTGATGGGGCCCCGCGTGCTTACTGTGCTGTTTATTCACCTGATCTTTCTCACCCAGGACAATCTGGCTTCCCGCTTGAGTGTGGGGGCAGTCACTGCGCTGGTCTACGGGTGGCTGTTCATGCAGGTGCCCCAATCGGTGATTGGCACCGCGCTGGGTACCGCGCTGCTCCCCACCTTAGCGGAGCAGACTGCCCGCGGGGAGAGAGAAAAGTTCCACGGCACACTCGAAGTCAGCATCCAGACCATTATTGCCCTGTCAGTTCCCGCAGGGGTTATCCTGGCCATTAATCTGCCCCCGCTGATTGAGATCCTCAATTTTGACAGCGCCGGAAGCGACCTGGTCGTCTGGACTGCCCGCGCCTACCTGACCGGTCTCCTGGGACACTCCCTGTTGGAGATATCCGCGCGGTCATTTTACGCCCGCCACAATGCCGTTGTTCCCCTGATCACATCAGGAATCTCCCTGATTGCTTTCCTGCTTGTGGGAATTCTCTTGACCGGTTGGCTGGGCGCGCCGGGGATCGGGCTGGCTAACTCTCTGGTCTTCACCCTGGAAGCAGTGCTGCTCTTCTATCTGCTCTACCGTCCTCTGCCATACCGGCCGCGGTTAAAGTCGACGGTGCTGCGAACCGCAGCTGCCTCAGCTGTCGGCGCTGGCATCAGTGTGCTGCTGCTCAGCCTGGTTGATCTATCCGGGCAGACATCCCTGCTCAACGCTGCCGCTGCCGGGGGTGCTTCCCTGATCGCGGCGGCCGCTGCTGCGCCCTTCGTTATCCCGGAAATCAAAGCTCTGCTCAGGGTATAATGAAAGCTCAGGAGGATGTATGGACCAATCGATTTATCGGGAATATTTAAAGGCATACGCCCTGGAGGCGCTGGAGGCAGGAAATGATGATGTCTCTGCAGCAGCCGATTTTTTAGAAAAGAAACGCCGGGCCTCCCTGCTGGCCAAGGACCGCAAAGAAAAACGGGCCGCATTATCCAGAGCCAGAAAGGTGTTCAATGAAGCCCGGGATCGCTCTGCCTACATGGCGCTGAAAAGTCTGGGGTTTGATGAGCTGGCCAAATCAAAATTGTAGCAATTCCCTATCGGAGCATTACCGCAAACAGGCTGTCCGGAGACAGCCTGTTTGGTTATTTCTGTCACAGCGGGGGGTTGATTATTCTTTCACATAAGGCTGACCGTCAGCGGCCGGCGGGATGGCTTCCCCAATGACGCCGGCAAGGACGATAATGGTGATCAGGTAGGGAGCCATCAGCAGGAACTGGGAGGGAATGGGCACATCAAGAATCGCCAGCTTGCTCTGCAGCGAATCGGCAAACCCAAAGATGCTGGCAGCGCCGAAGACCCCGAATGGCATCCATTTCCCAAAGATCATTGCCGCCAGGCCGATAAATCCCTTCCCGGCGGTCATCACTTCATCGAACCTTCCCACAGATCCTATCACCAGGAAAGCTCCGCCGAGCCCGGCAACCATCCCGCCCAGGATGGTGTTGACGTAGCGGGTGAAATAGACCCGTACACCCAGGGTGTCCGCAGCTTTGGGATGTTCGCCAACAGCCCGGGTGCGCAGCCCCCAGCGGGTGTAGAAAAGCATAATGTGAATGGCGGCAATCACCACGAACATCAGGTAAAAGAGTAGATTTTGATTGAAGAGAACCGGTCCAAGGATCGGAATCCGGGAAAACAGCGGCAAACTGACCTTGGGAAAGATCGGTGCCTGGTTCAGATTCTGGAATTCCACCAGGATTCGGGAGACCAGGAAGCTGGTGATCCCTGTCGAGAGGATGTTAATCGCCGTCCCGGCCACAATTTGGTCCACCTTGTACCGCACAGCTAACACTGCCAGCACCAGACCCAGCAGACCCCCCGTCAGCAGGCCGACTATCAACCCAAACAGCAAGGACAGGCCATCCGACCAGGCCCAGAGATTGGAGGCGATGCTGGCCGCGATCGTGGTGGTAAAGGCCCCGCTGAGCATCATCCCTTCGATGGCGATGTTGATCACCGCAGCCCGTTCACAGAGCACACCGGAAAGCCCGGCCAGGGCAATCGGGGTGGCTCTGAGCAGCGCATTGGCCATCAGAGAGGTGAAATTAAGGGACCTTCCCCTGGCCGCCCAGGTCAGGAAGGCGATCACAAAGAGAATGGCCATGAAGACCAGCACCAGATTTAACCGCTGGAAACCCTTCGCCAGCTGCCACCCGCCCACAAAGGCAACGATGACAGCGAAGACATACAGGCTGATCTGGCTGGGAAAAATCAGATCAGGAACCGGAAGCGCCTCTGAGCGGGGCGGGGTGAGACGAAACGTGGACATCTGCCCGGGCTCGGCCGCCTGTGCAAAAACAAAGATGATGAACACCGCAACCAGCAGGTAGAGAATTCCATAAATCTGGGATCGATTCAGGGAGAACTTTTTTCGGGTAACTCGTTTTTCGCTTGTAACCGCAGACATGAATTCGCTCCTTCCTAGACCTGTCCACCCCAGCCGGTGGTCAGCACAGCCTCGCCCTCTTCTCCTGTATCCCGCAGCCGGTACAAGGCCCGGATCAGCTCAGGAGCAGCCACGAAGACAATAATTAAACCCTGAAGAATTGAGATGATATCCACCGGAATCTGGGCCGCCCCCTGCATCTGGACAGCACCCGCCCGGAGGAAGCCAAACAGCAGGGATGCCAGCAGCACTCCCAGCGGATGACTCTTGCCCAGCAGTGCCAGAGCGATGGCATCAAAACCGTATCCGGACTGAAACGCATTGGGCATATATTTCAGCACTCCGAGAATGTCATGTGTGCCGGCCAATCCAGCCAGACCGCCGGCCAACCCCATGGCCAGCATGTATGTCCAGCCGATGTTCATCCCGGCAGTTTTCGCCGCCCGGGGGTTGGAGCCCACGGTGCGGAGCTCAAACCCGATTGGGGTTTTGAAGAGCAGATACCAGACCACAAAAACCATCAGCAGGGCCAGGAACAAACCGACATTAATGCGGATGGCGGGGTTATCAGGGAAAAACTGCGGCAGCCTGGCAGAGCTGAGGATTTCCGGGCTGATGGGTCGGGAATCATTAGGACGGGCCATCGGACCGCCCACCTGGAGCAGAAATTCAGCCAGATTGTAGGCGATATAGTTCAGCATAATGGTGGTGATCACCTCATGCGCCCCGGTTTTTGCCTTCAAAAAACCCGCCACTCCTCCCCACAAAGCGCCTCCCAGGAACCCCGCTGTCAGAGCCAGCGGCAAATGAATATACCAGGGCAGCCCCTGAACGGAATAGCCGATAAAGACGCTGGTCAATCCACCAATGAAATACTGCCCTTCAGCCCCAATGTTGAACAGGCCGGCCCGGAAGCCCAGCGCAACACTCAACCCGGTCAGGATGTAGGGGGTGGAAATCCGCAGACTTTCCATCAAAGGAGATAAGGCCCTTACCAGGAGATCGGTTTCTCCACTGCTGAAAAAGGTTCTGAAGGCTTCTACCATTTCCCGGGGATTGCCCACCGAACCGTCCCAGAGAGCGGAATAAGCTTCCACCACCGCCTGGTATGCTGCGCTGATTCCGGGCCGAAAACCACCTTGAAAAGCCGCCCAAACGTCAGGATCAAACCCGGCAATGAAAAATGCCCCAATGATCAATGCGGAAATGAACGCCAGCAGCGGGATGAGGATGGTCTGGGCATTCCACTCCATCAACGCCAGCCGGAATGTCTGCCAGATGCCCATCTTTTCCCGATCCAGCTGCACGGCAAGATGGGCAGCCAGCAGCGTTTCCAGCTCCTCAATGCGGTGCAGCTCCACAGGCAGCGAGGTAAGGTTTTTCAGTTTTTTCTGCGCTTGATAATTTATGGTGATGAAAGTGACCTCAGGATGTTCCTCAGCCAGGTCTTCCGCAATCTGTCCGGTATGCAGACTGGTGGTGATCATCACCCGGAGGTCTTTCTCCAGCAGCTCCTGGATTTCCTTTTGGACCTCTTCCGTCTGGTCGCTTTCCACCAGGGTGATCTCCAGATCCCGCTGCTCTGCGACCCGCTGCGCCCCCTGATGGGCATACTGGGCGATCCCACCGCCGTGAACATCCTCACCATACACTACCAGGCCGAGCAAAGCCCGCTGATTATTTTCTGCCATGCTGCTCCTCCTCCTCTACCACACCAGCCATCAGCAACCCGAGTTCGGCTCTGGTGACTTCATCCGCCGGGAGAACATCCAGAATTTTTCCTTTGAACATGACCGCGATGCGGTCAGAAAGGCTGATGATTTCCTCCAACTCGGTTGAGACCAGCAGAACCGCGGTGCCGTCATCCCGTTTTTCAATAATCCGCTTGTGGATGTATTCAATCGATCCCACATCAAGACCCCGGGTAGGCTGGGCAGCAATCAGCAGCTTGATCGGACGGGAAAACTCCCGGGCTACAATCACCTTTTGCTGATTTCCGCCTGATAGATTGGCCACCGGGATCATCACGCCCGGGGTGCGGACATCAAACTCCTGCACCCGCTTCCTGGCGGTCTCATCAATGATTTTTTCCTGCATGGTCAACCCCTTGGTAAAGGGTTTCTTTGCGTAGGTATTCAGCACCAAATTATCCGCTACCGGGAAGCTGAGCACCAGACCGTCATGCTGCCTGTCCTCCGGAACGTGAGCGACGCCGGCATCGAGCACCTTCCGCGGAGAGGCCCCGGTCATATCCTGCCCGTTAATCAGGATCTGACCCGAAACTGGGTCGCGCAGACCGGTGAGCACCTGCACAAGCTCGGTCTGACCGTTGCCCTGCACACCGGCTACACCAAGGATTTCCCCGGCCTGAACATCAAGATTGACACCGTTTACCATCTTGTTCCCGCGCTCATCCAGGGCATGAAGATCCCTGACTTCCAACACTTTCCCCTCAGGATGGGAAGGCGGCTTATCCACCTTAAGGACGACTTCTCTCCCCACCATCATGGAGGCCAGTTCTTTTTCAGAGGTTTCTTCGGGGACCGCCGTGCCCACCATCCTTCCCATCCGCAGCACAGCAATCTTATCGGCAATCTCCATCACCTCCCCCAGTTTGTGGGTGATGAAAATTATCGATTTTCCCCGATCCAGCAGGCTGCGGATCACCTTAAAGAGCTCATCAATCTCCTGCGGAGTAAGCACCGCAGTCGGCTCATCCAGAATGAGGATATCCGCCTCTCTATAGAGCAGCTTGATGATCTCCACCCGCTGCTGGACGCCAACCGGGAGATCCTTGATATATGACGAGGGATCCACATCCAGTTTGTACTGCTCTGAAATCTGGCGGATTTTCTCTGCTGCTTTGGCCTGGTTGAGGAAAACGCCATTCCGGATGGGCTCATTGCCCAGCATGACATTCTCAGTCACAGTCAGCACGGGCACCAGCATAAAGTGCTGATGGACCATCCCAATCCCCCGATCGATGGCATCACTGGGATTTTGTATTTCCACTTGATCACCCCGGATGAAGATCTCCCCTTCATCAGGGGTGTAGAGTCCATAGAGGATATTCATCAGGGTGCTTTTCCCAGCACCATTCTCCCCCAACAGGGCAAGGATTTCTCCCTCCTCCAGCTCCAGATCAATATGATCATTGGCCAGAACGCCCGGAAATGATTTCGTGATCCCACGTAGTTCTAACACAGGAGACATAAAATGGTATCCTTTATAAATTTCTTTTTAAGGAAACGCTTTTTTCCGTCTAATATGAATAAGTGAAGTGTAGCACAATCAATCAGGCGGAACAATGGAAAAATCCTCATCTTGCCAGCCTGGTTCCCAGAGCGATCATGCGGGGCGACGTCAGAGAATTAATCCAGGGTGGTGCTGATATACCCGGCACTGACCTCGGTGAGCAGGTCCTCAACCGCCAGCAGCTTTCCCGGGCTGAGAAATTCCTGATTGACATCATTAATTAAAAGCGGCGGAACAAACTCTTCCCCCACTTCACCGCCGAGAAATTCGGGCCAGGAATCCTGATAGGCAGCGGTCAGGTCATATTCTAATGAGGCTACCCAATGGTCCCAATATTCCTCCCGAAAATCTGATCCCGGGCCGATGATCCTGGCCTCTCCCTCAATTAGCATGTCATAGATCACAGGATCCCCGGCTCCCGGTGTGATGTAAAAGGTCTGGACAGCACGGTCCAGCAGCAGCTTGACATTGGCAGTGATATCCAGTTGACTGGCCTCCGGGGGAAGGTCGACATATTTAGGATAGAGATAATTAACGCCGGTCGGCGCATATTTTGGATTGCATAATCCGCAGAAATATTTCGCCCCCACCACAAATCCCTCCCGGGCTGCCAGCGCCTTCTCGTTCTCATCCAGACCGACTGCACCCACACGCCAGTCCGGCGTGATCACGGCTGCTATATACCCGGCAATAAATCCCTGCACTCCATAATCACTCTGGTCGGGCCGCAGGACACTGAGGTTGGCTGCGGGCTGCAGCTCCCGGAATCCAACAGCCAGGAATTTTACTTCCGGTGCTGAAGCAGCCAGCGCGGTGAGCTCCGGATAAGGCGGCAGAACCACGACCAGGCGGTACTCTTCCTCCCGGAAATCTTCCGGTTTCATGGTCTGCAGCTGCTGAAAGCGCAGCCCTTCCGCCTTCAGGTCCTCGGTGATCATGGGGGTCAGCTCTTCCCGCAGAACCGGGTCAACATCCGGGCCGCTGAGCAGCACACCGACCGGCGCGAGCGGGGTGGTTGTATCCGCCGGCGTTCCGGTGGGGATATTCGTGGGAGTACCGGGAAGCTGCGGTGCGGGCGTTTCCTCGCTGGACAGCATCCCGCAGCCGCCCAGGAGCAGCGATAAGAGCGCGATCAGGAGCCAAATGCTTTGTTTGCGCAAGGATACTCTCCCTTAAAAAAGCTAATCAGGCTTTATTTTACTATTTATTTTCCAGGATGAGTATTCTAGTATAATACATAGGATTATGATTCGATTAGAGATTCCCGGCTGGGATCTTCTGACCCTGACGGACGTTGTCTTTGACGTCAATGGCACGCTGGCTGTGGGCGGTGTTCTCCTTCCGGCAGTGATTCCCCTGTTCAATGAGCTCCGGGACTCTCTATCTGTTCACCTGCTGACTGCCAATACGCACGGTCGGCAAGCTGAGATTGACCGCCAGCTTGGGCTGCAAGCCACCCGGATTGAAAGCGGTCCAGAAGCTGAGCAGAAAGCTCAGTTTGTTCGTCAGCTGGGCGCCAACACCACCGCAGCTGTGGGGCAGGGAGCCAATGATGCCGGTATGCTGGCTGCTGCCAGGCTGGGCATCTGCCTGATCTCTCCGGAGGGAACCGCCCGGGAGACGCTAAGCAGAGCGGATATCATCGTTCCGGATATTGAAGCAGCCCTGAATCTGCTGCTCCATCCCCAGCGGCTGAAAGCCACCTTACGTCATTGATCCGTAAATAATATTATGTCGATCCCCAAATCCGAGCAGTTTCCCGATGAACAAGAAAATCTCCCGCCCGCCCGCCGGCGGCGAGCTCAGCGAGGATTGATCCCAGAAGATCTGAAGTCTGAAGTGCAGGGGATCGATGCCCTGGCCAGAGAGACAATACCCACCTTCGATTTCTTTCTGTTTTCTTTGTTCTCCGCAGCGATCCTCACCGTGGGAGTTCTTGTTAACGCCCCGGCCTTATTGGTGCTGGGCGTGCTGGCCGCCCCGCCGCTGACCCCATTTATTGGCATCGCCCTGGGGGCGGCCACCGGATCGATCAAGTTTTTCCTGCAGCGCCTGATCGGCTCTCTGATTGCCGGGGCGTTTGTATTCCTGGTGGGGATTCTCGGCGGGTATACCACACCGATTTTTCAGGGCATCGATGTGCAGGCCATCACCCATCATGCCCAGCTGACCTGGCCGCATTTGCTGCTGCTGATTGTCGGCACGCTCTTTACCATCCAGGGGGTGACCAGAAAAGAAAATTCCCCTCTGCTTTCCAGCGTTGCCCTGGCCTATGAACTCTATATTCCCCTGACCATTGCCGGGGTCGGATTGGGCAGCGGACTGCCGTACTTATGGCCAGATGGACTGGTGGTGTTTGGCATTCATCTGGCAGTGCTGGCCATCACCGGTATGGTTGTTTTCCTGGTGGTGGGCATCCGGCCGCTCTCCATGCTCGGGTACACACTTGGCAGTGTTATCACCATCCTGAGCATCCTGGGCGTGATCATTCTCAGCGGGATGGGAGCGGTTTTTGGCGGGAATATCGCCATTCCCACACCGATCCCCACCGCGACCACCACACCAACTCCACGCCCCCCCACAAGCACACCCACCAACACACCCCTCCCGCCCACGATCACTCCCTCCCCCACAGTCCCCACGGCCACCCCCACCTTGCCGCCGACTGCAACCAGCACGATCACCCCCAAGCCAACCCCCATGTATGGGGAAATCAACGCCAGCGGTGAATATGGCGGCGCGACCATTCGAAGTGATCCCGACACCGAGAGCAGCCGGGTGATCACGCTGTTAAATGGACACATTGTGGAAATTCTCGACCCCAATCCGCAGACAGATGATCTTGGTAGAAATTGGCTTAATGTCCGTTATCAAGACCAGGAAGGGGCCATTCTGGATGGGTGGGTGCTTGAAAATGCCCTCTTAGTTGCCACGCCGGTACCCAGCTGGTAGCGCACTCAATCCAAATCTTCCCCCTGAAAAGCACCGGGCAGCAGCGCAGAAACCGTGGTCTCCTGGATAATGGCCCCCTGCTGGTCAACAATCAGCACCGCGATATCCAGCCCAAACTCTGCCAACACCTGCCGGCAGGAGCCACAGGGGGTCCCGCCGTTGCGGGTGGCCACAGCAACAGCCTGGAATTCCCTTTCTCCATCTGATACTGCTGAAAAGACAGCAGATCGTTCAGCACACATTGAAGTTGGGTAAGCGGCATTCTCGACATTTGCTCCAGTATAAATTTCCCCCCCTGCGGTCAGCAGGGCAGCGCCAACCTGGTAGTTGGAATAAGGCGCATAGGCACGGGATCGCACCTGGAGGGCTTTCTGGATCAAGCGCTGTTTGGTTTCCTGATCTAAGATCATCTCTGGATCCTCATCTGAAATATTCTCGACTGCATGCCCATCCGGCCCCAATTACCTGTCCTCTGGGCCTTGCCCCTCAGCGTCTGGACTGAGACTGCGGGCCGGGACCCCGATAGCCAGGCTGTCATCCGGGATATTTCGGGTCACCACCGCTCCCGCCCCAGTGCGGGCATCTTTACCCACCTCAACAGGTGCAACCAGCATGGTGTCACTCCCCAAAAAGGCGCCGTCCTTCACCACTGTGGTGTGCTTTTCCCTGCCATCATAATTACAGGTAATGGTCCCGGCGCCAATATTGACATTTCTGCCGATCTGGGCGTTGCCCAGGTAAGAAAAATGTCCCATCTTGGTCCCTTCCCCGAGATAGGAATCCTTGACTTCCCCAAAATTACCCAGATGGACACCGGCAGCCAGATGGGCGCCTTTGCGCAGATGGCTGAAGGGGCCGATATCGACATCATCCTCCACCCGGGCATTTTCCACAACGGAGGCCTGGATCTCACAGCGGTCCGCGATCCTGCTGTTCACGATCAGGGAGTTTGGTCCGATCTGACAGCCTTCCCCTACGGTGGTAGAACCCAGCAGATGGGTATTCGGCAGGATCACGGTATCCCGGCTGAGAAAGACATCCGGTCCGATGAATACACTCTCAGGATCCGGCAGGCTGACGCCGGCAAGCATCCAGTGGTGATTGATCCGGCGCTGGAGGATCTTGCCCGCCTCGGCCAGGTGGATCCTGTTATTAATCCCAATCAGCTCTGCCTGCTCTTCCGCCCGCACGGACTGAACAGACTCCCCCTGATTGACTGCGGCAGCGACCAGGTCGGTCAGGTAGTATTCTCCCTGCGGGGAGAGCTGCAGGGTTTTCAGCGCCTCCCAGAGCCAATCCGCCCGGAAGCAGTACAGGCCGGCGTTCAGCTCGTCGATGGCCAGCTGCTCTTCACTGGCATCGGCTTCTTCGACGATGGCTGTGATGTTTCCTGCCTGGTCCCTGACTACCCTGCCAAACCCCCGGGGATTATCCACCTTCACTGTCAGCAGAGACAATGGGCCTTGATGTTCGCGCTGCACGGCAATCAAAGACCGCAAAGTCTCAGGTCGAACCGCAGGCATGTCCCCATAGACCACCAGCACCAGGTCTGTGCGGCCGCTGAGCATCTTTTCCGCCTGCTGGACAGCATGGCCGGTACCCAGCTGATCCTCCTGAAGAACGTAGGTAATGCCCGTATTGCCTAGTGTTTGTCTGATCAGCTCAGCCTGATGGCCGATGACCAGCACCGGATCCGTCCCGGTAACCGCAGCGGCGTTTTCAACGGCATATGACACCATGGGTTTTCCCAGAATCGGATGAAGGACTTTGGGGTAGGATGAGCGCATCCGGGTCCCTTTCCCGGCAGCCAGAATAACCGCTGTTACAGACATATTCTCTTCCTTTGATTTGTAGATTTTTTTGGCAGGGAAATCCCTTCCAGAAGAAAAAAAGCGAGCCAGGATTGCATCACACTAACCCCGCACTCGCTTGCCAGAAGTGTTTTCAAGAAGCTACCTGGAAACTTCCCCTGCCGTTCAGGTCTCATAATCCAGAACTGGAGCTGGGGAGCTTGGACTCGAACCAAGATTAACGGCTCCAAAGGCCGCTGTGCTGCCAATTGCACCACTCCCCAACATCAGCCAGTGCATTGTAACATAGGAGAAAATCCCTGACAATGGAGTCGTGTTTTGGCTATTTTTCAGCAGGAATGGAGGATTGTTCTGTCAGTCGCCCGGGGTGAGCCCCAGCTTTTTGGCCTGCTCATATGTGAGGGAATCCGGGGACTCGATCCGAAGAATTTCAGTTTCCAGAGTAGCAGCTTTCCAGAACTCATGGACCTCGCTCTCTTCAGGGATGCCCTCTTCCATCTCCTGTTCCAGCTTCTCATCCAGCTCTTCTGACTCAGGTGGGGGCTCTGATTTCTGGGCAGCTCTGACCTTCCCGTTGTCCCTCTTTTGGGGGGAAGAGGTTTCCTGTTCTGCTGATTTCTCCTCCAGATGGGCGGCTTTTCCCTCCACAGCAGCAATCACTTGAGCTGTCTCTTTGGCGGCCAAATCAAGCATGGTCAGCACCCAGGTGAGATCGGTTTTCTGAGTCACCGGCGTGGTGATCACAACCAAGGCATATTCGTTGTCAATCTGCTGCCAGAAAAGGTCGTGGTTTTCTCCATTGAAATACCACACGCCCTCTGGTGAGGACTTTCCCAGCGCGCTGGATATCTGATTGGTGGTCCGAAAGCTCTGCAGCAGCAGCGGCAGAACCCGGGACTCATACACTGTATCAGGAATAATCCCCGTTTCTGCTGCAATCACCCCCGGTTCATGAATGACCAGCGCGGAAATGGCCCCCAGCTCTCCCCGCAGGTCTGCCACCCGGGCGGTGAGATCATTATGAAGCGGTTTCTTGATCAGCTTGGGCAGTTCATCCGTGTGGTAGTTTACCGGTTCCAATCCCATGGTTTGCCTGACAGCGTTCAAGAACTCAGGCATGTTGATGGGCTTGAAAAAATAGGCCTCCACATCCGCTTCATAAATTTGCTCCCGGATGTCTTCATCCTCCAAGCCGGTCATCAAAATTACCTGCATTTCCGGATAAGTGTTCTTCAGTTTCGTGAACACTTCCAGCCCGGATAAGCCAGGCAGCCCAATATCCGCAATCAGGAGATCTACACCGGTCCCAACGACTTCCAAAATGGCTTCTTCCCCGGTAGGAGCATCAACCAGATCAATATTCTCCCCCAGGGTTTCCAGATTGGCTCGCAGGGCGGTGCGGATATCCTGATGATCGTCTACAAGTAAAATACGAAAACTATCACCCATGGCAAAATTGTATCACGGGGAGCACCGGAAACACGGGGTTGAAGTTGGAAAGTACCTTGCAAATTTATTAGGGAACGAGCTGATCTCCCAACAGCTGTTGTTCATCCACGCCTGTCAGAACCCGCTCTCTGTCACGGCTGGATGCGGTCCCGGGCCCATCAGAACTCATCAAAAATCCCGGAGCTTTTCACATTTGCCGTTAAGTCAGGGGAAAATAAAGCTTTGTTATAATCAGCATATGAATTTAGAGGTATCCCCAAAACGAACTTTTAAGATTAATTCCTGGCTGATTCCCGGATTGGCAGCGCTGCTGATTGTTCTACAAGTTTTCTTTCCCTTTAAAGGCTGGGTAATCCTTGCTTCTGGCTTTGGCGGTATGACCGCCCTGGCTTTTCTGTGGGCATGGAGATTGAAAGACCTCCTGCACATGGAGCGGGAAATGCGTTTTGGTTGGATGCAGGTAGGGGATCACATCCAGGAGCGGCTTTCACTGGAAAATGACAGCCGATTTCCAGCCCTATGGGTCCGGATTATTGACCACTCCCAAATGCCCGGCTATGCTGTGGACAGGATTGCCAGTGTCCGCAGCCAGTGGTACACCCACTGGTTTACTAAGGGGATCTGCCACCGCCGGGGTATTTTTACATTGGGCCCAACCAGTGTGGAAACGGGGGATCCGCTGGGGATCTTCAGAGTGCGGATTGATTACCCTCAGACGGTGACGATGATGGTAGTCCCGCCCGTAGTTCCCCTTCCCCGGATTGAAATTGCCCCGGGTGGTCGAACCGGCGAAGGGCAGTCCACCTACCGGGGGCTGGAACGGACAATTATTGCCGGTGGAGTCCGGGAGTATACCCCCGGCGACAGCCTGCGCTGGATCCATTGGCCCACCACAGCCCGGACAGGGGAACCCTACGTGCGTATGTTTGATTACTCGCCCTCCAGCAGCTGGTGGGTGCTGCTGGATATGGATCCCGCTGTGCAGGTCGGGGAGGGAGAGGACTCCTCGGAAGAAATCGGCGTCATCCTGGCAGCATCTCTGGTTCACCAGGGGCTGCAGAACGGCAAACAGGTCGGCCTGGTCACCCATGGAGGAGAGTTGATCTGGCATCCCCCTGATGAGGGGGAGTCCCACCTCTGGACGGTGCTGCGGTCCCTGGCCGTTGTGCGTCCTAAAGGACCTTCCCTGTCTGAGATGCTCGATCACCTGCGATCCTCTTTAGCGCAGCGCACCAGCCTGATTATCATCACGGCCAATGCCCATCCCGCCTGGCTGGATAAATTGGGATACCTGCTGAGAAAAGGAATTGTGCCCACAGTCCTGCTGTTAAACCCGGCTGCCTTTGGTGGATCCCAGACCCCGGAACTGATGGAAGAAAATATCCTGGACATGGGCATCAAATATTACCTGATTAATGATCTGCTGCAGGATCTGTCCGGGAGAATAGCGGATGGACAGAAAATGCAGCCTGGTGAACGCCTCAGACAGCATTCCCGGGGACTCAATCAACAGACTGTTTCCTGGAGGACGCTGGGATGATCACCGCGCTCCGGGAGTTTCAGCAGCGATATCTCTCCAGACCGACCCTGCGGAATTGGGTGCTGATCCTGGTGATCTTTGTGAACCTGGCAGGCATCCTCAGAAACTCCATTCAGGGCTTAGAAAACAGCCTGCTGATGCTGATGGCGATGGCCGGTTTGGTGGTGGGTTGGGTCCTGGCTATCGCCCCAATTTCCATCTGGAAAGGATCCCTGGCTGCCTTCCTTCTCGGATTGGGTATCCTGGTCATCCGTGTTGCCCGTTTAGAAAGACTTCTCCTGGAGTTATTTTCAGCCCTTTTTCGGGTCAGCACAGCGACCTGGCGGTGGATCTTTCAGCAGGATGCCGCCCCGGAGCTCCGACCGATCCAGCTGGGCATCGCCGAACTGGGAGAGCGCATCCAGGTTCTGGGCACCCGCTATCTGACCTGGGCAGGGAACAGCCTGCAGGGAAAGCCTTATTATGATCCTACTGTGACTGCCTTATTCTGGGGGTTTTTGATCTGGGTAATTGCAGTCTGGGCGATGTGGCTGATATTTCGCCGCCAGCAGCCCCTGCTGGCGCTGCTGCCCTTGCTGGGACTTTCCTCCCTGGACCTGATTTATTCCGGAAAAACCGCCTATCATCTGGTCCCCATTCTGGCATTCACCACCGCCCTTTCCATACTGGTGCAGCACGACGCCAGGGAGAGAACCTGGCAGGACCAGGAGCTGGAATACGCCGGAATTATCCGGGAAAAAATCACCGGCGCAGCCCTGGTGGTCACCCTGGGCATCACATTGTTTTCCATGATCACGCCCACCTTCTCCATCCAGCGGATCGCAGAAACCATCCAGCGGCTGGGGCAGGAATCAGAGAAGGAGGATGATCTGCTGCGCTCCCTGGGGCTTGACCGGGAGGAGGATCAAAAAACCGTCAATATCTTCGAAAACTTTCAAGCTCCCGGCCTGCCCAACCGCCACCTGATTGGTTCCGGACCCGAACTCAGCGATCAGGTGGTAATGACGGTCCAGATTCAGCCCCAGGGGGAGCTCAATCAGCAGCCAGCAGGGGCGCAGGGCGAGAAATATTACTGGCGGGGGCTGACCTATGACCTCTACATCGGCCGCGGCTGGGTCTCCAGAGAAAACGAACAAGAAACGGTTCAATCCGGAGAAACAACCCTCAGCGAGTGGCCGGAAAATTATCAGGTCATCCGCCAGCGGGTGGAGTACCGCCAGGACCTGGGAGGGGTGATGTACACCGCCGGCATCCCGCTCAGCGCAGATGAGCAGTTTCAGGTAGCCTGGCGGGTGCAGGACAGCGACCTGAATGCCTTCGATATCTTTGGAGCCGTCATCCAGGAGACCAGCTACCTGGCCGATTCGCTCTACCCCAGGGCCGGTGAAAAAGAACTCCAGCGCGCTGACCAGGATTATCCGCAGTGGATACGGGAGCGCTATCTTACCCTTCCGGACTCCGTTCCGGAGCGGGTCCATGCCCTGGCCAGGGACTTGACCGCCACGGAGCCCACGCCGTACGATCGGGCTGTAGCTATCGAGTCTTATTTGCGGCAGTTCCCCTACAACCTGGATCTGCCTCAGCCGCCCATTGATCAGGATTTAGCTGAGTATTTCCTCTTCACCGCCAAACAGGGGTACTGCGATTACTACGCCACAACCATGGTGGTGCTTTCCAGGTCGGCCGGTCTTCCTGCCCGCCTGGTAACCGGGTACCTGGGCGGCCAGTACCTCGCCGATTCCAACACTTACCGGATCACCGCTGACCTGGCGCATGCCTGGGTGGAGATTTACTTTCCTGAAAACGGCTGGATTGCCTTTGAGCCCACCGGTGGCAGACCGCCGATTGACCGTCCTGCGGATGCCGCACCGAAGTTCAGCGATGATTACCAAGCCGATTTTGACCCACTCAACTGTCGGAGATTTTGGAGTGAATTTTCCTGGTTTTGGACCGCCGCCGGCATCATCGGTGGGGTGATCCTTCTGGCAGCCCTTGGGCTGGCTGCCGATCTGGCTGTGCTGAGGATGCTTCCAGCACAGAGATTGCTTCCCAGGTTGTACCGTCGCATCTACCGGTACGCCCGCTGGATGGGATTTCCCTCCCGCCCCGGGGATACGCCGGAGGAATTTTTTCAGCGTTTCAGCCGGCACATGAAGCGATATGGAAAGGGAAGTTGGCGGGAAGAGTGGTTGATGGAAGCGCAGCAAGCGTTTTCAGAGATCACCAAGGCGTATTACCGGGTGCTCTTCAGTCCTGATCAGGGCAGAGAGATCATTCCCAAAGACTTCCTGATTACATTTCAGCGGCTGCGGCTCCGGTTCTGGTATCTGTGGCTGCTGGTCAGAGCACACCGCTTCTGGCTGCTGCGCAAGTTTTTTTGGGATACAGCACCCACGATCTCCCCGGATCAAATCAAACAACCCTACTAGAGGAAAGTCATGGAAAACGTTAAGCAATTTGCCGATCAATTAATCACAAACATTGAGAAAGTGATCGTGGGCAAGCGGGACGTCATTCAGCTGGCCGTTGCCTGTCTGCTCTGTGAGGGACACCTGCTGATCGAGGATATCCCGGGAGTTGGAAAGACCATGCTGGCCCGCAGTTTGGCCATCTCCCTGGGCGGAAAATTTGGCCGCATTCAGTTCACACCAGATATGCTGCCCAGTGATGTGACCGGCGTCTCAATTTACAATCAGGCAACCAAAAAGTTTGAATTTCGACCCGGTCCGGTCATGTCAGAAATTGTCCTCGCCGACGAGATCAACCGGGCGACACCGAAAACCCAGAGCGCGCTGCTGGAAGCCATGCAGGAACAGCAGGTTACTGTGGATGGCATCACTCACCCTCTTCCTGACCTGTTCATGGTGCTGGCAACCCAGAATCCTATTGAACATGAGGGCACCTTCCGCCTTCCGGAAGCTCAGCTGGATCGCTTTTTAATGCGCATCAAATTGGGCTATCCAAAGGAAAAGGAAGAAATGGACATCCTGGATCAGCAGCAGTACCGCCATCCCATTAGGGATCTGGGCGCTGTGGTCACTGTCCAGGATGTGCTGGATGTGCAGCAGGCTATCCGTTCTGTGCACATCGCTTTTCCCATCAAGCGCTATATCATCAATCTGGTGCAGCGCACGCGCTCCCATGAGGATATCTATCTGGGTGCAAGCCCCAGGGGAAGCCTGGGGTTATTCCGTGCGGGACAGGCCATTGCTGCCCTGCAGGGCCGAGACTATGTCACCCCCGATGATATCAAAAGGATCGCCACGCCGATCCTGGCCCACCGGCTGATCCTCGCCCCTGGTGCCCGGCTGCAGGAGCGCGATGAAGGGACCATCCTGGATTATCTTCTGGATTCTGTGCAGGTGCCCGGGGGGGATATCTATTCCCAACCCTGAAAAGTCCCCAGCCGGCAGCCAATCAATCGGCAAGATCCTGGTCAGTAGTTGACCTCGTAGCCAAGCACCATGGCTGCCAGACTGAGCACCTCTCCGGACAGCTCCAGGTTGTCTGCTGAGATCTCCTCCAGATTATCCCAGGGAGTCCCGCCGACTTCCCACCATCCATCCCAGAAAATCTCCAGATAAGGCGCCTCGTCTGCCGACTCATAACGGCTGCCTTCCTCGAAGATCACGCTCAAATCCAGGCGATCCTCAGCCCGTTCCAGACCCACCCCCAGACGGTTTGCGCTGGATTCAAACAATTCTACCAGCCTCAAACTGCCCTCCGTGGAGGTAATCAATCCATCACCGCTGCCCGCTCCCACCCCGCGGATCTCGATCACCGCTTCCACATCAAAGGCGGTGGAGAAGCCGTATTTTGTCTGCAGCAGCTTGGATACCTCCGGAACCGCCCACTCTCCCCCTTCCATGCCTTCCCCGGCATAAGCCACAAACAGGAAGGTCTTGTTCGGCTGATATCCGGATTCCTGGAGGGTGCGGATCAACTCCAGCAGCACAGCCACACCGGAGGCATTGTTGTTGGCGGCATCCGCTGGGGTCTGCCCCTGGATCACCGGAGGGCTGTCATATTGAGCCATGATGACAATCAACTGCTCATCCAGCTGGGCGTTGAGGCCCGGTAAATGGCCGATGACATTGACAACTTCCTCATCATCATGAATGGTTCCTTCCACCTCCATGGTGACCGTTTTCCCGGTGGGGATGATCAGGAACTCGTCCTGTTCCAGCTTCTCCTGGTCAAGCCGCAGCTGATCGAGCTCAGTTCCCGTATCCGCCAGCAGGTGGTCCGCCAGCCTTTCACTGATGCGCAGGACCGGCGTATCCATGCCCCGGGTTTCATCCAGCCCAAAAGGCTGGTAATACGGGGTTCGGGAAGAATAGGTAGCGGTCTGACTGAGCAGGTTGTGATCCTCAGTGACCACCAGCACCCCCGATTTGGGCATATCATGGATAATGTCCGCCTCTTGGTCGGATGAGACCATAACAATTTCCCCGCTGAAATCCAGCTCTTCCAGGGCGGGATAATTCCGGAACATCTGTCCAATTTCCATCAGCTCACCAATGCCGAGGTAGGTGACCGGGGCGGTCGCTTCTCCCAGGTTGCGGTATTGGCTGACGTAGGCGGAAAAATCCTCATAATACACCGGCTGGTAGGTGGTGTCATGGAAGCGGAGCTTCGGGATGGCATCCAGCTGCTGATAGGATCGGGGGCGGGTTTGAAAATAGGTCAGGGACTCCCCGGCAGGCTGCAGCCCCAGGGACTCAAACTGTCCAGCGATGTATTCCGCCGCCTGATCCAGTCCTGCCGATCCCAGTGAACGACCCTCCCATGCCGGGTTGGAAAGGATTTCCACATAGGCCCGGGCATTCCCACCCTTGAAGGTTCTGGCCTGCTGTTGAAACACAGCAAGGGAACCGGTGCTGCCGCGGAACCAGAAAAACAAGCCCCCCAGGACTGCCAGGGCAGCGAGCGTGTACTTATTGACAAATAAGCGGGTGGCAGCCACGCCCACGTGGTCAATCAACCGACGGATGCCCTCGCCAAAGAAGTTAAATCCCAGGATGGCCACAAAAAAGGCCCCGGCGGGATAGAGGGCTGTCCAGGGATAGGATCGAGCATAAAGACGGATGTTGCTCAACAGTGCCCCCCATTCGGGAACATCAGAATAATGGTAAGGCGGCCCCCAGATTTCAAGTTCTGCAAAAGCGCCCCCACCGATAAATATGCCAATAAATCCCAGTTCCCCCAGCAGCATCAGGACCGCTCCCATTTCCAGGGAGAGAATGGAGACCATCTCAGGGACCAGATTGGGCAGCACATGCTTGCGAATAATGCGCAAAGAATTTGCCCCCGCCGCCTGCGCGCCTTCTATGAACAGCTTGGTTTTAATCTCCATCACCTTGCTGCGCACAAACTGCATGATTTCGCCCCAGCCGATAAAACTGAGGGCAATAATGAAGGGCTGCATCCCCTGCCGGATGCCTATCCCCAGGATCAGCACCATCACCAGCAGCAGCGCCGGAAAGGCGGAGATCACCTCGGACAGGCCCAGGACAAAACGATCCAGCCCTCCCCCGGAATTCCATCCTCCGGCTGCTCCCAACAGAAAACCTACCAGCAGTCGTACAGCCACCACGGAGACCGCCAGGGTGAGGGTCTGCTGAGCCCCGGCGAAGATCAAGCTCATTAAGTCCCGGCCCAGGGGATCCGTTCCCCAGGGAAAGCGTTCTCCGGGGGGAAATGGCGGAACGCTGAACTCCCCCTCTTCAATGGTCATGCTCTGCGTGGAATAAGGACTGTGCGGAGAGATCACCGGACTCAGGAGCATCACCCCCAGCAGCGCCAGAACAATCACAGTACCGATAATCAGGGCAGGATTGCCCAGCGTCCCTTTCAACCACACCCGGGCCCGGTGACGGGTCAACTCCAGCTGATCATTATAAACAAACTCTTCCTCACGACTGTCAATGATCTCCCGAAAAGGACTGGGGCCGGCAGATTGCTTTTTGCGGAACCAGGATTGCCATTTTCGCTCTGTAAAAAAATGTTTCACCGCGGATGCGAACTTTTTCCCTTTCTGCCAGATCGTTTCCCTGTTCCGAAGATTGGCTTTTTCTGTCTTACTGCGCAGTCGGGGGTCAATTAATAAATAGGCCCCATCCAGCAGCATATTTACCACAATGAACAATATGCCCAGACAGAGCACCAGGATTACCGTGAGATAATCATCCCGGTTGGAAATTGCCTGCAGCAGCGTGTAGCCGGCTCCCTGCCAGCCGAAGTAAAATTCTACGATCGGCAGGCTGCTGAGGGCAAAACGCAGGGATAAGCCGATCGTGGTCAGCACCGGCACCGCAGCATTGCGGAGGAGATGAACCGCTGTGACATAGATTCCTCTCAGCCCTTTGCTGTAGGCCGTTCGAATATAATCCTGGGATAGAATATCCTCCACGGTGACAAAAGTCACCCGGGAGATTTGAGCCAGCGGTCTGGCAGCCAACACCAAGGCCGGGAGGACGAGGTGATTATCCCACCCGAATCCCCCTGCCGGCAGCAGGGTTCTGCCGGTGATTTTCGTCAGCTGGATCACCCCCAGCTGGAGCAGCAGCGCCGCAAAAAAGCTGGGCACAGAAACCCCGGCAATGGAGAAGATGATCGCGCCCAGCGTGATGCCGGATCGTTTGCCAGCGATGAATATCCCCAGCAGCACCCCCACAACCGCAGCAAAAGCCAGGGAAACTCCCAGCAGCCCCAAACTGCGTCCCAGAACAGCAGGGACCACTTCCTCTACCGGTTTCGACCGCAGGGAGACGCTGCCGGAGCTGGTCTGACCGAATTCCCCCTGGATGACATCTCCGGCATAGTCCAGCGTCTTTCTGGCGCTCTGCACGGCCGCCTCCTGGAAAGGTTCACCCCGGGCCATATCCAACCCCAGGAAACTGGCATAGCTGATAAAGCCCAGCACAAGCAGCCCAAAGATCAACCGCTGGCCAAAAAATAACATCGGCTGTCGGATCTGCTTCCACAGCGAGGGGTTCCGGGAAGTTTCCCGCTGCCCGGGCAGCAGCTCTTTCCAGCCACCCTCTCCACCCACAGCAATGTCCCGCTCCAGAAATCTCCACCAGGCGAGGAACAGAAACAAGATCACCAACTCGCCGTAAATCAACAGCCAGTCCAGATTAAGGCCGCTGATCGCCTGACCTCCCTGGTATATATGCAGCGGGGTCAGCTTCGTCAGAGGTTCCAAATTCTGATTAATATTGGACAAACCCAGCAGCAGATAACTGGCGATCAGGGCCCCGCCGGACAGCATACCGGCTGCGCGACTGTAGGGAAGCAGCAAACTGAGCAGCAGGGAAAAACTACCAAATACCAGCAGCACGCCAAACAAAGAGAGAAAAGGCCGCAGCAGCTGGACAGCCGTCAGCTCCAACCCGACCATCCGGGAGGGCAGCCACCAGGTCAACCAGGCCAGAGCAAGAACTGCAGCCAGAGCCGTGATATAGCCAAATATCCTCCCCCAAAAAAGACTGCTCCGGCTGACCGGATAAGCAAGAATCAGGTCCATCAGACCCTCTTCTTCCTCTTTGACCAGCAGTTTGGCGCCCGTTCCGACGGCGAAGATGCCCAGCACCACGGTCATATAGTTGAAGAAATAGATATCCAGATATCCCTGAGCGGAGGTCAGAGCCCGGATGCTGTCTCCAAAGAAAGCCAGCATTTCCTCCGGGTAGCTCTCCAGCAGGCTGGAGATATCGATCTCCGCGATATCAGGATAAATAAACACCATCAGCAGGCTGTAAAGGACCACTCCCAGGCTCCAGCCAAGGATCTGGCCTCTCAACTTCCTTAAGGTGTGTTTATATTCACTCCACATGGTCAGCTACTCTCACATTTTCTGTTTAAAGATCATCCCCTTTGATAAATCATACCCATTGACCCCAGATCCTGGTTCTTGCTGCGGGGTGGAGGATCAGCAGGAAAAATCCATCGGTCCGGTTTGAAAGCGGGCTCAGTATTCGCCCAGGAAGATTACCCCGTAAAATGCCAGGGTCAGCACCATATCCACGATCACGACCAGCAGATAATATACCAGAGACGAGGGTTCCCCATCCATCCGCTTGCGGCGTATCTCAGCAGCCAGCAGTCCCAAACCAAAGACCAGGATGGGCACACCGACCTGCAGAATGGGTGCCAGCCAGATGGGAATATCCAGCCAGGCGGAGAAGGGTACATAAAGCATAATATCCGGCAAAAAAAGCAGTTTCGAAATCTGGTAAGCAGCCAGGGACACCCCCAGCAAGACCCTGGAAAGGGTCTGGGAGATATCCTCATCGTTTTCAATCAATCGATACACAATCATGATCAGCAGTCCCACCGCCATCCAGGGAAAAGCAAACGGGAAGAGCAGCACCCCGGTCAGCGCTTCCAATCCACCGGAGAACAGCACCGTAGGCAGATCGGCAAGTGTGATTCTATTCAAGGTGCGTTTGCCCGCTTCGGAGGTGGTGGCGTAATACACTTGATTCCCTTTGGCTCCATCCCGCCACACCAGATGGAGGTTGCCCTGACGATCAATTTCCACCTCTGCGTCCCGGGAATACTGGGTCGTCCGGGTGCCGATTGTGTATCCCTGATACTCCCCCCCCTCAAAAATTCCAATCACCACCTGAATATAACGGTCCAATCGGATCTCCTGATTTGCGGAGACAGCCACCGCCAGGGATTGACCGCTGATCGAGGATGTTTGAGGATGAAAAACAAAATCCGTGCTCAGGTAATCCTCCTCCGGAGGCAAAATAATTTCCGCCAGACTCAATCTACCCTGATAAGGCCGGGACCTATCCTCCGGGCTGCTGAACACATTGAGCTGCTCGGGGGTGGGACTTTCCGGAGAATTCACCGGGAAGCTGATAAATTCTGTCACAGCCGTCCCTGCTTCCATACCGGTCTGCCGGAGGATGGACCAGAAACAATGCACATGTTGATCCGTCACCCCAATCACCGGTCCGTTCAAGGTGTTGCCCATGCTCACCTGCAGATCCAGCAGGGGGGTTCCCTGAAGGGTGGAATCCAGGGCATCAACCGCAGCATACATCAGGGTGTCCTCATTCATCCAGGCGAGATGAATATGTCCTCCCGGGTCCCGCCGGACGGAAGGATTTTCCCCCTGTTCAATCAGCACACCCGGGCTTGATAAGCGCTCTCCCGCGGCATCCATATGGGCGGTCATAATTACATCTTTGCTGCCGTCCTCCCAGATCACAAAAACTCCGCCGGCGCCATCATCCACCAGCTGATAGCGGTTGACCCACTCCGTATCTCCGGACACCCGCCGGGGGGAGATGCGCTGATTCCCCTCCAGGTCCAGATTGGCATACCAGAGCTGCCAGCCGGACCCCGCTTGCGGACGGGCAGCCCAGACCAGATGAAAACCGTCGGGGTGGGAAACGATTTCCGGGGAGCGAACGATCCCTTCCAAATCAAGATCCAGGATCACATCCCGGACAATTTCTGCCGCCCGGTTGAGCTGGTAGTAGTGAAATCGAGCTGCAGTTTCCTCTTCGTTGATCAGGATCCGGATCGCTTCTCCATCCGGGGTGACCTCAAACCCTAAGGAACTGGAGGCGGTAATCGAGAGGGGAAGTCCCCGGCTGATATCCTCTGATGGCTTCCTGGATTTTTCCAGGGAACCGCTGCAGCCCGCGGCCAGGAATACCAGCAGCAGTCCCATGATCAGCTTTCCTGTCAGGGTGGTGCGAAGATTGCTTTTCATTCTATTATCCTCAAGAAGACACTGCGGATGCCTCTGCATCCGCAGTGAATTAATCCTGTGATGGGGGGTTTTCCGTGTCTGTTAGCGTTCTATCTGACGGGGATCGAACGCATCCCGAAGCCCATCTCCCAAGAAGTTAAACGCCAATGTGGTCAGGGATAAGGCAATTGCCGGTACCAGCACCTGGTTAGGGTAGATGCGCAGGGCTTCAACACCCTCAGAGATCATAATCCCCCAGCTGGGTGTGGGCGCGTTAACACCAAGCCCGATAAAACTCAGGAAGGATTCCGTGAAGATATACCCCGGAATCGCCAGCGTTTCTGCCACAATCAGCGGTCCCAGGATATTGGGGAGCAGGTGGCGGATCATAATCCGGGTGTCATTCGCTCCGATTGCTCGGGCAGCCTCGACAAACTCCATCTGCTTATAAGACAGCACCTGACCGCGGGCGATGCGGGCCATACCGATCCAGTTGATCAGGCCAATCGCAATGAACAGGAAGAGCATACCCCCGAGGTCATTATTGAGATTGATGATGGCACTGCCCAGACCCTCTCCACCGCCCCGCCGGGAAATGGCCTTGAAATAGGTCTGCAGCAAGATCACCGTGATCAGGAAGGGAAAAGCATACAGGAAGTCTACAATGCGCATCATGATATTGTCGATTCTGCCTCCGGAATATCCGGAGATCATCCCATAGATCACTCCCACCAGCAGGCTGACGCCGGATCCGGCGAAAGCGATGGTCAGGGATACCCGGGCGCCAAAAATCGTCCGGCTGAGAATATCCCGTCCCAGGTGGTCCGCAGAAAGCACATAATCATTGTTGATGTTGGCGTAATCAGAAGCCCCTTCCGGCAGCATAAACAGCATCCACTCCGGAATAGCATTGTTCGCAGTCAAATCCTGCTCGGCAAATGAATAGGGGGCCAGCGTTCCTGCAAAAAGTGCCACCAGGACCATCAGGATGATGAAGATCCCGCTGCCAACTGCCACTCGATTGCGCAGCAGGCGGGAAACAGATTTTTGCCAGAGACTTTTTTCCTGGGCTCCCCTGCCTGCCATTTCAGCAACTGCCATACATTCCTCCAGATAACCGGTTGTTCAGTACCCCGCTAGTCATAGCGAATACGGGGATCAAGCCAGGCATAGGTGACATCCACCACCAGATTGGCGACAACCAGCGCGATTGCATAAATTAAGGTGACGCCGGTGATCACCTGATAATCCCGGTTGCCTATGCTGTTCACAAAGTGCTTGCCCATGCCGTTGATCCCAAAGATGGTTTCAACAATAAACGTCCCTGTCAGCAGAGCCGCAAACAGCGGACCCAGGATGGTGACCACCGGGATGAGGCTGTTTTTCAGGGCGTGGATGACAATGACCACCCGCTCTTTCAGCCCTTTAGCCCGGGCAGTGCGGATGTAATCCTCCCCAACGACCTGCAGCAAACTGGCCCGGGTCAGACGGGCAATCTGGGCTGCATAGGCGGTCCCCAGAGCAAAGACCGGCATGACAGCATGGGCGAAATATTCCCGGTTCAGCTGTTCCAGGCGGGGCAAAAAGCCCAGCAGGTAGGGGGGTTTGGCACCCCAGGTAGCAACCGGGAACCAACCCAGCTTCAAAGCAAAGATCCAGATCAAAATAGGAGATAAGACCAGGTTAGGCACAGACAGGAAAAAAACAGCCCCGAAAGTGGATATATAATCGATCCAGCTGTTCTGATTCAGCGCTGCGATGATTCCTGCGGGGATTCCGATAATCACGGAGAGCAGCAGTGACATGAATCCCAGCTGTGCAGATATAGGCAGGGTGGTAGCGATGATATCGCTGACCTGCTGCCCGCGAAAGTGCAGTGATGGCCCAAAATCTCCGCGGATGATCCCCCGGGACCCCCTTTCCTCTCCCAGCACATCATCTCCGACCACATAGGAGACAAACTGCTTCCACATCGGCCAGTCCAAGCGGTACTTGGCTTCCATGTTGGCCCGGATCTGGGGCGGCAGGCTGCGATCGCCGACGAAATCAAACGGTCCGCCGGGGATAGCGCGCATGAGCACAAAGGTAAATAAGGTAACTCCCAGCAGGACAGGGATAAACTGCAAGATTCTGCGGATGATGTATCGAGCCATAACAGTACGTCCTTCTAAAAACATGGAGGCTGGGAGGCAGCTCCCAGCCTCCATGCAGATCAGTTAAAGTTACTGGGCGGCTTCTTTCGCTGCCATGTCAATCGTCCAGTTGTAGATGTCGATGCCGCCGAGGGGCGGGAAGTTGCGGTCCACCCACGGCTTGGTCACGTTCTCCGTGGAGTAGTGATAGATCGGGGCATAGGCAACTTCATCTTCAGCCAGCATTCTCTCGGCCTCTAAGTACAGCTCCTCACGCTCGGCAGGATCCTGAACTTTCGCGGCCTGTGCGGTGATCTCATCGAATTCAGTCGGTTCGCGGCGCAGCCGGTTGGCACCAGCGTTGGCGTTGAAGACCTCATGAATCCAGTTGTTCTCATCCGGGTAGTCCGCGCACCAACCGAGCCGCCAGACATGCGGCATGTCCTCGAGAGGAGAATCCTTTTCGATGGTGTTCAGATAGACAGCCCATTCCTGGTTCTCGACCCGGACTTCCACACCCAGGGTGTCGGTCCACATCTGCTGGATGGCAGCGGCGATGCGGGCGTGACCCTCGCTGGTGTTGTGCATCAGCACCACATCCATGGCGTTGAAGTCTTCCACGGACATGCCGTTATCATCCAGGTATTCCTGGAAGGCAGCCTGCGCAGCCTCAGGATCGTATTCCAAGCCAACCTCGCCCGGTTCCGGAGCGCCAAAGATACCAGGAGGCGCAAAGGAGGTCGCCGGGGTCTGGCCGCCCTTGAGCACGTTGTCGATCAGGCTCTGGCGGTCGATGGACTGGGTGAACGCTGTGCGGACACGCACGTCGTCAAACGGCGGTTTGTTGTTGGTGAAGCCGTAGTAGTAGGTGCAGGGCACCGGAGCGGAGAAGTATTCCTCGCTCAGCTCAGGATCGGTTTTCACACGATCCATCTCGGGGAGCGGCACAGCAGCTGTGTCCAGCTCGTTGTTCTCATAGAGCGCAAATCCGGTGGAGGCTTCGGTGATCATCACGCCTTCCACGCGCTCGATCTGCACGTCGTCAGCATTGACCCACAGCGGGTTCTTCACCAGGTTGAGCTCAGCACCGTGGACCCATTCTTCCAGCACATAGGGGCCGTTGGTAACGATATTCTCGGGCTCGGTCCATTCCTCGCCGCTTGCCTCGATGGCCCATTGGGGCATCGGGTAGCCAATCCATAAGCCGGCGATGGCGGGGAAGTAGCCTGCGGGATTTTCAAGGGTGAAGCGAACGGTGAAATCATCCACCATTTCCACACCAAGATCTTCCACTGTGAAGGCTTCATCACCGCTGTTGATGGGCTGAGCGTTCTTGATCACATAGGTGATGTAGGAATAGTCAGAACCGGTCTCAGGATCCACCGTGCGGCGGAAGCCGTAGACAACGTCGCTGGCGTCGACAAAGTGGGGCTCGCCCTCTTCATCCACTTCCTGGACAACCTCGCCGGTCTCGGCGTTGTATTTCACCCAGGGAACGTCATCGCGCATGGTGAAGGTCCAGGTCTGGTTGCCCTCATCGTCGGTGCCGGATTCCCAGTCGGTGGCCAGGGCGGGGGAAACCTCGCCGGTGACCGGATCAAACTGGGTCAGGCCCACGAACAGGTTGTTGAGCACGTCCACCGAGGTGGTGTCTGTGGCCAACGAGGGATCCAGTGTGGGAGGTTCGGTCTGCCAGTTGATGTTCAGGGTCACCAGGTCTTCACCGGTGGCAACCTCTGCCTTCTGGGCCCTGGGTCCGCAGGCCGACAGCAGCATCGCGCCGACCATCATAACGGAAAACAGGACGAACAGTTTTTTCCTCATAGCTTTTCTTCTCCTTCTAAATTAAGATAGATATTCAACATGTGGTTTCCATCTTTGCTGTTTTTTTCCTTGAGAATCACCTCCTGTGTGGTCTGTTTTCTCACTGAGAATGTCTTCAGATGACGGATAATTACATCATTTCCCGCTGGGCTTTGTCAACAAAGTGGCAGGCCACCCAGTGTCCGGGTGCTTTTTCCTCAAAAGGCGGATCCTCGACCTGGCAGAGATCCTCCGCAATGGGACAGCGGGTGTGGAATCGGCAGCCGGAGGGAGGGTTGGCCGGGCTGGGCACATCCCCTTCCAGAATGATCCGCTTGCGCTGCCGCTCCTTGACCGGGTCAGGGATGGGGACCGCGGAGAGCAGAGCAATCGAGTAAGGATGCATCTTGTTCTCAAACAGCTCCGTTTGATCAGCCAGCTCAACCAGCTTCCCCAGGTACATGACCGCGATGCGGTCAGAAATATGGCGCACCATGGAGAGGTCGTGGGCGATGAACAGGTAAGTAAGATCAAATTTTTCCTGCAGCTCTTCCAGCAGGTTGACCACCTGGGCCTGCACAGACACATCCAGGGCAGAGATGGGTTCATCGCAGACAATGAACTCCGGGTTCAAAGCCAAAGCTCTGGCCACACCGATGCGCTGCCGCTGGCCGCCAGAGAACTCATGCGGGTAGCGTTTAATGAAGAACGGATTTAGCCGCACCAGGTTAAGCAGCTCCTGAACGCGCTCGCGGCGTTCTTTGGCGGTGCCAATCTTATGCACCTCCAGCGGCTCGCCAATGATGTCTCCGATTGTCATCCGCGGATTGAGGGAAGCGTAGGGATCCTGAAAAATAATCTGAATATCACGGCGCAGTTTCCGCATCTGGGAGGCTGAAGCGGTGGTCAGATCCTGCCCATCATAATACACCCGGCCCGATGTGGGTTCGTGCAGCTGCAGAATGGTCCGACCGGTGGTCGATTTCCCACAGCCGCTTTCTCCCACCAGGCCCAGAGTTTCTCCTTTTTTAATTTCAAAGGTGATATCATCCACCGCCTTGACAGCGCCCACCTGACGCTGGAAGATGATCCCCTGCGTGATGGGAAAGTGTTTCACTAATTTTTCTACCCGAACTAAGGAGTTGTTTTCCTGTGTCATCGAAGTTCACCTGTCTTTACATCCACCCAGCATGCAATCTTATGACCGGGTTCTACCTCCAAGAGCGGGGGGTTGATCTCCCGGCATTTGTCTTGTACAAACTCACAGCGCGCTGCGAAGGGACAGTGTCCTGGACACTCCAGCAAGCTGGGGGGGAGCCCTTCGATTGTACTTAACTCTTCCTCTTGTATGCCGTCCAGCCGGGGGAGGGATTTGAGCAGCGCCATGGTGTAGGGATGAAGCGGTTTCCCGTAGAGCTCATCCACCTGGGCATCTTCCACGACAAACCCAGCATACATGACGATCACGCGTTCGGCCAGGCCGGCTACCACCCCGAGGTCATGGGTGATCCAGATCAAGGCCATCCCCAGGCGGGATTGAATATCCTTGACCAGTTCCACCAGCTGCGCCTGAATGGTCACATCCAGCGCCGTGGTGGGTTCATCAGCAATCAATAAGGTTGGATCGCAGGCCAGGGCGATGGCAATCATGGCCCGCTGGCGCATACCGCCTGAAAACTGGTGCGGGAAATCAGATAAACGACTTTCCGCTTCAGGAATCCCGACCAGACTGAGCAGTTCAGCTGCTCGTTCCTCCGCCTGCTGGTCGCTCATCCCCATATGGAGCTTCAAAGGCTCCTTGATCTGAAACCCAATGGTCAAAACCGGGTTCAGGGAGGTCATGGGATCCTGGAAAATCATGGTCATGTTCGACCCCCTGACTTTCCGCATCTCCGTTTTGGAGTACTTCCGGAGATTCTCTCCCTTAAACAAGATCGCCTCTGCTTCTATTTCCGCCGGCGGAGATGCCAGCAAGTCCATGACAGACAGCATGGAGACACTTTTTCCACAACCGCTTTCCCCCACAATTCCCAGGGTTTCACCGGCATGCAGCTGATAAGAGATGCCATTTACCGCATGCACAACCCCGTCCTGCGTGTGGAACCTCGTGCTCAGGTCCTGAATGTCAAGGATGACTTCTCGATTATTCAATGTACTAACCTCCATCAAAAAAATTTTCCCTATTTTTGATTTCCTGCAAAATAGGTTCAATTTCAAAACCCTGTCTCAACTTAGAATTATAATTGAACTATGAGGAATATGTCAAAGAGTTCACACAGAATGTGCTGCAAGAACTTTGTTGGTGAATTTTACCACAATCAAATGGTGACTTCTATTTGATTTTTCCGCATTCATGGAATATTTAGCTGGCTTTAAGTCTGGAATCATATCACAACTGTAGGGTTCCCTCAACTAAGGCAGCATTTCAATATTCCACAGCGGAACCGCTCCGCGGCCGTCCAAACTCCCCTGCCCGGGGAGATGAAGGATGATCCCCCGGCGGTAGTACAGAGGCAGCACAGGAACGTCTTGATTGATCAGGGTCTGAATTTGCTGATAGGCCTCACTGACACCTTCCTGATCGGGCAGACTGGTCTTGATGTTCCGGCAGGCCTGGTCAAATTCCGGGCTGCTGTATCCGGATGCATTGGTTCCCCCCCAGGCCTTGGGATGATCGGGGAAGCTGCCCGGAATTTCAGAGGAAACCAGCAGGGAACAGAGAGGATATCCTTCTGTCAGCCAGGCAAATTTGGCCAGATCAAACTGCCGACCAAACACCGGCCCTTCTGGACCGGGCTGGAGCAGCGTTTCTGGCTCCAGCAGGGACACTTCCAGACCAATCCCACAGCTGGCAAGGGAGGCTGCAATCGCCTTGATCTCTGCAGGAGGATCCTCCGTCCCGGCCATCAGCAGGGTGAGCTCCAGGGGAGTTCCCTGCTCCATGCCTTCCACCTCTCGCGCTGTCCTGGGAGTGTCGGGATCTCCATCGTGGTCAAGCCATCCCGCCTCCTCCAGCAGCTCCCTGCTTTTTTGGGGCTGGTAGCTCAAGCTGTCTGCCGGGACAAAATACCGGGGATCTCCCAGGGGGTAAAGACTGTTGATCACCTGGCCTGCCCCGGGATTAAGCGCTGCCGCTGCTTCCCGATCAATACAGCCGGCCACTGCCTTCCGGACATCGCGGTCTGCCAGGATTTGTCGGGTTGGAACCAGAGACTGCACCCCAAAGCTGATTTGCTCCCAGACCCCGGTGTGATAGCTGCTGACTGCAAATTGATCCGGGAGCTTGTAAGCCTCGGGATCCTGGAGCGCCTCCGCAAGACCCTCCTGGTTGAGCAGCAGGTCACATTCTCCGACGCGAAACGCCGCCAGCGCAGATTCCAGATCCTGCATAAAACGGAAAACCAGCCGGTCTACACCGGCCTGATCATCCCCCCAGGCATAGAGGGCACTGCGGGAAAGACTGAGATGATCCCCCGCCACCCACTCCTCAATCTGGTAAGGGCCCCAGCCCAGCGGTGCTCGGGAGGTTTGCTCGGAGGTCAACAGCGCTTGGGAAGAGAGTTCTCCCCAGAGATGCTCCGGGAGAGGGGTGAAGAAAAAATCATCATAGTTTATTAACCCCTGGTACCCTGGCAGTCCCCTCCAAACCACCTCGTTTTCATGCTGCACTGAATAGCCGGCCGTCATCCGCAGCCTTTTTGGAGGCCTGGTGGAGAAGATCTGCCCGGCAACCCGATAGGAAAATACCGAATCCTGCGCGGTAAGCGGCTCACCATCTGCCCAGGACAGCCCTTCCAGAAGCGGAAAAGTAATCACCACCTGGTTCAGCTGCACCTCCGCCTCCCCCTGGTACTGCAGGCTACAGTCCTGGGAAAAACAGCCGGCAGGCAGGTAGCGCGTACCTTCCTGCAAATAGGTGGGGTTCCCGTTTGCATCCACCAGACGGTCTCCCGGCTGCACAGCTGCCGTTTCAATCTGCACCAACCCATTCTCCAGGCTGGGAATATCTTCCAGTATTACCGGCTGAGGCTGAAAATCCACCTCATCCACGGGACCATCGTAGATTGCCTGGCGGATGATCCGGGCAGAAAGGGAATTATCCCCATAGAGAAATAAAGACACCGGCTCCTGGCCGAGGCAGATGGAAAGCACCTCCGGGGGATCCGGAGCCTGCTGAGTCGAACTGATAACCATCCCTGCAGGAGTTGACGGGGAAGCCAGCAGGAAATCCTCAGATTCTTGAGCACAGGCGGATCCAAGCAGCGCCAGCCCAATCAATATCAGGCCGGATAATACTCTCTTTACAACCATGGAATCTTGTCTTCTTCGATTTGCCTCATCCGCAGATAGGACTGATACCGCTCCGGGTGGATCTCCCCTTGTTCCACCGCCTCCTTGACCGCACATCCCGGTTCATGAATGTGGGTGCAGTCGCTGAACCGGCAGTCTGAGACCCGGGCGCTGATCTCCGGAAAATATCCATCCACCTCTTCCGGTTCTATATCCCAGAGATCGAGGGCTTTTAATCCGGGTGTGTCGGCCACATACCCGCTCTCATCCAGGGGAACGAGTTTGCGGGCGACCGTGGTATGCTTTCCTTTTTGTGTGGATTCGCTGACCTCCCGGACAGCCAGTCCCAATCCGGGTTGAATCTGATTGAGAAGGCTGGTTTTGCCCACACCGGAGGGACCAGCAAAAAGACTGACCTTATCGATTAGGGTTTGTTTCAGCTCCTCAATGCCCTGATGACTGATCACCGAGGTGTACAGCACGGGATAACCGATTTTCTGGTAGCGGTCAAAGAACGTCCGGGCTTTTTCCTTGGTGGTCAGGTCCACTTTATTGACGACAATGATCGATTTGATATCTTCCTTCTCGGCAATGACCAGAAAGCGGTCCAGCATCCGCAGTCGAGGGGCCGGCTGGGCAGCCGCGTAGACAAAAACAGCCTGGTCGGCATTGGCGATAATGATTTGCTGATATTCGCCCCGGGGTGTGGGTGCCATGCGGTACAGCATGGTCTTCCTGGGCTCTACCTCTTCGATCATCCCTGCCTCTTCCCCCTGGCGGGAGACCTTGACCCAATCCCCGATGGCGATGATGTCTCCCAGTTTAGGTCCTTGCTTCAAGCGTCCCCGGATCTGGCATACCAGGATGCCAGCCTGCTCTGTCTTGACAGTGAAAAAGCCTGACTGTGCCCGGAGTACTCTTCCTCTAAATAAATCATCCCTCATGCTGGAATGTCCGCTCCTCGGTTAGTTGCCATTTTCCTCCGGCTCAGGTGTAGCCCAGACGCCGAGCTCGGATTCCCAGGGATAGTAGCGCAGCACCTGGTTGAAATACAGCTCCACCACCCGCCGGAAAATGGGCGCTCCCACTTCAGATCCCTCTCCGGCGTTTTCCGCGATTACCACCACAGCAATGTCCGGTTTGTCAGGGTTCTGATTGAATGTATAGCCGGCAAACCAGGCGTGAGATTCCCCCGAGCCCGATTCCGCCGTGCCGGTTTTCCCGGCTACGGGAATTGCCAGACCGCGGAAGCGATGTTCTGCCGTCCCTTGAGGGCTTCTGCTGGAGACCACACCGACCATACCGCTGCGGATGATCTGCATGGTTTCTTCGCTGATCGGCAGCTCTCCCACCGGGTCTGGTTCAAAAGTGAATATTTCCTCCCCTCCAGCGGTGCGGATGCTTTCGATAATCTGCGGACGGTATAGGGTCCCGCCGTTGCCCAGGGCGGCGATGAATTGAGCTGCCTGCAGCGGCGTCACCTGGGTCTGTCCCTGACCAATAGACAGGTTGGTGGCGTCCACTTCTGACCTCGGCACCGGAATAAGGCCGGCTTCTTCCTCGACGCCTTCAATGCCGGTCGGGCTGCCCAACCCAAATCCCTCGGCCATCTCCGCGATGGCATCGGTAAAACCATTTCGGTAGAGCTCCAGCCCAATGTGGTAGAACCAGGGGTTGCAGGAGCGGATCAAGCCTTCCGGAAGGGTGAGGGTTCCGGAGGGAGGGGTTTCCTCCCCTTCCAGATATTTATCATAGGTCCAGTCTTTCAGGGTGACCCCATCCAATTCCTCAAATAGATACTCGCAGTCATAGGTATCGCTGGCCTGGAATTCCCCGCTTTCCAAGGCTGCTGCCATGGTAATGATCTTAAAAACCGATCCCAGCGGATACAGCCCCTGAGTAGCCCGGTTCAGGAAAGGAGATTTCTGGTCCATCTGATAATATTCCTGCAGCAGGATGTTGGAATTGTAATAGCTGGAGTTGAACACGTTGGGATCATAGCTGGGGTTTGAAGCCATGGCCAGCACCCGACCGGTATCAATTTCCAGCACGACAATGGCTCCATTAAATCCATAGAGGGCCTGCTGAACGTCCACCTGGAAATCCCGCTCAAAGGTAGTGTAGATCTCCTGGGCCGGGCCGGCAGGTGAGCTGGCCAGCTGGGCCACCGTGTTCCCTTCCGCATCCTCAACGTAAAGAGTCCCCCCCCGTTTCCCGGACAGATACGGTTCACCCCAGCGTTCAATCCCCTGGCCGCCAACTTTCTCATCACGAGCATACCCCTGCAGGCGGTACTGGTCCTCCTCGGCTTCCTGAATCCAGCGCACGTACCCGATGGCCTGGGGAGAAACCCCACTATCGAAATAATACCGCCCTTCAAACTGATGGATAAGCAGGCCGCTGTTGGTATAGGACTGCAAAATCCCCAGCCGATCTTCCACCTCATCCAGATTAACCGCACCCAGCGGTAAATACCAATCCACGTTGGGGGGAAAGTCGGCATAATCAGCAGCAATGTTCCCGGCCGGTCTATCCAGCACCCGGGAGAGCTGCTCCAGCAGCTCGGATTCCTTCTTGGATCGGATCTGGGAAGGGGTCAAACCCAGCGAGATGGCCTCTGCATAGGCGACGATGACACTGCCCTCCTGATCGTAGATGTTGCCCCGGGTGGGCACCACCCGGTTGAGTTTGAGCACATTCTCCCCCTCCAGTTCAGGAAAGATCAGTTTCTTAGACCAGTTGATCCGCCATTCGCCATCCTCCAAAGCGAGCGGAAAGATGACATCCCGTTTAAGCTCATCAATGATCCTTGAATTGTAATTCAAGCTGACCGCCACCTGGGCCTGACCGGGATCCGTATAGGAGGATAGGACAGCATATTCCAGGCTTTCCAGAGCCAGCTCAACAGCAATCCCCCAGTAAAGATTGGAAAACTCCTCTTCCCCAATCTGGCTCTGGCTTTCCGAACTGAGCAAGGGGTACATGCCGCTGAAGTCATTCTCCTGCCAGTGCTCCAGAAAACTGACCACCACTGCCTCCTGATCGGGGGTTTTGGTGGTCTGGATGCCGGGCGTGGGCAGGGAAGCAGAAGGGGTCACCACGCCGGTGACCGGCGTCCCGGGAGTGGATTGATTACAGCCGGTCAATAAGATGACCAGGACAAACAGGGGGATCAGGATTCTTTTCATTCGATTAATTTCCATGGACAGGGTTGCTTGTTAGTGCTCAGGGGTCTTTTCCAATATATCTTGATAAACCGGACAGAGATAATCCAGCACCTCCTGACAGCGCAGCGGAAGATGTCTGGGCGTGGGAAACCCGATTTTATCCAAGGTCAGCTTGAGGTGACAAAGCGGCAGGCCCATAACATTCGCAAAGCAATCTGCAAAATCCGGCACCAGCTGAAAGCGCCGGTTCTGGATCGCGTAGGCTCCAGCTTTATCCAGCGGATCACCGCTGGCCACATATCGGTCCATTTCTTCCTCAGAAAGCTCGCGCATGCTCACTTCACTGACAGCCAGCTGGCTGTGCATGTCCCCGGTCCCGGGCAGATAAACAATCAAACCGGTCAGCACCTGATGGGTATTTCCCGCCAGCCGCTGGAGGATCTCTTTGGCTTCCTGCTCATGCTGTGGTTTTCCCACCAGCTGCCCGTCAGCAACCACAGTGGTATCGGCAGCCAGCACAGCCGCATTGGCATCTTTCCCTCCCGCGAGGGACTCGGCCGCCGCTCGCGCTTTGGCTTTGGCTACACGAATAACATACCCGGAGGGCGCCTCCCCCGGCTGCTCAGCTTCATCCACATCGGCTGCCCTGACCAGGAAGGTCTCCTGGAGAATTCCCAGCAGCTGCTGCCGTCGGGGGGATCGAGATGCTAAAATGAGCTCTGTCATACCCGGTTGACCAATGCTGATATGTCTCCTTCCTTGAAAATGCCCTTTGACCACCCAAATTCTAACACATGCAGACCAAATGAAGTTTTAATCTAGATTTAGAGATTTTTGCTTGCACCGCCTAATAAAAAAGTAAGCACTCTGGTAAATAAGGTACGGTACAATGCAAAAACAAACAAAAATGATAACTACCAACCGACACCATGGTCGCTGGAGGATATGGCTGGCTTTGGGTTTGATCCTGGCCCCTGTCCTTTCTGTCAGCGCTCAGAACAGCCCTGCTCTGGAGATCTCTCCACCGAATACCGAACAGTTCCCCCGCATCACCCTCTATCTGGACGCCTATGGTCAGAATGGAGATCCCCTCACCGGGCTCAGTGAGGGAAAAATCGAACTCAAAGAAAATGGAACGGAACTTGAACCAGAGGAATTTCAGGAGATTTCCCCCGGTATTCAGCTGGTGATTGCTGTCAATTCCTCTCCCCCGCTGGGGATCCAGGATGTGCTGGGAAACTCCCGGCTGCACTACATCAAAGAGGCCTTGATCAGCTGGTTATCTGCTTCAGAAGGATCTGCACCCGACGACCTCAGCCTGATCTCCAACGACGGCCTGGAAGTAACCCACCGCGCTTCTCCCTCCGACCTGATCTCCGCACTGGAAGGATACAATCCCCAGCCGCGGGAGACCGCAGCGGATTTCAGCGTGCTTTCCGACGCTGTTCAGCTGGCTGCAGACCCGCTGAAAAGCCCGGGTGGGAAAAGAATTGTGCTCTTCTTCAGCCCTCCCCCTACCCCACAGGAAATTGGAGGGCTGGAAAGCCTGATCTCCCAGGCAGTGGAGAGCGGGGTCCGGATTTATCCCATCCAGATTTCCTCCCCGGCGTTTTTCGGTTCTGTGGGAGCGGAAAAGCTGCAGGAGATGGCTTCCCAAACCGGCGGAGATTTTTTTCCCTATGCCGGCATAATGGCTGCTGAAGAGCAAGAACAAACGGACAACGATCAGGAAGCCACCCCTGAGCCCCCGCAGCCCTATGAAAGCCTTCCGGATCTGGCCGATCTGCTGGACCGCTATCGAAACACCTACCTGCTCAGCTACCAATCCCAGATCACCACCAGCGGAACCCACCAAGTGGAAATTACCATTGAACAGGAATCCACCCTGCTGACCGCAAGCCGGGAATTTTCCCTGCAGGTTGATCCCCCCAATGCAGCGCTGCTGAATCCTCCCCAGCTGATTGTTCGTGAGAATCCCCAGCCCGGGAATCCGGACCTGCCCCTCGTGGAGTATCAGCCTCAGGAAGTGAGGCTGGAAGCGTATCTGGAATTCCCGGATGATCTACCCCGGGAGCTGACCGAAACCACCCTGCGCGTTAATGGCGAAGTCGTTGATCAAAACACATCCGCTCCCTATGACCAATTCGTCTGGGATATCAGTCAAATCCGCTCTCCCGGTATTTATTATCTTACCGTGGAGGTGGTGGATGAGCTGGGGCTGCGTCACAGCAGCCTGCGAACGCCCATAGAAGTGCTGCTAGACACGCCAGAGCCCAGCCTGACAACAATATTCAACGAAAATCGGCTCGGTTTTTTCGGACTGGCGGTGATCCTGGCTTTGGGGTTAGGTTTCCTGGTCATGATCCTGCGGGGGATTATTCAGCCGCGAGGATTTCCCGGAAACAATGCCTTCTTCAGCAAATCACGCCCCGGCCAGAAGAGTTCACCGCGTCAAGCCGCCTTTCGCCAGGGAAATGGGAAGCCCCTCCCCGTTATGAGCAGGCCGCCTTCTGGCAATTCTCAGCCATCCCTTCAACGCAGTCCCTTCCGGCTGATTGCCGTCAATGAAGCAGCCAGGGCATTTCACCCTCAGCCTTATTCCCTCCCGCAGGATCGGTTGATGATCGGCAGTCAAAAATCTGCCGTCGACCTGGCCGTTTCTCATCCCTCCGTTTCCCCTCAGCACGCCCTGCTGGATTGGGATGATCAGCAGCAAAGCTATCGAATTGCCGATCAGGGAACAGACGCTGGAACATGGGTAAATTATTCCCAGCTGGAGGGGGAACAGCTGCTGCTGCTCAAGAATGGTGATATCATACACTTTGGTCAGGCCGGCTTTCGATTCCAGCAAGCGGATTGAGGCCGGCGGATGGCCTCCTTGAAGACTAAGGAGAAATGATCGTGATTCCGAGCAACATCAAGTATCTGAAAACCAGGGCGATTACCGATCCTGGCAAACGAGGCAGAAGAAATGAGGACGCTTACCGCCTCGAGACCTACGAAATCAGTGAGCAGGATCCTACACCGGTGATGCTAGCTGTTGTCGCCGATGGGGTGGGCGGCCATCAAGCGGGTGAAATCGCCTCTGCCCTGGCAATCGAATCCGTGTTTTCAGCGTTTCTCGACAATGACCTCAGTGATCCCATCTGGGCGTTGAAAAGCGCTCTGCTGGAAGCCAATCACAGCATCACCACTCAAGCAGACAGCGATGATAAACAGCAGGGGATGGGGTCAACAATTGTTGTTGCCCTGATCATCGATTATTCCCTCTATGTCGCCACGCTGGGGGATTCCAGGATCTATCTGATCCGGGATCGAGCCATCCAGCAGCTGAACATTGACCACACCTGGGTCCAGGAAGCGATTGAAAACGGCGTCATCACGCCGGATGAAGCCCGCAGTCATCCCCGCAGGCATCTCATCCGCAGTTATCTGGGATCTTCGGACCCCATTCAACCGGATTTGAGATTGTACCTGGACAGCCAGGAAACCGTGGAACAGGCCAAGGCCAATCAGGGGCTGCCCTTAATCCCGCAGGATAAACTTCTGCTGTGCTCCGATGGCCTCTCTGACCTGGTAACGGACGATGAAATCCTCAATGCGGTAGAATCCATGCCAGATACCCAGAGCATGCTGCAAAGCCTGGTCGATCTTGCGAATGAGCGGGGGGGACACGATAATATCACCATCATCCTGCTGACAGTGCCCGGCGAGGCCCTGTTCTCCTCGGATCTGGAAGAAGAATAGCCCCACCTGCGCAGCAAAATATCCTGGAAAAATACCTGGGATTAATTAAGGGAGAAGCTGGGCTGTATACACCTGGTCATCGACGGCCAGGAAGAGCCGGTCGCTCATCGTTACAGCAAAGGCAGTGGCCGGCTGGTTGAAGAATCCTTGCTCAGGCCGGAACTGCTCCTGAAATGCCAGCTGGGTGCTGAACCGATACACCGCAAGCTCCTCACTGTCCAGCATATAGACCGCCTGCCCGGGAGAACTTTTAATCGTGAAAGCATCAAACGATGCCCCGTCCAGGAAAGGCCCGGAGTCCCGCCCCTCGCGCGTGTCTGCGTATTCGAAAGGCGTCGTGCATTGAGGATCCGCTACCGCTTTTTCAGTGATGCATTTCGTGGTATAGCCTTCTTGATGGAGGATATACAGTTCGCTCCCGTTGGTGGCCAGATCAATGGCATCATCCATCTCGGGTGCATCCACAGCGCCAAAGTATTCGGCCCCTTCATGATAATTCTGGCTTTCATATTCGATCCAGATGGCCCTTTTCTCGGGATCAAGAATATAGAGGTTATGAGGGGCGCTGGTTGATATCGCAATCGCCTTAACCGGTCCCCTTCCCAGAGTGTAGGAGGTGTCCTCAAAAATCACCGGCGTTTCGTCCGGATCATCATAACAGAAGATCATTTTATGGTTTTGGTCGATCCCCAGGAGGGTCGCCTGATCCTCGGTTGATGCGGGCAGGGCCACAATATCCACCAGCGGTCCCACCGAGACATGACCTTCAATCGGCCCACAGCTGAATTCCCCTTTGATCTCGTACCCATCAGGATTGGATTGAGCCCAGATCACCGTACCGGTGTCACCGTTGAGCATATAGAGGTCATTCCAGGCTGTGACAACAATTTCTGATATAGTCACATCCGGGCCCAGCCCCCTGCTGAACAGCGGCTGAAACTCCAGCCGAGAGATGCGGTCCAGCGCATCCAGTTCCTCGCGGGTGGTCTGATAGAGGGCCTCCACCTCTTCTGAGGGTCGGTAGACGCGGGCTGCTTGAAGCTCTTCCACGGCAGCAGCAATGGTCTGGTAATACATCCTCGGATCCTCGAGCCGGTTTGCCTCGGCAAGCAGGGTCTCCGCTGTGTTCATATGGGACTCAAAGAGCTTATCACGACCGCGCTTGATGTAAAAATAGCTCCCGAAGGCGACCATGATCAAAGGCACCAGAATAGCAATCAGAGCCATCACCCAACCGGGCAAATCCAGCAGCTGTTCGTCCGGAAGGACCCGCGCCAGCAGTGCCCGCAGGTTTCTGCCAATCCCCCTGAGTCCATTCCCCACCGCTGAGGCTGCTTCCCTGAGCACAGACCAGATGCGGTGACGGCGGATTTTTTCCCAGATTTCGTAGACCCGAGCGCTCCGGGAAGGGGAAGGCGGGGGAGCAATATCCGGACGAGAAAAATCCCTGACCTGCTGAACAATCTCCGGTTCTCGATCCTCCTGCTTACCAACGGGGTGGTCCCCCGGCAAATCTTCCAGGGGGGATGGGGAAGGCGGCCGGTGGCGGGACGGCGGGGTAGCGGAGCCTGGTTCAGCCCTCTGTTCAGGGCCGGCTGCCGGGGATTGCCGGTCGGGCGGCTCCTGCTCAGCAGGCCCAGGAAAGACCCGCTGTTTAAAAGCGTCCAGCAGGGTATCCTCCTGGGGCGCTTCCGGAACCGGTTCAGGAAGGATTTCCGTCATCCCCTCCTCTGCAAGCTGGGAAGGCCGCAGCAGCCGGATCTGATGAGTTTTCCTGGTGGGCAGTACGAGGGCAGCTTCCACATCCTCTTCCACCCGATGAAGCAGCCGCTGGTAGACAGCATTCAACTGCATCCGGGGCAAATTTTTCAGCGCCCCATGCGTCCAGGCACCCGGCGGCTCGGGGCAGAGCAAGATCATCTGCTGCGCAGATGAGATCTGCTGTTGGTGATAACGGATTTTATAAAGCTTGCTCACTCCCAGCCCTGAGCCGGAAAGCTCCGGATCATGAAGCCCCTCCACCTGATCCGGACTGATCAGGAAGATATAGGAGGGTCCGCACTGGGCGAACAGCAGTCTGTCATCCCGCTGAACCAGCATAATCAGCATCCCCACACCGCGAAGTCCCCGGGGAGCGGCCCGCATATTTCTGTCCAGGAGGTACTTATTGAGCACATCCGCGACGGTGCGCATGGCGGAAGTGGTCGATCCATCGCTTTGATAATAGATCTCCGACAGCTTTTCCAGCAGCTGCCGGTTGGCTTTCTCGGAAAGGGGGGCGTTGCCGGTCAGGGTGAGATAAAATATCACTCTTTCCTGGGATCGCCTCCGGGAGACCCTTCTGGGCGGCGCAGCGATATGCAGCCCGGGCAGATCCGGAATGGTAAGCTGGTTCTGTTTCTTGACAGGCAGGATGTTTAGACCAAATTGTTTCGCCATATGAATCATCCCGTACGGGTTGCTGTTCCCTCCTATTATACTGGTAAAATGAGGTTCGTATCCACGCACAGAACAGGGAGACTATGAGCTTAACGGTGCTGCGTACCAGATCAGAATTCAATAAACTCGGCCAGGAATGGAACCAGCTGTTGAAGAAAAGTGCAAGTCATGTGCCATTCCTCCGCCACGAGTATCTCAGCAGCTGGTGGAGCACTCTGGGCGGAGGCGAATGGCCATCTGGAGAGCTGTATGTTCTTCTTCAGCGTGCCACCGATGAAACGCTGATGGGAATCGCCCCCCTTTTCCAGCATCAAAACCGCTTATTGCTGATCGGCAGTTATGAAATATCAGATTATCTGGACTTTATCGCTCCCCCCGAACACCTGGACGCTTTCAGTGCCGCGGTGGTTGACCATCTGGCCGGAGCGCAAAACCCGGATTGGGAAAAGCTGGACCTTTTTAACCTGCAGGAAACCTCTCCGACCATCCCGGCGCTCAAAGAAGCTGCTGGCAGGCATTCCTGGGAGGTGAAAGAGGAAAAACTTCAACCCGCTCCCTGCCTGGAGCTGCCCGGATCCTGGGAGGCTTACCTAGACTCCCTGGAAAGCCGCTACCGGCACGAAATCGAGCGCAAGCTGCGGCGGGCGGAGTCCTATTTTCTGCCGCTGGACTGGTATGTTGTCAGCCGGAAAGCCGATCTGGAAGGGGAAATCCAGCAGTTCATGGAGCTGATGGCTTACAACCAGGAAAAGGCCCATTTTCTGACGAACTCAATGGTCACTCAGATGAAAACCACCGTCCAGGAAGCCTTCCAGGCGGGCTGGATCCAGCTGGCTTTCTTAACCGTGGGGGATGTTAAAGCTGCCGGGTATTTGAACTTTGACTTCCAGAACCGGGTCTATGTCTATAATTCCGGCTTGAATCCCATGTTTGAAAACATCTCCCCCGGATGGGTGCTGTTAAGCTATTTGATCAGGCAGGCGATTGAGGACGGCCGGGATTCATTTGATTTCATGCGCGGCGATGAAAATTATAAATATCGATTTGGGGGAACTAATCGCTATGTTCACAGGCTTCAAATCATCCGCGGATAACCGCGCCCTGTCAGCCGGGTGGACCCGGGAAGATCAGACCAGACGCCGGGAATCGGGGTGCCACATTCCGGGCAGGTCCCCTCTCCGGTAATCCGGTAGCTGCGGACCATGAATCCGGTCCTCTCAATCAGGCGGGTCCCACAGCTGTGGCAGTGGGTATGTTCGTACGCTCCCATCGATCCGGGCAGGTTCCCGGCGTATACATAGTGCAGGCCCTCCCTGCGCCCGATCTCCGCCGCCCGCAGCAGCCGCCGGGAAGAAGTGCTGGACCGATCGGTCATTTGATAGGCAGGACGGAATGCAGTCACATGCCAGGGAATATGCGGGGAAACCCCCTGGATAAAGCGGGCCATCTCGGTCAGCTCCTGGTCGGAGTCATTGAATTCCGGGATCACCAGGGTGACCACCTCGACCCACAACCCCAGCTGATGGGCATAGGAAATGCTGTCCAGCACTGGCTGGAGCTGTCCCCCCAGTCCCCGGTAATGGCCTTCCTGCATGGTTTTCAAATCCACTTTGAACCCTTTTAAAACAGGCTGCAGGTAGTCCAATACCTGGGGAGTAGCATACCCGTTGGAGACATAGACAGGCTGCAGTCCCTCTTGAAGCCCTTTTTCAAAAATCTCCCGGGCCCATTCCGAGGTGATCAGCGGTTCATTATAGGAAGAGGCCACCACATCAGCTCCATAATTCACACCGCAGCTGATGATCTGATCGCTGGTCATCGGCCGCAGGGAATCCACCAGCCGCTCCCCGGCCTCCACTTGAAGCGCCTGGGAAGTCAGCCAGTTCTGACAGAAGCTGCAGTGGAAATTGCACCCCAGCATGCCAAATGTAAGAGCGTCCGATCCCGCCAGAAAGTGATAAAGAGGTTTCTTTTCGATCGGATCCACCTGCAGGGAGGAAACATATCCAGCCGGCACACGCAGGGAGCCGTGCTCATTAAACCTCACCTGACAGATCCCCCGGCCGCCCTCAGCGATCCGGCAGCGGTGGGCGCAGGCAGTGCAGCGGACCTTGCTGTTTTCCAGCGGCTCGAAAAGGTCCCCCTGCCTGGTCAGCTTTTCGAGCCTTTTTACCAATCTCATCCTTGTTCCTTTCCGACCGGAAGAATTCAGCGCAGTCTCATCCTCTCTCTCTCATTCTTTATTATAATCCTCCTTATGGTATCCATCATCTTACAGGCGGGAGGAGCGTCCACCCGCATGGGAGAGGACAAAGCCCTGCGGCCGTTCCTGGGGACCCCCCTGATTGCAAGAATTCGGGATCGCTTTAAAACCCTGGGTGAGGAAACTCTGGTCATTACCAATCAGATCAGCGGATACCAATTTTTGGACCTCCCGCTGTACCAGGACATCCTCCCCGGACGGGGTGCGCTGGGCGGTTTGTACACCGCACTTCAGATCGCCAACCAGCCTATTGCTGCTGTGATCGCCGCCGATCTGCCCTTCGCCAGTCCGAAGCTGGTGGAAGAAATGCTGGAAATCATCCAGCAGAACCCCGTGGATGCCGTACTCCCCAGCACAAAAGAGGGCCTGGAACCTTACCATGCTGTCTATCGCTGCCACAGCTGTCTTCCGCTGGTCAAAGCGGCCATTGATCATGACCGCTGGAAAATGACCTCCTGGCATGACGCTGCGGACATCCAGGTGCTGGATCCACAGGAAACCCGCCGGATGACCGGATCTCCCTGGACATTTATGAATGTCAATACACCGGAGGAATTTAATGCTGCTGAAAACCTGGCCTTCCACCACCCGGATTTATGAGGAGAGGGATCCCTTACAGAGAATCCGGGGTTTTTTCCGATCCTGCGATCAGATCAGGGAAACCAGCCAGCATCTGTTGAAAAAGGAACGATCATGAAGGGAAAAGAAATCACCACCCAATACGGCGCAGAAACCCTCACTGATTTTCTCCCTGACGATCGGGGGAATTTTCAAGTTATTGAGTCCCCGAAGGTCAGCAGTGAAATCGACTCCCTGCCCGAGGACCTTATCAAGCGTCTGGAATCCCCCCTGAAAAGCCCCCCGCTGAAAGAGATCATCCAGCGGCATTATCCCGGATCAGGAAAACAGGTTTTCGTGCTGACCGACGACCATACCCGGCCCAACCGCCACACGAAAATCCTCCATCCCTTGATTCTGAACTATCTAATGGAACAATGCGGGGTTAAGAAAGAAGACCTGCGCATCCTGGTGGCCAGCGGAACCCACCGCCCTCCTACGGAAGAGGAAATCCGGGGTAGTATTCTGGGAACTGGCCTGTTCGAGGAATTCCGGGAGCAGATCCTCATTCATAATGACCGGGATCACCTGGCTGTCCTGGGTATATCGCAGCGGGGTACCCCGATCACCATCAACAAGCATGCCTTTAACGCCTGCCTGATTATTCCGGTGACAGACTCCGAGTACCATTATTTTGCCGGTGTGGCAGGAACGGTGAAACAGCTCTTTCCAGGCATCGCCGGCCGGAAAACTACCAACACCAACCATCCCAAGATGTTTGATCAAGAAACCGGATTTATTTCCACCTGCAGACTGGGTAATACTGCGGGAAATCCAGTGATCTCCGACATGAAAGAGATGGCTGCCGCTGTTCAAGACCATGTCCCCGTTTTCTGTGTGGATGCCATCCTCGATCAGGGAGACATCACCTATCTGAACGCCGGAGATATCCTTTCCCTTCACCAGGTCGCCCAGGAGAAACTCGCTGCCCGGCGGGTCATCCACCTCGACCAACCAGGGGATCTGGTGATTGTCACTGTGGGAAACCTGGGCATCAACCTTTATCAGGCAGGAAAGGGGATCCATGCTGCCTGGAATGCAGCCAAAAAACCCGGCGGTGAGATCCTGCTGCTGGCTCCCTGCCAGGATGGGGTTGGCTCTCCGGGCTACCAGGAGACCATGGAAGCTGTGCAGACCATGGATCTGGAGCGGGCCATGGCCTGGGTGATCAACAACAAATGCAGTGTGGAAACCTTCCGGATCGGCAATCAAAAACCCATAGATACTCTGCGGATCTTAAAGTCGCTGGGAGAAGGAAAAATCAAGATCCTCAGTGAAATGGATCCGGAAGTTTTGCGTAAGGTCTACCGGCTGGAGCCTCTGCCGAAAAAATCATCCCCCCGGGAAAGCCTCAAGGCCTACCTGGAAGAATTTGCCCGCCAACAACCGGACGCCTTGATATATGTGCTCAATGACGCCGGACTGTATATCACAACGGGATAAAACGGGAATTCCAGCTCAATCACGGGATGGCTAATCCGCTGAATTTTCTATTAGCATCTTCTTCTTCCCCAGCCAGATGATGCCGGAAAAAAGCACTCCGGAAGCGGCCAGCAGGGAGAGAAGCACATGGACAATCAACATCGCTCCTGCCCGTCCCACAAATAATCCGATCATCCAGGGGAAAAAAACCGCGCCTAACCCACCGCTGACAAAAAACCAGCTGGTGGTTTTTCCGCTCAGCACCAGAATCTTGTCAGCCAAAGAGAGCATAGTGGGAAAGACAGATGCCAGAGAAAACCCGAGCAGCACAGTCCCTGACCACACAGCCCAGCTTTCTCCTGGCAGCAGGGTAATCAGCCCCAGACCTAATATCCCCCCCCAGAGATCTCCCCGGAGCATCCTCCTGTCCGACAGCCGGGAGGCCAGTGGAATGGAGAGCAGTCTCCCGGCGGTAAAAGCCCCCCAGAATGCCGAAGTCAGCAGGGCTCCGGTGCGCTCATCCGCCAGCCTGACCTGCTGAGAAAAGGTGGAAATCCAGTTTCCAAAGCCAACCTCCACTCCCACATAAAAAAAGAAGAACAGCACGATCAGGATCAGCAGCCCCCTCCCCGCAGATCCCTCAGCAGACCGAGCCGCTAGTCCCGGATCCCTGTCCTGGCTGCTGAGATTGGATGAGGGCAGTCTCCAGATCTGCAGCAGGACCAGCAGGGAAACCAGACCGAGCAGCCGGTAGCCCCAGTCAATCCCTCCCCGGCGTCCGATGGATTCCGCGAGCACCAGCGGGGCCGCAAAAGATCCCAGGCCGTAAAAGAAATGCAGGCCGTTCATATAGGTGCTGACATTTCTGCCGCGGAGAGCGAGCATCAGGGTGTTGCAGCCGACATCCACCACTCCCATGCTCAACCCCATCAACAGCAGAATGGGAAGAAGGATTGGCAGGGAGGAAAGCTGGGGGACCAAACCCAGGGTGATCCCCATTCCCAGCAGACCATATCCCAGCAGCCTGTGACCGGAGAAGCGGTCATAGAGCCGTCCTGCCAGCCAGGAGCCCAGCAAATATGCCCCTGCCCTGGTGGGAAAGATAATGCTGATCATTTCCAGGGAAGAGCCGGTTTGCTCCCGGAGCTGGAGCAGAGAGGGTCCAAGCACCGCTGCCGCCATCCCCAAAAAAAGGAAGGCAGAAAAATAGAGCATGGTACTGCGGGTTGTTTCAGAACGCTCTTCCATCTCAGTCAATTATCCCTGTATGGTCGGGAGCCAAGGGCCACCCCCCTCCCGGCCTGCGGGCTGCTTGATGCCAGGGCAGCAGACACGAGGAGAGGCTTGGAAACTTCGATAAGTATTTCCTCCCCCGCTGCCCACCAGCTGCCATATTCCAGCTGGTCTGCTTCTGGATATCTTGAGAGACCAAGTTCGGGGGAATCAGGAAAAATATCCGCATAAAAACACCTCCAGCTGACTGCGCCGGATGCGATTCTTGAATGGCTGCAGGAATATTAATTCCGGAAGATAACTTCGGGAAACCCCAGATTCCGGAACAAGCGATCCAGGTAGCTCTCCGCATTCTGCGCAGCCAGCTCCAGGATGCCGTCTTCCAGAGCGCTTTCCTCAATCTCTCGCTCGGCTGTCTGACGGGCTTTTGTTTCCAGATCCACCTCCCCCTTGTTCAGCAGTCCTTTCTCGCGATCATAGACATAAGATTGTTGATTGTCCAGAGAAGTAACGAAGATCTCTGCCTCAGGCAGCCGCACATAGAGGACACCGTTCTTCACTTCCAGGTCCTCAGCTTGCAGCTTGTTCAGATCCACGCCGGCGATCACTTCGCCGTGGGCGACGAAGATCAACCGGTCTCCCAGCAGCCAATCAAACGCTCCCTGGCCGATCTCGGCGGTGATGATCTTCTCCAGACTGAATTTAATGGTTTCCAGCCGGGCTAACGTGCGTACTTCCCGAATGATCGTCACTGGATCGGGCAGGATGGTCGGGGTGGGATTCAGCACCCGGGCAGCCTGGGTAGAGAGATTGCTGGTCATCTCCTGAACTGGCTGCAGCTGCTGGTTAACAGCATCTTGAACCGTTGTGACCAGCAAAACGCCCAACACTACCAGGCCGACCAGCACGGCTGTTCTCCAGATCCAACGCAGTGTTCTCATAACTCCTTCCTTCGGGTCAGTCGCCGGACTGACTGCTCCACACGCTGTCCCCTCAATAAGATGACTTCCTGCATTATTGTTAACAAACGACCAGGAAAGGGGTTGCTGATATCCAACTCCTCGTGTTGAGCAGCAGATCAATCCACCAGCGAGGATTCTTGCTGTCAGAACCTGCTGCTCAGCTCCTGCAGGATTCCCAGCGCCTCCGCCCCTTTTCCCGCCGGGACATACAGGTGGTCGTGATAATATCCCGAGATGACATTGCTGGCAATGTCCGCCTCAGCCAACGCCCGGGTGATCTCCGCTAATAATCCAACGGCCACCAGACTTGAATGGACCTGAAGGGTGATCCTCTGGAAAAGATTTTGATAAGAAAGTCCCGCCCGATCTGCAGCCTGCTGAGCAAGGATCAGCGTAACTCCCTCCTCCTCCCGGACCCACCCTGCGGCATCCTCCAGGGAGGAGGATGCCTGCTCCCAGGGCAGGCTGACAAACACCCAGTGTTTCGGATCCAGCACCGGCTGCATGGACTTCAAAAGATGCGGGAGATTTGTTTCTCCGGTCATCAGGACACCTTCCACCTTTTCACTTTCTGGACTGCTTAGTTGATAAGGTCAGCCAATTTCCGGGTGATCTTAACCACCCACCGGCAGGCCATGATGACGGGATGAATCCGCTCCTTGAGGGGGATCTCCTGCGTCTCCATCTGCTTACAAAACCAGCTGGATGTCTCACAGAGAGCGGTTCAGCATCAACCCCCAGAAAATCAAGCATCACAGCCAGCCTCCTAACACGATGACAGTCAGCACAGCCCCAGCCATCACCAAGGTGATATGCAGATTGAGCAGCGCGAGCAGGAAAGCCACTACCCCGCCGGCCAGCCCCAGCAGCGGTTGATCCTCCTTGACCAGCAGCACCCCAGGGAAAATCAGGGCTCCCAGGGCTGCGTAGGGAATGGCCTGTAGCCATTTTTGAAACCACGCGGGGAACTGGTAGCGATCCAGGAAAACTGCCGGCAGCAGTCTGGGGAGGTAAGTGACCACAGCCATACCCGCAATGAGGAAGAATATTTTCATCTGGTCGTCTCCTTGAGCCACAGCACCCCCAGGCCAGCAGCAAGCACCATGGAAAGCACGATCGCCCAGCCCGAGTCCAGCAATGAAGTGAACAGGGTATTGAGCACCATGCTGGTGATTGCTATCCCGGCGAAGGCCGGAGATTTCCGGGCCGGAGGCACCAGCAGACCGATGAACAGGGCATACAGACCCACCGTCATGGCTGTGGTGATATTCTCCGGTACAAACTCCGCACCGAGTCCGCCCAGAGCAGTCCCCCCCACCCAGCCCGAGTAAGCGGTGGCCATCAAACCCAGAACATACGCTTCAGAAAGCCGCTCTTCAGCAGCAGACTCTTCTCCCAGTGTGAGCAGCGCAAACGTTTCATCCGTGATGCCAAAGGAAAGCAAATTCTTCCAGGCTTGAGGAAAGGCCCGGAAGAGATCGTTAACCGCCAGGCTCATGATCAGATGGCGAAGGTTGAGGAAAAATGTGGTGGTAACAATCTGAACCACGCCGGCCCCGGCCAGCAGCAGACTGATCCCCACAAACTGACTGGCCCCTGCAAAGACGAACAGTGACATCAGTGTCGCTTCCCACCAGGTCAGATCTGCCTGGACGGCCAGGGCGCCAAATGCGATGGCGATTGGCAGATACCCAAGAGCGATCGGCAGTCCGGCCTGGACACCGAGCTGCAGTGAGCTGCCGGGGTTTTTCATCTGGCGGCCCTTGATGGAAATCGAAAGAAATATCCATCTGCAGTCTGTGAAAGGATAGGAAATCTGCTGCTCATGTCAGAATTCGCTCAGGGTGGGTCGGGCAATCTCAAACACTGCCCGGGCGTATTCCAGCAGACGGACTTCCGCATCCGGCTGATCGACCAGCTCCCGGAAGGGAAGCATCGATCCCTGCCACCCGTCGGTATGCCAGCGGGCCCCGGTGGGTAAATCCTTCTCCAGCAGGGTTTCTGCCTCAAAAGGCCAGGGATTGGAGTAAAAATAGGGCTCCGCTCTCTGCCCACCGGGGTAAAACCCCAGGTTGATCTGGGCAGGCAGCATGCGGATCTTGCCGCTTTCCTGATATTCCACCAGCTGGCTGCTGTACCACTCCAGGGAAAGATCAAACCCGTGGGTCCAAAACTGGATCGGGCTGGTAAAGTCGGGAAGGTCCCCCCGATGAGTCTGGAAGATGCGCTCTACCTCCAGCAGGTTGTGGAAAAAGACTTCCGCCTGGATAGGATCATATCTGCGCTTTTCCAGAGACTCAATCCGGGAGCGGTCCACCTCACCGGTCAGCCCGAATTCCGCTGCTGCAGCCAGTAAAGCCTCCCCCATTTCTGCCGCCGACATCCCGACATACATCTGCAGGGAGCGGCTCTCGCCGAAGCTGGTTTCCAGCTGGATGGTGTGGTCCCGGAGATCCATCATACCTTCCAGGGACCCCCCTTCAGGCAGCGGGATATTGCCCGTTTGCAGACCGCGCGATGTTACCCGCAGGCTGATGTGCTGCCATTTGGGATGGGGAACCGCGTGGGTCCTGGGAATTACACTCAATCCTTCACTAAAGAGATGAAGAGTTTCTCTGGTTTCCTGAAACTCATCCAGTGATTTGAACACAGTTATGCACACCTGCCTTTTTCCTCAACAAAACTTTCACTTGAGGTAATGGTGCTCGATCGTGAAGTGATCTAAATCGATCACTGCTATGGACATACTTCCCTCTTCATTCCTCTCCACAGCAGATCCAGCCGAGTAGATCAAATTAATGCCGTATAGTTTTTCCTTGTTTTCGTCCGGGTCATTGAATCGTTTCTCAATATGTTTGTGACCAAACAGGAAACAATTCACCCGGGGTTCCTCATCCACCGGACGGGTGATGATGCTTTTTAAAACCGCATGATCACGAAGCCCATGGAAGTAGGCAAAATCGAAGGGATGGTGGTGCATGACGACTGTGATAGTCTGCACCGCGGGATTGGCCTTGAGCTCGTCCAGCATGCGGTCCAATTCCTGAAGCTGCCTGCGGCCCAGCATGCCCTGCGCTCCCCAGAATTCGATATTTTCTATCTCCTGTCCCATCGAGTCCAGCAGCACAAACGCCTTTCCGTCCAGGATCTGCAGATGGGGGTAAGTATCAAATCCAGCGATCAGCTCCGCGAACCAGGCCTGGCTGTCCCTGCTCTCAGCGATGCCCATGATCCCATAATCATGGTTTCCCGGGACCACCAGCACGGGCAATCCTGCTTCTTCCAGCCGATCCAGCAATTCTTGAGCCCTCTGAAACTGCCAGAGAGCCCCATCATCGACCAGATCTCCGCTGATCACAACGGCTTCAGCCCGGTGCGCCTTCTGATTTTCCAGGATCCAGTCAATGATCCGGCTGGATTTTTGATGATTGCTGCTTTTCCCGATGTGCAGGTCAGATAAGTGAATGATTTTCATCCCCTGTACTCCTTGTCCAATTTTCCCTGCCTTTTCTATCCCTGCTTCCGATCCTGATCCCAAGCGCCCATCAACAGCCAGGGGGACTGAACCTGCGCCACCAGAGATCATCTGGAGAGAATCCGAGGCTGACACAGCAGAAATTATACCCAATCTCCGGGAAATAGCTTCAGAAGCTGACAGGAGGAGCCCAAACAGAGCTCTCCTGCCGTGAGAATTGTTTTGGAGATCGCAAATATTAGCTAACTGGGGAGAATCGACTATTCATCCCACCCATCATCCCAATCATGATCATCTTCCTCGAGGTTGAAATCCCTCATCCAGCGTTTCAGCTGCTGTTTGTTTTCCCGACGGTCCCGGGCGGTATCCACCCGCTCCTGTCTTCCCCGATTCTGCTCCCGATCAGGGGTGGGCCTGGAAGATGCTTTTTTTTCGAGTTGATGGTCTTTCGGGTCAGTCTGGTCGGGCATTGCTCTCGGTTCTGAGGTCCAACCTCAGGTTTTGCTAATCAGGGTTTCCTGACTCCCTGCTCTGCTGGTTGCCTCACGCTGTCCCACCAGCTCCATGGACAGCCTCCAGGCTGCGGTCTCCGCCAGCCTCATGATGAGATTCAGGAGTCTTTCTTGTGTTAAGTGTACCAAAAAAATATTGATTTTAAATCGATCTCCCAGCAGCCCGATTATGCGGTTCTTCTCAATTCTGGAGCAGCCAATCCAGACAGCCTGGAAGCAGGGAGACGGTGGGGATATTCTCCAGGCTGTACGGTTCCTCCCGCAGGATGGCGGCAGCCGCCAGGGATCCGCTCACCACAGCCGGGTGGATTCCCTCGCCCATATCCAGGGTGGCCAGCCCGGCGGCATCACCGACCAAATAGACCTTTTCTCCACTGTACTGCTGCCCCCTTCCCCGCAGGAAATAGACATGCCCATCCGGCTCCGGCAGCTGATCAGCGATCAGACCGCTGCGGATTAGCATTCCGATGAATAATTTCCAGTGATCAAGGATCGTTCGGCCGCGTTCTTGGAGCACAGCAGCACCGCCGCCGAGCCCGATGTTCAGATAGCCCTCCTGCTTGGGGAGATACCAGGCATAACCGGGAAGGCCCCGGTGAAAGAACCACAGTTGTGGTCTGGCTTCCTGCCAGTCCGTTTTGAATTCTATTTCCAGGGCGGCGATTCGCACTCCGCTCCTGGGATCCGTCTCTTTGAACAGCTGGTGATAGACCGGACAGTGCGTCCCCCCAGCGCCAATGAGGTACTCGGCGGTATACCGCTCATCAATCAGGAATCGTCCCTTCTCCCGCTGGATGTTCCGGACATGATGCACTTCCAGCGGGGCGCCGGATGCCCTCAGCAGCCAGTGATCAAATTCCTCCCGCCGGACGGCGTACTGGCGGCCCGGCAGGCGGAGCGGCACTCCCCGAAGGTAAATCTGCAGCGCGGGGTATTCGCTCAGCATGTGGGGGTAGTCCTCCGGATGCAGGTCCAGCGCCGCCAGCAGCTGGGGCGTGACCCAGCCGGCGCAGGGCTTCGGCCGCGGAAAGGACTCTTTGTCCAGCACCAGCACATCCGCCCCTCCCCGCACCAGCTGCCGGGCGCAGGCTGCGCCCGCCGGGCCGCCGCCGACGATGATTACCTGATGATGCTTCATATCTTGCGGCAATCCGGCTGAGGATCCCCGATGCGGGTGAAGACCACCTGCCAAAGCTGAGAGCTCCGGGATCGGAAGCCGCCGGCGCTGCTCAGCAAATAATACCGCCACATACGGTAGAAACGCTGATCATACCGGGAACGGAGCGCCGGCCAGGCTTCCTCAAAATTGGCATGCCAGGCCATCAGGGTGGGATCGTAATCGGGTCCAAAGTTATGCCAGTCCTCGACCACAAAAAGCCCCTCCATGGCTTTGGCCAGCTGGGCGATGGAGGGCAGCATCCCATTGGGGAAGATATATTTATTGGTCCAGGCGTTGGTGCCGGAAGCGCTGACATTATCGCCGATGGTGTGAAAGAAACCGATCCCGCCCGGTTTCAAAGTGCGGTCCACCACTTCCATGTAGGTGCGGTAGTTTTTCACCCCGACATGTTCCATCACCCCGATGGAGATCACCCGGTCGTACTGCCCTTCCACATCGCGGTAATCCTGCAGGCGCAGCTCCACCGGCAGTCCCTGGCAGAGCATGTTCCCCAGCTCCACCTGCTCTTTGGAAACAGTCACTCCCAGCACCTCCGCCCCGTACTCTTCGGCTGCGAATTTGGCAAAACTGCCCCAACCGCAGCCCAGCTCCAGGATGGTCATGCCCGGCTCCAGGCCTATTTTCCGACAGACCAGGTCCAGCTTGGTTTCCTGGGCCTCATCCAGCGTCTCAGCATCCCGCCAGTAAGCACAGGTGTAATTGAGTCGCTTATCGAGCATGGCCCGATAAAGTTCATTCCCCAGGTCATAATGCTTCTCCCCCACTTCAAAGGCCCGGGAGCGGTTCTGCAGGTTGAACAGACGGCTGCGCAGAGCATGGAGGAGGAGTTTCCAGTTCCGTTTGATGTGTTCATCCAGGCGGGCTCGCAGGATGCGGGTGATCAGCTGGTCGACAGCCTCACAGTCCCACCAGCCATCCATATAGGATTCCCCCAGACCGAGCTCCCCTTCCCGGAGCACCCGGCTGTAAAATCGATCATCTTGAATTTGAATGTCCCAGGGGTTGGGTCCGTTGACTTGAATTTCCGCTTGCGTAAACAGGTCACGAACAATGACTTCTGACTGCGCCGACAAAGGCAACCTCCTGTTCTGGCCACACGGCGGGTTTTCCCCGATGTTTGAAATCGCTGTAATTTATTAACCCGGGAGCGGTTGAAATCGTTACGGTTCCGGGTCCCCCTGCGGGTCACCTCCTGCATCAGATGTGGTTTGGGTCTGGATGCCCAGACGCCTGGTTGCCGCGTGATAGGCTGCCATCAGCAGCGGAGCGAAAAGCACCAGATTGAGAATATGAACTGCTGTATAGGGCGCATACTTCCCCACCAGAGCGGTGCTCAGGCTGAAACCATTCAGCCAGATATCGCCCAGCGAGCTCAGCAGGGTGCTGAGCATAATTCCCAGCGACCCCCAGAGATTTATTGAGATCACTTCCCATTCCAGCTGTTCCATCAAATAGCTGTTGGAAAACATGACCACACCGACCAGCAGCAGGGCATACCCCCACAAGGAATAATCCTTGATCACCCCTGTCCAGGGCTCGGGGACGGTGGGAGAAAGAAAAACCCCGGCCGCACTGGCAGCGATCAGGCTGACCACCAGCGCAGAAAGATAGCGCTCCGGGATCTCTTCATCCTTCAAAAAAGAGACAAATCCGGGAATCATCCCTGTGATGCCGGTGGCAATGTTCCAGACCGGGAAAATATCCCAGCCGATGGCAAAATCGGCCAGCAAACTGCCCACCGCTCCGGTGAAAAAACCCACGCCGGGACCAAAGGCAAATCCAAACAGCACCGGAATGCCCACTGCCGGCTGCAGGGTGATCTGTCCAAAGGAGAGCCTGAGGTGGCCCGTAAACAGGTAGCTCACCCCCAGATAAACCGCCGTCCCGACCCCCATGTACACCACCTGATCGGGACCGACAATCCAGATCCGATAGCGTGAGGTGATTAAATACAACCCGAAGAGCAGGATCAAAGCCAGCGTGGTCAGAATCAGAGGGGCCTGTGTGTAATGGGGCACCTGGCCGATCGCCGCTTTGATGATCAGGAAGAGCATGAAAAAGATCAGCAGGATGGCCAGCCAGGTAAAAGTGCGTTTCCTCATTCTTCAGCCCCCTGCAGACGGAGGGAAACCGGAAGAATTTTTTTCTGGTCCGTTTCGGGGGTTAATCCGGTGAAGATCTGCTGATTTTTTCCGGATCTGACGATCATGGTATAACGGCCCGGCTGAAAGACTTTGGGTTTAAAGCTCCTGCCGTTGATCCGCAGGGTGTAGATTATCTCCCCGCTCTCCTCGTCAATGACCTGCACCACCGGATCCATGACATCCGCCTCCACAGCAGGGAGATAGCCGGCTGCCTCCCGACCGTAGTTCTCCTGCTGAGAAATGGTTACCGGCCAGCCGGGATACTGCCGGCAGCCGGGGGAGGATATCCGGCAGCCGCGGGGCCAGAGCTCCATGGTGATCGTTCGCTGCGGCTTATCAAAGCGGATGATGCCAAAGCCCGCCCCCTGGGCCAGCCAGCGGTTATACGAAACCCGGCTGGGATTGGGATTGGCATAGGCCAGCATGGTGAGCTTGTTCCCCAGCACATCCAGGTACTCTCCGGTATAGGCCAGATCCCCGACGTTGAGCGGGTTAGCATGCTCCTCCGGGCTCCACCAGCGGCGGTAGATGCTGACAATGGCCGGCACAGAAAAGGAATAACCAGCATCGCCAAATTCATCCACTCCCATCCTGGTCAGGGTGGAGAGGTGAGTATCTCCATTAATCATCAGGGCAAACCCCTTGCGGATCTCCTGTAATGCTCGATCACGGCCGCTCTGCGGCCAACCGTTGGCATCCAAATCTGCGGCCAATCTGATCCTGCTCGGTCCGTGCAGATGCGCTGTTCCTGCCAAGGGTGCCTGATGGAGGACGGCTTTCATCTCCTGCTCAGTCCAATCCGCCGTCCACCAGCGGAGGAAGGCCAGCTGCCGTTCTCCCAGCAAGGTGCCGCCGGGCGCATCCAGCAGATCGGGGTCGGGCAGCTCTTCAAGATGATCTCTGCGGGAAAAAACCACCCCCGCTGATTCCAGCCCTGGCCGATCAAGGATCTCCACCTGGGATTTCCATTTGCGGTCTTCCAGGATGGCAAAGCCCACTCCGCCCCATTTCAAGGAAGTGTAGTAGACGCCGATGCCCCGTTTGATCGGCGTGGGATCATAGGGATCGGGCAGGTGGCTGGTCTGGGCATTTTGAACTTGATTCACATAGGAGGGGTCTTTATACCCTCCGAATCCAATCTCCCCGCCGTTTCCCCACAGATTGGCATTGCCGACATCATGATCATCCGGAATGACAATGGTGGGACGATTGCGGGTGATCTCGCCAAACTGTCTGCCAAACAGATGCCAGGACAGAAAATGGGTTTGATGATCATATACCTGATCCCCGGAGAAAAACAGCAGATCAGGGTCAATCGCTTCGATATTCCGGATCACATCCAGCCTGGGCCCACGGTCAGTGTTGCCGTTGCAGGTAAAAGCAGCCAGGACAATTTCATCCTTGTCTTGGGGATTGGCCCGGATCAGCCCGCTGTAGGAAGCATGCTCCCCCTGCCGGACCCGGTATTCATGGTCCCTGGAATCATCCCAGTGATCGATCTGAAAGGGGGCGATATACTCCGGTTCCCAGACTTCAACCCGGGCGACCTCTTCCCAATTTCCCCCGATTTTGATTTCCAGGCGCACCGTGCGGTCTGCTCCCGGATCGAGCTCATACAGCATGGCGGTGAGATTGAGCACCTGGTCATCGACCGTGTAGAGAACGAAGTTGATCACTTCCTCCTCCGGCACCCGGCGGATCTGCCAGTTGGGCTCCAGCAGCGTGCGGCGCAAAAACCCCAGACCGTAGATAAAGGTAACGGCCAGGAGGGCGATCAATACTAAAAAGAAAAGAGTCCGTCTGGTTCTTGTCATCAGTGCTGATCATCCACAACTAACCCCCAGCTGATATATCCTGCTGCCATCATTATATCATCCTGACCACGGACAGGTCCGGAACCCTCCACCGGCTGGAGAGAGATTCTTCCCAGGTCAAAACCGGTCTCACCAGAACGGCAGGACAGATATCCAGGCTGCAGCCGGCATCAGGGACCGCACTGTCAGCAGGCAGTGTACATTCATATTCGTTTGATGGTCAGGTTCAGGACGCGGCAGCCCATCAGGCTGGCCGTTCCCAGCCCTTCCAACTGGCGCAGCAGGGCTGGATTCTCCAGGATGGACAGCCCATCCGCCCTGAGAAGGGGGACTCTTTTCCCGAGGATCTCCTGAAAAACACAGATTTTTCTCCGGGAAGCTGACTCAGGTCAGTCTTCTATCGACAGCAGATACGCTTCCGCGGCTGCAACATCCGGGTCCTTCCCCTGGATGAGATCTTCCCGGGTCCATTCCACAGGGATGTCCGGTTCGATGCCTGTGCCTTCCAGTGAAACGCCGCCGGGCAGCTGGAAATCCCCGGTCGAAAAGCGGGCGGTCCCCCCGCCAGGGAGCCGCACCTTGATGGGATTGCCAGTCGCTCCCGCGGTTGGACGGCCTACAGTCACCGCCCGGTCTGTGCTGGTCATTGCCGCCACAAAAGTATCCGCGCTGCTGAAAGTGAATGGATTGGTGAGCACCGCCACCGGCCCGGCATAGATGTCTCCCCGGGGGACGACCCGGTAGGTCCTCGATTTCCGCCAGAAATGCTGGGGAAGTCGGGAGCGGTAATATTCCTCTCCATAGATGATCGTTTCAGAAAAGAAGCGGCCGGCGGTCAAATCTGCCAACACGCTGAAGCCCCCACCGTTGTTTCTTACATCCAGGATAACTCCCGGAGCATCAAGAAAATCGTTGAGCGCTGCATCAAACGCCCGGATCAGCGCCGGCCCATGGTTGAGATTGAAATTGCGGATCCGGATCACCCCCACTCCCGAGGGAAGCTGCTGGCTGGTGATCACAGGACTGGGACCCTGCTCTCTGCGGTTCTGGGGATCCCAGCGCAGGACTGCCATCTCCACCCTGCCCTCCGGCTTCTGAAATTGAATTTTGATCTCATCGTCAAAGGTCGACAGCAAATGCAGGTAAAGCCGTTTTTGAAAATGCTCCGGGGTGGAACTGGGCGGAATGGTCTCGTTCCAATCCTGCAGAGCTTCCGGAATGGTTTTCCCATTGATCTCCAGCAGCCTGTCACCCACTTCCAATCCAGCTGCTTCCGCAGCTGAACTCACTCCAATCACCAGCGCATCGCCCTGAAATTCACCGGCATATCCGAAGGTATGAAGGCCTGCAAAGGTCACGGGGGGACGAACCAGGTCGGTATGACCGTCAGGAAGGACGTTTAGCAGCTGATCGACCGTTTGATAGAACTCCTGGTCTGTCTGCGCCGCTGCAGCCTGCGGACGGTACTGCTGATAAGCAGCCTCCCAATCCACATCTTTCCGTTCAAAAAATGGATAGTGCCGGTCCATCAGCATCCAGAGGTCATCAAACGCCTCCGCATAGGTCTCCCCCAGCGGGGAGAAATTCCCCAGCGCCGAGAGATGAAGATAAGCTGCGCTGCCGAGAATGACAACCAGAGCAGGGATGCTCAATCCCATCCAGAGAAATTTTTTCCCCTCAGTCCGCTTCCCTTGAATAACTGCGAGCTGCTGCCTCCCCCACAGCGCAGTGATGCCCGCCCCCAGGGCCGTTCCCAGCAGGAACGCCCCGGAATAGGGAAGATTAAACGGCCCCCAGAGCAGGGAGATAAAAAACAGCGAGTTCAAACCCAGCTGAAGAATCAGAAACAGGACACGCAGCGCAGCCTGCACCGGATGTTCAACCATCCAGCTTACAGGTGATGTTTTGGATTGAGCTTTCACCACATACCTCCCGTGATCTCAGTTAAGGAAAAAGGTCCTCCCCAAAAAGCAGTCCAGCTCACACAGAATTGGATTGGATTTTCCCTGCCTTATGCTGTGCGGATTATAGTGAATTTTCACAGCAGAGAAACCACACAAATGGACAGATTCCTTCCTGGCCATCTGACCAGGAAAATCACAGAATTTCGGGAATCAGCAGTGGTGGGGCTGCCGCGCTGTGGGCAGATGGCGATCGCCCCGCAAGAGACCGGTTCGTGGGAAAGGCTACTCTACTGGAGAGATCTCCACAATGATCAGCTCGGGCCGGCACAGAAAGCGCATCCGGGGAGCTTCGCCGCGCTCCATCCCGATCCCCCTGGAGACCAGCAGGTGCTGTCCGGGAGAGATTTCTGTCAACCCGGAGGCCCAGGCGCGGGGAACTTCCGACAGGGTCATCAAGGGTCCCACACCAGGCAGCTGCACCTGCCCGCCGTGGGTATGCCCGGCAATCAGGAAATCTGCCTTGATCTCCCCCAGGCTGAAATTGGGTGAATGACCCAGCACCAGGTGGAACTTCTCTTCTGGCTGCAGCTGAATATCTGTCCGTTGGGAATCCTGCCAGCTCAACCCGGTGACCATCAGAGGGCCCAGGTCAAAATTCTCCGTGTGTTCGACAGTCCTGACCGGCAGTCCCTGGAAGACCTCCGTCCAATCGTTCCAGTCCACATTCCCACGGACAGCAATTATGCCCAGTGGGGGAGCCAGATTTGCCTCCCGGAGAATCCTGTTCAGACTGTGAAGCCCCTCCTGGTATGCTGCTGGTTCCTGAATCTGCAGATAATCCCCGGCAAAGAGGATCAGATCCGGTTGTTCCTCGGCAGCCAGGGAGACCACCCGGGCCTCAAATCGGCCCGGTTGATCGGTCTGCACATCCGCCAGCACAGCAATCTTGACCCCCTGGTCGAGTTCTGGGGACTTAAGCTGGATGCGGGTAACCTGCAGCCAGCGGGGTTCAATCAAAAAAGCATCGGCAGCTGTCAGGGCAAGCAGCAGGACGACGGCCAGCAGGGTGTAAGCAGCCGGTTTACTGACCTTGATCACCAGCCGGGTAGCACCCAGCAGATAAAGGGGCAGGATCAAAAACACCCCCCAGGTGAGCAGCTGGATGCGCCCAAAACCCGCCGCGGATGAAAACAGGGCGGCAGCAGTATAGAAAACCAGCAAAAAAACGGTAGATCCGGTAAACAGCACCGGCTGGTGCCCGGATTTCTGTCTGGCGATCAGCAGAGTGCAGCTCCCAGAAACAAGAGCAGTGAGAAGCAGATAACGGAGAAGGGCGGCGGTCATGGCAAAAAAATCGAAAACCAGCGCTGACACAGGGAAACCATAGCAAGCGGTTCCATTCTAACATGCCCACCGCTGCGTCCTTCCCTGCTCCCAGCGGTCAGCATAGACCTCCGGGTCCAATCTCCCAACCGGCCGGGGAGAAAACCCTTCCTGAGACGGGTGGCAGGTTTAAAAAATGGTCAGCGGTGGCGCTTGGGAAAATCGTAGGCAGCATACACCGGATCGGCATCAGCAATCTTCCGCCAGGAGCCCACATCATACTGCAGCATGACCACGCCGCTGGTGGGAAGATTATAGAGATTGAGATCGGAAATCAGATTGACCAGATTGGTCATCCCGGGATTGTGACCGAAAAGCATGATCCCATCGAGGTAATCCTCCTGCTCCTCGATGATCTCCAGCATCTCTCCGGCAGAAGCATGATAGAGATCCTCCTCCACCCGGATCTCATCCATCGGCAAACCCAGCTCCTCCACAACTAGTTCAGCGGTCTCCAGGGCCCGGACCGCGGAGCTGGACAGCACCCGGTCCACCGGTGGTCCCCATTCGGCCAGCACCGCCCCCATCAGAGGGGCATCCCGATAGCCCCGCTTTTTCAGCGGGCGATCATGATCGTCCAGGCTGGAATCACTCCAGCTGGATTTGGCGTGTCGGACGATAACCAGTGTTTTCATGATCTACCCATCCTGTTTCACCTGGTTGGTTTCCCCCAGTATAAACAAAAAAGTTCCCCATGAAAATAGCCCCGCACAATCCGGACTCTCCGGACCAGATGCTGACCGACAACCTGGGGGATTTCAGGCCTGGACATGAAAGAGGCGGAATCCTGCCTGTACAAAAGGACCGATGAGAACGGCGAAGAGCAGCGTACCCACCCCAGCAGGACCTCCCAGCAGCCAGCCTACCAGGAAAACAGCAGTTTCGATCACCCCCCGGGTCAGGCGCAGGCTCCAGCCGGAGACCCGCCTGACGGCCAGCATCAGGCTGTCCCGGGGTCCGGCACCGGCATCCACGCCTATGTACAGCGCCGAAGCGGCTCCGATCATCGCCATCGCCAGGAAAAGCATCCCCAGCTGCAGAAAGATCTGATCGTTGATAGAAGGGATCACCAGCAAAAACAAATCCAACCAGGGACCGATGAAGAGAATGTTGCTGATCGTCCCCCAGCCGATGCGCTCTTTCAGGGCCACAGCCGCACCCAGCACCAAGAGACCGCTGAGCACCACCATCGTTCCCGGTGTGGTCCCGGCCAGATCCGCCAGAGCGACGGCCAGCACGGCCCAGGGGCCGGTCCCCAGATTGGCCTGTATCATCAGACCAATCGCCAGTCCATAGAGGGCAAATCCCAGCTGGATGGTGAGAAAATCCCGGGGAAATCTTTTCCAATTGACAGATTTGAACATAAAAATAAGGATATCACAGGGTGCAGTGTTGAGTATTTGTTCTTGTTGGCCTGCTCTGAGACAGAGACCTGGATACCGATTTCTGCCTGCAGATCACTGGTTCACCGGGTATTGAAACACCTGCTGGAATGTCCTGGCTGTGGCCGGGGAAGTCAACCAGCCGGCCTGTCTCAGGGCTGCTTTTTTTCTCTTTCTGGAGATCTTTTTCAATCTGCCAATCAGCTGGCCAAGAACCAGAATCTTTTCCACCTCAACATCCTGCTCATCCAGCCTGGTTCCGCAGCGCTGTAGCAGATCAAGCTGAATGGCTGCATCCTGGAGGACGCCAAATGCGTCCTGCGCAGCGGAGAGACTGCGGGCAAGCTGGTAGATCTCCTCCCGGTCCAGATCTGGACGGAAAAACTCTACAGCATAGCGCAGCTTTTTCACTCGAATGCGGAATTTGTGAAACTGGGCCTGAGGAGATTCCATACTGAGATCCTCCCCCCGTTTCAGGACCTGCCGGTAGCGCTTGATAATCCTGCGGCTGCCGTACTCCCGGGCTGTTTCCTGACCCAGCTCCGTGCCTTGGAATTGTTCCACGTCCAGAACTTCATCCCAGCGAGCGATTAACTGCTGAAAGCGCTCTGATTTCAGGTCCGCTGCCATCTGCTCCCGGGCTTGCCCCTGCCAGCCTGCCAGCATCTCCTCCACTGGGGAGAGAAGAGGTTGATCCTCTTCGGGAATTTTTTCAATCACCGTGGGAAACTGGGACAAAAATACATCCAGGTCCCGGGTGGAGTTGGTCACCTGCTGCACCCAGCGAAATTCCCCTTGAAAGTAATCCAGCTCCTCCGGTCGGAATAGATTCTTAAACTCAGATAACCCCGATCGGGTCCGTCTGTTGGCCACCCGGAAATCATGCAGGGATATCGGATCCACACCGGTTAATGAACCGGGAAGATTAATACCAAGAGCCTGCAGCTGGGTCCGAAACACAGCATGAGCAGTCTCAGCAACAGTTCGTGTGCTGGCCATAGATATTCAGTATACAGTCAAATGATATTATCTACCAGAGCCCGGGAACGAAAAATGAACAGTTAATCCCCCAGTGCGCCGGCTGCTTCCCGGTCCGCCAGCACCAGCACATCGGGAAAAGTATGCAGCGCAGTTGCGGGCAGGCAGGGATCCAGCGGGGAGGAAAGCACCTTGTGGAGAATTCCTGCTTTCGCTCCCCCGCTGACCAGCAGAAGTGTCTTCCGGGCGGCCGCCAGTGTGCCCAACCCCAGTGTGAGCCCATATTCAGGAACCGGCTGTTCACCCCAGTAGCGCTGACTGCTTTCCAGGGACGCCGGGGCCAACCGGACCACTCTGGTCCCGGAATCCAGGGCTGATCCGGGCTCATTGAAACCCAGGTGGCCGTTGGGCCCCAGACCCAAAACCTGCAGATCTATCCCCCCTGAGGCAGCGATAAACTGCTCAATCCGGGCACATTCCTCTACCGGAGCTGAGGTGTCGGTCAGAAATCGGGCAGTATTCCGGAGAGGAAACTCGACCCGGTCCAGAAAGTCCCTGCGCAGCCAGTTGAAAAGATTGCGGGGATCCTCCAGCGGAATTCCATAATAGTCATCCAGCTCAACCAGAGAGGCGTTCTCAAAACTGATCCTGCCCTGCTGATAAGCAGCAGCCAGCTCATCAAACATCCCCAGCGGCGTCTTGCCGGTGGCAAATACCAGGTTGGAATCCGGCTTTTCTTCCAGCTGACGGATGACCAGCCGGGCCGCTGCCCTGCTGAGAGCAGAATAATTTTCTTCTATCTGCAGAGTCAAGTCAGCGGTCATGGATCAGTTCCTTTCCAGCCAAAAAGGGTCCCTGGCGGAAGGTAGCCAGATGGAGAGGTCATCAAACGGGACTTCTCGGCCAGGAATAAATCCCCCCTGATCCCCGACGGATGCGGTGTAGAGGGCTTGTTCAGCACACGCTGCCAGGTGATCCAACCAGCCCGGGTCCTGGATGATGGGTCCGTGTCCGGGACAAATCATCCCCGGCCCTGGCAGAGCTGCCAGCCGGCGGGCGCTGCGCAGGAAAGCTTCCGCATCCCCGCCCTGGTAACAGGTAAACAGCGGTCCCCGGTAGGCGGCATCCCCGCTGAAAAGCAGCCCCTCCCTCTCCAGCCAGAATGCGGTATGCCCGGGAGAATGACCGGGCGTATGGAGGCAGGTGAGCACTTTCCCGCCCAGATCAAGCTGCGCCATATCCCGGAACATCAGGGTTGCAGGTACTGACCGGTGGAGATAGGACTCGATCTGAAAATCCAGGGGCAGGTATGGCAGCAGGCCGTGCTTCTTCAGATAAGCGGGATCGAGACCGGTCTTCTGGGGTTGATTGACCAGACCGGCTTCCAGCCGGTGGATACCGCGCTCCGGGAACCGAAAATTGGATCCGGTGTGATCCCAATGATAATGGGTGTTAAGCGCGATGATCGGGCGATCGGTAATCTCTTCCACCTGCTCCCGGAGTTCTTCCACCCCGGTGCCGGTATCCACCAGCGCCGCTCTCTCCCTCCCTACAACCAGGTAGCTGTGGACATCCATCAGGCCGTAGCGGGGCTCAAGATATTGAAACGGCTCCGAAATTTGATATACTTTTGAATTAATTTCAGAAATGGTGCTCCAGCTCATTACCGCCCTCCCAGTTGAGGGGCAACCCGGAATCGGGACCCTGCCATCAGGGGGTATTATCCCGCAGCTGGTCCCAGACCTGCAGCCCGGGCTTCGGCGTGCCGTCCACCTCCACCAATCCCAGATAAATGAAATTGGAAAGTGTCTCGAGATCATTTTCTGAGCCCATCTGCTGAAAAACCTCCTGGTAGGCCGGCCAATCAAGATCGCTGTAGGTCAGATTAATCCAGAAAACCAGCCTGTCACCCAGCTGTTGAACCAGCAGGTGAAGATAATCCACCTGCATCTGCGGGCTGGTGACCCGGTCGAGGACCGGCTGGGTGCTCCACCCTCCTTCCGACAGAGCCAGCGGTTTCTCGGTGCGCTCCAGCAGCGGTGTGTAGTAATCCTCCGGGATATCCGCCGGAGAGGGGAAAAAGAAAAAGGGATAGGAAGATATTGCCCAGAGATCCAGCTGCGGTTCAAAAACTTCGATTTGTTCCCACTTGATTTGGTAGGGCTGCCCATCCCCATCCAGCCGGTTGAGGTCATCCCACTGAAAGGTGACGAAAACCTGGGTGTGAGGAGAAATCTCCTTGACCGCCTGGTAAGTCTCCCGGTAAAGGCTGAGAAAATGCTCCTGATCACCGGGATGGGCGTCAAAATAGGTGTTAATCTCCGACGCCAAGCCCAGATATCTGGGCTGATACTCCCCGGCCAGCCGGAGGGCAAAATTCAGATAGGCAGCTCGAATTTCCGGAGTGGAAAAATCTCCCCCCTGCAGGCTCTCCGGCAGCCCCATAAATTCCCGCCGGTTGAGGCCGTTCAAGGGATCAACCACAAAGATCGCTTCTAACCCATTCAATTGGGCAAAATTTACCACCTCGGACAGTTCGTCAACTGCTGGCGAATCCCCGTCAGCACCTTGCTGGAAATCACTCCAGGGGACCTGCTCCTGAAAGAGAAGTACATCGCCATGATCCGCTGCTCCCTGGATGGTGCTGATCACCCCCTCTACTGTAGGGTCTCCTGGAGAGGGGAAAAAGCCAAAAGCGGTGCGCTGCCAGGTAAACTGATTTTGAAATACCGCGGTCTCCTCTCCCGCTTGGTCTGCATCCCGCGCTGTTGACAAGTGGTCCGGAGTCCAGTCCTCCAGGCTGCAGGCCAATCCAGCTGTCAGGAGGATGATCAAGACCAGAATGACCCTCATCCCGTTGGTAAGAATATTCATGAAACCGCCTCGCTGTCGAGGGAATTCCCTGTCCTCAGAGGGGAAAGGCCCACTCCCCGCTGCGGAGAACAGCTTCCCGACTGCCGTCGGCCAGCTCTCCATCCACATCTAATTCACCGGAGCCAACCATGAAATCCTCATGGATCAGACTGATGTTTCCTCCCCGGGAAACAAATTCCTCTTCTTCCATCTGCTCCCCACCCTGCAGACTGAAACCATAAGCCGCCCCCAGCGCCAGATGGCAGGAAGCGTTCTCATCCAGCAGAGTATTGTAGAACAGCAGACCGGAGCGGGAGATCGGGGAACTGTTGGGAACCAGGGCAACTTCTCCCAACATAGGGGCCCCCTCGTCAATCCGCAGCAAATCCCGGAGAATTTGCTCACCCTGCCGGGCCGAAAACTGGACCACCCTGCCTTTCTCGAAGGTAAGACTGAACTGATCAATCACATTTCCAGCATACGCGAGCGGCCGGGTGGAGGACACCGTACCCTCTACCCGCCGTCTGTCCGGCAAAGTGAAGACCTCTTCCGTGGGAATGTTGGCTGTGAAGGAGATCCCGCCGCGGGTGGAAAAACCAGCCGATTTCCAGCGATGTCCTTCCGGCAGACCAATGGTCAGATCGGTCCCTGGAGCGCGATAATGAAGCCGGTGATAGGCTTTCTCGTTGAGATATTGGCTGCGCAGTTTCAGGTTCTGGATATGCTGATCCCAGGCATGCAGAGAATCCTCGGTGTATACCCGGCAGATTTTGAACAGGGCGTCCCATAAGGCCGGGATCTGATCTTCCTCTGGAAGGTCCGGGAACACTTTGTGGGCCCAGCCGGGATGGGGTATGGACAACACCGTCCAGTTCATGGTGTTCCTGCCAATGTGCTGGCTGATCGGCTTCCAGTGTTTGCGAATGGATTTTTGTCGAGCAGCAATCAGCTCGGGGTCCTGCTCGGAGAGCAGATCCGGATCAAAAGAGGAGATGGACAGCATCGCCCCCCCATTTTCAATCACCTCCAGGATCCCTGCTGCCTGCCAGGCCGGAAACTCCTCAAAGGAATCCCGGGGAGCCTCCCGGAAGCGGATCAGGTCGAGTTCGTCGTCCCCCCAGAGCACGTCAACCAGCGGGGAGCCGATCTGATAGGCTGCCGAAGTGATCTCCCGGACCAGAGGCGCGCTTTCAATGGGGACACCGCCGGATTTCAACGCCTGCAAAATTAATCTTTGGCCGGGCTGCAGGTTTAACCCCACTTTGACAGCAATCTCCGCATACGTTTTCAAGAGGTCTCGATCCGGGATTTTCATATTTCCTCGCAGGCAGATCAGTTGGATAAAACAATCAGGATGATTATACTGGAAACAGGGCTGTTGAGCCCTGCTGGTTGATGATCACAGGTCAATGATCCTGCTCCAGGACGCTCTCCCAGCCAGGCAAAAGAATCAGGGGAGATCTTCCAGCAGCCAGTCTTTCCCCTCCTGAACATCGGCAAAAATCCGCAGTGAGTACCCCCAATTGCGGACAGCGGTTTCAATAAACCAGCCCGATTTTTCCTCCGGGCCAGAGTCGATCACAGCTGCTCGAACAATATTCAGCTGTTTGAATTTTGATACTTTTCCACTGCACAATCGGAAGGAGCCCGGAACACCCAGCTTGCCATAAAAATCCCGGATGTCCAAAAGCAGCCGGGATACCTGATGTTTCCGGATCAGCGCGAAAACCTCCTCCGCCATCGCCGCGGCTGATTCAAAACTGCGCAGACCCTGGACTTTAATATCCAAATATCCTGTTCGGAGTTCAGCGGAGAGGGAATAGTCTTTCATCATCATTCGGATGCTGATTCCGCATCGTGGAAACAAAATTAATCAGTTACATTTTTGATATTTTTAAAATTATAAGTAGAATTGAATTGCTTGTCAAAAAATCCCCCTTAACAGTCTGGTAAGTCTGGCGCTGGATCAAGAAATTTGCTCAATCAACCCCAGGAAGCTTTCCGCGGTCAGGCTGGCGCCTCCCACCAAGGCACCGTCGATGTCCTCTTGATCCAGAAAAGCAGCGGCGTTGCCGGCATTCACCGATCCGCCGTAAAGCACCCGGCAGGCCTGGGCGGGCTCATTCCCCAGTAAAGCTTCCAAAACCGGCCGGATCACACCGCCAGCGATCTGCTGCGCATCCTCAGGAGCGGCGGATTGGCCGGTACCGATCGCCCACACCGGCTCATAGGCGATGACCAGTTCGCTGCCGCTGGTAATAAAAACGTTCTGAAGTGCGGTTCGCAGCTGTCCGGTGATTATCTGAGAGGCCCGACCCAGCTCCCTGTCCTCCAGCGACTCCCCCACGCAGAGGATGGGAATCAGATCAGCACCCAGCGCCGCCCTGATTTTCCGGTGGACCCGCTGATCCGTTTCCCCGTACAGCGCCCGCCTTTCGCTGTGCCCGACAATGACGTGGCTGCAAAATTCTGCCACCATGGCCGGGGAGATTGCCCCCGTGTAGGCGCCGCCAGTATGCTCGGAGAGATTCTGGGCACCCAACATTACAGGGGAACTGACCAGCAGCTTATGCAGCTGAGAGAGCGCCGTGTAAGGCGGGCAAACCAGGACTTCCACATGCTGCAGCTGGCGCACGCCGCGCATAATCCGCCGGACCAGCGCAATTGCTTCCGCTTCAGTTTTATGCTGCTTCCAGTTGCCCGCAATCAAAGGAGTACGCATCTCCCCCTCATTCCAGCTCCGTAATCTGCACGGAATCGATAATTCCGACAATAACTGAAATCACACACCCATCCGGATTGTCCAGCACCTGACGGGCACCGTTTCCCTCCCGGTTGACCAGAACAGTATCCCCCACGCCGGCATGGGAGTTATCCAGGGCGATAAAATCCCCCTCCGCTGGCTCTCCAGGCAGGGTGAGCGGCTGTACGACCAGCAGCCGCCGGTTTTTATAATGGGGGTGGCTGATCGTGGTCACCACCGTTCCGGTTACTTTTCCAATAATCATTTCAGGTATACCTGACAGACCCTTTCTTAAGTGTGAACTCAAATTGATCGTCCGGATGAACGACCAGCTCATCGACAATTCCCACCAGAGCCAGATCCACCGGCACAAAGGTATGAATCTGCATGGCCAGGGCAGCTTCCCGGGAGCGGACCATCACACAGAGGTCGCCCGCCCCTGCCTGGACTACATCAACAGCGACCTGCAGGGGACCGGTGGGCTCCAGATGTTTGTTAAGTGGTTCGACCACCAGCAGCTTCATCCCCTTTAAATCCGGGTATTTCATGGTGGCTACTGCGGTCCCGCGGACGCGGCCAAAGAGCATCTCAGCTGCCTCCAATGTTTTTGAGCACCCGCCGGATGATCGTCCGCAGCAGATCGGGATCGACATCGCCGCTGACTTTTTGCTGAACGGCTTGAAAGACTCTGTCCTCCACATCCAACCCGGCTGCTGCTGTTTTTGGCGGGGGAGCGGGCTGCTCGGCCGCGCTGGGAGAAATTTTCTCGGTGATGTAGGGGCGCAGGGGAGCACTGGAAGGTTGATCATCCTCCCGAACCAGCTCTACCCCCAGCTTCTCCGCTGCCTCCCGACCCAGGTCGGTGACCACCACATCATCATTGATCACCAGGGTGGTCACTCCGCTGTGGACGAGATCCTGAATATCTCTTCGGGTATAAAAAATTTTGGGCATGATTTGCTCCTGTATTCCGGCGAGCTAACTGCCTTCAATCCCTTCCAGGGTATCCAGCGCCTGGATGGCGGCATCCCGGGCGGTCACCATTTCGGATTCCGTTCCGGACATCCACATCCGGCCGTAACGCCCCACCGAGGCAATGTGAATAATCTTGACATGGGCTTTTTTCTCCGCCTCATTGGCAGCGAACATAATGTAGGCTGCCGGGGCAACTTCCAGCACGAAGAGGGTTTCTCCAGCGACCAGCATGGATCCCCGCCGCCAGCGGTTAAGCAGCTGAGCCTGATAGGGATCAACCCGGGTGATCAAATTGGATGAATACACCCTGGGTTTGATGCGGTCCTCTTTCACCAGGCCGAGCCTGTCCAGCACAATCCGCCCAGATTCCAGCACGGCCGCCTGGTTCAGAGAATGAACTTCAAACATGCCGAATTCCCGCTCCACCACCTGGGCACCCGGTTTGGCTTCGGTGGCTTTGACGGCAATATCCACCGTGCGGAAGACCTCGTTGCCGGGGGCCATTTCCACATAGAGGGAAGCCATCCCTTCTACCGGGAGGTCTCCCTGGGTGATCGTTCCCACAAAAGCAGCCACCTCGGACTGCATGCGATCAAGATAACAGTACACTCGTAATTGAAAATCTGATGTAGCCATAGGTTCTCCTCCCTGCTGTTAACCAGCAGTGAACTTGAGTCCGGACGCCTCAGGGCTGCTGATTCAGCATGGCCATCCCGATAGGCGTGACCAGGGCGGGATGGTCCGCCACCCAGGTGGGGATCCCGGTGAATTCCTCAATGACCTGATCAGCCCGGTAAAAAGCACTTGTCCCTCCGACCAGGGTGATGGCCGGTATCTGGTAGCCATCAATGTGTCTGGAAACAATGCTGGCTACTTTCTCCAGCACCGGTCTGATCACAGGGAAAAGCGCCGGCTGTCTCTCCACATCCACCTTGCGCTTTTCCGCCTCCTCAAAGGGTATGTCATAGGCCCCCGCGATGACCAGCGAAAGATGCGTTCCCCCGGTGGCCTCATCCGCCGTGTATACCACCCGGCCGTTCTGGATCACCGCCACCCCGGTGGTCCCTCCACCGACATCGACGATGACACCGTCCTGCAGGCCGACCAGGGCGTTTGCTGCCGTGGGTTCATCAATCAGCCCGGTGCAGGTGAATCCGGCGGCTTCAACCACGTTCGCGGTCGCCTGCACCTCCGCCCGGGGAACCCCGGGCGGGTAACCGCTGGCTGCGTGGGTGAGCTCCCGTCCCATCCGCCGTTCCAGGCGGTCTTTCATGGCTCTCACCCGGTCCACCGCGCCGATAAAGTCCACCACCAGGCCGTCACGGACAACCTGCGCGAACTGGTATTCCCCACACAGGGGCTGGTGATCCTCTCCCAGCACTGCCACCGTCAGGTAGGCTGTGCCCAGATCCACCCCCACCCGCAGGGTCCCCTCAGGCACCCGCGCAAGGGGAGGAGGTGGGGGATCCTCAGCCCAGTGAAATACCTGCGCAGCCCGATCGAGCACCGCGCCAAGCTCCGGCGATTGCAAAGGCAACCCCGTTACTTCTTCTCAGCAGAACGACCGGCAAAGCTGCCCTTGGAATTCTGAGGCAGGATCATCTCCACGTTTTCGTGCGGGCGCGGGATGACATGGATGGAGACCAGCTCCCCGACGCGCTTGGCAGCTGCGCCGCCGGCATCCGTAGCCGCTTTGACCGCCCCCACGTCCCCTCTGACCATCACGGTGACAAAGCCGCCGCCGACATACTCCGAGCCGATCAGGACCACATTGGCGGCCTTGACCATGGCATCTGCGGCTTCCACTGCGCCGACCAGGCCGCGGGTTTCCACCATGCCGAGAGCGATGAATGCAGGATCTTGTTGTGCCATTGTTTACTCCTTCAACTAAAGATAGTGACTTGCTGCTGTGATTGCTGGATGATGAAATGATTACTGCTGATTGAGCACTTCCCGCACCGCTTCCCGGACCAGCTCCTCCAGCTGCTGATAATCCGGACCCCCCGGCTTTCTCCGCGGGTACCGCCCCGGCTGAAAGGCTTCCCGGGGAGGGGATTTGATCTCAAAAGCCATTCGCTTTACATTGTAGAGATGATGGACATCAATGTTGTCGCCGGTGATCGATCCGCCCACCCCGCCCGATCCCAGGGTCAGCGACGGCGAGACTCCGGTTGTGTAGCCGATCATCCCCAGCGTCCCCATGGTGTTGACACCGATGCGGAAAACCGGCTTTTCCAGTCCAAAGGCCATGATGACATCCTCATTGGTGGCATGGATGATCAAGCTGTGGCCCCGGCCGCCGAAATGGATCAGATCGATGCACCGGTCGCAGCCCGCTTCCCATCCCTCCGCGGTGTAAAAACCCAGCACTGTGGTCAACTTTTCCCTGGAGAGCGGCTCCTCCCGACCCACCGCGTGCAGATCTGCCACCAGAATTCGGGCTTCTTTCGGCACCTGGATCCCGGCCATGGCCGCCAGGTATTGGGGGGATCTGCCCACCGAGCGGGCGTCTATGCCGCCGTCCGGATAGAAGAGCACCGGCCGGAGGGCCGCTGCCTCCTCCGCGTTCAGCCAGTAGGCCCCTTCGGCGATCATCAGTTCTTTCAATCGCCCTGCGATCGGCCGGTCCGCCACCACACTCTGCTCGGTGGCGCAGATCAAGGAGTGGTCAAAGGCCTTGCTGGCGACGATGTAGCGGGCTGCTTTTTCCAGGTCTGCACTGCGGTCGACATACACGGGCACGTTCCCCGGACCGACGCCGTAGGCCGGTTTTCCCTTGGAATGCGCCGCCCGGACCATACCGGTTCCACCGGTGGCCAGGATCAGCGCGGTGTATTTATGGGAAAGCAGCTCATCGGTTCCGGGGAGGGTGACCTCGGACATGCAGTGAATCAGTCCTTCCGGCGCTCCCGCAGTCAGGGCGGCCTTGCGCATCAGCTCGGTGGTCTCCACACAGCAGTGGACCGCCGAGGGATGCGGGGCAATGACGATCGCGTTGCGGGCTTTGACGGCCATGAGGATTTTGTTCATCACCGTCGAGGTAGGATTGGTGCTGGGCGTCAAAGCGGCGATCACGCCCATCGGCCAGGCGATCTCATAAAGCTGGCGCCGCTCGTCCTTGCGGATCACACCGACCGTCTGGACGTCTTTGATCGACTCCCAGACATGACGGGAAGCAAACTGGTTCTTGATTTTTTTGTGTTCAGCCACCCCAAAGCCGGTCTCTTCAGCAGCCATCCTCCCCAGCCGTTCTGCGGCCCCGTAAGCTGCTTCCGCCATGGCCCCACAAACCCGGTCCGCTGTGGCTTGATCGACGAACCCCCACACCTTCTGGGCCTCCCGGGCGCTGGTCACCATCTGGCGGGCCTGCTGAATAGACACTAGATCTTTATCAAACGCTGGCATCAGGGTCTCCTGTGGGCTAACTCCCTGCTGATTCACTGTTTCTGATACCTGATCTCACCCTGAACATTGAGATGGTCAATCACCGCCATGATCACCGCATCCACGGGCCGGTTCTGGGTCAATTCTGTCTGCCGGCCCCCGGAGCCGTGCGCGGTCAGCACCAGATCCCCAATGCCGGCATCCAGGGTATCCACCGCTACATAGGGCTTTCCAAAAGGCACACCGTCCGTATCTGTCTGGCGGAGGATGAGCAGCTTTCGGCCCTCCAGAGTGGGCTCCTTGATGGTGGCTACTGTGGTTCCAATCACTTTTGCGATCCGCATGCCAGTATCTCCAGGTTATTTCTGAAAAATGATCTCCCCGTCGACTTCCAGCTGATCCAGCACAGCGGTGATCACCGCATCCACCGGTGTGTCTTTGGTCAAATCTGTTTGTCTGGCTGCCGATCCATGACAGGTCAGCACCAGATCCCCTTCGCCGGCGTCCACCAGATCCAGGGCAACATAGGGCTGCCCGATTGGTTCCTTCCCGGAGGCGTCTCTTTCCTGACAGACGAGCAGCTTGGTGTTTTTCACCCGGGGACTCTTAAGAGTGGAAATGGCACTGCCGATAACGGCGGCTATCTTCATCTTCCAGATCCTCGTTAGTAGGCTGCAGCTTTCTCTGCTTTCTTTTCCGGAGCAGCGCTGCCGTTGTCGCTCAGCGCCCCCTGGACGATTTTCACTCCGGCACTGGCCCCGATACGGGTTGCCCCGGCTTTGACCATGCTGCGGGCATCCTCAATATCCCGCACCCCGCCGGAAGCTTTCACGCCCATCTCGGGTCCGACCACCCGGCGCATCAGGCTGACATCCTCAACGGTGGCTCCCCCACCGGAAAACCCGGTTGAGGTTTTCACAAAATCTGCCCCGGCTTCCTTGGCCAGCAGGCAGGCTGTGACCTTCTCTTCCTCTGTAAGCAGTGCGGTTTCAATGATCACTTTAACGATGGCTCCCGCCTGATGACCCACCCGGACCACTTCATGGATATCCCGGGCAACCAGGGTCAGGTCGCCGGCTTTCAGGGCGCCGATATTGATCACCATATCAATCTCCGTGGCACCATCATGGATCGCGGTCTGGGCCTCAAAAGCCTTCACCTCGGGCGAGGAGGCGCCCAGCGGGAAACCGATTACCGTGCAGACTTTCGCCTCGCTTCCCTGCAGCAGTTCGGCGCACAATCTGACATGGGTGGGATTGACGCACACGGAAGCAAATTGATACTTACGGGCCTCGTAACAAAGCTGAGCGATCTGGTCTTCAGTGGCATCCGGCTTCAGCAGGGTGTGGTCGATCATCCCAGCAATGTCCGGATCCTCGGGGATATTTCCCAGCTGTGAAGTCAGCCGGGAGGCCCCGGCAGTGACCACCTCCCCCACCCGGTTGAAGCAGGTGCTGACACAGATGCCGTCGGCGCACTCCGCTGTGCAGCTGTCCCCGGCGGCAGCCTGATTCTGGCGGTAATCCTCCTCCTCGAGGGCGATGATTACCTCCCGGGCAATGACTTCCACTAATTTTTTCACTTCCTGTTCAGTTTTGTTCATAGCTTATTTCTCAATCTGCATGATTTTATTGACCCGGCGGGCATGCCTGCCGCCGCCGAATTCGGTCTCTAAAAATGTCTTCAAGATCTGCCTGGCCAGGTTGGCGCCGATCAGCCCGGCACCCAGGGTGAGTAGATTGGCATTGTTGTGCTCCCGACTGTTGTGCGCTGTGGCGTGATCGTAGCACATGGCCGCCCGCACACCGGGCACTTTATTGGCTGCCATACAGCTGCCAATACCAGCACCATCGATCATCACCCCCCGCCAGGCTGCGCCGGAGGCGACGTTTTCGGCCACCTGCCTGGCGAAATCAGGATAATCCACCGACTCCGTTCCTCTGGTGCCGCAGTCGATCACAGCATAACCTTCTTTCCGCAGCATTTCCTTAAGGGTCTCCTTGAGTTGATACCCTCCATGATCAGCCCCGATGGCTACGGTCCTCTGTTCCGATTGCGGGACCGGCTGCGCAGAACCCGCTTTCCCGGCCGGGGAAGCGGTCTGCTGGGAAGGCCTCTGCTGCATTAAACTGGAGACCACCTGCTCGACTATTTTGTTGAGCTCCTCATCGCTGATGGGATTCATAAGGTCACTCATTTCCAATTTGAATCGGGAACCGCTGAAAAACTTTTACCGGAGAAGACGCCGACGCCTTCAGGTTGGTATAAAAACGAAAACGGTCTGCGCGGAATTCTGATTCCACATATTCGATGACGCTGCCGTCCGCCGTGCGGGTCTCCCGCCGGATCACCAGCACCGCGGCCGGCTGCCGCAGGGAAAGCAGCCTGGCCACCTGCTCGGTTGCCAGCTCCGCACCAATTTCCTGCTCGGCATGATCTGGTTTCATGCCGTACTGTTCCGTAAGAATTTCATACAGAGAAGCGGAGGAAAAATCATGCTCCAGCACGCCGGGACAGCAAGCGTGCGGGAGGTAGGCCCGCTCGATGGCAGCCGGCTGATCCTCCATGATGCGCAGACGATACAGAAATACCACCTCAGCGCCCAGCTGCAGATTCAGCCGGCGGGCCAAAAAGGGATCCGCGTTGATGACTCTGGCCTCCAGCACCCGGCTGGTGACCTCTTTGCCCCGCTGAGCCATTTCCTGGGAAAATCCGTACAGCACTTCGGTGGTCTTGGGTGTGTGACTTTCCTGGACGAATGTTCCCACCCCCTGAACAGATTCCACATATCCCTCCGCAGACAGTTCCCTCAGCGCCCGCCGGATGGTGTTGCGCCCGGCCTGATAGTGCTCACTGAGCTCGTGCTCAGAGGGCAGGCGTTCTCCCGGCTGGAGTTCTCCAGCTTTGATTTGATCGAGCAGCTCTTCAGCAATCTGTCGGTAGCGCGGTCTGGCCATGAATTTGATCCTGGCGCCGGTATCCATCCAGGGATGGGCAGACCCATCCCGACTTATACCCACTTGTTCCTACATGTTCTATTTTGGATTATACAGGTGAAAACAGGTGCTGTCAAGCGGGGTTTTCCCCCTTTTTTCAGGCTCCAGGCGCCGGCAGCAGCCCGGTCAACACGCTGAAGGACTCCCAGAAAGTCTTCTCCCCCCACCGGCCTTTCCCAATGATCCGCTGTACAACCGATTTCCGCGTCCGCCCCGGCGATTAACTCTGAAGCGGGTTCGGGGTTAACACCAGCCGTTGAGTAACCCCTTCACCCGTAAGTCGGCTTCCAGCTGCCGGGGAGAGCGGAAATGAATCCCGCTGAGCCCGTGCTGTTCGGCCACCGCCACGTTCTCTTTGCGGTCATCAATAAACAGGCATCGACTGGGATGATAGTCCAGCTCCTCCAGCAGATGCCGGTAAATGCCGGGCTCCGGCTTCACCAATCCCACCGCTCCAGAAATCACCAGGGGATCAAACCAGGCCAGAAAAGGGAATCGGTCGGCAACCAGGGGAAAGGTTTCTGCTGACCAGTTGCTCAGGGCAGCCAGGGGATAGCCGCATTCGCGGAGCTTTTTAAGAATCTCAACTGTGCCCTGGATTGGCCCGGCGATCATCTCCTCCCAGCGGGAATAGTAACTGCGGATCAAGGGTTCATAAGCCGGATATTTTTCCACCCGTTCCTTGACCGCTTCCTGGATGGATCTCCCTCGATCCTGATGCGTGTTCCACTCCAGAGGACAGATCTGCTCCAGAAAAAAATCAACTTTGGAATCATCCCCCATAAATATTTTTTGATATAGATAGCGGGGATTCCAATCAATCAGCACCCCGCCGAGATCAAAGACAATCACAATGTCATCCGCCATGAGCTCGTATACCTGCTCCTTTTGAGGCTCAGTATCCCGGTGTTTCCGGGAGCAATTTCCCCCCGCATTATACCCGCTGTATCTGTTGACACCAGAGCATCAGGCCTCACCGATTCCCGGCTGCCATATCTGCATTACAGGACAGCCCTGAGATGCGCTGGCCTCGCCCCCTATCTCTTCCGAACGGCGGTCTTATCCCTCCCCGCCCCGGTTTTCCCCATCGGGGGCAAAAGTGAAGCCGGCGGCTTCTCCACCCCTCAGCGGACCCCAGTAAATCCCCGGGATAAAATTTTCCAGAGTCCCTGGAGGAGAAATAAATGGGCGGTCAGATATTTTTTTGATCGATCCTCTCTGCGCGTCAGTGGAGCTCTGGACTGGGCTTTAGGGCAGCACCCTGGAAGGGCAGTCCTTCTTCCCACCGGGGGCAGGGTTCCCGGTGAGCCGGCGGTTCTTTACTTAGCACTGGGGGCGGCCCGGCCGGTCAGGGGACCAGCCCTGGAGGGAGAAAAGCCCCCGTCAGCGAGACGCTGACGAGGCTGCTGGTGTGGGAGGATAATCTGCCAATGTCCCTTTTGAGGTGATTGCCGGAAATCATTGACTGACAGCTGATAGCTGACTGCGTGGAGGAATCGATCCCGGAATTGATCTTGAAGCTCCGGATGCTTTCCCGCTGGGGGCAGGTGGCCTCCGCGGACCGAAGGTGGCGCTCCACATTTCTTGATCGCGGGGAAGCACCCCTTTCCCGCAAAAAGCCGGCAGTCTCCGCATCCCACAGAATGGGAGCTGACTCAATGTAGGCAGGAAGACTTGCCGCGCTAGAGGGATTCCAGTGCACCAGCATTGATTTCGGAGCGCTGTTGGTTCAGTTGAGGACAAACTGCTGGAAGGCCAGCAGGGCGGCAAAGGCCAGGGTGACCGAGATTCCCACCGCCTGGCCGGAGGCATCCTCCAGGGCATCAGGCAGCAGCTCGGCAATGACCATCCAGATCATCGCCCCGGCGGCCAATCCCAGTCCCACCGGTAAGAAAGGCTCAAACAAAAGCACAAACAGATACGCCGGGATGGCCATCAGCGGCTGGGGCAGGCTGGTGAAGATGCTCCAGAAACCAGCCTTCCAGACCTTGGTTCCCCGGGGGATGAGCACCAGGCTGATCGCCAGCCCCTCGGGGATGTTGTGAATGGCGATTGCTGCCGTGATGAACACTCCCAGCTTGTCGCTTCCTCCAAAAGACACCCCCACCCCGATCCCTTCCGCAAAGGAATGAGCGGTCATGATCCCCAGGATCAACAGCGCTTTGCGGGCGTTGGCCCCCTCCAGGTCAGCGACATCAAGCTCGGATTCCCGGTTGATCAGGCGGTTGGCCGCCACAATCAGCACCAGTCCCAGCAGGATTCCCCCAAAGGTCCGGTAGGACCCGATGCGCACCCCTTCCTGAATCAGGTTGTGGCTGGCTGCCAGCATCAATCCTCCAGCAGCCGCGTTAAAAATGCTCAGCCACCAGCGGCTGAATCGCCTCACAAACAGAAAAGGGACCGCACCCAAACCTGTGGCCACCGCTGTGATGCTGGCCGCCAGAAAGATCGTCCAGAGATTAACTTCCATTATTCCTTCTAACAGCTCGCCGGATACCAAAGGGGACGAATCTGCCCCTGTATTATAACACCACCCATTTTCCTCAAGCTGTCCTATAATGAGGCTGTTCTCAGCGGATCACGGTACAAAAGCGCAGCCGTTTTTTGCTACCGACCACTTGGTTATTATTTATCGTAGATGATCAATCCAGCCCAGGAACGCCGTACACTATCCGCCATGATCCGGCTCTACTGCCGGACCGAGCATGAAGGCGATCCGCTGTGCCGGGAGTGCTGTGTGCTGGAAGAATACGCGCTGGAGCGGTTAGAAAACTGCCCCTTCGGCGCTGAAAAACCCACCTGCCAGCACTGTCCAGTTCACTGCTATCAGCCTGTGATGCGCCGCCGCATCCGGCTGGTGATGCGCACCGCCGGCCCGCGGATGATCTTCCACCACCCCCTGCTGGCCCTCCGGCACCTGCTGCATCAGATGCGCTGAATCAGGAAAAACGGCAGCTGCCCAGCACACCGCATATCCTCAAAACTCCCCCGTCTGCGGGCAAAAGGGTTTGTGCCTGCACAGAGTACCCCGGGCGGGAGTCGAACCCACAACCTAGGCTTTAGGAGAGCCTCGCTCTGTCCATTTGAGCTACCGGGGTTTGGACTGTATCGCAGAAAAATTATAGCACCCCGGTGCAGGGCAGACAAGCAAACCGCGGAGACAGGTGCAACTTTTCCCCCTCCTGACCTGTAATACAATATAGACATGGCTGCCCCATCGGATCAGGAGCTGGTGGCGCGCACCCGGCAGGGTGACATGAGCGCCTATGGAGAGCTGGTCAGCGCCTACCAGCGCTCCGTTTTCAACATTTGCTACCGCATGATGGGCCGCCGCCGGGATGCAGAAGATCTCACCCAGGAGGCCTTCCTGCGAGCTTACCGGAACCTGGGGAAATATGACCCGCAGCGGCCCTTTGGCCCCTGGATGCATACCCTGGCAGCCAACCTCTGCCGCAACGCGCTCACCCGCAGCCGGCCCGATACCGTCCCTTTGCTGGAGGAGTACGACCGCAGCCCGGATGCAGCCCACCGGGGACCGGAGAACAGGCTGGTGGTCTCCCAGCAGCACCGCGAGATCTATCAAGCCCTCTGGAAGCTGCCGGACCATCACCGCCTGGCTGTCGAGCTCTATCACTTCCAGGGACTGTCGTATCAGGAAATGGCCCAGACCCTGGATCTGCCGCTCAATACCGTCCGCAGCCATCTCTACCGCGGCCGCCAGAAATTAGCAGAACTGCTGGATGCCTATGAATAACAAAAAATCTTCCCCCAATTATTCTTCCCGGGAGCACCCCGGAACCAATGCCCTGCAGTCTTACCTGGACCGCATCCTGGAACCCGGACAGCGGGCCCAGATCCAAGGTCACCTTGATAACTGTCCGGGCTGCCGGGAACAGCTGAAGCGGCTGGAACGGCTTTACACCCACCTGGAAGGACTCCCTGAAATTCCCCTGCAGCGTGACTTCAGCCGCCCTGTGCTTCAGCAGATTGAATCTGAAAAACGGGTTTCCCTCCAGCTGACCTGGACAGCCGTGCTTCAGGCAGTGATTGCCGGCATCGTCCTGGGGCTGGCCCTGCCCTTCCTGCGGGGGATGTCCTGGCTTTCTCAGCTGTCAGGTTTCCAACCAGACATGGGCTCCCTGCTGTCTCTGTTCCTGTCCCGGTTGGCAGCTGATTGGCTGGGCTGGTGGCAGGATCTCCAGGAAACCGTGCGGGGTTTCCTGGTCTCGCTGACAGTCGAACCTCCCGCAGGCCTGGCGGCAGATCAGCTCTGGCCCTGGATGCTGCTGTTAGTGCTGGTCGCCATTGCCGCCAACAGCCTGCTGCTCAGCGACCGCTCCGGCATCCAGATCAACCAACAGAAATAATCACCATCTCATCAGGAGGAATTCATGCAAACCTTTGCTGCCCTGCTGCTCTCCTTCTTGACCCTGATCACTTTAATCGCAGCCTTTCTCCTGCTCCGGGGATTTTTCCCGCTGCGGGTGGATAAGGTCCGCGCTGCGCTGGAATCCAGCTGGAAGCGCTCTTTCTGGCTCGGTCTGGTCAATACCCTGTTCACAGCCGCCCTGCTGCTGGGCCTTTTTGCCCTGGGAGATGCCGTCTGGCTATTCTTTTTCCCCGCCTTTGCCCTCAGCGGCCTCTACCTGGTCGTCCTGCTGTTTGGCCTGACAGCGCTGGCGCAGCTGCTGGGCAGCCGGCTGTTTCCAGAGCGCAAGTCTGTGCCCCGGGAGATCCGGGGCGGGGCCATTCTGATCCTGGCCTCCCTGACCCCGGTGCTGGGCTGGTTCCTGCTCTTCCCCTACCTTTGCTTCCTCGCTGTCGGTGCGGTCGTGCTGAGGGTCTTCGGGCGAAAACAGACTGGTGAACAGCGGGAGGAGAGAGGATAAATCCCCTCCGCTGGTTCCAATCCTTTCAGCTGCTCCGGAATTTTCTGGAGCAGCTTTTTTGATTCCCCCCCTGCCAGAGTGCAACTTTTTCGGTCCACCTGCTGTAGTACAGGGTAGAAAGCAAGTTGATCCTAAAGCGGACAGCTATATCAGAGGAGACTCAGCATGGCAGATATTTATGCAATTTTCGGCAGTCTGATTTTTCTGGGAATCACCTACCCGGCGCTGTTGACCGCCTGGCAGCTGCTCTTTCCCGGCGTTGTTCAGCGCTCGCGGGAGCGGATTGTTGGCACTCCCTGGAAGTGCTTCGGCCTGGGAGCTGGCGGGTTGGCCGGGGCAGTTATCCCCACGCTGATTCTGTTCAACCTTCCTTCCCAGGCAGCGCAGCTGCTGGCCTGGATCTGGCTGGTTTTCCTGCTCTCCTTATCCAGCATGGCCGCTGCCGGCCTGGCAGCGGAGCTGGGAAGCCGTCTCCAGAAAAGCAGCAGTGAGCCATTCTCAAGGGCGGGAGCCGCCCTGCGCGGCGCCTTCCTCCTGGAGCTTTCCTCTGCCTTTCCAGTCATCGGCTGGCTGCTGATCCTGCCCGCGGGCCTGCTGGTGACCCTGGGGGCAGGGATCTTCGCCCTCTTCCGCTGGACACCTCAGAGCGCGGAGGCGCTCGAAGCAGCCTGATCCCATGAATATCTCGCGCAGATCCTTCCTCAAGCTGAGCGCGCTGCTGGCCGCTGGAACCGCAGCCGGCTGTTCTCCGCTGGCCAGCTACCTCCCGGGAGCAGATCCTCCTACCGGGTCGCTGGCTGACCTCAAAGCCTCAGACTGGGGAGCGTTAAGCCGCCTGACCTACGGCCCCACCCCGCTGGAAGTCAACCGGGTGCAGGAAATCGGCCTTTCAGCTTGGCTGGAAGAACAGCTCAAGCCTGCCGCCATCCCGGACCGGAAAGCTGATCTGCTGCTGGGTCGGATCGACATCCTTGACCTGGATGCCGATGCGCTTCGGGCCCGGGGGGACCAGCTTTTTGATAATTATGATCCCGATGTGATCCTGGATGATTTTCGCCGGGCTGCACTTTTGCGGAAAGTTTACAGCCGCCGCCAGCTCTACGAGCACATGGTCGAGTTCTGGACAGATCACTTCCATATCTCCGGTCAGAAGGGGGACTGCTGGTACCTCAAGGTGGTCGATGATCGGGAGGTCATCCGCCCCCATGCCCTGGGGAATTTCCGGGAGCTGTTAGCAGCCTCCTCCCGATCGGCAGCCATGCTGATCTATCTCGATAACCAGGCCAATCATCACCAGGCGCCGAATGAGAACTACGCCCGGGAGCTGCTTGAGCTTCACACCCTCGGGGTCAATGGAGGCTATACGCAACAGGACGTCATGCAGCTGGCCCGGGTCCTCACCGGTTGGACTGTCAAGGAGCACTTCTGGCGCGGCCGGACCACCTTCCAGACCGCATTGCACCACCCCGGAACCAAAACTATCCTCGGCCACACCATCCCCGCTTCCGGCCCGGCGGAGATCGACCGGGTGCTCGACCTGCTGGCCGTTCACCCGGCCACGGCCCGGACCATCGCCTACAAAATGGCTCAGCGCTTCCTCGGCGACCACCCTGCCCCGTCCCTGGTGGACCGCGCCGCGGGGACATTTTTAGAGACCGGCGGGGACATCACAGCCACCCTGCGGGTGATCCTGCTGGACGGCCTCGTTTTTCCCACATCGGAATCCCCCGGCGCCAAGTACAAACGCCCTTTGCACTTCCTGGTCTCCGCCCTGCGACAGACGGGAGCGGAGACAAACGGCGGTCCGGCCCTCCAGGCCTACCTGAAGCGTATGGGTCAGCCGCTCTACGCCTGGCCTACCCCGGACGGGTATCCGGATACCGCTGCGGCCTGGCAGGGAAACCTGCTTCCTCGCTGGCAGTTTGCTTTTCACCTGGCTTCCAATCAAATTCCAGGAACAGAACTGAAACCCGATCAATTAATCCCGGCAGGAAAATCCGACCAGCCAGAAGAGTCGCTGAACAGCCTCTCTCCGCAGCTCCTCGGTCAAGATCTTCCTGCGGCGGAAAGATCCCGGCTGCTGGCTATGCTAAACGACTTCCCGCGTGCAGAGAAGCACCAGATCGGCAGGCTGCTGACCGCTGCCCTGCTGGCTTCCCCGGCCTTTCAATGGCGCTGATCCCTACCAGAAAGGAAAGCCTATGAACACAACCCCTCCTCCAAAAAATATTCACCGCTGGCTGTTCTGGCTGATCCTGGCCGCCTTTTCTACCTACTTTGCCGAGGTCTTTTCCGGGGCCGATATGTTCCCCTTTTTCCATGTCTGGGGGATCTTCATCATCCTTCCCCTATACGGCTTGCACAGCCTGCTGCTGGCCCATCTGGTCTACCGGGCTGAGAAGCCCCTCTTTTCCAGCCTGATTTTCGCCGGGATGATCTTTGGTCTCTATGAGGCCTATCTGACCAAAGTGCTCTGGGATCCGCCCTGGGGGGAAGCACTGATCATTGGCGGCTTGGCGCCCATCGAAACCCTGGTGCTGGTCCTCTGGTGGCATGTCTGGTTTTCTTTCATCCTCCCCCTGGTTGTCCTGGAAGGGCTGCTGACCTCTTCGGATCAGGTGCGGACCAGCTTCCCCGGACGAATCCGGCGCTTTTTATTCAGCTGGCGGGGCCTGGCGCTGCTGATGGTCTTTGGCGGCATCTTCCAGAGCATCAACTCCCCCTCCGTGGAACGGTCCCTGCTTTCCGGGATCAGCACCACCGGTTTGCTGGTCGGGCTGGTGCTGGTCTGGAAGCGGTTGACCCGGGAGCACTCCTACACCATGAAAGCCCTGCTTCCCGGACGCAAAGAATTCCGCCTGCTGCTGCTCCCCACCGGGCTGCTCTATCTTGGTCTGGGAGTCATTCTTCGTCCGGAAGCCCTTCCCGGGCCAATCGGCCATGCGGTCATCTGGCTCCTCTATGGGGTCAGCTTCCTGCTCTTCTTCCGCAGTCAGCAGAAAATCCCCCCGGCCGAGGAGGGAGAGGAAGCCGGCGGCCTCCAGCAGATGCCATCCACTCGCTGGCTTCTCCTGGCCGGGATCTTCCCGCTGGCCGCCGCAGCCGGGGAACTGCTGCTGGCGCCGATCGCTGAGCCCCTGGCCCTGTTTTTCTGGTTCGCAGGCATCTTGTTTGGCCTGATTATGTTTCTGAAAGCCCTCCGCAGAACTCTGCAAAAACGAGGAGTAGTACAGCATGCCTGACTTGAAAAAATTTCTGCTGGTAATTTCCGTTCTGATTCTGGCCGCCCTCGCCTGCGAGGAAAGTGGCGACCCCACACAAACCTCAAACTCCGGTAAGGCTCCCCGAGGAGAAACACCCGACAGCCGGGTGGCCGTGCCGAAAGGCAGCCGCCTGTTGGAGCTGGATGCCAATCCAGCTCAGAATGATGATTATGACCAGGTGATGGAGCGGGCCCGGGAACTGGGTGCGGAGTCCATCCGCTTGAGTGTGTTTTGGGATGACATTGAAACCGCCCCTGGGGTGTTCGACCCGGATCCCAACTGGCTGGCCATCGCCAACAGCTACTACCCCGCCCAGGGCTTCCAGGTCTCCCTGGTCATCGCCGTGCTGGATACCACGGAAATCCGCCTGCCGGCAGATCTGGAGGGAAAGCCCTTCGACGATCCCCAGGTGATTTCCCGCTTCCAGGGGCTGCTGGAGTACGTCGCCGCGGAATCCCCGGAACTCGAACTGGCCTCGCTGGCCATCGGCAATGAAATCGACGGTGTCCTGGGCGGAGATGTTAGACAGTGGACTGCCTATACCCGCTTTTTTGAAGCCGCAGCAGATCATGCCAACAGGCTGTGGCCCGACGTCCCGGTGGGGTCCAAGGTGATGTTTTCCGGGTTGAGCGGGAAAACTACCCCCCATGCCCGGGAGTTGAATGCCCATGCCGATGTGGTCATGACCACTTATTACCCGCTGGCCGGAGATTTCACTGTCAACAATCCTGCCGTGGTTCGGGAGGATTTTGACCGCATGGCTGCTCTGTATCCGGAAAAAGAGATCCACATCACCGAGATCGGTTTCCCGACTTCCGAGGTTAATGACAGCAGCCCGGAGCTTCAGGCCGAGTTCATCCGGGAGATGTTCGCTGCCTGGGACGACCAAGCCGAACAGATCACCCTGCTGTCCTATTCCTGGCTGAGTGACCTGCCTGACTCCTCGGTCCAGGAACTGGAAATCTATTACGGCCTTTCCAACCGCGCCTTCGGGGAATTCCTGCGCACCCTCGGTCTGCGCACCTATCCGGGAACCGGAGAGGACAAGCCCGGCTACCGGACCTTCCAGGCGCAAGCCGCTGCCCGCGGCTGGTAAAAAGGAGCAGCGGATGAAGTGGTTGAAACATGGTCTGGTATGGCCGGTCCTGGGCTACCTGCTGGCATTTTATTCCGAATTCCTTTTTTACGGCCAGCGGTCCGATCCCACCCTGCCCGAGCCGCCCCTGACCGATCTGATCTCTTTATGGATCGCCTACACCGCCATGGCCTACCTGCTGCTGAGCATCATCCGCTATTTCCGGGTGCAGTCCCTACCGGCCCTTTTTGTCGCCGGGGCAGCCTACGGCTGGATGCTGGAGGGGATGGTGGTCGCTACCTTGTATCAGTCGCTTCCTTTGACAATCAGCTTCACCGCCCTGGCCTGGCATGCACCCATCGATGTCGTGCTGGGGCTGTCCTGGATGCCCCGCCTGCTGCAGGAAGCCTCCCTCTGGAAAACAGCAGGGGCAATGCTGGGGATGGGCGTCGTCTGGGGGATCTGGATGCTCTGGCCCTGGTATGAAATCGGAAACGGCATGGATGCGGGAGCGTTTTTGGGGTTTGGACTGCTGTCCACAGCGGCACTCCTCCCGGCTTACTGGCTGCTGGGCCGTCAGCAGCTGACCGATTTTCAGCCCCGCAGGATTCCCCTGCTCATCCTCAGCGTGCTGCTGGCAATCTTGTACCTCGTCAACGGCCTGACCAATTACAACGCAGCTGCCCTGATCCTTCCCATCCTCCTTTTGGTCTGCTGGGGGGGATTAGCCCACAGCCGCCGGCGGGAGCCGCCAGGGGATCTGCTCCCGGCGCTCAGCGGCAAACCCCGGCCGGTGAACCTGGCCCTGCTGATGCTGCTGCCGCTGTCAGCCTTCACAACCTACCGCAGTTTCCTGGGGAACGGCTGGATTCTGCCTTCCAATGTGCTGCTGGGACTGACTGCCAGCGTCGGGGGCGCCGCCCTGTTTCTGGTCAGTCTGGGAAAGCTGCTCCGCAGTCCCTCAGACTCCCCCTCAACGAAAAGGACAGCCTGATGAGCTTCCACCCCCCTCCAATCCCGCAGTCAGCATCCCCGGAAACAGAGCCAGCCCGCCTGCCCCGCCCAGGGGCCCCAACCCCGGTCCACCCCCTGAAAGCGGCCGACCCCGCCGGCGTGGACCACACCCTGGTGGTGGTCTTCCTGCGCGGCGGCGCGGACGGCCTGCACATGGTGATCCCCTGCGGGGAGCAGGCCTACTACCGCCAGCGGCCGACCCTGCACATCCCGGCACCCGATGACGTCCGCGCCCCGCGGGAGCAGCGGGCCCTGGACCTGGACGGCTTCTTCGGCTTGCACCCCGCCCTGGCTCCGCTGCTCCCGCTCTGGCAGGCGGGCCGGCTGGCCTGCGTGCAGGCCTGCGGCGCCCCCGACGAGTCCCGCTCCCACTTCAAGGCCATGGAGCTCATCGAACGGGGCCTCAGCCAGGAGACCGGTCCCTCCTCCGGCTGGCTGGGACGCTATCTGGCCTTGAGCAGCCCGCAACACCCCTCACCGCTCCGGGCGGCTGCCTTGGGAGAGCAAACACCTCGCAGCCTTTATGGATCGGTCCCTGCCGCTGCCCTGCGCAGCCTGGGTGATTTCCAGCTGGGGCAGGGTCCGGGCGCGGCTGCCTACCGGGACGCCCTGGCTGCGCTGTACAGCGGGGCGGATTCACTCAGTCAGCGGGGGCGGGACACCCTCCAGATGCTGGAAACCATCCGCCAGATCACCGATCAGGGACCCTCCCGGGGGGAAACCGCCTACCCGGAGAGTGAATTCGGCCGATCCCTGCAGGATCTCTCCCGGCTGATCAAAGCGGAAATTGGTCTGGAGGTTGCTGCCCTGGACATCAACGGCTGGGACACACACTTCGCCCAGGGTGTCCTGCAGGGGCATATGCCCGGGCTGATGGCAGACCTCAGCGCCGGACTGGCCGCCTTCACGGAGGATCTTTCGGACCAGCTGAAGCACCTGACCATCCTTGTGATGAGTGAATTCGGTCGGCGGGCTTATGAAAATGCCAGCCTGGGCACCGATCACGGCCGCGGTGGGTTGCTGATGGTCATCGGTGAGGGAATTGCCGGCGGGCAGGTGCTGGGCAGCTGGCCGGGGCTGGAACAGGACCAGCTGATCGGTCCAGGTGATCTGGCGGTGACCACCGATTACCGGGATGTGCTGGCAGCTGTGCTCCAGCGCAGGCTGGGCTGCAGGCAGATCGAGACTGTTTTCCCCGCTTACCAGCCGGCGGAGATAGCGTTGTTCCAGAAAGACCCAAGTTAACCCTGCACTTAATGGTTCAAGAGAGGAAATCCCCATGAAAAGTTTTTTTGAAAAGTTGATCTTCGTGTTCATCTCCAGCGCTGTGCTGGTATTTTTCTCAGAGAAAGCTTACTGGTACGTTCAGGGCTTTGAGGTCGGAGGGTTGATCCTTTACTATGCTGTACCGACCGCCGCCAGTTTATGGGCACTGCACGCTTTCCGGGTGCACGACCTCTCCGGGGTGGTGCTGGTGGGGACGCTGTTTGCTTTCCTGGTCGAGGGGGTGCTCACCCCGGTGATATATGAGGCCGGTCTCCTTGATCCGGTGATGCCGGCCTATTTCATCGGCTGGCACGGGCTGCTCAGCGTGGTTTTCGGCTGGTATCTGATCCGCAGGTGGCTGGTGGAGAGGCGCTGGAAGCCCCTGCTGCTGGCTTCCCTGGCCCTGGGCCTTTTCTGGGGGCTGTGGTCGCTGACCTTCTGGCTGCCGGAGAATATCGCTGAATTTGAAGCGCTGGCTGCAGCGGGAGAGCCGGCCCGACCTGGGCAGTGGCCCCCAATGGAATTTGCTTTCTATACGCTGCTCTTCACGCTGATGCTCATGGCCGGTCACTGGCTGCTCGGTCGGGGGATCTGGAGACCCGATTTCAGCCTCTCCACACCGGGGAAAGTCGTCCTGGTGGTGGTCCTGGTGGGATTATTCGTGCTCCAGGTGCTGCTGATCCTGCCGCTGGCCTTCCTCAAGCTGATTGCCCTTTTGCTTCTGGTTCTCATCCCCCTGGCGGCTCACCGCAGAAGACAATCCTCTCCCTCGCTGCTGACCTCCCTGCAGGGCAGAACCGGGATCCTTCCTCTGCTGACCCTGCTGGTCATGCCGGCAGCTGCCTCGCTGGTCTACTGGCTGGCTGTCCGCCGCTCCCCGGGGATGGTGGTAATCCAGGACATCAATGAATTAACGCCCTTCTTGCAGGGGTTGGTTGGCCTTGTAGCTTACCTGTGGGCCGCCGGCAGCCAGTTCCTCCGCCAGCCCGACAACCTCCGAGGTCAGGATTGATCAACCTCCGAGGTAGATCCTGACGCTGTCGGGAAAACCGGGACATTGTTTCCCCTCCCCTGAACCCTCGACCTCGGAGGTCGGGATCGTCAGGCTGAACACTCCGCCGGTTTTGCCGGGAAACTTTTCCGCAGAAAATCCGTATATAATAACAGCACACCAAGCAGGTATGGGAGGAAGTCCAATGTCTTTTCTGGGCAATTTGATCTGGTTGATTTTTGGCGGTTTCTTGACCGGCCTCGGCCACATCGTGGGCGGCTTGGTGCTTTGCGCCACCATTATTGGTATCCCCTTTGGGCTGCAGAGCATCAAGATCGGCTTTGCCAATTTCACACCTTTTGGCCGAGAAGTCCGGGAGCGGGAGCACTCCAACAGCGTGATCAACATCATTTTCAACATGCTCTGGCTGCTGTTCTTCGGTTGGGAAATTGCCCTGGCGCATTTCTTACACGGCCTTTTACTGGCTATCACCGTGATCGGCCTGCCCTTCGCCAGGCAGCATTTTAAACTCATCCCCCTGGCGCTGCTGCCATTCGGCCGGGGATACAACTGATCAGCAGCCCCTGGACAACCCGACCGCCGTCCCACCCTGGGAAACGACCCCGGTCTGCTGGTTAGTATGGGCTGATCTTGACAATTGGGTACCGGACTGACTCCTGCCCAGCCCCCCACCTCCGGGGAGAACAGCACTGCCTGTCCGAACTGTCCGGAAAGATTAATCCCTGCTTGAGAAGAAAAGGAAGGCCGCTGCCATGGCTGACAACCCCGGGAGGCACTCACCTGCTTTCTCATACCAATCTCTGCAGCGCATCGGCGGGGCGGCTGCCTGGCTGGTTTCAGCCCTGACCCTTGGGGAAGTGATCCTGCTGATCATCTTCCCCCAGCCCGCTTCCATCCAAGAATGGTTCCAGCTTTTTCAGACCCGACCATTGATCGGGCTGCTGGATTTCTGGGGACTGGAAATCATCATCTACGGGATGTTTGGCCTGGTCTTTCTTGCTCTCTATACAGTGCTCAAGGACATCCATCCCAGCGCAGGCTTAATTGCCCTGACCGCTGCGCTGCTGGGGACCGCCGTGTTCCTCGCCACCAACAACCCCTTTACCATGCTCTCTCTGAGCAGACAGCATGCAGCCGCCCCCTCCGCAGACCAGCGGGCAGCGCTGGAAGCGGCAGGAGCAGCCGTCCTGGCCCTGACCAATCAGCGGGCTGTCGGCGGCTTTAATATCGGACTGCTGCTGATCAATACTGCGGGGTTGATTTTTTCAGGTCTGATGCGCAGATCGATTTCCTTCCGGAGATCAACGGCCGTGCTGGGACTGCTGGCCTTTGGACTTTCAGCAGCCGATACCCTCCGCCAGGTGCTGACCTCGTCGATCTGGATTGCTCTGCTGGTCATTGTGCCGGGAGCGCTCCTATTGACCCTCTGGTTTGCGATCACCGGCAGCCGGCTCATCCAACTGGGGCACGGCAAATAATCATTTGGAGTCGGGGAACATTCTCCGCCGCTGTCTTTAAAAGAAAACACTCCGGAAGCCTATCCACAGCTTCCGGAGTGCTGCTGTTTACGGAGCGACAAAAAGCGTATTTTCCAGGGAGAGCAGTTTGGAGGCCAGCACCTCCAGATCGGACAGCGCCGTAAAGGTATCCTCATCCACCTCTTCCACGATCAGCTCATGGCGCTGCTGCATATTCTGGACCACCTCAACCTGCTCTGCGTTCAGCATGGTCTCCAGCTTTTCCAGATTGGTCCCGACCTTATCCAGGGCCAGCCTGGCCTCGGATATATTGTCCTGAGCGACAGCCAGCGTGGCGTTAGCAACGGCAACGCGGGTGCTTAACACAGTCAGATGGGTCTCCAGGCGGACATTTTCTTCCTCCAGCTGCTGGTTGATCTCCTCAAAAACCGACAGCCGGTCCACTTCATCTTCCAGGCGATCGATCTCCGCCCGGGCCTCTTCCAGCTCAGCCGTTCTCTGCGCTGTCAACTCTCTTTGCGGTTGATATCGTAAGGAGGAGTCAACAAAGAACCCAGCTGCGAATGCCAGGGCGATCACCACCAGCCAGATCAGAATCCGTCGGAAGGTATTGCGACGTTTTTTGGGCTCAGTTTCCTGCTCCTCCGCCTCTGTGATCTGATACGTGGTGTCCGGCTCCGGAACCGGCTCCCCGGCGGCCTCCTCCTGAGCACCATCCGCTTTCAGAGCATCCTCTGGTCTGCTTTCTGGCAGCTGCTGACTTTCTTCCTCTTGCCGTTCTTTTTCCTCGTTCATCCGAACCTCCTCGGCTTGTGTTCCATAATGGGCATATTAATTATACCGGAATGCCTCCCAACGTCTGCATCTCCTCATGATACAGAAAAGCTGGTCTCAGACCAGCTTTTCTGTAAGTGCTTAATGAAAGGGCAGTTGTTATTTCGCCTTCACCTTGATGGTCCTGGGCAGGGCTTCCTCGGCAACCGGAACGCGCAGACGAAGAATGCCTTTCTCCAGATTAGCTTCAGATTTGTCCATATTAAGCAGCTTTGGGAGTCGGATCACCCGGCGGAATTTTCCTGTCGGGCGCTCCTTGCGCAGATACTCACCCTCTTCGTCGGTCCGGGAAAATTCTCCACTGATGATGATGGTTTTTTCCACCATCTCAATCTCCAGATCTTCAGCATCCAATCCGGGGACAATTAATTCCATCAGGTAAGAGTTCTCTTCCCGGCGGACATCCATCGGGACATGAACCTCAGAGTCAACTTTGGACCGCTTCTGGGCATCTCTGCTCCGGTAAACAGGGTACGGGGTTATATAAAGGGACATTAATGTTCTCCTTGATGGTCACGAATAAATATCATTTTTCTACCTGGAAATGATAAAGGGTGAAAGTAAGAAAAGTACAAACAAAGTGTTAGACCAAAGCAAACACTTTCTCTGTATTCTATTAACGGCAGGGGGGATAGATTCTTAGACTTTCTTGGCTGTTACTATCAGGTAGGGGCTGTCTTCCTGGAAGATGGTTCCCTGGTAATCTCCCTGCATAAAGCAGACTTTCAGATCTTTAGATTCAATTTCCCTCTGGAGATCCCCCGGGGAAATGATCCGCTGCTCTGTACAGGAAGAGAAGCGCTTCACACCACCATCCGCACTCAGGTGGTCATAATACCAGCACCAGATCAGCCCGCCCGCAAACAGCCTCAGCTGGCTGCGGATGAGAATGGGATCCCCCGACCTGGGATGCCGGATTGCCTGCTCCTCCACGACCTCTCCCTGCCCTCCTTCTCCCCGCAGTTCCTCCCTCACCTGCTCAAGATGGTATGGATTGGGCAGACTGATCACCAACCGCCCCTGACTGCGGAGGGATCTGGAGATATTTTCAAGCAGCATTCCCCGCTGGCAGGCAGGAAAGATGCTGAATGTATTACAGGGCAGGATGACTGCACCCATCGATTCCGGAGCACAAAATTCCCGCATGTCGGCCTGAATGAGGCCCAGATGCTTCCAGAGGTCGGAGGGCAAGCCGCTGATACGATTCTGGAGGAACTGCAGGCGGGAGAAGTCCGCTTCCAAACCGAATACCTTTCGACCGGCCTGAAGCAGCGGCAGTGTCACACGCCCGGTGCCGCAGCCCAACTCCAGCACGGGATGGCAGCCTTTCGTTTGCTGGATCCAAAATGGGATATCCTCCTGGAATAAACTGTGGTGGTAATGATAATATTCCGCTGGCATCCCCTCTCCCGGGACAAGAACTGCTCTACTTGACGTCATTTCCTGAAAAGATTATACTGCTTACAGCCTGAAGAGGGCACTGATCGGGGTGTGGCGCAGAGGGCAGCGCGCCGCGTTTGGGACGCGGAGGTCGACGGTTCAAATCCGTCCACCCCGACCTGAATTATTATTCAAAAAAGCTTTTGCTGCAGCTTCGTTTGCTCCAGCCCGTTCTGCAGGGCAGTCAGCCGGGGGATCATCTTTGATCTGCTCCTTCTTCCCCAGTGTGGATTCCTCTCCGGGCTCTCCGTTTAAGGGGGAGAGTGCGGGAAGCTGTTCACGTCCGCCTGGAACCACTGGTATAATCGAATCAGCCAGAAACCACAGAAACCAAATGAGTCCAAGAAGATGAGAATCATTGATCTATCCAAATACAAAGCCGATTCAGGCCTGGAAGGCGTTTTGAAAACGATCCAGGGAGTCTTTGCTTACGGATTCTCCTGGCATCAAAGCCGGAAAAGTCAGGAAGAGCTGATTGCTATCCTTGACACAGTGCTTGGCGCAGAGGTGGTCATGCTCCGGGATGTCAACATCCCCCGGGTCCCCCGGCCGATCCCGCTGGTGATGGCCGCACCCTCCGGACTCTATGTGATCAATCCCAAAAATACGCAGGGGTACTTCCGGGCAGAAGGAAAGCGCTGGGAGGAGCTGGGCAGAAACGATGAATATCAGCTGGCAAGCAATAATTTAATCCGGGAAACCTGGCTGTACCAAAAAACCATTGAGGGGTATTTCAAGCAGCATAATTTTTCTGCCCAGATGGACCGCGGGGTGATGATCTTTGTCAACCCGGAAACTCACGTGGAATCCATTCGACCCCGCGTGCGGGTGATCCGGGCGGACGGCATCACCAATTTCGCCCGCGAGGTCGCCGTCAGCAAACCGGCCTTCAGCGAAATGGACCGCAGAGCGGCTGTTAATCTGCTCACCAACCCACGGCTGCCCACGAAAGAGAAAAAGGAAGCCGCCAAGGAGATGGAAAAGATTCCTCCCCCTGCCCCCTCAAAAGTGGATGAGGGTGTGGAAAAAATCACCCGGGAAGTCAGCAAACGGGCGAATTTCACCCGCCGGGAGTGGGTCATTATCGGCAGTCTGGTCGCCCTGGTCATGGTGGTTTTGATCATTCTCATTGCCCTGGTGGTCTTTACTTTATAAATCACTCATTGGAAAGTCCGTGGACAGGCCCTACCTTTCTTTGATCATTCCCTGTTACAACGAGGAACACCGCCTCCCCTCCACCCTGGAGAAAGTCACCGCCTTTCTAGATATCCAACCCTACAGCTCAGAACTGCTGGTGGTCAACAACGCCAGCACGGACCGCACCCCGGAGATCATCGCTGAAGCGGCGGAGCGGGTCCCCTATTTACACGGTCTCTCCGAATCTCATCCCGGAAAAGGAGCAGCGGTCCGAACCGGGATGCTCAACGCCCAGGGGGAGTTTCGCTTCATGGCTGATGCTGATCTATCCATGCCGATTGATCAGATCAACCGATTCCTGCCGCCGGATCTGACCGACTTTGACCTGGCCATTGCCTCCCGGGAAGCTCCCGGTGCCGTTCGATATCGGGAACCGGAGATCCGCCACATCGGGGGGCGGGCTGTCAATCTACTCATCCAGCTGCTGGCCCTGCCGGGATTAAAGGATACCCAGTGCGGATTCAAATGCTTCCGCGACCAGACCGCAGCGGATCTGTTTAACGCCCAGACGCTCACCGGATGGTCCTTTGACATCGAGATCCTCTACATCGCCCGGCAGCGGGGATATCAGATCCGGGAAATCCCCATTCCTTGGTATTACCGGGAAGAAAGCAAGGTCAGCGCGATTCGAGATGCCGTCAAGATGATTATGGATATCCTGGTCATCAAGCGCAATGCCGCCCGGGGAGACTATGATTTCTAGGCTCTCTCCGGACCTGATTCCCCCCACCCCTGATCTGACATTTGAACAAGCGCTCTGGAAGGAAGGACTTTCCCTGATCGCTGGGATTGACGAGGCCGGGCGGGGCTGCCTGGCCGGCCCAGTCGCCGCTGCTGCAGTCATCCTGCCGGCAACGCCCACCATTGACCAGGACCTGGCAGGGGTGCTGGATTCCAAAGTCCTGTCCCCGGGTGTCCGCGAACAGCTGCGGCATCGCATTGAATCCCGGGCCGTCTGCTGGGCAGTTGCTTATGCCAGCGCAGCAGAAATTGATCGCTGGGGCATTGTGCCGGCGACCCGGTTGGCCATCAGGCGGGCGCTGCAAGCCCTCCCCCGCCTCCCCGATCATTTACTGGTAGACTATCTGGACCTTCCTGAACTATCCCTTCCCCAAACCAGGCTGGTCAAAGGGGATGCCCGCTCTCTGAGCATTGCTGCCGCTTCTATCCTGGCGAAAACTCACCGGGATGGTCAGATGACTTCCCTGGCTGTCCGGTATCCCCAGTATGATCTGGCCGCGAATAAAGGGTACGGTACAGCCGTTCACCGGCAGGCGCTGGAGGAATACGGACCCTGTCCCCAGCACCGGATGACCTTTGCGCCCTTGAAATACGGGTAATCATCTTCCTGGTCCAGCCTCGCTCTTTTTCCCTTTGCAGATGAGAGGATCTTTATGACGGGACCAAAAAAATATCAGCCCTACGGCACCTGGAAAAGTGAGATTGCTCCTGAAAACCCCGGGCTGATCCGAAAACTCAGCGAGCCTCACTGGGCAGGGGATGGCTCTCTGCTGTGGCGAGAAAGACAATCGGATCAGCCTCGGCTGATGGTCCTCCCGCCGGGTGGAGAAACCCGAGTGCTGAATCCGGCGCTGAAGATCGGCGGAGGGATTCTTTACGGCGGCGGCTCCTTTACCGTCCGCGGGGACCAGCTGGCGGCGGTAGAAAACCGCACTGCCCGTTTGATTCATCTTGACCTGGCAAACAACCGTCAAATCACCCTCTGTGAGCTGGAGGGAAAGGCGGCTTCTCCCCAGATCTCCCCCCGGGGAGAGGCCCTGCTGTTCATCCACTCCCATCAAGAACGCGACACCATCCGTTTGGTCGGGATCAAAGACCCCTCCTCCCCTGAGGTTCTGGTCTCTGGAGCAGATTTCTACAACTATCCTCGCTGGCACCCCAGCGGGGAATGGATTGCCTGGGTGAGCTGGAATCACCCGGATATGCCCTGGGACAGCAGCCGTCTCTTCCTGGCCCGGCTGGCAGATCTGGCCGGGAACACCGAAGCGGCCCAACTGCAGCAGGTCGCCGGTGGGCAGGGGGTATCGGTGCTCCAGCCGGAATTCTCCCCCGACGGCCGCTTTCTGGCCTTCCTCTCCGACCGCAGCGGCTGGTGGCAGCTTTACCTCCACAATCTGACCAGCGGCCGAACCAGGCAGCTTACCGATGAAGCGGCCGATCACGGAATGCCCGCCTGGCTGCAGAATCAGCTCACCTATACCTTCAGCCCCGATTCCCGCTCGATCATCGTGATCCGCAACCTGCGCGGTTTCGCATCTCTGTGGAGAATCGATCTTCAAACCGGGGAAGAATCCCTGCTTAAAGTGGAGGGAGAATACACCTGGCTGGAAGGAATGGCCTGCTCTCCCGAGGGTCACCAGCTGGCGCTGGTCGCTTCCTCCGGGGTGCATCCGGAGCGGTTAATTACCGTTGAGCTGGACGGATCCTCAGAGATTATCCGTCACGCCAACCCGTTCCGTGATCAATCCCCGGGGTATTCACGACCGCAGCAGATTACCTGGCCAGGATTTGACGGCAAACAGATCCACGGTCTCTTCTATTTCCCGCAGCACCCTCAGTATCAGGGGGAAGGACAGCCCCCGCTGCTGGTATTTGCACACAGCGGTCCCACCCGGCAGACCTGGGCTGACTACCATCCCCGGACACAGTACTTCACCAGCCGGGGATATGCTGTCCTGGAGGTCAACTACCGGGGGAGCACCGGCTACGGCAGGGAGTACTGGGAAGCGCTCCAGGGGCAATGGGGTGTCCTGGACGTTTCCGACTGCGTATCTGGCGCCCGCTTTGCGGCCGCCCAGGGCTGGGCGGATCCCACCCGGATGGCGATGTACGGCAGCAGTGCCGGGGGATATACTGTGCTGCAGACACTGGTTAATTTCCCGGGAATTTTTTCCGCCGGTATCTCGCTTTACGGCATCGCCAATCAAATCGCCCTGCTGGAAAATCCCCCCAAGTTTGAACGGTATTACTCCGATTGGCTCCTCGGTCCCTACCCGGAAAATGAACAGCGCTATCGTGACCGATCCCCACTCTTTCAGGCCCATCAAATCCGGGACCCGGTGGCCATTTTTCAAGGCGGAAAGGACCCGGTCGTTCCCCCCTCTCAGGCGGAGCAAATCGTCGCCGCGCTGCATGCCAAGCGAATTCCCTGCGAATACCATGTTTATCCCCAGGAGAGCCATGGATTCAAAAAATCAGAAACAATCCAGGATGTATACCAAAAAATGGACAATTTTTTAGCCCGTTGGGTTCTTCAGGGGAGTTCCCCCCAACAACAAGAACAGCGGTAACCAGCTTTTGCTTTATGGATAAATCCCGTTTATTGATCACCGGCATCAAGGGATTGATCGGGAGAGCTTCAGCCCCCTATCTTGCCAGGTATTACACCATCTGCGGTCTGGATCTGGGATCAGCTGGGGGCAAGTATCCTTCCCGGAAGGTGAACATCACGGATTCCCGGGCGCTGCTGGCTGCCTTTCGGCGTTTCTCTCCCATCCGGGATGTGCTTCACCTGGCCGCGGATCCCCGGGTGGACGCCCCCTGGGAATCAGCGCTGAGTAACAACATTCAGGGCACCTGGAATGTCTTTAATGCAGCTGCTCTGACGGGGGTCCGCCGGGTAGTCTTTGCCAGTTCCAATCATGTCACCGGAGGGTACGAAAATGGAACAATGGCACTATCCGAACAGCAGCAGCCACCAAAAATTTCCGTGAGGAATGCTCCCCGCCCAGACAGTCCCTACGGGATCAGCAAACTGGCCGGAGAAGGCATCGCCCGCTTCTTTTTTGATCACCAGGACCTGGAAGCGGTCTGCCTGCGGATTGGATCTGTTCTCGAGGAGGATCCCCCCGGGACTCACCCGCGGCATCGGGCAACCTGGCTCAGCCACCGGGACCTTTGCCACCTGCTGGAGCGGTCACTGCTGGCCGAGAGGTCTTTCCCGGGGTTTGGCATCTACTACGGTGTCTCAGATAACACCCGCCGCTTCTGGAGATTGGAAAACGCCCGCAGAGAACTTGGGTTTCATCCCGAGGACGACGCCGAGCAGTTTTACCGCGGCGGCTGATGGCCCCATCCCCATCAGGAAATATACCTCAACTTGTATCCAGCCTGAGCGCCCGGCAATTGACAGAGCAGGATCTGTATGGCATCCTTCCCTCAGGGTCCTGAGTCTCAGGGCTCTCCCGGGGGAAATCCCGCCGGGCCGCGTAATCCATCTACTGATGGATGTGCTGAAAAAGCTTCTCAGCTGAGCCAGGAGGAACCGATGGCTTCTCAAAAACAAACCCCTCACAGCTATGCCCGCACGCCGGCAGCGCAAGGGTCGGATTGGCTGCCCATCCCGAAATGGATCCGCGCCAGCCTGGAAGGAAAATTTCTCGCTGACAGTAAGCGGGTGAGGCTGCTCCGGGGACATCCGCCGGTTTATTATTTCCCCTCGGATGACATTGAATGGGACTTCCTCCAGGAAAGTGACCACACCAGCAGCGAACCAACCCTCGGGGAGGCGAAATACTGGCATGTGACGGCAGGAAATCGGACTGTAAAAAATGCCGCCTGGCAGTATACAGCACCCCCTGATGAAGCCCCGCCGGAAATTGATCACTATCTTGCGTTTGACTGGGAGGCTGTGGATACCTGGTGGGAGGAGGATGAACCTGTCCGGGTCCATCCCCGGGATCCCTTCTCCCGTCTGGATGCTCTCCACAGTTCCCGGCAAATCGAGGTCCACATCGGCGGGGTAGAGGTGGCAGACACCACAGATGCCGTCCTGCTCTTTGAAACCGGTCTGCCGGTTCGCTACTACCTCCCCAAGAAAGATATCCGCATGGAACTGCTCCAGCCAACTGACCTGGAGACCGAATGCCCCTATAAGGGGATCGCCCAATACTATTCTGCGGAGGTGGAAGGGGAAAAATTCGTCAATATCGCCTGGTCTTACCCCTTCCCCAACCCGACAATGTACAAAATCCAGGATCTGGTGGCATTTTACAGTGAAAAGCTGGACCACATCCTCGTCGATGGACAGCCGCTGCCGGAAGACTAAACGATTCCTCCGCCTTGAAGCGCCAAAAGAGGGTCAAGCTTCCGGCGCTTTTCTCAGGGATCATCCCAGCTTGCTCCCCCTGAAATCATCCCGGCCTGCGATCCGGGGTTCTCCACCTGACGAAAATCGCTGTTTCTGGTTACAATACAATCGCAGGACAACGGGGGAAAACCAACTGGGGAGAAGGGTTAGCGGTGGAGGAGCCGATGTCATCAGGACCCCTGATTGCACTCCCTGTCAACAGGAATCGTGCGGATCTGGGCGGGAAAGCCCGCCAGCTGCAGACTTTAATTCAGCAGGACTTCTCTGTCCCTAGAACCTGGGTCTGTCCTCAGGGGGTGTTTCAGCGGTATCTGGCGGGGGATCCGTCCCTCCTGGAGGAGCTGATCGATGAGTTCCGGCGGACGCTTCATCCGGAGCGCAGCTATGCGGTGCGCTCCTCTGCCAATCTGGAAGACGGCTCCGAGGTCTCCTTTGCCGGTCAGTTTTCCACCCTGCTGGATGTTCAGGGCTACGACGCCCTGATCGCCGCTGTGGAGGCCATCTGGAACAGCGCCCGATCCCCGCAAATGCAGTCCTACCTGGATGCCAGCCGGCTGCACACCTCGCAGGTTGAAATGGCAGTGATCATTCAAGAAATGGTTCCGCCGGTGGTTTCCGGGGTCAGCTTCAGCATCAATCCGGTAACCGGGATGGACGAGATTCTAATCGAAGCTGTGCAGGGAAGCGGAGAAAAGCTGGTTCAGAGCGGAGTCACCCCCCAGAAATGGGTCTACAAGTGGGGCGCCTGGATTGAAGAGCCCGAAGAAGGCCTGATCGATCCCCAGATACTCCTGGAGATAGCCAGCAGGACCCGGCATCTGGCTGATGAGTACGCTAAGCCGGTTGATCTGGAGTGGGTCTATGACGGACAGTCCCTTCACTGGGTTCAGCTCCGGGAAGTCACCGCGCTGGAAATTCCCATCTATTCCAATCATATCTCCCGGGAGGTCTTTCCCGGGTTAATCAAACCCCTGATCTGGTCGGTCAATGTGCCCCTGGTCAACGAAGCCTGGGTGCGGCTGTTTACAGAACTGATCGGTCCCAACGAGATCGATCCCCGAAGCCTGGCGGAGAAGTTCTACGCCAGAGCATACTTCAATATGGGTACGATCGGCAGGATTTTTGAACTGCTGGGCTTTCCCCGGGAATCCCTGGAGCTGCTGATGGGGCTGGACATCGGGGGCCCGGAGAAACCTTCCTTCAGGCCGGGTCCAAAAACCTTTGCCCTCCTTCCCCGCATGGTGCTGTTTGCTATCGGAAAGCTGGGTTTTGGCCGCCGGGTCTCCCGCGTTCTCCCTGAATTGGAGGACCAGTTTCGGCGCTGGAAGGACCTACCGCTGCAGAATTATTCCTGTCAGCAGCTGTTGGATTACATAGACAGGCTCTACGATCAGGTGCAGGAAACCGCCTACTACAACATCGTCACTCCCCTGTTGATGCAGGCCAGCCATCAAGTCTTCCGGGGCCGGCTCCGGAACCTGGGCGTTGATCCACAAACGGTAAACGTCACTGCGGGAATGGACGCTTATCAGCGGTATGAGCCTTCTGCTCACATCGCTGAACTGCAGAAGCACTACCGGAAGTTGAGCCCCGATCAGCAGGATTGGCTGGAAGAATATGGGCTGAGCGGCGGCGAGGATCAGCCAGAAATTACCCATCTTGGCAATCGTATTGAGGACTTCCTGGAACAGTTCGGTCACCTGAGCGACTCCGGGAATGACTTTTCCGCAGTCCCCTGGCGTGAGAATCCGGATCTGGTGCTGAAAATGATCCAGCATCATCAGCCCCAGCAGGAACGGGGTGCAGGGATGGCCTTTTCAGACCTGGCGCTTAAACCGTGGACCCGCCTGTTCCTCACCCCGCTTTACCGGATGGCCCGGCGTTTTCAATATCTGAGGGAAGCAGTCGGATCCACCTACACCTTCGGGTACGGCCTGTTCCGGGAGGCTTTTCTCACCCTGGGGGAGAAGTTTCAGCAGCGGCATCTGCTGGATACCCCGGAGGAGATCTTTTTTTTGAAATGGGAGGAAATCCGGGAATTATGTCCCTCAGACCAGGCCGCCGGATGGAGAGACAAGATCAAAAAACGGAAACAAGAACTCGAACAGTATCGAGAGATCACCCCCCCGGGGATTATTTATGGTGACGAGGCTCCCCCGGTGACAGAGAAAAACCAGCGGGTGCTTCTGGGCACGCCCACCTCGCGCGGATGCTACACCGGCCCGGTGCGGGTTGCCCGGGGAATCGACGATCTGGAGCGGGTCCAGGCCGGCGATGTGCTGGTGATCCCCTACTCCGATGTGGGCTGGACACCGCTGTTCAGCCGGGCCGGCGCGGTGGTCGCCGAATCCGGGGGCATTCTCTCTCACAGCTCGATCATTGCCCGGGAGTACGGCATTCCGGCCGTGGTGGCAGTGCCTGGGGCCTGCGGTCTCGCCGATAACACATGGGTGACCGTGGACGGCTACCGTGGTGAGGTGATCCTCAACCAGGATCCAAACAGGAATCCCCAATCATTCAGCACCGCAAAGGAGTGAAGCATGGAGTTGACTCTGGTTGGCCTGGCAGCCCTGCTGGGCTATCTGATGGGATCCTTTTCCGCAGCCCGGATGGTGGTGGGCATATTTGCCCCCGACCATGTCATGGAAGGCATCCGGGCCGAGGTCCCGGACGGCGAAGCCTATTTTGAGTCCGACGTCATCAGCGCCACCACCGTTCGCCTGCACCTGGGCAGCCGCTACGGGTGCCTGACCAGCATTCTGGACATGCTCAAAGCGGCCCTGCCCGCGCTGATTTTTCTGGCCTGGAAGCCAGATCGTTCCTATTATTTAATCGCCGCCGGGATGGCTACCGTCGGCCATATCTGGCCGATCTATTACCGATTCAAGGGGGGACGGGGGATGTCACCGATCCTGGGTGGACTGCTGGTGGTGGACTGGCTCGGCGTGCTGGTCACCCATCTGATCGGAGCACTCTCCGGACTGCTGGTCAACAATATCATGATCATGATCGGCACCGGCACGGCGCTGATGATCCCCTGGATCTGGGTGCGCTCCCGCTCCTGGCCGGAGGTTCTCTACACGGCGGCCATGAATATCCTTTTCTGGTCGGCGATGCTTCCCGAAGTGCGGGAATTTTTCCGGTTGAAGCGGGAGGGGAAGCTGGAGGAATTCTCCGCTTCCTCGCAGATTCGCATCGTTGGCCGCAGAGGCGACGAGGTCACCGAATCCCGGGGCATGGCCAGCCTGAGACGGCGCCTCGTCGGTCTTTTCCGGGGGAAGTCCGCCAGCTGAATCCGCGCCCGGGCTCTTTTCCTATCGTGACCTGGACGCCGGAATGGGAAAGTGGGCCGGAATCATCAGCGCTGGGACGGACCATCGCCAGGACTCTGCCATGGAACATGATCAGATCAGAACCAACCACCTTACCCTTCATGTGGCGGCAGCTGGTCCGGAAACCAGCCCGCTGATCCTCCTGCTGCACGGGTTTCCCGAGTTCTGGTACGGCTGGCGCAGGCAGCTCCCCGCCCTGGCCTCGGCCGGGTTCCGGGTCTGGGCGCCGGACCAGCGGGGGTACAACCAGAGCGACAAACCGGTCGGGGTAGAAAAGTACCGCATCGAACTGCTGGCGGAGGATGTCCTTGGACTGATAGACGCCGCCGGCCGGCGGAGGGCTTTCCTGGTCGGTCATGATTGGGGAGCTGCTGTGGCCTGGCATCTGGCTGCTTCTCACCCGGAGCGGATTGACCGGATGGCCGCGATCAACGTTCCCCATCCGCAGGTCATGGCCCGGCATTTGCGCCGCAGTCCCCGCCAGCTGCTGCGCAGCTGGTACATGCTTTTCTTTCAGCTTCCCTGGCTGCCGGAGGCGCTCTTGCGCTGCTGCAGCTGGCGGCTCCTCACCTCAGCTCTGCAAAACACCAGTCTGCCAGGTACGTTTTTAACAGCCGATCTGCAACGCTACCGCGAAGCCTGGTCCCAGCCGGGCGCCTGCTCGGCCATGCTCAACTGGTACCGGGCTGCCTTCCGTTTGACATCGCTGCCGTCCCCCAACCCCCGGATCAGCGTACCCACTCTGCTGATCTGGGGCGCCGGGGACCGTTTCCTGGGTCGGGAGCTGGCCCTTCCCAGCATCGAGCACTGTGACCAAGGCAGGCTGGAATTCTTGGAACAGGCCACCCATTGGGTGCACCACGAACAGGCAGACCGGGTGAACGACCTGCTGATAGAATTTTTTCAAGAGAGCAAATCCCGCTCCTGATTTCAGCAGGCAGGGGCATCCGGTCTGGAATTAGCTGTAACGGCATCACGCTCTCTAGCTCCGCAGGAAATCATCCAGTAGGCCCTGCCCAGAATCCGCCGGGTATGCCCATCTCCCCGACCATAATCTGGATTGGGGTTGTAAACATCCCTCCAGAGCACTATCTGATTCAGGCCAATGTGCACTCCGATGATCACAAGGAGCTCATCAATGGGGCTGGGCAGCGGATCGCCGCGGTCAAAGTTTTTTTATCTGGGGGATCCCGCCGGGGCCCGGGGGTAGTTTCACTTCGCAGCGGCATCCCAGGAGATCGTGAACCGGGAATCCAACGGCAGCTGGTGGCACCATTTCATGGTCCCAGGGGTTCGCTGCCGCCTTCCCGCAGGGCGCTGGGACATATTGAGGTCTGCAGAGGTGATCAGGGGACAGAAAGCAGCAGCTTTTCAGGATCAAAAACCAGCAGTGGCCTTCCTCGCCAGCCGATTGGAAAACCACGACTGCGCCGGGCTGCTCACTGAGTCTGACAACGCGGGCTTCCAAACCACCTTGCAGGCGGATACCAGGGATTATTTCTGATGTTCTGCGTTCGCCCCGCTGTCAGAAATCCACCGGGAGCAGGAGCTGCGGGTTCTCTACCAGGGGCGAAAGTTTCCCGCGGAAGGCGATGAATTCAAACTTGGAGGCCATCTGCAGGAACAGGCCTGCCCCCATAATGATTTCCTCCGCCGGGAAGAAGGCTGGATGCTGGCAGACATCTGGCTGGGCAGTTGATCCCATAACTAGAGACTTCCGAAGCGAGAATAAAACTTCGGAAGTCTTTTTGATAAGCGCCCAGCGACCTACTTCTGGCTGGAGCCAATCATCTGCCGGTGGGGTCCACAGACAGCAGGGTGTTGTGTTTACTCCCCTGCCTTTGCTAATTCGCTCTCGATCACCTGCTGGAAGCTGCTCATCGGCTGGTTGCCGCGCAGCAGGGTGCCGTTGATCACGAAGGACGGGGTCCCGCTGACCCCAGCCGCCCGGGCGTCGACCTCATCCTGCTGCACCCGCTGCTGGTATTTGCCGCCGTCCAGGCAGCTGTCGAAGGTCTCCTGATCCAGCGCAAGCAGCTCGGCGAAGATCTTCAAGCTGGGGGAGATATCGGCCTGCGGGTTGGCAAACAGCTCGGCCTGATTGGCGAAGATGATGTCGTGGTAGGGCCAGAAAGCCTCCTGATCCGCGGCGCAGTAGGCGGCTTCCGCCGCCTGGGCGCTGGCGGGGGCGCCCAGCAGCAGCCCCACACTGCGGAACTCCAGGTAGACATCGCCGGCAGCGACATAGCTCTCCCGGAGCTGCTCTGAGGTGGTGCGGGCGAATTCCGCGCAGTACGGGCAGGCGAAATCGGAATAGTTGACGATCACCACCGGCGCCTCCGCGGCGCCCACGGCGCTGCCTTCGGCCAGCGCCGGCTGCGCCTGCTCGGGGACGACGATCTCCCGCCGGCTGAGGTTGAATTGGTCCTGGTTGGAAAAGAAAATCACTGCCGCAGTCAGCACCAGCACCGCCCCGGCGCTGATCAAAACCATGCTGCGGCGCCGCGAGCGCTTTTGGGCGCGCCGGCGCTGCTCGATTAATTGTTTGCTGTTCATAAAACGTTCCTCACACGGATAAAACTACTTGTAATCTAAGCCTGGGCATATATTCAGGCAGGGTTATTGTACCGTCCCGCCCCGCGTCCCCAGGATATTCTTAGCAAACGTTCATCTCACATCCCCCCGACCTCCGAGGTTAGAGCGGATTGAACTCGGAGATCAAACACGGTTTTCTCTCAGCAACCTCCGAGGTCGAAGGATTCTTTAACCTCTAGAGCTCCGGGAGCTTTAAGGCTCCCGGAGCTCTAGGGGTGCAGGGCAATCCCATAGGAGAGAATTTTCCCGAAGCTGAAGGCCATTTTGAAGGGGTTTTGGCCGCTTTAATCAAAAACAGGGGGCTGTCCCAAAAGTCATTGGCACAGCCCCTGATTTTTTAATATAATGGGG
>CAZRUS010000003.1:0-263393 GCA_964603385.1 uncultured Anaerolineales bacterium | reverse complement strand
CTCCTTATCAAGTCGCTTAATGCGACACTAAACAAATGCGCTTCTTGGCGCACCGGATGGTTGGTTGTGCAGAGTCATCCGGGAAAATCCTCGCTTAATTTAATCCCAGAGTATCCAACCAGCAGTTGGCCAGCAGCCGGTGGCCCAGCGGGGTGGGATGGATGCCGTCTTCCAGCAGGCGCTCCGGCGGGTGGTCCTGCGCTGCTCGATTCAGAGCAGATTGAAAGGGCACCAGCAGAAGATCAAACTCCTCTGCCAGGGACTGCACTGCCAGCTGCCGCAGCTCCATGTCCCCAGTCCAATCCGGCTCCACTGGATTGACGTCCAGCAAAAATGGCTGACATAAAATCAGCCTTGAAAAGGGGAGGGCTTCCTGGCTGGATTGAATCAGGCTTCGGAAGCTGGCCCGAAAGGAATCCGGGGAGCATCCTGCTGCCTGCGAGCAGTACCGCCAGCAGTCGTTGACGCCGATGAGAATGCTGATCCAATCGGGCAGCAGCGCCAGGGTATCCCGGGCCCAGCGCCGACGGAGGTCTGCCAGGCCGTCCCCGCTGCAGCCCCGGTTGTAGCACTGCAGCTGGAAGTCCGGATAGCTTTCCAGGAGGTGCTGAGCGATCAGGGCCGGATAGCCGCTGCCCAAAGCGGGGGAGGAATTGGCTCGGAAATCAGACCGATCGCGGCCGGTATCGGTGATGGAGTTCCCCTGAAAGAGCAGGGTGAGATTGGGCTGCAGTTTATCATTTGGCGACATAATTTCCTTCAGCAGACGAAAGGATAGGGATGGATGGGAGGATCAGGCGGGTGGATCCAGACCGGGGTCCCGGAAGACCACTGCCAGGCGGCCAGGGCGGCGGCGCAGGCCGCTATCAGATGATCGCTGGAGGGGTCCAGAGCAGCCGCCCCCTCCAGCCTCTGGGCTTCCAGCCACTGCAGTAATTCCTGACGGGACCCCAGGTTGTTCTTAAAGGCCAGGACCGCTTCCAGCGGGGCCCCGCGCAAGCGCATTGCTCCGCCGGGATGGACCTCGACAATCTCTGGAGCGGGGACAGGAAGGCTGCCCAGGGACCGGGCGACAGCCATCCCCCGCAGGGTTAGGTAGGCCATGCGGGTCATGGTTGGGGTCATCACACTTCCCGAGGGCATCCCGACCGCGGTCAGCCGTTGGCGCAGGGCCCGATCTCCCTCGCGGTCTCCACCCCCGGGCTGATAGGAAAGGGGGGCATCCAGACCCACCACCAGCCGGGAGACGCCGGCGTTCTCGGCGGCCAGCCGATAAATGAGCAGATCATCTGCGGGGGATACCTGGCGGCGAAAAAGCAGGGACCCGTGCTGTTCTTCAAAGAGTACCAGCGCGGTGTCGGCTGTATTTGTTGGGCCGGAAAGATCCAATCCGAGCACATAAAGCGGAAGCGCCATGGTTCCTCCAGAAAACTGAGGAGCTGCTATCAGAGCAGTTCAAAGAATGCTGTCAGCGCGCCGAAGCTGATCAACTCTTCCAATTCTTCCACAAAGCGGACCTTCTCCGGGGAGCGGTCCGCCAGCCCCCCGCGAAGCAGCAGGGGGCGAAAGTCCAGGTCCTGGGCCCCGCGGCAGGTGGAGAGCACACAGCGAGTGGCGGCAAACCCAGTCAGGAGCAGTGTATCTACCTCCAGACCGCGGAGCACTTGCTCCAGTCCGGTCTTGTTGAAGGCGTTGCTGTAAGTTTTGTGAATGCGGGGATCCTCCGGAGTCAGGTGGATCCTTGCACTGGTTTCAAATCCGGGCGAGCCGGGGAGGCGGCCGTTTGCTTCTTCAATGTCCTCGATGACGATCACCGGCAGCCCTTTCTCCCGGAAGAGGCGGACGGCGGCATTGATGGTTTCCACGGCCCTCTCCAGGGATTCCCCGGCGGCGGGAATACTGTCAAAGAAGGTTTGCTGCATGTCAATCACCAGTAAAGCTGGTTTCATCAGTTTGCTCCTTCATTAGCAGGAAAACAGCGGCGGACACGACGGCAGTAAGCCGGGGATGCCTGACCGGGGAAATGTCTCAGCTTGTCTACCGCGGTGAGCACTTTCCGCCGGCCGAGCAAGGGCGAGATGGCCAGCCAGCGCTCTGCCCATTCACAGGGTGAAAATCCTGCCCTGTCGGCCGGCAGCCAAGCAGAGACCAGCCCGTGGGGTGAAGAGTGTGGGAGCGGAGGTATCCGGGGCCAGGAAAGGGGAAGAAAGAGGCAGAATTGGTTGGCATGAAGAGCAAAAGCATCCTGTCCAGCAGGGAGGAAAACCAGGAAAGCGGCCCCGGTGCTGGTAGTGGCGGTGCACCGCCACGCTGATCATCAAAATACCAATCCGCAGGGTGGCTGCTGAATACAGCAGAGCGGGCAGGGTGTTCATCTCTCTGGATTGTATCACCCACAGCACGAATGATGAAAATCCTTACCCGGGTTTGCTTCCCCGCTCAGATAGGGGCTGATATTTTTCTAAGACGAAACTCAGCCGGGAATGGTATCATGGGGTTAGCTGTCAAAAAAAATCATCACCTCCAGCAGCAGGTCAAAGGAAGCAAGCTGTGCCTTACCAATCAGATAAGAGTTTCACCGCCAATTCCCGGGGCGATGTCATCGCTAACAGCCTCACTCATGGAGTTGGCTTTGGATTGAGCATTGCCGGACTGGTGGTTCTGATCGTCCGGGCTGCCCGGGTGGGGAGCCCCTGGCACCTGGCCAGCTTCCTGGTTTTTGGCATTTCCCTGATCCTGATGTATTTGGCCTCCACCACTTATCACATCTTTTCACGAAAACCATGGATGGCGGTTCTCCAGCGGCTGGATCACGCTGCGATTTTCTTCTTGATCGCCGGCACGTACACTCCCTTTATCCTCACCCATCTGAGATCCGGTCTGGGATGGACGGTTTTTGGCTTGATGTGGGGCATAACCCTGCTGGGGCTGCTGGCCAAACTGCTGTTTCCATCCCGCTTTAGGAAGCCGCCTGTGGTGCTCTACCTTTTCATCAGCTGGGCGGGACTGATTGTTTTTAGTCAGGCTTTCCGGGAAATTGGGTCCCCGTCGGTTGGCTTTTTACTGGCTGGAGGTGCTTTCTTCACCTTTGGGGTGTTGTTTTATCTCTGGAAGAAGATCCCCTACAGCCATGCAGTCTGGCACTTGTTTGTGCTGGGGGGGAGTGTGATGCATTACTTTTCTGTGCTGCATTTGGCTTGACCCAGAAAGAAGCGCTGTCTTTCCGCCGTAGAATTTCCCCGATCCATCCAGGTTTATTTCTCTTCCACGAGCAGCCCCAGGGCTTTTAGAATCTGTGGGGTGTCGTGAACCATAGGCCAATTTGAGATCTAATTCTCTCTCCCTGCAGCGGTCCAGAGTGCCGGTCCATCCAGGGCAGGTTGGCTGCTGCATCTGGATTCACCCCCCAGGAGTACCTCCTGTCCGGGGATTTCTATTTTGTCAGCCATATTCCGGGAGCTCGTTGTCATTCCCTGTTTTCCTTAATTTCAAGGAACTTCCTCTGCCCCCAGTGGATGAGACCGATCAGAAAATTCATCCGCGGGACCTGCCCCTGGTATGCCTGGTAGGCATCCCCAAATTTAACCAGGTTTTCGTTCTCTTCCTGATAGGTATTGAGGTAATAGATTCCCGGATTAACCACCCCGAGAAGGATGATCAGCCAGTGCCAGGTGATCAGAGGCAGGGCAAGGCTGAGCAGGACGCCGGCGAGATACTGCGGATGGCGGACGATTCCGTAGATACCGCCGTCCACCATCCGGGTGGTGTGAATATAGCTGCGGCCGTGGATGTCCCCCCGGGAGCGAAGGGTGAAAATCGGTACCCAGCCAAAGATTGCGGAAAGCCAGAGAACTCCCCAGCCCAGATTGATCCGCCAGGCGGGATCAGTGGAATCATACAACAGCCAGGCAGCCAGCACCTGACCCGCAGACAAAGCAGCCAGTAGAAACCCCATTCCCAGATGTCTTACGCTCATGGTCTTATTGTCTTTCCTGGAGAAGGGCGTCAGTTTCTCCCCGGAAAGGGATCCGGCATGATCCCTGCTGGCGCTTTGATCCCTGGCGATTAACCCTCCAATCCTTATCCTGGATAGAATTTGCTGACAGCTGTCCTGCTCCGCCAAGCTAGGCCCTTTTTCTGGCCACAAAGACCAGCTCTCCGGGATAGGTCGAGCCGTAAGGGTTTTTTTGATAATCGGCATAGACCTTTTCCACAGCGTACCCGCAGCGGGCCAGCAGGTGTTCGGCCTCAAAGCGGAACAGGTAGCGCATCGGGAAGGCGTGCACCAGCCGCTCTTCCCGACCGTCGGGGTGGGTGAGGTTGTAAATCAGCTCCACCTGGTTGATCTGATGATAGAGGTCCCGGGAGACGGTTCTATTGGTGCGGCGGACCTGGATGCCCTCCAGGGTGGTGAAGGCCGGCTCAACGGAAACCTCCTCGCCCAGATTATCGCGGGTGAGGTGCTCCAGGGAGGGATTGAAAATATCCAGGATCAGCCTCCCGCCGGGGTTGAGATGGCGGTGAATATTGGTCAGGCAGGCGATCTGATCTTCGACGGTGAGCAGATGCTGGAAGGGACGGAAAGGCAGGGTGGCCAGCTGATAGGAATTCTCCAGGGAAAAATCCCGCATGTCGGCCTGCACCAGGGTGACCCGGCCCCGCACTTCCGGAGGTTCAGCGGACAGGCGCTGCTCGCAGACCTCCAGCATATATTCCGATAGGTCGACGCCGGTGATAGCGATCCCGGCCCGGGCGGTGGGGATCAGCACCCGGCCGGTCCCGCTGCCCACCTCCAGCACCGGACCGCCGTTTTCCTGGGCGGCGTCGACAAAAAAATCGACGTCCGGGCGCCCGCGGTAGGGCACCACCTGGTCGTAGAGTTCGGCCACAAAGCGGTTGGTCTGATAGCCGCCGGTGTCCTCAGTCATGGAGGCCTCCTTAGCCATGATTTAAGTGTAGATGAGGGGCAGGGGAAAGTCAAACAGGGAAACAGCCCGGCGCCTGGCAGGTGCCGGAGAGATCTCCATGCCTTCCAGCGGTCGCTTCCCCTTGAGCAGTCCATAGGCAAAGGCAGTCTCGATGGATTTCAGCTGTGACTCCCGGAAACAGGGACTTCATCTGACCTCCTGATAAATTGTCCCTCCGGCAGCGTCTCGCGGATGCAGGTTTACTCACCGGCGCTGGGTCTCGACCCCGGTCGGGGGACCAGGGTCGAGGTCAAAAGCAAAGGTCGGGTGACCAGGGTCGAGGTCGTCGGCAGCGGTGGGGGGACATGGGACTGTCCCTCCGGCAGCGTCTCGCTGACGGGGTGGGCAGCGGAGCTGTTCTCGAGGACCAGCCTCTCAACTGGCTCTGGGGTTGATCCCGGATAACCACTGCTAGCTGCCGTCTGACCGCTCAGCAGATGCTGTCCAGTTTGTCGTTAGCGTTCATATGCTGGCCCGGATATCAGGAAATATCCAAAGCCCAGGGTGAGGAACAGGTAGATGGCCGCAATGCTCCAGCCCAGCGCATTCATCCCGCCCTGAAGCTGGTAAAGCAAGGCGACAATCAATCCAATGGCATCGTAAACCACCAGGTCCCAGGTGATGGCAGTTCGCACAGCGGAGGGATCCACCTCCCGTGCCAGCCAGCAGAGCAGCAGCACGCCGATCATGGAAGCCCCGTAGAGATTGGCAAAAAACTGCCCGCCGGGACCAAAGGAGATTCCGTACAAGTCAGCCAGCAACCCCGGAGCCAGCAAAAGAGTCGGCCCAAAAATCAGGCAGACCACAGCTTTGATGATCATCATGGTCTTGAACTTCATCATGCACCTCCCAGATTAAATCGTGAAAAATGTACGGGAACAACAGTCCCTTTTTGATCGAGTGGGCTGATGAAGGTTCCTGGAATTGGGATGAGCAGTGGCGAGCTGGAAAATCCTGAGGTTCGTTCTCCTCAATGGGCGGATCAGCGGCCGTATTGATCGCAGACCGCCGAACGGGTGAGGCAGGCGCAGTAGTACCCGCCGCCAAAGATCACCCCGTAAGGGCAGGCTCTTCCTTGATGATCGATCACTCCGGTTACCTCGTTTATCACCTGGAGGCAGTCGCACAGCGGATAGCGTTCATCGACCAGGCAGGCGAATTCAAACGGACACCGGGTGGTCTGGTGGAGGACTGCGGGGTGGATCTGCAGCGGCATGGGATTCCCGATTTTTGCTGGAGCAAGATCTGTCTTTATTATACAAAATTCTGGCAACTTTTCCGGGTGAACAAGTTTCCCTTCACTGGAGACCCCAGATCACCCAGACTGCGATCATGGCGCTGCCGATGGCGAAGCGGGCCAGGAAGGACAGACCCCAGCCGGTCAGCAGGCCTCTGGTGACCAGCCAGGCCTGATCAGAACTGCGCAGGCGCAGGTATTCCAGCAGAAAGAGGATCAGCGGAGCGGCGATCACCCCCCCGGCAGGTGGAAAGAGGAATGTGCCCATGAATCCGGCCAGCAGGGCGCCGGCGATCGACCACCAGCTGGCGCCCGCCTGGCGGGCTTTCCCACCCATCAGCAGGTTGTCGACCAGCGTACCGGCGACCATCAGGAAGGTCAGCAGCGCTAACAGCCAGACTTCCAGGGTGGCGAACCCGGTCACCAGCCCGTGGATCAGGGCAGCCGCCCAGATGATCACCACGCCGGGGTAAACGGGCACCACCATCCCCACCAGCCCGATCGCCATGATCAGGCCGATGAGGATGTTGAAAGAGATCGATAACCAGGCAGGCATAGGCTCCTTATTCACCTCCGGGGTCGGATGCAGCAGCCGACCTCTGAGATTGGGTTTGTCTGGTGTTTACTTCGGCTCAATTAGCTCCAGGCCGCCCATCCAGGGCCGCAGCACTTCGGGCACCACCACCGAGCCGTCCGCCCGCTGGTTGTTCTCCAGCAGGGCGATCAGCACCCGGGGCAGCCCCAGCCCGGAGCCGTTGAGGGTGTGCGGGCAGCGGGTGCTCCCCCCGTCCTCGGGACGATAGCGGATCCCGGCTCGCCGGGCCTGGAAATCGCGCACATTGGAGACGGAGGAGACCTCCAGCCATTCCCCGCAGCCGGCGGCCCAGACCTCAATGTCGTAGGTCAGGGCGGCGGCAAAGCCCAGGTCCCCGGTGCAGAGTTTGTTGACCCGGTAGGGCAGGTCCAGGGCCCGGCAGACCGCCTCGGCATCCTCAAGCATGCGCTGGTGCTGGCCCTCGGACTCCTCCGGGGTGCAGTAGATATACATTTCCACCTTGTCGAACTGGTGGCCGCGCTTGATGCCCCGCACATCCCGACCGGCGCTCATCTTCTCGCGCCGGAAGCAGGGGGTGTAGGCGGTGTAGCGCAGCGGCAGGTCGGCCTCCTCGAGGATCTCGTCCTTGTGCAGGCCGGTGAGGGGCACCTCGGCGGTGGGCACCCACCAGAAGTCCTCCTCATGATCGTGGTAGAGGTTGCCCTCAAATTTGGGCAGCTGGCCGGAGGCGAAGACCACTTCCTCCTTGACCATGAAAGGAGTGTAGCGTTCTTCGTAGCCGGCCCGGGTGTGCAGGTCGAGCATGAAATGGACCAGGGCCCGCTGCAGGCGGGCGCCGGCGCCGTTGAGGACATAAAATCGGGTCCCGGCGAGCTTGACCCCGCGCTCGAAATCAATCAGGCCCAGGGCGGGGCCGAGGTCCCAGTGCGCCAGGGGCGGAAAGTCAAAGCTGGGTTTCTCCCCCACCGTCTTGAGCAGTTCGTTCTCAGTGTCGTCGACCCCGAGGGGCACGCGCTCGTCGGGAAGGTTGGGGAAGGTGGACAGCAGGGCTGCCAGCTCGGCCTCCACCCCGCTCAGCTGTTCATCCAGCCGGTCAATTTGGTCGCCGATCTCCCGCATGGCTTTAATTTTCTGCTGGCGCTCCTCAGGATCCCGGGTCCGGCCGATCTCCTTGGAGCCCTCGTTGCGCTCGGCACGGAGCTCCTCGACCTGCTGGATCAACGCCCGGCGCTGTTCGTCCAGGGCGATAACCTCATCGACCGGCGCAGGATCCTGATGGCGCCGGGTCAGCGCTTCCCGGACCTGGTCGGGCGATTTGCGGAATAAATGGATGTCTAGCATAGGGCTGCTCCTGCGACTGTTTAATTTAACACGCCCCTCGCCAGCAGGACGAGGGGGCGGTCGTGGTGCCACCTGCTTTCACCGCGTGGTTGCGGTCTCAACACGGGATAACGGTCCGGCCGGCTCCCTTACGGTCCGGATTGGACCCCTGCGGGAGCGATGTCCCGCCCGGGGGTGGGAGGCGGAGGGGAAATCCGCGCGCATCGTTTCCTTTCTGCACTGTATTATACAGCACACTGGAGGAAGGGCAAAGCAGACCAACCTGAGAGCAATTCTGGAAACAACCCTACTGTTTGGGAGGGGGAGAACTATACGATCGGAGGGTGAATAGACAGAATCATTTCTTTAAGATCAACTGCTAGATAACAGTCTGTGATCAGAATCGTCCCGGAGGTATTATGTTGGAAAAAGTTAACAATCCGATGATTAAGACATCCACCCGGCAGATCGAGATTGGGGAGAATGCTCACCTGTTCGTCAAACAGCTGGAGCACCAGCAGAAACAGGGGCCTGGTCTTTTGCTCATCCATGGCGGCGGGGCCGGTGCCAATCACACGATCGTGGAACGCCCGGCCCGCTGGCTGGTGGATCGGCAGGTGTATGGAAAAATCATTCTTCCGGACCGGCGGGGCAACGGGGCCAGCTCTCCTCTTGAGCATGTGCCGACTTTCCGGAATCATGCCGAGGATATGAAGGCTCTGCTGAACAGCATGGATGATCAGGGACCGTTCGATGTGATGGGGGTCTCTTACGGAGGACCGATAGCCCTGACTCTGGGGGCAATCGACGATCGGATCTCCCGGGTGATTCTGTACGCTTCTTCTCCTGAGATGCATTTTACTTGGCCCTGGAACTGGTTGATCGGCTCCGGTTTGGTTCCCTGGATAATGAAACAAATGTACCGCCGGCAGATTGGCACCGAGAAACCACGCTACCCGGACCTGGACGCAGCCTATGAACAGCGCACCAAGCAGGAAGATTGGGAAAAGTACAAGGAGGCGCTCAATCATACCCCCGCGGACCGTCTGGATTCGATCATGTACGAGTTCAAGGCCAACCAGCTTCCAGAATATACGAAGATCGATGAGCGCGTCCGCCTAGAAAAACCGGTCCTGCGAGTAATCGGCAGCGAGGACCAGACCTGGGGCGTGGATTGGCCGGAACGGTATCAGGAGCGCTTTCCCAATTTTCAGCAGATGATTGTTCCCGGCGCGGACCACAAGGATGCGGTTCGGGAGGCGGATCGCTTCTTGAAGAAGTTAGTTCTTCTGCTCAGGGAAAATGAAGAAGAAGTTGAGCAGCAATCAGCGGAAAAAGCCGGTGAATTTGGGGACCATCTGAACTGAGCAGGGACATCCGATCATCCGGGAGGAAGAGCATTCCCCCGATTCCAGCCAGGGTTTCAGCCCCTGGGCTTTACTCGCTCCCGGCTGATCGCAAATCCAACCCCCATCACCAGGGCACCCACGGCAAAGGGCAGAATCCAGTTCAGATCAAAAACCAGTCCGCCGAGCGCCGGGCCGAAGATCCGGCCCAGGCTGACGAAGGAATTGCTCAACCCCATAGCCGCCCCCTGGCTGATAGCAGCTTTATTTGAGGTCAGTGAGGTGATGGCTGGGATGGGCACCGAGGTGCAGGCGCTGAGCAGTCCCACAGCCAGCAGAAAAGCCGGCAGACTGCCGGCCAGGGGGATGACCAGCAGGCTGACTGCGGAGGCCAGGAAGCCCCAGCGGATCACCCGCGGATCGTCGAAGCGGCGGGTGAGCGGTCTGGTCAGCCTTCCCCACTCCAGCCTCCTAGGTTCCCTCGGCGACCTCGGAATTTCCAAAGGAAGTCCCAAGTAAGGATGACAAATCCCCTTTTTTTCGAGATAGAGGTCATTATTCACTGTTGGATTTCCCCCACCCCCAGGAATCAAGAAAACCGTTTGCAGATTTCCTGCTAACAGTGACTATGGTGTCAGTTGAAAACTTGATGTTTGAACCTTCCATAGCAGGCTGTATAATACCTGTCTATGGCTGATGCTGCCAACCTGTCAGCGGGGCGCTGTACTCCCCGTCAGAGCTCTTCTGTTGCGCACAGAAAGATCAACTCTGAACCAAGACCGCAGAAAGATTTCAGCGGCCTGATTTTGCATTGCTGGAAACAAGGAAGAAGCACGATGTTATAATTCAAAATATGGTGCAAAATGATACAGTTGATCGGTATCATCAGGTATTCAATAAGGTTGATGACGCTGATATCCAGCTGTCAATGATCCTCCTCTGGTCTGGCAAATGAATCTGCTAAGGAGGTGATAACCCGACCCCTTAAAACCCTGTTCCACCAGATCCCAATTATCCACGAAAGGAGGCAGAAGTATGAAGAAACGGCGCACACTATGGGTTGTTTTGACTGTTTTGTTAGTGGGTGCTCTGCTGCTCGGCGCCTGTCAGGCAGCCACGCAAGAGCCCACTGAACCTCCGGCTGAGGAAGAAGCCGCTGAGGAAGAAGCTGCCGAGGAAGAAATGGAAGAATCCGAACCAGAGCCCTTTACCCTGGGCCTGCTTCTGGTGGGACCATTTAATGACCGGGGTTGGAGCCAGGCCCATTACGATGGCGGACTTTACGTGGAAGAAAACGTCCCCGGCGCGGAAATGGTCTACATCGATAAGGTCAACCCCGCCGACCGACCGGGCACTACTTCCGCTCAGCTCGCCGAAGACCTGCTCGATCAGGGCGCGGATTTGATTGTGTTCAACTCGGACGACATGAAAGACGGCGCGCTGGAGTTCGCCCAGAACAACCCTGATGTGCCCGTCATCCATATCTCCGGTGATTTTTCCTGGGAAGAAGGTGAGAACTTCCAGGGTCAGAGCAACCTGGCTAATATTATGGGTAATATGACCTACGGGAAGATGATGGCCGGCTGCGCAGCCGCCCTGAAGACCCAGACCGGGGACATCGGCTACCTGGGACCGCTGATCAACGATGAAACCCGCCGCCTGGCCGCCTCTGCCTATCTTGGGGCCCAGTACTGCTATGAGAACTACCGCGGCGAGGATCCGGCAGACCTGGACTTCAAGGTCACCTGGATCGGCTTCTGGTTCAACATCCCCGGCGTGACCGCCGATCCCACCCAGGTCGCGGATGACTTTTTCAACAGCGGTTTTGATGTGGTGATCTCCGGGATCGACACTACAGAAGCGCTGGTCCAGGCCGACAAATTTGCTCAGGAAGGGCAGGAAGTCTGGGCTGTTCCCTATGACTATGAAGGAGCCTGCGAAGAGGCGCCCGAGATCTGCCTGGGTGTTCCCTACTTCCACTGGGGCCCCGATTATGTTGAGGAAGTCCAGGCTGTCAAGAACGGCGAATTTGAGATGCACTGGGAATGGAACGAACCGGACTGGTCGGATATCAATAATCCCGACACCAGCCCGATTGGCTTTGAGAAAGGCGACGGACTGGGCGACGAAGCTGGTGCCCAACTGGATGCCTTTATCGATGAGATCGCTGGCGGACTGAACCTATGGGTCGGCCCGCTCAACCTCCAGGACGGCACGACCTACCTGGCAGACGGCGAAGAAGCTACCACCCAGCAGATCTGGTACCTGCCCCAGCTCCTGGAGGGCATGGAGGGCCAGAGCGTTCCGGAAGAATAATCCTCCGTTTAAAGATGAGGAGAGGGCGGCGGCTGCCCTCTCCTCTTTTCTTTTTTAGAGGAGCCATATGAAGGTAGAACTGCACAATATCCATAAATCCTTCGGCCCGGTTCGGGCCAATCGAGACATCACCCTGCAGATTGAACCGGGGACTATCTTTGGCCTGCTGGGCGAAAACGGAGCTGGAAAGAGCACCCTGATGAACATCCTCTCTGGATTTTACCGACAGGATAGCGGGGAAATCCTGCTGGATGGGAAATTGGTCGCGATTGGTTCTCCGGCAGACGGGATTGACCGCGGGGTGGGGATGCTTCACCAGGATCCGCTGGATTTCCCACCCATGTCGGTGCTGGACAATTTTGTGATCGGCCGAAGCGGGAGTCTGTCCCCTGATTTTCAAAAAGCCCGCAGGGAGTTCGAGGAACTCTCCCGGTCCTTTGATTTCCAAATTGATCCGCGGGCCTATGTGGACACCCTGACGGTAGGGGAGCGACAGCAGCTGGAAATCCTCCGGCTGTTGTGGCTGGGAGCGCGGGTATTGATTTTTGATGAACCAACCACCGGAATCAGCGCCCAGCAGAAGGAGAAGCTCTTTGAGGCCCTTAAGAAGCTTGCTGGGGAAGGGAAGACGGTGATTTTTGTCTCCCATAAGCTGGAAGAAATCCAGGAGCTTTGCTCCCGGGCAGCCGTGCTCCGAGAAGGAGTGCTGGTGGGGGAGCTGGAAGCTCCCTATGATCTTGACCGGGTAGTGAAAATGATGTTCGGTAAGGTGGTCTCCAAAGGAGAGCGGGAGCAGATTGAACAGGGTGAGACCATTCTGGAACTGAAGGACTTGGCCATTGAACAGGGCAGGCTGGAAATTACCGGGGTGAATCTGGATGTCCGCCGCGGCGAGGTCATCGGTCTGGCCGGGATGGAGGGCAGTGGGCAGGGAGCCCTGCTCAAAGCCTGCACCGGGCTGATCCGTCCCGTGCACGGACGGGTGATTGTCTCGGGGAGGGATCTGACCGGAAAACGCTATCATGACTTTTTAAAGCAGGGCGTGTCCTATATGCCAGCCTCCCGGTTAGAGGAAGGGTTGATCCCGGGAATGACCCTGACAGAGCATTTTTTGCTGGCCAGGGATGATCAGAGCCCGGTGATTGCCTGGGAGGAAGGTCGGGAATTGACCCGGACCCAGATTGAAGCTTTCAGCATTGTCGGGCGTCCCGATTCCCATGTGGAAGCCCTTTCGGGCGGCAACCAGCAGCGGGCGCTGCTGGCCCTGCTCCGCCCTGCCCGCAAGCTGATTCTTCTCGAGCATCCCACCAGGGGGCTGGACATAGAATCGGCTATCTGGGTCTGGAAGCGGCTCAAAGAGCGCTGCCGGCAGGGAGCAGCGATTTTCTTTATCTCCTCCGATCTGGAAGAAATCCTGGATTACAGCGATCGGATCCTGGTGTTCTTTGGCGGCCAGGTCTCGCAGCCTCTGGAGGCTGAGCAAACCAACGTGGAACAGCTGGGTCACCTGATCGGTGGGAGAGGATTTGAATCTGTCAGCAGAGGAGAGGAGGACGAACACCTTGGGTAAGGCACCGCAGACCTTAAAATCGATTCTTTTTCCCATCCTGACTGTGATCCTGGCCCTGGGGTTTACATCCTTGGTTTTGATGACCACGGATGCCTCTCCCGGGGAAGCCTACCGGACCCTGCTTGAGGGCGGATTGGGATCCGCCCGCAAAATGATGGATGTGCTGGTAGCCTGGATTCCACTCTTGATCGTCACTATGGGCCTGCTGGTCACCTTTGCAGCCGGGCTCTGGAACATCGGCATCGAAGGGCAGATCATTTTAGGAGCTGTTTTCGCCACCGGGGTCTTAAAATTTTTTGAAGGCACAGCGGTCCCGCCCGGCTTGGTTCTACCGCTCTCCATCCTGGCCGGCGGAGTGGGGGGCGCGCTCTGGGCAGCGCTGGCCGGGGTGCTCAAAACATACGGGGGTGTTAACGAAATATTTGGCGGGTTGGGCCTGGATTTTGTGGCCACCGCTATCGTGCTCTGGCTTATTTTTGGCCCCTGGAAGCGGCCGGGGATCGGCTCAATGAGCGGCACGGAGCCTTTTGACAAATCCCTGTGGATGCCCATGTTCCCTGATTCTCGCCTCAGTCCCTGGACTCTGGTGATCGGCCTGCTCTCCGTGGCCTTAGTATTTTTCCTGCTGCGGGGAACGTATTTTGGGCTGAAGCTTAAGGCGGTTGGAAAAAATCAGCAGGCGGCGGGAAGGATGGGGATCCGGACCGGATTGTATATGATGTCCGCTTTCCTGGTTTGCGGAGCCCTGGCCGGGGTGGCCGGGTCCCTGCAGGTCACCGCAGTCTATCATCGCCTGATCCCGGCCATTTCCAGCAACTACGGCTGGTTGGGGTTGATGGTGGCCATGCTGGTCAACTACCAGGTCCTCTGGGCGGCCCTAGCGGCCCTGTTTTTCGCCTTTTTGAACATCGCCAGTGTCCGGCTGCCGATTGTATTAAAGGTGGATTCTGCGTTATCCGGTGTCATTCAAGGTTCCCTGGTGCTGTTTGCCCTGATGGCTAACGGGGTCCGGAACCGCTGGCTGCGGGGAGACCAGGAGGAGCGTTCATGAGCACTGCAGACATACTTGTTGGTTTAGCGGGCGTGATTGCCGCAGCCGCTCCGGTAGTTTTCGCTACCATCGGGGAGACCATTTCTGAGCGGGCGGGGGTGATTAACCTTTCCGTAAACGGGACCATCATCCTTTCGGCCATGGCCTCGTTTGCGGTCGCCGTGGTGACTGACAGTCTGATCCTGGGGTTTTTAATGGGTATGGTTGTTGGAGCTCTGGTGGCCTTTCTGGTCTCATTCACCAGCATTACCCTGAATCAGTCCCAGGTAGCGGTGGGTTATGTGCTCACCCTGATGGCTCGGGATACTGCCTACTTTCTTGGCAATCCGTACGTCGGCCTTTCCGGTCCCCGGGTGCCGGCCCTGGAAATCCCCCTGTTAAGCTCCATCCCGATCCTGGGGACGGTTCTTTTTGACCAGGACTTGATGACCTACCTGAGCATGATCATGATTATCGGTGCTTGGTACTGGATTTACAAAACCCGACCGGGGATGATGATGCAGGGTGTAGGGGAGCGGCCGGCAGCGGCTTTTGCCCGGGGGGCGAATGTCAAGCTGATCCGCTATCTGTATGCTCTGACCGGCGGTGCCCTGGTGGGGTTGGCCGGCCCGACCTATTCTCTGAGCGTAAAAGCGGGCTGGAAGGGGACGATTTCTGGGTTGGACGGGATCGGCTGGATCGCCCTGGCCCTGACTATCTTCGGGGGCTGGGACCCCATCCGGGGGGCAGTTGGAGCTTATCTTTTTGCCCTCCTGCAGTGGCTGGGACTGGTCCTACAGCCGGTGCTTCCCGGCATCCCTTCTCAGGTGATGCGGGTGGCGCCTTTCCCATTGATGATCCTCACACTGCTTCTGGTAGGTATCGGGAACACTGAATGGGTCAACCGCACCCTGGCCGGTCTGCCGGATGACGCCCGGGATCTGATCCGGCGGTTCCTGCGCTTTCTGCAGGTCCGTCCCCCGGCCGCCCTGGGAGAACATTTCCAGCGCGAATGAAAGGTTTCCTGTCGGGGAGGTTCTGCTGCGTATCGGGCAGGAATCATCCGCTGCTTCCCCCCGACCTCAGGGGATGTCCCCTGGCTGTTTTTGGGATAGGAAGCGGTGGAAGGGGTTGATCGCTACAGGATCTATCTCGATGCCCCGGCGGCGGATGGCGCTGAAGCTGGCAGAGGTAGGAAACCGAGATCCCGGTAGGCGGCCGCCCCCCGCTGGTCGAGCTCTCCGAGGAATTAGCTGAGGTCAAACGCTGCCTCGCCCTCACCGACGAGCTGATCGACCAGATCGTGGACAAGCACTACGGCCTGACCGAGGAACAGATCGCCATCGTGGATCGGAAGGACTGACGGGCCGATAAGGAGAAAGGGATCTTCCCTTGTTGTTGTATTTTCCTAAGGACGAACCCCGCTTTTTGTTCGTGGTGTTTGATGGCGAAAAGGAGGTGGAGGAGCAAGTAGAGAAACAGTGTCCTAAAACCAAAATAACAGGGCTGTTTATGTCATATACCACACCAGATGTATTGTCATCTGTGGAAGGATGGGTTGGAAAAGTATAAGAGTGATTCCACCGATCGCAGCTGAAATATCTTATCTAATAGAAGCAGGAAATCGACCAGGCCCAGGAATCCTATCAAGAGCTGGTGGATGTGCTTTGTCAAGCCAATTTGGATCGCGGCGCTAAACAACTCCACAGGGCTCAAGTGAATGTATTCACGATCAGGTAGCATTCCCAGAGTGTGTTCGCTGAACGACCGGAGAAGATACGGATGTAGACCTAGCCACCATTCCACTGGAAAGAGAGATGGGAGAGGTCAACTGATGCCCAGATAACGGCTCTCGTTGGAGCATCTCCGGTGTGAGAAATTTGGTGGGCTTGGATTTGGCTCGCCGATATGATACGGAAGATTGGCGGGATATTTGGGACCAACCAGGAGAAAATTATTCGGTAATAATCCCTGTTAAAATTTTGGCGGAGATGGTTTATCCAAACTCAAATGTCAAAACAGCATAATGCTATTAATCTATTTTTAGGTACCAGTTTTGGAGAAAACGCACCTCTTCCTATTAGTTCCAACCTGCAAGGTAGTACCTAAGGTTTCCTTATGAAAAAAAACAATCTCCTTGCCTGTGTAATTATCTTTTCAATTGTGTTTACTGTTTATATCAAAAGCCCAGTGATTACGCCTTTTGATTCACGGTGGACGATTTACACAAGCTTAAGTATTATTCAGCAAGGAAATACAAATCTTGATGAATATAAAAATGAGATAATTAGAAATGATTATTATGCAATCGAGAAAGTTAACGGGCACTATTATTCAATATTCCCGGTAGGCACTTCTTTGATGGCTGTTCCATTTGTAGCAATTGCTAATAGTAGTTTACAAATTGCTGGCCGGATGAATCCCAATTTGGCAGAAATCCAACTGACCCAGATATCTCATTTAATCGAACTTATTTTGGCTTCCCTTTTTTGTTCACTCGCCAGTGTGATTATATTTTTAATTGCAAAAACCCGATTATCTACTCTGTGTTCAATAGTAATTGTAATAATTTTTTCGTTTTGTACAGCTAACTGGTCAACTTCAAGCAGGGCTTTATGGCAACATGGACCATCAATGCTCATGCTAACATGGGCATTATTTTTACTTCTAACTAGAAAAGAGTCTATCTATCTTGTAGCGATTCCCTTATCAATGGCATTTATTATTAGACCTACCAATGCAATTTCCATAATATTTATTAGTTAATATATTTTCCTTAACAGCCAAAATCATTTTGCTAGATATGTGATTACCGCAATTCCGTTTTCGTTATTATATTTTTTTTACAATCTATCAATATATAATAAATTTTTTCCAGATTATACGAACATAAGTAGAGTTTTTCACTTTAATAACTTCTTTGAAGCACTTGCCGGAAATTTGATTAGTCCTTCAAGAGGGTTATTTGTATTTTCGCCAATTCTGTTGTTAGCTTTTTGGGGTCTCATTAAATATTTTCCAAAAAAGGAAAAGTTGCAAAATTCATTAGTTCTTTTTATAGTCCTGATCATAATTTCTCATTGGTTATTAATATCCACTTTTCCCACCTGGTGGGCTGGACACTCATATGGACCAAGATTTTTTTCTGATTTGATGCCTTTCTTTATGTACCCAATAATCTTAGTCTTTGAGAATATTACTGCAACAGAAGATTCAAGACATTTAATATATATTGCAACTATTCTATTACTAACATTTTCCAGTCTTTATTTTAATTACAAAGGTGCATTTTCCTATACAGTGTATGAATGGAATAGTAGCCCAAATAATATTGATTCAAACCCTAGCCGGGTATGGGATTGGTGCGATTCACAAATATTCCGATAAACTACAAAAAATCTTTGAAATCAAAGAAATCAAAAAGCTCATAATTCCGGATTGAAATAATTCGCTACCCGGATTTTACGTCACCTGAGGAGGAAACGAAAGGCCTTGGAATGAAAACTGATCGTTTTGGAGCAAAATGAGTGATTTTTGACTCTTTGCGAGCATTTTTATTAGAGAAATTGCATTTTTTGTCCTCCAGTAAATAAGAGTTGTACCTTGAATTCAATCCCATTTTCCCTCATTGTTGAAAGAAAAAACATCGAATGAAATTGTTTGCACAGCGGAGCCTGCACACACCGCTTGACCTGCTTGACCGCATTCCCGGTCTGGCCTTTGACCCTCGTTTTTTTCCCGGGTCGGGAGCATGACAGGTTAATATACTGACAGCTTGTGATAGGTTGGGTTGAGATCAGTCTCATAGAAATGGGCTTTGCTGACCCCGCTACCCAGGTTATCCGTCCGCACGATCTTGGGTACTTCGACAAAATATTCGAACATGCGCACGTGGCCACGGGTCCAGTCGGGCTTGGACTGGTCAACCTGCGCTTCGGTATAGATTAGCCCACTGGCCCACAGTACACCCACAAAGTTCTCGGCCTGCGTGATCTCCCTGGTGCGCGGATCGATAACCAGCGTCGTCAGGCCCGCGTAATCAACCTCCATTTCTTCCCCCACTCCTTGGGCTTGCGCATCGTGGGTTTTTCCTGCGGCTTGCTCCAGCGCCTGAAATGTTCGCAGAACTGTCTGTATCAGATCCCATCCGGATGCTTGGCCAGGTATTCATCCCACAGCAGCACCCGGGCACCCCCTTCTTCCCCAGTTCTTTGGCGATCTGCGGCCAGATAGGTTCGGTGAGCTGTCTATAGCCAGGCTACTTGGGCCGAAAAGCTTCGCTTTTAGGTATGTCTCTTAAAACCCCCGGGTTTGCTCCTAATCCAGGTCTGCCTGCTCTGCTCGCCTGGGGTATTCCCCCTACTGTGCTATGGGCAATGCACAGATTTGCCGCCACCTCGCAGTCGCTCAGCCCCAACGCCCATTTCACGCCCAAGATGACTTGGATCTCTCACCCAAGCAGGATACATTTTGCCATTGTGGCCTCCTTGTTCGTCGTTGGAGCCAAGCATGAAATAGTATTGTTAATCTGACCAGATTTAATTCCCAATCCCGATTGATGTCGTCCGAGATTTCCGGACCCAATCAAAATGTAGACGGCATGCCCTAGAATCAGTGGACGATTTCCCAGATTATGCTTATGGGAGTTCCGCTTTGATCTTCTTCACAAACCGATAAACTGCTGAATATGAAACGTCAAACCCACGCTCTTCCAACCGTTAATAGATCGTCCTGGCTTCCACCTTTTGCTTGATCAGTTTTTCAACCAACTTTCGGTAGGGCTCCACTGTGGAGATGTTTTGAGGGGTTGTCGTTCAGACAGCGTTTTCTCCATCAGCACCTGAAGATGGTCAATTTCTGTTTGTTAGTCTTCCAGTAGGCCTTGAGCTTCAGCCCAATCCCAGTATCGTTTGACCGTACTGCGGTCGATATTCAGATCCCGTTCGATCTGCCGGTTGCTGGATCCTGCCTGATGGTGGGTCATAACCATTAAAATAACCATGATGTTAGTTCTCCTTGACATGTAGCCTTCTGAACATGTGTCTCATGCCCAGAAGGATACCCTGTTTTCAAGGAGTTCCCTGCCTGAAATGGGTGGTACATTTTGGGTGCAATGGAAGGGTACAATTTGGTTGAAAGCACTCGGTACATTTTAGCCTGCAAACTGACAAGGGAGAGGGGGTGAGTTTGTGAGGAGGAGATGGGGGGCTTGGAAGGGGGAGAGTGTAAAGCTTGTCACGTTTACTTATTTAAATATTGCAAGAAATACCAGCATGGGGTCGTATGGGTAGGTAAGTTATTCCATTTGTGTCCCAAATTTGGTCTCTAATGATGGGAGTATAAGGTTCTAAGGGGGTTTTTGACAAAAATAAGTTTATATTTTCACAAATAAAAACATATTCTTTGATAAGAATATCTATATTGTTTAATACTATCGGCAGATAGTTTGGATAATATGAGAAAGCCAAACAAACACACGGATCAAACAAGAAACTTTGTCCTCGAGAACTACGAAGACCATCCTCTGGATATCACATTATTAACCGCAGATTCATTTGATGTTACCAAGTATGCCGTTTTGTACCACATCATCTACTTGATCAAGGATGATTTGATTGCATCACATGGTTCTACGAAAGATAGGCGTTACGAACAGGTTTCGATTGCCAGAGATACCTTCATGACTGGAATCTCATCAGATTTGTAGGAATATCAAATCTGGTTCCATGTCATCCGGCCCAATTTAAAAGACCTTCCAGATCATGTCCTCCAGATTTGTGAATACGGTTTGAATGAAATGATCAATAATGCCCTGGAACATTCGGGCGGCGACCAGTTAACGATTCGTTTTGAAAAATATGCGCCGAAGATTACTTTTTCGGTAATTGATGACGGGGTCGGGATCTTCCAAAAAATCAAACGAGAATTCAATCTTAACGATCCTCGGCATGCCATTCTGGAACTGGCCAAAGGCAAATTGACTACCGACCCAGAACATCACTCCGGGGAAGGGATTTTTTTCACTTCAAGGATGTTTGACCGCTTCGTCATTCTCTCCAAAGGGCTGTACTTTTCCCATCAAGACCCGGACGATGATTGGCTGCTGGAACATCAGCTCCACGTGGAAGGAACAGCAGTGCAGATGAATATAGCGACGGATTCGGACAGAAAGGTTAACGAAGTGTTTGACAGATTTGCTTCGGATCAACAAAATTACGGATTTTCCAAAACCCATGTCCCTCTTTCTACGGCCACCTATGCCGATGAACATTTAGTTTCCAGATCGCAAGCCCGCAGGCTGCTGGTGAGATTTCAAGATTTTAATGAGATTCTGCTGGATTTTGATGGGGTGGAAACTATCGGTCAAGCTTTTGCAGATGAGATATTTCGAGTTTACTCCAGAAACCATCCAGAGGTAGATATCATCGCTATCCATACCAACAAACAGGTCAGGAACTTGATCGCAAGGGCCCAGAACAAGCTGGCTTCCAGCTGATCCCAGCTGCCCCAACAAAAACATCCTCTTTCGAAATCAGTGAGTGAGGAAAATGAGCTGAGACATTTCCGATGTTAGATCTGAGATCCCGCTTCCGGGGTGATCCAGCCGATGAGTTAATCGTCGCTTAATTTTGATCAACCTGCTTCTTTCCTATAATGATTAACACTCCTGATCATCAGGAGTGCGTTTATTTAAGTTTATCGGTGTTTCAAGGAGGATGGATGGATGAGGAAATTTCTGCTCGACGGAGGATCCTCCGTCGGGCTTTGTTGTTGCTTTTCTTATTGGGTATGCTGTTCAGCGGCGGGGCTGTCCGGGCCCAGGAGGGCGGCGGCCAACCCGGGCTGACCCCGGGGGAATGGACGGCCACTGCCAATGCATCCGGTGTAGCAGCGGGCTCGCCGGGTGATATGAGTTATGTCTGGACCGGGGGAGTGGAGGCCCTGTTTCAGATCTCTGTGCCTACAGAAGGCGTGGCAACCGGAACATGGGCTCATAACGGGAGCTCGGATGTGGTCATTAATGGCAGCCTGGGGGGAGATCCAGTGACAATCAATGCCGTCTACAATTTCCTGGGATCAGAAGGAACCGTGACTGGAACCAACCGGGAACTGCAGCTGCTGGGAAACAGTCAGAGCATCGGTTCCATGGATATGACCGTAGCCGGTCAGACCCACACAGCCCCGATTAACTCCACGGATCCTCTACCCATGATGAATGTGGATATCATCCATGCCACCTGTCAGGAAGCGTATGGCAACTGGGCCTGGACGGTGGAGCAGGTGTTCCAGGGGGTGAGATTATCGGCTGATCTGGTCGGCGTGTTTTGGGGGTTCAAGACGAGTCCCGGATTGGAAGAGCAAATTGAAGGATTGTCTCCTCCGGTGAGCGAGAGCGGTGATCTGCCGGAAAACCTGCAGGGGCCGCTTTATACTCAGATAAACCTCTACATGGCAGAAACCGAGGTGATGCTTTCCAGCTGGCCGGCCTGGAATATGGATGAGGTGATGCAGGCCCTCACAGAAGCGGAACGGCTGTTAAATGAACTCAGGAACCTGACGCCCTGCGAGGAGCGCTTCCTGGATGAAGGGGCGATAGAGGAGTATTCCAGCGCGCTGACCTTTCTGGTCCAGCAGCTGGTGTCCCGGATTGCTGAAGAGGAAGACCTGCGCGGAAAAGATATCCTGCAGATCCTGGAAGTCAGCACCCGGGTGGGTGCGACCGGGTCCGGCGCGCCCAACCCGGGAGCGGCAGCCGCCGCGGAGAACTCCCTGCGTCAGGCTGCCGAAGGTGTCCTGGAGGCGAACCTGGATGGGGAAACCGGGGAGCTGAAAGCCAACCAGGATACTATTCAGATCATGCTGGCAGGGGTGATCAACGGTTGGACCTATACAGCGGGGGAGCAGGAATACATCCCGGCGGAAGCTCTCCCTGAGCTTCAAATCCAGCAGGCCCAGGCAGGAGGTGAATCGTGAAACGCAAGCAGATGCTGATCTTGTTATCTGTATTGTTGGTATTGATCCTTCCGGGCTGTGGGCAGGCAGATATTTCTGCTCCAGGAGAGGGAACTGTTCCTGCGGAAAGGAACCAGGACAGCACAAAATCCCCGGCAGCACCAACTTCCGAGCCGGTTGAGGCAACGGACCTGCCGGACTTTCTTGAGCATCTCGATCGAATCAGGCTGCTCACTCCGACCTCTGGGAATGGTCCCCGGCCGGTCCTGCAATGGGAAGCGGCGGATGGTGCAGACCGCTATGGGGTTTACCTTTATGATTCCGAGGGGGAATTGTACTGGAGCTGGCAGGGACGCGAGACCAAGATCCCGGTGGGCGGCCGCCCCCGGCTGGTCGAAAACGCTCTTGGTCCGCGGGTAGCTGAGGGCATGACCTGGACCGTGATCGGGTTCGATGCCGAGCAGCTGCCGGTGGCCGCCGGAGGATCCCGATCGATCGCTCCCTGAGTTTAGGGAACGATGGGAGAATGCAGCTGAAGGGATGGGGTATGATTAAGCCCACAAGAAAACCAACTGACAAGGTGATCTTTCATGCAAGGACTGGATTTACCCTATCAGCCCATCCGCTCCCGGCTCTACACCCCGGAGGAGCTCTTTGCCGGCTTTGACCCGGACCGACCTGCATCCTGGCGGGAGACCCCGGATTTTGCCATATACCACCATTTTCTGCAGCAGGGGGGCGTCCATCCCGAGGATCCCTACACCGGGATGATGCAGGCCCTGCACGACCAATCCATCACCCGGGCGGTGTGGGCCCTGGCGGAGGACCGCCGGGTGGCGGCTATCATGGGCGGGCACCGCCTGCAGCGGGGCACCAAGGCCTACCGGGAGACAGCGGCACTGGCCCGCCGGCTGACCCGGAGCGGCATCCTGGTCTGCACCGGGGGCGGGCCGGGGGCCATGGAAGCCGCCCATCTGGGGGCGGCCCTGGCGCCGGCGGGGGACAGCGAGCTGGAGGCGGCCCTGGCGCAGCTGACCCGCTGCCCGGAGGTCCCGGTTATCGGGGAAATGATTTCTCCGACAGGGGAGGTCAACCCGGCCATGGCCGAAGCGGCCCACCGCTGGTTCCGGCCGGCCTGGGAGATCGCCGCCTCCCAGAAAAATCCCGGCGAAAGCCTGGCCGTGCCCACCTGGCACTATGGCCATGAACCCTCCACGCCCTTTGCCACCCAAATCGCCAAATATTTCCAGAACAGCATCCGTGAGGCCGGCTTGCTGGCTCTGGCCAAGCAGGGGATCATCTTCACCGAGGGCAAGGCCGGCACCATCCAGGAAATCTTTCAGGACAGCAATCAGAACTACTACCGCACTTTCCAGCACTTCAGCCCCATGGTGCTGCTGGGCGTCCGCTACTGGACCGAGCAGCATCCGGTGGCCGCAGTGCTGGAGAGCCTGTTCTCCCCGGAGGATTTCCGGCGCTATGTGCTGATCACCGACGACCCTGACCGGGCGGCGGCGTTTCTGGAAAATTTTCAGCCCGGCAGCGGAGATCGACGGCAGGAGAAACCGTAAAGTGGGCCTTCCCGAAGCTTCTTGAAAGGGCAGCTCCATTCCGCGCCAGCGCCAAGGCTGACGTGGTTGGGCAATAGACCAATCGAGAGGATAAATAACTCCCTGAACTTCTAGAACCGGTACACAGGACCACGACCCCGGTCTCCCTACCGCTGCCAATGACCTCGACCTCCGTCTCCCCTCCGCTGCCAATGAACGTGACCCTGAACCCCCGAGCGCTGCCAATGACCTCGCCCCCGGTCAGGGGACCGGGGGCGAGATCCAGCGCTGCCGCCCCGTCAACCTCTCGCTGCCGGAGGGATACGTTATCAAGAGGTCTGTGAAAGACCTCCTCTCCGGGGATCACGGCAGGAACCCGTCAAATCCGCCTTTCCTGATGAACCGCTCCTGGGTACGCTGAAACTTCCCCGGGCAGTTCTCCGCAGACATTGGGACTTGCCTGCTTGGTCAGGGGACCAACCGGGAGGTCCAGGGGCCCTCGACCCTGGTCTCCACCGCTGCCAACAACCTCGACCCTGGTCCCCACCGCTGCCGACGACCTCGACCCCGGTCCCCCGACCGGGGTCGAGATCCAGCGCCGGAGAGCAAACCCCTGTCAGCGAGACGCTGACGGAGGGACAATTTATCGAGAGGTCAGTGAATGTCCCTGTTTCCGGGGGTCACACCTGAAATGCACCGAGGCTGCCTTTCCCTGAGGACCACTTGAGGGGAAGCGCCGCTTCTCCGGGTTTTTCCTGCCGGAGCTGCTCGTCCCTGGCAAAATGGAAGAACTTATGAACGGCATTCGCTTGATTGACACAACCCGCTCGATCTCGCTTCCCTGATCAGGATAAGTAGACTCAGATATATCCGGGAATGTAACCGTGGTTGTTGAGCGGTACATAGCATTCCAGCAGGATATTCGCTACTATCAAACTAAACAGGTATCATGAGCTTGCCCGCTGGGAAAGGGAATTCGCCCAATTTTTCTGGTCTTCCCTGCAGGCTTAGCCCCAAAATGGGGAGAAATATGCTTCGGTTTGCTCTTGGCGCTGTGGTGATTTCCCAACTGGCCGGTTTGCTAAATTTCAGCGGCATCGCCCGGGGAGCAGCCGCTGTGTCCAAAATCATCTCCTGGATCTTTATCGTGGGCGCTGCGATCCTGTCCCTGCTCTTCCTGATTGGCGGATCCCTGGCAGGATAACAGTTTTCCAAGGTGGTTATCATCCCAAACGTCACAATGGTTTTATTGTCAGCAAGCTCGAGGGGGTTTTCCTCCTCTTGCCCTGGATGCTGGCTGTGATCTTGGAGAACAGCATTCCCGGATCTACCTGGAGATTTCTTGCCCAAGAGGAGGACCACAGGGGACCTCTCAGAAAAAAAAAGAAAGGATAGCTGATGCAACCTTCCAATCATCAGGATCAGCAAAACATCAAGTCACCCCTGCTGGAAGTAAAAAGGGTGACGAAGAAATTCGGGGACCTGACGGCAGTTGATCAGGTGAATTTCGAAGTCCCCCCGGGGGGGATCTTCGGCTTGATCGGGCCCAGCGGTGCGGGTAAAACCACCCTGATCCGCTTGCTCACCGGGGTCTACCAGCCGGATGAGGGCGAGCTTGACGTTCTGGGGACTTCTCCGATTGACTTTCAGGCGGAGCATAAAAGGAATATCGGTTATATGCCCCAGCACTTTGTGCTCTATCCCAGCCTGACCGTAAGGGAAAACCTCGATTTTGTGGCTGCCATGTATGGAATGGGGTTGGACCGCAGACAGCGCATCCAGGAAGTGCTCGATTTTGTAGAACTCACCCCCCACCGGAATAAGCTTTCCAGGAATCTGTCCGGGGGGATGCAGCGGCGGTTAAGCCTGTCCGCTGCCCTGCTGCACTCGCCGACGCTGATCTTTCTGGATGAACCCTCTGCCGGGATCGATCCGGTGCTGCGGTCAGCAATCTGGGAGGGCTTATTTCAGCTCCGGGATGAGGGCAGGACCCTGTTTGTGACCACCCAGTATGTCAGTGAGGCGGCCAACTGCGATCTGGTCGCGGTGCTGTCAGAGGGATCTGTGATCACCGTAAACACCCCGGCGGCGCTGCGCCGGGAAGCTTATGGAGGGGAGATTCTCCAGGTGGAGCTTGTTGAGCCTCTGGAGGGAGAGACCTTTCAGGAGCTCCATGAGCAGGATTTCATCTGTAAGGAAGTCATTACCGAGGGAACATCCCGCCTCCGGCTGGTAGTTGAGGATGCCAAGTCGTCCATTCCGGAGCTGATGGCCTGGTTCGATTCCCGGGATGTTGAAGTGAAATCTATCGATGTTGCCCATCCCCCGTTCGATGATGTTTTTGTTAAAATAGTCAACTCTCATCAGGATGATCAAGATGATTAGAACCCTTTTCCGGATCTCCTCCTATCTTAAAAAGGAATTCTTGGAGCTGTTCCGCCAGCCCCGGTTGATCTTTGGTTTGATTCTGGCCCCCTTTCTGATTCTGCTGTTGGTGGGTCTGGGGTATCAGGATGAACCGCGGGAGTACCGGACCCTGTTTGTGGTTCCAGAAGGCACCCGGGCCCGCAAGTTTTTATCGGGGGTAGCCGAAAACTTGAATGCACAGCTGAACTTCCAGGGGTTTGCAGAGGACCTCGATCAAGCTCAGGAGCAGTTGATCAATAATGAAACCGACCTGGTGATTGCTGTGGAGGATAATCCCCGGCAGCAGATAGCAGCCGGGGAGCGGGTGTGGTTGATCTTTTATCACCAAACCGTTGATCCACGCTGGGCGGAGTATATGCCTGTGTTTTCCCAGGCTGTGGTCGAGGAAGTCAACCAGCGGGTGATCACCAGGATCATCAGGCAGGAGCAGTATGAATCTCAATCCCTGAATGAAACTCTGGAGATTGCTGTCAGCAGTACGGAACTTCTCAAAGAGGCTCTTCGGGAGGCTGATCTCACAACCGCGGCAGCGGAGAAGGACCGGTTGGAAGAGACACTTTCTCTCCTGGATGCCCTGCTGTTAACGGTTCAGCCGCTGGAGCAGGAAGGAGAAGATGGCGGTGTTGGTGAGCAGGAGAGACTCACGACCCTGATCGAACGGGTGGAGGGGTTGGCTGTCGATGAACCCGGGGCGGACCGGCAAGCACAGCTCCAGGAAGTGGAGGAGATCCAAACTGAGCTGCAGAATTACCAATCCCTTTTGGAACGCTTTCAGACACTTTCCCCGGAGCTGTTGGTCTCGCCCTTTCGGGGCGGGGCGACCAATCTGGTGGACGTTGAGCCCAACCTGCGGGATTATTTTGTCGGGCCGGTGATCGCCCTCATGCTCCAGCACCTGGCGGTGACCTTTGCTGCCCTGTCTTACGTCCGGGATCGCCAGCTGGGTGTGACTGAACTGGTTCGCGTCGCTCCTTTGAAGCCCTTTGAGCTCATGCTGGGTAAGTTCATCAGCCATTTTCTGACTTCCGGGGCGATCGCGGCTGTGCTGGGAGTGCTGGCGGTCACTCTGCTGAAAACTCCGATGCAGGGAGGAGGATGGAGCTTTGGATTGATCACAGCTGCCCTGCTGCTTTTGTCCACCGGGATGGGTTTTGTGATCTCTCTGCTTTCTGAGACGGACAGCCAGGCAGTGCAGTACGCCATGATCCTGCTGCTGGCCAGTGTTTTCTTCTCCGGATTTTTTCTGCCCCTGGAATCGCTCTGGTGGCCGGTGCGCTCCCTGTCCTGGCTGCTGCCTTCCACCTACGGCATCATGATGTACCGTGACCTGATGCTCCGGGGAGTCTCGCCGGACCTGCTCCCCATGGCAGCCCTGCTGGGAATGGGCTTGACCTATTTCCTGCTCACGTTGATTTTGCTGAGAAGATTTCTGCAGCCGGCGGAGGAAATTTAAGGAAGAAGGTAGAGAGGTCTTATTCCCGGGAGGGGTCCCGGATGGAGCTGCTTGTCCTGTGTGAAACCAGGGAGCTCCGGAAAGGTTGGCCCGTAAGGAGATTATTCAACGGCGTCCTGCGCCAGCAGGGCCTGGTAAAATCCAGCCCTGGCGGCGCCCCCCCTCAGCGTTTCGCTGAGAGGGGGCCTGCCATCGAAGGCTCAGTTAAAGTCATTGTTGCCATGGATCACAGCCGGGGTTCAACGCAGCTGCTGTCCCCTTTTGAGCGCTCAAGGGGAAGCGCCAGCTTCCCGGGGCGTTTCCCCACCGGTGCTGGCGCTCCGGCTCGAGCGAAAAAAAGGTTTCGACCCTGGTCTCCCGATTGGAATCGGGAGGGATAACAGGCCGCTCCCCGCACTCAGTCAGATTTTCCGCTATAATCATGGCAGTAGACGGTCTCTTAATGGTTTCCCCCATTGACAGGTAGCGGGGCTGCGGCCTCAGATATCCCTCAACCGCCAAGATGGAGGCAAACCATGTCACACCGCCGGCATTTTCTTCTTATCTGCATCCTGCTGCTCTCTGCCCTGATCTTGACCTCCTGTGACCTGCCTCTCCCTGGAGGGACGAGCACGCCGCCGCCCTGTTCAGTGGATTTTCTGCGCACGGCGATTAACGATGCCAACAGCAATGGGCCGGGGACAGATACCATCGACCTCGATCCGGGATGCATTTTTGAACTGGGGTCGGTGGATAACACCATCGACGGCAACAACGGCCTGCCCTCCATCACCACCTCGATGATCATTAACGGCAACGGCGCCACCATCCGCCGCAGCACGGGGGCCCAGAAAGCGGCCATTCGTTTGCTGCACATCTCCCCCGGGGGTGAGCTGGTGTTGAACAACATCATTCTGCTGGATGGGATGGGGATGGAACCCCCCGATGTTACTGACCTTACCCGCAACTCTGGCGGAGCAATCTACAATGCTGGAACCCTGACGGTCAACGACAGCCTGATCACCGACAACCATGCCAAGATGAAGGGCGGGGGAATATTCAACGCCGGCACGATGACTCTGACCAATTCCACCATCCAGAACAACGGGGTCAATATCGGCAATGAACCCGGGGAAAGTGGGGGCGGGATTTCCAACACCGGCACAGCGACCCTCACCGGCTGCACCATCGCCGGCAATATCGCCAGCCAATCCGCTGCCGGGATTGCCAACAGCGGGACGATGACCATTACCAACAGCACCCTCTCCGGGAACACCACCACCCTGACGGAAATTGCCAGCGGTGCGGCGTTGATCAACGCCGGGACAATGACCATCAGCTATACCACCATTGCTAATAACGCTGGAACTACCTCCGGGGCGGTGTTTTCTGCGCCGGATACCATCCAGATCAGCAGTTCCCTGATCGCCAATAACGCCCCGGCGGACTGCAGCTACCCGGCGACCAGTCCAATCTTGGGAGAAAATCTGGACAGCGACGGTTCCTGTGTCGGGTTCACGATCACGGATGACCCCCTGCTGGGCCCGCTGGCCGACAACGGCGGTCCCACCCAGACCCACAGCTTGGATGCTCTCAGCCCGGCAGCCGATGCAGCTGCCGGCAGCTGCCCAGCAGCAGATCAGCGGGGAGAGCCCCGGCCGCAGGGCTCGGCCTGCGATCTGGGGGCTGTTGAGATCAGCAGCGTACCCGCGGCAGGCGCTTCCTCCCTCCTGGAGGGAGTTGTTTTTCACGATCAGGACGCCGACGGCACACTGGACAGCGGGGAGCCCGGGCTGGCCGGTGTGGAACTGACCCTGGGCAGCGGATCCTGCCCGTCTGCGTCCCCCACCTGGACAGCGACTGCTGCTGCGGATGGCAGCTATCAGCTGGAAATTCCGCCGCCCTCCGCCGGGTCGTACTGCCTGAGCATCGATCCTCTGCTGCCGCCCAACGATACCATACTCATCCCGGGGGATTTCACGGATCCTGCTGGCGGGGCGAGGGAGATCACGCTCACCGAAGGCGAGGATTTGGCGAACCTGAATTTCGCCTGGGATTTCCAGTTTGCCGGCGCACAGGGAGCCGATCTGGTGATCAGCAATGTCGATCTTTCTGCTGACACGGTAGCGGACGGAGATTGGGTGGAAGTAGAAGTTACCCTTGAAAACCAGGGGACAGATACCGCGTCTGGATATGAACTGGTGCTGATCCCTCACTATGGGGTGGGTCCTCCCAATCCAGCCGGCTATGAACCCCTGCCGGATCTGGCGTCCGGAGATTCCCACACGGTGACCTTCTCCCCCGGTGTGATCTACACCGGCGTTGGCGACCACACCCTGCGGGTGCTGGTCACCGATGATTGGTATGCTCTCGGGGATCCTGATTCCACCGGCACAGCCGGGGACTATCAGGACTTCACCATCACGGTCACCGGTCCCGATCTGGTCATCACCAGTGTGGATCTGGACAATACCACTCTGCTGCCGGATCAGTTTATGGAGGTGGAGGTGACGGTGGAGAACCAGGGTGCGGCTGCAGCTGCTGGCTTTGACGCCGTGCTGATCCCGCACTACGGGGTCGGTCCTCCCAACCCGGCCGGATATGAAAACATCCCCGACCTCTCACCAGGGCAATCCCACACACTAACCTTCTCCCCGGGAGTGATCTATCCTTCGGTAGGCAGCTACACCCTGCGGGTGCTGGTCTCCGATACCTGGCTGGATTCAGGAGATCCGGATTCCACCGGCCCCTTCGGGGATACCCATGACACCGCAATCACGGTCGCTGATCACTGCGGGATGTTCCGGAATCTGAATATATCCATGGTGATGCTCAACGTCCCGGCGGACACGCTGGTGCTGCCGATTTATTTCAAATTCCCGGAGGCAGTCCTTGGGCCGGAGGAGGGGAAGCTGTATGAGTACGGCGCCCGGCTGGGAAAAATCGAAGCCTACCGTTGCGGATTACAGGGCTTTGAGGACCGGTTGTATTGTATGTTCCAGCTGCCGGAGGAAGCTCCGGGAACGGTGGTCCCTCTGGAGCTGAATCTGGAAAGCTGTCAGGACCCGATCTACATCGAGAAGGCAGTCAGGATTCCTGTACCCAAAATTGAGTGCGCCAAAGACCTGGATGCTGAGGCCTGCCAGGCCGCTGGCGGGGAGATGAGCACCGGTGTGACCACAGCGCCGTACTGCATCTGCCCCTGAGGCGCAGGAGACCGGGAAGTATGCAGCAGTCAGCAGTCAGCGGACAGCAGATCCCCCGACTTGCTCCAAGTCCCAGCACCGCTGGCTCTGCCCCCCGTCAGCGTCTCGCTGACGGAAGGACAAGCGATCGAGTGCACAGCGAAAGACCCTGCCGGGGATCACAGCCGGGTTTCATCGAAGCTGATTTCCCCTTGGGACTGCTCCGGCTGGAGCGGATAAACGGCCCCGATTCGGGTCCCCCGATCGGGGTCAAGAGCAGGGCGCTTTTTCTTGATCGATATATAATATGCCTGAAATCAATCCCCATCAGGGATAGATTCAGATGGCCCAATCCCATTTGACATCAAAATCAATCGCCAGACAATCCCACCCCGGGCTCTTCCTCGGCCTGACCCTGGCGTTGACCTGGCTGCTGGAATTCCTGGCTGCCGGGATCCAGCATCGGGTCCCTGAGGGCCTAGTACTGGCCCTGCGCTACCTGGCTGGATTGACCCCGATTGCTGTTGCTGCCGGACTGGCCCATCTCCATCACGACCGTGCTTTCCAGCGGGATTTCTGGGAGCGGATCATTGATGTTCGCCGCATTCCAACCCGCTGGTGGCTGGTGATCTTTCTTTTTGTCCCCGCGAAGGCTGCCCTGGCTGCCCTGGGGGATGTTCTGCTGGGCGGGGAAGGAGTCGCTCTTGAAGCTGCCGCCCGCTTCCTGGAACAGCCGACGCTGATCCTGCCCACCCTGCTGTTCTGGCTGATCTTCGGCCCGCTGCCAGAGGAGCCCGGCTGGCGGGGTTATGCCCTGGATGGGCTCCAGGCCCGCCGAGGACCGCTGACCGCCAGCCTGATCGTCGGGGTAGTCTGGTCGCTCTGGCACCTGCCGCTGTTTTTCATTGAAAGTTCCTGGCAGGCCTCAGCGGTCGGGTTGGGCACATTGCGCTTCTGGCTCTACATGACCAACATCCTCCTGGATGCTCCCATCTACACCTGGATATACAATCACACCAACCGCAGTACGCTGGCGGCGGTGTTATTCCATTTTTCTGTCAACGCCTTCGGTGAAGCTTTTGCGCTCACCTCCCGGGCGGAGGTGTTCCAGTTTCTGCTGGCAATTCTGGCCGCTGTCCTGGTGGTTTTGTTTGATTTTCAGCGCTCGAACGGGTGACAGCACTTCGAGGGGGATGGTTGGGAACAGGCTGTTGATAGCGGAGGGAACAATGGATGCCTCGAATAGTTTTCCGGGTAGATGGATTTTCGGACTGATCCTGCTCACTGCTGCCAGCCTGTTTGGTGGAGCCGTATTGGGTGCCTTGATGTTCTTGGCGTCTCAGGTAGTGTATTTAATCTTTCTCTTTCCGATTGGACTGGGACTGGTCGGCGGAGGGATCACCGGCAAGCTGATCACCCGCTGGAAAATTCACTGGCCGGCTCTGGGGATTTTTTTTGGGACGCTGATCGGCCTGATCAGTTATGGCTCTTATCACTACGCCGGAAATATCTATTTACGGCAGCAGGGAGTGCAGTATACCAGGCAGGAGCTGGAACCTGAGCTGGGGCCTCTGACCTACCAGCAGGCCAGCGCGATCGTGGACGGAATGATGGAGGAAGCCACCGGCAGGAAGGGGATGCTGGCCTATTTTTCAATTATGGCTGAGGAAGGCGTTTCTATTGGGCACCTTTTCGGGGGGAATTTTCTGACTCTTCCTCCGGCATTGAGCTGTCTCTACTGGTTGTTGGAGCTGGGACTGGTGGCCGGGATGGCCGGTTTCACCGCTGCCGGTGCTGCCCGGAAGCCGTTCTGTGAAAAATGTGACCACTGGTATCCAGACCGCAGCCATATCGGCGCGCTGATGGGGGAGCGCAGCCAGGATGTACTCAAGCTTCTGGTCCAGCGCGATTTTACCCGGCTGGGAATGATCCTGGAGGAGGATGCCGTTCTGCCAAGTGTGGATCTTTACCTGGAAGGCTGCCCAACCTGCGATTCTGATTCTTCCGTTCTTACCGCCGAGCAGACCGCTCTGGACCAGCAGCAGGAGATTCAGCGTGAGGTGCTCAAAGTGGTCAAAATGGCCCCGGCAGAAAGAATCCGACTCACAGAAGCCTTAAAGCATGGGCTGGGGTCTGATTCATCCAGGAGGGATGAATGAAAACTGAATCCTCTGACCGGCTCCCCTGGCAAAAAACAAGAACCGCCGCCTTTGTGGTTTTGCTGCTCTGGCTGATGTACACTGCCCTGCAAACCTTTTTTGTCGCTGGATTGGTTTCCGAGGGGCTGTCCTCTTTGCTGGCTCTCCTTCCCGGGCTGCTTGGAGCTGGGACCCTGCTGCTCTCTGGGGTTTCCCGCAAAGACTGCTTTCTGGTCTACAAACCACTTTCCAGGCCAGGGTTTGCCGTGCTGGCAGCGGTGTTTGTCTTTGCCCTGGCCGCCATCCTGCCGGTCAGCCGCTGGCAGGGCTGGAGCTGGAAAGCGGCCCTGCTGACTGCGCCCGCCAGCGGAATCTCCCAGGAGCTGTTCTTCCGGTCCGCTCTGCTTCCCATGCTGAGGGAGATGTACCCCGGAAAAGCGCGTAAAAGCCTGCTGCTTCAGGCGCTGCTCTTCAGCCTCTGGCACATCGGCCCGCTGTTTGTGGGGGCCCCGCTGTGGGCGGTTTTGGCCGTCATGCTGGTACCCTTTCTATCCGGGATCGGCTGGGGCTGGCAGGTGCAGCGGGACGGCACAGTGCTCTGGGCTGTGATCCAGCACAGCCTGATCTGGGTGGTCGGTCTGCAGTTTTCTCTGATGGCCTGAGTGCACAAGGGGTTTTCGGGGAGGGTTTCTTGGGATGGAGATTGGATAATTCGACCTGGTAGAAGGGAGGTCTCCCGTCCCTCAAAGCCCTCTCAGTGAGGGTGACCGTGAATAACATCTTTCCGTTCCAGAATGGGTCTCCCTGCCGGCAGCTTGTTAACTGAGGAGATCTGGGCAGTCGTTCATTTCCCTGAGAATGCCGAAGACACTACACCTGACCAGAGAGATATCGCATAGTGTCGACCGGCCGATGGCAATCGATTACAATGGGTTGAACCCATCGGTAATAATGGTGTTGAGGCTGTCCGTTAGAGGCCAGCTTTTGCGCGATTTGGTGGGAGCCAAATATCAGACGGTCAGGAGGAAAATATGAAGGCCTATGTCACCCCCGAAACAATGTCCACCCGGAAAGCGGCGTGGCTGGATGAACTTTCTCCCTATAACACGCACCGCATGGAGCTCCACCGGGATCAATCTGCCCTGCTGGTGGTCGATATGCAGTACTTTTTCCTCGATCCCGGATCACCAACATTTACACCCGGCGGCCCGGCAGTGCTGCCGGGGATCAAAAAACTGCTGGAAGCTTTCCGGACAGCCAATCGACCTGTGCTGTTCACCCGTCATGTCCATCACCGTGACCTTTTAGATGCCGGGATCATGGGCTGGTGGTGGGATGGAATGTGCCTGGAGGGCAGTCCTGAAAGCAAAATTCACGCCGAAATTGCTCCCCGGGACGGTGAAAAGGTGATTGATAAGCACCGCTACTCCGCTTTTTACAACACAGATCTGGAAACGGTTCTGCGGGTGCTTAAGATCGAAGATCTGGTCATCGCCGGGGTGATGACCAATATGTGCGTGGAGTCCTCCGCCCGGGATGCCTATTATCGGGATTACCGGGTCTTTATCCCGGCAGACGGGACCGGATCAATCAATGAGCGCATGCATCTGGCCAGCCTGCTCAACCTGGCCTTTGGATTTGCCTGGGTGACCGATGTGGATGAGTTGGTAGGACAGATTTCAGGATAATTCCTTCTCTGGAACCGCTGACTTTTTACTCCCAGAGGGTCCACCTGAGGGGAGAACCTTAACGATGGTCTTTAAGTAGATATAGGAATTCGGATGATCACGTATCAGGAGCTGACCGCTGACTGGCTGCCTAACATCTGGAGAATTGATCGCTCTGAAGTGATCGAGAAGGTATATCACCTCCGGCATGGTGAGCTGGTCCTTGAGCGGGAATTTTATGACATGTCCGGATGGCCGCCTGGTCTGCCGGAAAGCGCCGCTCCGGTGCTGGCGGAATGCCTGGAGGAAGGCGGTCTGCTGTTGGGGGCTGTTGACGGCGGAAAGTTGATCGGTGCTGCTGTGCTGGAGAGCCGCTTTATGGGCCAGCCGCCGGATCAGCTGCAGCTGGTTTTCCTGCATGTCAGCAGGGAGTTCCGCAGCCGGGGCGTAGGCCGAAAATTATTTCTGCTGGCTGCCGGGCGGGCCCGGGAACTGGGGGCCAGACGTCTCTATATCTCGGCCACGCCGTCGGAAAACACGGTCAATTTTTACCTGGCGTTGGGCTGCGTGCTGGTGAGGGAACCGGACCCTGTACTCTTTGCCGAGGAGCCGGAGGATATTCATCTGGAGTATCAACTATTCATGTGAGACGGGCTGGACCCCTGTTCAAATAATGATTTCTCCACCTGCCCACCCGGGCAGGTGGAAAACTCCCCTGATGATTGATGTCATAAGGGGAGTTTATTTTTATTATGGACCCAGCAGTTGTGTGATCAGCCCAGGTCCGGGTCAGCTGCCCAGCAAGGGAGTACCTTATGAAAGAACAAATCCTGCTGAAAACGATTGGTGTTGTCAGGAGAACAGAAGCTGGATTTGCCATTGAGATTAAAACAGCGTTTATTCCTGCGCTGACACGAGCTGAGGATTTCAGTCACCTGCAGGTGCTGTGGTGGGCTGACCGGGCAGCCAGTCCGGCGGCCCGCCATACCCTCAAGGCGAGACAGCTTTTCAAGAAGGGGCCAGAGCAGATGGGCATCTTCGCTACCCGGGCACCGGCCCGGCCCAATCCGGTGATGAGCAGCACAATCCAGATCTCCGGGGTCGATCTGGAAGCGGGTGTGATTCGCACCCCGTTTCTCGATGCCGAGGACGGCAGTCCCGTGCTGGACATCAAACCTTACTTTGCCATGGAGCGGGTGCGGGACTGTCAGAATCCGGAGTGGTGCGCTCACTGGCCGCAGTGGGCCGAGGATGCCCGGCTTTTCAATTGGGGGGAAGAAATAAATTTTCCTGCGGGGAAAAAGACCAGATAAATTTTTCTGAAGTCACTACCAGTCAAGGGGGTCTCCAGGCTGATTTGCTGCTGGCGCATTCGGGGGTACTGACCGCAGCAGGGATGATCTGGAGCGCTGATTTTCCAACGCCTGCCGGCTCCCAGGGATGATTCTGTTTATCAAGCGTGGGTAGATCAACTGCGATCAACACCACTCAGCTGGGATACCTGGAATGCCCCCACTGTTCCTTGCTAGCTCAGTAGATCCTTCTTTTTCAGCGGCATCTGGATCCAGATCGGGTCGGTCGGGAGAAGAAACGAGTTAGTTTCCAGGCAAGAAAGGGGGATCTGGCGCAGGCAAACCTGGAATGGCGATAATGTTATCATAGAAGTGTTTCAGGCCTCGGTTTATTCAGGGAGATATCCTATGGAAACCAGATTACTGGGTCGCACCGGTCACCGGAGCACAGTGGCCATCCTGGGAGGGTTTGCCTTTTCGGAAGCTGACCGGGTCGAGACTGATACAGCCATGGAAGCAGTCTTTGAGGCCGGAGTCAATCACATTGATGTCGCTCCCACCTACGGCCACGCCGAAGAGATGCTCGGCCCCTGGCTGGCCCGGGAACGGGAGCGCTTCTTTCTGGGCTGTAAAACTATGGAGCGTGATCAAGCGGGGGCTGCCCGGGAGATGCGGGAATCCCTGGAGCGCCTTCAGGTGGACCATTTTGATCTCTATCAGATTCACGCCATCACCACGGAGGAGGAGCTCCAGCAGGTCCTCCGGCCGGGGGGCGCCGTTGAAGCTCTGGTGGAAGCCCGGGATCAGGGGCTGACCCGCTGGCTGGGGATCACCGGCCACGGCCCGGAGATCCCCAGGATTATGCTCCAGGCGCTGGATCGGTTCCCTTTCGACACGGTGCTCTTTCCGATCAATTTCATTCAATACACACAGCAGGCCTACCGCATGCAGTCAGAGCAGCTGCTTGATGTCTGCCGGGAACGCCAGGTGGGGACGATGATTATCAAGGCCATCGCTAAAGGGGAATGGGGAGAACAGCCGCAGCGTCTCAACACCTGGTATCAGCCCTTCGAGGATCCCGACATGATCCAGGCGGGAGTGGACTTCGCCCTCTCCCAGCCGGTGACCGGGATCTGCACCGCCGGGGAGCTCAGCCTGCTTCCCGATGTGCTCCAGGCCTGCCAGGGCTACCAGCGTCTTACCCCTGCTGAGCAGAAGCGGATGATCGAGAACGGCAGGAAGTACCAGCCGCTTTTTGAGTGAGGGCTGAAGAGGCGGGAGATTGGGGGGAAGAAAGCCCGTGCTGAGCTGTCAGCAGTCAGGCCACAGCAGTCAGTTTCTGCATTTCCAGCGCCAGCGCCGGCAGCGCCGCCCTCCGTCAGCATCTCGCTGATGGGGTACCGATCGATCGCGAATTCATTGCAAGCCTCTTTTTCCCGGGTGCCAGGCTGAAGATGCTTGAAACTGATCTCCCCCTGGGTCCGCTCAAGGGGAAGCAGCAGCTTCCCCGGGCTTTTCTCTGTCGGGGAGGACAAGAAAGGACAAGAAGATCTGCCTGGAGAGAAAAGACGCCCGTGGAGAAATCCGCGGGCGTCCATTGTCTGGGAAAAACTGCCCACTCTCAACTATCAACCTTCAAACTTGACTCTGCTCAGCCGATCTCCTTCGCTAACCGCACCGCTTCGCGGATCATCTGGTTAGTGAAGCCCCATTCATTGTCGTACCAGCTCATCACCTTGACCAGATCGCCGTCCACCACCTGGGTCATGCCCAGATCGACCAGCGAGGCGTGGGGATCGCCGATGATGTCCGTGGAGACAATGGGATCCTCGGTCACACCCAGGATGCCTTGATATTGATCCGTCTCCGCTTCCTCTTTGAAGATCTGGTTGACCTCTTCTACGGTGGTCTCCTGTTCCACCAGGAAGACCATGTCTGCCAGCGAGCCGTCCGGAACCGGGCCGCGGACAGCCACGCCGTCAAATTTCCCGGCGTACTGGGGCAGCGCCTTGGTGGTCGCTACCGCGGCACCGGTGGAGGTGGGCACAAAGTTAGCCGCACCTGCCCGCCCACGGCGGATCTTCTTCGCCGGGCTGTCTACAATGGCCTGGGAAGAGGTGTAGGCGTGAATGGTGGTCATGATGGCTTTCTTGATTCCCAGCCGTCGTCCCAGCACCTCCACCACCGGGGTGATGCAGTTGGTGGTGCAGCTGGCGCAGGAAACCATGCGCATGTCATCGTCCGAGGCAGTCACCCCATGGACAATGGTTGGGACATCTTCCGATTTGGCTGGGGCGGAAAGCAGCACATAATCAGCCCCGGCCTCCAGATGTTTTTTCAGGTCTTCTCCTTTGGTGAAGAACCCGGTGCATTCCAGCGCGATGTCAATATCAAGCTCCTCCCAGGGCAGCTGGGCGGGATCTCTCTCTTTATATACCGGGAATTCCTGACCGTCGACAATCAATTTGTCCCCGTCCACCTCGACGGATTTTTCATATTTCCCATAAACAGTATCGTATTTCAGTAAATAGGCCAGATTGTCAACCGGGACAATATCGTTAATCGCCACCAGGTCAAGCTCCGGCGTCTCCAGAATGATCTTCAGGGCCGCCCTGCCGATGCGCCCGAAGCCGTTGATCGCTACGTTAGCCATCTTTGATCTCCTTTTTAAGTAAATTTGATCACGGTGATAAGCAGGAAAGGACTGAAGGGTGTTGAGATGGGCGGGATGCCCATCCATCAATCCCCCTCGGACCTTCATGCGCTATTGAGTGTATCATCTGCAGGCCGGAAGCGTCAATCCTCTCGGTATGAGAGCCTGGGTTTTGCAGCTGCAGAATGGCGAATTAAACCTGCTGCTCGGCTATCCGGGCTGATCCCGTTTCCGGGAGACCAAGGTCAGAATGAGGCAGGTTCACTGCCAACGGATCAGAGAATACAGTATACTCACCCCAGACCACGCCCCATCCTTTCTGCTGTATACTTGAAGTTGAGCATAGCATAACTGGATAGAGTCCCACCCGGGAGGAGAACAGATGACCGAGAAAGCCTTTCAGGATACCTATCCCGATCAGCTGGCTTACTGCTACGGCTGCGGCCGGCTCAACGAGCACGGCCACCAGCTGAAAAGCTACTGGGAGGGGGAGGAAACCGTGGCGGTGTTCACTCCCGAGCCTTACCACACCGCCATCCCAGGATATGTTTACGGGGGTCTGATTGCTTCCTTGATCGACTGCCACGGCACCGGGACCGCTTCCGCTGCTGCCTACCGGGCAGCGGGAAGGGCGATGGGGACGGATCCGCCGCTGCGGTTTGTCACCGCTTCGCTTCATGTCGATTATCTCAAGCCCACCCCGCTGGGGGTCCCCCTGGAAGTGCGGGGCAGGGTGGAGGAGATCAAAGAGCGTAAGGTGGTGGTCACTGAATCAGTCTCAGCAGAGGGAGAAATCTGTGCCCGGGGCAGGGTGGTGGCTGTCTTGATGCCGGAAGGGATGATCGCGGAAGACAGGGCGCAGTGAATACGAAGTGGTAAGCAGATTGATTCTGTGATATGCAGGAATCTGGTTGCCCTGGGAATGCCAATGGAATGTTTGCAGTCCAGAAATGGGATCACCTGCAGATCCTCTGATCTGTGACCTGTCTCCACAGGGTATACTGAGGGGGAGAGATTACGATCTCAGGTTATTTATCTGTGAGGAGAGCCTCCTTGCTGATCTCTGGGTTGCCTCAATGTTTTAAGGGTCTGTTTCATGACCGATTCTGATCCGATGCGGAAAGACCTCTCCATTTCCACCCTGAAAGCCCAGCTGCTCTCGGTGGTGGTGGGGTTTCCGGTTGCAGGGATTCAGGCGGCTGTCTTTGGACTGGTCTGGGGAGCTGCCAGGCTGACCGATGCTTTTAAAACAGCCTTAAGCGAGAGAATGGGATGGGCCCTGTTGTTGATCCTGGCTGGCATTTTGTTTCACGAACTGCTCCACGGGTTGGGATGGATTCTTGCCAGTCGAAAGGGATGGGAGACGGTCTCTTTTGGATTTCAGCTGAAGACGCTCACCCCCTACGCCCATATTGACGGCAGGCTAACGGTGCGTGCTTACCGGCTGGGGACCGCGTTTCCCCTGCTGGTACTGGGACTGCTGCCCTGGATGGCAGCGCTGCTGCTCGGGAATCCTTATCTGAATCTGTTTGGGTTGGTCTTCACCATGCTCTCTGCAGGGGATTTGATGGCCCTCTGGCTTTTGCGCAGAGCGAAAGGCGATCAAAACGTTCAGGATCATCCCTCCCGGGTGGGGGTTTATCTCTATTCTGATCAGGAATGATCCGTATCCCTGAAGAGCAATCGCTGCCGCACACAGCTTCCGCTTCATGGTCGAAAAAGTTGCTGGGAGAGGAGAAAAGAATGCCCAACTGTCAGTATCTGCTTGCTGCCGCTGACCTGGAAACGCCGCCGATCGGATTTTATGATACCCCTGAGCCGGAAGCGTTTGCCCCGCTGGTTCGGCCTCAAGAGGGGAGGTGGGCCTGCCTGTTCATGTTTTACAACAGCTGGCGGGCGGGGAAGAGCCTGCACCTCACGTCAGAGAATTACGGCTGTGGAGGCTGCGGGACATACCTGCTCGGGCAGTCCACCCGCAGCCGGGAAGAGTATCTTGCCTTTTTGCATGGAGAGGAAGCCCTCAAAGCAACTCCGGATTTGATCGGGGAATGGATGGACAGCACCGAACCTTACCGGCCGGAACACGGCCATCTGGTCATCGGTCCCCTGCGGGAGGAGCGTTATTCGGAGCTGAGGACGGTCACCTTCCTGATCAATCCCGACCAGCTCAGCCTGTTTGTCACCGGCGCCTATTACCAGCAGGGACCAAATCAACCGCCCCGTGTTACGGCACCGTTTGCTTCCGGCTGCGGGCTGCTGGCACCGGTCTTTGAGGATCTTGAAATACCCCAGGCGGTGATCGGCGCCACGGACATCGCCATGCGAAAATACCTCCCCCCGGAGCTGCTGGCTTTCACCGTAACCAAACCGCTCTTTGAGCAGCTCTGTGCGCTGAACAAGGACAGCTTTCTTAATAAACCTTTCTGGGAAGCGGTCAAGAAAAGCAGAAAATGACCCTCCTGCCTGGTCAAGAATCGTCTCTGCGAGGGTAATTGATATAATTAAATTTGCCGTTCGTAATAATCAGAAAGGGGGAAACATCCGATCTGGGAGGATTTCTTGAGCCACCATCCTATTGCTGATTACGCTTTGCTGTCTGACTGTCAGGGGGCCGGGCTGGTTCGTCAGGATGGAACCCTGGACTGGTTGTGTCTGCCCCGATTTGATTCTCCAGCCTTGTTTGCCGGGCTGCTGGATGAGGAAGGGGGCTGCTGGCGAATTCATCCTGTCGCCCCGGTAACCTCCATCAGCCGGAAATACCTCGATCGTTCCTTGGTTCTGGAAACCTGTTTTGAAACTGCCCGGGGTGACCTGATCTTGCGGGATGCGCTGGCTGTCGGTGAGGGCAACCGGGAACATCAGCTCGGTCAGGGAGCCCCTCATGTGCTGCTGCGGCAGATGCACTGCTGTTCAGGTACAGTGAAAGTTGAAGTGGAAATTAACCCCCGTCCTGAGTACGGTCTGGTCAAGCCGCTTCTCCATCCTGTCCCGGAAGGGCTGCTGATCCGCGGAGGAGCAGCCCAGCTGCTGCTGTCCGGCCCGATAGAGTGGACGCTGCAGGGATCAACAGCCTCTGCTGTGATCACCCTGAAAGCGGGGGAAATCAACAGCTTTGCGCTCCAGTTCAGCCAGCTGGGGGAGCGGAGTCCCTCCGGCTGGGGTCAAGTCCAAATTCAGGACCATTTGGAAGATACCCTGAAAGCCTGGCAGAGCTGGTCTGATCTGCACCAGTCGTACCAGGGTCCCTGGCAGGAGATGGTTCATCTCAGCGGCAGAGTGCTGCAGGGTTTGACTTATCAACCGACGGGAGCCATTGTGGCTGCCCCTACTACTTCTCTGCCGGAAGTTGTGGGAGGAGAGCGCAACTGGGATTACCGTTATACCTGGATTCGGGATGCCAGCCTGACATTAGATGCCCTTTGGGTGGCCGCCTGCCCGGATGAGGCGGAACACTTTTTTGACTTTCTGGCTGGTACGGCTATGACCCAGCTGCAGGATAGAGGGGAGCTGCAGATCATGTTTGGCGTGGACGGCCGACACGATCTCAGCGAACGTGAGCTTCCGTACTTATCCGGCTGGCGAGATAGCGCACCGGTGCGGGTGGGCAACGGGGCCTGGAATCAGAGGCAGCTGGATGTTTACGGGGAATTGTTAGCCGCCGCGGGAAAGCTCAAGGAGCAGTTATCCGGCCTGGACCGGGTTTCCCGGGGTTTTTTAGTTGATGCTGCTGATGCAGCCGCCGACCGCTGGCAGGAGCAGGACCGAGGGATCTGGGAGATCCGGGGAGAACCGCAGGACTACCTGTATTCCAAACTGATGTGCTGGGTGGCCCTTGATCAAGGGATAGCATTGGCTGGTCTGCTGGATGCTGAAGGGCGGATCGGGGATTGGCGGAAGGAAAAGGAGCGGATCAGAGAAGCTATCCTCCTGCGGGGGTGGAGCGACCGGCTGGGAGCCTACAGTCAGGCTTTCGGCACGGACGACCTGGATGCTGCCAATTTGATGCTGCTGCTGATGGGTTTTTTACCCCCGGAGGATCAGCGACTGCAGGCTACGATTGATGCAGTGGAAGAGCACTTGACCGGTGAGGGAGGTTTTGTCTACCGCTACCGATCAGGGGATGGACTGCGGGGTGAGGAAGGTGCTTTTCTGCTCTGCACCTTCTGGCTGGCCCAGGCCCGCGCCCTCAGCGGAGATATTGATCAAGCCAAAGAGATCTTTCAACAGGCCGCTGACTGCGCGAATGACCTGGGGCTGCTGGCGGAGGAAGTCGATCCTGTCAGTGGAGAGCTGTTAGGAAATTTTCCCCAGGCGTTCAGTCATATTGGTTTGATCAATGCTGCCTGGGCCATCCATCAGGCTGAACAGTCTGCCCAAGATTAGTTCAGTCTTCCTACCTGGATGGTTCTGATTCTTCAGAGGAAAAATCCGGGTAGGGACCAATCCTCCCCATCCGACGTTCCCTGGCTATATCTTCGTCTTCTCCAAACGGATGACCACCAAAGCCGGAACGCATCATGGCGATCGCTTTAGCCCAGTACTGCTGATCATCACGGGACGTAAACAGCTGCATCACGGATTGGGCAATAACAGGGATGGCAACCTCCATTTGCAGGGCGTCATTGACCAGCCAGTTGACCTCGCCGGTATCCTCAATGTAGGGAGGAATCTCTTCCAGACCATTTTCTTCCCGGTACATCTCTTTCATTAAATCGATCAACCAGGAGCGGATTACAGATCCGTTGCTCCAGCAGCGAAGAATTTCATCGATCTCCAGCGGCACCGGGTGGTTCTCCAACAAATCAATCCCTTCACCAATAGCCTGAAGCATGCCGAACTCAATTCCATTATGCACTAATTTGGCAAAGTGTCCTGTGCCGGGTGGTCCGGTATGAAGGTACCCCCCTTCCACCGACAACTTTTTGAGGATCGGTTCCACTGTTTTGACTGCAGAAAATTCTCCCCCAACCATGAAGCAGGCTCCCCGCCGGGCGCCAGAGATCCCTCCGCTGGTACCACAGTCAATCCAATGAATCCCCAGTTCCTGGAGATGCTGCTGACGGCGCAGTGAGTCCCCCCAGTAAGAATTCCCACCGTCAAGCAGAATATCACCTTCTTGCATCCAGGAGCTGATTTCCCTCAGCACCTGATCGACGACCGGTCCAGCCGGTACATAAAGGAAAAGTATTCTGGGTGAGGAAAGGGCTTCAACCAGCTTCTCCGGGGAATCCGTTCCTTGCAAGCCGGCTTCGACAAGGGTGCTGGAAGGACCTTCCGGGTCAAATCCTGCCACCTGAAAGCCTTTCTCCAGGGCCTGCAGCGCTAAGTTCTCTCCCATCTGTCCTAAACCGATAATTCCAAAATCTGCAAGACTCATCGTAGATCTCCTCTGATGATATAACAACAGCCGTTTTACCCTCCTTCTGCAAAATCCGGGTAATCGATCATCCCTCCGTCTGCAAATACCGTTGAGCCTGTCAGATAGCCGGCCGCCGGGGAGACCAGAAACAGGGCCGTGCGGGCGATTTCCTCCGGCTCTCCCACCCGATCAAGGGGAATTTTCTGCAGCAGTTCAGCGCGTTTTTGATCGTCCTGCCAAACTTCGCGGTTGATGGGGGTTTTGATGGCACCTGGCGCCAGGGCCATGATTCTGACCCCGTGCGGGGCTGCTTCTAATGATAAGGTCTGGGTGAGCATAGCCAGGGCCGCCTTGGATGCTGTATAAGCGCTGAAACCACTCCAGGGGATGCGCTCGTGGACGGAGGAGATGTTGAGGATCACCCCGGATTCCTGAGGGACCATGCGCTGCAGCGCCTGCCGGCAGCATAAAAAGGTGCCCAGCAGGTTGATGTCGATAATCTGGCGCCAGTCACTGATTTCTGCCTCCCAGGTCAGCACACGCTCTCCCTGGATTCCGGCATTATTGATGACAATATCTACCCCCTGCCATTCCTGATCTATCTTCTGAAACATCGCCTTCACCTGCTCCGGTTGGGAGATGTCGGCCTGAACAGTGATCCCTGAGCCGCCGTCCGCTTCCACCTGGGTGAGCAGATCTTCCGCGGATTCCTGATCAGAAAGATAATTGATGGCTACTTTACCGCCTGCCTGGCTGACCAACCGCGTCACTGCGCTGCCGATTCCGCCGCTGGCTCCTGTCACCAGAACGCGGTGGTCCGGTATGCGGATATTCATGATTCCCTCCTATTCACCTGGTAATGACACTTCCCGGGAGCATGCAGTTGCTTCAGCATGCAGCTGGAACCCCAGGACCACCAAGCAAGATTCATTGGCTTGATCTATTTTAAGATTGGAAATGTCAATAGAAACGTTCTGGAAAAAAGCATCCATGTCAGTTGTCCCCCGGATAAGTCTGGTACCATTGTAGCACAGCCAGTGGGGAGACGTGGTTGGCCGAGAAATAAACGCAATTTCCCAAGGTGAGCAAGTACTGTAGTTTTGTGCCACAGTTGGATAATCAAACCTCCTGAGCAGGGAAGATGTTAAGCTTCCGACAGAATAACTGCATCGAGAAAAGGGGAACATTAAGCCGGAAAAGATAGGCCCTGAGAGGCACAAAATGGTCAAGGACAACCCCCACCAGCCGCAACCATATGTGAAGCTACAGCATCCGGCCTGGACCCGCGATGCAGTCATTTACCAGATCAACACCCGGCAGTTCACCCCGCAGGGCACCTTCCGGGCCGCTGCCGGCCACCTGGACCGGCTCCAGGACCTGGGCGTGGACATCCTCTGGTTGATGCCCATCCACCCCATCGGAAAGAAGAACCGCAAGGGTGTGCTGGGGAGCCCCTACGCCGTGCAGGATTACTACGGGGTCAATCCGGAGTTTGGCTCCCTGGGGGATCTGAAGTTCTTTCTCGACGGGGCCCACCGCCGGGGGATGAAGGTCATCCTGGACTGGGTGGCCAACCACACTGCCTGGGATCACGTGCTGGTCAGCGAACATCCCGAGTGGTACAGTCGGGACTGGCAGGGGAATTTCCGCCCCACCCCCTGGCTGGACTGGGAGGATATTATCGAGCTGGATTACAGCCACCAGGGACTGCGCCGTTATATGACAGCAGCCATGAAATACTGGGTGGAGGAGGGGGGCGTGGACGGCTTTCGCTGTGATGTGGCCGGCTTTGTGCCCACAGACTTCTGGGCAGCGGTCCGCCGCGAACTGGAGAAGGTCAAGCCGATTTTCCTGCTGGCTGAGTGGGAATCCCGGGATCTGCATGCCGAAGCATTTGATGCCAGCTATGCCTGGACCTGGTATGATGCCCTGCAGCGCATCACCAGCGGTCAGGCGGGATTAGCCGAGCTGTATTCCTACTACGCCTGGAACAGCAAAGCCTATCCCGCGGATGCCCTGCGGATGACCTTCGTCAGCAACCATGATAAAAATGCCTGGGAGGGAACTCAATTCCAGCAGTTCGGAGACGGCCTCGAAGCGGCCATTGTGCTCTCTGTGGTGGGGGAAGGGATCCCGCTGATCTACAACGGACAGGAAGCGGGGAATCCCCGGAGGCTGGCTTTTTTTGAACGGGATCCTATTGCCTGGCGGGAACATCCCATCGGGGCGCTCTACCGGCGGCTGATTAACATCAAGAAAGCCCACTCAGCGCTGTGGAACGGCGGTTGGGGAGCGCGGATGATCCCGGTCAAAACCAGTCAGCCGGATCAGGTGTTCAGCTTTGTCCGCCAGGATGCGAGGGGGAAAGTTTTCTGTCTGCTGAATTTTTCTTCCCAGGAGAAAGAGGTAGTGCTGCTGGATGGGCCGTTTGAGGGGGAGTACCGGGACGCATTCAGCGGCGAGAAACTGCTGCTGGCGGAACAATCCCGCTGGAAGCTTTCTCCCCGGGGGGTTCGACTGCTGCTCAGCCAGCACAGCTGAGAAAGGACTATCCAGGGGGAAATGACTGCCGGCTGTTGATCCTGAGGTTGAAAACTAAATTCCTGAGCAGACCATTTTTTCCGGGGCTCAAAATACTTGACAGAGCTCAAAATAATGGTTACACTGTAAATAGTTTCATACAGAACATTTTAGGGAGCAACTATGCCGCCTGCAATCAATATCTCCGCCCCCGTGAAAACTTCCCATGAGCATTATCAATGGATCCAGAAAGTTTATGTCATGCTGGATGATTATGACCGCATGATTCTGGAAGAGTATCAACTCAACACCTCCCAGTACCGTACTCTGCTGCTGCTGGACGATGAGTGCGGGGAAAGGCTGACCACCATCAGCGACCGGCTGCTGCTCTCAAAGAGCACCATCACCCGGGTGATCGATGAGCTGGAATACCGCAATTGGGTCAAACGCATTCCTGATCCGGAAGACCGACGGGCCCTGCGGGTGGTGCTCACCCCATTAGGCCTGAAAAAGAAAAAAATTGTCTGCGATGCCCATCAGCAAGCGCTGGATGAAGTTTTCCAGACGCTGGACCGGCACCAGCAGGAACAGCTGGATGGCCTGTTGAAGTCTCTCTACAGCTGCCTTCAGCTTTCCATGGATGGGAATCTTACCGGGAATTAGATATCAGGTATCAACGAAGGAAACGTATCATTTAAGGAGGTGATCGCCGCTCAAATCTATTCTGCATCAGATAAATCAAAACGCTGAGTATAATTTAACCAACCTTATGTATTGGAGGAAGAAAAATGAATAGACGACCTATTTGGTTGATGACTGCGGCACTTCTGGTGCTGACACTCATCCTGGGCGCCTGTGCCCCTGCTCCTGAGCCTACCGAGGAACCCGTTGCGGAACCGACGGAGGCCATGGAGGAGGAAGAGGAACCGGCGGAAGAACCCACAGCAACCACGGAAGTCGTGGAAGAAGAGGCTCCCACCATCTTGATCTGGGCGGATGAAACCCGCTCTCCGATTGTAGAAGATATCGGCAACCAGTATGCTGAAGAGCTCGGCGTGCAGATCGAAGTTGTTCAGCTGGGCTTTGGCGATATCCGCGACCAGATGAAGGTTGCTGGTCCGGCAGGAGAGGGCCCGGATGTTTTCATTGGTGCTCACGACTGGCTCGGCGAATTGGTCGCCAACGGCCTGGTCGCAGAACTTGATCTGGGTGAAAAAGACGGCAGCTTCTTTGGCCCTGCCGTGGATGCTTTCACCTATCAGGGCACCCTCTACGGCATGCCCTATGCTACCGAGAATATCGCCTTTTTCTGCAATCCTGATTTGCTGACAGAATATGCCGACGGTGAACGACCCGCTACCTGGGACGAGGTCTATGAGCTGGCCGGGACCATTGAAGAGAACAGCGGTGGTGAAGCCACTGCCTGGACCATCCAGACCAACGATCCCTATCACATGTTCCCCCTGGTGACCGCTTACGGCGGCTACATCTTTGACCGCACGGAGGAAGGCTACAATCCTGATGATGTCGGTCTGGACAGCGAGGGCGGCCTGGCGGCTGCGCAGTGGCTGGAAGAGATGTCAGCGGCTGGCTATGTGGAAGCCGGCGTGGACTACGACACCATGCACACCCTTTTTGAACAGGGACAGGTTGCCTGCATCGGCACCGGCCCCTGGGCGCTGGGACGCATCCGCGAGAGCGGCGTTGCCTACAACATTGGCAAATTCCCGGCCGGGGATGACACCAACGGCCGCCCCTTCCTGGGCGTGCAGGGCATGATGGTCAGTGCTTTCAGCGACAACCAGCTGCTGGCCCAAACTCTGCTGACTGAGGTGTTCGCCAGCGATGAGTTCATGCAGGCAATTTATGATGCTGATCCCCGTCCTTCCGCCTGGATGCCCGTTCGGGAAGCCACCGAGGACGCCGACCTGGCTGCCTTTGCGGAGGCCGGCGCAGAAGGTCTGCCCATGCCTGCCATCCCCGAGATGAGCGCGGTGTGGACTGCCTGGGGGGATGCGGAAGAACTGATCATCAGCGGCGACCTGGGCGGCGAAGAAGCCTTCCAGAATGCGGCTGAGCAGATCCGTACGCAGATTGCTGAAGGTCAATAAACCAAACGCTTAGAAAATAAGCGAGGAGCACTCAACCATGTCGGTTGATACAAAAAGCGCCGGGGGTCCGAAAGGGCCCCTGGCAGCCCTGCAAAATGGCATTGGCCCTTATTTGCTGGTCCTGTTCATTCTGGCGGTGCTGGATGGACTGGGCGTCTGGCTGCTGTATACCCTGCTGAGCGACGGGGCCTGGCCGGTATCGATTCCTATCGCTGCCATCCTGATTCTTGTCAATGTGCTCGTACTCAGTCCGGGCCTGTTTCCTGTTCGCTGGCACATCCCGGTGGCTGTGATCCTGATTTTAATTGTTATCTTCCCAATTGTTTATACTGTTTATTCGGCCTTTACCAACTACAGTGATGGTCATATCCTTTCCAAGCAGCAGGCCATCAATCGTCTGGAACAGGAGACCTTCCTTCCCGAAGGAGGCGTGACCTACAGCTGGACGGCGTTCCGCAGTCCGGAAGGCGAATTCGCTCTCTGGCTGGTCAGTCCGGAGGGGGAAGGTTTTTTGGCCCTGCCGGACAGCCTCCGTGATCTAGAACCAGGGGAAGGCATCCTTGGGCCCGCAGATGATCAGGGGATTCCGGAAAGCATCCAGGGGTACCAACGTCTGGCCCGGAATGAAGTCATCCGCTACCTGAACGACCTGGACGGCGCTTTATTTGGGGAGCCTCCTGATCAGGTGCAGGTGGTTAACTTGAACAGCGTCGCGCCCTTGCAGCAGCGTTATGATTATGATCCTGACCGGGATGTGCTGATTGATCAGCGGGAGAACATCACCTACCAGGCGGATGAGGAGGAGGGGTTCTTCATTTCGCCCCAGGGAGAAAACTTGCTTCCCGGGTACATGGTGCCCATCGGTCTGAAAAATTTTCAACGCCTGTTTGCCAGTCCGGCCTTCCGGGGACCATTTTTGCGGATTTTTGCCTGGACGATCGCCTTCGCCCTGCTTTCCGTGCTGACTACCTTCGCGCTGGGGCTGCTGATCGCCTTAGCATTTAATACCCCGGTGATTATCGGCCGCAAGCTGATCCGGTCGCTGCTGTTGATCCCCTACACCCTTCCGGGGATCATTGGCGTCCTGATCTGGCGCGGGATGCTTAATCCCTTTCTGGGTGTGATCACGCTGTCCATCGAGAATCTATTCGGTTGGGCGCCGCCGTTTTACACCGATCCCTTCTGGGCCAAAGTGGGCATCCTGCTGATTAACCTCTGGCTGGGGTATCCTTACATGATGCTGATTTCCAGCGGGGCGCTGCAGTCTATCCCGGAGGATATCTATGACGCCGCGGCGGTGGACGGTGCCAACGGCTGGCAGAAGTTCTGGAATATCACCCTTCCTTTGCTGCTGGTCAGCGTTGGCCCGCTGCTGATCGCTTCCTTTGTCTTCAACTTCAACAACTTTGCGGTCATTTATCCCTTCCTGGAGGGGAAACCCCCCATGGCGGGGACGACCACGCCGGCCGGCCACACCGATATCCTGATCAGCTACACCTACCGGATCGCTTTTGAAGGCGGCCGGGGGGCAGATTATGCCTACGCGGCAGCGATCACCATTGTCATCTTCATCATCGTGGCGGTGCTGACTTTGATCCAGTACCAGTTTACCCGCCGGTGGGAGGAGGTATCCGAAAGTGTCTGATCTCGGTCCAACAGCTTTGCAAGAATCCAAGCAACAGAAAACCAGGCGGCTGCAAACCCTGACCGGTCAGCGGCGCTGGGGGATTGTGCTGCGTTTGCTTCTGGCGGCAGGGGCGATTGCTTTTGCCCTCTTCCCCATCATCTGGATCATCTCCGCCTCCTTTAATCCCACAGGATCCCTGGCTACCCAGCAGTTGATCCCGGAGAACGCTTCCCTGGAAAATTACCGTGCCCTGCTCAATGATCCGCTGCACCCGTTTTTAACCTGGGTGGGGAATTCCTTGAAGATCTCCACGCTGACAGCCCTGCTGGGCGTGTTTTCGATCATGCTCAGCGCCTATTCCTTCTCCCGGTTCCGCTACAAAGGACGCCGCCAGCTTATGCTGGCCTTATTGCTCATCCAGGTCTTTCCCACACTGCTGATGTTTGTGGCCATATTTTACCTTTTTCAGCAGCTCGGCCAGTACATCCCCTGGTTGGGGTTGAACCGGCATGCCCCCTTGATCCTGGCCTATCTGGGCACACAGATGGGCATCCAGATCTGGTTGATGAAGGGTTTCTTCGATTCCATCCCGAGGGATATCGATGAATCCGCCCTGGTGGATGGGGCCAGCCACTGGCAGATCTTCTGGAAGTTGATTTTCCCGCTGGCCAGACCGATCATCGTCATTGTCGCTCTGCTGGTCTTTATCGCTTCCTATCAGGAATTCGTTATTGCCAGCGTGCTGCTCAAGGATAAGGCCCAGTACACCCTGATGGTTGGCTTGTATTTGTTTGTTTCTGAAAACTTCTCCCAGAACTGGGGAGTCTTTGCGGCAGGCGGGCTGCTTGGCGCCCTGCCCATCGTCATTCTCTATCAGTCCCTGCAGGATCAGATCATCGGCGGATTGACAGCCGGAGCGGTCAAGGGCTGAGTCCTGAGTCCAGTTTCTCCTCTCCTGGGGGCCTGACTCATTTCGACGTGTATTGGGCCCCCTTTACAGTTAAGCCTGCCCAGAATAGAGCGCCGCTATTTCAAGGATAAAACCCGCATGGAAGATTTTATTTTTGGCACGCTGGCAACCGATGAATTAAAGCTGGTGTACTACCGCACCTCGCACCGGGGACTGCAGCATGCTTACCAGACTGACCCCCGGGATCCACTCCCCGGCCAGCCGGTCACCCTGACCGTCATGATGGGCCCGGATCTGGCGGCGGACTGGGTGGCTTGCTACTACACGCTGGACGGCAGCCAGCCCCAGGGATCCCGCGGGAAGGCTGATGCTGGCCGGGTGGTTCCGTTTCACAGGGTCAGGGAGATCTGGGATACTTTCAGCTGGGGATACCGGAGCATCTGGCAGGCCCAGCTGCCCCCTCAGCCGGAGGGAACGCACCTGCGGTATCAAATCAGCGCCTGGTCAGAGGAAGGCAGGGAAGTGTATGCCGATTGGCCGGATGTCAAACTGACGGTGGACCGCACGGCCAAATATTTCTTTGACAACCAACCGCTGCCCGATCTGGAACCCTGGGGAGATCCCCAACAGCCCCAGACCTTCAGCTATCATGTGGACCGCTTTGCCCCCCCCCGCTGGGCCCGGGAAGCGGTGATTTATCATATTTTTGTCGACCGTTTTTCCCCGGGTAAAGCACAGGACTGGCGGCAGACCAAGAATCTGCGCAGGACATTTGGGGGCACGCTGTGGGGGGTAGTGGAAAATCTTGATCACATCAACGAGCTTGGCGCTACCGCTGTCTGGTTGAGTCCGATCTTTCCCAGCCCGACCATCCACCGCTACAACGCCACCGATTATTATCGGGTAGCGGAGGATCTGGGAGGAGACCAGGCTCTGCGCGCGCTGGTGCAGGAGGCCCACCGGCGCGGGATCCGGGTCATCCTCGATTTGGTATGTAATCATATCTCTCATCAGCATCCCTATTTTCAGGAGTCTCTCCAAGATCCGGGGAGTCCTTATCGGGATTGGTTTTACTTCGATGGCCAGGAAGACCTCGGTTACCGGTCGTTCTTTGGCGTTGAGGCCATGCCCCAGGTCAACCTGGAACATCCCCCGGCCCGCCGCTGGATGCTGGATATTGCCCGCTACTGGCTGGAGGAGTTTGACATCGACGGCTACCGGCTGGATCATGCCAATGGCCCCGGGCCGGGGTTCTGGTGGGACTTTTGGAAAGTCTGCAAGGAAACCAAGCCGGACAGCATCTGCCTCGGGGAAGTGGTGGAGCCGCCTGATGTCCAGCGGCAGTATATTGGCAGAATGGACGGGCTGCTTGATTTTCATCTTTGTGAAGCCGTGCGGGGGAGATATGCGAGGGGGGAATGGAGCCAGGAGCGTTTCCAAAGCTTTCTAAACAGACACTCGCGCTATTTCCCGGAAGATTTTTTGATGGCCACCTTCCTGGATAATCATGATATGGACCGGTTCGAGTTTATCGCCCGGGAAGAGGATGATGCCCTCCGGCGAGCAGCCAGACTGCAGTTCCAGCTGCCGGGGCCGCCAATTATCTATTATGGCACTGAGATCGGTTTGCAGCAAACGATCAGCAAGACCAGCGCGGTTGGCCTGGAAGCCAGCCGGGGGGCGATGATCTGGGGGGAAAATCAGGACCGGGAACTATTCCGGTTTTATCAGCAGCTGATCCACAAGCGCCGGGAAACTCAGCCCTGGAAGAAGGGGTTGAACCCATCCGCTGGATGAGGAGTGGGAGGGAATCCATGTGGTTTCATTCTGGTCGGGATCCGAAAGTAATATTGAAATCTGTCTGGACGATCGCCAGGTGGCTGCTGTTCGGTCCGCTGGTGGGGGGAGGCCTGCTTGCTCTGGTCGGTTTGCTGCTGGTGGGCTGGGAAGGGGCGGTCAACGGCTTGTTCATCGGACTGGCTTTTGGGGCTATGGGGGGTGTGATGACCGCCGGGAGTAAAGCGCTCTCCGAGATGGATTAACTTGCTCCGCTATTGGAATCAAAGGAACCCTGGTATGAAAAAACTGAGCTTTCTGCTGACCATACTGGCACTGCTGCTGATCAGCGGCTGCGTTTCCGGGCAGCCCACAGCTGATCTGAACGAAGAGCTGACCGCGACAGAGACTTCCCTTCCCGCAACCCCGGCATCAGCGGACCAGCGAAAACCGCTGGAGCTGGAAGAGGGCAAGCTCTATCTGGCGCTGATCTGGCATCAGCATCAGCCGGTTTATTTTAAGGATCCTGGGACCGGTGTCTATCAGCGCCCCTGGGTTCGTGTTCACGCCTCCAAGGATTATCTGGACATGGCGGACATGCTGCAGGAGTATCCCGGCGTTCAGGCAACCTTTAACCTCACCCCCAGCCTGATCCGCCAGCTGGATGATCTCAGCGCTGGGGCCAAAGATCTCTACTGGGTGTACACAGAGATTCCGGCCGAGGAGTTGACAGCGGATGAAAAGCTCTTTTTGCTGGAGCGCTTTTTCGATATCAACCGGACCATCATCGCCCGCTTCCCCCGCTATCAGGAACTGCTGGACTTGCGGGATGAGAGCGGCCTGGAAAATTCTCTCGCCTCCTGGACGGAAGATGATTTTCGGGATCTGCAGGTGCTTTTCAATCTGGCCTGGACTGACCCTGCCTGGTTGGCTGAAGCGCCTTTGCAGGGGCTGGTGGAAAAGGGAGAGGGGTTTACCGAGAAGGATAAACAGACTGTTCTTCAGGAACACCTCCGTATGGTACAGGAAGTGATTCCGCTGCATGCGGAGATGCAGCAATCCGGGCAGATTGAGGTCACCATGACTCCTTTTGCGCATCCCATCCTCCCCCTGCTGGTGGACAGCAACCTGGCTGCGCCGGGTTTGCCGGATGCGGATCTCCCCACCCGGTTTGTTTACGGCCAGGATGCTGTAGCCCAGGTGGAAAAAGGGGTGGCGTTCTATCGGGAGCATTTTGGGATGGACCCCTCCGGGATGTGGCCCGCTGAGGGATCGGTGGCCGAGGAAGTGGTCAGCATGATTTCCAATGCCGGTATTCGCTGGATCGCCACGGATGAGGATGTGCTGGCCCACAGTATACCCGGGCTGTCTGATTTCACCCGGGATACCCAGGATGTGGTCCAGCAGGCGGATACCCTTTACCGGCCTTATGCCGTGCAGGGCGCCCGGGGTGGACCGGTAGCGGTGATCTTCCGGGACAAACAGATCTCTGATCTGGTTGGTTTCCAGTACTCCGGAATGGATGGGGAGGAAGCCGCCGAGGATTTCATCCAGCGGCTGAAGGACATTCAGGATCGATTGCAAGAGGAAGGCGGGCAGGGCCCTCACCTGGTCACCGTGCTGCTGGATGGAGAGAACGCCTGGGAGTACTACCAGAATGACGGCAAGGAATTCCTCCATGGCATCTACCGGCGGTTGGAAGAGGCCGACGACATCGTCACCGTCACACCGACCGGCTACCTGGATGCCCTGGAGGATTCCGGTCAGCCTCTGCAGGAAATTGATCAGCTCTGGCCTGGTTCCTGGATTGACGGTACATTCAGCACCTGGATCGGGGAAGACGAGGAAAACCTGGCCTGGGAATACCTCAAACGCACCCGGGATGACCTGCAGCAGGTCATCCTTGAAGAGGACCTGCCGGAAGATCAGCTCAATGAAGCCCTGGATACCATGTATATTGCTGAAGGCTCAGACTGGTTCTGGTGGTATGGAGCGGATCAAAACTCCGGAAATGACAGCAGCTTCGATCAGCAGTTCCGCAGCTACTTGAAGCAGGTGTATGCCCTGATCGGGGAGACGCCGCCGGCCTTCCTGGATGTCCCCGTGATTCCGGAATCTGCCCAATCCCCGGACCGCCAGCCAGCCGGCGTTCTGGAATCGATTTCCATTGACGGGGCTGCTGAGGAAGGGGAGTGGGAGAATGCCGGCCGCTACCAGCTCGAGCAGGCCGGATTAACCAGCTGGTATTTTGGCTTTGATCAGGAACAGCTTTACCTGCGGCTGGACGGCGATCTCTTGGATGGGGAGCAGAAAACCCTGGGCTTCTATCTCAATGTTCCTGGTCCCGGGGCAAGCAATGCCTATACCCGCTATGGTGAGGGAGAAACCCTGGTGGGATTTGGTATCAAGCGTCTGCTGGAAGTGACCATTGAGTCAGGCAGTCCGGTGCTGCAGATCCTGGCTGCTGATGGAGAGGGGGGCTGGGAGGAAGTTCAGGCTGACCCGGCAAACCAGCCGGAGATTGAGCTGAGTGATGGCTTGCTGGAATTAGTCCTGCCATTTGAGGCCTTTGCCCCCGAAATCCGCAGCGGCAGCCGTGTAAACACCCGTCTGGTGGTCAGCGAGGACGGCAGCGATCTGGCGGTTTTCCCCACCCAGGGTCCCGCTCTGCTGGTGCCTGCCCATTCCCAATGTTTTTCTGCAGGTCGGAGATCCGGCGGGGGATGACCGCGGGCCGGGCACATACACCTACCCGCTGGATGAGGTCTTCCGACCGGGAGCGTTCGATATCACCGGGTTCACCGCCGGGATGGATGAGGAGTACTATTACTTCCGGATCCAGCTGAAAGGGCCGGTAGAGAATGTCTGGGATTCCCCCAATGGGCTGAGCATTCAGACGGTGGACATTTATCTCGACACCGACGGCGGATCCTCCGGAGAACGCCTGCTGCTCCCAGGACGCAACGCAGCGCTGACCTCGGGCCATGCCTGGGATTATGCTGTTTGGGCGGAGGGCTGGACGCCGGGCATCTATCAGCCCGGGGCGGAAGGGCCTGAGGAGCAGGGCGCCGGTCTGGAAATCGTCGCCAATCCCGGCCAGCGCCGAGTGACCATTTCTGTCCCCAAACGGCTGCTGCCGGAAGGAGACCCTTCTCAATGGTCCTTTGCGGTTGTCGTGCTCAGCCAGGAGGGGTTCCCCTCCGCCGGAGTCTGGCGCGTGCGCGATGTCATGCAGGAAGCCGAGCAGTGGCGGGTTGGCGGTGGAACCGGGTCCAACCTGGATACCCGCATTCTGGATCTGCTTTGGCCTGCGGATCAAGAAGGCAGTCAGGAGGGCTTCTTGGCCAATCCCCAGCCGGGCGCCCAGTTAGAACTGGAAGAGCTCTCGGCAGACGAGTATCCCCAGATTCCCATGGTCAAGCCCTAACCTGCAGCAGCTGCGTCCTGCTTCCGCGGCAGACTTCCGGAGTCTGGTTTAAGACTTCGGAAGTCTTTTTTGTGGTCATTTTCCAACTTTCTTACGGCTTCTTTACAGGCAGTTTACATCCAGAGGTTATCCTCCTGTTGAGATCACTACAAGGAGATCATCGATGGCATGCTGGATATGGAACCGGAAATTCCTCTCTCTCTCCACCTTGATGCTCGGCCTGGCGGGGCTGCTGAGTGTTTCCTGCACGGGAAGGATGGAGCAGCAGCTGATGCCCACAGAGCCAGCGGTACCGGAAACAGACATCAGGCAGACTCAGGATGGGGACTGCCGGGAGCTTGATCCTGCAGCAGCAGACCCTCAGGTGGAGAAATGGCTGGAGCCGCATTTTATTTGCGCCCCTGCCGAGGAGCACAGGGAGGCTGCTGGTCTGTTCCTCTTTTTGCCCGGCACCGGTGCCACGCCGGATTATTACACGGAGTTGATGGAAGCTGCCGCCGAATCGGGTCTATTTGTGATCGATCTGCGCTATCCTAATGACAGGAGCGTTAACCTGCAGCTGTGCCCTCTGGATGGCGATGATAGCTGTCATGAGAAGGTCCGTGCTGAGATCCTCTTCGGGGAGGACCTCTCCAGCCATGTGGATGTCAATCCGGCCAATTCGATCACGGGCAGGCTCCGCAGCGCGCTGGCTTATCTGGCGGATGTTCATCCGGAGGAAGGGTGGGCTCGTTTTCTTGATGAACATAGAGAGCCCCTTTGGTCCTTGATGATCGTCTCCGGCCACTCCCAGGGGGCGGGGCACGCCGTCTACCTGGCCATGGAGCAGCGGGTGGAACGGGCGGTAGCTTTTGCCTGGGCGGATGTCCGCCGCGGGCAGCTGGCCCCCTGGCTGACCGAGACGGTTTCGCAGACCCCCCCGGAGGATTATTATCTCTTTTTTCACCGGGATGATGATCGGGTCACCCGCTATCAGGAGATGCTGATGGCTGCGCTGGGCATTGACCGTTTTGGAGATCCGGTGGTGGTTGATGAGAGCTCGCCCCCATATGAAGGCAGTCATGCCTTACTGGCCAGCGCTCCTCCGCCGGAAGGGGAGCGGGCTCATAACACCCATGTGGCTGATAAAGCCCTGACCTTCGATCAGCAGGGAAATCCCCGCTATCAGGAAACCTGGTGGTACCTGCTGACCCTGGAGGTCAGCAGGGCTGGAAGCGGTCCTTCGGAGGAATCAGCGGAAGCGCAGATTAATGCTGTTCCAATCAGTCTGCCCGCTGTGAGATATATTGATCCCGAGTTTTTTGCTGCGTAGGATCTGGTGGCATTTGCGGATGGGCAGCGGCGGGCCTGGCTGGGATGGCTGGATCCACACACTGGCGATTTCGTCACTGCGGATGGGAAGGATATCCTGATTGACTTCGATCTCACCCGACTGGCCACCTCTTTCAACGGGCCGGAATTTGGCCTGGATCAGGACGGCTGGGCGCTGTATTACACCAAAAATGTCCAAGGCACCCCTCAGGTTTGGCGGGCGGAGCTGAGAGAGGGAGGTCTGGAAACTGCGCAGCTGACGGCGGATGATACCACCCGGCTGAGCGTTTTAGCCAGTAAGGACCCCACGCTGGAGGAAACGAGGCTGCTGTATGCCCTGAACGGATTTGCCCCGGGGATCGGCGAGGTTGCCTGGTTCGATGAGGCTGATCCTCCAGGTACAGAAACTGCGGTGGCGCCCATTGACCGCGGGGCCCGCTGGGTGGACGGCACAGCGCTGTTCACTTATGTCCGCAGCACCGGCGCCGGGGAATCCCAGGTGGTGCTGGTTGATACCGACAGCGGAGCGGCGGAGATGATCACCGGCACCCCGGGGCGGAAGAGCTATGCTTACGGCTGGATTTCTCCGGAAGACGAACAGCTGCTGGTGATGGCGGTGGTGGAGGATCAACGCATTGTGGTCTACCATGACACGGGCGGGGATTTTTGGGAAGTGGTCCAGGAACTCGAAATACCAGAAGGATCGGCCTATGAATTTATCGGCAGCCCAGAGCCGTTTACTTCAGGGGGAAAGTCCTACCTCAGCCTGGTTGTCAAGGCTGACAGGGGATATTCGTTCGCCGAAGCCTGGGTCTGGGGAGTTGATGCAAAGGACCGCTTTCTCCTGCGCTGTGAGGACGGTCAGGGAGAGGGGATCCGCTCCGATCCGGAAACCTATGCGGGCGCTGAGCAAGTTTTCCTGTATTACCATGTCATACAGGACGGCGGCGTCAGCCTCTATAAATGCGCCACCGGGATCCCGACCTCCGAGGTCGAGCCTCTTCAACCTCCGAGATCGGATTGAAAAAACACTCTTCTCTTCCCTGTAATCAGCGGTTTTCATCCAATCGACCTCCGAGTTCGGATTGAAATAACCTCGGAGGTCGGAGATGTTGATACAATCAAGGAAACCCCGGATTCAACTCCAGGAGGAATATGGTATTTCCTGACCGCGACACCCTCAGCCCCCAGGAAGAGCTGGACTTTCTGCAGGAGATCTACGGTCAGAATCGGGAGGACCGCCTGATCGAGATTCTAACGGATGCTTTCAACGTTCTCCAAAACCGGGCCCAGATGCTGCTCAGCCTGATCACCATCACCCTGACCATCACCGGGTTTTCCGGCCCGCAGATCGCTCAATCCAGCCTGCTCGCGCGGGTGGCGATCATCTTTGGGCTGTTCTTTGTCCTGCTCTCAGCACTGGTGCTGATGGCCGGTCCGCTGCGCCTGAACTGGTGCACCCGCAGCCGGGAGGAGAACATCGAGCAGTCGCTGGTGAAGTTAATCGTGCAGCGCAACCGGCGCACAGACCGTTATCACCTGGCAGCTGTGCTGCTGGTGATCGGGCTGATCGGCTACGTAGGGAGCGTGATCAGTTTTCTTGCGGCTGGTTGAGGTCCGGCGGGGAGGCCAGCAGTCAGAGAGAACATCCCGACTTTGAGGTCTGAGGGGGTCATCCGGACGCTGCTGGAGGTGAGGATCGAGCCCGCGGAAGGGCAGGCTTTGGAGATCAGCCAGAACGGGGCGTAAGCGAAGGGAAGAACGGATGCTTTGTGGTTAGGAGCCCGATCTTTAATCATCAGAAGGGATCCGAGCCAGATAAGAATTCCATACAGGAGTTGACCATGCTGCTTGATCAGTATCAGATTCTCTTCAGCTATCATTTCGACACCCTGGCGAGGCTGCTGGATCAGATTGGCCGGCTGACCCCTTCCCAGCGGGAGGCTCAGTCCGATCAGGATCAGCGATCGCTGCTGCAGGTAAGCTTTCACATCCTTGATACGGATTACGGCTGGCGGGAGGGGCTGGAAACCGGTGAGCGTCCGGCGACGCTGCCCAGAGATGTTTATACCGGGCCCGAAAAACTGCGGGACCTGCTGGCCCGAGAGCGAGCCGCCTGGAGGGAGTATTTCGACACTCTTTCCGATGAGATCATCAACCAGGAAATCTCCCTCTCCGCTGGGCCGGACCGGGTGCTGACTGTGCCCCGCTGGAAAGTGCTCCAGCACCTGCTGTTCCACGGTATGCAGCACCAGGCGGAGATCGCTGCCCGGCTGACCAGCTGGGGGCACTCCCCCGGGGACATTGATTTTATTTTTTACCAGCGTGAATGACACCGAGCCCTGGAACGAGTTTTTTTGGGCCTGCATTCCAGGAAATGAGGAGCGCGGGGAGAAGCAAAGATTTCAACTTTCTGCAGACAACGTTCGTTGATAGATGCCGTCTGTGCTCTGCTGTTTACTTTTTTCCTGCTCTCAGCCAGGCATGTACTGCAGCAGAGAAAAAGTTAACAGCATACTTATAGAGGATTTCCACCCAAGCTGATAGCATTAAGACAGCTGATCCCAGGGGGAAGGTTGACAGGTTCAGCAGTTTCTATTCAATTTCAGAAGGGAGGAATTTCATGTCTTTGGAGCAACTGGTCATCTGGATTGTTGTTGGCGGCATCGCGGGGATTCTGGCTGACGCCTTTGTCTCCGGCATCCGGGTGGATTTGGTGGGGGCAATCCTGGTGGGGATTTTAGGCGCCTTTGTTGGCGGATGGCTGCTGGGGGAACTGGGAATCAGGATCGGCGGCGGTGTGCTGACCGATATCGTGACCGCATTTATCGGCGCTGCAGTCTTGCTGCTGCTGCTCCGGGTGTTGAAGCGGCTTTGAACGTCGTTTTTCCTCCACAAGATTAACCAAACAAAAGACAGTCCACCCGGGCTGTCTTTTGTTATGATATACAAGGCAGGCAGGTACCGGATGTCAGTACAACCTCACCCGGCAGGATTTTCTCCAGCGCTGACTATGCTGCTTAAAAGAAATCACCCCGGGCCCCATCCGACCCGGGATGATCACTAAGGAGGAGAAACTATGGGTGCAGACTCCACCAGTCTGCAGAAGTATTGTCAAATGTAGGCTGCATATCCAAAATCAGAAATCGAGCTTTGATTTTCCCGATAGTTTTGGTTTTGCATTGTGCTTTTTTTTACTGACCGCTGGGGCCATTTTTTCCTTCTGGTTATATAGATGATTTCAGGGTGCGATATCTTACATGTTTTGTAGAGATAATGTTTATATATTTTGGAATTTAATGAGTCGGGATTTACTGCTGGGTTGTCTCAGTGGGTATTCCTGTCAGCATCTCTGGACTCGGGGGAGAGGCCCAGCATCTAATTGGTGCCTTTCCCGGTCATTAAGTGGAGGCAGGGAATGAGCTGCAGCTATCATCTTGATCCAGAGCAGTACACTGTCAAGCAATTCCGGGAGAATATCAGCGGGCGGGAGATGATCCCCAGCCGGATGATTCTGAAAGAGGATCTTGAGAAAAACTTTCAAATTCTTGAAGACCAGGGGATCCGTTCTCTGGCGGATTTGCTGGCGGTGTTGAAGACAAAAAGGAAGCGAGCTGAAGTCTCCCTCCAGACAGGGCTGCCAGAGCATTACCTGACCATCCTTAACCGGGAGGCCAAAAGCTATTTTCCAAAACCCATCCGACTGGAGAAGTTTTCTGGGATCCCGGAGCAAGCGCTTGAGAATCTCCAATCCCGGGGGATCACTCACACCCGGCATTTGTTTGAGGCTGCCTGCCAGCACAGGGACAGAGGGAGGTGGGCGGAGGAGCTGAAGATATCTGTGGAGGACCTGGACAGGTTAATCTGCCTTTCTGATCTGGTCCGGTTGTACGGGTTTGGCCCGGTATTTGCCGAAATGATTCTGGGAGTTGGTATCTGCAGCGTCAAAGAGATCCTTGAACTCACTCCGGAGGAGGTTCTTGAGATGTATGAACGGGAGAGCGCAAAAAAGGCAGTCTTTCCAGTCCAGGATATCCGCTTCAGCCTGGATCTGGCCCGGGCCCTGGACCTGGAGGGTGAAATTTGACCGGGGGGGAAATGAATCTGTTCCTTCCAGCCTGGGGGTGTGATTTGCTCTGGCTGCTTGGTAACGCTGGTAAGAAGGACCTTTACTGAAAACAGATTTAGTCAAAGTTCATCTTTACAGGGACAAAAGTGAAGACGGAACAATTTCTCCAGGGGCGGATGTCAGGCAGCGGTGAGAAATTGGCAGCAGAACTCACTGCGGATCTCCATCGGGATGCTGCTGGCAGTCCCGTTATCCGCTGATCCTCCTGGAGAATTTCCTCCGCTGGCAGATAGGCCAGGGACTGTTGGTTGAACTGGATCAGGACCATGATGTCTATCTGGAACCCAGTATCCGGGGTTGCTTGAGGTGACGAATGGATGATCACAGGAAGGGTTTTGGCGATAGGGGTGCTGCGGATGCAGAAGAAGCGGAACGGTTTGCCTGGCTGCGCCCAGCGCTGCTGATTAAGCTGATCGGGGGTTATTCCCTGCTGGTGCTGGGCTTAATTTCCTTTGCGGTGCTGACCTCGGCTGCTCCGGCAGCCGAGAAAGCCATCATCAGAATGGCCCTGGGATTGAACCTGATCTGGGTGGTTCTTCTGGGCGCCCTGATGGTCCACTTCCGGGATCCGGTGCAGAAGCTCGTCCGGGGAATCCCGCTGCCCTGGGGGTTGAAATTCTTCCTGTTTTGCATTGTGCTGGCGCTGCTCGAGGAGGGGGTCACCGTGAGCCTGACCAATCTGGCACCGCTGTTTGGGGCGCCGGTGGGAGCGGCTTTTATCAGCGCTTCGGCCAATTATCTGCACACCGTGCTTTTTCACAGCGTGATTGTCTTTCTGCCCATGTTCCTGACCTGGACTGTTCTCCTTCGATATTTTGATTTCTCTCCCCTGGTGGTGTTTCTGTGCTTTGGTCTGACCGGCTCGCTGGCTGAGATGAGCATGAGCCCGACCAATGCCCTGGCAGGATTCTGGGTCTTTGTCTACGGTCTGATGATCTACCTGCCGGCCTATTCGCTGCCTGCAGAGCGGGGTGCCCGGCTACCTCCGTGGTGGTCTTACCCGTTGGCGGTATTCAGCCCGCTGCTGGCCCCGATCCTGCTGCTGCCGATCTCCCCTCTGCTGCGCTGGCTGTGGGAGCAGATGGATCCGGTATTCTTTGTGGATTCAATCTGGAAATGAAATCAGGGCGGCCACTTGGCCGCCCTGATTCAGTCAGGAAAACTTGGCTGCGTTCTCCGGGTCGGCGAAGAAGGCGGCGGCCTCCTCCATGCTCTCCGGAAAGCCTGCCAGCCAGTCCGGGTAGCCGGCATCCATCACCCGATCGGACATGGGCAGGTACGGTTTGATGTCCAGCAGTGGGGTGCCGTCAAAGGCATCAATCCAGGCCAGATCCACCGTGCCGGCTTCTTCGTCTACGGCGATCAAGTAGGTGGTGGTGATGCCGATGGGATTGGGGCGGGCCTCCGCCCGGTTGGCGAAGACCCCGGAGCGGACCCCGGGGGCGTAAGGCAGGTCAAATACCAGCGCCCCCTCCCGGCCGCCGGGGTTGTCCAGACGATCTGCCCACCAGAGCACGATGGCATGGGTGCAGCTGCCCAATCCCAGCAGGGCAGGACGATAGTCAGCATCAATTTCCAGCCGGTAGAGGCCCTGTTTTTCATCCACCCGCGTTCGCCCGATGGGCTGCAGTTGATAGGTTGTGTTCATTGGTTTCTCTCCTGGTTATTTTTGTCTGTTTGAGTTTCCTCAGCCTGCCCCTCCAGCCGGGAAATCAGGGTCTCTAGAAAACTCAGTTCGGCATCCCCGAGCACAAAACCGTACTCAAAGAGCACATCGACCGGGAAGCGGTTTAAACCGAGTTCCTCCAGATTTTCCAGCTCCCGGCGCTGGCGCTGCAGATCTTCTTTCAGCCACTCCCGATAATCCTCGACAGCCCGGCGGGCTTCTGCAGGGGGGATCTTCCCCAGGTTGTGCAGCCCCATTAAAAAGTTGGTATACGTGATGCGGGGGTGGGAAAGCGCCTGCAGGGTGGCCTGCTTCCAAGTCTGGACCCCTTTTTGGGTGATCCGGTAGACCTTGCGGGGCGGCCCTTGAGTGGGCGGTGCTTTGGATTCGGCAGGTTGGATCCAGCCTTTCTCCTCAAGCTTATTGAGCAGATAATAGATGGACGAGGTGGATAGCTCGGTCCAGGCCCGCATGTTGCGGTCGTTGATCTGCTGTTCGATCTGGTAGCCGTGCCGGGGCTGCTCGGCGATCAGGCTGAGCACCACCAGTTCAGCATTGGTGAGGAGGTCCTCGGGCATCATCTATTCCAGCACTATAATAATACAGTACTGGAATAATAATCGTCAGACGGGCGTTTGTCAAGGGGAGACCCAGGGGGATTTCCGTTCTGCTGCAGGCTTCTTCCCGAAATCTGGCTGGTGCGGATCCCCTGGTCCTTGACGGCATCCGTTTATAATAAGAGAAGGGCGAGATAGTTATCCACTAGACGGGGAGAATTTTCATGGACGATCCCGATCAACAGCAGCCAAGTTCACCCCCTCCCGCCTGGCACGGCAGATGGGGAGGGGCGGTTCAGGCCGCCGGGGTGGTGACGGTGTTGATTTGTATACTGGCGGTCATTTTGGGTCCGTTCGTGATCACCCAGCTGGCCCGCCGCAGCCGGCACCTGCTGGGGGTTGTCAGCGGAGATGTGGGCTCCACTGCCGATTCTCTGCGCATGGTAGCGGCTGCCCTGCAGGAAGGGGAGCAGCTGCTGGAGACGGCCGCCGGATCGATTGAGGGATTGGAAGAGACCCTGGGAGAAGCCGAACCGGTGCTGTCCTCCACCGCTGATTTGCTGTCCGAGACAGCTCCGCAGTTAATTGAGGAAACCCAGCAGGCGCTGAGCGTTGCAGAGGAAGGCGCCGCAGCTGTCGATCAGGTGCTGCGGACGCTGGATGTGATTGGATTCCTGACCGGGATCGAATACGATCCGGAGCAGTCTCTCGATGAAGGGATTGCCGATGCAGCCGCCAGCCTGGATCCGCTGAAGAGTTCCTTGTCCGGGGTCGGTGCAGACCTGGAGAGCCTGGAGGGTGAACTGCCGGAAGTGCAGCAGTCGCTGCAGGCGCTGAGCGAAAATCTCAACAGCACTTCGGGGCAGCTGGAGGACCAGGCTGCCGCCCTGACCCTGCTGGCGGATCGATTGGGGGATTTTGGGGAGGATCTCATCCGGTCCAGAGCTGAGGTCTGGCCGGCAGCGGCGGCCCTGCTTGTTATCTGGGAACTGATCTGGATTCTGCTGGGGATCAATCAATCAGCATTAATTTACCTGGGCGGCTGGATGCGCCGCCGGGCCGGACCAGATTAACGCTGGCTGGTTTCAGCCCGGGAGGGCCGGAGCAGGACCAGTCCCAGCGCCGCAGCCAGCAGGAGCAGGGTCTGAATGAAGAATACCCGCGGCGGAATCGGATAGACCAGGCTGAGGGTGAAATTGGTCATGAAATGGATCAGCACTGCGGCCAGGATGCTGCGGCTGCTGTGGTTGTAAATCCAGGTGAACAGAATGGTCAGGGGGAAAATCTGCAGCAGATAGACCCAGAACTCGAAGGTGCCCACCCCCCAGAGCTGCTGGGTGGTGCCGCTCATAAAGAACAGCGGCAGATGCCAGGCCCACCAGAAGGGGGCCAGGATCAGACTGGCCAGCAGGGGGGAGAAGCGGGACTGCAGGATGTCCAGGGCATAGCCCCGCCAGCCTAATTCCTCAGAGAGCGGTCCGCCGAAGAGGCCGATCAACAGCATGCCGATCAGCACGGCGGGATTGGCTGCAATCGCTGAGACCGTTTGCAGGGCAGGCAGCTCTCCGCCCAGCAGCCCGTGCAGCAGCAGGCTGAGGGAATAGACCACGGGAAAGAGCAGGAAGATCAGCAGATACATACCGACCGGGATGCGGCGGAAATCGAATAACCGCCGCCAGAATTCCCGTCTGGTTTCCTCGCTTTGGCCGCGGTAGACCAGCCACAGGCCGGCCAGCGAGGGTCCAAACCCACCCAGCAGAAAGGGAATACCCCACAGGGAACTGGTGAAGTTCTCACCGAAAAGCGCTGAAGGCACCCACATCAACCAGCTGAAAGTGAAGGTAAAGCCCAGAAAAGTCCAGAAACGGCTCATCCTCATGGAAATAGGATTTGTTTTCATACTTGATCCTTTGCCGTTAAAAAAGAGATAAAACTGATCAGCAAGCATTGTAACACCTGCTGATCAGTGATCCAGTAATGATCCTGATGAAGTTCCCAGGTAGGAAGGATGATCAGGGCTGCAGCACGCCCTCGGTCTCCCCTTCCACGGCGATGATCACTTGCTCCACGCTCTCAAACTGGGTCAGGGTGCGGGTGATCTGGTCCCGAATAGCGGTGACCCGGGCCGATCCGCCGCCGTAGGCCCGCATCTCTTTTGAAAAGTCCACCGTGGCGGTGCCCTCTTCAATGGTCAGATCGAGCAGTTCGACCCGGACCCCCCAGTCCGGTTGTCTGCCGGGGTAGGTGAGCACTTCTTCCGGGGTGGGCAGAGCGGTGCGGAACCCGGCCAGGTTGCGGGGCGGCGGCCCCCAGAGCAGCTCCTCGACCGCAGTGCGCTCGATGTGCTCCTCCACCAGCACCTGGCGCTGCTCGGTTTCCAGATTTTCCCCCAGCAGCCAGGTCAGGTCGATCCGTTGGCTGTCCGGGTGGTCAGCGCCGACCACGGTGATTGACCGCTGAGCCAGTACCTCACCGGCGCTGTTTTCGATGATCAGCGATGCCTGGGGACCATCCGGCTGCGGCGGCTGGCTTTCCGTCTGCCAGTCGATGCTGTCGATCAACAGACTCTCTCCCTGGGGACCTTCCAGGGTGGTAAATTGGTCGCTGAGCTCGGTGCCGTCCTCCCAGCGCAGGATGACGGTGAGTTCCTCACCGGGCTGGCCGATATAGGCCAGGATGTGCACCGGGAGGGTGACAATCTCGCCGTCCTGCGGGGTTTCCAGTGCACCCGGGTCCTGAGGCGTAGGGGTGGGTACCAGATTGACCGGCAGAGCCTCATCGGGAACAAAAACCACTCGATCTCCGGAAGCATGGTATTGATAAGTTTCCTGGTTGTGCTGGAGAAGGATCACGTACCCCGGTGTGACTACCTGGGCGTACATCTGTCCTTCCTCGGGCACCCCCAGACTGGCATCGGGAAACTGCACCGGGGTCACTTCCTGAACCTCGATTGCCTCCACTCCGATGCCCAGCCGTTCCGCCAACATGGATGCTGCCAGGTCAACCAGCGCTTCCTGCTCTGGTGAGGCTTCCGAGGGAGGCGGCGTCGGTTCACCGGGCATTGCCGCGCTCTCCTCGGGAACCAGAATTACGCGCTGGTCAGCAGCATGGTACTGATAATTATTCTGGTTGGCTTTCAAGACGATTACATAGCCCGGGGTAACCACCTGAGCATATAATTCTCCCTCCTCGGGAACACCCAGGCTGGCGTCGGGAAATTCGGTGGGCTTTACGCTGAGGGTCTCGATGTCTTCTACTGGGATATCCAGCTTTTCTGCCAGATCATTTTTGGCCATTTCCTCCAGCGCATCCGCACCGGTGAGGGGCGGGCAGGCGGCCAGGGAAGCGTCCATATCGCGCTGAGTAGCCGGCTGGCTGGTTTCCTCGGTGTCACCGAATTGGAGGGGGATCATTTCTACCAGCGGTCCCCCGGGCCGCCGGACGACCAGCGACAGACCATAAACGCCGGGATCCAGGTCTTCAGGAAAACGGACAGCCAGTGTGTCCGAAAAGCCAGCTCCTGTGGAGAGATCAATTCTGCGGCTGGTCAGGGTGGCCAGCACAGTGGAAGAATCACCGGCCAGCAGGTTGAGACACAGGCGGCCCTCCCAGGTGTTCTCGGTGTTGTTCTGGATGGTGATCTCAAATTCGGCTTCCTCACCGGGTTGATAACCGTCGGTGTAGCCGCTCCATTCCACCACCGCGCCGTCCTCACTCTCTGACCGGGCAGAGAAGGGCTCCCGGGGAGGTGTGGGGGGTGCGGTATCGGTCCCGGTTAATGCGCTGCATCCCGCAGCGGCTAAAGAGAGGATCACAATTAATCCTACAAATAAGGAAAAGGGCTGCAGTCGATTTCTTTTTCGAGCAGGTCTTTGGTTGACATTCATGTTTGTTGTCCCTCCTGATGATTGTTGCTTATTCTTCCTATCCACGATCGCACCGCAGATAGCTTCTATATCACTCTATCATCGTTGTCCTTTCTGTCCAACCGTCCCTTTCCCAGGTTCAATGCTGGGCTGTTGTGGGGTCTTTTCCCTGGTCGATAGACCAGGGAATCAATTGTCCCTATTCAGAGGCTTCTGACCTCTGTGAGGAGAGTTGCTGACTGAATTGAATCTGAAGAAATTTCAATCTCTCCCTGGAAAATAACAGTATACTCAATAGCGGGATTGTTCAAAGTTTCAGTTTTCAGGAGGGAAGATGGCAGGCAAGGTCATCATGGTCACCGGCGCCAACAGCGGGATCGGCTATCATCTTTGTGCTGCGCTGCTCGAGCTGGGCCACCGGGTGGCCGGTCTAGATATTTCTGGCGATCGGGCTCCGGCTCTGCAGGCAGAATTTCTGGAGAGCTATTATTTTTCCCCCTGCGATGTCACCAATCGGGAGCAGGTTAATGCAGCCGTCCAGGCCGTGCTGGACCGCTGGGGGAGGATCGATATCCTGGTCAACAACGCCTGCCTGGCAGTCTTTCAGCCGTTTGTGGAGCGGCCGGAAGATGAGACCCGCAGGGAGTTCGAGGTAAATTATTTCGGATCCTTGAATATGATCCGTGCCGTGCTCCCGGCCCTGAAGTCCCGGGGCGGCGGTGTGATCCACAATGTCTCCTCCGGGGTGGGCCTGACCGGATTTCCGGGATTGGCCGGTTACACCTCCACCAAAGGGGCGTTGGAAGCGCTGACCCGGACGCTGGCTCTGGAACTCGCCCCGTTCAGCATCACGGTCAACCTCATCCATCCGCCGCTGACGGATACACCCTCGGCTGCCCCGCTGGGGGTGCCGGAGGAGTTCATGGCTGATCCGGCGGCGGTGGGCCGCAAGCTGGCCGGAAAGATCGGCTCCCGGCGGGATTGGATCACACCGGATTTCTCCACCCGGGTGGGGCTGCTGGCCAACCGGCTCTTCCCGGGGGGGATGGGGCGGATGCTGGCCCGGATGACCGCCCGGGCCCGGGAGGAAAACCCGGGGGAGGGGAACCATGAATAATCGAGAGAAGAGTTTGTTAATTGCCAGTGGGGAGCTATCCCAGGATGCTCTGCAGGATCAGGTAGCTCTGGTCACCGGCGCCGGCCGGGGGATCGGGTTGGAAGCGGCCTGCGCTCTGGCCTGGCTGGGGGCCCGGGTGGTGATCGCCGAGATCGACCCGGAGACCGGCGGGCAGGCGGCTGACTCCATTAACCGCCGGTTTGGCACCGGCAGGGCGCTCTTCCTGGAGATCGATGTCGGTTCGGAGGACAGCATCGCAGCTTTGAAGAAAACTGTGCTGGAGGAATTCGGTCCGGTGGATGTGATGGTTAACAACGCCACCATCACCCCCCTGGGTTCAGTCGTTGAGCTGCCCATTACGGATTGGGATGCCAGCTACCGGGTCAACCTGCGCGGTCCGGTGCTGCTGGCCCGGGCCTTTCTGCCGGAGATGATCGAGCGGGGCAGCGGCGTGTTCGTCTGTGTCTCCTCGGTCGGCCAGGCCTACATGGGGGCTTATGAATGCTTCAAGGCCGCCCAGGTCCACCTGGCGGAAACGCTGGCGGCCGAGCTGGAAGGAACCGGTGTGGCCGCCTTCACCATCGCCCCCGGGCTGGTGCGCACTCCCGGGGCCCTGGCCGGCATCCGCCAGCTGGCTCCTCTTTACGGGATGAGTGAGGAGGAATTTTTCGCCCTCAGCGAGGGGCAGATCCTCAGCGCTGAGGCAGCTGGAGCGGGGTTCGCGGCAGCGGCGGCCCTGGCGGACCGCTACCACGGGCAGGAAATCAGTGCGGTGATGGCCCTGCAGGATGCCGGGATCTCGCTGGTGATGGAGGAGGGGGAAGGAGGGGGATTGTCCCTGACAAAACAGCAGCTTGAGAAGGCACTGGGGCTGACCCGGGCGGTGACAGCAACCCTGGAGGAGCAGTCCCGGGGCTGGCAGGAGCGGGGCTTGTTTGAGCGGCAGTGGATGCTGCGAGATTTCCGCAAGAACGCCGGTATGCCGGTGGAGCGCTGGCTGGACGCACTCAAGGACCTGGAAGAGGCGCTGCGGGCCGGTCAGGACGAGCTCGATCCCGGGGATCTGCCGGCGCTGGATACGCTGGCCGGGTACTACCGGCATTTAGAAGAGCTGGCTGCGGGGTACGCAAAAACTGCGGGGGACCGGGCGCAGCATCAGGAGATCATCACCGGCTGGGTGGAGGAAGTCCAGCAGCTGCAGCGGGCACTGCAGCCGGACCATTGAGCTGAGATTAATTTCATCTGGTTATGCTTGGAAAGAACGCGTCGCCGGGAGTACCCCGAGGATTTCCAGCACACTCTTTGGACTGGATCGGAACAGCCCGCTCCACCGCGAGGGGTGCTGCCGGGCATTCCTGATCAATCCCATCTGTTACCATTAGGGGGAATCATACTCAAGTTTGTGGAGCAGAGCCTGGTGTCAAATCTGCCAGGGATCTTGAAAAGTACCCTATCTGCGGCAATATCTATCCAGGGATCTTGAAAAGTACCTTATCTGCGGCAATATCTATCCAGGGAGGAATTCACTTATGGAATTTGAAACCGTTTTAGAAGAACAGATCCCCAAGATCGGGTTGGGGACCTGGCAGATGCGGGGGGAGAGCTGCCGGCGCAGCGTGCTCAGCGCTCTGGAGCTGGGCTACCGGCACATCGACACCGCCGAATACTACCGCAATGAAGAGGCGGTGGGTCGGGCAATCCGGGAATCCGGTCTGGACCGGGAGGAATTGTTCATCACCAGCAAGGTATGGAGCAATCATTTTCGGGAGGATCAGGTCCAGCAGGCCGGTGAGGACAGCCTGCGGCGTTTGGGGCTGGATTATCTCGACCTCTACCTGATTCACCATCCCAGCGATGCCGTCCCCCTGGAGGAGACCCTGGCCGGGATGCAGGCCCTGGTCGACCAGGGCAAGACCCGCTTTATCGGGGTGAGCAACTTTTCGGTCTCCCTCCTGGAGCGCTCCCGGGAGATCGCCGGGGCGCCGATCCTCACCAACCAGGTTAAGTATCATCCTTTCCATCATCAAAACGACCTGGTGGAATACTGCCAGGCGGAGGGGATTCTGCTCACCGCCTATTCTCCCCTGGCCCGCGGTGGGGTGCTGGGCGACCGGACTTTGAAAGAGATCGGCCGGCGTTATCAGAAGACCCAGGCCCAGGTGGCGCTGCGCTGGTTGATCCAGCAGCCGATGGTGATCACCATTCCGAAAGCTTCTTCAGAGGAGCACCAGAAGTCCAACCTGGCGGTTTTTGATTTCCAACTAAGCGCTGAGGAAATGGAAACGATAAGATCGCTCTGACTCCAGGTTGTTTTGATGTCGATTCAGGGTCCCGGAAGGGAGGGAGGAATTTGCCGCTGCTACCGCCGGTACTCCTCCCCGAATATTGTCTGCAGGGCGACCCGCTTTCTCCCAGAGGCGGTCGAAGCAAACCAGGCTGTAACCCAGGCCGAGTACGGTGATGGCTCAGCTAATGCCGGGGAGTGCTGAACTGCCGATGAACACCGAAGCCTTCGTGTAAATCGGTCCGCGAATCCAGCCGGATGTGTTTTCTGGATTGATTTTCATAGAGTCTGATGCGATTAAATTTGGCTGTTAACCCAAGAAAAAGATAAAATATTAATCAGGGAGAAATATGGTTAGTCTGGGGCTGCCAAGTTTAAGGGACTTAATTAATAACATCCTGGATTGAGGAAACGAGATAAGCGATGGCTGAAAATAAATTAAAGGTGACCCCCCGTTTGATCCTCCAGCTTTTGATTGTCGTCCTGCTCATTCCCCTGCTGCCGATCCTGATCAGCGGACGCTGGAGCTGGTGGCAGGGCTGGGTTTATGCCGCGGTCGCTTTTTTCGGTTTCCTCATCAGTCGGATCCTGGCATCCCGGGCCCACCCCGATCTGCTCGCCGAGCGGGCCAGGTTTGCCGATCATCAGGATGCCAAGGAGTGGGATCAGATCCTCAGCCGGGTGGTTGGATTGGGAGCGGGTCTGGTACCGCTGTTGGTCGGGCTGGAGCACCGCCTGGGGGCTGGTGTGGATTACAGCCTGGGCATCCAGCTGGTAGGATTAATATTGATCCTGGCCGGCTACGCTCTGGGAACCTGGGCCTTGACGGCCAACCGCTATTTTTCCGGCGTGGTGCGCATCCAGCATGACCGGGACCACGAGGTGGTCTCCGGGGGTCCTTACGCCCTGGTCCGCCATCCGGGATATGTCGGGGCCCTGCTGAACTATATCGGCACGCCCCTCTTCCTGGACGGGGGCTGGTCCTTCCTGGCTGTGGCCCTGCTGACCGCGGCCCTGCTGCTGCGCACATCTCTGGAGGATCGGACCCTGCAGGAGGAGCTTCCCGGCTACCGGGAATATGCCCGTGAGGTGCCCAGCCGGCTGATCCCCGGCGTGTGGTGAGCAGTTTGATCTATTAAATATCGATCCCCGACCGATGGCAAATGTCCCGGTCGGGGATTATTTTCAAAGAAAGATTGTCCGGGCGCTCATTTGCCGGCGATGGCCTCAACCAGCTCACGGCAGAAATCAGGGATGTCCTTGACCACCCGCCCCCAGACGATACTGCCGTCCCGGAAGGCCGCGGCATCCTGCCAGGTCGCTCCAGCGTTTTCCATGTCGTCCTTGATGCCCACCGACCCGACGGCCCGGTGTCCCTCCAGGATGCCGGCGGAGGCCAGCACCCAGCCGGCATGGCAGATGCTGCCGACGATTTTATCGGCCCGATAGATTTCCCGCACCAGCTTGAGCACCGCCGGGTAGCGGCGCAGCTTGTCCGGCGCCCAGCCCCCGGGCACGACCACGGCATCAAATTCCGCCGGGTCGACCTCATCAGCGCTGGTGTCCACCGCGGCGGTCAGCCCGTGCTTGCCCCGGTAGACCTCGCTGCTGCCGCTGCCGACCACAGTGACCTCCGCCCCCTCCTCGCGCAGGCGCATCACCGGGACCCAGAACTCCAGGTCTTCAAACTGGTCTTCCACCAGATAAGCGACTTTCTTTCCCTGTAATCTCATCAGTGATTCCCTCCCGTCATAGATGGCAGTCGGTTAAGTAACGATCCCAATTCCTGCCTCGTGAATCGCTGTGCTTAAAAAGAAGATTTGTTTTGTCAGCGCATCCGCCAGCATCAGTGCGACAACAGACGTTGGCGCGTTAATTGTCCAGATTGCCTAAGGATAGCTTACGCAGCCCGGTGATTCCGTTGTGATTGTGCCGCGCCTCCGGGGTCACTCCTGCGGGGGGCGGGGAATCAGCACCGGGGTGTTCTCCTTGTACTGCTCGTAGTCCTCCTGGCCGCCCCATTTCTCATCGGCCCGCTTTTCCAGCATGGGCACGCCGCTCACCTGGGTGATCAGCAGGGCGACAAAGACCGGGGAGATCAGGGTGACAAACCCCCAGCCCTGCAGGGTGGGCAGGGCGATCAGAGCCGCGCCTACCCAGAGGGTGATCTCGCCGAAATAATTGGGATGGCGGGACCACTTCCACAGGCCGGTGTTGATGAATCGGCCTTCATTCTCCGGCTGGGCTTTGAAACGGCTTTTCTGGGCATCAGCGATGACTTCGATGGTAAAGCCGAAAGCCCAGATCAGGAAACCGACCAGGGCATAGAGCCCCAGCCCCACCCGGTTGATGGTGGTGATGGCATAAAGGGCGGCGGAGAGGGTGAAGGTCACCCACAGGCCCTGCAGCGTCCAGGTGTTCAGGAAGCGGAGGAAAGAAACTTTGATTTCATCAAAGCGCTCGTCCTTGCCGGACTTCATGATGCGGCGGAACAGGAAGGTCCCCAGCCGCCCGGCCCAGACCAGCACCATGCCCATCAGCAGCAGCGAGCGGCCGTCCACCGCCGGGCTGAGGATCACTGCTGCCACCGTGACCGTGATGTAGGTGATGCTGCCGGTCAGATCGTAGAATTTCTCGGTCTGGAACAGGTAAGCGGGGATGAAGGCCAGCCACTGGATCAGGAAAGCCAGGCCGACGCCGATGGCGAAGATGGGCAGGCCAAAAGCTTCGGCGCTGTTCTGGCTGCCGGCCCAGGCCACGCCGGCGCCGATCAGAATCACCAGCGGTATAGCAATCAAGGCATTGCGGTCCGATTTTTTCATGTTCTTGTTTCCTCTCTTTGGATAGTAGAACCAGTGCTGATTTATGGACGTCTCAGGGAGTGTTAATCTTTCTTTCATTATAGCGGATGGCTGCTTGCGGGAGAAAACGCTCTTTCCGGGAAAGATTTCTGATCGGTCCAAGATAGAAAAAAAGCGCCCCGCAGGGCGCTTTTGGTGATTATGATTGTGTAAATCTCCGGATTACGGTGCCAGGCTGGCAGGAAGCGGGTTGGCGGCCAGCTCAAGGATGACATCCAGGCTGCAGAAGCTGTCCACATGCCAGGTCATCTCGCCCTGAACCGAATACCCGGACTGGCTCAGCATATCCGTGACCGAAGCGGAGAAGCTGCCTTCAAAACGCTGCTGACTGTTTTCCTGCATGTTGAACTGGGACTGCTGTCCGGCCCCGAAGCTGGTGCCTTCCAGCATCACCGTGGCAGCCTGGCCGGGAACCAGCAGCATAAAGGGATACTGGGACCGGCTGCCAAAAATGGCGCTGAAGGGCAAAGAAGAAAGTTCCTCGGCTGTTGGCAGTCCCGACCCGGCTGCACCCCCCGGACCCAGGTAGCCCTCGCTGGCCAGCAGGGCCAGCTCATCGACTTTGGCTGCGGTCAGGTTGGTGCTGGGGAAGAGGATCTCCCCTTCCAGCGGACCGCTTTTTGCGCCCGAAGCGGTGCCGGTCCAGCCGCAGCCGGCGATTTCGATCTCCTCCAGGTAATGGCGGGTGTCGCCCCCTTCCGGGAGATCGACCCAGGCCTCAAATTCCACATAATCCCGCTCTGCGGCGTCAAAGGGCAGGGGCAGGATCCGGTACCCCCGGTAGGAGTAGTCGCTAACTTTTTCTGTGGGCTGGAAGGTCTCCGGCAGCTCCTCGCCGTCCATGGCCAGGTGGATCTCAAAATCCTCGGCATTCTGATCCTCATCCACCCCGTCCACCTGGATGAGGATGAAGAGTTCATCATTCTCCCCGTCCCCGGGAATTCCTTCCACCGGGACGGCGTCTTTCTCCTCCAGCAGCTCCCGGAAGACCGGCTGCATCATGATCACCACCTCCCGGCCGCGGGGATCAAATCCTTCGCTGATGGAATCTTCCAGCTGGGCACCGAACCAGTCGTCACGGTGGTCGGTATGACTGCTGGATTCCACTGTGTTCTGGTAGGCCACAGAGGACCGCAGTCCATTTTTAATCAGCTCTTCAAAAAACCGGGTTGCCACTGCCTTGCCGCGGCTTCCGTACACCTTTTGGGTCCAGCCAAAGATTGCCGTGTTTTCCCCCCGCAGGGCATCCGCGAAGCTCTGATCCCCGAACAGCTGGCAGCTGTTGAAAAACAGGATGGTGTCATCCAGCCCTCCGCGGTAAGTATTGATAAAGAAGTCTGTTGTCAGCAGTTCCATCCAGACATCACTTCCCGGTTTGTGTCCCCAGGCGATGCCGGGGACCTGACGGGGATTCTCTACAAGGTGTTCCTTCAGCTGGTAGTGGCCGGTCTGGATCATGGTCAGGCAGTCCCCTTCATTCACCTCAACGCCTTCCACCACCCCACCGGTATTTTCGGGAAAGGTCTCCCGGTCCCCGGAAACGATCGGTTGTCCTTCGCTGTTGACGGATTTTCCCGGACAGAACTGCGATCCGTGAGCCAGGACATGGATGAGATCGTACTCTTCCCAACCCTGAAATTGGTCATAAGAGGGACCGGCTGCCGGGGTATTCTCATTTATTAATTCAGCGGCGTGGGTGGCTTCCTGCAGGTAGGTGATGCACCCGCTGCAGCGGTAGTCGCGGTATTCCTCGAGCAGCGGTCGGACATTGTCATGGACGACGGATCCGAACTGCCAGACAAAAGGGTTCAGAAAGAGAGCTTTTTTGGTAGCTTTTTCTCCCTCGGGGTTGGTGCCAACTGGTCCGTCTGGTTCGAGGAGCACGGGCAGCAGCCGCGCTTTCGAGGGATGGCTGGACGGTTTCTGCAGGGAGATCTGATCCGGGTCTTCAGTGAACATCTCCGGGTGCAGGAAGACCAGCGGCGGGGCGCCCTCCACCCGGTACCACACACCGCGCTCATCGTAGTACATTTCGGCGATGTCGGTTTCTTCCAGCAGCCGCTCGGCCACCGCCATGGCGCTGCCTTCCTGGGCGAAGACTTCATCCGCCAGATCCATCAGATTCAGGCCGCGTTCCACCCGATCCGGGGAGGCTTCGGCAAAGGTGCACGGGTAGCCCAATCGGGTGCAGCGCAGGTCGTCCTCCGCCTGGGACGCAGGCGGTTGATCGGCTGGGCTGGTAGATTCGGCGTCTGGAGTGTCCGGTAGGTCATCTTCCTCTCCCACAAACGGCAGACTGCAGGCCAGGGAGGCGATGATCAGCAGGCTGACCGCCAGCAGAATTCTTCTCCGGTTGGGTAGATTTTTCAAAAACATTTTTAAACTCCTTAATAAAAACGAATAAAAGTCATCATCCGGATTCAGGGCGTGAGTCGCTCTGGAAAGGGGTTTTCAATTAATTCCAGGATGACATCCATGCTGCAGATGCTGTCCGCGTGCCAGATCAGATCTCCCTGGAGGGAGATTGAACTCTGGGTCAGTAAATCTGAATAGGTACCGGAATAGCTCCCCGTTTTTCGTTCCGGGGTATCCTCAGAGAGGTTAAGTGCGATTTGATTCCCGACCCCCAGGGAGCCTTCTTCTACCATGGCGGTCAGGCCCTGACCGGGAATCACCATCAGGAAGGGATACCCCTGCTGGCTGCCCAGCAGATAGCTGTCCGGCAGCCCGGCCAGTTCCTCCGGAGCGGGCATCCCAGCCCCTGTTTCGCTGGGGCCGAGATAACCTTCCTCGGCCAGACGCCGCAGCTGCTCGGCATTGGCGTTGGTGAGGTTGGCGGTGGGGAAGATAATGTCCCCGGCGTACTCGCCGCTGGCGCCGCCGGACAGATTCATATTCCAGCCGCAGTTGGCCAGCTCGACCTCTTCAACCACGTGGCGGCTCACACCGCCGGTGGGCAGCGCCACCCAGGCTTCCAGCTCCACGAATTTCCGTTCGGCGGCATCAAAGGGCAGGGGGACTTCCGCCACGGTCCAGTAGGAATACTCGGAGATCTTTTCCATCGGCCGGAAGGTATCCTCCAGGTCCTGCCCGTCCACAGCCAGACGAATCAGGAATTCCTCCGGGTTTTGATCATCCGAGATGCCGTCGATTTGCACCAGGAAAAGCAGTTTGTCCGGCTGGCCGTCCCCGGCGGCGCCCACGGTGGGCACGGCAGCCCTTTCGTTCAGTTCTGTCCGGAAAATGGGCTGCAGCAGGGTGATGATCTCCCTCCCCCGGGTGTCCAGCTCTCCGTCAGTGATGAATTCCACGGGAGGGAGGGATTCGAGGGCAATCCCTTTTGGTTGATAGCGGCGGAGGGAATCCTTGGAAAAATTTTCTTTGGCATAATTGTTTGCCTCCTGAAATGCTTCCTCCGCTTTTAATCCATCATCCAGGTAATGCTCATAGAATCGGATCGCCACCTGGCTGGCGATAAAGGCATCAATCGATTCTGTCCAGCCCAGGACTGTAGTATTGTCACCGGAGATGATTTCAGCCAGCGATTTATCGATCATGCTCTGGCAGGCATTCAAAAAGATAAACTTATCATCCAGCGGGTTTTTCCCGGATTGGTAGTGATACCTGAAAAAATCTTCATCAACTGACTGCCAGAGTTTATTGGATAGAAATTCACAATTTCTGTCCTGATAAGCTTTCTCAACACTTGCCCGGCCTTCTTCATCCAGATCGCCGCTGTTTAATGCCTGGCGGTACGCCTGACAGGCGGGAGAAGCGGAGATGCCATAACGAACCCCCGGTTCTGATTCCAGGACACCCAGGGTATCGGGAAATGTCCCCATGGTGATCGTATCCAGGTAAGGAAAAGGGTAGTAGACACCCGTGGAGAGGGATGTCACACACTTACCTTGTTTACAGACCTGGGATCCATGGGTGGAAAGGTTGATTAAGTCATAATCACCCCAGTTCTTGAAATCGTTCAAAGTGACATTCTGATCACTCTTTGCTTGATTCTTTTTCACCACCACACAGCCTGCACAATCATAATTCTTTTTACCCAGCAGAAGCTTGACTACTTCTGTTTCATCCGCTCCAAAATCCCATAGGTAAGGCGAGAGCAGCAGGGCTTTCTTCTTGGGCTCGATCCCTTTTTCACTTTTCCCAATCGGTCCGTCATCTGATCCAGTCTGCAGACCGGGGTTGAGGATTAGATTCCTGGACTGGTTAGGGGGAGCTGTTCCCAGGCCCATTTTGGTATTCTGGTAGATGGCATCGGCATTGTACAGCCAGAGGGGCGGTCCGTTCTTCAATCGGAAGCGAAGAGCCGTTTGATCATAGATCACCTCAACGACATTTTCTTGATTCTGCAGGTACTCTGCTGCTCCTGAAATTCCGGTCTCATCGCTCACCTTCAGAGCAGCTTCACTCAGGGTGAGAAAACTGTCTTCCAGCACCTGGGGGTCGGTTTCAGCGTAGGTGCAGGGGTAGCCCTCGATTTCGCACTCCAGCTGCCGGGAAGCGCTCTCGGCCTCTAAAGAGGACTCTGCTGTGGTCTCCAGATTTCCGACCTTGGCCTCAGGCTCCTCTTCTGATCCCGGCAGAGCGCAGGCGCTGACCAGCAGAATCGCAGCCAGCATTAGGTGGAAGAAGACGGGGAACTTTTTGATTGGTTTGATCATTTTTACTCCATGCCAGCTTTTTTCTGCCGTTCGGGGATCAGTTTCAAGCGGAATGCCCCTGGGACCGGATCTGGACCACGGCAGCAGGGGTCAAGCCCTGAGAATCTAGTGCTGAAAGGGGGATTTCAGGGCTGATCCAGCCTGAGAAGTCTATTTATGCAAAAAGAAATCAGTGGGAAAAGGCGATCGGCTGTCCCAGCAATGATCGTTATCATCATCGCCGGGTTCCATTATGTCGGGAAACCATTAAAGACTCCTCGATGCCGTTGATTTTTCGGCTCTTGATATACCGGAAAGTTCAGAAACTTTTCCCGGCCGTTCTGGTTCTATAAAAATCATCCCGTAAAACTGCTATGATTCCAGCTGGTTGATATCCATCCATGTTGTCGATTTGGTTCGATCTACCATTTGCCATTCTAGATGATCTATGCTGAAGATGAAAGTGGGGTAAGCTTGATATTAATTCTATGTGAGAGATTGAGCTGGAAGCTGATCAAGGAATCCGAGTACAATACGTTCAGGTACCTGGAAGGAGACCTGCTTTGAAAATCACTGCCAAGGCCGTACTGTTTTTCGGGCTGACCATGCTGTTCACGCTGCTGCTGGGCCGGATCCAGCAGACCTGCCCCTACATCCCCGCCTGGGTGGTCCTCCCCCAGCTGGCGCCCGGCCTGGCTGCCTGGTTGATGCTGGCAGTCTTCCGGGATCAGGCGAGCATTCTCCGCATCCCCACTTCACGAACCAGGGGATGGAAATTCCTTGCTGCTGCGGGCATCCCGCTGGTGATCACCGGCCTGCTCCTGCTGCTGGTTCCGCTGGTCACCCGGCCGGTTGAGACCCCGCCCTTAGGCGGCACAGGCTTTTTAATTTTATTCAGCTGGATGATGGTTGGGGCGTTCGCCGAGGAGCTGGGCTGGCGGGGCTACCTGCAGCCGCTGCTGGCCACCCGCTGGAATGGCCTGCTGACCTCGCTGCTGGTAGGACTGCTCTGGGGCTTGTGGCATGTTGGGAATTATCAGCACGGCCTGGTCTATATGCTGTTTTTCGTGCTCTCCACGATCGCTTATTCGCTGGTGATCACCTGGTTGATCCACAGATTGGGCTGGAATGTCATCCTGCCCTGGTTCTTCCATCTGGGTGTCAATTTGGGTTTCTATGTTTTTTCGGCAGTGCTTACCGAGACAGCCTTCATGATCCTGAACGGACTGGTCTGGTCCGCAGCGGCAGTTTTCCTGGTTGTGGCCCGTCGGAAGATTTACTTTTCTTCCCCTGTAGAAGGAGACATTCCGTGAAAAATTTCTCCCCCTCTCTTCAAACCAGGAAACGACTGCTGGCTGTTGGCGAAGCGGTGCTCGTCACCTTGATCTGGGGGTCCTCGTTTGTCTTTGTCAAAATCGGCCTGCAGGATCTGGGTCCGCTGACGATCGGCGGACTGCGATACTTTCTGGGATTTTTAATCCTGCTTCCTTTCCTGGTCAGGAAGCAGGGATTTAAAAATGCTTTCCTGAATGATTACTGGCTGCCTTTGCTGGGGATCGGAGTCAGCGCCTATACTATCGGCAACGGGGCCCTGTTCTGGGGTTTGAAATATCTGCCGGCGACCATGGTTTCCTTCCTGATGAGCCTGACGCCGCTGCTGATGCTCTTCGGGGGGATGATCTGGCTTAAGGAATTTCCCACCGGTTGGCAGGTAATTGGTGTGCTGATCAGTCTGCTGGGGAGCGGTTTATTTTTTACAGCAGGTCTTCAAACTGGCGCAGCTCTCGGTCTGGGAATTGTCGCTGTTGGTTTGATCGCTTTCCTGATCTTCGGATTGCTGGGCAGAGAAATCGCCCGCGATCAGCTGCTGGACAATCTCACCCTGACCGCTCTGCCGCTGGGGATGGGCGGGGGACTGCTGCTGCTGATGGCCTTTCCGCTGGAAGGGGTGCCCTCGTTTACTGTCCAGTCTGTCAGAGTTGTCCTCTGGCTGGCGGTGATTAACACCGCGCTGGCGTATTTGGCCTACAACCACTCTTTACAGCAGCTGACGGCGATGGAGATCAACTCCATCCTCAATCTCACTCCCCTGGGGACCATGCTGCTTTCCTGGTGGCTGCTGGGAGAGCAGTTAGCCCCTCTCCAGGTTGCTGGTATGGTGGTGATGGTCGCCGGAGTGATTGTGGTGGAACGGACTGGCAGAAGGAGAACATCATTATGAAAGCTATGGTCCTGCCTGAAATGACTTCTTTTAAGGAAAATCCCGCTCCCTTGGAGCGACGGGAAGTCCCGCAACCCACGCCGGGGGCGGGGGAAATTCTGCTGCAGGTCTCTGCCTGCGGAGTCTGCCACACCGAACTGGATGAGATCGAGGGCCGTACTCCGCCTCCGTCCCTGCCGGTGATCCCCGGCCACCAGGTGATCGGCCGGGTGGAAGAGCAGGGAGCAGGGGCAGATCGCTTCCCAAAAGGCGAGCGGCTGGGTGTGGCCTGGATCTACTCTGCCTGCGGGGAATGCCGCTGGTGCACCAGCGGCCAGGAAAACCTCTGCCCGGACTTCCGGGCCACCGGCCGGGATGCCGACGGCGGCTATGCCGATTATATGGTGGTTCCAGAGGAGTATGCCTACCCCATACCGGAACCGCTGGATGACGTTCAGGCGGCCCCGCTGCTCTGCGCCGGGGCGATCGGCTACCGCTCCTTCCGCCTCACAGAGCTGGGGGAGCGCGGCCGTCTGGGGCTGACCGGCTTCGGTGCCTCCGCCCATCTGGTGCTCAAGCTGGTTCGCTATCACTATCCCGGGATCGAGGTGTATGTCTTCGCCCGCAGCCCGGACCAGCGTGAGTTCGCCCGGGAACTGGGCGCGGTCTGGGCGGGGGACACCGCGGAGCCCTCCCCGGAGAAGCTGGGGGCGGTGATCGACACCACCCCGGCCTGGAAGCCGGTGGTAGAAGCGCTGGAAAATCTCATTCCCGGCGGACGGTTGGTGATCAACGCCATCCGCAAGGAAGCCGGCGACCAGGACTACCTGCAGCGGCTGAAGTATGTAACCCATCTCTGGATGGAAAAGGAGATCAAGAGCGTGGCCAACGTCACCCGCCGGGATGTCAGTGAATTTCTGGACCTGGCCGGGGAGGCCGGCATCGAGCCGGCGGTGGAAGCCTACCCGCTGGAGGAGGCCAATCAGGCGCTGCTCGATCTCCGCCGAGGCGGCTCCACCGGCGCCAAAGTGCTGGTGATGGACTGAGCTGCCCCAGATTTACGAGTCTCCAGCCCCTGTTATCAAACGCCGCAAGCCTTTGAAAACTCTGCCGTTGATGAGCAGCAGCAGGGCTTCCAGCCTGTCCCTGGTAAGCGGTCCCTGTCCCTGCATCAGCAGCCCCCGCAGCGGCATCTCCCGGATCATGGTTCGGATCATTAAAGCGTTGGGACTCTCCTCCTGACCGGCGATGATCTTCTCCACCTGGGATTCCATCATGCGGTAGAGCAGCCGCCCCACCAGGGAGTCCTGCATGTCGATCACGGGGGTATTCAGGGTGTATTCTCCCCGCTCGGGGGCCTGCTGTTTAGGGACCTCTCTCCCCAGCAGGGATGCAAAAGTTTCTGGCGAAAAAGAAGCCTCCTGAGAAAGCTGATAGTAGGGGGAAAGCGCTTCGCGGTCATAAGCCGGGATCTCCGCCGGTGAACGAACGATCAGACTTTTCTGCAACCGGATATCCTGGGAGGAAGCGCCGATCAGGATCTCAAAGCGCCCCCCCTCAATCTGCCATCCGGAGAGGCGGCTGTCGTAGGCAGCAAAGGCCCGGGAATCGAGCGTCAAGGTGACCTCTCTCTTCTCACCCGGCTGCAGCTCCACCTTGGCGAACGCCTTGAGCTCTTTCCGGGGGCGGAAGGGGGTCGATTCTGGATCCCGGAGGTAGACCTGGATGATCTCCTTCCCGGTCAGCGGTCCGCTGTTTTTCACTTTCAGCCGCAAAGTCAGGTTGTCTCCGGCGCGAAGCTCCCGGCTGCTCAGCTGCAGATCACTGTAGCTGAAGCTGGTGTAGCTCAAGCCGTGGCCGAAGGGAAACAGCACCGGCACCCCTGCGGTGTCATAATAGCGGTAGCCTACATAAAGGCTTTCCCGGTATTCCACCGCTTGCGGCCCCCCGGGGAAGTGGTGATAGGCCGGGGTGTCCTCCAAACGCAGTGGGAAGGTTTCCGCCAGTTTTCCAGAGGGGTTAACGGCCCCGGTCAGGATGTCGGCGAGTGCGCCGCCGCCGGCCTGCCCGCCCAGGTATCCCTGCAGCACGGTGGGAACCCGGTCAATCCAGGGCATTTCCACCGGGGCGCCGCTGCTGAGTACAACCACCACCCGGGGATGTTCGGCAGCCAGGGCTTCAATGAGGGCATTGTGCCCCGGTGGGAGCTGCAGGTGCTCACGGTCCACCCCTTCGGTTTCATAAAGAGCGGGCAGCCCGGCGCAGACAACCACCGTGTCCGCCTCCCGGGCCGTGTGCAGCGCTTGCTGGATCAGATCATCATCGGCCAGGTCCCCTTTTTCGGTGTACCCGCTGGCATAGCTGACCCGCTCCGGACCGGTCAGCCGGATCAGCTCCTCGTGCAGGTTATCCAGGCGGGTGGGGTGGATCAGGGAACTCCCGGCTCCCTGGTAGCGGGGATGGTTGGCGAAACGGCCGATCAAGGCGATGGTTTCTGTGCTGTCCAACGGCAGGAGATTACTCTGGTTTTTCAGCAGCACCGCTCCCTCTCCGGCGGCCCGCCGGGCCAGGGCATGGTGGGCATCCCGGTCATAATGGTAATCTGAACAGAGTGTCTGCTCCGCCCGGAAAATCAGCCTGAGGATTCTCTCCACCGCTGTGTCCAGGGCGGCTTCCTGCATCGCTCCAGAGTGTACGGCGGAAACGATTCTGGCGGTATTTCCATTCTTGATCCCGGGCATCTCCAGATCCAGGCCGGCTTTCAATCCGGAAACCCGGTCGTTCACCGCGCCCCAGTCCGAGACCACCACGCCGTCATAACCCCACTCCTCCCGGAGGATGTCACCGATCAGCCGGTCATGCTCGCAGCAGTAGCGGCTGTTGACCTGGTTGTAGGCGGCCATCACCGTCCAGGGGCGGGCTTCGCGCACGGCAGCCTCAAACCCCGGCAGGTAGATCTCCCGCAGCGCCCGTTCGTCCACCACGGCGTTGATGGACATGCGGCGGGTCTCCTGGTTGTTGACCGTATAATGCTTCAGCGAGGTGCCGATGCCCTGATCCTGCACCCCCTGGATCCAGCTTTTGGCCAGCTCCCCGGTTAAAAAAGGGTCCTCGGAGAAATACTCGAAATTGCGCCCGCAGAGCGGAGAGCGCTTGATGTTCACGCCCGGCCCCAGCAGGACGGTAACCTTCTCCTGCCGGCATTCTTCGCCCAGGGCGGCGCCGATCTCCTGCAGCAGCTCCCGGTTCCAGGTGGCCGCCAGGGCGGAGGCGGTGGGAAAGCAGGTGGCGGGTATGCTGTCGGCCAGGCCGATCTGCTCCCCGGAGTTGGTTTGCTTGCGCAGCCCGTGGGGGCCGTCGGTGATCATCAGGGAGGGGATCCCCAGGCGGTCCAGGCCTTTCAGGTGCCAGAAATCTTTTCCGGTACAGAAGGCCGCTTTTTCTTCCAGGGTCATCTCGGCGATCAAGGAGGGGATATGGTTCATGGGGACCTCGAAGGAGTGGGAACCGAGGGGTCAGCTGGGTACAGTTGGATTATAACCACTCTGCAGCAGGGAATCAGGTTCGACGCCGGGAAAGGGCGCTGATCTGGGTATACACTTTTCATCGATCCAGTGGAGCTGGACAGCTCCACCTGCTGACGGGAATCGCATCCCCACCCGGGCGGCCATTCTGCGCAGGAAGTTCAGCGGGGTGCTTTTCCGAGGTTTTCAACTGGGTGTGGGCAGCATTTTCTCTTGCTCCTTCTCCAGAGAATAAGCACACCATTGAATAGCTTCCTGAAGCTAATCGAAGTAAAAAGCATTTTGATAGGAAACACCGATCCCCCACAGAAATATTCCCTCCCATTTCTCAGACCGCTCTGGTCCTGTGGGAAGGATTTCTCTTTAATCCCGGGCGGGTTTCAGGTCCAGCACCGGGGTGCCGTGGTAGGCGTCCAGCCCGTGCACATAGAGCAGGTTGTTTTCGATTTTTTGCAGCGTCACCCGGGTGACCCCGATGGCGTTGGGCCGTAAAGGGCTGCGCAGGGTAAAAACACCCCGCTTGGGTCGGTTCTCATCCCCCCGGGGATGCTGCCGCAGCACCAGGTCTTCGCTGATGCGGTGGAAATGGAAGATCACCAGCAGCGGCTGACCGGGCTCCAGCCCCTCCAAGCCTTCCGTCCAGGGATCGTTGAGCAGGATTTTGGATGTCCCTTTTCTCATCTCCTGACGGGAGGTGGTCTCATCAAATTCGTTGATCACAAAACCGATCGGCTGGTAGGTGATCTTACGTTCGAAATCGTGGTCAGCGCCCTTGTTCATCATGGTCCCTTTGTTCTACAGACTTTGTTTCAGATGCGAATAGATCAATCTATATTGTACTCCCAAGCGGCCTGAGGTTGACTGAATAGACTGAACTGTTCTGCGCAGGACAAGAGCCTTTCATCCGGGGTCTGGATTTCCGGGGTATGATTAAGGGAGAGATCCCCAGCACCCGGGAGGAAGGTATGTTTGCCAGCTATCTGCTGATCATCCTGGTGGTTGTGTCCGCCGTGCTGCACATCCGGGCCGAATACCGCGGGCCGCGCTGGCAGGTCTATCTCTTTAAACCGCTGACCACGGGATTGATCATTCTGGTGGCGGTCATGAGTCAGGGCGCTCCACTAAGATATAAAATTCTTCTCGTGACAGGGCTGCTGTTTTCCCTGGCCGGGGATATCTTTCTGATGCTGCCGGAGGACCATTTTCTGCCCGGCCTGGCCGCCTTTTGGACTGCGCACTGCTTCTACATTGCCGCTTTCCTGCCGGGTGCCCTGCCGCTTGTTTGGTGGCCGGCCCTGCCCTTGGTGCTCTTCGGCTTGGGGATCTACCGCTACCTGTTCCCTGGTTTGACTGTCATGCGCCTGCCGGTGATCGGCTACATGGGGATCATTCTGGTCATGGCCTGGCTGGCTGCGGAGCGCTGGCTGGGAGGCGGCGGGTCTGGCAGGCTGCTGGCCGCGGTTGGCGCCGGGTTGTTTTTGATCTCGGATAGCCTGCTGGCGGTGGGACGATTCCGGGAGGGGTTTCCGGCACTGCGGGCGCTCAGCCTGGCCAGTTATTTTGCCGCCCAGCTGCTGATCGCCGGTTCGGCAGGGTTTCTTCTCTGAGGAAATCAAGCAATGTCCCGGTCCATTCCTGGCTATAATGGGAATTGTCCGGGATCCATTCAACCGTCAGGCAGGGAGCTATGAGCAGAACAATCATCACAGCCAACTTGATCACACCCGGGGAAGCGCTGGAAAACCACGCCCTGCTGATTGAGGGAGAGAGCATCCAGGCGATGTTAGCGCCGGAGCAGCTGCAGACCTATCCAGGAGACCGGATGCTGGATCTGGATGACTGCTGGATCGCCCCGGGCTTGATTGACCTTCATGTGCACGGGGGAAACGGGCTGGATGTCATGGACGCCAATCCAGATGCCTGGGATGGCCTCTGCCGCTTTTTTGCCCGCAGCGGGGTGACCGCCTTTTTACTGACCACCGGCACAGCCAGCCGGGAGGACATCAAGGCAGTCATCGATCTTTTTCGGATCTACACACCGCCTTCAGACGGGGCCGTCCCCCTGGGGATTCACTTGGAAGGACCCTATTTGAACCCGGCCAAGAAGGGCGCCCAGCCTGGAGAGCATCTCCGCCATCCTGATCCTGAGGAGTACCTCCCCTGGTTGGAGAGCGGCGTGGTGCGCCTGATCACTCTGGCTCCGGAGCTGCCCGGCGCCCTGGAGCTGATCCGCCGCGGTCGGGAACGGGGGGTGAAATTTTCCGTCGGTCACTCCACAGCCAGCTATCGGCAGATGCAGCAGGCGGTCGAGGCCGGTCTCGACCAGGCCAGCCACACTTTCAACGCCATGGAGCCGCTTCACCACCGCCGGCCCGGGGTGCTGGGCGCGGTGCTTTCCGACTCCAGGGTCTATGCCCAGGTGATCCCGGACGGCCAGCATGTCCATCCTGCCGTGATCCGTGCCCTGGCGGCGGCGAAAGGGATCGAGCGCACCATGATCATCACAGATGCCATGCGCGCTGCCGGAATGCCTGACGGAGAGTATCAGCTCCTGGGACAATCGGTGACTGTTTCTGAAGGGGCAGCCCGACTGGCGGACGGCGCCCTGGCCGGCAGCCTGCTGACCATGGATCAGGGGCTGCGGAATTTGGTACAGATGGGCGAATTCCCGCTGACGGATGCGGTCATCATGGCCAGCACAGCCCCGGCTGTATCCCTCGATCTGGGGGAGGGACGCGGCAGGCTGCGCCCCGGAGCGCGGGCAGATCTGGTGGTGCTCAATCAGGACCTGTCGGTTTGTTCCACCTGGATCGGGGGAAAGAAAGTAGGTTAATTTTTCTGCCAGCCCTATTTGCTTTCCATACCAAAATATCCAGCGGTCATGCTCTGCGGGGTTGTGAGACCCGGAGGGATCTTATTGTATCCCTCTATGTTAATAAAATTTAACAATGGGGGAGATCAAGGTTCTGTCTGCAATGTATATAATCCAACCAGGGATTCAATTGGATTTTCCTTGTGCAGAGCGTCATGAGCGAGGAATCCTGCCATCCGAAAGCAGCTGGCAGCATAACCTGAAGCGAGACCTGGTTGAAAGCGGTCACGGAGCCCTCGGAGGAGAGCTGCAAGGAAAATAATTTTGATTCCCGCAGGTTCTTCCTGCACAGGCTGCACCTGGGTCTTTCTGGATTCCATCAGCAGCAGGCTGTCCACCTGGGAGGGTTGTGGGGTGTGTGGATGATGGGTCTGCGAACAGGTGGGCAGATGCTTCTGACCGGGTGCTGTTGTGATTAGCTTATTTATACGAGTGACAGAAAAATATCATGAATTTTCCTCAGGGATATCTCCCATTTCATCGTGACAAATACTTGAACTATCAGCTCAACCGCTGGTATTCGCTGGGGTATACCCGCCGGAAGGACCTCCAGCGGGCCGGTGAGAGCATTCGTTCCTATGAAGATTATGTGGATGAATTTCTCAGGCTGGCCGAAGAAGCCCGGGCAGAAGGGCGGAAAAAAAATACTGCCTTCTACCTCCGGGCGGCGGAGTTCCTGGTGGATCCTCAAGATGAGCGCAAGCTGCCTCTCTATGAGCAGTTTCAACAGCAGTTTTCCCGGGCTTTTGAGGGGGAAGGCTGGCGCCGCCACCGGGTCCCCTATCAGAACGGATTCTTGCCCATCCTGGAGGTCCCTTCCCGGAAAGACCCGCAGGGCGTCATCCTGGCCTGTGGGGGGTTTGACTCCCTGATTGAAGAGTTTTACGGGATCTGGCAAGCGCTGGCGGATCACGGCTGGCGGGTGATTGCCTTTGAAGGTCCTGGACAGGGAGGAGCGCTGCGAAAGCATGGCTTGAGGTTTGACCACGATTGGGAGAACCCCACCCGGATTGTGCTGGATTATTTTAAGCTTCAGCAAGCTGCGCTGCTGGGTATTTCCATGGGCGGGTACTGGGCCCTGCGGGCGGCAGCTTTTGAAAAAAGAATCAGCAGGGTGATCGCTTTTCCCCCGATGTATGATTGGCTGGAGTTGACAACCTTTCCTGTTCGCCGGCTGGTCCGTCTGCTGATGAAACGGCCGGATTTGATGAATATCCTGGTGAGGTTCAAAATGACCAGCCGCAGGATGAATGTTATTATCAGTCAAGCACTGTTTATCTCCGGGAAGAACCGTCCTGTTGAGGCCGTGGAATGGATGCTGGGAATGAACCAGGAACATCTGCACTCCTGGCTGGTGAATCAGGATGTCCTGCTTCTGGGCGGGGAGAATGATGCTTTTCAACCTCCGATCCTCCTCCAGAAGCAGCGCCAGGCGCTGACCAACGCTCGCTCCATCCAGTCTCGAATTTTCACCCGCGCGCAGCAGGCCGACCAGCACTGCCAGATGGGCAACCTGGGGCTGGCCGTCCAGGGGATGGTAGAATGGCTGGACCAAACTTCCGGATAATACCTGGTCCCAATCCCCGGAGAATTCAGGGGCAGGGATGAACAAGTGGGTCCAGGAATAGCCGCTGATATCCTTTTCCATGCTGGCGTTCGGGATCTGCTGGCTGGGCTGGGTACCCCGGCTGCAGTTCAAGCTGGGTCTACCCAGCATCTTTGTTTGGCATGGCCATTCTTCTGAGGGGCCCTGGGTCCCGGATTTCTGGCTTGAAGGAAGAGCGCCTCCCTTCGGAATCAGCTCCTCAGCGGTCATATAATTTCCAACCCCGATAATAAGGAGAGAAATCTGAATGCTTAACATCGCTGCTGGGGTTTTCCTGCTCCTGCACGGTCTGGTGCATGGCCTTTACGCCGGCCACAGTTTTGGGGTCTTCGAGCTGCAGCCCGGCCTGCGCTGGCCGGAAGAGTCCTGGCTGCTGCGAACTTTTTTCAGCCGTCGGTCTATTCGCTATCTGGGAGGGATTCTCCTCGGGCTGGTTGGAATGGGCTTCCTGGGGTCCGGGGCTGGTTTCCTGTTGTCTGCCGGCTGGTGGCGGGGACTGTTGTTTCTCAGCACGGCAATTTCCAGCGGGATTTATGTCCTGTTCTGGAACGGGCACTTCAGCCAGCTCCCCGATCAGGGCTTGATCGCTCTCGGGATTAATGGGGGCATCCTCCTTTTGCTGATCGTTGGAGGTTGATCCCGGCGGAGGAAACCAGATAGTGGGCTTTCCGCGTTCGTTCTGCAGGGGAAGGAAAAGTGTCGAAAACTCTGTGTTATTTTGTCATCGGGCGGGAACACTGAGCGAGAAATGTGATATCAAATACAACTCGATGGTGGTCCCCCGGCTGGGAGGACCGGAGGTGCTGGGAATCAGGGAGATGGAACTGCTCCCACCTGAGAAGAACCAGGTCAGGATCAGGGTGCTGGCCTGCTCGGTCACCAGCCCGGATCTCACCGTGCGGAGGTGGAAAGCGCTCTACAGCGGCACCCCTCTGGGGCAGAAAGCACCCTTTGGGCCCGGTTATGCTGTGGTTGGTGAGGTGGCAGCCCTGGGTCTGGAGGCTGTCGGGGTGGAGATCGGACAGGTGGTGCTGATCCCTTGATCGTTCTCTGGGAGTCTCTCCCGGCTGCCTTTAGTATGCAACTTCATTGATCTGCCTGCGTGTGTTGTTCTGTCGGCAGAAACGAATTTGTATTTCAAGGAGATGAAAATGAATACTGCCCTGTGGCTAATCCAGGCAATCCTGGCTGTAAAATTGATCGCCACCGGTTTTTCCCACGGACTGCGGCAGAGCCTGCCCGCCATGCAGGAAGCCAGAACCCGGCTGGGAGGGGCCTCCCGACCGCTGCTCTATTTCGCCGGCCTGCTGACCACGCTGGGTGGCCTGGGTTTGATCCTTCCACCACTGCTGAATGTTAATTCGGGCTGGGTGCCGGGGATTGCCCTGGTGGTGGCGGTCTCTCTGCTGGTGTCGATTTATTTCCATGTGCTCAGCCGGGATGATCCCAATATTTTCGTCAGTCTGATCTTGTTCGCCATGGCGCTGTTTGTCACTTACGGGCGCTGGAAGCTGGCGCCTTTTTAAATACATTCGGATGGGAAGGGCGGGGATGAAAGCTGATCCCGTCCTGGCGCTGGAGGATTCTGAAAGCTTTGCTGGTGAAGCTGCTGGCTTTTGCTGCGTTCTAGAAAATAATTACCGCCATCCCTTTGCCGGTAAAGGGATTGATCTCCCTGTGGGGGACTTGTGGCGTATAATCGGGATCAAGATAAGCTGTAGTTTTGCTCCTGCCTCCAGGGGTGAGACCTCTGTTGACGGATCCGGGCGGCCGGACCGGGTAAGCACTGCCTGCCTGGTTAGCCCGGGAGCGGGGATTCCGCTCCGGGGAAGCCTTGGACGCTGTCTAAAAATCCTCAACAAGCTGTCTGCGCGGGGATTATCTCCAAAGGAAGCCCCTGGGCCCTGCTGGATCCGGAATTGACATAGCTCGGCGCTTCCCCAGCCGGCTGGATCCCTGAGGAAAAACAGGGTTTTCATCCATACCCGGTGGCCAGGGATCACTGCCCGGAGATTTTCCCTCTGGGAAAGGACGGCAATGACCTATCGCTGGTTGATTTTTGATGCGGACAACACCCTGTTGGACTATGATCGGGCAGAGAAAAACGCCCTTCAGAAAACCTTCCATATATATGGGCTGACGCTGACCCGTGAAATTCATCAGGTCTTCGGCAGAATCAACGGAGCAATCTGGTCGCTCTTTGAGTCTGGAGAAGTGACCTCTCAGCGGCTGCGGGTGCAGCGTTTTGAGCAGCTGGCGGAAGAACTGGGATTGAGGATTAATGCCGAGAGCTTCAGCAGAGATTACCTGGATCAGCTGGGTGAAGAGGACTGCCTGCTGGAAGGGGCCCGGCAGCTGATAGAAGATCTGGCAGGATCTTTCTATCTGGCCCTGGCGACGAACGGCCTTGCCGATGTGCAGCAGCGCCGCTTGAAAAAATCGGGATTGGAGGAATATTTTCAGGCAGTGGTGATATCTGATTTGATCGGTGTCTCCAAACCATCCCCGGCATTTTTTGAGGAGGTATTCTCCCGCATTGGAGATCCGCCCCGTGAGCAGGTGCTGATGATTGGTGACAGCCTGACTTCGGATATTTCCGGGGGGGCAGCCTTTGGGTTGGATACCTGCTGGTATAATCCTGCCGGTCAGGATGAACCCCGGGACATCGATATTACTTATCAAATTCAACAGCTTGAGGATCTCTATTCGCTGCTCGGTGCCAATACCGCAGCGGAAGATCAGCAAGGGAGTAGCATGACATGACGGTATTATGCTTCCAGGACGGCAGCTATCTGCCGGTGGAGAAGGCGGGGGTCCCCCTCAATGACCTGGCAGTACAGCGGGGCTATGGCGTGTTTGAATACATCCGGACCTGTGCCGGGGAATTATTTCACTGGGAGGATCATCTCAGGCGGCTGCACCGCTCCGCGCAGGCTCTCCATCTGACCGTCCCGCTGCAGGATGACCGCCTGCGGGAGATCGCTGAAGAGCTGGTGGCCGCCAGTGAACTGCAGCGACCTGCCGTGCGGATTCTGCTTACCGGAGGACCAGCTGATGCCGAGCCTTTGCTCTCTTCACCTGCGTTGTTCCTGACTGCGGAAGAACTATCCGTAATTCCTTCATCCTGGTATCGACAGGGGATACATCTGCTGACCGTCAAATACCGGCGGGAGTTTCCAGGGATTAAAACTCTCAACTATGTCAACACCATACGATTAGACCCTGTCCGCCGCCGCCAGCATGCGGACGACCTGCTGTATTACACAGAACGGGGTATCACTGAATGCCCGCGGAGCAGCTTTTTTGCCTTCCTGGGTGAAAAACTAGTCACGCCCGAAGAGGATGTGCTGCCCGGCGTCACCCGGCAGCTGGTGCTCGATCTGGCAGTTCAGGCTTTCCCGGTAGCCCAGAAAACGATTTATCTGGAAGATCTTCAGCAGGTGGAGGAGGCCTTCGTCACATCCACCAGCCGGGGGGTGGTGCCGGTCACAGAGATCGATTGTCAGCCGCTGGGCAGCGGGCAGGTGGGGGAACGCACGAAGGTTGTCAGCCGGATGCTGACGCAGTATATGGAGCGTTATCAGTGCAGATGAGTCGCTCTTGCTGGTCAGCGGTGGGCATGTTCTAAGGGACGCTGGAAATAGGGAAAAAGCGCTGTGGATTCAAAACAGAGGAGGGGCAGGATGGATGGAATTACCCTGGGGTTGGTGATCACGGCTGCCATTTTACTGGTCTATGCCTTCTGGAGGGGCCGGGAGCTTCCCCTGGCCGGGGTGGAATCCGCCTGGAAAACGCTGTGGAGGAACCTCCCGATTCTGCTGCTGGGCTTTCTGATTGCCGGCCTGGCCCAGGTGCTCATCCCCAGAGAGCTGATTACCCGTTGGCTCGGGGACCAGGCCGGGGTCAAAGGGGTGCTGCTGGGCAGTTTGGTAGGAGGGCTGGTGCCCGGCGCGCCCTACGCTACCTTTCCTCTGGTAGGCTCGCTGTACCAATCGGGAGCCAGCCTGGGGGCAGTGATCAGTTTTGTCACCGCCTGGGCGCTGTGGTCGGTCTCCCGGCTGCCCGTGGAGATGGCCTTGATCGATCCCAGGGCGGCTTTGATCCGCTATGGGATCACCTTCCTGGTCCCCCCCGCAGCCGGTCTGCTGGCCCAGGTGGTTTCGAGATTCATGGAAGGCTAGGTTTTCGTTTCCAGGTGCAGCCATGCCCAGAGAAATATTCGCCCGTACGATTCTGAATTCTGTTCAGCAGCCTGACCCCTGGTTTGGGTTGAAGTACAGCATGAACCTCTACCGGGGATGCCAGCACGGCTGTATTTACTGCGACTCCCGGTCCACCTGCTATCAGCTGGGGAGCCTGGATGATATCCGGGTGAAAACTAATGCGCTGGAGCTGCTGGCCGATCAGCTGCCCCGCAAACGGATGCGGGGGACAATTGGGTTTGGATCCATGAACGATCCCTATATGCCGGTGGAGCGCAAGTACAGACTCACCCGCGGGGCGCTGGAGATCATCAATAAAAACCGCTTTCCCGTTCACCTGCTGACTAAATCCGACCTGGTGCTGCGCGACATCGATGTGCTTCAGGAAATTCACAAGGTCTACGCTGCGGTCAGCTTTACCATCACCACCGCGGATGATCGGCTGGCTGCCGAACTGGAACCGGGTGCTCCCCGGCCTACAGCGCGCTTTGAGGCCATGCAGGCACTGTCGGACGCGGGCATTCTCACCGGGGCGACCATGATGCCCGTGCTGCCCTTTTTAGAGGACGATCCGGAGAATATCACTGCCATTGTGGAAAAAGCTCATCAGGCCGGGGCTTCTTATCTCATTCCCGCTTTTGGGGTGACGCTGCGGGCCGGTTCCCGGGAATATTTCTACCGCCAGCTTGACCAGCGTTTCCCCGGAGTGAAAGAACGATATCATCAACGCTTTGGAAATCAGTACCAGTGCAGCAGCCCCCGCTGGAAGGAGCTCACCCGGTTATTTACTTCCCTGTGTGAGCAGTACAACCTGATGGGCAATATCCCGGTATTTGAACCGGAAAAAGTCACCGCCCCACCAGGGCAGATGAAGCTGTTTGAGGACTGAGTTGATGTCTATCAGCGATGGAACTGCGAACAACCGGAAGGGGAAGGAATCTGAGTGCAGTCGACCCAGGCTTTCGGTGGTTGTCCTGACACTTAACGAAGCTGAACATATCCAGACTGTGCTTGACCGGGTGGTTAACCGCAGCGGGATCACAGATCCCCAGGTTCTGATCGCAGACGGGGGTTCAACTGATGGAACAGTTGAGATCGCCCGGGATTATGCTCCAGTGATCATCAGCCCGCGGGGCAGGGCCAGGCAGATGAACGCCGGATTGGAGCGGGCAGCTGGTGAGGTGGTGCTCTTTCTCCATGGGGATACACTGCTTCCGGACGGTTACGGAACAGCGATCCTGCAACAGCTGGAAAAGTCCCCTGTGGTGGCTGGCTCTTTTCGACCGGTGTACCGGCCGGCCCATCCTGTTTTATCTCTGATGAGCCTGGTGCTTCAGCTCCCCACTGCCTATCTTGTCTTCGGAGATCAGGCGATGTTTGCCCGACGGGACCTCCTTGTCGCCATGGGCGGCGTTCCGGAGCGGCCGCTGATGGAAGATGTCGCCCTGGCGCTGGCGCTGAGAGAGCAGGGCAAACTGATCCGCCTTTCAGATCGGGTGATCACCTCCTCGCGCAGATTTCTGGAACGGGGGGTGCTGCGGCAGCTGTTCCTCGATCTGCGGCTGCTCTTTCAGTACCACATACTGGGGATTCCAGCCAGGCAGCTGGCCGGGCGCTATCTGGTGTCCTCCCGGGACCAACCCCTCTCCGGGGAAATCAGCGGCTGTCTGGCTGGGGTCATGGCCAAAGCCCCCTTCCCGGGTGCGGTGAAAACCCGTCTGGGAGACGATCTGGGTTCCCGGCGCAGTGCTGAAATTTACCGGGAGATGCTGGACGGCCTGCTGGAGCGTCTGGAGGAGCTGCCTGCAGGTGCTGGTGGGATGATCCTGGCCGCAGGAGAAGCAGATCAGAAATGGTTTCACGAACACCATCCGGACTGGCCGGTGCATCTTCAAATTGGGGATTCACTGGGAGAACGTCTCAGCAACGCCTGCAGGGAGCTGCTCAGAGGAGGAGCCGGGAAAGTGCTCTTACTGGCGGCTGATGTACCTGATCTGGGCTGTGAGGAAATCACTGCTGCCTGCCAGGCCCTTGATGAGGTGGACTTGGTGCTGGGCCCGACGCAGGATGGCGGCTATTATCTGATCGGTCAGCGGAAGCACTACCCCTCCTTGTATGAGCATATTGAGTGGGGAGGCCCCCGGGTCTACCGACAGACTCTCCAGGAGGCGAAAAAACTTGATCTGGCAATCCGGGAGCTGCCTGAGCTGCTCGATATTGATACGCTGGAGGATTGGAAACATTTCCAGGCCAGGCGGGGTGCCCAGCAGAGAAAGCCACAGGAGGAAAGATGGATAAGATGACCAATCAGGAAGCCCTGGCGTTTCTCTCCACGGGAAGGCGGACAGGAAAAGTGGCCGTGGTGCGGGAGGATGGACGCCCTCATGTTACCCCGATCTGGTTTGTGTTGGATGGAGAGCAGCTGGTTTTTAACACCTGGCATGAGTCGGTGAAGGCCAGGTGCCTGCAGCGTGATCCCCGGATCGCGCTTTGTGTGGATCAGGAACAGCCACCGTACGCATTTGTTATGGTCGAAGGAAGTGTGGAAATCACTACCCAACCGGATGAGCTGCTGCGCTTTGCTACCAGAATCGCTGCCCGCTATATGGGTGAGGAACAGGCGGAGGAGTACGGAAAACGCAACAGTGGGGAAGGGGAACTTATGATCCGGGTCACTCCACAGAAGATCATTGCCAGAAAAGGGATTGCCGACTGAGACCCCCGGGATGATGCAGGGTAACTACTGCAGCTGAGGAGTCCATCCGGCGGCAGCTGATCCTGCCCAAGGGTGGGGATTTGATCCTGAAACGATTGCAGACCATAGTCCTGGATTAATCTCACAAGAACCGGGATGATATTTTCCCGTTCGGCCGGGGAAGCAGATAGGTTGGGGACTCACCTGCCCCCATTTGAGATCACGAAAACGTTTAATCAAAAACGAGGTTTGCGGAATGGAAGAGATCAACCATGACCAGGAAATTCAACTGGGACCGGTAACCCGAGAAAACTGGCGGGAAGTTGCCGGGCTGAAGGTCAAACCCGGGCAGGAGGAGTTTGTTGCTCAGCCTACATATTATCTGGCTCTGTGCCATTATGGGGGTCTGTGGAAGCCGCTGGCAGTGAACCTGGGAAAGAAAGTAATTGGATTCATGATCTGGGCCGTTGACCCGGAAGACGACAGCTGCTGGCTGGGGGGGATCATCCTGGATCGGGATTATCAGGGAAGGGGGTTGGGGAAGCAGGCAGTTCAAAAAGTAATTCAATACCTGCAGGAAGAAAACGAGTGCCGTGAATTTGCTCTCTCCTACCACCCGGAAAATCCTGCCCGGCATCTGTATCGAAACCTGGGGTTCCTGGAAACCGGCGAAAAGGAAGGGGAGGAAGTGGTTGCCCGCCGGAGATAACTCCTCCGCCTGAATTTTTCCTTCTCAGAGGTGTGTTCTTGAAACGAATTCCATTTTACAGTTTTTTGGCTGCGACGGCAATTTCTTTGATCGGTAATTATTTGACCATGATTGCCGTGCCATGGTTCGTCCTGGAACTGACCGGCAGTGCCGCCAAGACCGGGCTGGTTGGATTCTTTACCGCCCTGCCGGCAGTGATTGCTACCTTTTTCGGCGGGACAATCGTTGATCGGGTTGGACATAGACGCATGAGCATCCTGTCGGATATTGGCAGTGGTGTGACCGTGGCGATGATTCCGCTTATTTATTCTTCCATTGGGCTGCCTTTCTGGCTGCTGCTTTTCCTGGTTTTTTTCAGCGCATTACTGGATGCTCCGGGCAGCACTGCCAGAGCTTCTTTACTACCCGATCTGGCCCAGGAAGCGGGGATAGAGCTGGAGCGGGCAAACGCCATCCAGCAGTCGCTGCGGCGCGGGGCTGCTCTGGTGGGCCCCGCGATTTCTGGAGTGTTAATCGCCTGGGCCGGTGCAAATAATGTGCTTTGGTTGGACGCGGCTACTTTTGCGGTCTCTGCTCTGATATTTTTCTGGGCCATTCCCTCCGGCAGAGTTCTTGAGACCCAAGGGACCAGTTATCTGGAGGATCTGAAAGCGGGTCTGCAGTTTGTGCGCAGGAACCGCTTGATCCTGACCTTGATGATTACCATCGCGATGACAAACCTTCTCGATGCCCCGCTGTTTTCGGTTGTGATTCCGGTTTATGCCCGCCAGTTTTACGGCGAAGCGACCAATTTAGGATTAATGATATCCACTTTTGGGGGAGGGGCGCTGGCAGGGGCCCTGTTGTACGGCATGTTGGGGAAAAAATTTCCCCGCCGCCCCCTGTTTATTGGTGCCTTTTTCCTGGTGGGAATCCCATTCTGGGTTCTGGCCTTTACTCCCTCCTTCCCGATCGTTCTCGGCCTGCTCTTCATCAGCGGTCTGGCAGCAGGTCCGATCAATCCGTTGATGATGACTGCGGCCCAGGAACGCGTCCCGCCCGGAATGCGGGGTCGTGTTTTTGGTTTGATGACCTCAGGAGCCTAGCTAGCAACACCGCTGGGGATGCTGCTGATAGGGTACCTGGTGGAATACTTATCGGTGACAACTACGATCCTGTTTATCGCTGGAGGGTACTTTCTGGTCACAACAGCTCAATTATTCAATCAAGTTCTTTTTGAGTTAGAGAGGAATAAAGAATCTCATTTAATAGCTGGAGGAAGTCATGAATAAATTGGACCTGCAAACTGCAGCAGCCTGGCTGGTAATGCTGCTGGTAAGTTTGCTGCCGGACGTGTTTTTTATAGAAGTCTTGGACCTGTCTGTCCGTTTGTTATGGTGGAAAGTTGGTTTTTTAATCCTTCTCATTATGCTCAGTTTTCTTTTGGAAATGTTCCGCTCTTTGCGGAATTTCTTCCTTCTGATCGCCGCAATCTACTTGGTTGAATATGCCGTCGGCGTACTGACCGGTGCGCAGTTCTGGAGAAATATCTTTGGAGGCCCGGAATCCGGTTTCAGCCGGGAACTGCTGGGCATTCAGCTGGGTCGTCTGTTGGTTTCCATGGCGTTGATTTCCGCTATGTTTCTGATAGGGTGGCGCAGGAAGGATTTCTTTCTGGTGCCTGGAAAGCTGAATGCTCCCATTCAGCCTGTGCGCTGGTTGGGTTTCCCGAAAGCGGATCCCTGGACCCAGTTCGGCGGACAATGGGCTGCTTACATCACCCTGGGAACCCTGGCTTTTCTGATTCTGGCAGGTCGGCCCACCTTGAACCAGGTCTGGCAAACGCTCCCCTTTCTGCCCATCGTGCTGCTGGGAGCCGTGTTGAACGCTTTTAACGAGGAAGTCACTTATCGCTCCACACTGCTGGCCAGCCTGGAGCCGGTTATCGGCCCCCGGCCGGCACTGTGGATATCTGCTGTGTTCTTTGGGACGGCTCATTTCTACGGTGTGCCTTACGGTGTGATCGGAGTGCTGATGGCAACCTTTTTGGGCTGGATTATGGGCAAAGCGATGCTGGAAACCCGGGGATTTTTCTGGGCCTGGTTGATCCATTTTTTGCAGGATGTGGTGATTTTTTATTTTCTGGCCATGGGGTCCATCGTTCCCGGAGGGTAAAGGGTCGAATGTCCTTGGATCTGGACTGATTTCCAACCTCGGATACAATTAAATAGAAAGCAGAGCGGATAAGCTGATCATGGAAGGCTGACCGGAAAGTCTGCAGGCCGCTGGCAAAATCGGCTGTTCCCTTCCCAAAGCCAGTGCTGGATCTGGTCAAATAAAGCTATACCTTGGCTGATTTCTCAGCAGAAAAACCGGACCGGAGAAGAGGACAGCCCCAATCTGAGTTGTCACTGCCACTGCTGTCTATTTGATCTACAGCGGCATACCTGGAGGTGATACATGAGCGTGAAGTTTACAGTTTCGGAACTCATCCCGGCAGCGCCTGAGGAAATCTTTGAGGCCTGGCTGGACTCCGGGTATCATTCCCGGATGACAGGCAGCACGGCAGAAATTTCCCGGGAAGCCGGCGGCACCTTCCGGGCCTGGGATGGATATATCTCGGGGGAAAATCTCATTCTGGATTTTCCCCGCCGGATCGTCCAGAGCTGGAGAACGACGGATTTTTCCGCAGCAGATCCGGATTCCCGGGTGGAAATCTCACTGGAGGAGGAAAGCGACGGTACCCGGCTGACCATCCACCACAGTCATCTTCCTGAGGATGGCGATAAATACCAGCAGGGCTGGAAAGATGCCTACTTCATCCCCATGAAAAATTATTTTGGCGGTTGAACCCTGGTATTGAAATCTTGACAAGTGCCTGCCCGGGAACTGCTGCATATGCTGAAAAGCTGACAACTTCGGTGTTGTTTTTGGCAGCTGATTCGGAATAGACAGGCCTTGTGTCTTCCGAATCCTTCTCCTGACTGGGGTGCGGTTCGATCACTTGATGGAGTGGAAGCACCATGAAGATTGATATCAAGATGTGGTTTCATGCGCTTTGGAACCTGGTCCAAATGGATTCCAAGGAGGAATGGGATCAGCTGGATGTGGTTTCTAAGTGGTTAATCGCCACCCGGTCGGCGGTAACGGTGGTGACCATTTACTCCTGTGTGATGGCCGGTTTACTTGCCTGGCGCGATGGATATTTCTCCTGGGCGCCCTGGCTGATCATCACCCTGGGGTTGTTCCTCGCCCACGGTACCAACAATCTCCTCAACGATCTGACTGATTATAACCGGGAGGTAGACCAGGGAGATTACTTCCGGATGGGCTACGGTGTCCATCCGCTGGTGCAGAAATTCTGGACCCGCCAGACGCACGTCCGCTGGTTGGCAATCAGCGGCTTGCTCGCTCTTACCTCCGGAATGTATGCTCTTTTTTATGCGAATTTTTCACCGGTGATTATGGGGTTGTTCATGTTCGGGGCTTTGATGCTGATTTTTTACACCTGGCCGCTGAAATACTATGCGCTGGGTGAGCTGCTGATCTTTCTGATCTGGGGACCGGTGATGATCAGCGGGGTTTACCTGGTTCTCAGCCGGGGGTGGGTGGACACAGCCTGGTTGGTGGCTCTGGCTGGTGTGCCCTTTGGTTTGAGTGTGGCCAGTATCAACATTGGCAAGCACATCGACAAGCTGGAGGCCGATGCAGCTAGAGACGTCGGGACGCTGCCGGTCCGGTTGGGGGAGAAGGCAGCTCGCTTTGTCAATATCGCGGTGCTGATCCTGGCCTACCTGGTTATTCTTTATCTAGTGTTGATCCCCCGCTACTTCACCCCGGCACAGCTGCTGGTCTTCCTGGCCGGGCGGCGCTTTTTGCTGGCCGTGGGTGTCCATGCCCGTCCCCGCCCCCCGGAGGCGCCGGAGGAGTTTGAAGGTTGGCCGGCCTGGTTCTCAGCCTTCTGCTTTTTCCACAACCGCCTGTTCGGCGGGTTGCTTGTCCTGGGACTCATCGCTGATGCCCTGCTGCGGGTCTTTCTGCCTGGTTTCTGGCCGATGTCCTGATTGCTATTTTGGGATACCTCCTGATACAAAATGCCGTCTAGCGGTAATTCTATGCCTGATCATGCCAGTATCTATCAACGCCAGTCTGCCCGGTATCAGCAGCTGATCGATCGAGAGGACTACCAGGGAAACCTCCCCAAGGCACTGCAAACGATCGCCTCTTTTAACGGTCAGGATCTGGTCGACCTGGGGGCGGGAACAGGCCGTTTGAGCTGTTTGTTTGCCAATCGGGTGCGCTCCCTGATCGCCCTGGATCTCAGTGAACATATGCTGCAGACGGCTGCGCAGCAACTGCACAGACTGGGAACCAACTGGCTGACCGCTGCGGCGGATCACCGGGAGCTTCCTCTCCCGGCCGGCTGTGCTGATGTGGTCATATCCGGTTGGTCCTTCAGCTACCTTAAAACCTGGAGTGAAGGATCCTGGAAGCAGGCGGTGATCAGCGGACTGGCGGAGATTACGCGCGTCCTCCGTTCCGGTGGGAAGCTAATTCTGATTGAGACCCTGGGAACGGGAAGGATCAATCCCCGGGCTCCGGCTGAACTGGAGGCGTATTATGATTATTTGGCACAAGAAGGCTTTCGATCCCTGTGGATCAGGACGGATTACCGTTTTAGGAACCGCCAGGAGGCAGAGGAATTGAGCGAATTTTTCTTCGGACGGCAGGTGCTGGGCGCGCTTTCCGAGGAGGAGCAGCCGGTGCTGCCGGAGTGCACCGGCATCTGGTGGCGCTAGATTGAGCTTACCGGTACAGCAGTCGTCCAGTATAATTTGGTGCGATCAAGCTGTCGTGTTCACAAAAGGGTTTCTATGAAAGAATTGTCTTTTCCAATTTGGAAACGTTTATCCAGCAAGGTGGTGCTTCAGCGCGGCAAGTACCTCCGGGTAGAGGATCATCAGGTAGAGCTGCCCGACGGTAGGGTGATAGAAAACTGGCCGCTGGTGTTTACCCCGGATGTCATCAATGTCCTCGCCCGGACACGGGAGGGGAAGTACCTCTGTTTCCGGGAGCGGAAATATGCTGTGGGTGGGGTTACCATGGCCACTGTCGGTGGGATGGTGGAATCCGGCGAGCAGCCGCTGGAGGCTGCTAAGCGGGAGCTGCTGGAGGAGACCGGCTATCGATCGGAAAATTGGATTCATCTCGGCAGGTATATTCTGGATGCAAACCGCAAGGTCGGTCAGGTGGACATGTATCTGGCCCTTGATGCCGTGCAGGTCGCAGAACCGGACAGTGATGATTTAGAGGAGCAGGAGCTGATCGAGGTCTCGCGGGAGGTTCTTCAAGAGCGTCTCTTAGCCGGTGATTTTCAGGTGCTGCCCTGGACAGCAGCCATTGCTCTCAGCTTACTGCATGAGCAGGCCAACGGAAATCTCCCCGAATGAACCCTGACCTGGGTGGCCGCTGACCGATTGGAGTCTTCTGCCGCTGCAAAAATTATGTCATCTATTGAGCGCCATCAATCAGAGATCCACCAAAACCTGCGCCGCTGGCAGCAGAAACCGCTGCTGCGCCGCATCTACCGTGATTTCTACCGGGAGATTGCTTCCAGCCTCCCGGATATTTCCGGGCCGATTGTTGAGCTGGGCTCAGGAGCAGCAGACATCACTGAAGAGATCCCAGACTGTCTGCGCACAGATCTGTTTTTCAATCCCTGGATTGATCTGGTTGAGAATGCCTACCGGTTGCCCTTTGCCGGCAGCAGCCTGGCTGGGCTGATTTTGTTTGATGTTTTCCATCATCTGCGCTACCCGGGAACGGCGCTGAAGGAGTTTCATAGAGTGTTAATCTCCGGCGGGAGAGTGATCCTCTTTGAGCCCGCACTCAGCCTGATGGGCCGTCTGCTTTTCGGTCCTCTACACCCTGAACCGCTTGCTCTCAATCAACCCCTGACCTGGTCTGCACCCGGGGATTGGAATCCCGGAGAAGTAGATTACTATGCTGCTCAGGGAAACGCCAGCAGGATATTTATCGGGGAGGATAGAGATCTTACCAGTCTGGACTGGTCGATTAGGGCGCTGCAGCAGTTCTCGGCTCTCTCCTATGCCGCTTCCGGTGGATACTCCCGTCCCCAGCTCTATCCCGATTTTCTTTATCCCCTGCTGCGCTGGATGGAAAAAGGGCTGGATCTGTTCCCTTCCTTATTTGCCACCCGCTTGCTGGTCGTGCTGGAAAAATCATCAACGGGTGAATCACATTGATCCCAACCAGCGCTGGGGAATGGAGCGTGCTGATGGACCTCGAAATTGTGCGGATAGGAGCGGTTGGAAAAAACGGATAATTTTTCCCGCCAGCACTGCTGCCAGGCTCCCGTCCGGTTTTCTCTCCTGTGGAGTGAGGTCGCCCGGCAGATCATCCCAGGATTTGTTCTTTTCTGAAGCATCACGACTGCGCCCTGTTTCCAGGCAGGCAAGAAATTCTCTGGGCGGCGTGACTGCTTTGTTTGATTCCCTGGATGGGGTTCCGGCGGTCTGCGGAGGGGGGTGGAAGTGGTGCGCTGTTGGGCGCTTCTGGAATCGATCTACCCTCCTGAGATGTTTCGGGAGATAACCAATCAGCTGGAGAATTTTGTGCCCATCAACAAGACCATCCTCAAGCGGGGTGTAAAAACACTCCACCGCGATCGAATTTTTCCGGACCAAGCCAGCCAGGCGGGTATATGTTCTGCCGGCACTCTCGCTTGCCCTGATTTCCTCTGATTTCTGCTCACTGTCAATGAACTTAACTGCGGTTGAAATCCTTCTTGTTTTGTTGATCATGCTGGGGACCACCTTTATCCGGGCGGCGATGGGCTTTGGTAATGCCCTGATTGCCATGCCGCTGCTCATCCTAGTGGTTGGTGTGCAAAGCGCCGCGCCGCTGGTGGGCTTGCTGGGATTGTTGATTGCCATCTTGATGCTGATGGGGGCTTGGAGGAATATTGATTTTCAGGATGCCTGGCGGCTGGTGCTCTCCACCCTGGTGGGTATCCCGGTGGGGCTGTATTTTTTGACCTCGACGCCAGAAAGGTACGTCCGGGTGGTGTTGGGAGTGGTTTTGATTGCTTTCGGTCTTTACAATCTTTTTGGTCTCCGGCTGCCCCGGATCCAGCGGCAGGGTTTTGCACTGATATTTGGGTTCTTCGCTGGAATTCTCGGCGGCGCCTATAACTCCAACGGCCCTCCCGTGGTTATCTATGGGGTGATGCGGGATTGGCCCCCGGAAAAATTCCGGGCCACCCTGCAGGGCTACTTCCTGGTCACCGCGGTGGGGATTGTCGCCGGACAGGGGATCTCCGGGTTATGGACCGGGGAGGTGCTCCAGCTGTTTTTGATCTCCCTTCCGGCGGTGGTGCTGGGTGTTGGGCTGGGGCGCTGGGCAGCCAGCCGGATCCCGGCGGACCGCTTTGACCGTCTGCTCAACGCCTTCCTGGTGCTGATCGGTGGGCTGATGTTTCTCTGACCCGGGCAGCAAGTCCCCATCAGTTTCTCCTGATTCCTTCGATCCCCGGGGTGTATAATCTAGGCATCCCTGAAAAATTCCCCGCTGGGGAGGGCGCTGGCTTGATTTCAGATCATCCCCCATCGATAGCTGAGCATTCAGCACAGGGCCATGTCGTTGGGTAATGATTTTATCCACCGGTGACCCCCCAGATATTTTTCTGGCTGCCGGTTGCTCAGCGGGTGATCTGGGGGTTATTTTCTATCCCCAGCGGCCGGAAAAACCCTCTTCTTTCTCTCTGGAGGAAAGTATGAAAGCATCCATTCTTACCGGTGCCCTGGTGGCTTTGCTGACCGGGATTGCCATTGCCGTTCAATCCACCATTACCAGCCGGGCGGGGAGCATGATCGGGGACATCCGCACCGGGATTGTCACCAATACCATGGGGGGCATTGCTGCCGGATCGCTGCTGATTCTGTTCTTTTTCCGGGATGGACCGCAGGTCTGGCGGCTGCCCTGGATTGTGGTGGCCATCACCGCCGTTTCCGGAATCCTCGGGGTGGGCATCGTCACCGGGATTTCCTTCTCCCTGCAGCGGGCCGGCGTGGCAGCCGGGCTGGCCAGTGTCATTCTCGGTCAGCTGGCCTTATCCTTCCTGGTGGATTCTCTGGGCATCGGCGGGGTTGAACCGATTCCATTATCCGGATCCCGCCTGCTGGGTTTGTTTTTCACCGGTTTGGGTGTTTATTTAATGCTTCCCAAGCAGTGAATGGGTGTGCTGGGGTGGTATTCCTTACCCACTTGCCTGAGGATCAGAAAAGGGGATGATCATGCAGCGCCGTCAGCTGGGTCAAACCGGAATAGAAATTTCGCCCCTCGGTCTGGGGGTGGTGCAGTTTGCTGAAAATCAGGGCGTACTGCCAGGCATGCTTCCCGGGATGGCTGCCAGCGAGAAGACGGAGATCATTCGCACAGCAGCTGCCGGTGGGATCAACTGGTTTGATACCGGAGAGCGGACCGGCAGAGTCTCTACGGAAAGGGCGCTGGCAGAGGCGCTGGAGGCAGCCGGTTTGGATCGTCAGCATGCGCTGGTAGCTGCCAGCTGGTCGTCCTTGCTGAAAACCGCCCGGAACCTCCGGAAGACGATCGGCAGCCGCGCTGACGCCCTGGCCCCGTACAGGATCGATCTCTATCAGGTGCAGAGCACGAGGTCGTTCTCCTCTCTCAAGGCCGTGATCAATGCCGCAGCCGATCTGCTGGAGGCGGGAACAATCCAGGCTGTGGGGGGCAGCGGCTTCACAGCCCGGCAGATGCACCGGGCCCGGGCTGTATTAGGGGAGCGGGGCTGGCCGCTGGCCTCCAACCAGGTGCAGTACAGCCTGCTCAACAGAGCAATCGAAACCAATGGCGTGCTGGAGACTGCCCGGGAGCTGGGGGTGACCATCATCGCCCGGGCTCCGTTGGGTTCCGGTTTGCTGACCGGGAGATACCACCGGGATGCGGAGATCTTCTCCCGGGTTCCGGCGGTGCGCCGGCGGCGGCTGGAAGCGCAGCTGGAGATCACCCGTCCGGTTGTTGAGGCCCTGGAAAGCATTGCCGGGGCTCATCAAACGGAGCCCGCTCAAATCGCTTTGAGCTGGGTGGTCCACAGTCAGGGAGATTTGGTGGCGGCCCTTCCCGGCGCTTCCCGGATCGATCATGCCCGGGAGTGCGTGGAGGCGCTGCATATCAATCTCACCAGTCAGGAAATTAATATCTTGGACGAGATTTCCCTCAGATTTCGATAGCTGGGAATTTTTCAGGGTGCGGCTGCTGGAGGCTGTGATTATTTATGATTCTGCGGTTTCCCATAACCCGGTGAAAGAGAGAAATTTGAGCTGGCGTATTTGAAAAATCTATCAGCGATACTAAGTGGAATTACTTTCAGAGATATCCAGGACTTACCCCGAGAATCATCCCGACGACAGTCATTTTTATCCTCACCAGCCGATGGTCCCCGGACCCCCCTTGAAGGGACCGACGATGTTGTCGGTGATCCAGCCGCCGTAAAACTGCCCCGGCTGGGGCCTGACCTGTTGATCACCGACATAACAGGCATCCATCGGGTCAGCGTAAAAAGCCAGATGGTCCTGAATGACTTCAAATCCCGGGGAAGGGTCAGGGTAAGCCCAGGCGGCGTGAGCTTCTTTCTGGCCGTCCACGTTCAAGTTATAATACACTGCCTGCCCCTTCCATTCGCAGAAGGAAGTTTTTGAGGAACGGGTGAGATATTCCATACGGATATCCTCCTGGGGAAGATAATACACAGGAGGATGGCTGGTCTCCAGCACCCGGTAGGCGGAGGTAGAATCAGCAATCGTGATGCCGTTGTAGATAATCTGAATCCTTTCTTTGACCGGCTCCACCCGGGGAGGTCGGGGATAATCCCAGACGGACTCCTGGCCCGGCCGTGTTTTTTTTGGTTTCATAGCTTTTTTCCCTGAAAATATGTTTGTCAGTTATCCTGACAACACGGGGCGGAAGTTTCATACCCAGATGACTGTTGCCAAAGGTTGGAATCAATGGGAGAGCTCATCCAAACACAATCCGGTAGTTATTACCGGCTCGCCGGAGAGGATAGAATATCTGATCAGGAAGCTGTCCTCCGGTTGCTGGCGGCTTGCGGAGAACACGGTGTCAGCAACCTGCTGATCAGCCGGGAAAACCTTCCGGATGAGTTCTTTGATCTCAGCACTGGCCTGGCGGGAGAGGTCCTGATAAAATTTTCCACTTACCGGGTGAGAGCTGCCTTCATCGTGGACCGGGAGAAGATCCCCAGCCAGCACTTCCAGGCCTTGATTGCGGAAAGCAACCGGGGGAATGAAATCCATTTCAGCTCCGATCCGGAGGAAGCCCTCAGCTGGCTTCTTTCCTGAGATCTGTGAGAGTTTTTCTCACTGGTTTGCCTGTCTCTGGGCAGCAGTGGTGATAGCTGTCCTGACCTGGACCAGTCAGACAGGGATCAACACGGCAGGAAAATAAATCCTGCCCGACTTCTTTCTGAGGCTATAATTTAAGCAGAATTTCATTTTGATCTGCCGGGAAGAGAAACCTGATCCTGGATCGGGCTTAACTCCCGATGTGGAATTAATCAGGGAGGGATATCAGTTCAGCTGCCCTTGGGGGCAAGGAATGCATCCTGTGGAATATCGAGAGTCTTTTTTCTCTTTGATCACCTTTCTGCTGCTGCTGTCATCCTGCAATTATCCACAGGGAACCGCTGCGGATCCCTCTGATTCGCTGCTAGAAGCAGGAAGCTCAGCCTCTTCCCTGCCTACCGGAGAGCAGGATTTCTCAGCGCGGGAAAATCATCGAACTGGATTGATCTATCCGAAAGATCTGGAGTATCTGGGCGCTTTCCGGCTTCCGGCCCCATCCGGCGGCTCCAGCTGGGAGTACAGCGGACATGGCCTGACATTTTATCCGGATGGGGATCCCGCTGGCGAGGAAGACGGTTTTCCAGGTTCGCTGTTTGGTTTTGGGCATGACCACCAGCTGTTGGTCTCTGAAATCAGCATACCGGCGCCGGTGATCTCAAAAAATCCCGCTGATTTACCCACAGCGCTTACCCTGCAGCCGTTCTCCGACCTTACTGCGGGAATTTTCCAGGCTGAGCAGATGACCATTCCTCGGGCGGGGATCGCTTATCTGGCGGATCCTGCACCCCGGCTGCATTTTACTTTTGGTCAGCACATCCAGGATTTTGAACCTTCCCACGGCTGGGCTGAAATTGATCTGGCTGCGAATAAGGCTGCCGGCCCCTGGCGGTTCAACGGTTACACAAACTATGTCAGCAATGATTACCTGTTTGAGATTCCGCCCGAATGGGCCCATCTTCTGGGAGGCGGGCCGCTGCTGGCCAGCGGCCGGGCCCGCGAGGGGTTGTGGAGCGGCCGGGGTCCGGCCCTGTTTGCCTATGCGCCTGGTGATCTCCACAGCCCGCTTCCACCAGGAGGCGAGATCACATCGGTCATCCCGCTGCTGCTGTACGGGGAACAGCAGCCAGGTATGCCCGACTTATCCAGCGATCCTTCCCGGGCTGTCACCGAGTATCGGGAAGCCGATCACTGGTGGGGAGGGGAATGGCTCACCGCAGGAGATCGGTCTGCGGTTGTGCTGGCGGGCACAAAAGCCTTGGGAGAGGAATGGTATGGATTTGCCAATGGGGTGGTCTGGGAGTACGACTGCGCCGAGCACACACCGCCCACCTGCCCTGATCCGCCGGAATGGCCGTATGATAACCGGGGATTCTGGGCGGAAGGATTTCAAGCCCAGCTGATTTTCTATGATCCCCATGATCTGGTCCAGGTGGCCCGAGGAGAACTGGAGAGCTGGCAGCCGCAGCCCTATGCTGTGCTGGTACTGGATGATTACCTGTTTGACCCCCGGCTGCGGGTGGAGGATTACAAACGGGATTATCTCGGTGCGATGGCTTTTGACCGCCAGCAGGGCTTGATCTACTTGATCGAACGCCTGGCGGATGAGTACCAATCGCTGATTCATGTCTGGCGAATCAATCTCTGAGAACTGATCCTTGCCGGAACGAAGCTCACCTGGCAGCAGGAATTGCTTTCCAGTGTCATCAATTTGTGGTTGATATTTGGCCCGACCAGGTGGTGTGATCTCTTTGCTGGAATTATTACCAGGAGCATGATGATGAAACCCCGGTTTATCCTTACTCCCTATTTCCTGGATCAGGAACTGCCCGGATTAGCAGAATTGGCAGAACCGGATTGGGTCAGGAACCGCCGCTACCTGTCCCATTCCTCCACCCAGGTGCGGCTGAGCGTGCTCCATGCCGGGCTGGCCGATGCTGTGGAGTCGGCGCTGCTGGAGGGAACCCTGCCGGTCTCCATCGCCGGTGACTGCTGTACGGCGGTCGGTGTGCTGGCGGGACTGCAGCGTGCCGGGGTGGATCCCCTGCTGATCTGGTTCGATGCCCATGGAGATTTCAACACCTGGGAGACCACCCCCAGCGGGTTCCTGGGCGGCATGCCCCTGGCCATGCTGGCCGGTCTGGGCGAACAAACGCTGCTGGAGCGGAATCAGGTCGCCCCGCTGGTCCAGGAGAGAATCATTCTCAGTGATGCCCGGGATCTCGACCCCGGAGAAGCGGAGCTGGTGGCCGGATCGAAGTTGACTCATCTGTCAGATCCGCTTCAATTACTTGAGCATCCCCTGGGAGAGGGCCCAATCTGGGTTCATTTCGACACCGATGTGGTCAATCCAGGGCAATCCCCGGCCCAGAATTATCCTGCACCCGGCGGGCCACAGCCTGCTGTGTTAACAAAAGTTTTTCGACATCTGGCAGAAACCGGCCGAATCCGGGCGGTTTCCATGTCCTCCTGGGCACCGGATCTCCCCGGCAGTGACCGGTCCCGGCAGGTCAGTATGGCTCTGCTGGATGCTTTATTGAGCCCGCCCTGAAAAAAAGAAAGCAGAATAGATGGCACACATGGGGAGAAAATCACCAGCCGGAGGGTCAGTACGCTGCCAGTGGCGCGGAGATGCTGGATGATGAGGATTGTCTGTCCAATGGAAGAGGATCTTTCCAGAATTGCAGTTCTCCTGGAGCCGGTCGAGGTTCTACAGAGGCTGATCCGCGGCTTTGGTCTGCGGAGTACTTGCTGGCTTCTCACCCCCGGCGGGGTGTGCCGGGGGGCGTTGTATGGTGATCGCCGCCTGATTCTGACGGTCAGCCGCGGTATTAAGGATCCCGGCAGGAGAGGCTGATTTAAATCGACAAGAGACAGAGGAAGGAGACCAATGTTAAAGAACCTGGTACGCGCTTTGGTGGCCATCTGGTACTTGCTGGGGTGGGTTCTTCATATTTATCTGGGTCTGTTTAATCCCGGGGCCTATCAGGCTTTTGGAACGACCGCCCTGATCCCCGGGTTTGACAGGGTCTGGGCGGGGTTGATCATGCCTCGCATCGCAGTGCTGGCGCTGCTGCTGGCGGTTTTCGAGATCGCTGTCGGCTTTCTTTTGCTGTACCGGGGAAGATGGGTCACGCTGGGGTTGATTGTGAGCATTCTCTTTAATGGCTTTCTTGTCCAGCTGGGGTTGGGTTTTCCGGCCCCAGATAGCGGCAGTGATTTTTATTTTAACCGCCTGCCCAATTTGGTTTTTGTTCTGGTCCAGATTTATCTCCTTCTGCAAAGCTATCCTCAGCCGTTCTGGGTCTGGGCCAGGGAACTGCAGGTCAGCGAGCAGGCGAAATGATGGTATAGTGAATGGATACAATTTGTTGGCGGTCATTCTTGATTGGTGGTGCAGCAGGAGGTTGAGGTCATGAAGCCTTTTCGAAAAAACGTCGCCCTGGCCGTTGATGGGGGCGGGATCAAAGGAGTTGCAGCTGCCCGGGCGCTGTCTGTGCTGGAAGAGCATCTGCAGAAACCCGGGTATGAAATTTTCCGTTTACTGGCCGGTACCTCCACAGGAGCGATCATCGCTGCCGGAGTGGCCACCGGGTTGTTTGGCGCCGAGATGGTCAGCCTGTACAGCCGCTATGGGGGAGAGATCTTCCGCAGGACCTGGCGCAGCCACCTCTGGCCGCTCACCCGTTACCGCTATCCGCTGGAACCGCTGCGGGCGGCGCTCCAGAAGCATCTGGGTCCCCGCCGTATGGGGGATTTCTGGAATTCCTCCCGTCCCTGCGATGTGGTCATGACCGCCTTCGATCTGGTTGAAAACCGCACTTTGTTTATCAAACCGTTTAAAAAAGCGGCTGGTTATCACCGCTGGCCGGTCGTGGAGGCTGTGCTGGCTTCCTCCGCTGTGCCGACCGTGTTTCCGCCGGTGCAGAACCGCTACGTCGATGGTGGGGTGGGATCATATCACAACCCCTGTTATCTGGCGGCCTATGAAGCCAAGTTTGTCCTCGGCTGGGATCCCGCTGAAACCACCCTGATCAGCCTGGGCACCGGCCGGACTCCGCACAGCTTACAACCGGAACAGATCCGCCGCTTCTGGCCCTGGGACTGGATCACGCCGGTGCTGGGAGCATTTCAGAGCTCAGCGGATGACCAGCAGGTGCACCTGGTGAAAACTTTTTTTCCGGAATTGGATTTCCGCCGCTTTCAGGTTGATCTCCGGGAACCCATCCGTCTGGATGATTTCACCCGCGTCCCGGAGCTGCTCATCTATGGAGAGGAGCTGGGGAGAAATATCATCAACGATGCCCTGGACAGCGCCATGGATGTCCAGCCCCAGCGAGCTCCCCAGGCAATCTAAGTTTGATGGGGATTCGAAAACGCACCGTTTCATCCCCGGCTGTAAATGCTGTCTTTCGGCGGGTGGAGGGCTGTTTCCAGGGGAGATTTTGATTTAAGGCCAGGCGACGCCTTGCCGACATCCTACGGTTGGCCCGACCCTGTTCCCGGGACCGTGGGATTAATCTCCTCTAATAATCTCTCCCGGCCGCTTTCTCCTGCATACAGGCATGGTAAAATTTCCGCACTCCTGGGAGTAGAAAACAAGGGATAAGAGTCGATTCATGAGCTGGCTGCAGAGACTGTGGAAGGGTTGTGTCTTGCTGGTGATCGTGCTGGTGGGGATTCTACCGCTCCAGGGAGCTGTCGTGGATTTCAACCTGGAAGTGGAACAAATTCGCCGGTTTTCCCGCCCCTATGAGTTTGATTACATCAGCTGGTCCATCTCCGCGCTGGGAAACAAGCTCACCCAGTCCCGTTTGGGGGTGGAGCGCTTTGTGGACCGGGAAAGAGGGTCGCAGGTCGTGCTGGAATACCTCGCCCTGCGCAATGAGGTGGTTTCCCTGCAGAACCAGCTGCGCACGACGCTCTCTGATCCGGCGCTGGATAACCGCCAGCAGACAGCGGATCAAATCCGCAGTCAGCTGCGAGAAAAACGGCAACACAAGGAATCGCTGCGGCCTTTTGTGGAACAGATTATCCAGGATCAGATGAATACCGCCCTGGCATCCCTGCGGGTCTCAATGGGAGGACAGTTGCTGCCGCCGGTGCTTTATCAGGCAGAACCGGATTCGTATGCCTTGATCGTCTCTCCCCGGAGCGAGATCCGCCAGGCGGCAAACATCATGCTGGACCCGGATATCAGCCTGGACGAGATGATTGCTCTGGAAGAGAAGATTGAAAAAGAGCTGGATCTTTCCGCCCTGGTGGTCGGCATTGGAGGGGTGGGGCTCTATCCCTCCATGGTGATTGAGACGGGAAGTCTGGAATGGCTGCTCCATGTCATTGGACACGAATGGACCCATAACTATCTCACCATCCGTCCTCTAGGTGCCAGTTATTTTTCCAGTCCCGAGCTGACCACCATCAATGAAACCATTGCTGATCTCTCTGCGGATGCCATTCAACACAGGATGTTTGAGCTCTACTATCCGGCATACCTGCCTGACGACCTGCCGCCGGCCCAGGAGGATTCCCTCGGGGAACCGCCCCGTCTGAATTTCCTTCACAGGAAGGAACAGCTGCTGGCCAGCCAGGATTTCGATTTCCGTCAGGAAATGCATCAAACGCGGCTGGTGCTGGATCGGCTGCTTGCTGAGGGGAGTATCCAGGAAGCGGAAGCCTATCTGGAAGCCCGCCGGAAATTTTTCTGGGAGAACGGCTTTCAGATCCGGAAACTGAATCAGGCTTATTTCGCCTTTCATGGGTCCTATGCTGCCCAACCGGGAGGCGCTGCCGGCGCAACCGGTGTGGACCTTGGGCAGCAGCTGCGTGACTTGCGGGAGAATATTGATGATTACGCCCAGTTCATGCGAACGGTAGCCTGGCGGTGGCGGCTGGACCAGTTTCAGGAGCTTTTTTCTACCCGGCTGCAGGAGACAGACAGCGGCTGATGCCAGCCTGAGATTTTGATGAGCAATCCTGATCCCTGATAGGCTTGGACTGCCTTTATTGGTACAATGATGAAAATTTGTCCCTTGGGAGGATCCGTGAAAAAAATTAACTTATTGGTGTTCCTGCTTTCCGCGCTGCTCATTCTGGCAGCCGCCTGCAGTGGTGCACAGCAGACCGAGCCGCCGCTGCCCACCGCAACTTCAATGTCAGCATCTCCTCAGGCAGCCCAACCGTCGCCTGCGGATGTTCAGCCAACCTGTGTTCCCCGGGCCCAGCCAACCCCCAGCCCGGAAGATGTCGCCCTTTTCTCTCCGGATCCAGCTGAGGATTGGATCAAAGGAGCGGCAGATGCGGCCATTACGATTGTAGAGTACGGCGATTACCAGTGTCCTTACTGCGCTGTCGCCGCCGAAAACCTTCAAGCCCTGCTGGAGGAGTATCCGGAGGATGTCCGTCTGGTCTACCGACATTTTCCCCTGGCCAGCATCCATGATAAAGCCATCCTGGCCACCCAGGCAGCGGAAGCTGCCGGCCGGCAGGACGCTTTCTGGGAGATGCATGAGCTGCTCTATCAGACTCAGCAGGAGTGGGCGGAGTTCACCCCGGAGGAGTTTAACAGCTGGGCGGCTGATCAAGCGGCAGCGCTGGATCTGAACAGGGATCAATTTGTGGAGGATATGTTCAGTGAGGAGATCACCAGCAAGGCCGAAGCCACCTGGACAGATGGACAGGAGATTGGTATTCCGGGGACTCCCTATTTGAAGGTCAATAACATCTATGATGCCCAGGCGGATCCAGCCCTGCTGACAGCCATTGTGGAATTAATTAAGTTGGAGGACCGCCAGTTTACCGATTGCCCGCCCATGACCATCGACCCCCAGACCACCTATCTGGCCACGCTGGAAACTGAAAAAGGGGACATTGTCATTGAGTTGTTCCCTGAGGTGGCGCCGATGGCTGTGAACAGCTTTGTCTTCCTGGCAGAAAATGATTGGTTTGATCAGGTGCCCTTTCACCGGGTGCTGGAGGATTTCATTGCCCAGACAGGTGATCCAACCGGAACCGGATACGGTTCCCCGGGGTATGTGTTCAGCAACGAGACTTCGGAGGAGCTGACTTTCGACCGCAAAGGGCTGGTCGCCATGGCGAACTCCGGACCAACCAGCAACGGCAGTCAATTCTTTATCACTTACGGCCCGGCACCGCACCTTGACGGGGGGTATACGATCTTTGGGGAGGTGGTTGAAGGCATGGCGGTTGCCGAAAACCTCACGCCTCGGGATCCCCAGGCGGGTGGGGAGCTGCCTCCGGGCGACCTGCTGCTCGATGTTCGCATTGAGGAACAATAATCAGATCCACTGCGGGACAGCTTCGGCTGTCCCGTAATTTTTCCAGGAGGAGGGATGGCAGAACAGGACAGGTTTGACTGGCGGTCGGCCGGCCAGTTTCTATTCAGCAGTCTGACTGTTGTGTTTTCTCTGTTGATCAGTTTCTTTGGCTTTTTGATGGTCTTTGCCGGTGATCTGCTGGCAGAAGTACCCATCCCGCGCGACCAGATAACTTCATCCTATTTGTTTTTGGCCGGCATCGGGTTTGTTGGGCTGCTCCTGATCCCCTCCGCGTTCACCTCCGGAAAATCCCTGCTGGGAAAGGAGCAGCGTTCAGTTGTTTTTTCTTTCAACAGCTGGTGGCTGCTGCTGGCTGTGCCCCCGCTGATTGCGGCTGGTTATTATCTTTCCACTGCGTCCACACTGGGATTGGTTCTGTTTATTCTGGTCCATTTGCTGGCCAACGCGGCCGTTGTTCTGTGGATGCTTCAGCTGCTGCGCAGAAACCTTCCCCCCGGGTCAGCGCAGCGCTTCTGGGGGGTATTTGGCAGCGGGTTGGCTCTGGCTCCCCTGCTGGCCCTGGTCCTGGAGTTTGCCCTGCTGCTGTTGATCATCCTCATCTGGCTGGTGTATCTGCAGACTCAACCGGAGCTGCTGGCTGAAATTAATGCCCTGCTGAACAGACTGCCTCAGTCCGCGGTCTCCCCGCCCATTCTGGAGCGCATCGCAGGGAAATACCTGATCAGACCTGGAGTGCTGGGGACGATCTTCGTCTATGTCGCTGTGTTGATTCCAGTCGTAGAGGAGTTGATCAAGCCGATCGGGGTTTGGCTGCTGCTGGACCGCGATCTCTCCCCCTGGGAGGGCTTCCTGCTGGGCGGGTTGGGAGGAGCGGGGTATGCTCTTTTTGAGAATCTGACCATTGGAGCCAATACTGAGGTATGGACAGGGGTGATCATTTCTAGGATCGGCACCACTGCGGTTCATATTCTCACCAGTGGTCTGGTCGGTTGGGGGTTGGCTTCCGCGTGGTCAAAATCCCGCTTCCTGCGGCTGGGTTCGGCTTACTTTTCCGCCGTTGTGCTCCACGGGGTCTGGAATGGGTTGAATATCATCAACCTGCTGACCAGTTTCCCCGATTTACAGGATCAGCTGGCCACCTTCGTCGGTCTGTTCGCCGCCTATGCGCCCGCAGGCTTGTTGATTCTTTCGCTGGGCTCCTTTGGGGGTATTCTTCGTTTTAACGCCGTCTTCCGGAAGAAACTTCAATTGGAGGCAGGCTCGAACCAATCCGCCGGCCCGTGAGGCGCCGGTGGCAGCGGCCCGTCCTTGGTGATCATACCCTGATCTATCGGGATGGATCCGGTCCGCCGCAGAGAATTCCAGCCTGCGGGAGAGTCCTTCAGAGCGCAGGGGCGCTCTTCTGAGGTGGGGGGGAAAGGCCCGGGGGGGATTGCTTCGAACCCCGCTGATTGTTTGAGAGCGGGAAGAGGACGTTGGGGATGATCGCTCTCATCGTAAGAATTGGGAGCTGGATCTCGAGAGCAGCCGCAGGGGATGAAAAGGATTTGCACAACAGCGATGGATGATTCTGTTCCCTTATTCCCCGATGCAGACCACCACGGCCACTGCCATCCCCCGGGAATGGCTCAGGCTGACTGACCAGCTGGTGTAGCCCTGCAGGGAGGCGATTTGAGCGGCTCTGCCGTGCAGCCGCAGGTTTGGCTTCCCGGAGCGGGCGTTCCAGGTCTCCAGCTCTTTCCAGGAAACCGGGCCGATCCCGGTGCCCAAAGCTTTCGAGGCGGCCTCCTTGGCAGCAAATCGAACGGCCAACTCCGGTGCTTTATTGCCCGCCTGGCGGATCTCTTCTGGCGTGAAAACCCGCTCCAGGAAGCGGTCGCCGTAGTGTTCCAGTGTCTGGGCAATCCGTTCAATTTCAATCAGGTCAATTCCCGTAGAAAGGTTCATCGCTTTGGCCCCGCTGTGGCGATCGCCAGCCGCTTAGGATCTAGATATTGTCTGGCTGTCTCCAGTATGTCCTGGGAGGTGACCTCCCGGATGGTCTGCTCGTAGCGCTGGAAATAATCCAGGCCCAGTTGATGGCGTTCGATGTTGAGCAGGGAACCGGCCACACCGGCATTGGATTCCAGGGCAAGCGGGAGCTTGCCAATATAGCTGCTCTGACTGTCGCTGAGCTCATCTTCTGCCACCGGCTCCTGCACGAAGCGCTCGATTTCGCCCTGGATGAGATCAATGGCCTGATCCAGATTTTTGGGATCAACACCCGCGGACACTGTCCAGGTGCCCGGTCCGATGCTGCTGCTGATCGAACTGTATGCATAATAGGCGTACCCTGCCCGATTGCGGACGGCTTCACCGATTCGTCCCATCATGCCGAACTGCCCCAGCACACTGTTTCCCAGCCTGGCAGGCATGTAGGCCGGCGACTGTCTGGAAGGGCCTATCGAACCCATAACGATGTCCGTCTGACTTTTCTCCTCGATGACATGATGCTTACGGATCCGTTCTTTCAGCGGATCGGCATCGGGGACTTCCCTGATCTCCGGCTGCCGGGGATTCTGCCAGTCGCCAAGGATTCTCTCCAGCGTATCGATCACAGCCTGAGGCTGAACTGCCCCGGCCAGGGCGATGACCGTTCCCTCCGGTCCGTAGTGCAGGTCATGAAAATGAACCAGGTCTTCCCGGGTGACGGCGGAGACCGTTTCCGGGTAGCCGTCCTCAGGATGCCGGTAGGGATGGTTCGCAAAGACAACCTGATCGAATGTCAGCGAGGCCATTTCACTGGTATCTTGAGACCGCAGGTCCAGTCCGATCAGGAATTGATGGCGGAGTTTTTCCAGGTCCATCTCTGGGAATACCGGGTTTCTTAAAGTGTCAGCGAGGATATCCAGCAGCGTTTCCAGATCATTGGCCAGTGATTTTCCGGCGAACCCGGCTGTGTGGGTACCCCCGCTGAAGCTCAGGCTGGCTCCCATGGATTCCAGGCCCTCATAGATGTCTTCAAAGGTGCGGCGGCTGGTTCCCCGCATTAAAGCTTCCGCAGTAAAGTTGGCCAGCCCCAGCTTTTCCTCGGGCTCGTAAAGCCCTCCGGCGGGAAGATAGCCGGCCATCGCTACCGTCATAGAATTTGGGTTGGGCCGAATCAAAGCGATGATGCCGTTCTCCAGAGGGTGACGGATGATGTCCTCCGGGCCCGGCAGGCTGGAAGGGTTCAGGGAGGCAAAGCGGTTCTCTTTCATACTGTTCGGGTTCCTTTCTGATGCGGCAGATAGGTTGCCACCAGGCGGTTGCGGGGCACAAGATACGTCTGAGCGGCCTGCTGGACGTCCTCTGGGGAGACCGCAGCCAGGTTGTCCAGATAGTTGACCACCCAGTCATAGCTGGCAAACATTTCTGAAAAACCCATCCAGAAGGCTTGATTGGTAATGCTTTCATCACCGTAGGCAAACAGAGCCCGGGTCTGTTTCGCCGCCCGCTGGATCTCTTCGACCGGTGGGGGGGCATCCTGCAGGCGTTTGATCTCCTCGTCCAGAACGGTCAGGGCTTTTTCCTGAGTTGACCGGGGATGGAGGATGAACTGGATGGTGTACAGGAAGGGATCTATGGTGGCCGGCAAACCGCCCTGGACGTGAACAGCAGCTTGCTCTTTTTCAACCATCCGGGAATACAGCCGGGAAGTTTTATTGGACACTCCGCCACCGCCGAACATATTCAACCCCTGCGGTCCGCTGAGCAGGCTGTCCAGGATCAAGAGGGGGAAAAAGTCATCATGGGAAGCAGGGGGGGTATGGTAAGCGACGTTGGCGATCACTGTGTCGCCCGGACCGTGAACTGTCAGCTGGTGTTCCCCTCTCTGGACCGGTTCCTGCCGCTGCAGCCGGGGGGGAGGATCACCTGAGGGGAGATCTTCAAAAAGGGATTCGATTTTCGCCAGCATGGCTTCTTGATCAAAATCACCGGCTACGGTGATCAACGCATTCTGAGGTGTGTAATAGCTGCGGTAGTGCTGGTAGAGATCATCTCTGGTAAGGGTCTCTAAATCGGCCAGGTCTCCTAAAATTTCGTGGTGATAGGGGTGAACGCGGAAAGCAGCAGCCCGGAGGGCTTCCCGGAGCAGAAAGCCGGGACTGTTTTCTCGCCCCTGCCTTTCCGAGATCACCACGGTGCGCTCCGATTCCACTTCCTGAGGATCAAATATGCTGTTGACCATCCGGTCCGCTTCCAGCGCCAGGGCCAGATCGATTTTATCGGCGGGCATGGTCTCGTAATAAGTGGTCCAGTCCAGGTAGGTGAGGGCATTCCAGACGCCGCCGGTGCGGCTGATGGACTTTTCCAGAACATCGGCTGGATACTGGGGTGTACCCTTGAACTGCAGGTGCTCCACCCAGTGGGAAATTCCTGTCTTTCCGGTAGTTTCATCCCGGGATCCAACCCGATACCAGACCCAGTGGCTGATAATGGGGGCGGTGTGGATCTCTTTCAGCTTTACCTGTAAACCGTTCTTCAGGGTGTAGGTGTCTACGGGTGTGATCATAAGGGTCCTTGAGTATTTATTTGGTCAGCGAGGCCACCAGCACATCCAGCGCCAGTTCAGGCTCCAGCTGGCCATTTTTCATTGCCCCATCAATCTCGGACAGCTGATGATAGATGACGGTCAGCTGGTCGAGGTTGAACTGTCTGGCCTGGGGGATGATTTTTTTGATAGGAAAAGGATGCTGGTTTAGCTTGCGGGCGATCGCGTAATGATCGCGGTCGGGGTGTTCATTGAGCTGCTCCCGGACCTGGATCAGCAGGCGAAATTGGCGGACGATCATCCCGAAGAGCGGAAGCGGATCGGACTCTTCCAGCAGCCGGTGCATCATTTTCATAGCCGTGGATCCATCACCGAATCCGATGGCATCAACCATATCAAAGACATCACCCTGCCGGACGTCAGGCGTGAGCTTATGGACATCTTTTTCTGTCACCGGTCGGGAAAAATCGACATAAAAAAGCAGCTTTTCCGTTTCTTTGGCCGCCAGCCGGGGATCCTCATTGACGTAGCTGGCCAGCAGCTGAGCGGCTTCCCGGGTAAATTCTCCTCCCATCTCTGCTGCTTTCTTGCCAATCCAGTCGTTCATGGCCTGCCCCTGGGGGATCTGGAAGGACCGGCTCCAGGTAGTTTGGGGATGCTGATTGACCCATTTAAGAAGCCAGTGGTCCCCATCCAGATTCCTGTCCACAACCAGAATACAGGCTGTGGAGGGGGGGATGGATTCCAGCATAGAGAGAAGCTTTTCCCGTTTTTTTGATCCTTTGCCCAGGGAGAGCGGGTTGTGCAGAATCACCATACGGCGCTCGGAGAGAAAGGGAACAGCATGGGTTTCTGCCTGGACGGATTCCAGAGATTGTGATTGGCCGTCGAGGGTGGTGATATCCATGGCGGCGTTGGTCAGATCCCCCATTTTCGGCTTCAGCCGCTGCTCCAGAAATGAACGGATGGCGAACTCATCTTCTCCGTACAACAAGTAGATGGTAGGTGATTCCTGATTCATATTACCCCAGGGTCTGAATTCTATGAACGGTGGTTTGCTGAATGGGTTGGGCCAGCACCTGCCTGACCTGCAGGGTCCCCGGGTTGCCGCTGGTGGTGACGTGCTTCTGCAGGTAAGGGCCCAGATAGCGGGCAAGCACCAGCGCCAGCATTCCCAGCATGGTGATCAACGGGATTCGCTCCAATTTTTCACGGTAGGACCTGCCTGCACCGGACATCCCGGCGGCTCCAGCCAGTCCGGCCAGCAGTCCCGAGGTGAGCAAATTAGTACCGCAGTTGCGGTGGATGGCCAGGTGTTTTTTCCCCTGGCGGAGCAGATCAAGAGCTTCCAGAACCACAGCTGTGAGCTCCTCGGTGGAGATCTCCCCCAGGATCCAGAAGCCTTTCATGTCGGAATGTCCCGCAAACAGGCGGCCGGGGTATTTTTTGGCCAGGATATTGAGGGTGGCATGTTCCAGTCCATGATTGCGTCGGGTTCTGGATAGGAGGGTTGGTAGCATCATCTGGAAAATCCTTTGCTGCTTTGCTGAACTGTGTCCTCCGGAGAGCATAACACGGCGGAGTGGGGTCGAGAGAGGTGGGAAACCAATCAGTACATGAGAGTTATATTTTACTAGACTTTCCCTCCTGGGACTACCGGCGGTTAAGTATGCTCTTAATCCTATCAGCAGTGGGGGGAGAAACGGCCGGGTCATGCTATAATTGCTGAGCCTGATTGAAAACGGATCTAATCAACTATGAAAGTATTGATCACAGGAGCAGCCGGATTTTTAGGCGCGGCACTGGGGAAACAGCTGATCCAGGCTGGACACCAGGTGCTGGGAATTGATGATCTCTCCACCGGCCGGGAGCAGGCGGTGCATCCCGAGGTCGAGTTCACACAGGGAGACATCATGGACCGTCCGACCTTGTGGTCGCTGCTGCAGGATGTGGAATGTGTGTTCCATCTGGCAGCCAGAGTGGCAGTCCAGGAGTCGATTCTTTATCCCCGGGAATACAATCAGACCAATGTTGGCGGCACGGTCAGTTTGATGGAAGCAATGCGGGATGTGGGAGTAGAGCGGGTGGTCTTTACCTCTTCCGGGGCGGTTTATGGAGAGCAGGAGACACAGCCGCTTCAGGAAAGCCTCCGGCCTTCTCCGGATTCACCCTATGCGGTATCCAAAATAGCTGCCGAACATTACGTGAAGACGATCGGCCAGCTGTGGGGAATCGAAACGGTCACCCTGCGCATTTTTAACGCTTACGGTCCCGGTCAGCATCTTCCATCTGCACACCCACCGGTGATTGCCAATTTCCTCAAGCAGGCTGTCCAGCAAGGCACTATTGTTATTCACAACAGCGGCAGCCAGACCAGGGATTATGTCTTTGTCGATGATGTCATCCGGGCGCTGACAGCGGCAGGAACGGCTGGAGATGTCGATGGGGAGATTATCAATGTGGGCAGCGGTCGGGAAATCAGCGTGATCGACCTGGCGGAAAAAGTCCTTGAGGTCAGCGGAGCGGAAGCTGGAGTGATCCATAATCCGAAAGCCAAGGGGGGCGTAAAGCGAATGTGCGCGGATGTCACCAAGGCAAGAAATCTGCTGGGATATAAGGCGCGCACAGCGCTGGAAGAAGGACTCCAGCTGACCCTGGAGCGGGATCCGCGCTACCAGGCTGAAAACTCCTGAGATATTTCAGGGTTAAACGATCAGCCCCCCCTCATACTGAGGACCAGCTGGGAGAAGACAGGCAGTTTCCGATTGATGGAGAACGCGAAAAAGAGACTGGAACAGAGCTTTTTCTCCCGCGACACGCTGGTGGTGTCCCGGGAACTGCTGGGCATGCGGTTGGTCAGGATGGACCGGGGTCGGCGGATTTCCGGGATCATCGCAGAAACGGAGGCATACCGCGGAGAGGAAGACCAAGGCTGCCACTGTAAAGCCGGCCGGACTCCCCGGACCGAGGTGATGTATGGTCCGCCGGGACATGCCTATGTGTATTTTGTTTATGGGATGCACTGGCTGTTGAATTTTGTCACAGAAAAACCGGATCGGCCCGGTGCTGTGCTGATCCGGGGGTTAATTGCTGAGGAAGGGCAGGAGATCATTGCCCGGAGAAGGTCCGGACAACCTCGGCAGCGCTGGCTGGATGGACCGGCAAAGGTCTGTCAGGCGCTGGCCATTGACGGGAAATTCAACGGCAAGAACATCTGCCATCCGGATGCTGATCTCTTTGTAGAATTTGTGTCCCCCAGCGGGTCAATGCAGATTCTGGAAACTCCCCGGATCGGTTTAAACTCAGTTCCTGAACCCTGGAAAAGCATTCCCTGGCGGTTTGTACTGGATGGGAGAGGGTACTCCTGAGGCCGCTCTCCCCATATTCACCGGGAGGAGATATGTTTCGAAAAAAAGATCAACCAACCCCTGAACTGGAATCCTCTCCACCTCAGACCCGGGTGACCTCGATTCTGGGGGCGGACACCAGCTGGAAAGGAGAATTGAGCGGGCAGGGGGGGGTGCGTATTGAAGGCCTTTTTGAAGGCAAAATTAATCTCAAGGGGATGGTGGTGGTTGATCCCAAAGGGCGCCTGGAGAGCGACCTGATTTCCGCTGATGTCGTCATCGTTGCTGGATCGGTGCGCAGCGATATCAAAGCAGACCGGGTGGAGATCCGCAGTACAGGACGGGTGTGGGGAGATGTCACCGCGGTGCGCTTCTCTACAGAAGAAGGCGCCTATCTGCGGGGGAAAATCCAGATGGAAGAACCCGCTCCGGAAAGGGCTGAACACCCCGAGGGCACGGGTGAGGATCAGCAGCCTCCCGAGGGAGAATCTGACGGAGGATAACGGTGCCAAAGTGGATTCTCGGCCTCAGCGCTGCCGCGATCAGCCTGTTCAGTGCCGGCTGTTCCCCTGCTGATCTTTCCACTCTCCAGCCAGAGGTGACGGCTCCAGCAGGGTTCGAACCGTTCCCTCCCACCACAAACGATACCGCCGAAACCACTTCCCAGGCAGAAGTGGGTGAGCTTCTTTCTGAAGAGAGCGGGGTTGAGGAAGCGGGCGGAGACCCTGAGCCCTGCCGGTCTCGGTCCGGGTCTGTTATCCTGTACAGTTTTACCTCTCCCCGGGATCAATCGCCGGTCGAGGGGAGGATCTATCTGCCTCCCTGTTATCAAGCAGGGGATGCTTTCGGTTTGCCATCACTTTACCTGCTGCACGGAGCTGCAGCGAGTGATCAGCAGTGGGATGATCTGGGAATTCCTGAGGCGGCTGATCGGCTGATTGCCAGTGGGGAGATCCCCCCCCTGATTATTATCATGCCCCGGGAGCCTACTTTTTATCATCCGGCAGAGAACCCTTTTGGAGAACAGCTGATCAAAGATTTGCTCCCCTGGGTGGACAGTCATTATGCCACCAGGGCAAAGCGGAGCCACCGGGCTGTTGGAGGCCTCTCCCGGGGAGGGAATTGGGCAGTCAGATTGGGCCTGCTTCACTGGAGCAGTTTTGCGTACATCGGGGCCCACAGCGCTCCCCTGTTTCGAGGAGATCTCAACCGGCTCCCAGGCTGGCTGGATGGCATCCCGGATCCTCTCGCCCCGGCGCTCTATCTGGATATCGGAGCGGATGATCAGCATTTGGAAGAAGCCAGGGAACTGGAAGCACAGCTGGCTGACCTGGGAGCGGTCTATGAGTGGCACCTCAACCCCGGCACCCACACTGATGAGTACTGGAAAGCGCATTTGGAAGAATACCTGCTCTGGTATACACAGGACTGGGGAGACAGCTGACCGAAATGATATCTTCTGCAGCCGCTCCTTGTGACACTCATCAGTGTAGGAAACAGGTGGAAGAATTGCTGCTGTTAGGATCAGCAGTCCTTCGGCATTGGATTGGCAAAGGAGACCCCCTTTTGGGGGCTGTGCGAAATCCCGCTGGATATTGGTGTGGATACCTGTTGCAGCAGCCTGCAGATTGGATCCATGATCACCTGGCCGGCTCTGCAGGCCCATTGACATCCATTCCCCCGACCTTGCTGATTCCCGGGCTGCTGTGGGGTTATCCAGCTATTCCATGTTCAGCTGTGAACCCGTCAATTTATTCTGGGGAGAAGAAGCCATTCCTGCGCTGATCAACAGGTTCCTTCCTCTGACTTTGCGCTCTCCGCGGATTGATAATGGGGGGTCCTGCGGGATCATCCCCTCCATCAAAAAGGACGCTTGCTATGAATTTTCCCGATTTCCACGAACTTCAGTCCCTCAAGTTGGAGCAGATTCTGCCTTACTATCATTCCCTCCAGGAGAGATCCCTGTCCCAAGAATCCCTGGAAACCTGGATGGATGATTGGTCTACACTCCGGAAATTAGTTGATGAAACCTACGCCCGGCTGCAGCTGGCTTACCAGCTTGACACCACCGATGAAAAGGCTGAACGCCGCTATCTGGGTTTTCTGGCGGATGTCTATCCGGGGCTGGAAGAAGCCGATCAACAGCTGAAAGAAAAACTGCTCAGCAGCGGGTTTCAGCCGGAGGGGATGGAGCTGCCCTTAAAAAAGATGGCTCTGGAAGCGGATCTGTTCCGCGAGGAAAACCTCCCGCTGCTTACCGAGGAGCAAAAACTGGGATCGCAGTACAGCAAAATTATGGGCGGGCAAACGGTGGAATGGCAGGGGGAAGAACTCACCCTGGCCCAGATAAAACGAACGATGCAAACGCCCGACCGCGGTGTCAGGGAGCGCATCTGGGAGCAGCTCTCTCGCCGTCAGCTGGCCGATCAGGAGGAGATCAATCAACTCTGGGAGCAGCTGATGGCTGTTCGTAAACAGCTGGCTGAGAACGCTGGAAAGCAAGATTTCCGGGAATACAGCTGGCAGAAGCGGCTCCGCATGGCTTACGCGCCAGAGGACAGCCTGACATTCCTGGAAGCAGTTCGCCAGGTGGTTGTCCCGGCGGCGACCCGTGTCTATCAGCGCTATGCAGCCAGGATCGGCTTTGAGCAGCTTCGACCCTGGGATTTACTGGATAATCAAACACCCTTCCTTCTGCCCTCCGTGGAGGTATTTGAAAGGGAAGGGGAATTTATCTCCCGGGTGGCGAAGATCTTCATGCTGCTCGATCCTCAGCTGGGGAAATATTTTCAGATCATGCAGGAGGAGGACCTGCTTGATTTAATGAGCCGGAAGGGAAAAGGGCCCGGTGCGTTTTGCACTTCCTTCGCCACGGAGGGAAAACCCTTCATCTTTATGAACGCGGTGGGACTTTCCAGTGACATCAGGGTGCTTTTTCATGAGAGCGGACATGCTTTTCATGTTTTTGAACGCTCCCAGCTCCCCTATCATCATCAATGGCGAGCCGGGATGGAGTTTAACGAGGTCGCTTCCACCGCCATGGAGCTGCTGGCATCCTCCTATCTGGAGAAAGATGCGGGTGGGTTCCTCTCCCCCCGGGATGCAGCCAGATCTCGCCTTCAGCACCTGGAGGGAAAACTGGTCTTTTGGCCTTATATGGCCGTTGTGGTTGCTTTCCAGCATTGGGTGTATCAACATCATGCCCAGGCATCTGCCCCGGAGGCCTGCAGCCAGAAATGGAGCGAGCTGGTGGATTTATATATGCCGGGGATTGACTGGAGCGGCCATGATCAGGTCAAAGCAACCGGCTGGCAGCGCAAGCTGCACATTCACCGGGCCCCGTTTTATTACATTGAATATGGGCTCTCTCAGCTGGGGGCAGTCCAGATCTGGCAAAACGCCCAGCGGGACCTCCAGGAAGCGCTGAGGAGCTATCGACGGGCGCTGGCCCTGGGCGGAACTGCCGATCTGCCGGCGCTTTATCAAACGTCGGGAGCGAAGTTTGCTTTTGATGTGGACACCCTGGAACCGGCAGTGAGGTTAATGGAAGAAACGCTGGCTGAACTGGAAAGCAAGCTCTGAGAAAGCGCAGCTGATTTCTGCTGATGAGCCCGGGATGAAACCCCTCCTTCCGTTTTTTGGTTTCACGCTGCTGGAGTTTAGACTGCATGGTTAAGCCATTTGTCAGTTTCTTCCCTCTGGTATCTCCGTTATAATACTCATCCACAAAAAGAAGAAGGAGAAGGGGAGAAACATGGATAAGAAACTAAAAGTAGTCATCCCCATGGCGGGATATGGAAAACGTCTGCGTCCTCAAACCTGGAGCAGGCCAAAACAACTGATCAGTCTGGCTGGAAAAACGGTCATTGCGCATGTTCTGGACACATTTTCAACCTTACCTGAAACTTTTCAGGTCGAGTATGTCTTTATCGTTGGCTATCTGGGGGAGAAGATTCGCCAGTTTATGGACCAGGAATATCCGGATCTGACGGTCCATTTTGTCGTTCAGGAGGAAATGAAAGGGCAATCCCATGCCATTTACCTGGCCAGGGAGTACATCGACGGTCCCATGTTGATGGTATTTGCCGATACCCTGCTGGAGACAGAACTCTCATTTTTGGCAGAGGAGGAATCCGATATTGTGGCCTGGGTGAAACCGGTTCCTGATCCCCGGCGGTTTGGTGTAGCGGAAGTGGGTGATGATGATTGGGTCACCCGGTTGATTGAGAAACCCAAAGCACTCGATAATAATCTGGCTCTGGTTGGGTTTTATTTTTTCCAGGAAGGCCAGAAACTTATCCAGGCGATTGAAACTCAGATGGACCGGGAGGTGATTTTTAAAGGGGAATACTTCCTGGCGGATGCCATCAATATCATGCTGGATGAGTTCGACTCCAAGATGCGCACCCATAAGGTCAGCACCTGGCTGGATGCCGGCACACCAGAAGCCGTTCTGGCGACCAATCGATACCTTCTGGAACACGGCTATGATAATTCTGAAAAAGCGGCCAAGCGCATGGGGGTGCGGATTATCCCGCCGGTGTATATTCATCCGGAAGCAAATATTGAGGCATCTGTGCTGGGTCCTCATACCGCCGTTGAGGCCGGCTGTCAGGTCATTGGCAGTGTGATCCAGAATTCAATTGTCGAACGGGAAGCCCTTGTCGAGGATGTCATCCTCAGGAACTCCCTGATTGGCCAGCATACCAGTGTAAAAGGAGGAGCCTCCTCCGTTAACCTCGGTGATCATTCCTCGATTGAAATTTGAGATCAGGTCACTGAAAGCAGGCAGCAAAGGAGCAGGGATGGGCGAGAGATTTCTGGCCAAAAAGGTAGCTGAATTACAGCCCTCGGGGATCCGGGAGTTCTTTGATATCGTCTCCACCAGGGAGAATGTCATCTCTCTGGGAATCGGAGAGCCGGATTTTGTCACCCCCAGGCCCATCCTCGAGGCTGGAATGGAAGCGCTGCGGGAAGGAGAAACTCACTATACTTCCAACGCGGGCATCTTTGAGCTTCGCCAAGCCATTGCCGAATATCTCAATGCCAAATACCACGTTGACTATCATCCGTCCAATGAGATCATTGTGACTGTGGGGGTCTCGGAAGCCCTGTATCTGGCGCTCACAGCGGTAATTGAACCCGGTCAGGAGGTGATCATTCCCTCTCCCTGCTTTGTTTCCTATCAAGCAGAAGTTATCCTGGCTGGAGGCGTACCGGTGGAAATCCCCGGTACATTGGAAGACGGGTTTCAGCCGGATCCGGAAAAAATCGCCAGAGCAGTCACGCCGAATACCAAGGCAATCTTGATCGCTTTTCCCAGCAATCCCACCGGCGCAGTTGCTTCCCGGGAAGCGCTGCAGGAAGTTGCTGAGATTGCCAGGAAACATGATTTGGTGGTCATATCGGATGAAATCTACGAAAACCTGGTCTACGACGTGGAGCATGTCTGTTTTGCCTCTCTGCCGGGCATGAAGGAGAGGACGATCACGCTGGGGGGGTTTTCCAAAAGTCACGCCATGACCGGCTGGCGGGTGGGGTATGCCGCTGCGCCGAGGGATGTTCTCCAGGGGCTGCTGCGGATTCACCAATATACCATTATGTCTGCTCCCACGATGTCCCAGCTGGCCGCCCTGACCGCGCTGACCGAGGGTATGGCCGATGCCGAGGAGATGCGTTTGAAATATGACCGCCGCCGGCAGCTGATCGTTTCGGCCCTGAATGAAATTGGACTGACCACCTTTGAGCCTCACGGGGCCTTTTATGCCTTCCCAAAAATTACCCTGGAGGGGATGGATGACCGGTCGTTCGCCAGACGCCTGCTGGAAGAGGAAGAGGTAGCTGTGGTTCCCGGTTCGGCGTTTGGTGCCGGCGGTGCCGGGTTTGTCCGCTGTTCATACGCGACTGCTTATCATAAAATTGAGCAGGCAATGGAAAGAATCTACCGTTTTGTCAACCGATATCACGGATGAGGGGTTTTCTGGAGCGGCTGCCTGCAGGGATGTTCCAGATCATTACGACGGCTGACAGGGGTCTTTTCCCTGCGGACCCCTTGGATGCCAACAAGACAAGCATGATTTCCCTGCTGATGCAGCAGGGAAGGAGATTGAATGATGACTGAACCGATTAACGCCTATAAGATGGCTCAAGCACAGTTCGACCATGTGGCGGATCTGCTCGACCTGGATCCCCAGGTGAGTGCGCTGCTGCGCTGCCCTCAGCGGGAGTTTAAATTCCAGATTCCCGTCCGAATGGATGACGGCACAATCCGGGTTTTTTACGGCTACCGGGTGCAGCATAATGATGCCCGCGGTCCTTCTAAGGGGGGAATTCGATTTCACCCTTCTGAGACCGCGGACACCGTCCGGGCTCTGGCCATGTGGATGACCTGGAAATGTGCGGTAGCGGATATTCCTCTCGGCGGTGGGAAGGGCGGCGTGGCTGTGGACACAGCAACCCTGTCAATCACCGAACAGGAGCGGCTCTGCCGGGGCTGGATTGACGCTATTCATCTCAACATCGGCCCCCGCCAGGATGTCCCCGCTCCAGATGTGGGCACCAACCCGCGCATGATGGGCTGGATGATGGATGAATATTCTAAGCTGGTGGGTTCCTATACTCCCGGGGTGATCACCGGAAAACCGGTTGGCGGAGGGGGGTCCTTGGGCAGGACGGAGGCCACTGGATTTGGCGTGATTTACACGGTGCGGGAAGCCCTCGCCCATTTGGGTATTGACCCGAAGGACTCGGTCGCCGCCATTCAGGGATTTGGCAATGTGGCCCAGTACGCCGCGATTGGATTGGTGGACTTCCTGGGCGGGAAGGTCGCCTGTGTCTCCTGCTGGGATAACCAGGATCAGCAGGCCTATACAATATCTCATCCTGAGGGAGTGGACCCGAAGTTCCTGCAGAGCATTACCAACACCTACGGAACGATTGACAAGGAAAAAGCCCAGGAAGCCGGGTATGTGCTCGAGGATGGCCAGGCCTGGATCAGCAAGGAAGCGGATATCCTGATCCCGGCAGCGCTGGAAGGTCAGATCAATCAGGAGACCGTTACTCAGATGGACGATCGGGTGAAGATCATTGCCGAGGGCGCTAACGGTCCGACCACGCCGGAAGCCGATCAAATTCTCAAGGATAAGGGCGTGTTCTTGATTCCGGATTTCCTCTGTAATGCTGGTGGGGTGACCGTGTCCTATTTTGAAGGGGTGCAGAACGACATGAATTATTACTGGTCCCACGAGGAAGTGATCAGCAAGCTCGATGAAAAAATGACCAAGGCTTTCCAGGATGTGGCCGCGATGGCAGCTAATGAGGATGTCTACATGCGGGATGCCGCTTATATGGTGGCTATTGAGAAAGTGGTCAAAGCTATGGAGCTCCGCGGCTGGTTATAGCCCAGCAGAAACAGAAACTGCTGATCAGCCTGAGAATCCTGCTGGCTGATCCCGGGGGCCGGGGCAGTATGCACCCGGTCCCTGTCCTTTTAAAGCAGTGAGGGGGGATTGATTTCGATGATCCAATCCCGCGGAGGGGGGTGCTCCCGCAGGATGGCAGCCGGGTTCGGTCCGCGGAGGATGATCTGCCAGCGGTACTGCCCCCGGAGACGGGAAAAATAGCAGGGCACCGGCCCGACCATCTCGGTCGCCCGATATCCTTCCCGCTTCAGATAACTGTTCAGGGAGCGGGCCAGGTCAGCGGCGGCGGACTTTACTTCATCACGGCCTGTCTTTTGGATGACCAGGCGGGCCAGATTCTGGAACGGGGGGTATCTCAATTCGCGCCGGTAGGCAATTTCCCGGGCGTAAAAGTCCCGATAATCATGGCGGGAGGCAGTTTGAATGACATAATGATCGGGCTGGAAAGTCTGCAGGATAACCTCACCGCCGAGAGGACTTCGTCCTGCCCTGCCGGCCACCTGGGTAAGAATCTGAAAGGTCCGCTCATTGGTCCGGTAGTCGGGCAGGTGCAGCCCCATGTCAGCCAGCACCACGCCGACCAGAGTGACCAGGGGCAGATCCAGCCCTTTGGCCAGCATCTGCGTGCCGATTAGGATATCGGCCCCCTGCGCGGAAAACCTATCCATGATCTCCCAGTGGGCGCCCTTTTTCCGGGTGGTATCCCGGTCCCAGCGCAGCGTTCTGACCGCCGGGAACAGGGCCTGGAGGGCATTCTCCACCTCTTCTGTTCCCGTACCCAGCTGGCGGATTTTTTCACTGCCGCAGCGGGGACAGCGGCGGGGCATCTTCCGGGAGTAACCGCAGTGGTGGCAGCGCAGGGCGGCTTCGCTGCGGTGGTAGGTCAGGGAGGTGTCGCAGCGGGGACAGCGCAGGCCCTCACCGCACTCCCGGCAGAACACATAGGAAGCCGATCCCCGGCGGTTAAGGAATAGAATCGCCTGCTGGTTTCTTCCCAATACATCGGCAAGAGCCTGCTGGAGGGGGATGCTGAAGATGGAGCGGTTGCCCGCTTTGAGCTCCTCCCGCATATCGACGATGTGCACCCCGGGAAGCTCTGCCATCTGGACGCCTTCCTCCAGCGTCTGGTAGCGCGTTTGCTCCGGGTCCTCCTGGATGGCTGCAATTTGAGCACGGATGGTATCCTGATGGGCCAGGATGCGCTCGGGGAGGGAGAGCGGAATCCACATTCCCCGGGCTGCTTGATAGGTGCTGGTCACGTTGGGCGTCGCTGAGCCCATCAGGCAGACAGCCCCGGTTATCCCCGCGTACGCCGCGGCTGCTCGAACTGCGTGATAGCGGGGGGCGATCTCGGCCTGGTAATAGGAATCGTCATGGCATTCGTCGACCACGATTAACCCGATTTCTGGGAAGGGGGTAAACAGGGCGCTGCGCGGACCAACGATGATGGATATTTTCCCTTCTCTGGCCAGCCTCCAGGTGTCGTAGCGCTCCCCTTCAGAGAGTTGGGAATGGAGTACCCCCACCTGATCCGGGAAGCGCCGGTAAAAGCGGCGCACGGTTTGAGGGGTGAGAGCAATTTCCGGGACCAGAATCAGCGCCTGGCGGCCGGCAGCCAGAGTTTTCTGAACTGCCCGGAGGTAAATTTCTGTTTTCCCGGAGCCGGTTACGCCGTACAGCAAATGGGGCTTGCTGAGGCCCTCATTAAAAGCAGCTGCCAGGGTATCGAACACCCCCTGCTGATCTGCGGTCAACCGCACCGGGCGGGGCTCTCCAGCCGATAAATCTGCCAGAGGATCCCGGATGACCTCTCTTTCCACAATCCGGACCAGCTCCCTTTTTTCCAGCTGTTCGATGTCGCTCAGGTTTCCCCCGGTTTCCCGGTAGAGCCGGGTGACCCGCAGCGGCCGGCCGGCCGCGAGCAGCCTGCGGACCATCTGCTGCCTGCGCTGCAGAGCATCCGGGTACCCGGAGCGAGCCAGGCTGTCCAGCTGACTTTCGACCTCTTCCGCGCTTGCGGTCAGCTTGAGAAAACGAACCTTTTTAGGTCCCACACTGGGGGGTTGCAGGATCGGGCGGCTGGTGATCACCCCCCGACGCTCCAGGGCGCCGACAGTTTTCCGCCAGTGTTGGTAAGGAAGAGAGCGCTGCAGCTGCCGGCCCCGCAGCGGCCCCCGTTCCATCAGCAGTTTTATCAAGGTTTCCTGCGCCGAGGAAAGTTCCTCGTACACCGGGTCGCCTGCTTCCAACCGCTGCTGGCTGCGCTCGCTCAACCGGTATTCGATGTCGGCTTTCACGCTTAACCCGCCGGGCAGCATGGCGTGAAGGGTGATGCCCAGGGGAGAGAGGGTGGTCCGGGAAAGGTGCTGGGCCAGTTCTATCTGGTGTCCGGTGACCACCGGGAGGGGATCCAGAATCTTCAGAATATCTTTCGTTTTAGGGACTTCCGGTTGAGAGAGGGTTTCCAGGATGATTCCCTGCACCGTCTGAGAGCCGAAGGGGACGATCACCAGCTGACCTGGAGAAAGCTGCCCTTGCAGAGAATCCGGGATGTGATAGTGATAGCTGCCTTCAACCTGAGCCACATTGACGGCGACATCAGCATAAGGATTCATACGTCAGAGTCACTTTTGGAGAAGAACAGCGGCTTCGTAGCCAACTACCCGGGAGGTATCCCCGGTGATTTCGCCCGAGTGGGAATACTTCAGGTGAACGGCCTGATTGGCACCCAGGTTTTTTGCGGCCCAGATCACGGCGGCCAATCCCCCCTTGCCGCAGGCGTAGCCTTTTCCCTGCTCTTCGAGGCGGTAAATCCCCTCCGGGTCCAGATCGATGATCCGCTCGATGATCGACCGGTCCAGCTCCTCTGCCTCCGGCGCGCTGTAGAAATGGGAGAGATCGGTGCTGGCGATCAAAATTGCATCTTTCCCGATCAACGATTCTGTGAGTACGGCAGCCAGGGTTCTGGCCAGGTCAGGGTCCTGCTGCCGGAGCATGATGGGCAGCAGCCGGAAAGGGTTGCGTAGCGACCGCTGCAGAAAGGGCAGCAGGATTTCCACCGCGTGCTCGCTATCGTGGACGATCCTGGTCAAGCCGCTTCCGGTCTGTTCCTTGAGCCCCTGGCTGACTTGTTCCAGCAGCTCATCAGCAACTTCGATCACCCCCAAAGGGGTCTGATAAGCCCGGTGAGCAGTGGTGAGCAAAGCGCCCTCGGCAGGCCGGTGCAGCGGGGAGAGGACGACCACGATCTCCGGATGCTCCCTTGACAGAGCAGAAAATGCGTACCCGGCGACTGGTCCGGAATATGGGTGTCCGGCATGCGGGGAAACCACCCCGATCAGTTTTCCAGAAAGTTCGGGAAGCTCTGCCTCCTGCAGGTAGCTATCCACGGAGTGGGCCAGCTGTTCGGGATCAGCTGGGTACCAGCGGCCGGCCAGCACGGATGGGCGGATATTTTCTTTTCTGGACATGAGGGTTCCCCTTCCTGCATATCGATTTAACCCGATTTTAGCACAGACAGTTTTTGGGGGGATATATCCTGAATGAATTTTGGCCAATGGATCATTCTTTTGGGTGAACTGTAATCTGGAAGGAATATTTATCAGCTCCTGGGAGTCACCCCCCTGTTTGCCTGATGGTTGTATGCCCGGGGTCAAACCTCGTCAAGGACTCCCCGCGTAAATTTCTTGTAAAGATTACCGAAAGGAAACCCAAAATTTTGTTGGGAAGACAAACCTGCACAGGAATTGGCTTTACAATCGATCAGATCAAACAGCTGCTTCCTCCAGCCGGGGTGGTTTTCTCGTCATAAGCGGCAGCTGAATTTCAGCAAAGGTGAATAAGATGAGCTTGATAAAAGTGCTGCTTAAGAAATCCTTCTTTGTTCTGACGATTCTGATCACCCTATTGATTTCCTTTGTGGGTTCGATATCGCCTGGGTTTGCGGAGCCGGCCAGTTTTTTTGATACGAATTTAGCGCAGGGATTAAGTCGGTTTAAACAAATTGTCAATGATTCCACGAACAACACAGCTGTGTTTTATGAAATGGATATTAACTCCGCGCTGTCTTCCAATGAATTCTCTGTCCCTGATGGGAACGGTGGGAGTGCCTGGGTCCGAGTGACCATGGGGGGAAGCGGGATTATCTTTGATGATGAAAGAGACGGAACCGGCTATTATCATGAATGGTCAGTCAGCGCCCCAGATTGGAATACAGCGGTTAGTAATGGGGTCAAGTTTGAATTCTTCACGGATAGCACCAAATCCACCCCCCTGGAGGTCAATGCTTTTGGGACCCAGACATATCACTGGGGTACCTGTTGCACTGATGAGAATCCCATACCGTCCGGTACTGCGGAAGGTACTGCCATCTATACAATTTTTGACGGCGGAAGTCTAGGGCCGACTACAGAACTGCTGGGTAATATCACCAGTACTATTGATGCGGACACTCATTTTATCGCTGAGATTGATGACCGGGAGGAGACCTTTACTGAAGTGACGGTTGTTCCCAATGGAGATGGGGAACAATTTGCCATGGGTGGATATATCATCTTTTCTGTGGTTCCAGAGGATTCTGTCCCTCCTGGTTCTGGATCAACTCCTTCGATTCCTCCCCAGCAGCCGGATCTGACGACGGCCAGCGATCTGGGAATCTCCAGTACGGACAATCTTACCAGTGATGATACGCCGAGCTTTACCGTCACCTACACCGCCCAGAATGAAATTGACTTTGTCAATCTCTATGATGGCAGTACGTTGATTGCCACCAGCCCGACTGCGGGCACTACGGGGGAGGTCACAGTAACATTAAATGTCGGAGAGGCTTTATCGGAAGGGACCCATGATATCAATGCCCGCTTCGAGAACGGATACTGGCATGATGTCTCCGATCCCAGTCCTTCTCTGTATATAGATATTGATACCACGCCTCCCACCATGACGATTTCTGCCGCTGAAGTCAGTGACGGGGATACCAGCAATGATTCCACGCTGTCGCTGACCTTTTCTAGCTCGGAAAGCACCACGAATTTTGATGCCGGGGATGTGGTGGTCAGCAACGGCTCGCTGAGCGGTTTCAGCGGAGGGGGAAGCACGTATACGGCAACTTTAACGCCCGATTTTGATGGCCCGGTGACCGTCAATATCCCGGCAGGGAGCTATGCGGACGCAGCCGGGAACGATAACCAGGCTGCTGACGAGTTCAACTGGACCTCGGACCAGACCCCCCCCACGGTGACTTTCAACCCCCTGGACGGGGCCACTATTGTTGCTAATGAGGCAGATATTATCCTTACCTTCAGTGAGGCTGTCCGACGGGCTTCTGATAATTTTGATCTGACCGATTTGAATGTCGATGATCATATTACCTTGAAATATGACAATGCCAGCGGTACGGATATCCCTTTTGATGCCACTATTGATGGCGATAAAAAAGTGGTCACCATCGATCCGGACAGCCCGCTGCCGTCCAATCGTGAGATCTATGTCGCCGTGGGTACCAGTATTGAGGATGCTGCTGACAACCCGCTGGCGGATGACAGGGCAACTTTTATGTCTGCGGATGAAAATCTGCCAACCCTGTCCTCGTCAGCTCCTTCGGATGGACTTGTCAATGTCGATATCAACACCGACCTGGTGCTGACCTTCAGTGAAGCAGTGGACGCGGAAACCGGAGCCGTCGAAATCCGTCTGACGGATGACGGCAGCCTCTTTGAGTCCATTGATGTCACCGGAGGACAAATTTCCGGAAGCGGGACTGATACCATCACCGTGGATATCACCGGACCATTAGCATCCTCTACCGGCTACTATGTGTTGATTGACAGCACAGCGTTTGATGATGGGGATGGAAATAGTTATCAGGGAATTGCTGATCCCCGGACGCTGGATTTTGAGACTGAGTTTATCGATGTCACCCCACCCCAGCTGACATTCAATCCCTCCGATGGAGCTGTGGATGTAGCAGCGAATTCCAACATTACCCTGACTTTTGATGAACCGATTCGGAACTTGGATGATTCTGAGATCACCAGCATTAACGTCGACAGCTTAATCACTTTGAAAGATACCGATGCGGTTGGAAGTGATATTTCTTTTGATGCCGCGATTGATGGGGCCAAACAGGTAATCACCATCAATCCCAGTTTAGACTTTTCCAGCGAACAGGTGGTCTATGTGGCCATCGGGTCATCCGTGGAGGATGCTGTGGGGAATGCCATCAGCGGTGACAGTGCAACATTCACCGTGGAAGACAACATCGCGCCGACTTTGCTGAACACTAAACCGGTAGATGGGGCTGCAGATGTAGCAGCCGATGATGACCTGATCCTGACCTTCAGCGAACCTGTAGATGTATAGTTTGGGACAATCAAAATTTACAACTCGGATGACACGGTTTTTGAGAGTATGTCTGTCACATCAACCTCCCAGGTCAGCGGCAGCGGAACGGCAACCATTACCGTTCAGCCCAATAATTCATTTGAGTATGATTCCTCCTATTATGTTCAAATAGATGCCACGGCGTTTGATGATCCCGCAGGAAATTCCTATGCCGGCATCGGCGATACCACCAGCTGGAATTTTTCCACCTTGATACTGAGCGGCACCATCACCTGTAACCCGGTATCAATCTCCACCACGGAAGGCAGCAGCAGTTCCACCGCCGCCAACTGCAGCGGAGGGACCGGGTTGTCCTATTCTGTGACCCAACCATCACTGGGTGTGTCGTCGGAATCGGGGGGAACGATCACTTTTGATCCTAACAGTGAATTTGAGTACCTGGGTGAGAGTGAAAGTGAGATTGTTCAGGGAGACTTTACTTACACCGCAAATGACGGCTCGGAGGTCAGCCCTTCTGCTACTGTGGAAGTCACAGTAAACGGTGTCAATGATCCTCCCACAGCCAATGATGATGAGGTGAGCACAGATGAAGACACAGCTTTCACCACCACAGATCTGGTGGCTGACAATGATGTCGATCCGGATACCTCAGACACGCTGACCGTGGTCAGCATTGATACCAGTGGGACGACCGGGGATGTCACGAACAACGGCGATGGTACCTTTACCTATGATCCCAATGGGCAGTATGAGTCCCTGGCTGTTGGAGATAGCATCACCGACAGCTTCGGCTACACCGTTCAGGATGGCAGCGGCGAGCAGGATTCAGCCCTGGTCACGGTGACCATCCTTGGTGCCAATGATGCACCGAACGCAGCTGATGACACTACGGCCGGAACGGATGAGGATACCGCTTTCCGGACGGCGAATCTGGTGTCTGCCAATGACACCGATCCGGATTCAGGGGACAGCCTTACAGTGGTATCAATTGATACAACGGGCACCGTTGGCACCGTGGTCAACAATGGAAATGGTACATTTGACTATTACCCCGATGGGAACTTTGAATATCTCGGAACCGGAGACAGTTATGACGACAGTTTTGAATATACAGTTTCGGATGGTCACGGTGGGCAGGATACGGCCAATGCCTATGTGATGGTGAGTGGAGTCAACGACGCGCCATCCATCTCTTCATGTACGATGACTCCCAATCCAGCTTATAGCGATGGGGATTTGACTGCAAATTCCTCCGGCTGGGATGACCCGGAAGGGGATCCGGCCAATGTGCTGTATGAGTGGTACAGGAATGGATCTCACCTCAGTGCTTACAGCGGATCCGGTACACTGCCCTCCGGTGAATTATCCAAAGGGGATGACATCGAACTCAACTGCAGTCCTGTCGATGGGGAAGGCTTGGCTGGTACAGGACTTACAGACAACATCACGATCTCCAATTCACCTCCAGCAGCACAGGATGATGCTGAGAGTACGCCTGAGGATACCTCGATAACCATTGATGTTCTTGACAATGACAGTGATGCCGATTCTGGAGACACACTGACGATAATCTCGGTTACCCAGGGTTCAGATGGCTCTGTAACGAATAACAATACGGATGTGACCTATACCCCGGATTCCAATTTCTTTGGAACAGATAGTTTTGAGTATACAGTGGAAGATGATGATGGCGAAACCGATTCAGCCGTTGTGACGGTCACTGTCTCTGAAGAGACGAATATGGAAGCTTCCGGAAACGGACAGTCAATCACCAACGGGGATACCACACCGAGTACAACAGACCATACCGATTTTGGAAATACCTCCCTTTTCCCGGGCACGGTTACCCGCACATTTACGATCACCAATCAAGGTTCAATTGATTTGAGGATGACCGGTTCTCCCCGGGTGGAGATCACCGGTTCCCATGCCGGGGATTTCACAGTAACGGATCAACCCAGTACACCATTGACCAGCGGAAGTTCAACTACCTTTGATATTGCCTTTGATCCCTCCGCGGCTGGTTTGCGAGAAGCGGTCATCAACATAGAAACCGATGATCTGACATCAGCCTTCACATTCCATATCCAGGGTACTGCAACTGAAAATGACTCCGATAGTGATGGCATGATGGATAATCAGGAGCAGGATGGCGACCGGGACGGCGATGGGGTTGCTGATTATCAGGACTATGATCCATCCGGGTATTTCTATGATGAGCGAAATGGAAAGATTGTCTCCGGTGGGTCTGTAGCCGTCACCGGACCAGGAGTTATCACCATTGTAGAAGATGGCAGCAGCGGTTATTATCAGTTCCTCACTGATGGAACGGCAGGGATCTATACCATGACGGTGAATCTGCCTCCGCGCTATGCCTGGAGCACGGCTTGTTTACAGAGCGATCCACCCGCTTTTGACCCCACCGGTCAAGCTGAACCGGTCAGCCTCGGAAACGGGGAGGACGGCAGCACCGGATTCTTAACCTCCAATGCCTGTACTACCTTCTATTTAACCTTTGATCTGGAAGCGGATGATCCCATGATCATCAACAACAACTTCCCGCTCCGGAAGCTGCCTCTGCCGGATACCGGGTTTGCTCCAGACCGGGTGACTGAACTTCCGCAGCAGCCGGACATCAGATCCTATCTGCAAATCGGCGGAATGGTCTTGGAGATCCCCATGATTGATGTGGAAACCTCACTTGTGGGCGTTCCCGCTGTGAATGGGGAATGGGATGTCTCCTGGCTGGGGAATCAAGCAGGTTACCTTGAGGGCTCAGCTTTCCCAACCTGGGTGGGGAATACTGTGATCACTGGTCATGTCTGGAATGCAAATAATCAACCGGGTGTCTTTGTGGATCTCAAGAAGCTAAGCTATGGGGATGAGATCAGGATCCATGCCTGGGGTAATGTCTATATTTATCAGGTGCAGTCGTCCCAGCTACTATCTCCCTATGTAACTGATCCTGTTATGGAGCACAAAGAAAAAGACTGGCTGACCCTGTTTACCTGTGAGGACTTCGCGGAATTCTGGGGCGAGTATGCCTACCGGCGGGTCGTTCAGGCAGTTTTAGTAGAGGTTAGACAAGGAGATTGACGGACTGGATTTTCTAGGGATGTCAAGTTCACAGAGCCCCGCAGAGAAAACTGCGGGGCTTTCCATTGAGAGCAGAATTTTTCTGTATGATATACTATTCAAGATTGTTAAAAAAAAGAAGGTAGGCCATGAAGCACCGAGTGACCATCGAGTATTGTGCAGTTTGAAACTATTTACCCCGAGCCATCCGTGTGATGAATGCTCTTTTGAAGAACCATGAAAGCCAGATAGAAACGATGACCTTAATTCCCTCGGATGGGGGACGATTTGAGATTGAGGTTAACGGCGATTTGCTGTTTTCCAAGCTGAAATCCAACCGCCACACCGATTCTGGGGAGATTTTGAATTTATTCCGGGAATACAGCTGATTGAGACAGGAGCAGGACGTGAATGAGAACCACGATCGAGTCTTTTCCGGGGCCAGGCCGACCGGACGCCAGCATCTGGGAAATTATCTGGGGGCGATTCAAAATTATGTTGCCCTGCAGGAAAAATATCAGAGCGTTTACTGCATCGTCGATGTCCACGCCCTGACCACGGTGGCTACCACCCGGGATTTAGAACACAACACTCAGGAAATGGCCCTGGATTGGCTGGCTGCCGGGATGGATCCGGATCAAAGCATTATTTTTATCCAGTCCCATGTCCCGGAGGTGATGGAGCTGCATACCATCCTTTCTATGGTCACCCCGCTGGGTAAGCTCACCGCGCTGCCCACCTTTAAAGAAAAAGTCCGGGATAATCCCGATAATGTCAATTACGGGTTGGTGGGGTACCCGGTGCTGATGTCCGCAGATATCCTGCTCTATAAAGCTACCCTGGTTCCGGTGGGGGTGGATCAGATCCCCCACATTGAATTTGCCCGGGAAGTGGTGCGGTCTTTCAATTATCGCTACGAGACCGATATTCTGGTTGAGCCGCAGGGCAAAGTGACTGAAATCCCCAAAGTGCTGGGGATTGACGGCCAGCGGAAAATGAGCAAGAGCCTAGATAATCACATCGAACTGGCCGCTGAGCCCGAGGAGACCCGGGAGCGGGTGATGCAGATGGTCACCGATCCGCAGCGGATCCGGCTCTCTGATCCTGGAAATCCGGATGTCTGCAATGTGTTCACGCTGCATAAGATCTTTTCTGATGCCGGGGATGTTGAAGAGATTAACCAGGCCTGCCGGCAGGCCCAGATTGGCTGTGTAGCTTGCAAACGCAGGCTGGCGGAAAGTTTGAACGACCACCTGGCCCCTTTCCGGGAGCGTCGCAGGGCGCTGGAGGCGGATCCTGATTTTGTAGCCGATGTGCTGGAGGATGGAGCCCGACGGGCGCAGAAAATTGCCGCCGAAACCATGGCAGAAGTGAGGCAGGCGGTGGGTTTTTATGGTGCGGAGCAGCAGCGATGAAGGCAGTCCTGCAGCGAGTTCGGGAAGGAAGCGTTGCTGTGGAGGGGGAGGAGATAGCTGCTGTGGGAAAAGGATTGGTGATCCTGGTGGGGATTGGCCCGGAGGATGATCAGCCCGCAGCGGAGCGAATGGCAGCTCAGATTGCCGCTCTGCGCATCTTTGAGGATGACCGGGGCAAGATGAATCTGTCTCTGCTCGACATCCAGGGGGAGGCGCTGGTCGTCCCCCAGTTCACACTTTATGCGGATACCAGCCGTGGGAACAGGCCCTCTTTTACGGGAGCCGCTTCTCCGGAGCAGGCCCGGGCGCTGGTGGATTACTTTGCCGATGCTCTGGAAGAGCAAGGCGTGATCACCCGGCAGGGAGAATTCGGCGCTCATATGCTGGTTTCTATTCTTAATGATGGGCCGGTTACCATTCAATTGCAGGGCTAGCAGGAAAATTCAGGGAGGAAAATTAAACTCTGAACCGAGTTTTCTTGAGGAGGAAACAGGTTGATGAGGGAGAGGACCAATGAGGAATGGCTGAGGGATTTGCAGGGCAGCGGCCGCGATCGAGCCCTGGCTGACCTCAGAGAGTTCCTGGTGGAAGGGCTCGGCTATGCTCTTTCCGAACATCACAGAGAGAATATGGCTGTCCATATTGAAGATTTCGTTCAGGAAGCCTTGATCAAGGTGCTGGACAACCTGGACACCTTCCGGGGGGAGAGCAAGCTGACCACCTGGGCCCAGAAGATCGCTGTGCGGGTCGCCTACACGGAACTGCGCAGAAAACGCTGGGAGGATGTCTCCATCGAGGACTTTATCCCGGAGGACAGCGGAACGGATTTCACCCCGGCCATCCTGACTGATGAGGATCCCAATCCTGAGCAGGCTGCCACCCAGGAGCTGTTAATGAGAAAGATCTTTCGAATGATTGATGAAGATCTCACTGAAAAACAGCGCCAGGCAATTTATACGGTGATGTTTGGCGGGATGCCGCTGCAGGAAGCGGCCCGGAAAATGGATACCAACCGCAACGCTCTCTACAAGATGATCTATGATGCCAGGAAAAAACTCCGGGAGAGTTTGCTGCTTGAGGGGCTGACGCCAGAGGAGATTCTGGCCACATTCGATCTCAAGTAAGATTGGATTTCAAAGTCGCGTCCGTAAAAGAGGAACAATATGAAAATTGAATCCAATGAAATGAAAAGACTTATTCGCTCCATCATCGATCTCCAGCCTGAAGAAATCACCTGTGGTGAATGCTTCGATGTGGTTGATGAGTATGTGGAAATGGAGCTGGCTGGAAAAAATGCCTCTGAAGCACTGCCGCTGGTCAAGGATCATCTCAAGCGCTGTCCCCCCTGCCAGGAAGAATACCAGGCGCTGTATCGGGCCTTGAAAATCATGGCCGAGAAAGAAGATTCGGAGGGGCAGGGATGACGCGTCCCTCCAGCATTCTTATCTATGGAACGACCTGGTGCCCGGATTGTACCCGGGCCCTTCGCTTTTTTGATCAAAGAGACATTGCTTACACCTGGATTGACGTTGATCAGGACGGGGAGGCCCTCAAGGTGGTGAAAGACATCAATCACGGGCATAGAATTGTCCCCACCATTGTCTTCCCGGATGGGGATATCCTGATTGAGCCGTCCAATCAGGAGTTGAAAACCAAGTTCAACCACCTCTCCAGAGAAACCCCTTGATGGATATCCCTTTTATCACCGTAGCCCAGATGCGGGAGGTTGACCGGTTAATGATAGGGAAATACCGGATCTCCCTGCTTCAGATGATGGAAAATGCCGGTTTTCTACTGGCAGACCTGGCCCGGGAGAAATTCCTGCTTGGGGAAGCCGGGAAAAAGCAGGTTTTGGTCCTGGCAGGATCGGGCGGCAATGGAGGAGGGGCGCTGGCGGCAGCCCGTAGGCTGCACAGCTGGGGAGCAGCGGTCGAGGTGGTGCTCTCCAGGGCCTCCCATCGCCTGGAGCCAGCTCCGGCCCGGCAGGTTGCCAGCCTCCAGGCAGTGGGCATATCCTCCCAGAGCCCGGAGGAATTCCGCACTCTTCCCGATGCTGATCTGATCCTGGATGGATTGATCGGGTATGGTTTGAGAGGGAATCCCCGGGGATTTACAGGACGCTTGATCCGCCTCGCTAACCAGACCGATGTTCCTGTAGTCAGCCTGGACATTCCTTCCGGGCTGGATGGCACCAGCGGACAGCCCGGAGACCCCTGTATTCAAGCCAAGGCCACCCTGACCCTGGCCCTGCCCAAAACCGGTCTGCGCCCACGAGCAGCCCGGAAGGCAGTCGGGGAGCTGTTCCTGGCGGACATCGGCGTTCCCCCAGAACTTTTTAAAGAGCTGGGGATTAATGTCAGGCCTCTCTTTTCTCACAGCCCCATCCTCCCGCTGCACCTCCAGGATGGGGAATCATCCATGTGACCGGACTGCTTGCATCCGGCCCTCGTTTTCGCTGGGTTCGGCTGCCCTTCTTCATCCCAGTTCCCAGGTCAACCCCCCTGCTCAGAAACAGGATCCCCGTCCTCAATTTCTATCTGCTTCCCTGCCAATGGTAAAATCAGAGCTATGATTTTCAGCAGGCCGCAGCGGCCCAGCAGCTCCCATACCAAGATCCGGTCATTCGATGTCAGAACGGATCTGCTCTCGGTTTCGGACCTGGTGGAGCTTTGTTTTGCAGACAGACTGTCCAGAGAGGGAGAGGCGCTGCTGCGAAAAATGCGCTCCTCTGCACAGAGTCAGCGGTTCAAGGAATGGGCATACAGCGTGGCGGGCCGGGTTTCCATGCCTTTCACCGGCTATGTCTGGGAGGAAGAGGGGGAGATTGTCGGGAATCTCAGCCTGGTCCCGTACCAGGTGGGCCCCCGACAGTTCTACATGATTGCCAATGTGGCGGTCCACCCGGCCTATCAGCGGCGGGGGATCGCCAGAACCCTGGTCCGCAGGGCGCTGGCTTTCTTAAAGGGCCGAAAACTGGACGGAATCTGGCTGCAGGTCGATGAGGGCAATCATGCCGCGGTGCAGCTGTACCTCCAGGAAGGGTTTCAGGAACGCTCCCGACGGACGACCTGGATTCTGGAGCCGGGGCAGATCAATCCTGAATTTCTGCGCTGGAAAGTGCCCGGCTTCAAAGTCCGCCCCCATCAAGCGCGGGATTGGCAGCAGCAGCGCCGCTGGCTGGATCAAAATTATCCGCCGGAGGTCCGCTGGCATTTGCCGATCCATCTAAAATATTTACGGGGAGGGATGCTGGGTGCCGTGGCCCGAGCGATTCTGGTGGAACCAAAAATCAAACAATGGGCGGTCACTGCCCAGGGGGAGCTGATCGGCGTGGCTTCCTGGCAGTCATCCAAAACCCATGCCGATTGGCTGTGGCTGGCTTCCTCTCCAGAAACGGAAAGCGTCCTGCTGGATGCTTTTCTCCCTCACTGGTTCAAGGGAATCGAATCCCCCCGACCCCTGCGGCTCAACTTTCCCAAGCGGAAGTACAATGAAAGTCTGGAAAGCCATTGGTTTAAACCCACCCGGACGCTGATCTGGATGGAATATACCGGAGGGCATTTATGACCCCATACCGGTCCTGCGGCGCTGTGTCGCAAATCCAGACCATCAGACCGTTGACTTTAATATCAACTCGGCGTATACTTGGTGCAAATGGAGGGTTAAGGCTATGGGATGCTTGAACTCCAATCGAATAAGATTTATCGGGTAATCGATGCACGCGCGGAATAGCTGCGTGCTTTTTTTGTTTTCTGAACGTGGAGGTAAAGGCATGGATTCTGGGATGATTGGAAAGATTCAAAAATCAAAGCAGTACGCCAAGGAAAGGGACCGGATTAAGATAAATTCCCTGTCGGTCACTTTCCAGGGAAAGAATAATGCCCACCAAGTAACTTATCAGGATGGAACCTGGCAGTGTGACTGTGACTTCTTCAAAACCCGGGGGCGCTGCAGCCATACCATGGCCCTGGAACGCATCCTGGTCCAGGAGGCAGATCTGGCCATGGAGCTGGCTGCCTGACATTCTCTGTACCAGACAGCAAGCACGACAAACAACGCTCCACGAGCACCCGGAGGTGCTTGTGGAGTTTGCTTGTTAAGTAAGAGATAAATTTCTCACCGTCGGATCATCGGTTTGCTTGACTCTATTATCTCACCCAGTATAATGGCACCCATGAAATATCATATCTGGACCTCAGGCTGTCAGATGAACGTCGCCGACTCCCGCCGGGTTGCCTCTGCGCTGGAAGAGCTCAACTACCAGGCGGTGGAACGTGCGGAAGATGCCGATGTGATTGTTCTTAACACCTGTGTGGTTCGGCAAAGTGCAGAAGACAGCGCTGTGGGACGGATCAGCTCGTTGAAAAGCGTCAAAAAGCGCAATCCCCGGGCGGTCATCAATGTCATGGGCTGCCTGGTGGGGATTAAAGGCGCCCAGGACTTGAGGGAAAGGTTTCCTTATGTGGACGTCTTTTCTCCCCCTTCAGACCCCGGACCGCTGATGGCCTATCTGACCCAGGAGGAGACAAAAAAATGGCAGCAGGAAGCCACCTCCCGTCGGTTTGCCTTTATGGATGGTGAGCTGACACTGCCGGCCGGGGATCAGGGACAGCTGGTAACCGCTTTTGTTCCGGTCGTGCTGGGCTGTTCCCACGCCTGCACCTACTGCATCATTCCCTACCGGCGGGGTCCAGAACGGAGCCGCCCGGTGGCGGATGTCCTCAGCGAGGTCCGGTCGCTGGTGGCTCAGGGGGTGAAAGAAGTCACCCTGCTGGGACAAATTGTCGACCGCTACGGGTTGGATCTTCCGGAGAGGACCAACCTGTCCAGGTTGCTGGAACAGGTGCAGCGGGTGGAGGGGCTGGAAAGGATCCGCTTCCTGACCTCCCACCCCAATTGGTTTTCTGTGGAATTAATGGAGACGGTGGCCGGCTTCCCCAAGGTGATGCCCCATATCGAAGTTCCCCATCAGGCCGGTGACGACCAGGTGCTGGCCGCGATGAAGCGGGAATACACGGTCGATCAATACCGGCATCTGATCGGGGAAATTCGTCAGCGCGTCCCGGGGGTCAGCATTGCCAGTGATGTCATTGTGGGCTTCCCCGGCGAAACGAGGGAGCAGTTTCAGCGCTCCTATGATTTGCTGGAAGAGCTGCGGTTGGATGTCGTTCATCTGGCCCGCTACTCCCCTCGGCCCGGGACAGTGGCCGAACGCAGGATGGAGGATGATGTTCTGGAAGAGGAAAAGTGGCGCCGTTTCCGGTTGCTGGAGGATCTGCAGGAAAAAATCGCCGGGGAGATTAACCGCAGCTACCTGGGCGAACGAGTGGAGGTGCTCTTCGAAGGTAAAAACAGAGGGCGCTGGCGGGGGAGAACGCCTACCCATAAACTGGTCTTTGTGGAAAGTGATCAGGATTTATCCGGACAGGTTCTCCCGGTGACTGTCACCTGGGCAGGGCCCTGGTCCATGCAGGCACGTTTGGATCGTTCAGAATAGCGACCCGCTTATACAAGGAGCAGCTGCGTGTCGCGCCGGGTATAACGGCTCTGGAAAGAGGAATTGCTGATGGCCAAGGATGCATCTTCAGGAGAAAGAATTGACCAGGAATATCCTGAACCCACCGTGGGTGGTTTGATCATCAATCCGGAAGGTGAGCTGCTGATCGTCAAATCCCATAAGTGGAACGTCGCCTACACCATCCCCGGGGGGCATGTGGAGGTGGGAGAAAGTCTGGAGGAAGCCCTGCTGAGAGAGGTGAAAGAGGAGACCGGACTGGATATCCATGAGATGGAATTTCTGTGTTTTCATGAGTTTATTGGGGATGAAATTTTCTGGGAAAAGCGTCATTTTATTTTCTTTGATTTCATCTGCTGCACCAGCAAGACGGAAGTGAAACTCAATAATGAGGCAGAAGAATATCTGTGGGTTCCCATCCGTGAAGCCGTGGATCTGCCCATCGGAAAATACCTCCGTCGCTCATTGGAAATCTACCTGAAACGCCAGGAGGAGGGGCCCCGCCGCGGGGTATGATCCCATGAGAATCAGGCTGCTGGCAGGGATGCTGATCATCGCGCTGGCTGCGGGGAGCTGTTTTAAACCGCAGGAATCCCTGATTCCAGAGGGGAACCCGGGCGCCCTTTACACAGTCGCAGCAGAAACCGCTGCTGTTTACCTGACCCACCGCGGTGCAGAAGGGACACCGCAGCCAGCCACGCTAACACCAGGGCAGGTTTCAACAGCAACACCATTTCCTCCAACTGCAGCATCGGCAGTTGAACATGAAGACAGCGAGGTGCCCTGCGATCAGGTCCGCTTTGTCAAGGATATCACCATTCCTGATAACCAGGATTTACCTCCGGGGGAGTCCTTTACAAAAACCTGGCGGTTGGAAAATGCTGGTTCTTGCACCTGGACAATCGGCTACATGCTGGTTTTCGATAAAGGGGATGCATTGGGTGCGCCGGCTTCACTGCAGCTGACAAACCGTCCGGTTCCACCCGGAGAGACCATTGATGTTTCCGTGGAGATGACAGCTCCGGAGGAGGTGGGCAGCTACCAGGGGTACTGGAAAATTCGCAATGTCAAGGGGGACACATTCGGCCTCGGTGAGTATAATCAACCTTTCTGGGTCAAAATCAATGTCGTCAAAGGCGGGGGAACGATGTTTGATTTCAACGCCAGGGCTGTGGAAGCTGCCTGGGGGGCTGGGAAAACTCCCGTTGAGTATCAAGATATCGGCGAAAAAATTGTCTATTTCGGCCAGGAAAGCGATCCTGAGGACCCCCAGGTCCGGTTGGAGGAGAATCTACCGCTGGAGGGAGGCCGGTCCTCCGGGATTTTGATTTACACCAGCCCAGCTCCGGGTGCAGGAAATTACCTCACGGGACGATTTCCGGAATACACGGTAAACAGGGACGATCTGCTCTTTGGAAGGGTGGGGTTGGCTGAAAACTCCGAGGGCACCTGCGGCACCGGGAATGTCACATTTCAGCTGGATTTGATGATCGTCGGTGATCCCTCTTCCCTGACCACCCTCTGGGAGGGTGACGAGGTTTGTGATGGCCAGTTGCAGTCATTTGAGATTGGATTGAATGCCTATCGGGGGAAATCCGTTCACTTTTTCCTGACGGTGACCGCCAATACCGCTTCCACTGAGAATGACGCGGTCTGGGATTCGTTTTCTGTGCACCGCTGACCCCCGAAATCGGCCGAGGTCGCCAGCCAGTTCAAAATAAGGTAGAATTAACACCACAACGGAGACAATTTCCTTGTTGAAACGAGATAAAGAGAGCCTGCAGCTGTATACAGGAGAGAAACTTTTTGAGGAAGGTAGGCGCGTATGAGTGAAAAAGGATCGACCAAAAAGGTCATAGATTCCTATCGGAAGCGGCAAAAACAGTCCTGGCAAACCATTCTGCTCTTCGGGGGGACCGTACTGCTGATCATCTTGGGGGCAGCATTCTTGATTTTCTGGCTGACGGGGACCCGTCTTGAGGTACCCGCGATTTTTGCTACGGATACACCCACTCCAACGGAGACCGCAACACCCACTCCGGTGCCGCCAACCGCAACCATCACCCCCACGCCGACAGAATCACTCCCCACCGGTACACCGACGCCCACGCTGACCCCAACGCGCTCGGGTGCGGTGATTTATATCGCCGAGGAGGATGACACCTTTGCTTCCATCGCTGAACAGTTTGATGTCGATTTGTTCACCCTGCTGGTCTTCAACGCTGAGGAGGGGCGATTGGATCTGGATTTGTCCAATCCCATTCTGTTTGTTGGAGATGAGGTGCTTATCCCGGCCCCGGGAGCAACAGTCCCAACCCCGACACCGATTCCCTTTGATGTCATTCCGGGTTTTCGGGTGGAATACCTGGTCCGGCCGGGTGATTCCCTGGGGTCCATCGCAGACAAACTGCGCAGCACAGTGGATGACATTCTAGAATTCAATGAGGATCTGGATGATCCCGATGCCATTTATCCCGGCCAATTGTTGATCGTCCGAGTGAACCTGGTTACACCGGTTCCAACTGAGCAAGTGCAGGAGCCAGCCCAGAGGACGCCGGGCTCGGTTTCCACACTGACCCCATCTCCCTGATTGGGGTGAGGACAGGGAAGGAAAAAACTGAACCGGACCTTATGATCGGGTCCGGTTCAGTTCATTTAATTCCAAGCCACCCCAGCACAGCCATAAAGATGGATGAAGACCTCAGCTTAAGGGGGATGGCTGATTTGTTTTCTGGTAATCAATCCAGGGTTTAGATAGTTTCTCACCGCCGGGAGCAGCAGATAAGATGGGGGCTGCTGTCATAATTCCCAGGATGAGGATTTGTTTCAGGGAACATTTTGCTGGGGCTGGGAGACAATTCCCTGCTGAACAGGGTGACGTTTTCAGGGGGCTGTCCGGTCTCGCCAAATACACTGGTCCGTGGGGAGGGGATTTAATTGAGGAAGGCAGTCAATATAACAGCGGATGAACTATACCACCGGAAAGCGATACCTGAAAATTGGAGAAAATTTCCCGGGCATGCTGCAGCTTACCTTGTGCTGCAGGAAAAGGAAGGCTGGAACGAACTTTCTTTATTGTGAGCAGGGGGATTTCTTATATCCACAGCGGCCCTCTCTGGAAAGAGCCGCTGTGGATTGAGATCATTGTGACGTCAATCGTTCTTAATCCGTTGTGTCTTCCGTAGGTGCGTGGATCGCGTTTATCTTCACTGCAGCAATGCCGTTCTCTCGGCTTTTTTTTGTTTGATACATTTCACTTTTGCCAATAACCTGGCCGTTCGACGCTACCAGGTTGAAATAATATTGTCCTCCCGCAGAGTCCAGTCGTTTGTAATGAGCATCTTCAGGGGCATTGGTTCTTACAGAGGAGATACCCTTCTCACAGTTTTTTTTGTTAGTATACCCTTCGCTGACCAGGATAGTCTGTCCATTGGGCGCAGTCAGCTTAAAATAATATTGATCATCGCTGCCGGTGAAGAGCAAATATTTGGGATTATCCATAGAATCTCCTTTCCTCGAACAGCTGCTGTGGTTATTGTCGAATCGTGATGACATTATACTGCTTTGTCAGAAATGGCGGTGAGAATTGAAGGGAATGATGATTGGCCTAAGCTGGGAGGAGGGGCAGCAACAAATTCAGGACACTGGATTTTACTCCTCTAGGAAGCGATTCGGGGAGATCGCCGGAGGGTGCCGGCGGTGAATCGATGTGCAAATTTGAGCCCTCCTCACCAGGCGAGTTTGGGTAGATGATCCCACTCTCAAGGGAACCCCGTTTGTAAATTGTTAAAAAATTCCAGGTGGAGGGACGATGTATCTGCGACCCTCTGCGAACTTTAGGGGTATTTATTTACACATCTGTAAATTTTTTCGGCGGAATATTTCCTACAATACAGGGGAAGGTACTCGGCAGCTAAAGCGGTGCGATGGGCCGGGAATGCGATTGATTGATAAAGTCACTGTGAGGCACCGCGAGGACCCAAACTTTATGGAAGGTTTTTTAAACGCTATCAAGGCATCGGCAGAAGACCGGTTTCCAGATTTTGCCAGACGCAGATCAGGAAAAGGTGAGCAGGATCAGCGAAATGTTGTGGGCAGTCTGACCATGGTGGCCACCGGTGAGCAAGATTGGGTGGGGAAGGAATTTCCTGTCTATCAGCTGCCTACTTACCTGGGAAGAGCTTCCGATAATGACGTCATTTTGCCTGATATTTCCGTCTCACGCTCCCATGCCAGGATCGCAGTCTTCAAAGAAAAAACTTATCTCCAGGATTTGGGATCGCGCTTTGGGACTTTCCTCAACGGGGAAAAGTTGAAATCAGATCCGGTTGTTCTTTGCTATGGCGATAGGATCCGGCTCGGTTATAAAGCAATCCTGCAGTATACTGCTGCTGAATTTCCCCTTTCTTCTGAGGGAGAAAACCTGGATCCTGAATTCCCTGCTAATATGGATGATCAGATCACCATGGCTGTGGAGAGGGATCACCCGGGTGCAGATCAGTTTACTGACCGATTGGATGCTTTTGGGGATTCCTGAACAGTTGAACCGAAACTACTCCATTGTCCTGGTTGTCGCTCAAGTCCAGCTGCAATGATGGAGTGCACGGAGAGCCCCAGCTTTTTTCCCGCTTGCTGCTTTTTAAGGTCGATCGAATTTCTGGTGCTGCCGTCTGTTTTTTGCAGCCGGAGAGGGGAGCCAACGGCATCCTTAGATCCCGCAGGAGGAACTGACAGGATTTCTGCCTCACCCCATCCTGCCCGGCTTTGCAGTTATACCCATTGCACATCCGGCAGCTAAAACTGTTGAACAGCAATGGCAGGGCAGCCCAGTTCGATTTTTGACGTCGATGATCAAAATTTTCATCCCCAGATGCGGCTCCTGGTCCGCAGTTATTGCTCTTCCCTGTTTTTTCACAACAGCAATTTTATCAGCTTGAACCCTGGTATTCTGCCGCTCCTTCTTTCTGTGGGGAGTCCCCATCCATTTGTAGATTCCACCAAGAGACGGGTGAAAAAATCGGTGTGTTGGACTTGCGCCGAGGGAGTCCCCAGAGCGGGCAACCTAGCCCCTGCGGATGCTTAATTCCCCCGTATGCGCATGAACAGGAAGCGTCCCCGGGGTAATTCATCTTCTCTGTCTCCTGGCTGGCCGCTCCAATGACGTGAAAGCCAGGATATATTCAGCCGCAAAGAAGCGGAGAAGCAGGAGATGATCAGGAGTCTATCGATATCGAGCGGATGGTCCGCGGCTGGTACATTCCAGAGCGGGCGGCCACCTTGGCTGGTGATCTCAATTCTTTTTCTGAAGTTGGAAGAATAAACTCTTCCAGTCGCGAAGACGGATTGAGTTCAAGGGGCGATGGCGGCCGGCTTGAAGGAAAGGGAGAGATCTGCCATCCAGGAAGACAGTCATCAGGGGAAACACCATTTTTTTGCTGCTGACGGCAACCCAAAGAGGATGCATAAGCGGAATGCGCTCATTCTTCTTCTTGTTATCGGATCAGTGTTCATGAATGCCGTCCAACAATTTCCAGGGCTGCCGAATCAGCTGACCGAAAAACCCTCATTCAGGTTTATCAAAGCGTCACTACCGGAAGACATCTTGGTCGAGCTGTGTGGCACAACTGCTTCTTGCTGTCTGTAGTTGGAGATCAACCAGGGCTCGATGACCCGGGGTAACAAGCTAACTGCTCAGCATCGCAGGATTTACCGATTTCCAGTATACTGAATACGACTGCTAAATCCAGGAAACGAGACAGCTGTAGAGGACTGCTCGCGTTACCTCCCTGGTTTTTTGGGTGCTGACCCGAGGAGGCTGCGCTACCTGGGAGGTTCGATAGTAGGGGATTTCCTGAGGACCCAGCGCATCTCGGCTCGATCCCGGGTTCAACTCTCCAGGGCAATTTTTTTGATTGCTAAAGGAGGCAGGCCGCAGGAAAGAAGTTTCCAGTATGGAACCAATCTGCTTAATAAGAAACGAATGTTATCCAACCATGTCATCCAAATTTCAATTAGTCTCAAAGGAGTATGGAGATGGATTTTCGATACACTACGGAACAGGAGCTTTTTAGAGATACTCTGCGAAAGTTCTGTGCGGAAAACATTGAACCTATTTCGCGGGAGATAGACGAAAAAGAAGACGGCATTCCCGATGAGATCATTCAAGGCTTAGCAGCCCAGGGTGTTTTTGGGTTGACTATACCCGAGCAATACGGCGGCACCGCTCCGGAAGGGGAGGAATTAACCTATGCCAATATAGCCATTCATGAAATTGCCCGGGCTGAGATGAGCATGGCTGTCCCTGTATATACTCTGCTTTGCATAGGGTGGGGACTATTGATTGCCAAGTACGGCACGGAAGAGTTGAAGCAGGAAGTACTGCCCAAAGTTGCGGCAGGGGACTATTTTGTAGGCATCTGCACGACGGAGCCGGGGGGAGGATCGGATATCGCAAACATCCGGACCTCCGGTGAGTTTCAGGATGGCAAGATTGTTATCAATGGTGAAAAAGTGTATATCAGCGGTGTCCTGGAGGCTTATGAACAGCGTGATGGCGGTCATATTACCCTGGTCCGCACGGACCCAGAGGCCGGTCACAAAGGGTTCAGCTTTGTTTTTATTCCTGCGGGATTGTCGGGAGTGACTTATACCACTTTTGAAGATATGGGCAGGATGGCGCTCTCCACGGGCGGGTTTACCTATCAGAATGTAGAAGTCCCTGAATACTGCATACTTGGAGAGCCCAATCGGGGATTTTATATCAATATGGAAGGCTTTAACCTAGCCCGCATCCTGGTTGCCTCGGCCTGTGTGGGCATGGCTGAAAGGGCATTGGAGCTTTCCCGGGAGTATGTCTCCCAGCGCACTATGTTTGGGAAACCGCTGGCCAAATATGAGGGCATTTCATTCGAAATCGCTGAGGATCACGGCAAGCTGGAACAAATCAAACTCTACCTCCAATATGCTGCCTGGGCGGCTGATATGACCTACAAAGAGCCTGATTTTATGACCCCCCGCCAGCTCAGCCGGATTGTTTCAATCTGCAAGATGGATGCGCCAATTCTGGCCGCCGATATCGCCCGCCATACCATGATGCATCATGGGGCATTTGGCTTCACAAAGGATTGTCCCATCGAGCGGGGATTGCGCGGTGTGATGTCGTATGTTGTCGGAGCGGAGGGAGGCCATAATATCCAGAAACTGATTATTGCCCGTGAATATATCGGGGACGTGGCTGTTCCCTACCGGTGAAAGGGGACAGTTCCCCAGGGGAGAACGGGCATCCCCGTTTTGCAGTAGGTTGAAGAAGGTTTGTTACTATGGATAAGGTAGAAGTGGTCATCGTCGGTGCTGGTCTGGCGGGCCTCTCAGCCGCTTACGTCCTTGCGGATGCGGGTGTTGAGGTGCTGGTTGTCGAACGCGGAGATTTCCCTGGAAGTAAAAATGTCTCCGGAGGCCGTCTTTACCTGGAGCCGGTCCGGGATTATTTACCCGGACTGTTCGACGGGGCGCCTTTTGAGCGCCAGGTCGTGAAGGAGCGCCTGACCATGTTGACGCCCGAGAGCTCCGTGACGGTGGAGCTGGCCAGTGATCGTTTTAAAGGCAGCCCGGCGAACAGTGTGACAGTGCTGCGGGCCAGGTTTGATCAGTGGCTGGCCGAAAAAGCCAGCGAGAAAGGAGCTCTGGTCATTCCGGGATATAAAGTGGATGATGTCTGGATGGAAGAGGGTCGAGTGGCGGGCATCCGCTCCCATGAAGACATTTTACAGGCCGACGTGGTGATTGCTGCTGACGGCGTTCTTTCGTTTATCGCTGAGAAGGCTGGGATGAGAGAAGGTCATCAGCCCCGGAACACAGCTCTTGGCGTGAAAGAAATCATTGAACTGCCCGCAGAAAGGATCCGGGATCTTTTCGGCCTGCGGTCTGGAGAAGGGGCGGCCCAGCTGTTCTTCGGCTCCATAACAGAGGGCATGATGGGAGGCGGCTTCCTTTACACCAATCAAACCAACCTTTCGCTGGGGATGGTCATCAGCATACACGACCTGATGCAAAAACATCCCCCAATAAGCCCGCATGATTTGTTCGAGTTGTTTAAAAACCGTCCTGAAATTGAGGTCTTGATTTCGGGCGGGCATTCCGTGGAATACTCAGCACACGCTGTTCCCGAAGGTGGGTTGAAGGCAATTCCCAGGTTGTATAGCGATGGTTTACTCATCGCAGGAGATGCGGCTGGTCTTTGCCTGAATCAGGGGATCACGCTGAGAGGGATGGATATGGCTACCGTATCCGGTGTCCTGGCAGCGCGCGCTGTTTTGGATGCCAGGCGAAAAAAGGATTTTACGGCTGCAAGCCTGGGGATCTATGAGAAGTACTTGAAAGAAAGTTCCATCTATCAAGACCTCGCGACCTTCCAGCATATGCCGGAGATTTTGTCCAACCCGCGTCTTTTCGAGAAGTATCCAGAAGTGGCCAGCGAGCTGCTGCTAGAAATCTTCAGGGTGGGTACTGAGCCCAAACAAAAGATATCGCGTACGATCACAAGAACAATTTTCAGGGAGCTGCTCAATAAAGAGGCACTCAGGGATTTATGGCGCCTGAGAAATGTTTGAACCTTGCCAGGGACTGATAGAATCAGGGCATAAAAAGAGTTTAAACTTAATCCCTGTCCGGACCAATAACACCAACTAGGGATGAAAATTCGATCGGAGGTTGAGGTTGAATATTGAGGCAAAGTTAGGGCTGGATGTTTTTCAAATTGACAGCGAGCAATCCCATATCCTGATTGACCAGGAGGTCTGTCAGAGCCGCTGTACAATTCGATATTGTTTGCATGTCTGTCCTGCGGATCTTTACGATCTCAATGAAAATGGGGAGATGACCGTGGATTATGAGGGTTGTCTGGAGTGCGGCACCTGTTTTATTGCCTGCCGTGAGGACGCCCTGAAATGGCATTACCCTCGAGCCGGTTACGGCGTGCAGTACCGCTTTGGATGAGAGCAAAGGAATGGGAAGATGCACATTGTTGTATGCATGAAACAAGTTTTGGATCTGGAAAAAATCCGCATCAAGCCGGATACACATGAACCCGTCCTTGAGGGCGTACCTGTCTGCCTTGGTGATTTTGAAAAGAACGCTTTAGAACAGGCGGTGCGGATCAAGGAAACGCTAGACGATGTCACAGTGACTGTTGTATCCGTTGGGTCTCCAAAACTCAATAAAACCATTATGGAGGCTTTGGCGATGGGAGCAGACCAAGCCGTCATCCTGATTGATCCGCATGTTAAGGGGTCAGACGCCATGGGCTCAGCACTTGTACTGGCCAACGTGATTCAGAAGATCGGTGACTGCGATCTGATCTTATTGGGGGAGGGGTCAACCGATGAATACAGCGGCCAGGTACCTTCCAGGTTGGCTGAGATCCTGGATCTCCCCCAGGTGACTTATGCCAGGGAATTAGAAGTGCTCGATAATCGAATCCGGGCGGTCCGCGATTTGGAAGATATGCTGGAATCCGTTGAGGTGGAACTCCCTGCTCTGGTCAGCGTTACCCAGGAAATCAATCAGCCACGCTTACCGCCATTAACAGCGATCCTCAAGGCAGGCAAGAAACCGCTTCATGTCTGGAGTCTTGAAGACATTGCCGCCTCTGCGGAAGAGGTAGGAGCTGATGCCGCGGCCTCTGAGGAGTTGAGCAATCTGGCCCCGGCGAAGCCGCGCAAAGAAATCATCTTTGATGAAGACATCGACAGCTCCGTAACCCAGACACTTGAGGCTTTGGAGCAGGAAGGAGTGTTGGATTAATGAGTGGAGTATTGGTTTATTCAGAACGGCCGCCTTTGGCTCTTCAGAACTTAACTTTTGCGGCCTCCCATGGCTATCCCGCAGCCGCGGCTGTTTTTAATCCGGAAGGTGAAACCTGGTCCGAGCAGTATGTCAAGCACGGCGCTCAGCGCGTCTACTGCATGGATGACCCGTCTCTGTCTGGCCTTCAGGCCGACGTTGTATCGGAAGCTCTTTATCAGATTGCTGACCTTGCAGAAGCAGAGATCGTTCTGGTTAGTTCAACCTTGCGAGGCCGCGAGGTGGCTGGACGTCTGGCTCAAAAACTGCATGTGGGATGCATTACGGATGCCGCCAAACTGCGATCTGAAGAAGGGCAATTGATAGCCACCCGGTATTCCTTAGGCGGAAAGACGCTCTCGGAGCAGGTCCTCACCTCGGGCAGAAAGGTCATCGCGGTCAACCCCAATGCTTTCCAGGCTGAACCACTTACATCGGGGGTTAAAGGGGATGTGGTCGAAGTGGGGGCGCAGGTGGCAGCTTCTCCGGTCAGAATTATTGAACAAAAATCGAAGCCAGATACCGGGGTTAACATCGAATCGGCTGAGGCCGTTGTCTGTGTGGGGCGCGGCCTGGAGAGCGAGGAGGACCTGGGTATGATTCAAGAGCTTGCCGATATCGTAGGCGGGGTTGTTGCCTGTACTCGCCCCATCTCTCATGATCGACATTGGCTTCCTGAAGATAGGATGGTCGGCATCTCAGGCAAGAAGATCAGCCCCAATCTTTACTTTGGCATAGGAGTGTCCGGGCAGATACAGCAAATGGCCGCAGTGCTGGATGCCAAGGTGATTGTGGCGATAAACAATGACCGCAGCGCACCCATTTTTCAGAACGCTGATTACGGCATTGTGGGGAATCTCTACCAGGTCATTCCAAAACTGATTGCCGAGTTAAGTCGGTAAAAGGGTCCTGAATAATTGGGTTTTGTGGTGTCAGATCGATTAAACGTTTTGTGTTTGATTGGCATCTGGCCATGTATGGAATTTGCATGGTTCGGTGAGATCAAAATAGCAGAATAACCATCGGTGAAAAAAGCATCCGAATCCGCTGGTGCCCCACTGGCAGATGGAAGTCAAGCAGGATTCTTCAATCTCTGTCCCCCCAGGCTGTCCTGCAATGATCGTTCAGAGGAACAGATCGTTGCCGGCCTAAGCATTGTTGAGGTTGACGACCAGCAGGGGACGATTGATATTCCGAATGACTTTTTTGGCGATATTGTCCAGCAGCAGAGCCTGGCCTGTTCCTGTTTGGTGAGCGCCAATGACCACCAGATCATATTCTCCTTCCCTGGCCTCCGCGAGGATTTCATCCACAACCAGCCCATGACGCACTTTGGGCCGGGTGAGAAATCCTGCTCTCTCTAATGTCTCGAGGTCTTTTTGCAGCAGCTTTCCTTCTGGTGTCTTTTTATCTATCAGCTTTTCGGCTTCCGATCGCAAATCTTTGCCTGGGATCCCCGGCCTGGCAACAATTTGAGACATGACATGCAGGACAGTGATCTTTTGTTCCCCGCCCTGGTCTCTGATCAATTTGATCACATAATCAAGCATTCCCCGCGTCTTATCTAAGCCGCTGTCACACAACAAGATTTTCTGGAAAGGTTCAGGAATATCATTAAGAAGCAGCATAGAGCACGGCGCACGATCTGCGATGTGGATGATTGGATCCGCTCCCTTGAATGATAGGGGATGAGAGGGCCTTTTAAGATGCAAAAGCATCAGGTCGTATGCATTTTCCTTTAATTCCTCCTTGACCTGAAGCGCAAACTTCCCCTTCCTTTTTTTATGGGTCAGATCGTGGCCTTCCAGCTTTGAGCGCAATTCCATGAAGAGATCATCTGCATCCTGATCCGTTTCCCGGTCTCCCTTTTTGCTGGTGGTTAGCAGAGTAACTTTCACCTCCTCTTGAGGTTGGGTGATATGGAAAAAATTGGAGATGCGGTCTATTTGCGAACGTTCCTGAAGAGTGACGAGAATTTTCAAGTTGAATCCTCCTGTGGGGTTATATCAGGACCAGAAGAATCGGGATGAAGAAGATAGTGCCCATGAAAAGAGCAATGTTGATGTTACTTTCCGTAATCTTGTTCACAAACCTGAGTATGCTGTGCTGGTAGGGGGAAATAAAAAAGGCCAGAATTATTAAGGAGACCAGGGTGACGGAGAGCATTTCCACCAGCACGATGGTGAAGGCATGGGGATTATCCAACAGCACAGCTGCGAATAAAGTGTCGACGAACGTGGTGATATTGGCGCCCATGATATAGGGAAATACGTTTTCCCGGCGCACAAACCCGCGGTTGCTGAGGGGGACGAGGATCCCCAGGGAGATGCTCACAGACATGGAGATCAGCGTCACCAGAGCTCCTACGGCAAACATCACGATGGGGCGGTACACCAGACGGGAGGTCCACCCTATATGGCTTTCCTTGATGGCCATCTGGGGCAGGCATTTATCGAAGAGCGTGAAACTGAGGTAGATGACGCCAATTCCTACCAGAAACACAGCCCATTGGGGGAAGAGGCGGACGATGAACTGGCTAACAGGACCTGCTAATATGTCCGTGATGGAGGTGAGAAACATCCCCCGTTGAAGCTGGACCTGACCGAGCCATCCAGTCTCCAGGATGCCAAAACCCAAAAAGAAGGAGGGGATATACGTGGTCGCTGTGATTAGTAGAGATAGCAATCCCATCCCCAGGCTGTTGGCTTGATCCCGCCCGCGAAGAACATACAGAAATCCAATAATAAGGACGATGAAGCTGGCTCCCAGGCGGCTGCCTGTGATCATGGCAAACGCTCCCAACTCGTTGACTATTCCGCCATCGAGGAAGGCCAGCGCTGCCGCTGCCACCGGTGATCCGCTCATGATTATGTAGGCGAACAGCCAGCCAAATCCCAGGCTCCGCGCCACTGTGGTGACATTGAAAACGTCCCTGATCAAAGGGGACAGGGATTGTGCTCCGTCTTTCATCAAGATGATGCCCAAGATGAATAAATATAGACTCAGGAAAAATAAACCGATCTTATCAGGCCGGACTTTGGCCCACCATTTCTTTCTCGCTGGCGTGGGAATTTGAACCTCGAGTTCTGAAGGCGTATTATCTGATAATTCCCGCACTTCTGTTGAGGAGGGTGGTGTTGGTTTCGATGAGTTTTCCGCTTGATTGTGCTTCAGCTTTTCCATTTCATGTCTTCCCTGTCCAGAAGGATTTTGTTATCAGATCTATCAAAGTTCCAGCTGGACCAGGGATAAATCCTGTTATTCTGATCCGGCCTGGTGCCTGTGAAATTTCTGACATCAGAAATTTTCTTTCCCGGAGGAAACCAGCTTCAGAGGGAGTCAGCGAAAATGTTCTGGTTCTATTTGCCGGCTGAAAATTCCATTATACAGTGTCCGGATTCAGTCTGGTATCTGTAACCGCGACTTCCTACCCTGACTGAAGCTGGCCGGTCCGGGGCTGGCCAGGGCGAGTAATATTATTGCCCCGGTTAACCTCCCAGCAACAAGATGAGCTGCCGACAGGTTGATAGGGAACTAATGCCAGCCTGAAAAGTTTTCTATGGCCCCGGCGTAGGATCAAGATGGTTTGATGAGATGGCCTATACCAACGCAGTGTTGACAGCAGGACCGGGGAAGCTCTGTCAGCTGCTGTGTAAGCGGTGGATTGTCTCCACTGCTGCTGGACCGGGATACCGCCTTAACCTCAAAGAAAAAGGGGTGGCTTACTGTGGATCCATTTTACCCCGGAATTGATCTGATCAGAAAGGGTGCCGTGCTTTTTAAGATAAAGTAGGCTGCTGTCCTTTCTCCCCTGTTACTCTGGGTATGGCTGGATGCGGGAAAAAAAGCGGATCCCCCTTGCTTCTAAGGACCGGTAAAACTCTGCCAAGGTGTATTTTCCGGTTTCCCGGCTTATTTTCCCCCGGGTGACGGATCAGCTAAGGCTGTTTCGCCAGAGCAGCCCCGCGGGGATATCTGTGGAAAACATGGTAGACTTGAATATCTTTTTGCTAACTGGAAGGAGGACTGTGATGAAGCTGGATTGGAAAAAAACCTTTTTGATTGGGTTTGGTTTCCTGGGTATTATGGTCATCTGGCAGCTGTACAATGCCTTTGTGCCCTTGTTTTTGCAGGCCGGTCGGCCCGGTTTCACGAGCTCCCTGACTGTTCGGGGATTTGGTTTGAGTGCCACTATGACCGGGGCCATCATGGGAATTGATAATCTGGCAGCGATTTTTATTCTGCCATTAATTGGCTATTGGAGCGACCGGATCAAAACACCCATCGGCAGGCGCTATCCCTTTATCATCACTGCTGCTCCACTGGCTGCGGTTGCTTTTATCCTCATGCCGTTAGCCGCTTCATGGATTGAACCAGAGCTCAACGGTCAAATCTCCGGGAACGGGGCCGCCTTCGTCCTGTTCATGATTGGCACCTCGGTGGTCTTGCTGGCGATGGCCGTGATGCGCACCCCGGTGATTTCCCTGATGCCGGATTTGATCCCTTCCCCCCTGCGGTCGAAAGCCAACGGGGTGATCAATTTCATGGGTGGGGTCGGGTTTATCATCGGCGCATTTGGCCTGGCGCTCCTTTTCGATATCAATTCCCTTTTCCCATTTATCGGGGGGGCATTGATTTTACTGCTGGCTGTGCTGTTATTGTTCACAACCATCAAAGAACCAGATCCAACCAGTCTTGCGAAGGAAGAAGTCCACCAGGAAAGCGAGGAAGAGCAGGCCGTGGAGGCCTTAAAGGAGGTCTCCGTGATCCCCCGGGAGTACAGGCGCAGCCTGTTTGCCCTGCTGACCGCCATCTTCTTACTTTTTGTGGCCTATGAAGGCATCGGAACCTTCTTTACTTCCTACGCCGTCAACGAACTCGGAGTCAGCGAGGGTTTCGCCCCGACTTTATTTGGCTTGGCAGGGGTGACCTTTATTTTGTTTTCGATCCCGGCTGGATACATCGGGGAGCGTTTTGGAAGGCGAAGGACAATCCTGGTCGGGATCGTGTTTTTTGGTCTGGACATGGCACTGGGCTTTTTTGCGACGACTTCTCTTCAGATGGGAATTGTGCTGGCTTTGAGCGGGTTTGGATGGGCGCTGATCAATGTCAACACCCTGCCGATGGTCATTGATACCAGTGCGGATCCACGCCTGCTGGGGACCTACACCGGTTTATATTACCTGGCCTCCCAGATCGGCGCTGCCTTCGCCCCGCTGATGATGGGCAGCGTCATTGATTTATTTGGAAGCAATTTCCGAACAATTTTCCTTTCCGGGCCGGCGTTTTTTCTGCTCGGACTGCTGGCGATGATTCTGGTGACAAGTGGAGAGGCTCAGCCCATTCCAGAAACTGCGCCATAAATGGCACCCCTATGAAGCTGATCTTTGACTGCGATAACACGCTGGGGATCTGGAATAAAGATATTGATGACGGCTTAACCCTTTTCTACCTGCTGGGGCAGCCGGAGATCGACCTGCTTGGAATTACCACGACCTTTGGGAATGGGACTATCCATCAGGTATCCGAGCAAACCCAGACCCTGATCCACCGGCTGGGAAGGACGGAGATTCCGGTAGCTCGCGGCGCGAGCCGGCGGGGGGAAACGGGCACTCCAGCAGCCGAACTGCTGGTGCAGGCCGCGGACCAATATCCGGGAGAGCTGGTGATCCTGGCTACCGGTCCCCTTGGTAACCTGAGAGCTGCCCGGGAGATAGATGAACGCTTCTTTGAGAAAGTGAAATCGATCGCCTGTATGGGAGGATACCTGGGACCGGTTTATGTAGGCCGACGCAGGGTTAAGGAGCTTAATCTGTCTGCTGATCCGGAAGCAGCTCACCTGGTGCTGAATGCCGGCTGCCCGGTGACATTGATGAGCGCTCAGATCTGCCTTCAGGCGCCTTTCTATTGGAGAGACCTGAGGGAGATCCGCTTCTGGAGCCGGCAGACCCGCTGGGCTGTTGCGCGCTGGTTAATCCTGCATGCCGCTTTCTGCGGGCTGAATCATTTTTATCTGTGGGATCTCCTCCCGGCAGTTTTCGTTTCCCACCCCGGTCTGTTTTCTGGACCTGCGGTCCAGATTAACTCCACTGTGCAGGAACTGGACGCTGGTGAGCTTATCCTTGGAGACCCCGCTCAAGATGGGAGGGTTTACCTTCCGAATCGCATTGTGAATTACCGGCAGTTCTTTCAGCAGTTAATTGCATCCTGGAGCAAGGTGGAGATATAGATTATTTTTCGAATTCCTGGGGAGGACGGGGCAGGGCTGGAAGCGGTCCAGACACTATGGATGGTATCCGGGGAAACCCCTAGCGGCGGTTTATCTGCCTGGAATCCCTGGCTCTCTACCTGATGACCTGCCAGGATTTTCCACAAGACACCCGGCCCGGGATCCAGTTTTCCGCCCGGCGGGAGAAGCGGCAGTCCGGCTGCCGCCAGGAGGATGGTATGCCCTTACAGATTGTTTTTAGTTTGCTGGTAGGCTATGCCCTGGGATGTATCCAGCCCGCCTATCTGGTTGGCAGGCTGGTCGGCAAGTTGGATATCCGCGAGCATGGATCCGGCAACGCAGGGGCTTCGAATATCACCTCGGTGATGGGGTTGAATTACGGAGCGATTGTCGGACTGGTGGATATTTTAAAAGGGGCAGCTGCAGTGCAGGTTGTCAGGTGGACCTATCCCACAAACCCTGAGCTGGCCTATTTAGCAGGGTTGATGGCTGTGGTTGGACACATGTTCCCTGCCTACCTGGGCTTTCGGGGTGGGAAGGGCGTAGCTACCCTGGCGGGGATGATGTTCGGAATCGACTGGAAGCTGGGAGTTCTTTTTGTCCTGCTGGTAGCTGTTCCAGCTTTACTCACCGATTACATTGTTGCCGGCTCATTCACCACCTTCCTGGCGCTCCCCGTGGTTATCTATCTGGGGGAATTACCGGTCTCGCTGCTGATCCTCAGCATGGTGCTTACCGTGATTTGTTTTTATCTGCACCGCGGCAATATCCAGCGTATCCTGGCGGGTGAAGAGCTGAAGATCAGAGCCACAATCTTTAAATAATGATCCCCTTGGTTTTTTTCCGTGGCGGATAAAGGATCAATGGCAGCTGCAGCCGGGGCACTGCGGCATTGGGTGCAACCGCTGGTCATCCTGCCTGTCCCCCTCAGCCTCTGCCATCGCCGGGGACTTATGGACCTGGTCGAACAATCCCGGGCTGTATTAGATGCTCCGCCGGATGATATCAAGCAGCTGGTTTGGATCCAAAACAGTCCCCATTCCAGTGATCTCCCCGAGCTTTATGTCCTATAATTCCCCACAGGGTTCACGCCGTTGGTCCAGCTTCAAGAGGATATTCAGCACATGTTTGAATGATTTCTCTCTTGATTCTCCGCTGGCTGGTTGAAAACCTGGCGTATTCGGTGTAGGCTGTATCTTATCCATGATATTTGTTCCTTCCCTGAACCGACAGTTGCTGCAGCCGTGAAGCTCAGACACCTCAGGCAGGCTGCTTTCAAAAAGGTTTCAGGCTTGTTCCTATACTGTTGGCACAACCACAACCCTCAGCATGATAAGAAAATTATCCCCAGGCAAACATAAGCGACTCTGAAATCCACATTCAGGGAACAACCAGGGAGAGATCCATGCAGCCAAATAACGCGGAATCGAATGATAAACAGCCCTCCTCATTTTGGGCCAAGGCTTTTCCCATTCTGATGGTCCTGGTGGCCAGTCTGGCGGGCTATCTCTTGGCTCCGGGAGATCTTGCTGACGGTACGTACCAGAACAGGATCGAGATCACTGCGGACGGATCCGTTTATGCCATTGAGGTGCCCTTCGAAATTGGTTCGGAAAGCAGCCCGACACAGGTTTATCAGGAAGAAGCAGACGGCGGCTGGATTCAGGTCCAGGCTTCCCCCAGATATCAAAACGCCCTGGGCCAGAAAATTACCTTTAGAACCCGTCTACTGGATGCAGAGGAGACCCCCGTTGATCTTTCATTGGAAGAAGCCATCTCCACACTTTCCAATGGAGATTACCGCCAGGTGCTGCCCCCGGTTGAACGTGATGGGGAATGGCTGGAGTTCTCAATGCGCATCCCCTATAAGGCGAAAATTGCCACCGGGCTGCTGATGGCAGTGGCTGTGCTGTGGCTGACTGAAATCATCCCGCTGGCAGCTTCAGCATTCCTGATCCCGGTCGTGATGGTGGTCACCAATGTCAGTTCTGCAAAAGCGGTGCTGGCTCCTTTTGCCAATCCAATTATCTTCCTGTTCCTGGCTGGTTTTCTGCTGGCACAGGCCATGAGACGTACTGGATTTGACCGGCTGATTGCAATTACCATTCTCAGTCGATCCAGCTCGCGTCCTGCCAGCCTGATGTTCACCATGATGGCGATTACCGCCTTCCTGTCAATGTGGATGTCCAACACCGCAAGTGTGGCCATGATCATTCCGATCGCAATGGCTATCCTCGATAAGATCCCCCAGGCAGGCCGCAGGACCGGATTCAGGCGGGCGCTCATCCTGGGAGTGGCCTATGCCGGAGCCGTGGGGGGAATTGGCTCTGCTATCGGCACACCGGCAAATATCCTGGCGATGACCTTCCTGGGTGAATTCAGCGGAACGAACCTGAAATTTGTGGATTGGTTTGCTTATGGTCTGCCGATGGTGTTCATCATGGTTCCCATCATCTGGCTGTTTCTGTTGTACTCCTTTAAAGTACGCACAGGAGATGTGGAGGGGTTCATTGATCCCGATTTGTATAAAAAGCAGTTCGCCGAGGAGGGAGGGCTGCAGCCGGAGCAGCGCATTGTGCTGGTTGCCTTTGTGCTGACCGTCGCCTTATGGCTGTCAGAAGGCTGGCACGGTATTTCTTCATCCATCGTGGCCTTGATTGGAGCGCTGCTGTTGTTTTTCAGCGGGACACTGCAGACTGAAGATCTAAACCGCATCAACTGGAACGCACTGCTCACCTTTGGCGGCGGGCTGGCGATCGGCACCATTTTGGTCGAGACTGGATTCTCAGACTGGATCGCCCTGAAGCTGGTCGGTCTCTCCGATCTCCCCCAGTTCCTGGTGATTTTCCTGGTAGCCGGGCTGACCCTGCTGATTGGCGCATTCATCTCCAACACTGCCTGTGCTGCCATGATGATCCCACTGGCCATTCCGCTGGCTCAGCTGCTGCGCATCGACCCGCGCCTGATGGTTGCCGTGATCGCCATCGGCTCCTCCGTGGATTTCGCGCTGGTGATCGGCACTCCACCCACCATGCTCGCTTATTCTACCGGGCTGTTTGAGACCAGGGAAATATTTAAGCGAGGGATTTTGCTGGATCTGATCGGGGTGCTGCTGCTCAGCTTTGGTATGGTGGGGATCTGGAACCTGCTTGGTGTCGTCACCTGGTAATTTATTCTTCGACCGCTGCTCCGACCGTCTTTTTTTCAGACAGTCTTAAAACCGGAGGGCACCGCCGCTGTCTGCCGCTGGAAAACCGCAGGTTATCTTTTCCTGCCGAGTGCTCAATCCGGGAGGAAGCTCTCCAGAAAGCAGGGATTGCTGTTGGGATCGGATAAGCAGCTGCGCACCGGCTGCTGGTAAGTCCAGCATCTCCCCAGGGGCAGCTGCAGGAGATCTGGAGAGATAGGCCCAAACCAATCGAATACCTGATTGATCAGAGGCAGCTGGAGATCCTCCAGAGGCTGAAGACTGCTGTTGATCCTGATTGATTTCTGGAGTTCCTACTTCCCACGCTGTGGATTTACTCAGCGGGCGGCAGCGGAGCAAGGTGGCTGGCCAGCGGGCGTCTGCAGGAGACAAAGCGCTGGAATTTCAGCCGGAAAGTTTCCTGGTTTGAACCGCACAAGAAGTGCCGCCTGTGCCGGAACAATGGATCCGGAAAGAACGTTCTCAAATCATCTCGTGTTTCGCATGAATGGCATCCGCAAGCGTATCCAGAGCAGCGAAAGTCTCCTCTCCCGGGTAGCCTTTGACCATTTCTGTGTCAAGCATTTCTATTTTCAGGCTTGAAATCAGGTCCGCTATCTGTTCCACGGCGCGGTTCCCCCATCCAAATGAGCCGATAACCGCCGCATATTTCAGCTTGGGCCGCAGAGCATTGACCAGCGCAGCAGCTGAGATCACGTGCGGGTGGGCTCCTACCAGAAAAGCGGGTGTGCCGATGACGATCGTTGCTGCATCCACAAGGGCCATGGCTAATTTCCCGATGTCCGTGGTTGTCAGCTCAAATAATTGCACGGATACTCCTCTTTCGGTCAGGGCTGTGACCAGATGATCCACCATGGATCCTGTGCTGCCGTGCATGGAAATATAAGGGATGACGACCAGGTTCGAAACCTGGTCTGATGCCCAGTCTTCATAGGCAGAGAATATGTCCTCAGGGTAGTCGTATACCGGTCCGTGGCTGGGTGCAATCAATTCAAAATCCAGGCCGCGCAATTTATCGAGGTTCTTTTGAATGATCTTCCGGAAGGGCATCATGATCTCTGCATAGTAGCGCTTCGCCGCTTCCATGATGTAGCCATTTTTCCCCGCATAAAGATCGGAGGTGGCCATATGGGAACCAAAGAAATCGCAGGTAAAGAGGATGCGGTCCTCCGGGAGGTGGGTGACCATGGTTTCCGGCCAGTGCACCCAGGGAGTGTAGAGGAATTGCAGCGTTCTTTCACCCAGGGAGAGGCTCTCGCCGTCTTTGACGGTGTGGATCTTCTCTGCGGAAATCCCCAGCAGGCTCACCAGCAGATCTTCCGCTTTCTCAGAACAAACTACGGTAGCATCTGGATATCTCTCTAAGAGCAGTGGGATGCTTCCCGAGTGGTCCTGCTCCGAATGTTGAGAGACGATGTAATCAATTTGGCCAACATTGTCAAGCTGCTTTTCCAGGATCTCTGACTTGTCAGGATCCACCGTGTCAATCAAAGCTGTCTTTTCGGATCCCTGCACAAGGTAGGCGTTATAACTGGTGCCATCCGGCAGCGGGATCAAGGCGTCAAATAATCGCCGGTCCCAATCCACAGCTCCCATCCAATACACACCGGGGCGAATTTCTTTTGCTTTCATTTTTTCTCCTTGGTTCTGACACTGACATTAAAGAAACCTATTGAAATGATTCCACTTGTCTACCAGCAGTGCTTCTTCAAGCGTTTCACCACTTGATTTTACCTGATTTTTTGGCGGAATAGTTTTTTCCCCGCTGTATGTCTCTGCGTCATTTTCATCGGAAACAGCTTCTGAAATTTACAGCTGCCCGGTCAGATAGAGGGGGCAGCTTTCCACAGGAGAAGAGTACATTTTTCCTGGGTGAGCAGACTGTGTCTGCTTTTCCAGAATCCAGCCTGCCATCAATATGGATCAGGGGCGCAGCGCTCTCTTTGTCCGTTTCCTGACCTGCGGCTCAATATCTACTGGGCGAGTTTCCCGGCTGCGGATTGTGCAGCCAGTTCTTGATAATATTCGCCTGTTGGGATTGTTCTGTTTGCTGATTCCGGATATCCTCAATGACCTGTACCCCTCCATTTGGATGAGAAGTTGATTCCATTTTACCGATTGACTACATTGTACAACGGATATTGAAACGGGATTGATTATTTGCTCCCTGTATGAGTAGCAGATGCGCCCATCTTACGGATCTCTGCTGCATAATCCGGGGGAAATCGTCCATTAAATCCGGAACATGTCGTCCACTGAATCCGAATCAAAGAATCCACTAATTCCGGAGCATGTCGTCCACTTCTTGAGCCTTTCCGGAATCGGTGGAAGACATCCATCGGAATCCTGCAAAAGAGCATTTAGAAGTCAAACAAGACTGGTCAGATCCACAATATCGTGTCATGCTTGTCTCCACAACAGAACCTCAAGGAGGCAAAGATGGCCCAAAGGAAACTGACCATGAGAAAAAGCAAAGAAATCCTGCGCCTCAAATGGAACCTGGGGCTGAGCGACCGCCAGGTGGCCGCCAGTCTGCGCATTGCACACAGCACCGTGGCAGCCTATGTCAGGCGCGCTGAACGCGCCGGGCTGGACTGGGTGCAGGTTGAGGAGATGGGGGAAACAGAACTGAAGAGGAAGCTGTTTCCGCCCAAAAAGGCGAAAAAGAAAAAACGTCCTCTGCCAGACTGGGAAGAGGTGGACCAGGAGATGCGTCGTCCCGGGGTGACGCGCAAGCTGCTGTGGAAGGAATACCTTGCGGAGCACCCGGGCGGATACGGATACAGCCAGTTCTGTGAGCTGTACCGACGCTGGGCAAAAACCCAGGACAAACCGGTGATGAGGGTGCCCAAAAAGGTGGGAGAGGAAATCCAGGTCGATTATGCCGGGCACACGGTCTCCATTACGGATCCAAAAACGGGAGAGCAACGAGAAGCACAGATTTTCGTGGGGGTCCTGGGAGCCAGCGGCCTGATCTACGCGGAAGCTCACTGGAGTCAGCGCCTGGCCAACTGGACCCGGGCCCACGTGCGCATGTTTGCCTATTTCGGGGGCGTGCCGAAGTTGGTGATCCCGGACAATCTCAAATCGGGTGTGACCAAAGCAAACTTTTACGACCCTGACCTCAACCCCACCTATCATGAAATGGCCATCCACTACGGCGTGGCCGTGCTCCCTACGAGGGTGAGCAAACCCATGGACAAAGGCCTGGTGGAGAATGCGGTCCTGCAGGCAGAGCGCTGGATCCTGGCCGCACTGCGCAACCGGACCTTTTTCAGTCTTCACGAACTCAACCAGGCCATCCGTGAACGGCGCCACTGGCTCAACCACCGCCAGCGTTCAGACTGTGAGTATTCCAGGCAGGAGCTGTTCCTCAAACTGGAAAAACAAGCCCTGCAGCCGCTGCCAGAGCGCCCGTTTGAATACATCGAAGTCAAACGGGCCAAAGTACACATCGACTACCACGTCACCTTCCAAAAGCACCATTACAGCGTGCCGCACGCCTATATCCAACACACCGTGCTGGTCCGGGCCACCGAATACCTGGTATCCATCTACCATGAAAACAAGCGCATTGCCCATCATGTGCGGGTGGACGGGTTTGGGTACAGCACCCAGGAAGACCGTCTGCCGCCCAACCACCGCTGGCAGCTGGAATGGTCCCCGGAGCGGTTCCGTCAGTGGGGACAGCAGATTGGCCCGCATACCGAGAACATGATCGCTCAGGTCCTGTTGTCCAGGCAGCACCCTCAGCAAGCCTACCGGGCCTGCCTGGGAATCCTCAATTTTGCGAAAAAATACAGTCCGGAGGAATTGGAGAGGGCCTGCCAGCAGGCCGCGGAAGCAGGGGTCTACAGCTACAAGGCCGTCAAGCGATTACTGGCAGCAAAAACGGACATGCTCAAGGCGGGTTTACAGCATCAGGCTATATCCCATGAGCATGTCCGAGGCAATTTTTATTATACCTGAAAAAGGAGTGGTTTTCCATCATGTCTTCACGTCAAATCTTACTCGATCAACTGGCTGTGCTGCGCATGCCCGCATTCCGGCAGGCCCTGGAAGAGCAGTTCACAACGCCTCACTATGAGGAACGGCCGTTTGAGGAGCGGCTGACCCTGCTGCTGGAAGAGGAGTGCACTCAGCGAGAGCACAACCGTATTCAGCGCCGGATCCGTCAGGCTCGCTTCCAGCAGGCTGCCTTTGTGCAGGATCTTGATTTCTCCGCCAGGCACGGCCTGGAGCGCCAGCAGGTCCTGCAGCTGGCGCAGACCACGTGGATCACAAAGGCCCTCAACCTGATCATCCTGGGACCCACCGGGGCGGGAAAAACCTTCCTGGCCTGCGCATTGGGGCGGGCAGCCTGTCAGCATGATCTCATCGTGCACTATTTCCGCCTGCCGCGCTTCTTTCAGGAGGTCAAAACTGCCCAATTGGAATGGGAATATCCCCGCTTTCTCAAAGCCCTCACCAAAACTCACGTATTGATCTTCGATGATTGGCTGAGGGACCCGCTTTCAGTGACAGAGGCACAGACCTTGCTGGATATTTTCGATGATCGTTACGGGCTGCGGTCCACCATGGTGGCCACGCAGTTTCCGGTCAGCACCTGGCACACCCGTTTTCCGGATCCAACCCTGGCGGATGCCATTCTTGACCGGCTTGTGCACAACGCTCACCGCATCGAATTGAAAGGAGAATCCCAGCGAAAACTGCGCGCCGAAGGGGCCATGTCGTCCAGATGATATATAATCATTTCACCAGTCTTGTTTGCCCTTCGGGGTGGACGATTATTTTCGGAATCAGTGGATTATTTCGCCGGAATATGCATCTCTGCGGGGCTGACTTTGCTTTGGGAGGTATCCGATGCTTGTTTTTTCTGTTATCCAATTCTGTCAATTAAATCAGGCAGCGCCACATTTATTTGTTTTTCACAGGTTTTTAGTATAAATTAACGAAAGATATTTACCCTAATTTTATGGTAAACAATTATTAATGAATCTAAGATACACTTGTATTGTAGGAGAACACGGAAAGGCTGCAGAGGCAGGCGGACCTCCAATAGTGATCGTCGTTCTAACTGGAATGGTCACGAATAACCGAAGGGTTTACCCGGATAGGCAAATCTGAAAAACGACTGTTCTCCAGTTGCTGTGGGTGAGTAGAAACCGCATTGTAGAAAAGGAAGCAGATCAGCGGGCAGGTTGCTTGAAAACTGTGGGAGATATAATTTGGGTACCCAAACCCTGTGAAAGATCTGATCAGGAACAGGCATAGGAAATGGGAACAGTGGATAGGTGCCCTTCAAAACCGGATTTTGCGAGCATGGGATTTGAGTCCAGATGCTGTTTGGAAAGGTAGATTTACAGGAATCCATCTAGGATATGACCGTCATGATTAACCAGACTTGGATCATTATATTGTTTGCAGTTGGGCTGGTAATTTCGTCTCTGGGTGTTCTTCTTGCCAGGAGGTTGATTGTCATGATTTCGGCCATCGGAATGGCCAGCATATTCCTGGGGGTAGTTTTCTTTCTCTTTGATGCTCCCTATGCGGGGGGATTTGAAGTTAGTGTTGGAGCAGGCTTGATCAGTGTGCTTTTTGTGATTGCTACCAGCTTGACCGGGGATATTGGAGGGTCCAATAACGATGACCTGTAGCCGCTGGGGATATATCCTGGCAATAGTTTTCCTGCTCATCTTTGGATGGGCAGCATTCCGCCTGATGAATCCGGGGCTATTTGGATACGAAATGCTGGGATTCAAAGAATGGATGTGGGATTATCGCAGTCTGGACTTGCTGACGCAGATGGCAGTGGTGTTTGCGGGAGCTTTAGGGATCTCTGCAATTTTACTCGTAGAGGGTGAAGATGAATGATCTCTTGCTCTCCGCAAACGCTGTCCTGTTTTTGGAACTCTGTGCCGCATTGGTGTTTTCACTGGGGTTGCTGTGTTTCTTTGTCCGGCGTGATTATATTCGTCAGATCGTTGGTTTTAAACTTATGCTCCAGGGTATATCCCTGGGATTGATCATTACGGGCTGGGAAAAGGGAACCATTGATTTATCTCAGACGATGGTAATTACGGCATTGATTGTCGAAGCTGTTGTTTTGAGTTTAGCCTTGACAATGATTATTCATATTGTGCACCATCCGGAAGGTGAAATTGATTTCTTCGCCTTCTCTAAAATGTTTCGGCCTCAAAAGGATCGCTAAGTGAGAGAGCTTGTAGGTTCCTTGGTATTTGTATTGCCCATCATATCCGGTGTGGGTTTTGCTGTTCTGAAAAAACAGCAGATCAGCTCATTGCTGCGGGTACTGCTTTCCGTGATAAGCCTCTGCTTACTTTATTTATCGGCAGCAGGGAAATTTACTGTCAGCACGCCGGTGGCCTTCATGGGTGAACCGCTCTGGTTCAGCTTCTCCAGGACTCCCTCCCTGCTGTTCCTGGCTGCGGTGCTGACGCTGTGGGTTTTATTGTTCGCTGGGAAAAAGGACGACATTAGACTCTTACGTTGGGATGCTGTTCTGCTGGCTTTTGCCCTGTCTTTTGGCTGGGCGGCTTTCTTCAGCGGTCAGTTTCTCATGCGCTACATCTCACTGGAATTTGTTGGGTTGATAGCGGCGCTCAGCACAATAGGGTGGGATGAGGAGCTAATTTCCCTGGCTCGGTTCAATGTTGTTTTCATCCTGTTACGGCTGGGGGATCTCAGTTTGCTGATCTCCATCTTAATCCTCTGGAGAGACAGCGGTACGCTGAATATTGGAGACATGATTGCGGCCGCTGTGGAATTCTCGCCAGACCGGCAGATCTGGATAATCAGCGGTGTTCTGGCGGCTGCTGCCATCAAACTTGCTGTTTGGCCCTTCTGGACATGGCTGCGCTGTGCGGAAGAAAAAAAACAGCACCTGACGTACTGGATTTCAGCGATCCTTGTGCCATCCCTGGGCATGTATCTCCTCTATCGTTTTGTTCCGATCATCAAATCCCAGGCAGTCTATCAAACTTCCCTGGCGATAGGGGGACTGGCGCTGGTGAGCATGCCAGTGTTTTTACACCTTGCCGATCGAGCCCGGTTCTCCCCATACATAATTGTCAGCAGTGTCTTAGGTGCTATGTATCTATTTGGCGCAGCTGCTGGCTCCACCGGGGTGTTGGTACTTTATGCCTGGGGATTTATCATCTTCCGATTGATCCTGATTTTTCAGAACCGCGGGGATATCCGCATTCCCCGGGTGGGAAGTTTATTTCTGCTGCTGATGGTATTTGCTCTGCCCGGATATTTCCTCTTCCAGGAGGCCTCTTCTGGATTTTCAGCCGGATGGGCATTGTCAGCTGCATTAATTGTTGTGGGGCTGATGGGTTTGGATTTGATTTCCCCTGATCACGCTGCCGTGCAGCGCTCCAATAAAAATAATCGGATTGCATCAAGGAAAGAGTCTCAGGTAGAGAACACGACAAACACACACACCCGACGGCTGGATTGGAAGCCAGGGGTCACCGCTCTGAAGCAAAAGAGCAGTGGCCTTCCTGGAACAATCAGCCGTGCAGCCGCCTGGCTGTATTCCCATGTCGAGCAGGCGTTTGATCAACAATGGAGAGGGTTTGAGAGAGTATTGATGAGTATTTCTACCTTTACGCTAAGTGCGATAGAGCATGCGGGCTCTGACAGAGCCAATTCTTTGATCCGCAGTCTGGTTGATCGCATTGGAGAGCAAGAAAAACGCATTATGGAAAATCCGTTCCGGTGGGCGTTGATATGGATTCCGCTCATGCTGGCTGTTGTTCTTATCATCATATTGTTCTCACAAAATGGATAAGCTTATGAATATTAATCAGCTTTTGTTAACTGGCATTCTCCTTCTGCCGATCTCAGGAATCATACTCCTGCTGATTTGGCGCAGTGCGTCAAAAAAACAGGCTGCCGTTGTGGCCTTGATCAGTGAAGGGTTTGCATTTGTCATCCCCCTGGTTTTGCTGGGAGAACTTCGGGCTGGCCAGCCGGTAGCCTTTTCCATCCCCTGGATTAAATCACTGGGCATCTCGTTCAGCTTGGAGCTGAGCTGGTTATCCCTGGTATTTCTGCTTACCGAGGTCCTCGTGACACTGGCCGCCATGGTGTATTCGCTTGGAGAAACGGATGGTGAAAAGGCTAACAGCAATTATTATTATTCCCTGCTGCTGCTTTTTAGTCTGGGTATGTCCGGAACAACATTGGCAAATGACGTTTTCTTATTCTATGTGTTTTGGGAATTGATGCTGATAGGGTCCGTTTTGCTGATCCTGTTTTGGGGGAGCGGAAAAAACCGTTCCCAGGTGGCATTGAAGTACTTTATCATCACACATATTGGCTCACTTCTGGTCCTGGTGGGTTTGATCATATTACAGGTCCAAACAGGCACGGCCAGCATGACAGAGCTTGCCCTCAGGGCTGGGTCCCTGCCAGGCGGGACACAAACACTCCTGACACTCTTTTTCCTGATCGGTTTCAGTGTCAAAATGGCGATTTTCCCTGTTCATATCTGGCTGCCGGACGCCCATACTGTGGCTCCTATGCCGGTTACGATAGTTCTTGCAGCGGCTATGCTTTCCATGGGCGCCTATGGAATTCTCCGCTTCCCAATGGCTTTTTTCCCCATCGAGACCATGCAGCCATTTGCAATCTGGATGATGGCGGCCGGGGTTATCTCCGAAATTTATGGGGCCTTGATGGCGTTGGCCGAAAAACACGTCAAGCGGATTATCGCTTACAGCTCGGTCAGCCAGATGGGATATGTTCTTTTCGGATTAGGGTCACTGACTGCCCAGGGAATTACGGGCGGGATTATGCATGTTGTCTATCACGCCATCGTCAAAACCCTGCTGTTCATGGTGGTTGGGATTATTCTGAAGTCTGCTCGAGAAAAATACATCCAGAATCTGGGAGGCCTGGCCAAACTGCTGCCGATCACCTTTGTATGTGCTGCTATTGGGGTGTTGGGGATATCCGGACTCCCGCCTCTAGGAATTTTCACCAGTGAATGGATGATCTTCTCAGGAGGGTTCCACTCCGGTTCCCCCATATTTCTGACTGTGATTTCCCTGCTGGGATCTTTGTTCACTGTGTTCTATGGTCTGAGATTTCTGGGCACCATTTTCTTTGGAGAATTACGGCCCGCTGATGCGGCCGGAAAACCCCATCAGGCACTGCTGCTGTCAACAATTGCAGTGACAGTATTTCTGCTTGTTGAGGGCCTGGCGCCGGAACCTCTGCTGACCTGGGTGACGCGGGGGGTGGCCACCGTTCTTGGAGGGGGGTCCTGATGGATGGTTCCTTCTTCGTGGTGCTGCCCTTTGTGATTCTGATTGGTGGCTCTATCGGTATCACGATCATCACCATGTGTCTCAAACTCAATAATAAGACCGTGGCTGTGATGACAACCCTGATCCTGCTAACAGCCCTGGCAGCTTTGACAAATATTTTCGGAACGGTGTTGGATCCCAATCAGCTGATATTTCCTTTCTATGGCATAGTTCGTTCCGGCGGGGTGCAGCTGCTTGCGCTTGATATCCCTGGCGTGTTTTTTGTCACCATTGCCATCCTGCTCGGTATTTTCATCAGCATTTATTCCGGCGAATACCTCTCCCGAGATCAGCGATATGTCCTCTACTATCCCCTCATCCTGCTGACCATCTCCGGCTTACTGGGCTTGTTCTTCTCCAACGATCTTTTTAATATCTTTCTGCTGGCGGAGCTGACCACAATATCCAACAGCGCTCTGATTGCTTTTCGCTTTCGGCAGGAGGAAGCGGTCAGAGTAGGCTTTCAATATCTGATCATGAGCAGCCTGGGGGCTATGATTATGTTGTTGGGCATGTATTTGGCCTACCGGAGCACCGGAAGCCTGAGCCTTTCTGTGATCATCGAAAACCCAGATTGGTTTACCAGGGCTGGGGCAGGATGCTTTCTGATTGGGTTCTGGATTAAATCCGGGGTGGTTCCGCTGCACACCTGGGTGCCCGGGGTTTACAGCAAAGCGCCCAGCTCCGTCAGTGGTTTATTGGCAGGGGTAACCTCTAAGAGCATGTTGTTCCTGGCTCCCACCATCTGTCTTCGGCTGGGGATGACCTCCTCGGAACTGGGCCTTTTTTATGTGCTGTTTGCGTTTATGAACATGCTCCTTGGATCGGTGCGATTGTTGAATCAGAACAGTTTTCGACGATTTCTGGCTTATTCTTCGATTGCTCAAACTGGCTACCTGATGTTTATTCTGGGCATTGGTTATCTGTATCAGTTGGAAGCGGCATTTGTCGCCGGCCTGTTCTTGTTTCTTTCGGTCGCGATTATGAAATGCCTTGCTTTCCTGGCAGCGGGCATCTATGAGTACTATTTGAATTTAAGCTTCGTGGAAGATTTAAAAGGGATCTACCGCTGGAAGACCTTATCCACCGTCGCCACCAGCATTGCCCTGGCAGGATTGGCAGGGCTCCCCCTGCTGGCCGGTTTTAACGGCAAGTGGCTGGTTTTCTCGGCTGTGCTACAATCAAGCGAACCCCTGGCACTCCTTGGATTGGCCTTGTTCCTGATCAGTTCGGTGATTAGCTTGGGCGGTTATCTGCCCATGCTGGCAGTTCAGTTTCAGTCTTCAGAAAAAGAACAGACCGAGATGGTTCCCTCCCCTCAGGTGGATGAAATCTCCCCCTGGATGGAGATTCCGGTTGTAGTACTGGCTGCCATGGTGGTCTTCCTGGGATTTTTCCCCTCCCCGGGCTTGAATGTGATTCGCTGGATCGTGAACTGGGTGAGTGCAGCATGACCAATTTTTTCTTAACCATCCCCGCTGCCTTTCTTTTTTATGTGATCATTTTTACTGTTCTGTATCTGATTGTGAACCGGTTGTCTGCTAAAGGAGAGGATCATCCAGAGAAATATCTCCCCTATTCAGGCGGTCAGGACCTGCCCCCAAGCAAAGGGCGGCTCACATATCAGCTCTACTTTCGGCTTGGGTTTTTGTTTGGGATCCTGCACGTGGCCGCACTGATATTTTCCACACTGCCCCTGGAATCATCCGCGATGGGTATGGGGATAATCTATCTTGCAGGCATTTCGATCAGTGTCTATGTGCTGGCAAAAACTGATTTTTCCTAAATCCGGAGACAGATATGTTACGGGATATCAAAGAGAAAATTTACCGTTGGGCTCAAAGGAACTCGATATGGGTTCTCAAGTTTAACACCGGTGGTTGTAACGGCTGTGATATTGAGATTCTGGATCTGTTGACCCCCCGATATGATGTAGAACGGCTGGGGATTATCGATGAGGCTTCGCCCCGGCATGCAGATGTGCTGCTTTGTACCGGTCCGGTCACCCGCCAGGCGCGATCAGGATTAAAGCAGATATATGAGCAGATGCCCTCACCAAAATGGGTGGTGGCCATTGGCAGCTGCAGCAACACCGGCGGTGTATTTGTTGACAGCGAGTCAGTTCTGGGCGGGGTGGACACTGTTCTGCCGGTCGATATCTACATACCTGGATGCCCATGCCGACCGGAAGCGATCATTGATGGCCTGCTAAGGTTAATGGAAGAGATTTGATGATGATGAGCAAGTTTGATGCCGATGCCTTGTTCCGCGCACTTCAAGATACGACCGATCAGAAATGCCTTCTGAGGGATTCAATTCGCAACGAGGTTGTCATTGAGATCCCTGTAGGAAAGCTGCAGGAAGTGGTCTGTGTCTTGCTGGACCAATTTGATCTTACCCACCTCACAGCGATCACAGTCCAGGATCGAAAGGAGGAGGACCACTTTGATGTGCTGTATAACTTCTGGAAGGGATCCGGATTGACACTGCTGATTAAACTGGAGAAAAGCTCAGCGGTTTTAAGGTCTCTTACTGATCTTATCCCGGGAGCAGATTTTTACGAGAGGGAAGCAGCGGAAATGTTTGGCATCCGGTTCACTCACCGTGAAGAGACGCCTCCCTTACTGCTTCCCGAGGATTGGGACAGCGGACCGCCCATGGTGTCAACAGAGGAAAGGCGATAATGGAGAAAACAAATATTCCTATCGGTCCCCAGCACCCCTTGCTGAAAGAACCATTAAGACTGAATATTGAAATTGATGGTGAGCAGGTTCTTGGCAGTTATTTACGCCTGGGGTATGTCCATCGGGGGATTGAGAAACTGGCCCAGACCAGAAACTACAATCAGAATATTCCCCTGATCGAGCGGGTGTGTGGAATTTGTTCCTATGTCCATACCACCACCTATTGTCGAGCTGTTGAAGAACTGCTGGGTTTGGAGGTTCCCGAACGAGCACAGTATATCCGGGCTTTGATGTGTGAGCTGGAACGCGTCCACAGTCATTTGCTATGGCTGGGGATTCTGGCGAAGCATATCGGACTGGATATGATTTTCATGCACACCTGGAACGATCGAGAGTTAATCCTGGATATCATGGAGGCCTTATCCGGCGGCAGGATCGCCCATGCTGTCAATCAAATCGGCGGTGTCAGATTTGACCTCAAAGCTGAACACGCAGAGATGATTGAGGATGCGGTGAAAAAGCTGAATCAGGAGTATCACCAGTTGGATGAAATTCTTGAGAATGAACCCACACTGCGGGGTAGAACTCAGGGAGTGGCACCAATTTCTACTGAAGAGGCCAAACGCTATTGTGTTGTGGGGCCGGTTGCCAGGGCCTCCGGGGTCGATGTGGATATGCGCCGGGATGATCCCATGCCTCCATATGATAAGCTTGATTTTCAGGTCATCACCCATGCTGACGGCGACGCCTGGGCCAGGACTTACGTCCGGCTGCAGGAAATACGCCAAAGTCTGCATATCTGTGATCAGATCATTGACAGCATATCAGAGGGACCAACTTCGGTTCGTGCCCGCCGCAAAGTGCCCCCTGGAGAGGTTGTCATGCGTTCAGAAGCACCACGAGGGGAAGTGTTTTATTATCTCCGCAGTGACGGCAGCGAATATCCGGCCCGCCTAAAAATCCGCACTCCAACTTTGCCGGTGTTGGGTATCCTGCCGAAACAGCTGTCGGAAATTCATGTTGCAGACATCCCGGTTGTGTTAGCAGGAGTTGACTTATGTGTTGCTTGTGCCGATCGGTAAAGGGATCCAATGGCTGAGACTTTATTCATTTTACTGATATTTCCAGGGATTGCCTTCCAGTTGGTATCCAGCTGGTTATTCGAATGGCTGGATCGTAAATTTCAGGCGCTGTTCCAGCGCAGGGTAGGTCCGCGCTGGTTTCAACCGCTTGCGGATATGCTCAAGCTATTCAGTAAAGAAGACATCCTTCCCCTGGGCACCAATGAATTTGCCGCCGCTGTCCTTCCGCTGATCTCCATTGCGGCAGTCCTTACCGCCGGGATCTATGTGCCGATCGCTGGATTCAGCCCAGCGTCCTTTGAGGGCGATTTAATTGTCATCCTGTTCCTGCTTAGCTTTCCCACTTTTACTTATTACCTGGCTGGGATTATCTCCATGGGTGTTTACAATGATCTCGGAGCAGGCCGGGCTCTTCTCCAGTTCTTTTCTTATGAAGTTCCCCTATTAATTGCGCTCAGCGGCCCTGCAGTCATGGCTGGGTCCTGGATGATCCAGGAGATATCCTCATCCCAGATGAGGTTCGGCCCCTTTGCTTTATTTCAGCCACTGGGGTTTATCCTCGCCATTGTCGGCCTGATTGGTAAACTAAAGCGTAATCCCCTGGATATACCCAAGGCCAAATCGGAAGTAGTTGCGGGAGCGCTTACGGAGTTTACTGGACTGAAGTTGGCCTTATGGAATCTGGTCATGGATATTCAGGCTGTCGTGGGGATCTTCTTGCTGGTGAATCTCTATTTTGGTCGGTCACTTTTTACCGTTCCCTTTTTAGACATCTTGGTCTTCATCCTGCTAAGTATCTTGATAGTGATAATTTTGAGCACCGCCAGTGCGGTATTTGTTCGACTGCGGATTGATCAGCTGGCCGGATTGGGGTGGAAAGTATTAGTGCCGCTGGCCCTGCTTCAATTTCTGGTTGTCATTTTTATGGGAGTGTGACATGAGTCGGTGGAAAAAGCGTATTGGGCTGCTGTTATCCATGCTGGACGCCCTGTCCCGGGATGAAACAGTCAAATATCCTCACGCAGAGCTGGAGCTTCCTCAAGGCTACCGGGGAGCCATTCAGCTGGATGAGGATAAATGCACCGGCTGCGGTTTGTGCGTCAGAGATTGCCCGGCGAGGGCACTGGAGATGGACAAAGAATCCAAATCTGTCTACAGGATTATTTACCATCCAGCTCGCTGTGCATACTGCGGACAGTGCGAACACACCTGTCATCGTCAGGCAATTACCCACACCAACCAGCTCACTGGTTCTACCTCAGATCCCAATTCACTGATCGTCATCCTTAAAGAACAGCAGGAGTAATCATCTGCTGTGGGGACATCAGAAAATAATTTCTCCGGTGATTTATCCCAGCGGGCAACACCACCCCTCCCAGGAGGGGTGGTTCGATTCTGCTGACTGCAGTCGAGTCAGAGATTGGGCAGGGTGGGGTTGTTATGATGAATGCCGTCGGAGAGGGGCTGTACTGACGAAAAAGCCCGGCCCGGTATTCAGCAAAACAGGCTCTTTCCAGTCATTCTGAAAGAGCCTGTTATCCGTTGCTGGACTGTTTAAAATAGTTTAAATCAATCCTCCAGGTCCAGAAAAGCGCTGGCTCCTGAGAGGGCTTTGAGCAGATCGCGTCGCTTCAAGGCTCGCTTAGAATCAATTTCGACCATGCCGGCTCGGTCACTGGCGGTTCTGGTTAAAGTTTCATTCCATGTTCCGCTCTGGATTGGCTGGTGCCGCACCCGCCAACGCTCAACCCAGATGGGCAATTCTTCCCGATTGGTAATCTTCTGATGGATGACCGTCTTGGTCACACCATGTGACTCTACGCGCACCTCTTCAGGTTCGTATGCTGGCTTGATCGGGCATATTTCCATACAGGCGCCGCATTTGATGCAGTAATAATCGGCCAGGGACAGCTGACCGCTCTGCTCGTCGATGTACAGAGCGCGAGTTGGGCAAATGTCTGCACAGGCGAAGCAGCCCTCTACACATTGGCCGCGCCTCAGTTCTACTTTCCCCTGCCAGGGCATTGTGACCTCGAAAGCCCCATCACTGGCGATCTCGCATTGGCGGCAGCCGATGCAGTGTTCCTTGTCGACCTCCAGCGTCTCTTGATGGCTGTCATAGCTGATCACGCTGGTGGGGCAGTTCTCAATGACGAAATCCTTTTTATCCCAATCAAATGCTTCTTTGTCAAAAACGATGGATTGAATCAGTTCAGGGAAGGTTCCGTGCCCCAGCATCGGGTTTTCTCGTTCCCCATTGATGGTAAGGGTGATGGCATTCGTGGGACACATGATCTCGCAGATGCCGCACAGCACACAGGCTTCCGCATCAACGTCGACCGTTTGCTTCTCCACCATCCGTCCGTTCTCGATTTTTCCTTCGACATGGCTGATAGCATCTTTGGGACAGACCACAGGACCCAGCTGGCAGCCCACACAGCGATCCAGCTCCCAGGTCATCACATAGTGGCGCGTCACCATAGCGCGCTCTATCTTGATCTCATTTTCGGTTACGACTTTGTTCGATATGCCTCGTCTAGCCATTCCCTCTCCTACTTGTTCTCATTCTCGGTGAGTCTCTTGGATCAGTTCCTGGTGATGATTGTAGACACGCAGGATCATGGGGGTCTTTCCCGGCAGCGTGTGGGTAGCACAGCCCAGACAGGGATCATAGGCCCGAAAGGCCATCTCGATTTTATTGAGGATGCCGTCGCTGATCTCCTGACCGGCCAGCACGAAGTTCTGAGCTGCTTTCTTGATGGACATGCTGATGGCGGCATGGTTGTTGGTCGTGCCAACGATCAAGTTGGCTCGCCTGATGAGGCCATTCTCATCGCTCTCATAGTGGTGAATCAGGGTCCCTCGCGGCGCTTCCACAATCCCCACACCTTCCCCTGGTTTTTCCGTGGGGATAGTTCGTATCTCATCGCTGGTAATTTCCGGGTCCTGTGCCAGCTCCAGGGAGCGCTCAGCTGCGTAAAGAAGCTCTATCAAACGAGCCCAATGCGTAGCCAGCGTGGCATGGACCGGCTTGCCCCCCAGTGTCTTGTAAAAACGCTCATATTCAGCTTGAGCCTTTGGAGTGGCCATGCCGTCAGCAGCGTTGAGCCGGCTGAGCGGTGTAGCACGATAGATGCCGCTGTCGGAGCCGTCCACGAATCCCTTCCACCCCACAGACTTGAGGTACGGAAATTTCAGGTAGGTCCAGGGCTCAATATGTTCAGCTACCACCTGCTGATATTCATCCGGGTTGAACTGGAGCAGCTCCTTGCCCGCAGGATCAACCACGCGGACCTTTCCATCATAGAAGTTGACCTGATTGTTCTGGTCGACCAGGCCCATGTAGTATGTTTCGTGGCTGTAGGCATCGCTGAGAATCATGTCAGCGTAGGTCTGGTCTTTGAGCACAACGTCGTTGAACAGCTGAAGAGAAAACAGCGCTGTCTCCACAGAACGCTCGGCCAGCTCTTGGATTTGTTTTCGTTCCTGCTCCGTGATCGGTTTGCTCATTCCGCCGATGATGCATCCTGCGGAATGGATATACCGGCCGGCGATGATGGCCGCAATTTTGTGGTTGTCCTGCAGAAGCTGCATCACGCGGGCGCCGGTCTTTTTCCCTACGATCTGGATAACGCCCGGCAGATTGCGTTCTGCCTTGGGAGCATCGGGACCGACAACAAAATCCGGGGCTGCCAGCGCGTAGAAATGGGTGGCATGATCGGCAACAAAAAAGGAGGCGTAGAGCAGCTCCCTGAGCTTCTTGGCAGCTGGCGGGGGGTCGACGTTATACACCCTATCACCAGCCTTGGCTGCGGCAACATGGTGAGCCAAGGGACAGACCCCGCAGATCCGCGGGGTGATGCGGGGCATCTCCTCGACCGGCCGCCCTTCGCAAAATTTCTCAAATCCGCGCAGTTCCGGTACAACCAGGTAAGCGTTAGCCAGCTCATTGTTCTCGTTGAGAAACAGGTCGATGCGGCCATGGCCTTCCAGGCGGGTAATCGGATCTATGCTGATTTTTTGGTTCATGGAGCGCTCTTTTTAAATTTAAGGTCATTGACCAAGGAAGAAGGCAGCCCAAACCGGTAGCTGAGTCCGGCCGGATCAACGATGGTGTTGATAATTTTCTGGATTTCTGCCGGCTCACTGACATCGATCAAAGCCCCAACAGCACTGAGCAGCTTCGCCCCTTGATCGACAACTCCTTCTGGGGGGCCATAACATCCCCGGCAGGGCATATTGGCGCTGAGGCAGGGCAGCCCACAACCGGCTCGCGTTGCCGGCCCATAGCAGAGCACTCCCTGAGCCAGGAAACAGAGATCGGGATCCAGTTCGACCTGGTGCGGGCGCTTCCATTCTTTGACCTGGAATCCACCCTCTGCTTTCTCCCGCGGGCAGACATCACAGTTCGTGTTAGGGTCTGCTCCGATGGTAGCCCCTTTTTCTGGCAGCTCCCCAGCCAGAAAAGTCTGGAAGACTTTCTCCACCTGATCGGCCACGGGGGGGCATCCGGGCATATAATAGTCAACTTCCACAGTTTGATTCAAGGTCATCACCTGATCATAAAAGGCAGGAAGTTCGATTGTTCCCTCCGGGACTTCGAAGGAAGTGACCGGGCGGGTGCCCCGGGTTTCGTCCAGGGTAGGAGCGGTGTCGTAAACCCTTTCCAGAACTGATTCGGCATCGTAAAAGTTTGCCAGGCCGGGAATCCCCCCGGTGTGGGAACAGGAGCCAAAGGCGATCAGCAGCTTTGATTTCTCCCTGAGCAGCCTGGCAATCTCTTCATTTTCACTGGAGCGGATTGCCCCGTTAAAAAAGGTAACATCAATCTCGTTTTCTTGAAGCGCTTCGACGTCGCTGTACTTGAAATCCATCAGGCAGGGCCAGAAAACAATCTCGACCTGCTCGTTGATCATCATCAGCTTCATCCCCAGCTCAGTGATGGTGATCTCACATCCACCGCAGCTGGCAGCCCAGTAAAAGGCCAGCTTGGGTTTTGATCGAGCGGTCATGGGGTCTCCTTCACGCTCGTCAGGTGTGCTAACATGCTGTCGACCTCATTGCGGATGCGACCTCGATCCTGGGTGCCAATTTGCACTAACCGGATCCGACCAAAGTCCATCTGGATTTGGTCCAATATCCGGTTCAACAGCCCGATCTTGCAGCCGCTGACAAAGGTGCCGCGCTGGTAGTGGCACTCTCCGGGGGCGCAACCGCAAACAAGCACCCCGTCGAACCCGGAGTCCAGGGCCAGCAAAGCCATCTCTGGATCAATGCGACCGGAACAGGGGATGTGAATGATGTGTACGTTATCGGGGTAACTCTCTAAGAGCGTAATGTCTGCGTCCACACGGAGCGACCAGTCGCAGATGAAGACCACCAGGCGAGGGGCTCCATTTGTTTCCGGAAGGACGATCTGTTCTTTGACTTCCTGGTTGCTCACCCCCGGCCGGGCAATTGCTCCCGTCGGACAGGCAGCTACGCAGATTCCACAGCCCATGCAGGCGTTCTCATTGACTTCAGAGATCCGCTTCAGTTCGCCATTGACGTCAGTTTCTATCAGATGCGGTGCCTCATAAGGGCAAGACATGGCACAGATACCGCATCCGGAGCACAGTTCTTGCTCCACCGAGACAGTCTCCAGGGGTGACTGGTATCCGGCTTCCACAGCCAGCTGCTTGACCGCGCCGATGACGCCTGAGATGTGGATCTCCTGTGGGCAGGAGGAGTAACACAGGTCGCAGGTGGAACAGAGCCATGTTGTCGGGCTCTCAAACGCTTCGCGGTCCATATCCATCATCACCATGCGCAGTAAACGCCTGGGGTTAAACCGGGGTTCAAGCTTCTGTTGGATCATGCATGTGCTGACGCAGGTGCCGCAGGCATAGCAATCCTCGATGTGTTCGCCGCCGGGAATGGCACGTACCTGGTCGGCAAAGGTTTGAGGTTGTGAACTTTGATCTGCCATTCAGTATTCTCCTACTACCATCTCATCATGAAGAGAGTCGTTGATGGCGTTGTGGCGGTGTTGGTAATTATATTGACTCCGGCTCACCCGATTTGTGCGCCACGGCGATCATTTCCGCCAGTTCCGCTGCTTTTTCGATCTGCGGGGTCTCGCGCATACGGCGGGCTCTGTCTGTCATGTAGGGTTTTAATTTTTCAATTTCTTCCAGCAGTTCTTCCTTGGAGAAAGAATTCAGCACTTCCTGCATCTCGTTGATCACTCTTGAATATTTCTCACCTTCGGCCGCGCTGATCCACTCAACACGGAATCTGCCGGGAGACATGCCTTTTCTCGCAAACTGTTTTACCAACCGCTCAGCTCTGCGGGCACCAACACGCTGACCGGTGATGTAGTGACAATCCTGGGGATGACAGCCGGAGAAAAGAACCGCACCTGCACCTAACCGGAAGGCTTCGTAGATGAAGTCGGCATCCAAACGAGCTGAACACATCACCCGGATACCGCGCTCGTTGGCTGAATACTCAAAGTGACTGACTCCGGCCAGGTCTGCGCCTCCATAGGAGCACCAGTGGCAGCGAAAAGCCAGAATTTTCTCCTCCGGCTTATCAGCCAACAGCGTTTGAAGCTGGGCCAGGATTTGAGCATCTGTGAAGTGCATCTGGGTGATAGCATTGTGAGGGCATTCCGCCACACAGCCGCCGCACCCGTGGCATTTAGCAGTGACGATTTCGGGGGATTCGCCCTCTTCGTAGAGGATCGCGCCGTAGGGACAGGCGCGGGCGCAGACGCCGCATCTCTTTCCGTCAGCGCTGACGCAGAGATCATCCCAAACTGCGGCGATGATCGGTTCAATTTCCCATTCCTCGGAGTGGACCACCCGGCCGGCTCGCGCCGCTGCTCCGGCTCCCTGCGCAACGCTGGAGGGAATGTCTTTTGGCCCCTGACAGGCGCCGGCCAAAAAGATGCCATCGGTGGGCGTATCCAGCGGGCGGAGTTTGGGATGATACTCCATAAACCATCCGCCGGGACTTTGGGTGATGTTGAGTACAGAGCTGATTGTGTCCACATCAGGTTGCGGAATTGCGGCCTGATTCAGCATCACCATGTCATATTCATGCTCGGTGACAAGGCCCAAATCCCTGTCTTCCGAGTGCACAAATAGATTCCGTGTCTCAGGATCCTCGGTGATCAGACCGGGGCGGCCCTGGATGAAACGGATACCCATTTGTCGGGCCCGATTGTAGAACTCCTCGTATCCTTTCGACGGCGTGCGGATGTCCATGTAATAGACACTCAGCTCTATATCAGGATAGGCCTGCTTGAGAAGAATCGCGTTCTTGATCGCATACATGCAGCAGAAGTTGGAGCATGAGGGGTTGAAGCGTTTGTCCCGCGAACCAACGCAGTTGATGATCGCGATGCTCTGGGGGTTTTTTCTATCGGAGGGACGAATCAGGTTGCCGCCTGTTGGTCCAGCAGAATTATTGAGTCGTTCCATCTCCATGGAGGTGATTACGTTCGAGAACCGACCATAGCCGTACTCTGACATTGCGGAGGGATCGAAATGATTGAACCCTGTAGCGACGACGATGGCGCCGATGTCCTCCCAAACAAACTCATCCTCCATGCCGAAGTCGATTGCGTTCAAATCACCGCAGGCCTCAACACATTTATAGCATTCAATGCAGGAGTCCATATCGATGTTGTAAATGAGCGGTACGGATTGACTCATCGCCACATCGATGGCTTTGCGGGGGGCTAAATTGAGCTCAAAATAGTTGGGTACCTCGATCGGACAGACATCTGCGCACTCGCCACAACCGTTGCAGCGGTCCTCATCGACAAATCGCGATTTCTGGCGCAGTTGAACCTTGAAATTACCGACAAACCCTTCTACACGCTCAACTTCCGTATATGTTCTTACATCCACTTTGGGGTGACGCGACGCGTCAACCATTTTGGGTGCGAGTATTCAAATACTACAGTCCATCGTGGGGAAGGTCTTGTTCAGCTGGGCCATCACCCCACCGATGGTGGGCTCTTTTTCGACCAGGATGGTTTCGATGCCCTGGTCCGCCAGATCCAAAGCGGCACTGATGCCTGCCACGCCGCCTCCAATGACCATTGCTTTTTCAGTGACCGGGACTTTGATCATGTCAAGCGGGGTCAGGAACTTGGCCTTGGCAACAGCGGCTGCCGTCAGACTCTTGGCTTTTTCCAGCGCCTCTTCTTGTTGATGCCCGTGGGCCCAGGTGCACTGCTCACGGATGTTGGCCATTTCCATCAGAAAGGGATTCAGCCCGGCTTCTTTGACTACTGCCCGAAAGGTTGGCTCGTGCATGCGAACAGAGCAGGCTGCCACCACAATTCGGTTCAGGTTGTGCTTCTTGATTTCCTCTTTGATGAGTGTCTGACCGCTGTCCGCGCAGGCATACATGGTTTCGGTTGCCCGCACAACGTGGGGAAGCTTCGCTGCATACTCAGCCACAGCTTGTGGTTCAATCACCCCGGCAATGTTGCTGCCGCAGTGGCATACGAACACACCAATGCGAACCTCTTCGTTTTCGATGTCTCCTGCCATATATGGTTCCTCCAATAAAAATATTCTATCCGGGCTCGTCTGCCAGTTCAATTTCGTCCTGCCAGATCAACCGGCCTGATGTGGCTTTCGGTACGATGTGGATAAGACCGCTGGAAAGTATTTAATCCAGCTGCCTGCCCAGCTCCGGGAGGCCGTTTCGAGCGGGCCGGACCCCCTTGATGACTTTTTATCTCAAAATTTCTTCTGTAGCGCGCTTACGGCGGGACCGTTGAGCTCTCCGATCGGGCGTGGTTTTTTCCAGGGCTTCCTTGGGACACCACTTGACGCACTGCGGGCCATCCTCTTCTCCTTCACACAGATCACAGAATTCGGCCAGTTTTGTGCGGGGATTGATTGAGATGGCGCCGAAATCGCAGGCCTCAATGCACCAGGCGCAGCCATCGCAGAGCGAGGCATCTATCTTAATCACGCCGGTTTTGGTGTCCTGAGTAAGGGCGTCTCGCGGACAGGATATCACACAGGGCGCATCCTCGCATGTCCGGCAGGCCACCGTTGTGATCAGGATTTTGTGCTCCCGGACCATGCGGATCCGGCTGCGGAAGGTGTTGAATTCTCCCGTTTTGGTATGGGAGCAGACATACTCACAGATCTGGCAGCCAATACACTTTTCGGGATCACAGGTGATATACTCAAATTTTGATGTTGAGGGCAGGGGCATGGTTATCTCCTATACACCAATCTCTTCGGCTACGTCCTCCATCCCCAGTTCCGCGAGTTTCTCCTTGGGGATTAAACCATCTTTGGTCCAGCCTTTGGCTTCGTAGTAAATATCTTTCAGGTACTCCAGCTCTTCATCGGTGACCAGCGAGTCCGCGGAAGCTCCCTTCGTCATCACATCATGTTTCCAGCGGTAGGGCAGTTGATCATCGTCTCGCGTCCACCCTTCCCGGATATTGAAGGCCTTTTTGATGGTATGGGCCCGCTCTCCGATCAGATCTACGTCATCGTAATCGAAGTTCCATCCGGTTGTTGCGTTGATCAACTCAGCAATGGCCGGCCAGGCCCCTGCTCGATCCGCTTTGCCAGTGAAACAGCGGCGGATGAACTTGCAAAGCGGCAGCGTATCATAGACCGCTGCGTATTCCTCTGTTCCCTTGGCCAGCTTGCCGCGCGTCTCGTCAATGCTGAAGCGGTCTACCTGACCTTTAATATCTGGATCGTACGCCGCCGTCCGGTTGTGACAACCTCCTCGCGTTCCCACTGACAGACCAAGGGCAAATGTCTTCAATGCGCGGGCGTCGTACCCGGGCGTCTCCAACCCTTTAATATTCATGGCCCACTGGTAGGTTTCTGTCCCCCGCTCCTCATCCACCTGGGCACTGGCGCGTTTGGTCCCGTCGGCAAGGAGATCTCCCATGTAGCCGTCCCGGTGAGCTATCATCTCCGTCAACCTCACCATCGCCATCCCGTTGCCAAAATTGGCTTCAAAGCCCTCAGGGTACCGTTCGCACTGGAAATCTTCTGGCGTGAAGATTCCTCTTTCGTAACACTCCATCGCCCAGCCGATGGTTACGCCGGTGCTCATTGTGTCTGTTCCCAGCTCGTTGCAGTTGGTGATGGCCCGGATCGAGGCCTCCATGTCGTTCACACCGCAGTTTGACGACAATGCATAAAGAGATTCGTACTCGATATGAGACATCGCTTCGGCATAGGGGCCTTCCTTGACCCATCCAATCTGTTCGCAGGCGATGGGACATTGGGCACAGGCGATGGTCTTGGCTTTGTAATGTTCATGAAGATATTCACCGCTGACGAGTTCTGCGTCTTCGAAGACGCCTTCCTGATAGTTTTTCGTCGGCAGTAATCCCAGTTTGTTCATATTGAGCACATTGGAGGTGGTGCCCAGGACACGGTACTTCTGGGTGTGGGGACCCTGAGCAGCTTTCATGATTTCGAAAGACAGCTCAAGCAGTTTATCCGGATCAGCCACCTCGACACCATGGGTTCCCCGCAGAGAGAGGCCTTTCAGTTTCTTGGAGCCCCATACGGCACCGTGACCGGTGCGGCCTGCCTTCCGACCGTCGTTGCTCACATTGGAGATGCGGCCCATGTTTTCTCCGGCCGGCCCAATACAGGCTGTGCGCACCTGGTCATCCCCGAACTCCTCGCGGATGGCGCTTTCTGTATCAGAGGTGCCGAGACCAAGCAGGTGGGATGCGTCTCTGAACTCGATCATGTCATCGTCAATAAAGACGGTAATCCATTCCTCGCTGGCTCCATGAATGACAATGCCATCCCAACAAGAGCGCTTGAAGGCGGTGGTAAACCAGCTGCCCGACAGGCTGTCGCCGATAAAGCCGGTCAGGGGGGATTTGGACGCCATCCCATATTTTCCTCCCACCGGCACGGGGGTCCCTGCGAATATTCCGTTCGCTATGCAGATGGGGTTCTCCGGGGAAAGTGGATCACATCCTGGCTCAATGTTTTCCCAGCAGAGCCGGGTAGCCATGGAGACCCCACCGATATACGTCTGATACCATTCTTCGGGTTTTGTCTCGACCCAGGTCTTCCTCTCATTGAGATCAATATGCAAAATTTTTCCGCTGTAACAGTACATTTTTTAGCCTCCTGCTGACACAGACATCAGCACAAGTGTATCGCCATCGCTAACGTGTTCATCCAGTTGATGAGAATGTATCATACGCTGTCCGTTTACGTTGAGGATATTGGGAGACTGCATTGTCTCACCGTCGGCCTGGATCACGTCCCCGATCATATCTGGATATCTGTGGGCCAGTAATCGAACAACATCCCGGAAGGTTGCATTTTCCCTCAGAGATAAATTGATCTCTTTCTCTCCGGCAATGATCCGGGAGAGTCCAAACATCTCAACCTGGATGCGGATACTTGTTTCACTCATCACGTATCTCCAGAAACAAAAAGACCCAGTCTTGGGCTATCTTGACCTCAAACAGACGGCCGGCTGTGACTGGACTGTTTTCAGGCATGGGGATTGCTTTGAACATTTGACATCGATCGGAAAACCTACCATTATCGGAAAACCTACCATTAAATGAATACTATCTCGCCCACAAGTTTATCATATAATGCCTTGTTTTTCAAAATGAGACTGGATGACTCACCCGAAAAGATGACGAAAATCTATCATATCAGGAAGATCGGTATATCATTCTGGGTTTTTGCCTTTTTCAGGGGGATAGGCTCGGTCAGCAAAAAGATATGTGTGCTAAAAGATTCATTCATGTCATTAATAAGCGCTCAGGTTGGTTTTCAGATCACAGCGCTGATTTTACCCGCAAGCGGTCGTATTTCTTGGTATTTCCGAAACAATTTTAGCCCCTTAAACAGCTAGATTGGCAGTCCAATTGACCTTCGGCAAACAGCGGCTTCCTGGTTGTTACTGCCCCCCTTGAGATGGCGGATCAGAGTGGAAGGAATTCCAGAAATCCTGCGGTTGACAGCTGGTCAGGCGGGAGGACGGATCTTCTGCTGCTGGATTCACAAACAAAGGAGCGATTATAGATTTTCCGAGGATTGATGACTATAACGGGCAGGGCAGCATGGGTCAAGTGCAGCTTGGAGATGGGGCCTTTGAGCCGGGATGCTCCTCAGCGGCAGTCAATCCAACCCCTGCCCCGGCTGCCTCCGGGGCTGCTGGACTGCGCCGATCTGGGGCCAGTATGCTGCTATTCGCCCCCCTGTTGTCAACCTTTGGGTAGATTAAGCTCATATCCCCCCCAGGGGTCTCTTCCTGCCGCTTGCTGTCCGCTGATGCACCTGCAATGTCTGCTGCGGCACGCAAATACTGCTTCTGAATTGGTCCCCCTTCTTTCCCCGCCATGACCGCTCCGCAGGTTTTTCCTGGAAGCAAGCTGAAAAAATCAGTCACTGAGTCTGTTTCAAGATGATGCGTGCATCCACAATTTTTACCCCCTGTCCTTGCTCATAAACAATACAAGGATTGGCATCCGTTTCTGCGATATCTCCGCCCAGATCCGCGACCATGTGTGAATAGCGGCTGATGGTCTCAGCCAGCGCATCGCTGTCCAGGGGCGCCTGGCCGCGGACCCCGTCAAAAATTGCGGCGCTGCGAATATCCTTCAGCATGGTTTTTGCCTGCTGGGGGGATATGGGCGCCACACGGAAGGTGATGTCCTTTAATATTTCCACAAAAATTCCACCCAGTCCGAACATCACGGTGGGGCCAAATGTCGGGTCATTCAGGGAACCGATGATTACCTCGGTGCCGCTCGGGGCCATCTCCTGAACAGCAATGCCCTCTATCACAGCGTCAGCATTAAAGTTTTTCGCGTTTTCCAGGATGGATTGGTAGGCCTTTTTTAGCGCCTGATCATTCTGAACACCTACCGTCACACCGCCGGCGTCAGATTTGTGCAGGATGTCAGGCGAGACAATCTTCATGACAACCGGGTAGCCAATTTCCTGGGCAGCAGCTAAGGCCTCTTCTTCCGACATGGCAAGCCGGGTTTGTACCACAGGAAGACCGTAGGCTTTAAAAATCTGCTGGGATTCAATTTCTGTTAATCCGGGGACTCCCTTCTGACGGGCTCTGGAAATCACCTCCCTGGCCGCACTTGAGCTGACCTTGACTTCAGGAGAAATGGGGTTTGACGTAAATGCGCGGAACCGAGCTTGATCTCTGAGGGCGGCCATGGCATTGATGGTTAAATCCGGTGAGTAATAGGCAGGGATGCCGTGTTTGATGATCCAATTCCTGGCTTCCACGGAACGATCGCCGCCCACCAGGGCAAGCGCGATGGGTTTATCTTTAATTCCGGACTCTTCTACAGCGCGATGGATGCCTTTGACAATTTCTACAAGGTCCAGTAATTCTGTTTCGCAGATTAATACGGTCAGCCCGTCCACCCAGGGATGGGAAAATGCCAGCTTGGTAGCCTGATAAAAGCGATCGGTGTTTGCCATGCCGGTCATGTCAATCGGGTTTCTGGCAGAGCCGTAATCAGGTATGTAGTTCATTAACCCTTCTTGTAAGTCCTGCGGAATTTCCGTCGCCGGGATGCCAAACTGCTCAGCCGCATCTGCGGCCAGAACACCCACTCCGCCTCCGTTGGTTAAAATGACCAGGTTGTCGCCCTGCATGGCAGGCTGGAGGGACAGCGCCAGGGTGCGGTCAAACAGATTGTTGACATCGCTGGCCTGGATCACTCCCGCCATCTCAAAAGCCGCATCATACACTTTGGTGGCTCCTGTTAATGATCCTGTGTGGCTGGCTGCGGCTGCCGCGCCACGCTTTGATTTTCCGGCTTTCAGGGCCAGGATGGGCTTGCGAATTTTGCGGCAGGTGTCGATAAAACGGCGGCCGTCGTTGATGGATTCGATGTACAGGGAAATGCACTTGGTAGCTTCGTCCTGGCCCATAAACTCGATCAGATCTGAAAACTGGATATCCGACATATTCCCGATGGAAACCATTTCATTGAACCCGATCCCGCGCGTGTAGGTGGCTGCGTCCAGGGCAACCAGCAGGGCACCACTCTGGGAAATCAGGGATGCTTCTCCAGGATAGGGAAGGAAACCGGCAAAGGAAGCGTTCATATTTTCAGCGTTGGAAAGAACGCCAACAATGTTGGGACCCAGCACCCGCATTCCAGACTGTGTAGCGGTTGCCACCAGTTTCTCCTCCAGGTCTTCCCTGCCCACTTCACTGAAACCCGAGGCGATGACCAATAAGACTTTGACCCCTTTCTCACCGCAGTCTTTGGTAACATCCAGGACATATTTGGCAGGGACGACGATGATCGCAGCATCAACCGCCCCGGGAACCTCGGTAACTCTTGGATAGGTTTTCAGGCCCTGGATTTCTTCACTATTGGGGTTAATGGGATAGATTTTCCCTTGATAACCACTTTCTTGGAGATTGTGAACCACCGCATATCCGATTTTTTCGGCATTGTTTGAAGCGCCGATCACGGCAATAGAAGTCGGGTGAAGTAGAGCGTGTATTTGGTCAGTCGTCATAGCTGCTCCTTATGAGGTTTTTTCAATGCGCAGGGCAATGCTGTCAAGCTGATTTCAATTCAGGGTAGAATCATCCCCCGGAGCCAAGTATCAACGAAAGCGGGGCAGTTATCAAGGCTTTTTTGCCTGCTGAGCGATATTTTTTTCTCCATGGGTGATCCTAACCGGCCAGCGAAAGCGATCAACCCATGACACACAAAAGAATACCACAGAAAAAACCCTTGAAGCTCATGCTCAGCATCCCAAAGGAATAGGCAGGGAAGCAGGGGATGCAGCAGCCTGCTGTGTTTTCCAGGGAAAGGCGGGCAACTTGGCAGATCTGGTTTCTTTGCTCAGGGAAGGGAGATTAGAAGGAGATCCGGCTGAGCAGCTGACCCAGGAAAGCGATCAAGCAAAAAGCTGAAATTGGCAAAAATAGCCGGATGGGGGGTAGGATTGGTCGATGGGATGCCCGGGTTTTGGGAAGAAAGTCCTGCTGGTGTCCAGTTTTCCGCGGTCAGCTAGATTCACTCACCCGGGTCCTGGCGGTATAATCAGGATGGAATGGTACACTGATATCCGGGCGCAGACAGGCATTCTGGTCTTGGAAATGGAAATACCCAACCGCGGAACTGCAGCCAGGAATTCCTTCCTGGAGGGGAAATTAATTCTCCGGGAGTCCACCGTTCAGGAAGCAGAATTTCAGCCTATCTTTCTTAACTGATGACAAAAGACAGCAGCGGATCAACCAGATGGCGGTACTGGCTTAACTTGTTTTTCTTTGGACTGGCAGCGCTGGGGCTGACCGGGCTTGTGGGGGTCATTTTCACAGCCTACCGGAGCACCCAATCTTATCTGCATCCTCCGCGGCGCCGGTTAACCGGATTGGACACACCAGCCGCTCTGGGGATTGAGTATCAAGAGGTTGAGCTGATGACCCGGGATGGCATCAGGCTGGCAGCCTGGTATTCCCCTCCCAGCAATGGAGCAGTGATCCTCATCGGCCACGGACTGGCGGATGCCCGATCCGCTCCTCTTTACGCGATGTTTGCAGAAGAAGGATACGGTGTGGTGGCCTGGGATTTTCGAGCCCACGGGCAAAGCGGGGGGGAGATGAGCACACTTGGATACCGGGAAGCGCTGGATGTCGAAGCAGCCCTGGATTTCAGCCTGGAGCAGGAAGCCGTCAGGCAGGTGGGAGCCTGGGGAGGATCTATGGGGGGCGCCGCAGTGATTAGAGCCGCCTCCAGCCGCAAAGAAATCGAGGCAGTTGTTGTGGACAGCGCTTACGCATGCCTGGAAGATGAATTAATCTGGTTGGTCAACTATGATATTTTTACACCCTTCATCCGCTTTTTCGCAGAAAGACAGACCGGGTTGAACATCAGCGACCTCTGTCCGGAGAAAGAGATTCAGCAGATCAGTCCCCGCCCTGTGCTGATCATCCATGGAGAGGCGGATCCGGTGATCCCGGTGAGCGCAGCAAAAAGGCTTTTTGAGGCCGCGGGTGAGCCTCGATTTTTATGGACGGAAACTGCTGTCGGTCATGTGGGGATGCGCAGCGCCTACCCGGAGATTTATGAGGAGCGGGTAGTAGGCTTTTTTGATGATCATCTTCTGAATGACTCTCACTAAAGCCTCCAGAACGCTGATGTTTCCTGCTCTTCGCTGCTGATGGCAGATTCCCACCAGGTTTTGTATGCCGCTGACAGGCCGCCATGCGCCGCCCGACAGTGATCTTTCTGCTGGGACTGGTCTTTCTGCTGATCGGTTTATTGGGATTGATTGGCGTGACCGCCTGGAAAGGCATAGAGAATATCTTCGCGGGGATTAACCCCTGGATCTGGATCTCGACCGGCCTGGTCGGCCTGACCCTGGTGATCGCTTCCATCGGTGTGGATCCTTCCCCGGGGCAGGTCACCCTGCAGCTGACAGGAAAATTCTTTGCTGTGCTGCTCAGCACAGCCGTCCTGGGTTGGATGATGGTCAAGTGGCTGACGGAAGAGGAGACCAGCGCTTTTCTGTGGGAGACCTGGCGCTTTATCAAGCAGATCTTCCCGCTGCTGGTGGTGGGGGTATTTGCTGTCGGCATCATCCGGGAGCTGATCTGGCCGCAGTGGATTCAAGCGCTGGCGGGCAGCAACACCGTGCTGGGCAACTTTGTTGGCGTGGTGTTCGGCGTCTTCATGTATTTTCCGACCCTGGTCGAGGTGCCCATCGCCCGGATGTTCCTGCGGCTGGGCATGCACCGGGGTCCGCTGCTGGCCTATCTGATTGCCGATCCGGAGCTCAGCCTGCAGAGCATTTTGATCACTGCCTCGATCATCGGCCGCTTAAAAGCCTGGGTGTATGTTTTCTGGGTCTCGCTGTTCAGCACCCTGGCCGGGCTACTCTACGGTGCCTGGGTGGATGGAACCAGTCTCCTGCTGGTGGGTGTCTACCTGGTGGGGGTGCTGCTGCTGGTTGGTGCGGGGGTCTGGCTCTTGAATCACCGTCAGGAGGAGACCAAACATCTCCCTGCAGTATGAAAGTCTGGATTTAACTTGTTGTTAACCCCCGATCCTGTAATCCCCGTGATAATTATCACAGCTAAGTAATCCAGGAAAAGGAGCAAGATGATGAGTGATACAGCAAGAGTGATCTTTTTATGCACTGGTAATTCAGCCCGGAGCCAGATGGCAGAAGCCTTTCTGCGGGAATATGGAGGTGATCAATATGAAGCGCACAGCGCCGGGCTGAAGCCCAAAGGTATTCATCCCCTGACAGTTAGGGTGATGGAAGAAGTTGGTATCTCCCTGGATGGTCAGTCCTCGAAAGGAGTAGGGGAATACCTCGGCAGGGTCCATTTCCCCTATGTGTTCACCGTCTGTGGGCATGCTGAGGAGAATTGCCCCAGCGTGTTTTTGACGCAGGGAAAGCACATCCACTGGGGATTTGAGGATCCGGCTGCATTTGAAGGGTCACACCAGGAGAAATTGGATAAGTTCAGGGAAATCCGGGATCAGATCAAAGAAAAAATCCTGGACTGGCTGGAAATTGAATGAATATCGGGTTTGGTAATACCAGCGGCCAGGCATCCAGCAATGGGGAGGAATGCTGCGGTCCGGATCCCTTTCTATGCTGAACTGCACAGGGATGAAAACTGTGGGATCTGACTGACTCTTCCAGCGTTCAGGGGATAAAAGCGCATTTTTTTGTGATAGATGCTCTCATGGTGGTATCGGAGGTACAATGACTGCTTTATCTCGAGACGGGGTGGAGACCCCGTATACATTGGGGTGGGCCCTTGCCTCCCAGGGCAAATCCACTAAAAGATCTCTATAAGGTAAAGCCGGGGAGTGTCCCCTGTGGATCCGGTGAAGACTGGGAAACCGGTCAGGAAGAGCAGCTCTCCGTTTACAAAGACGGTAGGCAGCCTGTTGGGGGAAATAGTTGATAGGCAGGAAATTTTCCATTAGCCTTTAGACCCTGAAAAAACGGACCATCTGTCACAGGTCCGGGATGGCCCCTGGTTTAACTTTCCCGGGGAGCTTGACAGCAATCTGGGGGTGGAGTATCATGATAATGATTATCATTATCAATTAGGGAGCGAGTATGAACCACCCCGCTGCAAAAGAGATCCTGACCAGCTGGCAGGAGAGCCTTCACCACCACGGCTACCGGATGACCCGACCCCGTCGTTTGGTGATGGAGATTATCGCTTCCAGCCCCACCGCGCTCAGCCCGCAGGAAATCTATCAGATCAGCCTCCAGGAGGATCAAGCCCTGGGGATTGCCAGCGTCTACCGCACGGTGGAGATGCTGGAGGAGCTCAACCTGGTACAGCAGGTGCATGAGCCGGGCGGCTGCCACGGCATCTGGCCGGCGCTGGAAGGGCATAAACACTATTTGATCTGCAGAGACTGCGGCAGGATGGAGGTCATCCCCGGAAACGAGAATATCGATGGCTACATCCGCAGGGTGGAGGATGAGACCGGCTATCAGGTCGATGACCACTGGCTGCAGCTTTTTGGCCACTGCGGGGAATGTGAGCATTAATACTAAAAACATGTCTATTAGTTTGGAGGGAAAGGATGATGGGAAATATTTTTCGGTGGAGATGGAGCCTGGCAGCAGCAGCTTTTCTGATCCTCCTGGCAGGCTGTGTGCCCGGCGGACAATCCGAAACAGCGGAAACCAGCCGGCTGAACGTGGTGGCTACCACCACCTTTGTCGGTGATGCTGTCAGGCGGGTCGCCGGGGAAGAAGTCAACCTGACGGTGCTGCTGGCCCCCGGACAGAATCCTCATGCCTATCAATCCACCCCCCGGGATCTGGTCCGGGTCTCGGATGCCGATCTGGTCTTTGCCAATGGCCTGGGGCTGGAAGAATTCCTGGGTGATCTTCTGGAAGGGGCCGATAACCAGGAGGCCCTGGTGGTCGTTTCCCAGCGGATCTCTCCGCTGGAAATGGAGGCTGATGATCACACTCATGAGGGGGGAGCTGAGCATGATCAGGAGGATCACAACGGGGAGGACCACGAAGGAGAGCATCATCACCAGGGGCAGGATCCTCATGTCTGGTTCGATCCCAATAACGTCATGCTCTGGGTTGAGGTGATCAGCGAGCGCCTTTCCGAAGCCGATCCTCAGCATGCTGAGCGCTACCGCCAGAACGCTGAGAATTATCGGGCAGAACTGCAGGAGCTGGACAGCTGGATCCGGGAGCAGGTTGCCACCATTCCCGAGGAAAACCGCGAGCTGGTTACCGATCATGCCTCATTTGGGTATTTCGCAGAGGAATATGGTTTTGAACAAATCGGCGCGGTCATCCCTGCGCCCACCACCGAGGCGGAAACCTCCGGACAGCAGCTGGCAGCGTTGATGAGGACCATTCAGGAACATCAGGTAAAGGCTATCTTTGTCAGTAAGGATATTGACCCCAGCCTGGCTGAGCGGGTGGCAGAGGACACCGGCGTGGAATTGGTCCCGCTGTACTTTGGATCGCTGACCGGGGGAGAACCCGCGGAAAATTATCTGGATTTTATGCGATACAATGTGCAGGCTGTCGTTTCCGCTTTGAAGTGATTGTCCGTTCGCTGAGGAGAAGCGCTCCGTGTCTGATTTGAGGCTCAAAAAACGTTTCTGGAAAAGATGGGGAAAAGTGGGCCTGCTGCTTGGTGTGGGCCTGCTCCCCTGTCCGGACTGCGGGACTCCGCTGGTTGTCCACCACTGGCCGCTAGCCCTGTTGGTGACGGTGAGCAGCATTGTCCGCAGCCGGGTGGATGGGCATCGGGTCCGGGAAAAGAGGGAGAGGATTCTCCATGATCAAGAACTTGATTAACAGTGTTCGCCAGGAGGCATTTATTCGCCGCTACGCACCTCACCAGCCGGACGCCCCGCTGCTGGTCATGGAGGGGGTCTCTGTTCAATATGAGTCCGGTGTGGCGCTGGAGGATCTCACCTTTGCACTCGACCATGGAGACAGTGTGGCGCTGGTTGGGCCGAACGGCGCGGGGAAGACCACCCTTTTGAAGGTCATTGCCGGGATTTTGGATCCGGTGCAAGGGGAGGTCCGGGTTTCGGGACATGAACCGGGCGGGCACACCTGCATCGCCTATGTTCCCCAACGCAGCCAGGTGGACTGGAGCTTTCCAGTCACGGTTGCTGACGTGGTCATGATGGGAAGGATCAACAAAATGGGACCGCTGCTCTGGCCCCAGCCCCAGGATTGGCAGGTGGTCAATCAATCCCTGGAGATCGTTAACATGCGTGATCTGGCCAAAAGACAGATCAGCGAGCTTTCCGGTGGGCAGCAGCAGCGCATGTTCATCGCCCGTGCTCTGGCCCAGGAAGCGGAGTTAATGCTGCTGGATGAACCTCTTAACGGACTGGATGTCCCAGCGCAGGAGAGGATTCTGCAGATCCTGGATATCCTGCGGGCCCAGGGCGTGACCATGATGACTTCAATGCATGATTTACAGCTGGCAGCGGAGCGGTTTCAGCGGGTGATGCTCCTGAATCGAAAACTGCTGGGCTTTGGTTCTCCGCAGCAGGTATTCACCCGAGATCAGCTTCTGGAGGCTTATCAGGGGCATCTGCATTTTGTTGAGGGGGATATGGACACCCTGGCAGTTGGCGACACCTGTTGTGAAGGAGATTCCTATGAGAGTGATTGATCTCCTGTTCACGCCCCTTTCATATCCCTTCATGGTCAGGGGGCTGACCGCTGCGGTGCTGACCGGAATCGTTTGTGCCGTGGTGGGTGTGTATGTTGTGCTGCGGGGAATGGCCTTTTTTGGCAGTGCCCTGGCGCATTCCATTCTGCCCGGTGTTGCGGTGGGATATCTGGTCAGCGGCGGGGCCAAAGAACCTCTTTTCTGGTGGGCAACGGGCACCGCGGTGATCGTCTCGCTGGGGATCGGGGCGGTCAGCCGGGGCGCCCGAGTCAAGGAGGATACCGCGATCGGGATCATCTTTGCGGGGATGTTTGCCCTGGGGATTGCCATCATCTCCACTGTGCGCAGCTATACGGTGGATCTGACCCATTTCCTGTTCGGGGATGTGCTGGGGGTATCCGGCGGTCAGCTGACCATGATCGCCGCCTTTTCCGGGCTGATCCTGCTGCTGGTGATCGCCTTTTATAAAGAGTTTCTGGTGCTCACCTTTGATCCGGTGCTGGCCGCCACGCTGCGTATACCCAGCCGGGTGTATGAATATCTCCAGCTGGTGTTGATCGCCCTGACGATTGCGGTCTCTCTGCAAACAGTCGGAGTGGCGCTGATGATGGCCATGCTGGTCACCCCGGCAGCTTCTGCTTATTTACTCACCAAGCGTCTGCCGGTGATGATGATCCTGGCAGCTGTGCTGTCTTCCGCTGCGGGTGTGGTCGGCCTGTATCTGTCCTACTACATCAACGTCGCCTCCGGGCCGGCGATTGTTCTGACTGCCACCCTGTTTTTTGGCCTTTCCTGGGCCTATGCATCGCTGCAGACTCGGCGGATGGAGCGCGGGCAGGCTGATCTGGTCGAGAAGCAAGGGTCATTCAGCAGTTAATCTCCCCCAGCGCATTTTTTATCTCCTGGTTCACCTCAGCGTCCCGCTCCCGGTTTGCCCGCCGCTGCAGGGCTCTCCTGGCTTTCTCTCCCCCGATCCGCCCCAGGGCCCAGGCCGCGTGGGCGCGGATCAGCGCTTCCTCATCCTCCAGTGCTGTGGTCAGCGCCGGGACGCCGCCTTTGGTTTTCCGGTTGCCCAGCGCAACAGCGGCATTGCGCAGGTAGCCGCGCCGCCTGGTCCGTTTGATGGGACTCCCTTTGAATTTCTTACTGAACTCCTGCTGGGTGAGGGTGAGCTCTTCCGGCAGATTCGGCGCCAGGACATCCTCCCGGGGGTGGAATTCTTTGAGGATCTTCCGACCCCGGCCGAAGCGCTGATTCCAGGGGCAGACCTGCTGGCAGACATCACAGCCGAACACCCACTCTCCCATCAAAGGCCGCAGCTCTTCCGGAAGCAGCTCCCGATATTCTATGGTGAGATAGCTGATGCAGCGCGAGGCATTCAGCAGATAAGGCTCCTCAATACACCCGGTGGGACAGGCTTCCAGACAGCGGGTGCAGCTGCCGCATAACTCCCCCGGAAAGGGGTCATCCACTTCCAGCTCAAGATCCAAAAACATCTCGGCAAGGAACAAGTAAGATCCCTTCCGGGGGTGGATCAGGGTGGTGTTTTTTCCGATCCAGCCCAGGCCGGCGCGCACGGCCAGCTCCCGCTCCAGGATGGGACCGGTATCGGTATACCAGCGGTGAGACAGCGGTCGGTCAATGTGGGAGGCCAGGAAGGCGGCCAGCTGTTTGAGGCGCTCTCCCAAAACCTGATGATAGTCAAGATTTCCGGCGTAGGCGGCGATTTTTCCCCCGGAATCGCTCTGCTCCTGGAAAGGGTAATCAGCTCCCAGCACCAAAATGGTCTGGCAGCCGGGAAGAATTTTTTGGGGGTCAGCCCGGCGTTCCAGCGCTCTTTCAGTGGCCATCCAGGCCATGGAACCGTGGTACCCCCGGGCCGTCCAGCGGCGGTAAAAATCCATATGCCGTGGGGGGTCCGCTGTGGTGACACCGACCAGGGAGAAGCCCAACCGGAGGGCCTCCTGTTTGACTGCTGCGGTGAGTTCTTTTCTGGTGCCCACAGGTTAAGGAATCCACCCCGGTGCAAAACCACCGATCACCAGCCGCACTTTCCCGCTGCCGTCCTTATTGATCATCCAGATTTCTGGTGGGTCAGAAGGCCGGGTCTGATTGTAGCGGACATAGGCCAGCTGCCGACCTTCCGGATGCCAGCTGAATGAGGTGTGGTTGTAATCCACCTCGTCTGTCAGCTGCAGCGTGGAGCGGGGTTCCTCCTCCACCAACCAGATCTGCCTCCCGGGTGTCCATTCTTGCGGAGAGAGGGATTTCCGGGCGAATACCAGGGTTTCCCCTCCAGGAGCAAAGGTAGGATTGAGATCCTCAAAATAACCTTCCTGGGTGAGATCCCGGATCTGCTCTTCCTCCAGATCATAACGGAGCATATGGCGGGGAGCGAGGGTATCAGATATATTATAGATTTCCGTAAACACAAAATAGCGTCCGTTTGCTGACCAGCAGGCTGGTCCTCCGGTCTCATTGGGCAGGGTGACCTCCTGGTCCCCGTCCGGCCTCCAGAGCACGAACTGCCGGGCTGTGTGATCATAGTATGAAAGCCATCCCTGGGAGGACCACAGCGGGTTATCCAGGTAGTGATTTAGCGGGCCGACATCCGCAGAAGTTTGATCCTGCAGGTCCAATAATCTAATCCCAGGGGGACGATCAGTGCTGTGGGGAATAAATTCATAGGCAAGATGGTTTCCATCCGGGGAGAGCTGTGGAGAGCGGCAGAACGCGTCGGGACAATCCACCAGGACGGTTTCCTGTTGAGTGAGCCTTTCCAGAGCAATGATCTGGGAGCCGGTGGCTGATCTGGATGTGCTGTAAAGGATCGTCAGCCCATCTGAGGAGGCGGTGTAGTCGAAGACCCCAGCGTCTTCCCTGGTCAGCGCAGTGCTTTCCCAGTTCTCGGGGTTGAGCAGATAGAGGTTGCTGTTCTGGTCTGCCGGCCACATATAGCTGAGCAGATAAGGACTGATTTCCAGCACCTGGCTGGCTGCCCGCATCAGCGGGAGTTTCAGGTGGGACCGCGCTCCAGCGCTGATTGAGAGTTCGACCTGCGAGCCCGCAGGCCAGGCCTGGTCAGGGACAAGGGTCAGCGCCCGGCCGTTCTCGCTCCAGCTCAGGGCCACCGCCTGTTCAGGATCCAGCTGGAGATGCCTGGGGAGGCTTTCCTGCTCCATGGGTCTGGAAAACTCAATCACCACCGGCTGGCTGCTATGCAGCGGCTGACCGCCGGGCGTGATGGCAGTGACAGTGGGGGTCAGCTGCAGGGCGGTGATCATCAGACCGAGAAGAATGACTGCCAGTAAGGAAAGAATCGTTTTCCAGCGCATATCAAGCATTATAATCGACAACTTTTCTCGCTGTTGGTTGGGAGATGAGAGGGGAATAATAACCGCCTCTGGCAACATTACAGATCATTAACAGCAGATAATCCTGAGACCGCTCAGGCCGCCCTCCATGGTAGAATGATGAGCATGAAAAAGTGGCGCTTCTGGCTTGGATTGCTGCTCAGTGTGGGGTTTATGTATCTCTCCTTACGGGGTTTACGGTTGGGAGAAATCTGGGACCCTTTGATGAATGCCCGCTATGGGTGGCTTTTTCCCGGGGTGATGGTCTATTTTTTGGCGGTGACTGTCCGCTCCGGGATGTGGCAGTTCCTGCTCAGACCGATCAAGTCTGTCCCAATTCTCAGCGTATTTCCCATGGTGGCCATTGGGTATATGGGGAACAATATTTATCCAGCCAGAGCGGGGGAGGTGCTGCGGGCGGTCGTGCTCAAACGTCGGGAGGGTGTTTCCATTTCGGCCTCTCTGGCAACGATCATTGTCGAGCGCGTATTTGACGGGGTGGTCATGCTGGGATTTATCTTTCTGAACCTTTCAGAACTTTCCGGCCTCGGAAACTCCTCAGGGCTGATGGGCAGCATACAAGCGATCACGGTCTGGGGCTCAGCGGCTTTCCTGGGAGCCCTGGCTGTTTTTCTGGCCGCTGCCATGTTTCCTGCTCGCGCGGAGCAGATCGTCCGCTGGCTGGCCGGGCATATCATCCCCAAAAGGTTCCGGAAGGGGGTGCTGAAGGTCTCCTTGAAATTCCTCACCGGCCTGGAGTCGCTACGCTCCCCACAGGATGCCATCATCGTCTTGTTGATCTCGGCAGTCAGCTGGCTGCTGGAGACAGGATTCTACTGGTTTGTGATGCAGGCGTTTGACTTTCAGGTCAGCTTCTTTGCTTTGATGCTGATGACCGGGATTATCAACCTGGCTACCATCATCCCTTCAGCCCCGGGGTATATCGGCACCTTTCATGCCACAGGAATTGCCGTTCTGGTCGCCTACGGCGTGAGCCAGGGGTTGGCTGCCGGCTATATCCTGGTGCTGCATGCCGTCTTATGGCTGCCGATCACCGTGCTTGGCGGATATTTTCTGGCTAAAGAGGGCATTCGCTGGAGTGAGGGAGAGGTGGTGGAGCAGGAGAGGGGATCAGAGCAGGCCGCATGAAAAGCGGGTTATAATAACATCAGAATGATTCGCTGAGAGAAGTCAGGCAAGGAGTGGCGAGCCATGCAACAGCCCAACCGAAAACAATCTCCCTACCGGGTGTTGATCGCTGACGATGTGCTGGAAACACGCCGGAACACCAGGTTGATGCTGGCTGACAATCCGATGGTGGATATCGTTGCCATTGCCCACAATGGGAAAGAGGCCATTGAATTAGCCAAGAAACATCAACCGGATATCGCGCTTCTGGATATCAATATGCCGGAGATTAACGGGTTTGAAGCCTTTCAGGAGATGCAGCGGATCTTTCCCACCATGGCCTGCATCATCATCTCTGCGGAAGAGGATAATCAGTCCTTCCGGTCAGCCATGAATGTTGGCGCCCGGGAATATCTGGTGAAACCGTTTACCGTCTACCAGCTCAACAACGCGGTGAAGCGGGTGGGGGATATCGTCAAAGAGGAGCGGAAAAAGGCAGAGGTGGCCGCACGCCTCCGGAAACAGCGGGAGTCCTATCTGACCCAGCTGGCCTATGAATATTCCAAATCCCGCCGGACCGATGATGAGGCTCTGGAGGTCTTTGAACAGCTGGCAGCCAACCCGGCTTGTGAACTGCGCTGGCTGCGGACGCTGGCTATGCTGTACATTATCCGTCAGGAGTGGCTTAAGCTCCAGGTGCTGGCCGGACGGTTGGCCAGACAGGCAAAAACCAGCAAATAACCCCCTCGAAAAGGATCAGGAATGAAAACTGCAGTCATTGGGGCCGGATTTTCGGGACTATCGGCGGCCTATGATTTAGCCCGTGCGGGACATCAAGTGACGGTCTTTGAAGCCAGTGATCACGCTGGCGGTCTGGCAGCTGGATTTAAAGAGCCGGAATGGGATTGGTCGGTGGAAGCCTACTACCATCACTGGTTTGCCTCTGACGAACACATCCTGGGCTTAATCGCAGAACTGGGGTTGGAGGACCGGGTGCTCTTCCCGCGGCCCTACACGGTCATGCTCCATGAGGGGAAATGGTACCCCTTTGATTCCGTCCTCCAGGCTTTGAAGTTTCCCGGCTTAGGCTGGGGGATCAATAAGATCCGCTTCGGGCTGGTGGGCCTCTATCTGCGGCTGACCGAGCGCTGGCAGCCGCTGGAAGAAACCACCGTGGATGCCTGGATGAGAAAATGGGCTGGGGAAGAAGTCTATGAAACCATGTGGGAGCCGATGATGAAGGGGAAGTTTGGACCCTATTACCAGGATGTCAATATGGCCTGGATGTGGGCCCGGATCCATGCCCGGACTTCCCGGCTGGGGACCTACCAGGGGGGATTTCAGGCTTTTGTGGACGATTTTGTCCAGGTGCTGGCAGACCTGGGCGTTAAATTTCTCTTTTCCACGCCGGTCACCGGGATCAGCAGAGATCTTACCGTCACCGCGGCGCAGGGCGGGGATGTTTATGATCGGGTGCTGGTCACCACCTCGCCGGGCCTGCTCTCCCGTATGGTGCCTGCCCTGCCCCAGAAGTATCATCAGGCGCTGCTCGATCTGAAGAGTCTCGGCGCCGTGGTGCTCACGCTGTCATTGAAACACCAGCTGTCCCGGGAGGGCTATTACTGGTTCAATCTGCCCGTTGGGGCCGGGTTCCCCTTTCTGGCGCTGGTTGAACACACCAATTACCTCTCCCCGGATTATTTCGCCGGGGATCACATCGTTTACTGCGGCGATTACCGGGTTCCGGAGCACAAATATTTCTCTTTATCCAAACAGGAAATCCTGGACATCTTTCTGCCTTCATTGCGCAAGATCAATCCGGATTTTGATCCCTCATGGGTACAAAAATCCTGGCTGTACAGGACAAGGTATGCCCAGCCAGTCCCCGAGCGGAACCATTCCGAGAACATCCCTCCCATCCGGACTCCGCTGAGCGGTCTTTATTTTGCCAGTATGAGCCAGGTTTACCCCTGGGACCGGGGTACGAATTTTGCTGTCGAGATCGGACGTCGTGCTGCCGCGATGATGATTCAGGATTGACCCGGCGGGACGGCTGATGGTTTGTGAAGGTGTTGAGCACCAAGGCAATCTTGGTGCTTTTCCTGTAGGAGGAGGAAATGAGCAGAGATAAACATCCTTTGAGTCGATTATGGCGTTATGCCCGGGGTCATCGACGGCGGATCATCCTGGCAGCCGCGGGATCAATCCTGAATAAGATTTTTGACCTTGCTCCTCCCGCTCTGATAGGTGCAGCGGTTGATGTTGTCGTCCAGCAGGAGGATTCCCTGATTGCGGGGCTGGGTTTCCCGGATGCCCGGACACAGCTGATTGTCTTAGCGGGGTTCACTTTCCTGATCTGGGTGCTGGAATCCCTCTTTCAATATCTTTATGACGTGCTCTGGCGGAACATCGCCCAGACCCTGCAGCATCAGCTGCGGGTGGATAGCTATCAGCATGTGCAGTCCCTGGAGCTGACTTTCTATGAGGACCGCAGTACCGGAGGGTTGATGTCCATTCTCAATGACGACATCAACCAGCTGGAGCGGTTTCTGGATATCGGTGCCAATGACATTCTTCAGGTGGTGACCACGGTGCTGGTGATTGGCGGAATTTTTTTCTGGGTCGTTCCCTCCGTGGCCTGGATGGCTTTGCTGCCGATGCCGCTGATCATCTGGGGATCAATCAGGTTTCAAAAACTGCTGGCCCCGAAATATGCCCGAGTCAGAGAGATGGTGGGATTTCTCAATGGCCAGCTTTCCAACAATCTCAGCGGGATCGCCACCATCAAGAGTTTCACTGCTGAAGATTATGAAGTGAACAGGATTAAGCGGTTAAGTGACCGCTACCGGGAGAATAATCGGGAGGCTATCCGCTTCAGCTCGGCGTTTGTGCCGCTGATTCGGATGGTGATTGTTTCCGGCTTCATCGCCATTTTGATCTTTGGCGGTCAGCTGGCGCTGGAAGGGGCGCTGGCGGTGGGCGCTTACAGTGTGCTGGTCTTCATCACCCAGCGTCTGCTCTGGCCGCTGACCCGTTTAGGGAACACGCTGGATCTCTACCAGCGGGCAATGGCATCCATTGACAGAATCTTCAACCTGCTCGATACAGACCGCAGGATCCAATCAGGAGAAGAGCCTTTACCCATCTCCCGGGTAGAGGGGGCGATCGAATTCCAGGATGTTTGTTTTGAATACAGCGGCAGTGAAGGAAAAACCGTGCTGAGGGACCTCTCTTTCCGGGTGGATCCTGGGCAAACGGTGGGGATTGTGGGTCCCACCGGGGCAGGGAAAAGCACCCTGGTGAAGCTGCTGCTGCGTTTTTATGATCTTCAGCAGGGCAGGATCACGCTGGACGGCAGAGACCTGCGGGAGCTTGTCCTGTCTGATTTGCGGCAGGCTGTGGGGTTTGTCAGTCAGGATGTGTTTCTGTTTCACGGCACAGTACGGGAAAACATCTGCTATGGAACGTTCGGTGCGGATGAGGACAGCATGATCGCAGCCGCGCAAATTGCCGAAGCGGATGAGTTCATCCGCCAGCTGTCCAGCGGCTATGACACCATCGTGGGAGAGCGGGGGCAGAAGCTTTCTGGAGGACAGCGGCAGCGAATTTCTCTGGCCCGGGCGGTGTTGAAAAACCCACCGGTGCTGATCCTCGATGAGGCCACCTCCTCGGTGGACAATGAAACCGAGGCGCTCATCCAGCGCTCTCTGGAGCGTATCACCCGGGACCGCACCACCCTGGTGATTGCTCATCGTCTTTCCACCGTGGTGCGGGCCGACCGGATTTTTGTCCTCGACCAGGGCCGGCTCTGTGAGCAGGGAACTCATCAGGAGCTGATCAAGCAGGAGGGGGTGTATGCTGATCTCTGGTCGGTGCAGACGGGCTCGATGGAAATCCTGGAAGAATGACCGCTGTAGAGTGGGAGTATGATTAATGTCATCCGTTTTGTGAGCTTCGCCACTAAAAAATCGATCCGCTTCAGAGTATAGTAGGCAGTAATTCCGGAAAACTCCGGAATCAATGGGGGAGAGCGAGCAGATCAGCAAGGCTTACGTTGAGGCAGTCATGACGCGGACGATCAGGGATCGATTGTTATCTATTAAAGGCTTGACAGATCAGCAGCTGGCAATCCTCCAGCCGCTGTTCAAAGAAGTATCTTTCCAGGAGCATGAGGTCATCTTTCATCAGGGTGATGCCGCCGACCAGCTGTATTTTGTTCTCCATGGCAAGGTGGCCATCCGCTTTAATCCTGAGGACGGCCCTGTTCTGACCGTCTCCGAAGTTGGCGACGGGGATGTTTTCGGCTGGTCAGCCGCCTTGGGCAGCCGCAGCTACACGTCCAGCGCGGTGTGCCTGAAGGCAGGGACGTTTTTGTCCCTGGAAGGCGCGGACTTAAGATCTCTCTATCAAGATCATCCGGAAACGGGTATACTAATATTGAATAGATTGGCCGATGTCATTGCCCAGCGGCTGCGGGGCACGCACGAGCAGGTCGTTGAGATGCTATACCAGGGCTTGAATCACACTGGGACAGGAGGGACGGAATCGTGAAACAGGTGGCCGCAGATCTCCGCAGAGAACAGATGAAAACCTTGATTGAGAGCATCAGTGCTTATATTGAACAGTATCATGGAGGATCCGCAGAACTGGTTTCTTTTGAGGGCGATGTAGTCAAGGTTCGCCTGGGAGGGGCTTGTTCTGGCTGCCCGCTGTCGACATCGACCTTGAAGGGCTGGGTGTCCGGCACCATTCATCAATTTTTCCCGGAAGTTACTGTGGAAGCAGCGGACTGAGCGCAGGAATTCCATACATATCCGGAGGAGGAAAAAACCGATGGGACCTTTTTATGATGTCATTTCAGTTATCGCCATCTTTGTCAGATCGCTGGGACTGCTGGTGTTTGGCGTTGCCGGCGGCTGGCTGATTTTAAAAATCATGGACCAGGCGGAGAACACCTGGCAGCTGCAGGGAATCCTGCTGGTGGTATTTTTTGGATTTTTATCCTTTATGGCCCATACCCTGCCAGGAGGGGCATTGGGGGCCCTGATGCTGGGGATTGCCGGAGGGCTGATTTTCTGGGGTATGGTGAAAAGAAATCAGGAATCCGAAGAGGAATAAGCATCTTCCTGCAAAAAAATAACGGTTTCCAGATCATGGGAAGCCGTTATTTTTATTGTCACCAAGCGGTTTAAAGGCCGAGAGTCTGGTTCAGCATGCTTTCCATCGCCTGATAGACCGGTGAGTCGTCCTCCAGCGCCAGCAGCGGTTTTCCGCTGAAATCATATTCCATGACATTGCTGTCCGCCGGGATGGACCCCAGATAGGGAACAGCATTCTCCCGCAGACGTTTTTCCAGCACCTCGGGGATCTCTGCTGGAACCCGGTTCAGGATCAGATATGAGTTCTCAATCTGGATATCGAGCTCATCTTTCAGCACACCAATCCTTTCCGCGGCAACGATACCGCGCTGGGTGGGGTCGCTGACCACAAAAAGATGCTGTACATCCCGGGTGGTCCGCCGGCTGAGGTGCTCCATACCGGCTTCATTGTCGATGACCACATAGCTGTAATTGTGGCTCAGTGAGTCAATGATCTCCCGCAGGTTGTGATTGACCGCGCAGTAACAGCCCGGGCCTTCTGAGCGGCCCATGGCAATTAAATCAAAGCGCTCGCTTTCCACCACTGCTGAGTGAATTTCATAGTTCAGGTAATCCCGCTTGGACATCCCGCCGGAGAGGGACCCCATCGCAGCTCCACCGGCCGCCACGGATTTTTTCACCTGTTCCAGCATATCCTCCCGGATTTCGCCGACAGTCCAATCCAGCTCCACCCCCAGCACCATATTGAGGTTGGCGCTGGGATCGGCATCAATGGCCAGTACGGGCGAATCCTGCTTTTTCAGCAAATACTTGACGATCATGGCAGCCACGGTGGTTTTTCCTGTGCCGCCTTTCCCTGCCAGCGCGATAGTTGTAGTCATAAATGCAGCTCTCCTCTACTCCGAACTGTCACCGGGATAGGGCTCGGACAGCTTTTGGGCCATTTCCTGGGCAGCTTGTTGTAGCCTGGGGACGTAATCATAAACGGCCTCTCCCAGCCGGTCAGCGTCCAGCACCTGTAAATCCATGGGAAGGGCCCCCAGGAACGGCAAGCCAGGAGATTCCTTCTCCAGAAAATGAATTTCTTCTTCCCCGCGCACCTTGTTTCCCGCCAGCCAGAGCCGTTTGAGTCCGATATCCTGGGAGAGCTTTTTGATCTGCCGGGCAGTAGTCAGACTCCGTAAAGTTGGTTCAACAACGATCACCAGGGCATCGACAAAATCCACCGTCGCCCGCCCGAGATGTTCCACGCCGGCATACATATCGATGATCAGCACTTCATCATCTCGAAACAGCAGATGAGTGAACAGGGTTTTCAGCATGGCGCTTTCCGGACAGATGCACCCTGATCCGCCCAGATCGACGCTGCCCATTTCCAGCAGTCTCACCCCCCGGTGTTCCACACTGAAGCGTTCGGGAAGATCGTCCACCCGGGGGTTGATGGTGAAGAAGCCTCCCGATTGACCTGGTTTGGCCCCCGTCCGCTCCTCAATCAGTTCTTCCATCTCTGCAATCGGGGAAAGCTGGTTCCGCAGGGTTTGGGGAAAGCCCAGCGCCCCGGCCAGACAGGGGGAGGGGTCGGCATCCGCCGCCAGAACATCCCGGCCCTGGTCAGCGTAGACCTGGGCCAGCAGAGCTGACAGGGTGGTCTTGCCGACGCCGCCTTTACCGCTGACTGCAATTTTCATCTTCCGCTCCTTGCTGGAGATATGGGTACCGTCCTGCATTCCTGATTCAGCTGATCAGTTTACCGGTCAGCATGCTTCCCAGAATGGCGCAGCCGTCCGTGGGGAGGTGATAATTGATGGTGTCCTCAAAGAGGACTTTATAGGAAGGAGGAAAATCTTCATCTCCCCGCCAATACACGGTCAGCACGGCTGCCCGGGGCAGGACCTGGAATTGATAGGCACCATCGCCAAAATTTACGCTTTTACCGCAAATTTCCCGGCATCTGGATTCAAATCTGGCATAGTCAGCCCCAAAGGATTGCAGGATTTTTTTCCCGGTGTAGCTCTGAAAAGCTGCTGTGTAAAACTGACCGTCCGGCAGCTCGGAAAAGGAGATCCATCCCCGAGCCGGTGGGGATCCTTTTGATGTGTGGAAATAATAAGCAATGATGGCTTGATGGATGACAGCCAGGGGCTCACCGCTCTCCGCGCTTCTGGGGAGGAAATCACGGCTGGAGAGGACGACTTCCTTTCCCCAGTAAGGAAAATGAAACGCCCCTGCACCGTTTCCTTCCCGGAAACTGGTCGCGGTCTGAAAGGCGAGCTGTTGGGGGTTTCTGGTTTGGAGTTCAGCCCGAAGCTGATCTACTTTGCTGAGGAGGGGGGATTCGTTGGCAGACATGGCTGTTGTGCTTGGTAAGGCCCTTCTTGTCCGGAAAACCCGGCAGCGGTTTTATTTTTCAGGATTTTTTGACCTCTATATCATACCATGCCTGAAAAAACATCCCTCAAGGAATATTCCGCTTGAGGGATGCGCTTGCTGAGCTGGTTTGCTGTCTGTTGGACAGGGGGTTAACGGTCGGATTCAAACAGGCTGAGGTATTCCCCGTACCCCGCTTCCTCCAGGTCTTCTTTGGGGATGAAGCGCAGAGCCGCGGAGTTGATACAGTAGCGCAGTCCGGTGGGCTCCGGCCCATCTGTGAACACATGGCCCAGGTGGGAGTCCGCTTCCTTGCTGCGCACCTCTGTTCTCACCATGCCGAAACTGCGGTCTTTCTTCTCGACAATGCTGTCCCTGTCCACCGGGCGGGTGAAGCTGGGCCAGCCGCTGCCAGAATCATATTTATCCGTCGAGCTGAACAGCGGTTCCCCGGAGACAATGTCTACGTACAGCCCTGCTTTCTTGTTGTTCCAGTATTCATTCTGAAAGGCCCGTTCGGTGGCATCCTGCTGAGTTACCCTGTACTGCAGCGGGGTCAGCTCTTTCTTGAGATCTTTTTGGGTAGTTTTCTGTTTTTCAGTCATTTCTCTCCCCAGGTTTCTTTGATATATGCTTCCCGTCCGGATCCCTTGCGGTAGGTCTGGTACCGGAAAGGGTTCTTGAGGAAAAATTTCTGGTGGTAATCCTCTGCGGGATAGAAGGTGTCTGCGTCCATTATTTTGGTGGCGATGGGCTGGTTAAATTTTCCGGACTCATCCAGATTTTGAAGGGATGCTTCTGCCGCCCGGCGCTGCTCCTGATCGTGAACGAAGATCGCCGTTCGGTACTGTGGGCCGCGATCCACGAAGGACCCTCCCGGATCTGTGGGGTCAATCTGCTGCCAGAAAATTTCCAGCAGTTTCTGGTAAGGGATTTCTTCTGGGTTGTAGGTGACCTGGACAGCTTCGTAATGTCCGGTCTGCCCGGAAGTGACCTGTTGATAGGTGGGGTTCTCCACATGTCCACCGGTGTAGCCGGAGACCACTTCTTCCACCCCCTGATGCTTCAGGAAAGGGGATTCCATGCACCAGAAACATCCTCCTGCGAAAGTCGCTTTTTTCAATTTGGTGTTTTTTTGATTCATTTTTTCCTGTTTTTTGACTGCAGCCGGGGTCAGATGCCGGGTGGTTGCTGCCGGCAGCTTTCGGTTTCCCAGTGAATCCGGCTGAATAAAATGACCTCCGGGGTTTCAGGAAGACCTGTCTGGTGTTCTACCAGTAAATACTGTGCTTACCCCGGAGGTCTGCCACAGTTAAGGGAATCCAGACAGTGCCTCCTGGGTATTAAGATACCATATTTATAAGAATTTTCTATTAATAATCTATAAAATCATCCATATTCTCCAGCAAACAGGCTGTCAAGGCAGCTGGCTCTTTACAGGCTGCCTGATTTATGCTAGTATTCTCTGCAATTATGCTTATGCACTGCACGTCCGTCCACCATCATCACCCCGGAAAACAACTGGCTCCGACCGGGCAGGACGTGCTTAAGTAAGAGGTTTACCCCACTACCAGCAACCAGAAGCGTCCTCCGCGAGGAGGGCGCTTTTTAGTTTAATCAATTCGTTTCAAAAGGAAAACCGATGACCAGACGCACTGACATCCGCCTTGCTCTACCCAGCAAGGGCCGTCTTGCAGACGACAGCCTGGAGCTGCTGGAAAAAGCTGGCCTCCAGGTTAATAAACCCAACCCCCGCCAATTTCAGGCTGTCATCCCCAGCCTTCCTGGTGTGACCGTCTTATTTCAGCGGGCAGGGGATATCGCGGTCAGCATTCACGACGGCACCGTTGATTTTGGCATTACCGGCTGGGACATGATCTCGGAACAGGGCGGGCTGGAGGAAAAAGTCCTGCCCCTCTTCCGGGAGCTGGGTTACGGCCACTGCACCCTGGAGGTCATCGTCCCCCAGGCCTGGGAGGATGTAGCAGAGATTGCGGACTTGAAAACGCTTCAGGAGCGTGAAAATTCCGCTCTGCGGGTGGCCACGAAGTTTCCAAATCTTACCCGGGCTTTCTTCCAGGCCCACGGCCTGGAGGACGTCAGCCTGATTTCCGCGGAAGGGACTCTGGAGATTGCCCCCCTGATCGGCCACACGGACCTGATTGTTGATCTGGTATCCACGGGCACCACCCTGCGGGCCAACCATCTCAAACGGCTCCGGGATGGAAAAATACTCGCCTCCCAGGCCTGCCTGGCTGCCCACCGCCCCTCGCTGGAGAATGGAACCAATGCGCTGGAAATCGCCCGCCAGCTGCTGGAATTTATCGTCGCTCACCTGCGGGCCAAGAACAATGTTGCCGTGTTTGCCAACATGCGGGGTGACTCCCCACAGGCCATAGCTGACCAGATGCGGACCCAGGAAGTGATCAGCGGGCTGCAGGGGCCCACAATCTCCTCGGTGATCACGGAAGAAGATAAAAACTGGTACGCAGTCCACATCGTGGTCCGCAAGGATCGGTTGGCCCAGGCGATCAACGAGCTGCGCGCGATCGGGGGCAGCGGCGTGGTGGTGACCGCCGTGAAGTACATTTTCGAGGAGGAACCCGAGGCATACCAGGCTATGCTCGAAGCCCTCCGCAATCCCTCCCCGGGGAACTAAGTGCCAAGGAAATTGATATGCTGAAGATTTATGATCTGGACACCGCTCAGAAAACGATCCTGCGCCGACAGCCGCTGAACTTCCAAGAGGTGCCTGAGGGCGTGAAACGCAGCGTCGAGAAGCTTTTCGGCAAGGGGATCAGCCCCTACCAGGCCGTCACTGAAATCCTCTCCTCCGTCCGGGAGGAGGGGGATGCCGCCCTCCGGAACTGGTCCCGGATCCTGGACGATGTTGAGCTGGAGGATTTTCAGGTTCCTCCCGGGGATCTTGAGAGTGCCTACCAGGCGCTCTCTCCAGCGAACCGGGAGGCCTTAAAGACAGCGGCTGACCGCATCCGCGATTTTCACCGCCGCCAACCGCTGCCGGACTGGTCTACCACCGAGATGGGCGGCACGCTGGGCCAGCGGATCACGCCCATCCAACGGGCGGGTGTCTACGTGCCGGGGGGGTCTGCTCCCCTGCCCTCCTCGCTGCTGATGTCGGTCATTCCCGCCCAGGTGGCCGGGGTGAAGCGAATCATTATCAGCACCCCACCCAGGCCTGACCCCGGCATCCTGGCAGGTGCTTACCTGTGTGGGATTGAGGAAGTATACCAGGTGGGTGGAGCCCAGGCTATCGCTGCGATGGCTTTTGGGACCGAGAGCGTGCCCGGGGTGGATATCATCGTCGGGGCAGGCAATCTTTTTGTGACCATCGCCAAGCAGCAGGTTTTTGGCATTGTCGGCCTGGACGGGCTGGCCGGCCCCACGGAAACAATGATCATCGCCGACGACACTGCAAACCCGGTCTGGGTGGCAAGCGACCTATTGGCACAGGCTGAACATGATGTGTTGGCAAGCGCCATCCTGCTCACCCCTTCCCAACCGCTGGCCCTGGCAGTGCAGCAGGAAGTGGAACGGCAGGTCATCAACCTTGAAAGGAGCGAGATCATCCTCCAGTCCCTGGCAGACAAGGGCGGGGCAGTGATCACCCCCGACCTGGAAACCGCGGCCTCGGTCGCGGATGCCTACGCCGCAGAGCACCTCTGCCTGGCTGTAGCAAATCCAGCCGGGCTGGCGGAACAGATCAACAACGCCGGGGGTTTCTTCCTGGGCGACTACTCCTTTGAGGTTCTGGGGGATTACGTGGCTGGCCCCAGCCACATCATGCCCACGGGAGGAACAGCTCGTTTTTCCTCCCCGCTCAATGTCCTGGATTTCGTCAAAATCAGCAGCATCGTCGCCCTCGATCCGGACACCGGCGCGGCTCTGAGTTCCGCTGCGGCGAAGATTGCCCGCCTGGAATCCCTTACTGCCCACGCGGCTAGCGCTGATTTCCGGAGGCAGCCGTGAAAAAATTCGACCCCCAGGACATTCTCCGCCCTCACATCCAGGACATGCCGCCCTACCAGCCCATCCATCCTTTCAGCGTGCTCTCCGAGCAGCTGGGGATTTCCGAGGATGAGATCATCAAGCTGGATGCGAATGAGAACCCCTTCGGCCCTCTTCCCCAGGTCCGGGAGGCCTTGAGAAGTCTTGAGCATATCCACATCTATCCGGACCCGGAAAGCCGCTACCTGCGGCAGGACCTGTCCCGCATTCACGAAATTCCGGTGGAGAATATCCTGGTGGGCGCCGGAGCGGACGAGCTGATTGATCTCATCCTGCGCGTAACCCTGAATCCCGGAGAGCTGCTCCTCAACTGCCCCCCGACCTTCAGCATGTATGCATTTGATGCGGATGTCAACGCGGCCAGGACTTTGCATGTACCCCGCAGGGCTGATTTCTCCCTTGATCTCCCGGCCCTTGAGGAAGCGATCCAGGAACACGAGCCCAAGCTGCTCTTCCTGGCCTCCCCTAATAACCCCGACGGCGGCCTCTTATCCCGGGAGAAGTTGGTTTCCCTGCTGGCTTTCCCGCTGCTGATTGTGATTGATGAAGCTTACATCGATTTTGCGCCTGACGGGGCCAGCATGCTGGACCTGGCCGGGCAGCATGAGAATTTAATCGTGCTGCGCACCTTCAGCAAATGGGCCGGACTGGCCGGCCTCCGGGTGGGCTACGGGGTGTTCCCATCCTGGATCACTCCCGCGATTCTGAAGATCAAGCAGCCTTACAATGTCAATCTCGCCGCCTCCGCCGCGGCTCGGGTCGCGCTGCAGCACCGCTCCCGGCTCGCTGAGCAGACCTCTCTGATCATCCGCGAGCGAGATAGACTGTACGATAACCTCCAGGACGTTCCCTGGCTCTCCCCTTACCCGTCCCGGGCGAATTTCATCCTTTGCCGGGTGAAGGGGCGGGAGGCCGGGAGGGTCAAAGAAAGCCTGGCCCGGATGGGCATCCTGATCCGCTATTTCAACAAACCCGGGTTGGACGATCACATCCGGATCAGCGTTGGAAAATCCGGACACAATCAAAAGCTGCTAGAGGCCCTGCGGCAGTTATCAGCTTAGTAAACAACATGTGAGGTACTGATGAGAAAAACAACGCTCCAGCGTGCGACCAAGGAAACAGAGATCCGGCTCACCTTGACCCTGGACGGAACAGGGACAGCGGAGATCGACACCGGCCTGGGATTTCTGGATCATATGCTCTCCCACCTGGCGGTACATGGGCTTTTCGACCTCCAGCTGCAGGCCCGGGGTGATCTCGACGTGGACGAACACCACACAGTCGAGGACTGCGCTCTTATCCTGGGCCGGGCTTTTGACCAGGCCCTGGGTGATCGAGCAGGCATCACGCGCATGGGCTCTGCTCTGGTTCCCATGGACGAAGCGCTGGTGCAGGTGGTGGTTGATCTCTCTGGCCGTCCTTACAGCGTGATCGAGGCGGCCTGGCAGGGGCCGCAGGTGGGCGGGATCGCCACCACCCTTTTCCCCCACTTCCTGGAATCGTTTTCGGTCACCTCCCGATGCAACCTCCACGCCCGTGTTCTCTACGGGGAGGATGATCACCATAAAGCCGAAGCCCTCTTCAAGGCCCTGGGCCGGGCCCTGGCGCAGGCCTGCCGCCTGGAGCCCAGGCGCAGCGGAGAAATCCCCAGCACCAAGGGCACATTGTAGGAAAAACTGATGAAAATAACACTCATTGATCACGGCGTTGGGAACTTGCGCTCTGTTGAAAAAGCCCTCACAGCGGTGGGGGCGGACGTTGACCTGACCGACGACCCGGCCCGAATCCGGGAAGCCGACAAGCTGGTCCTGCCCGGCGTGGGCGCCTTTGCCGATGCCATGAACGGCCTCCAGATGCGGGGGCTGGTGAAGCCGATCCTCGAGGTGGTGGAAGCAGGCAAACCCTGCCTGGGCATTTGTGTGGGGATGCAGATGCTTCTTGAGGTCAGCGAGGAACACGGGGAACACCCCGGCCTGGGTTTTCTGCCCGGCCGTGTCCGGCGCTTTTCAAGCCAGGAGCTGACCGTTCCCCACACCGGTTGGAACCAGATTCATCCCCAGCGGGAAAGCAAACTCCTGACCAATATTCCCGCGGGCAGCTACGCCTACTTCAACCACGCGTACTACTGCGCGCCAACCCGGGGGGAGGACATCCTGGCCATCACGGAGTACGGTTTGCGCTACGCCTCCATCTTGCAGCGGGGATCATTATACGGGGTTCAGTTCCACCCAGAAAAAAGCCAGCAGGTGGGCTTAACCCTCTTAAGGAACTTCGTTCACCGCTGCTGAGGCAGACTTTTAGAGGAGAAGCTCATGTCTGAGTTCATTGTTTATCCCGCCATCGACCTGCGCGGCGGCCAGGTTGTGCGTTTGAAGCAGGGAGACCCGGATCGCCAGATCACATACGAGCCCAGCCCCGGCCGGGCTGCCCGCCGTTGGATCGGGGAGGGTGCCCGCTGGCTCCATGTGGTCAACCTGGACGGCGCGTTCGGGGATCGGGGCAGGCCCCACCTGGCTGGGCTGCAGCCAATCCTTTCCGAGGCCAAGAAGACGGGCAGCCGCATCCAATTTGGGGGCGGCATCCGGTCCCTGCAAGATATGGAGGAGCTTTTTACCCTGGGCGTTGCGCGGGTCATCCTGGGCACAGCCGCGGCCCGGGACCCCGGATTTGTCCAGGAGGCGGTCACCCAATACGGTCCCGGGTCAGTGGCTGTGGGGATTGATGTCAGGGATGGCACCGTCCAGGTCAGCGGCTGGACCGAGGGAACCGACCTGGCCCCGATCGCTTACGGCAGGCTGCTGAAAGGATTGGGCCTTGAGTGGGCGGTCTACACCGATATCCACCAGGATGGGATGGGTCGGGGATTAAATATAGAGGCCAGCCGCCGCTTTCAAGTGGAATCGGGCCTGGAGGTGATTGCTGCAGGGGGCGCAGCTTCCCTGGAGGATATTCAAGCAGCCCGGCAGGCCGGGCTGAGAGGGGTAATCATCGGCAGGGCGCTCTATACAGGTGAAGTCAAGCTGGTTGAGGCCCTGGAGCTTGCCAGAGGAGCAGGATAAATGTTAGCTAAAAGGATCATTCCCTGTTTGGATGTGAACCTGGGCCGGGTCGTGAAGGGTGTCAATTTTGTGAACATTCGGGATGCCGGTGACCCAGTTGAACAGGCCGCTGCTTACGACCAGATGGGGGCAGACGAACTGGTCTTTCTCGACATCACGGCCACCCACGAGAAAAGGGATATTGTGGCCGGGATGGTCCGGAAAGTGGCTGACCAGGTTTTCCTGCCCCTGACGGTGGGAGGCGGCATCCGCAGCGCTGAGGATATGCGGGTGATCCTGCTGGCTGGTGCGGATAAGATCAGCATCAACTCAGCAGCGGTCAAAAACCCGGTTGTGATCAGCGAAGGAGCCCGGCGGTTCGGGAGCCAGTGCATCGTGCTGGCCATCGATGCCAAACGGCAGCCGAACGGGCATTGGGAAGTATTCATTCAGGGAGGTCGGCAGGGCACTGGTCTGGATGCCATCGACTGGGCCCGGTCCGGGGTCAAGAACGGCGCCGGGGAAATTCTGCTCACCAGCATGGACCGCGATGGCACCCTGGAAGGATACGACCTGGAATTGACACGGGCCGTTGTCGAAGCGGTGGATGTCCCGGTCATCGCCAGCGGCGGCGCGGGCAGGGTGGAGCATTTTGCCCGGGTGCTGACCACGGGAAAGGCTGACGCGGCCCTGGCAGCATCCCTGTTCCATGATAAGGTGCTGACAATCGGGGACGTCAAGCGGCACCTGCACTCCCGGGGAATCCCGGTCCGCCCGGCAGGGTCAGCAGCAACCGATCTCAACATCAGGAGCAAAGAATAATGAAAACAGCCTTCTTATCTGTCTGGGACAAAACCGGCCTGATTCCACTGGCTGCGCAGTTGAGGGAGCAGGGCTGGAATCTGATCGCCAGCGGTGGAACCGCTCGTCAGCTGTTAGAGGAAGGTTTGCAGGTAACACCCGTACAGGAAGTAACCGGGGAACCCGAACTGTTCGGGGGCAGGGTAAAAACCCTCCATCCAGCCATTCACGCCGGCATCCTCGCCCCGGACACAGAGGAAGCCCGGAGCACCCTCCAGGAAAGAGGCTGGCCGCTAATCGACCTCATCGTGGTCAATCTCTATCCGTTTCAGGATGTTATCAATGAACCAGGTACCACCCCAACCCGGGCCATAGAATATATTGATATAGGGGGAGCAGCCCTGCTTCGGGCCGGGGCAAAAAATTATCAGCGCGTAACTGTTCTCAGCGACCCCCGTGATTATCCGCGGGACCTTGCCGTTCTGGAGGATCCAGGGTACCGGAAAACAATGGCCTGGAAAACTTTTGCCGCGACTGCCGCCTACGACACGGCCATTGCCAATTATTTCCATCATTCCACAGGGGCGAAGGGGATAAAAACCCACCTCCTCTTCCCTTCCCTGCAGCTGCGCTACGGGGAGAACCCTCACCAAAAAGCAGCCTTCTACGCTGATCATCCTGGAGGGACCCCATTTCACGGCGAGCTGCTGCAGGGAAAACCGCTTTCTTACAACAACCTGCTCGACCTGGAAAGTGCCTGGCGGAGCGTCCGGCGTTTTGAAAAGCCCGCAGCCGTGGTCGTGAAGCACGCCAGCCCCTGCGGTGTGGCACAAGCTGGATCTGCTGCAAAAGCCCTTTCCCTGGCCGTCGCCTCCGACCCGATCTCCGCATTTGGCAGCGTGATCGCCTGCAACGACGTGGTTGATGCCGCTTTCGTGAAGGCGCTCGGCGATTTATTCCTGGAATGTCTGATCGCCCCGGACATCAGCCAGGAAGCACGCCAGCAGCTGACCGGCAGTAAGAATCTGCGCCTGATGCAAGCACCAATTGATAAACCCTTGCCCAGGACAGAAATGCGTTCCCTTCCCGGGGGATATCTGGAGCAGGAAACCGACCTCGGGGATCCGGATACTGCCCCCGCCTGGGAGGTGGTGACAGAACGACAGCCGACTCCGGAGGAGTTTTCAGCGCTCCAGTTTGCCTGGAAAGCGGTTATGGCCGTGAAATCAAATGCTGTTCTGCTGGCGAAAGAGGATGGTGAGATGCGCTTCACAGTGGGGATTGGTGGGGGCCAGCCCAACCGCGTGGATTGTTTGCGCACTGCGGGATTTCGCGCGGGGCAGGCAGCCGTGGGATCCGTACTGGCCAGCGATGCGTTTTTCCCCTTCCCTGACGGGATCCAGCTTGCTGCCGAACTGGGTGTGAGTGCTGTCGTCCAACCGGGAGGGTCCCGGAACGATCACGAAGTGATCGCGGAAGCCGATCAGCATCAGATCGCCATGGTCTTTACCAGCCTGCGCCATTTCCGTCACTAAGGAGAGCCAAGATGTCCAAACCCACCCTGAAAATGAACCAGAAGGGATTAATACCAGCTGTCCTCCAGGATGTTGAAACGAAACAGGTCCTGATGGTCGCCTGGATGAACCGGGAAGCCCTTCAGAAAACCCGCGAAACCGGCCAGGCTCATTTCTGGAGCCGGAGTCGGGAAGAATTTTGGCATAAAGGGGCCACCTCCGGCAATACTATGGCGGTCGAGAAAATCAAAGTGGATTGCGATGCAGACACCCTGCTGGTACTGGTCCGGCCTCGGGGCCCCGCCTGCCACACGGGTGAAACCGCCTGTTTTTTTCGCAGTCTGGACGAATTCAACCTTGAGAAAACGGAGAGGAAGTAAGCTATGTTCCAGGAATTATTCCAGATCATTCAGGACCGCAAGCAGCACCGCCCCCAGGGGTCCTACACTGCCGGGCTGATGGAAGCAGGCAGGGATACTATCCTGAAAAAAATTGGTGAGGAAGCTGTGGAGGTCATCCTGGCCGCGAGCAGCCAGGGGAATCAGCGCCTTGTGGAAGAAACAGCCGACCTCTTCTACCATATCTTTGTCCTGCTCTCCTTTACAGGTATTCCCCTTGATGATGTGGAGGATGAGCTCCGCCACCGCCACCACCCGGAGGGGAAATGATCGAGACCATGCTGGTTTTCGATATGGATGGTGTCCTGATCGAGCCTCGCGGCTACCACCGCGCCCTCCAGGAGACCGTTCGATTGATTGGGCATTCCCTGGGCTTTGAAAACCCCCTCCTGGATCAGGAAACGATCCACGCCTTCGAAGCGGCCGGGATCAGCAGTGAATGGGACTCCGCGGCAATCTGCCTGGGAGTGATGATGAGGGAAATCTGGCAGCAGGATCCTAGAGCGGCCATACCCAAAAAGCTCAACCCATTTCCTCCCAGAGCCATCTCGCTGCAGGTGCCGGATTGGGAGGGCTTTCTCTCCTGGTTGGATTCCTACCCCAGTGATAAAGATGCTCCTCTCCGGAAAGCAAGAGAATTTCTCCACGAAGACCTCACGGACTCCCAACGGGCTGACCTCACAGGCCTTATGAAAGGCGCCTATGATGTCCGAGGCTCCCTCACCAAGCGGATTTTTCAGGAGCTGGTGCTGGGAAGCGGTACCTTTCAGGATACATACCAGCTGACCCCCTGGATTAACTGCGGGGGATATCTCCAAAGCTTTGACCGCCCCCTGCTCACCCCCCAGCAGGTTGAGCAGCTCAAAGAACTTCTGGGTGAAAAGGTCCGGGCTGCGATTGTCACCAACCGCCCCTGCCAATCCCTGGAGGAGTTCGTCTGCTCCCCGGAAGCTGAGATCGGGGCCCACGCCCTGGATCTTGCTCAGCTCCCACTTGTGGGGTTTGGGGATATGCTGTGGCTCAGCAGAAAGCGGGATCAGGACATCCATGATTTTCTCAAACCAAGCCCGGTCCATGTGCTGGCAGCCCTGCTGCAGGCCCGGGGAATCCCCCGGAAACAGGCCTTAGACACCGCAGCGGACTTCGCTCATCATGGGCTTTCAGGAAGGGAGTGGCAGGCTTACCAGGGGTGCAAGCTGTATCTCTTTGAAGACACGACAGCTGGGATGGGAAGCGCTCTCTCAGCCGTACAATATTTGCAGGAGCAGGGCGTTGAGATTGAACTGGCCCTGGTCGGGATCTCAGCAGATGGGCCGAAACAGAGCAGGCTGCGGACCCTGGGTGCCCGGGTTTACCGGGACCTGGGAGAGGCACTGCAGGCCCTGTTTGGGATCCGCTGACGCATGGATGGCTTAAAAACCTGGGAGGAGCAGGAATTCCCCGCTTGGCTCCAGCCTGTACCTGGAGGAAAAGACTGCCTATGCTTCCGAATCCAGAACCGCGCGGATGGTCGGAATGAAACCCCCGGCTTAGAAAGCTCGTGACAGATCTATCCATGGGCAACCCCCTCCTCAAGGAGGAGCTGGATATATCTGAGCCCCGAGCCTGTCGGGTAGGGGGATACCCCGGGTCAACCCAGGGGGAAAACAAGCACCCAGCCGATGAAAAGTAACCCCCGAATGTCCTATTCCAGCAAAGTTAAAATATCCTCTTGACCGAACTGCTGGATGGTGTTACACTTCCCCTCGTTCCGAAAAAGAAAATTACCAGGAAGGCGATGCCCATGATCAGCGCAGCAGGTTTTGTGAAAAAAGTGGTTGCGACCACTGCAGGAGGGATTCCTGTCAGCTGACCCTGGTTAACTCTGCCAGACTGCTGCTCCGGGAACTCTCAGCCCGGGGCTTTTTTATTTAATTTTGGGAGATGAAGGTCACGGGTGGTCCCCTCCGTGGCCTTTTTGGTTGCGGAATAAAGAAGGTGAATGTCGAGGAATGCTTATGTTTGCAAAAAAATCTTTTCAACGGATCCGGAATACCTATCAGGAATACCCTGCTCAATTCTGGACGATTGTTGGGGCGAGCTTTGTTGACCGGGTGGGTGGGGCGCTGATCTTTCCCTTCTTCGCCCTTTACATCACCAGACGATTTGGGGTAGGGATGACCGAAGTTGGCCTGCTCTTTGCGCTGTTCTCGGCGACCGATATGCTGGGAAACATGATTGGTGGGGCGCTGACCGATTATCTGGGCCGGAAAACCATGATCATCATCGGTCTGGTGGTCAGCGGGCTGACCAGTCTGGGGATGGGCCTGATGGGGCGCATTGAGCTCTTTTACCTGATGGGGGTGGTATCAGGGTTGTTTGCCACTGCAGCCCATCCTGCTCATCAAGCCATGCTGACGGATATTCTGCCAGAGCAGAAACGCGCGGAAGGCTTCGGAGTGATGCGGGTGGCGGCCAACCTGGCGGTGGCCATCGGTCCGGCGATTGGTGGTTTTGTGGCTGCATATTCCTACCTGGTGCTCTTTGTCGCTGATACCATCTCCAGCCTGATCACCGCTGTGATCGTTTCCCTGGTTTTGGAGGAAAGTCGACCCCAGGCAGCAGCTGAGAAGCAGGAAACCAATTCGCTGGCGGAAACCTTTGCCGGGTACCGCAAAGTGCTTCAGGACCGTCGGTTTATGCTCTTTGTGGTGGTGTCCACCATTGGCACCATTGTCTATATGCAGATGTACAGCACCCTTTCCGTCTACCTGCGGGATGTTCACGGTGTCCCCGAGACCGGCTACGGCTGGCTGATGACTTTGAACGCTGGTATGGTGGTGATCTTTCAGTTCTTGATCACCCGCAAAGTATCCCGCAGACCGCCGATGCGGGTAATGGCATTCGGGAGTTTGCTCTACGTGGTTGGCTTCGGGATGTACGGACTGGTCAGTGCCTATCTGCTTTTTATGGCTGCCATGGCAGTGATTACCCTGGGAGAAATGATCATCGTGCCTGTATCCCAGGCTTTTATTGGTGGGGCTGCATCGGAAGACATGCGGGGCAGGTATATGGGTGTGGCCGGCCTGTCCTGGATGATTCCCGGGATGATCGGGCCCCTGCTGGCTGGTTTGATCATTGATAATGCCAACCCTGATTGGGTCTGGTACGGCTGTGCCATCCTCGGTACAATCGCAGTGATCGGGTTCTTATGGCTGCAGGGAAGTGAACAGCAGCGGCAGGACAGGATGGCGGAGTCCACCCTGTCCTGAGGCGCAAAGAATGAGGAGCGCATGACCATGATCAACACTACATCGCACTACCAGTTTCGTCCCGCTGTCCTGGATGATCTGGAGGAAATCTATCAGCTGGAGCGCAGGATTTCGGAATCCTATTACGACGTGGAAGGGATGACCCTGGACAGGATCCGCAAGGAGTATCTGACCCCCGGTTTTAGCCTGGAGGACAGTGTGCGTCTGGTATTCAACCCGCACAACAAACTGGTGGGCTTGATTGAAGTCTGGGATATCGTTGATCCCCCGGTTCATCCTTACCTCTGGATGCGGATTGATCCTGATTATGAGCAAGCGGGGCTGCAGGCTCCGCTGCTGGAGTGGGCTGAACAGCGAGCCTGCCGGGTGCTGGAACAAGTGGATGAGGGTGTCCGGGTTTCGATGCGGGCCCCTGCTGATCATCTGATTGACAGCGCCGGGAACAGTTTCCGGGAAGCCGGGATGGAAATGATCCGTCACAGCTTCCGGATGAGAATCGAGATGGATGTGCCGCCGCCCCTTCCAACCTGGCCGAAAGGGATTCAACCCCGCGGTTATAATCCTGAACAGGACGCCTATGCTGTTTATAAGGTGGACGATGAGGTCTTTCAGGACCATTATGGGTATATCCCCGAGGATCCCCAGATAGGCTATGAAAAATTCATCCACCACATGACAGGGGATGATTCCTATGATCCTTCCCTGTGGTTCCTGGCGGTGGCGGGGGAGGAGATCGCTGGTATCTGTCTTTGCAGAACCCGGGGATACGATGAGCCGGATGCCGGGTACATTTCTATCCTGGGAGTCAGACGCCCCTGGCGCCGCCGGGGAATTGCCCTGGCCTTGCTGCAGCAGGCATTTGGGGCCTTCTACCGCCGGGGGTACCGCAAGGTGGATCTGGGTGTGGACGCCGGCAATCTGACCGGAGCCCTCGACCTGTACAAAAAAGCTGGCATGTTCGTTTTCCGGCAGTTTGACCTCTATGAAAAAGAACTACGATCAGGCAGAGAAATCAGCGTAGTTCGTTTATAATCCTCAAAATCAAGATGGGTCAAGCCGACAAGGGGTTGGTCAATGATTAAAACAGTGATTTTCGATCTCGGCGGGGTGCTTGTTCGCACGGAAGACCCCCGGCCCCGGGAAGAATTGGCAAAAAAATATCAGCTGAGTTATGAACAGCTCAGCGATATTATCTATCGGTCTAAAAGCGGCAATCGAGCCATGGTAGGAGAGATCACCACAGAGGAACACTGGGAAAATATCCATCAGCTTATCGGCCTGCAGGATGCTTCCATCCGGGCTTTTGAAAAAAAGTTCTGGGGTGGAGATTGCTTGGATGAGACCTTAATCGCTTTGATTGCAGGATTGCAGGGGGAATATACCACCGCACTGTTGAGTAATGCCTGGGATAACCTGCGTCGGCTGCTGGTCGATCTCTGGGATATTGAGGAAGTCTTCGATCACATTTTTATTTCGGCAGAGATTGGACTGGCCAAGCCGGATCCCTCGATTTATCAGCATGTCATCCAAACACTTGGCCATTCTCCCTCTGAGATGGTCTTTTTAGATGATTTTCCTGAGAACGTCGCGGCTGCCAGGGAATCCGGGATGAATGCCATTCATTTTCGGAGCCGGGAGCAGGCCCTGGCCGAACTGCGGGAATTGCTGGATGCCGACTGGTAGCTATCAGCGGGGAAGGTTTTGATTGTTATGTTGCGCCGATTGTTTTTCCGGATGATGTATTTATTCTCCGATCCTCCCTGGGATACCGGGGTGACCCCACCGGAAGTTTACCAATTTCTGGAGGAGAACCCGCCTGGCAGGGCTCTTGATTTGGGGTGTGGGACGGGAACCAATGCCGTCACCCTGGCCAAACACGGCTGGCTTGTGACCGGGATTGATTTTGTGCCCAGGGCAATCCGCAGCGCCCGCAGGAAGGCGCGGCGGGAGGGCGTTGAAGATCAGGTGGATTTCCAGGTGGGGGATGTGCTTGAGATTAATCATCTGGAAGGACCGTATGACCTGATATTGGATATTGGCTGTTTTCACAGCTTCTCCGGGGAGGAAATTAATCGCTACGCCAGCAATGTTCATAATCTGGCTGCCTGGAGAGGGACACTGCTGATCTATGCCCATCTGAAGCGAGAAGAAGGAGATGATCGCGGCGTCACCGAACGGGATATTGAAGTGCTCACCAGCTGTTTTCAGCTGGTGAACAGAGAGGAGGGCTGGGAGGGCGAAAGTCGGCGTTCGCTCTGGCTGGAGTTTGAAAAGGGTGCTTTGCGGGATTAATCTCGACCGGCTGGCCGACCGGAAAAGGCCTTCCAACAGGTAGGCTTCTGAAGGGTGTGAAACCGCGGAGCGGGATTAATCAGCGCTCTGCAGGGATGCGAAAATTTCTTCCAGTTTGGCCCGGAATTGGGTGGGTGACTCCTCCGTGAGCAGGGGGATGCGGACCCGGTCAGTCAGCTGGTAGGGTTCCAGATAGCCGGCAGCAAATTTCCTGAATAAAATCAATCCCCGGGGCGCTCCATAGAATGCCAGCGATTTTTCCAGATGCGTGAGCATCAGCTGCCGGACCTGGTCGGGGGGAATTTGATCGCGATCCAGATTGGAAAAGATCCAGGGATTTTTGACCGCTGCCCGACCGATCATCACCCCGTCGCAGCCGGTTGCTGTCAGCATGGCGCTGACGTCTGCAGTGCTTTGCACCCCACCGTTGCCCAGCACCGGTAAGGAAACGGCTTTTTTCACATCTGCGATTGCTCCCCAATCAGGGACTCCAGCATGGCCCTGTTCTCTCGTCCGGGCATGCAAGGCGATCAGCTGCCCCCCATTTTCGGCGATAATTCGGGAGATCAGCAGATAGTTCCGGCAGTCGTCCCAACCCAGGCGAATTTTTGCTGTCAGAGGGATCTCCAGATGGCGGGAGAGAGTCCGGAAAATTCGGGCAGTCTTCAGCGGTGTGCGCATTAACCCTACCCCCGCTCCCCGGGCGGTGATCGACCGGGTTGGGCAGCCCAGATTGATGTCCAGGGCGTCGGGACCTTTCTCCTGCAGCCGCAAGGCTGCTTCCAGCAGGGAGCCGGGTTCATGTCCGTAGAGTTGAAAGAAGACCGGCCGCTCTGCGTCTTGAAAAAAAAGTTTATCGGCAATTCGATGGGGGCGATCCAGCACATCTCCTGCGCGGACAAATTCGGTATAGCTGGCCGCGCTTCCCAGCTGGCGGCACAGCCAGCGAAAGGGATGGTCGGTATAGCCGTCCATGGGAGCCAGGGTCAACCTGTCCTGAATGGAAATGGGTCCAACCTGGAAAGCGAAGGGCTGATCAGTCATGGTCAGGAAATCAAGGCGTGATCAAGCGCCTGCCGTAGGGAGCGGGCTTCAATGACCTTCAGGTCCTCAGACCAGGCGACCCCGCGCTGCTGCAGCCGTTTGGGAACTATGGCGGATTTAAACCCCAGTTTGGCAGCCTCATTCAGACGCTCGGACGTTCGGCTGGCCATCCGCAGTTCTCCGGAGAGCCCCAGCTCACCAATACAAATTGTGTCCGCCCGGACGGGGACATCCCGCACCGAGGAGGCGATTGCCGCTGCGACAGCCAGATCCACGGCAGGTTCGCTGATTTTCAATCCCCCTACGACATTGACGAAAATATCCTGATCCTGGAGCTGCAGGCCGGTTCTGCGGCTGAGCACTGCAGAAATCAGCAGCAGCCGGTTGAATTCGATTCCGTTAGGCGTCCGCCGGGGGTTTCCAAAAGTGGTCGGATTGGTCAGCCCCTGGATCTCGACCAGGATGGGCCGGGTGCCCTCCATGGTAACGGCAATTGCCGAACCCGGTGCTTCAACCATTCTCTCTGCCAGGAAGGCCTCTGAAGGATTGCTGACTTCTACCAGGCCCCGCTCCTGCATCTCAAAAACTCCCACCTCGTTCGTCGCTCCAAAGCGGTTTTTCACCGACCGCAGCAGACGATAGGCCTGGTAGCGGTCGCCTTCCAGGTAAAGAACGGTATCGACAATATGCTCCAGTACACGGGGTCCGGCAATCGTGCCTTCTTTGGTGACATGACCGATTAAAAAGACGCCTGTGCCGGTGGTTTTGGCATACTCCCGCAGCAGACTGGAAGTCTCCCTGACCTGGGAAACGGATCCTGCAGAGGAATCCAGCTGAGGGAGATAGCTGGTTTGAATGGAATCGACCACCAGCAGGTCGGGTTTGATCTGGTAAGCATGTTCGAGGATGGTGTCTAAATTGGTTTCTGTGACCAGGAATAACTGATCAGGGAGAGGGAGGGAGGTGCCGGTTTGATCCTGCAGCAGCCGGTCTGCCCGCATTTTGATCTGCCGTTCTGACTCTTCTCCAGAGATATACAGCACCCGCTGACTGCTGGCAAGCTCCAGCGCCAGCTGCAGCAGCAGGGTGGATTTCCCGATTCCTGGATCTCCGCCAATCAGGTTGATCGATCCGGGGACCAGACCGCCGCCCAGCACTCGTGAAAATTCTGCAATGGAAAATTGGATGCGATCCTGGTCATCCGATTGGATCTCCCCGATGGGGCGCGGCACGGAGGTTGCATTAAAGTGCTGCAGGGTTTGCTGTTTAGATGAGGAGCGGGTTTCCCTCTCTACACGCTCTTCTGCCATAGAATCCCACTCCCCGCAGTTGGGACAGCGGCCCATGTAGCGTGGACTGGTTTTTCCGCACTCCTGACAGATGTACCGGGTGTATGATTTGGCCATATTGCTATTATATCCTTCCTCCGGGGAGGGTAATCAGAAGAGATAGCTGAGGATCTCCTGTTGACAGGGGAGGCGTGCAGCGGGTATCAGTCGACTTGCGTTTTGGTAGTTTCATGATAATATAGAAACAGAACATATGTTCTAGTATATCACCAGGGCAGTTTGCGGGCAAGCAGACATAGTGGAGGCGCTTTTGCTGGGAGGATGGAATGGATATAGGCTTGCTGTGGTTTGATAACGATCGAGAATCAAGCCTGCCGCATAAAGTGACCAGGGCAGTGAGGTATTACCAGCAGAAATACGGAAGAGACCCCGACCTCTGCTTCACCCATCCCCGCATGATTTCCAGGGCGGAAGACCAGATACTGCGGGATGGCCGGCGGTCCCATGGCAAACCGCTGATGGTGGACGGGGTTCGGGTGGTTGAGAATGATCAGGTCCTGCCCGATCATTTCTGGATTGGTGTCAGCTCGGAGCAAGATCCTTAATTTGGATGGGTGATATACACTTCCCAGCTCCCCCAGTAGGTTTCTCCGGATTCACTGCCGCAGCTGGGGATTTCGATCTCTGCAGCCAGGACACCGCTGTCTGGCGTTCTCAGCTGATATATCCTTCCTGGTTGTGCCTCGTAGTCCGCATACCCCAGTCCTAATTCTGGTTTTAAGCCTGTGAAGAACTGCTCTTCTTCCCCCTCATCTGTGGTGATCAGCAGCGGCACGCCGGCGATCCCCTCTCCGCTGGCGTTAGTGGCGAATACCTGGATCAACGATTCTCCCAGCGTGGGATCGCAGATTGGTGCGGAGTCCTGCACGATAAAGGGGGGAGCCTCTGTCGGGGTCTGGCTGGGCGTGAGGGGCGTGGTGGGAGTACTCACCGGGCCATCCACGGCGGGGACTGATGGTGAGGGGAGGATCGTCCCCGGGGTTTCCGTCTCCCGAATGGTTTCGCTGGCTGCTGGGGGGGGCTGTTGATCTGCCGCCTGCAGGGCCGAGGACAGGTTGGCGAGGACTTTTGCGGTTTCCAGGTCCCCTTCCTCGGCCAAAAAGCGCTGCGCCTGTGCGGCCAGGGCCAGCGCGGGGGATTCATCATCTAACAGTTCCAGACGGGCTTTCGCCCGGGGCAAGTTGCTGTTTGCCTGATATGCCCGGGCAATCAGCGCCCGGTAAATATCCTGATAATCCTCCCTGAGAGCGCTGGGATGGGTGTCCACTTCTGCGATTGGGGAAATCAACCAGGTGTAGATCAACCCCAGGGAGAGGCCGAGGAGGAAGGCTGTCAGCAGATACCAGTTCCCACGGTTGGACTTCATGAGCTCAGCTGCTCTCCTTGAGGGCATTGTGAAGATCTCGCATCAAAAACATGTCCGGCAGCGTGTATTCCGCCTGGGTGGCAAATTTTAAAGCCTCTTCGACGCCGGCGAGGGGAGGATCATACCCCAGCAGGGCCAGCCGATTCAGCGCCCATTCCAGATCTCCCGTCTGATGATAAACTTCAGCGACCATCAGCACGTAGTCGGTCTTATAATCGATCCGCAGACTGGCAAGATCGGTGTTTTGATAGTACACCGGATTGACCACCCAGCCATACAGCAGTCCCAGCCCAAGGCTGAGCAGCAGGATGATTAGAAAGAGGGACCAGCGGGACATAGCGCTCCTGAGACCTTTACTGCAAGCTCACCTGTATTGTGCCACAGAGCACTCCTCCAGACAACCCATCCGCACCCTGTGAGGAAATTTGAGGGACCCCCGGAAAGGATGTTAACGCTGGTTAAGAATGAAACTGCCCCGGGCGGGGGCTGCTTGACGCTGTTTTCGGGTGGTGATATAGTTGTGCCGAAGGCAGGTAGCTATGACAGACTCAAACAATCGACAGCACGGCAATTCAGATCCACTGCGGAACCAGACTCAGGCTCGAAGCGGGGTAAGCAGGTTGGTCTCCTGGTTCAACGGGGAGAATTTTTCCTCTCAGCTGTTCACCGGACTGCTGGTGGTGGCTCTGATTGCGCTGGTCATCGTGGGGATGCGGGCCCTGTACCTGAACACCCAGAGCAGCGCCTCTCCGGCGGCGGCTGCGGATCAGCAGGAGGCGGACCCCACCCAGCAGGAAAACACAGACTCCCCGGCAGATCTGGTGCAGATGCCGGTTTTCGATGTCGACACCTCAACCCACCAAGACGGCGTTCACCGGGTCGCCATGATCCATACTTCCATTCCCACCCGGTCCCGCGTGGACGTGCTTACCTACACGGTCAAGCAGGGAGATTCCCTGTTTGCCATCGCTGAAAAATACGGTCTCAAACCCGAGACCATTCTCTGGGGCAATTTTGAGACCCTGAAAGACAATCCCCATACCTTGAGACCGGGTCAGGAGCTCAACATCCTGCCGGTTAACGGGACCTATCACAAGTGGACGGAAGGGGAAAGTCTGACCAAGGTAGCCGAATATTACGGGGTGGATCCGCTGGAAATCATTCAATATCCAGGGAATAAGGTGGATATCTATAACTTTGATCTCGACAACCCCGATTTTGAACCCGGGAGAGCGCTGATTATCCCCGGGGGCACACGGGAGCTGGTCGATTATGGCCCGCCGGCGATCACCCGCAACAACCCGGCCGCTGCTGCCACTTATGGTCCCGGCCACTGCGGCACCATATACCAGGGCGCGGTTGGGGTGGGCGTCTTCGTCTGGCCGACCACCGAGCGCTGGATTTCCGGGTATGACTACAATCCGGGCGCCAACCACCCGGCGATTGATATTGCCGGCAGTATCGGTAACCCGGTCTGGGCTGCCGACAATGGGGTCGTGGTCTACTCCGGCTGGAGCAATTACGGCTACGGGAATCTGGTGGTGGTGGATCACGGCAACGGCTGGCAGACCCTCTACGCCCACCTGAATTCAATTGGTGTTGGCTGTGGGCAGAGCGTCAATCAAGGCCAGGGCATCGGCGGATTGGGTTCAACCGGCAATTCCACAGGGGCCCACCTGCACTTCGAGATGATTTACCAGGGCAGCAAGGTCAACCCCTGGAACTTCCTGCAGTAATCCTTTCCAGGAATGCCCATCAAAGCAAGGCCTTTCCGGCCTTGCTTTTTTCTTTTCTGGAGAGGGCCTGCAGGTTTGATACAATGGGATGGAGGGTTATCATGCTTCAGAAATCAGACCATATTCTCCCGCAATGTTGAAAAGGATCGGGATCCCCTTTATGCTGCTGGCAGCGCTGCTGCTGGCAACTGCAGGCTGCCAGAGCAGCCAGTTTGGTGATGGCAGCGAAACCCAGACGGTTTCCAAAGTAAAAACCATCCACCCTGCTACCCTGACGGCGATCAGCCAAGCAGCTGAAGGGACACCAACGCCGGAAAAGGGTGAGGAGCTGACCCCTGAGGGTGCAGCCGGGGAAACAGTATTTGTCTGGTATGCGGGCAGCAGTGCCGAGGAAGAAGCGGCATTGCAGGAGATCAGCACCCGGTACAACCGGGAGAATCCCTGGGACCTGACCGTGGAGCTGGTCGATCCCCGATTGGAAGTCGATCCTGTAGCGGGACTTGATCTCAGCGCGCTCGAGAAGGAGCCTCCCTCCTTAATCCTGGGCGGCCCCGCTCTGCTGGCAGAGTGGGAGGAGCATGGAAATCTGACCGATCTTTCCCGATTTTTGGATCACCCCCGGGTGGGATGGAACCGCCGGGAACGGGAAGATTTTTATCAGCAAGCGTTGGACGCCCTTCAGAAGGTGGACGGCAAACGGCTGGCGGTTCCTCTCAGTCAGAGAATCCAGGTATTGTACTATAACCGCAGCTGGGGGGAAGAGTTGGGGTTTCAGGATCCACCCGAGACTCTGGAAGATCTGCGCGAGCAGGTCTGTGCGGCAGCGGAGGAGTATCAGCAATCTCAACCCCAGGCCCCTAAAGGAACCGGGGGATTGCTGCTCTATCCTGCAGCGGCTAACATTACCTCCTGGGTCTATGCCTACGGCGGCCGGCTATATCTACCGGAAGAAAACACTTACCGATTTGTCTCCCCTGAGATGAAAAATGTGGCCCGGGAATGGTGGTTGATCCAGCAGCGAGGCTGCGCTTACAGCTACACCCAGGCGCCCAACCCCCTGCTGGAGGAAGATGAATTTGCAGATTTCAACAATCGAGAAGCGCTGCTGATGATGGGAGCTGCGGCGGATTATCAGCAGATTCACATTCCCCAGGGCGAGGACGGCCTGCCGGACGGTTGGACGATGCTTGCCGTCCCGGGCCCCGGGGGAGAAAAAGCGGTCACTGCCTCTTACCTGGCCGGCATGATCCCGGAGACTACCAGAGAGCAGGAGCTGGCTGCCTGGTTGTTTTTAGACTACCTGATTTCCCCTCCGGTTCAGGCAGAATGGTCGATAGCCGGCGGCGGGTATCCGACCAGAGAGAGTGTGATATCCTTGCTGGAGGAGCACATTCGCTGGCATCCCCACTGGGCTCAGGGGGTGGAGCTGCTGCCTTATGGGCACCCTGAACCGCTGGTGTATTCCTGGGATTTTATCCGCATGGTGCTGGGGGATGCCTTCGCCGCCATGCTTCAGGGCGGATATGGTGAAATCTCCCTGGTGCTTTCTGAGCTGGAGGAGACCGCTGTGGAGCTGCAGGCGGAAGGATGGGAGTAACCTGACAGCTTATCTGGCACTGAGGCAGAAAAGAATCTCGTCAGGGACGAAAGGAAAGGATGATTGACTGATGGCAAGAATACCGGCTGTGGAGATCTATACCGATGGCGCCTGCTCTGGGAATCCCGGTCCGGGAGGGTGGGCGGCGCTGCTGCGCTACGGCAGCAAAGAAAAAGAGCTCAGCGGATCAGAAAAAGAAACCACCAACAACCGGATGGAAATTACCGCAGCGGTGGAGGCCTTCCGGGCCCTGAATCAGCCCTGCCAGGTGGATATTTACACAGATTCCGAATACCTCAAGAAAGGGATCACCGAATGGATCCAGAACTGGAAGCGTCTGGGCTGGCGGAGGGGCAGTCCGGGAAAGACCAGTCCGCTGGCCAACGCAGATCTCTGGAAGGAGCTTGATCAGGCAGTGAAGAGGCACCGGGTGACCTGGCATTGGATCCCGGGTCATGCTGGGCGGGAGGGAAACGAGCGCGTGGATGCCCTGGCCCGGCAAGCAATTCCCAGGTGAGGCTGGCCGTGCAGCCGCACCTAAAACAGCGGATTTCGAGATCATCAAGGACCCGGAGGCCGCTGGCTTAAGGGGGGTTGTCAGGTTTGACACCCAGGCGATTGATCTCTGTCATCAGTCCGGGAGCTCAATTCCTGGGGGAGATAATCATCTCAATAACACCCTCCTTCCCTTCCCTCCCGGGCTTGCATTCCGGCAGGGGGTTTTTCTTCTCTGGGGTATAATGCTCAGCATGGTGGAAACCTATCGAACGACGGAGGTGGAGGGGGAGCTGAAGAGGGCTGAGCGCTATCGCCAGGAGGGCAACCCAGGCCGCTCCCGGGTGTGCGCCCGGCTGGCTGCCGGATCTGCTGTTAAACAATATTTGAGAGAGATCCAGTATCCTCATATTCCGATAAGCAGCTATCAAACCTTGCTGACGGCATCCACCCTGAAAAACCTACCGGATGAAGCCCGCCAATCTCTGCGCTTGCTCACCCTGCGGGTCAATGAAAAGCACCAGCTGCCTGCCGGGGTGGATTTGATTCAGGAGGCGGAAAAGCTGATCAATATGCTGGGACAGCTGACAGAATAGGGATGATTCTGTCTGGATATTTTCACCGGTGATGGAAACATGAAAACGAACCTGCTGCGGAGGATCATAAAGGGGGTTGTGATTTTCATTTTGTGTGCGGTGACTGCTGCCTGTGCTCAGGGAGAAGTCCCGGCTGAAGCCCCGCCCTCCCCCTCAGCGCAGACTCTCGCTCCCACAGGGGTGGCTGAGCTTAGCGCTGCTGCTCCCACCGCGGTCACCTCCCCGGAGCCATCCCTGGAACCCTCCCGGGAGCCAACAGCAGAGTCCAACCAGCCGTCCAGAATTCAATATCAGCTTTCCGCTGTTTTGGATTACCACCAACATCTGCTCACTGTGGACCAGGGGATTGAAATTCCTCATCCCGGGGATGTTCCTCTGGAAGAAATCCTGCTGGTGGTGCCCCCTCGCGCCTGGCCCGGTGTTTTTTCCCTGGAGGAAATATCGCTGGACGGGGAAGCAGGTCTGCTGGAGTATTCCCTGGAGGGAGTGCGGTTGACCGTCCGTCTGAGTGAGGACTGGCAGCCTGGAGAAAGCCGAACACTGAGCTTGAAGTATACCCTGGCGCTTCCCAGACAGAACGCCCGGGAAGGCTACGGGCCCTCCCCGTTTGGGTATACCAGCCGCCAGACCAACCTGGTCGATTGGTACCCGATGGTTCCTCCATTCTCTCCGGAAAGCGGCTGGGTGGTGCATGACCCCTGGATTTTTGGAGAGTACCTGGTCTATCCAGCAGCGGATTTTAAAGTCGCCCTGGGAATCTCCCACAGCCCTGAAGTGGTGGTCGCAGCCAGCGCCCGGGAAACCGATAAGGGCGATCTTCTCAGCTACCGTCTGGAGAATGCCCGCAATTTTGTTTTCTCCATCAGCCCCGATTACCAGATTCGAGAACAGTGGGTGGGAGAGACCCTGGTGAGAGGGTATGCTTTCAGCTTTTACCAGATTCCCGGCCAAGCGGCTTTCGAAACCACCGTGGAAGCTCTGGAGCTGTTCACGGAGGTGTACGGCCCCTATCAGCAGTCGGCATTATCGGTTGTGCAGGCAGATTTTAATCACGGGATGGAATATGAAGGGTTGTTCTTCCTCAGTAATGCCATGTTCGACAGCTACAACGGGACTGAAGAAGACTTCCTGGTTATTATCGCTGCTCATGAAACCGCCCACCAGTGGTGGTACGGTCAGGTGGCTAACGACCAGGCGCTGGAACCCTGGCTGGATGAGGCCCTGTGCACCTACAGCGAGCTGGTGTTTCTAGAAAACCGGGCTCCCGAGGCAGTCCCCTGGTGGTGGTACGCCAGGATTGAATTCAACCAGCCTCAGGGACGGATCGACCGGACTATATATCAGTATAATGAGCCGTTGGAAAACAACTATCTCAATTACCGGAATGCGGCTTATTTGCGGGGGGCGGTGTTTTTATCCCGGCTGCGGGAGGAGATGGGCGAGGCGCAGTTTTTTGCCTTCCTCCGCGCCTACCGGGAGCGCTACCAGGGAGAGATCGTCAGCGGGGAGGACTTTTTCAGCCTGTTGAGTGAATACCAGGATACCCAATCGCTGGACTGGCTGGGGGAATTCTTTTCTCAGTAACAATCAATTTCCGGTCCGATCGCTACCATAAAGACTGATTTCTCTTCGTTCAGAAGAGGAATTTACGGGTTCTTTCGAGGCTCTTAACGCACTCTTTATAGCCCCTAACGGAATTGATAACCGGCAGGCTGAGAAGTTAAGCTATGATGATAGTGAACCAGACAGCAGTCGTTGACCCAGGGCATATACCCTGACTTCTTCTTCTCCTCCTTAGATAAGCGTTCACCTCGCCGATGGGAGCCGGCGGGGTGAATGCCTTTAAATAGAAAGAGGCGACGATGGGATTCGAACCCATGATAAAGGTTTTGCAGACCTCTGCCTTACCACTTGGCTACGTCGCCTGGATGAAAGAAGCTGATGGTTGATGACTTTCTTTCCGCTGTCATCTGCCACCAGCATTCTTGTGGGAGGTATAGAGCGGGCGACGGGATTCGAACCCGTGACCTTCTCCTTGGCAAGGAGACGTTCTACCACTGAACCACGCCCGCTTGGAGTGCCGAGAGCCAGACTCGAACTGGCGACACCTTGATTTTCAGTCAAGTGCTCTACCAACTGAGCTATCTCGGCCCGCAGATTATCACCTGATAGTGCACCGACATTTTACTCGGTCGATATGGGGTTGTCAAGCTTCAGGGGGATTTTCGAGGATAGGGGATGAACAGCAGGAAACCGACCGCAATAATGATCTCACCAACCACCACACCAGCGGCCTGCCAGGGCCCGAAAAAGGGCAGTGCTGGCCAGGCCTGGGTGCCAAAGCCGAAGACATCTGCCATCGCTGAGACCAGGGCGATCAGGTAACCGGTTCCTACCAGGCGAAGGCCGATATCCTGAGCGATGCTCTGCCTTTCTCCTGAATGCTGGCAGGCTTTCAGGCTGATCCAGCCGCCGAGGCAGACCAAGGCCAGCCCGGTAGAGAAGGTAGCCGTTTGAACAAACCCGACCACCGGCGTGCGGTCCAGATTGAAGAGGCCGGGGTCAGCCCCCAGCAGGAAGATCAAAAAACCGACCAGCACCATGCCGATGCCAATCCGGATGCGCAGGGAAATATTGTTAGATTTGGTTTCTTTCATAAGGGATTTTTGGGGGTCTGGGAAACGCTGGATCAGAGCTGAAAACCAGATTTCGCCGGGACTACCTTGTAGGTAAAGTTTTCTACATACTTATGCAGGTTTTCCTGCAGGCGCTGCCATTCTTTGGATGCCATGGCCACATTGAGGGCCGCCTGACTGTTGGCTTTTGCTGAAACCATGATTTGGGGGTGGTCCCCATACATGGTGTACCAGGCATCGACCGGACGAATCCCCAGCTGTTTAATGTCAGGAATGAAATCACTGATCACAAATTCAAAATATTCCTGCTCACGGTTAGGCAAGATATCCCACCACAATAACAACTTAACGGTCACTTTGGGCTGCCTCTCAAAAGCTATCTTTGATACTCAAGAACGACAACATTGGTCTCGGTAGTTGACCTTGTGCTGGTCACGCTCAGCTCCGCTCGCGGTTTAATCTTTTCCAATCCCATCTCCTTGATGAACCGGTCCAACGGGTTCAGATCCAGTTTACAGTGTTCGGTCTTGTAAAACATGGGGATGGCATAGCTCGGTTCCAGAATCCGGATCACCTCCACGGCTTTGGAGGCGGTCAGGCTGCTCCCTCCTCCCACCGGAACCAGAGCGACCTGAACATCACCGGCGATGGATTTGACATCCGATTGGTTGGGAACGCGGTTGAGATTGCCGAGATGAGCGATCAGAACGCCGCTGTAGTCAAAGATGTACATCACGTTCCGGGGTTCGTCATTGTTGACTTTGCGGTTGGTGCGAATGCCGGTGATGAAGACTTCGCCAATTTCATATTCGCCGGGTCCGTCAATGAGATGCTGCTGTGATTTTCTTTTGCGAATGCTTTCGACGTGATTATGTCCCGGCGCATCGTGGCTGACCGTGACTATGTCCGCTGAAAGATCCAGTTCGTGATAGCCGATCTGTTTATGGTCGTACGGATCGGTGACCACGGTGGCCATCCCGCGTTCTGTCAGTCGAAAACATGAATGTCCGTGCCAGGTTATGTTCATCAAGCCTCCTGCTGGTTTCTACCCTGCAGATACCGATTATACAACAAACCAGACATAATTCCCAGCGGCGGATGGTCTGCGCCTGAGCAGAGCTGACCTTCTCGCCGCTCTCAGCCCGCAGGGAAATACCGCCAGGCAGCCCTTCCCCCCGGGGTGGATTTCTGGGGAAATACCCTGGTTTTGGGGCCATTTATGACCGGCTGCTGTCCCGCCCTTGGTATAATGTCAGGGTTCACAAATTAACCCACCAGTTTCCTCTCTCACGGGGAAAAAGCTGATCCCTTTTGGATATGAAAAAAACTATTAAAGTTGTTGGTGCAAAAGTCCATAATCTGAAAAATCTTTCCGTGGAAATTCCCCGGGATAAGTTTGTCGTTGTCACCGGTCTGTCTGGATCCGGAAAATCCTCCCTGGCATTTGATACCATTTTTGCTGAGGGACAGCGGCGGTATGTGGAATCCCTTTCCTCCTATGCCCGTCAGTTTCTCGGTCAGATGGATAAGCCGGATGTGGAGTACATCGAGGGGCTTTCCCCGGCGGTTTCCATTGACCAGCGGGGGACTTCCCAGAATCCGCGCTCCACTGTGGGCACCGTGACCGAGATCTATGATTACCTGCGGCTGCTTTTCGCCCGGGCCGGAATCCCCCACTGTCCTAACTGCGGGCGGGAGGTAACCACCCAATCCGCACAGGAGATTGTCGAGCGTATTGAAAATTTCCCGGAGGGCACCCGGTTCAATCTGCTTGCTCCGGTCATCCGGGGCAGAAAGGGGGAGCACCAGAGCATCCTGGAGGAAATCCAGCAGTCCGGTTTTGTCCGGGCCCGGATTGACGGCGAGATCCGCCGGCTGGAAGAACAGATTGAGCTGGAACGCTATCAGCAGCACACCATTGAAGCCGTGGTAGATCGGCTGATCATCCGGGACTATCCCACAGAAGAGGAGCGCCAGAACTTTCGCTCCCGGCTGACCGATTCGGTGGAAACCGCCCTGAAATTCGGCGATGGCTATCTGACCGTCTATGACGAAACCGACGCGGAGAATCCCCGGTCGATCTTTTTTTCTGAGCATCTGGCCTGTCCGGTATGTGAGATCAGTCTGCCGGAAATTGAGCCGCGCACTTTCTCCTTCAATACCCCTCATGGAGCCTGCCCCACCTGCGAAGGTATCGGCACAAAGCTGGAAGTTGATGTCAATCTTTTGGTTCCGGATAAAACACGCTCGGTGATGGACGGGGCGATTGATGCCAGCGAATGGGGTGGTCCCCGGGATCAGGGTGGGTATTACTGGCAGTCATTGGTGGGCGCAGCCGAAGCCTATGATGTTGATCTGGAAAAACCATTTCAGGACTTGACCGAGGAAGAGAGAGAGCTCATCTTTTACGGGACAGAGGGTCGTTCCGTTCCTCTGACCTATGTCAATAAGGAGGGCCGGGAGTACGAGTTCAACCGGCCTTTTGAAGGGGTAATTAATAACCTGGAACGCCGCTTTAAGGAAACAAAATCTGAATACATGCGCAGCCGGATCATGGGCTATATGAACGATAATCCCTGTCCAACGTGCCAGGGAGCGCGCCTGCGGCCGGCAGCGCTGGCGGTCACCATCGACGAGAAAAACATCATCACCGTCTCCACCTGGCCCATCAGCGATCTGCTCCAGTGGGTTCAGCAGCTGAACAGTGAGGATTCCCCGCTGGACGAGCGCCAACAGCTGATCGCGGACCGGGTTCTCCGGGAGCTGAATGACCGGCTTGGTTTTCTGGCGGATGTCGGTCTGGATTACCTGACGCTGAACCGCTCCGCGGGGACCCTCTCCGGTGGGGAAGCCCAACGCATCCGCCTGGCCACTCAGATTGGTTCCCGCCTCATGGGGGTGCTGTACGTACTGGATGAGCCTTCCATCGGACTCCACGCCCGGGATAACGGCCGCTTGCTGCGCACCCTGGAGGGCTTGCGTGATCTCGGCAATACCGTCATGGTCGTCGAACACGATGAGGAAACCATCCGCACCGCGGACTGGGTGCTAGATCTCGGCCCGGGCGCTGGGGAAAAAGGCGGCGAGGTGGTGGTGAACGGACCGCTTGAGGAGGTTCTCAACCATCCTGATTCCTTAACCGGGGCATATCTCTCCGGCCGGCTGCAAGTGCCGCTGCCCGAGGAGCGGCGGAAGGGCAATGGGAAGACTTTACAGATCCTCGGGGCCAGGGAGCACAATTTGAAGTCTATAGATGTCAGCATTCCCCTGGGAAAACTGGTCTGCGTCACCGGTGTGTCCGGGTCGGGCAAATCCACTCTGGTGGTGGAGATTCTGTACAAAGCGCTGGCCCGGGAGCTGAACCGCTCCAAGGCCAAACCCGGCCCCCATGAGGGGATCCGGGGGCTGGAACATATTGATAAGGTGGTCAATATCGATCAATCCCCCATTGGCAGAACGCCGCGTTCTAACCCGGGCACCTACACCAAATTATTTGACTACATCCGGGATCTGTTTGCGGAGCTTCCGGAAAGCAAAATTCGCGGTTACGAAAAAGGGCGCTTTTCTTTCAATGTCAAGGGAGGGCGCTGTGAAGCCTGCCGGGGACACGGGCAGCTGGAGATAGAAATGCAGTTTCTGCCGGATGTCTATGTTCCCTGTGATGTCTGCCATGGGGCGCGCTACAACCGGGAGACGCTCCAGGTGCGTTTCAAAGATACTTACAATATCTCCGATGTGCTGGATATGACAGTGGACACCGCCATGGAAGTATTTGAGGCCTTCCCACCGATGATGAGCCGGCTGCAGACCCTCAAGGATGTTGGCCTGGGGTATATCCGCATCGGCCAGCCATCACCGACCCTATCGGGGGGAGAAGCTCAGCGCATAAAACTTTCCCGGGAACTGGCCAAGCGATCTACCGGTTCGACATTGTATGTGCTCGATGAACCTTCTGTTGGGCTGCACGCCGCCGATGTGCATAAACTGATTGAGGTGCTGCAGCGGCTGGTTGAGGAAGGAAACACCGTGCTGATCATCGAACACAACCTGGATATCATCAAGGTGGCCGATCATATCATCGACCTTGGGCCAGAGGGGGGAGAGGCCGGGGGGGAGGTGATTGCAGCAGGGACACCCCGCCAGATTTGCAGCACACCGGCGTCCTACACCGGCCAGTATCTGGCCTCCTATCTCCAGGAAAACCACCGCGGGGATGACTGCCGGGATGAGCAGTGAGGGCAACCGGCGTCAATGAAACCAGAGATCCATCCTGGGACTTACTTCTTCCGGGCCAGATAGATATCGGCCTCGATGATCACGCCGTTTTGCACAAAATGGTGAACGAAATATAGATTGCCAGCGCTGTCCAGCGTGGGTTCTCCCGCAAATTGAGAAATAATCAGCTCGGGTTCCTGCCAGGTTCCCTCCATCTGGCGGGAGCGAAAGACCGCGGGGCTGCCCTGATAGCTGCGGGTGAACCATAATTCCTGACCATCCGGGGAGAGAAAGGGACGGCTGTCGTCCTCCGGGGAATTCACGGCGGAGATGTTTTCCGGGTTGTGCCATCCGTCTGCTGATTTGCTGAGCATCCAGATATCATTTTTCCCCCATCCGCCGGGTCGATCGGAGTGGTAGTAAAGCCTCTCACCGTCGGGTGATATGTGCAGTTCTCCCACCCGGTGAACCGGATCAAAATTGGCCGGCTGCCAGTTTTCCCAGCTGCCGCTTTCCCATTCCGCAGTAAACCAGTGCACCCCCGTGGCGCCTTCTCTGACCGTGCAGAACCAGAGCCTCTTCTCCCGCAGGAAGGGACAGCCGTCCAATGCAGCTTTCTTACTGAGGATCAGTTTTTGCGGTGTTATCCAGCGCCCGTTTACCAGACGGGACTGATAAATACCGGTAACTCCGTCGGTGAGCTGCTGTTGGGCAGGAATTTTGGTGTCCGGTGTGAAGAAGAAAAAGAAATTTTCCCCGTCCGGGGTGATGAAGGGGGCATCCTCTCCTCCGGCGGTGTTGATAGGACCCGGCATGGGCAGGGGATCTTCCCAGGCCGGGTTGTGTAATATCGGCGGCAGCGGGTCCTCTTCCGGGGTTTGTTTCACCGCCTCAGCAGGGATGCGGCTCTCCCTGGAGGGAAGCGGCGTTGGTGTGCCGGGCGTTGCTGCCGGGGAACAGGCCTGCAGGGCGATCAGCAGTACGAGCGTGTTTGCGGCCAGATATTTTGTCACCTTGCCACCCTGATATTATCTGGAAATCTGCCTCACAGCATGCTCTGGTCATCCCGCTGGATGCGGACATCCACAGCCAGGCAGCCGTTGCCTGCAGGGAGCACGCGCAGGGGATTGATCTCGATCTCGGAAAATTCTGGAAAATCCGCTGCCAGCTGGGCCAATCTGAAAAGCACATCCTTGACGCTCTCCCGGTCAGCAGGAGGGATATTGCGGTAGCCTCTGAGCCGCCTGCCGGCCCAGGTGCAGGCCAGCATATCCTCGGCATCGTGATTGGTGAGCGGCGCCAGACCAAAGGCGATGTCGCGGAGGCCTTCCACCTCGGTGCCGCCGGAGCCAAACATCATCAGCGGGCCGAACTGAGGATCCTGAACAGCGCCGATGATCACCTCCTGGCCCGAGGGGGCCATTTCCTGGACGTAGACGCCAGCAATGTCCGCCTCCGGGCGGGCTTTCTGGGCTTGCTCAAGGATGGTCTCAAAACCAGCTTTGACGGCAGACTCATCTGCCAGATTCAACAGCACTCCGCCAACATCAGTTTTGTGGCTGATGTGCCCCGAAGCCACCTTGAGCGCTACCGGGAAACCGATTTCAACGGCCGTGGATGCGGCCTGGTCAGGGCTTTCTGCCAGTTCCATGCGCGCAGTGGGGATTTTGTAGGCCTGGAAGATCTGCTGAATACCAGCCGCCGACAGGGGGGTTTCTCTGTTTTGTGTGCGGAGGATTCTGGAAACCTCATCCCGGTCGACATCTTCCAGCTTAAACTCAGGGGCTCGGGCATGATCCAGCAGCATAGCTCGTTCAACCAGCGCTGCCAGGGCCGCTGCCGCTCTCTCCGGGAAGCGGTATTCTGGAATCCGGGCGGCACGGAGATGTTCTACCGCTTCCTGGATCAGCCGCTCCCCCATCACTGAGACGACCACCGGCTTTTCAGCCTGGTGGATAACCGGAATGATCGCCTTGGCGACCGCACCGGCGGTGTGCATGGGCGGACTGGGATAGATAACCATGACACTGTCGGCCTCCGGATCTGTGAGCAGAATGCGCAGACAGGCGGCGAAATGCTCCGGGGTGGCCGAAGCCAGCATATCAATCGGGTTATGCAGGCTGGCTGCTGCCGGCAGCACTTCTTCCAGGGCCTGGATGGTTTTGGGATGCAGGGTCGCCAGGGACAGCCCTCGGGCTTCCAAAGCGTCTGCAGCGGTTACACCGGGCCCTCCGGCGTTGGTCAGGACAGCTACCTGCTTTCCAGCGGGCAGCGAACACCAGGCCAGCGCCCGCGCCTGATCGAACATTTCCTCGCTGGTATCAGCCCGCAGCACGCCAGCCCGCTGAAAGGCTGCGTTGTAAGCGCTTTCCCTGCCGGCCAGGGCGCCGGTGTGGGAGGCGACCGCCTTGCGGCCGGATTCAAATTTCCCCACTTTCAAGGCGATAATGGGCTTCTGCTCTACAATGGAACGGGCTTGCTCGATAAATTCCCTGCCGTCTTGAATACCTTCCAGGTAGAGAGCAATCACCCGGGTGTGAGCGTCTTCAGCGGTGGGAACCAGCAGATCTGTTTCGCTGACATCGGCTTGATTGCCCAGACTGACCAACCGGGAAATCCCATATCCCTGTCCTCTTGCCCAGTCAATTGCTGCGGCGCAAATTGCCCCGGAATGAGAGAGAAAGGCAACATCGCCAGCGGTAGGCCCTGGGGGAGGGAGAAAGGTGGTGTCAATCGGTAGATGGGTGTCCAGCAAACCGATGCAGTTGGGTCCAATCAGGCGGATTTCCCATTCTTGAGCGATTTTAAGCATCTGCTCCTCCAGCGCGGCGCCCTCCGGGCCGATTTCCCGGAAGCCGCCGGAGCCGATGATCGCTGCCCGGATTCCCCGCTGGCCGATTTCCTCCAGCACCTCGGGGATGTACGGCGCCGGGATCAGCACGGCTGCCAGATCTACCGGATCCGGAACATCCAGCACGCTGGGATGGAGCGGTTTCCCCAGCAGCTCGCCTCCTTTGGGGTTGACAAAGTGGACTGCACCAGGGTATCCACTGCGGCTCAGGTTGTTGGCCAGGCCGTATCCCAGTTTGGTGGGGTCCGTAGAGGCACCGATAATCACCACACCTGCGGGGTTAAAAAAGGGGTTCAGAGTCGAAGGATCCTTCATGGGTTCACCTTGTAGTCAGCTGACTGGTTGGGAAAAATTGAGACGTCGTTCCCGCTGTCATCAGGCCGGTAGCGGCTTAATGGAACATGCGGCAGAAGACGTCGATTACTTCCGGATCAAATTGGGTTCCGCTGTTTCGGCGTAATTCAGCGATAGCTTCCTCGTGGTTGTGGCTTTCGCTGTAGACCCGCTTGTCACGAATGGCGATATAGGCATCAACCACGGCAAGAATGCGGGCTTCAATGGGGATGTTCTCACCGGTTAAGCCGTAGGGATACCCGCTGCCGTCGAACTTTTCATGATGAGAGCGGATGATCGGCGATACCGGTGACAGCATTTTAATCGGCGCGACGATCTTGGCACCGATCACCGGGTGCTGCTTCATGATTTCCCATTCCTTGGTGGACAATGGGCCGGGTTTATTGAGTATTTCATCCGGGACACCAATCTTTCCAATGTCGTGAAGCAGAGCAGCCCAATGGACCGCCTCGATTTGGGCTTCGGAAAGGTTCATTTCAAAGCCCAGGGCCGTGGAGAGATCCGCCATACGCTGGCTGTGGTCCCTGGTGTAGCTGTCCCGGGCATCCATCGCATTGGCCAAGGAGACCACTGTTTGCAGGAAATTTTCCTCCAGCTGTTCATGGAGGACAGCCCGCTGGATGGCGCTGGTGGCATGATCGGAGATCACGTTTACCAATCTGATTTTGGCGACATTGAAGGGTTCCCGCTCCGTGCTGCGGATTTCACCAAGCACCAGCAGGCCGATGTACTCGTCAACCCCGATCAGCGGGGAGAGGCAGAGTGTCCTGGCGTCTTTGAAAAAAATCGCTTCAATTTCCTCGTCGCGGAGGTCAGGGGTTGCCCGCCGGATCACCACGGCCTGTTCGCGCTGCAGGATCCAGTTGTAATAATGCTCGGCGACGATGGGCTCCACCCTGCCGAGCCCCAGTTCGTCGGACAGGTTATGAGCGGGATAGACCGCACGACAGATGTAATCTCCCTGATCGTTTCTGGTCAGCACCCGGGCGTAGCTGACATGGACACTTTCCACGGCATGAGCGGCGATGCTCTGCAGCACTTTGTCCAGATCATCGGTGGCAACCAGCTGCCGGGCCATGCTGTAGAGGGTGTCCAGCTCTTTCCGCCGGCTCTGCTCCTCGGTGTACAGACGGGCGTTCTCGATGGCAACAGCGGTCTGATTGGCCAGTGTGGAGAGGGTGAGTTTGTCATCCTCATCATAGGCCTGTTCGGATCGTTTGGTTCCCACAGCGAAGATCCCCACCAGCTCCGACTGCGCTTTGACCGGGATGAACAGTTCAGCATCGATTCTTTCCAGGTCTTCCCGTTCTGCTTTCCAGAGCGACTGGAACTGGGGAAGGACTTCCATATCTTCTCTGGTCAGGGTATTTTCATGGGTGGAGAGCCAGAGCACCAGCGGATGTCCCTGTCGGAATTCCAGATTGGGGAGATGATCCAGCCCCACCTGGTTGGTAAGCTGAAAGCGTCCCTTGTCCTGCTCGCGGAGGAAAAAAGCTGCCCGGGGAATGTGGAGGGTGGCGGTCACCTCCTTGAGAATCATGTCTGTAATTTCGTAGAGGTTCAGCACCGAGGCCACGCGGCTGCTCAGGTTTTGCAGCATCAATCGAGAGTCATATTTTTCCCGGAAGAACATGCGGTCGATGATATATTGAGCCCGCTCACGCAGCGGTTCTGCAACCAGCGCTGTGACAACTGATACGCCCAGGGAGAGGAAAAAAATTTCCAGCCCGGAGTAGAGATTAAAGAGCCTCAGAGAAAGGGTAATAATCAGAAAGTATGCCGCTCCGATAATCACCGTGGGAATGGAGTAAAACAGGCCCTGTCGGATGACCACCCTGATATCGAGCAGCTGATAGCGGAGGATGGCATATGCGATCATCAGGGCTGCGATGCCGTTGGCTCCAATATCCAGCGGATATTTTCCCCACTCGGTGAAATTGAGGCCAGAAGCAGCGATGATCAATCCGATCCCCAGCATCAAATACAGCAGGCGGTTGCGCTGAATGACATCGTCGGATCGCCGGTAACTTCTGATCAGGATGTAGAGACTGTAAAGGATCAGGATATAGCTGGGCCCGGCAATAAAAGCCATCATCGGGCCAAACTCGTACTCCACGGTGCTCCCTTCGATAACGGCGTTGGAAACCACCAGATTGGTACTGAGGCTGAGCACAATGGCGATCAAGCCGTAGAAGATCACATACCGGGCCCATTTCGGTTGATCAATGAAGGTATGGACAAAGTAAAACAGCGCAATCATGGTGCAGATTGCGCTGGAGGCCAGCAGCTTCAACCAGAGCAGGGCATGACTGACATCAGCCAGCAGGAAAAATGCACTCAAGGACCACAGTGCCATGGAGAGCAGGTACCAGCGGAACCTGCGCCGGGATTCTGTCTGTGGTCGGGAGAGTGCGACCAGAGCAAACAGTCCACCGTACAGGAAAAAAGTGACGATGGGTACGATGGTATTGAGGTTCCAAACCATGTTAGTCTTTGACTTTGACGTCCTTGATCAAAATACCCAGCTGATCCTTGGTGGGGTTCATGTGGGGAGGTTTGGTGTGAGCTAAATCCGCTCCTTGACTTTGCTGGTAGTCCATGTAAGATTTGAAGGCGCCGGGATTGAGCAGGGTTAATTTCATGGCATCATAAGCCAGCATCTCCTCCAGATCCTGGAAGTCTTTGTTGATTTTCTTTAAACCGGCTTTGATTCTTGTCTTCATCTCCTCAGCTTCCAACCGGTTTTTGGGGTCAATTTCAAGGAATAGATGCAGGTAGGCTTTTCCATCCTGGATCTCTTTGCGGGCAATCCATTCGTTGTAGTCAACCCTGGCATTCTCAACTGCCGTCCAGATATCTTTCTCGGTAAGGAAGGCAAAGTTGCCCAGGTTAATAATGTCGTCGCCCCGGGCATAGAAACGGACCTGGGGAAGGTCGATATTCAGTTCTTCATCTTTGAGAGCAACCACTTCAAACATATCCCCGACACGGTAGCGGGTGAAGACACCGCCGTGGAAATTGGTGAACACCAGCTCATAAACACCCGGCGTTAATTCATTGTAGAGTAAGGTCTTGGGCTGATAGTCGGGATCCTCCTGCTCTTTCTGCAATTCCTCATGGGGGATGAATTCCAGAAAGTCGTTTTCAGGATAGAAGGTCATGTTCTGATAATTCCAGGCTTGAACAGCCATCAGGCCGCCCTCTGTGCAGGCGTATCCTTCCAGCGGCTGGCGGCCCCAGTACTTATTGATCAGGGTAGAATACACTGCTGTGTCCGCCCCGCCGGTCATAATTCCTTTGATATTCCAGATATCCTTGGGAAGCAGACCCCGTCCGTTGAGCTTGGCTTTCAAAAACCCTTTTCCCATCCGCCAAATCAGACTGGGATGGAGCATATCCAGAGAAAGCTTGGTGCTCCCGGAGCCCTGCTGGAACTGTTCGCCGATGCGGACCAGAACGCTGGAGATGCCGTAAAAGTAATCCAGCCCTATGACCATGGCTTCCTTGAATCCGGCCTTGACGCGTTCAGCATAGCCCATCTTTTCTCCGTCATCCAGGTTGGGCAGGAAGCGGACATTGGCATGATCGGCTGTGGAGCGTGATAAAAGGGCTGAGAAATAGGGGGGTGGGGCTGTGGTCAGCAGCACTGTATCTTTATTTTCTAGACGGATATCCCCTTTGCGGTTGCAGGAGGCCAGGATCATGGCGCTGACCACCACCTCCGCCAGCCGGTCATACATTTTTTTGGAATAGGGAACCCATTTGAACTGATATTCTCCAGAGCGGCCGGAGGTATGGCACCAGGTGTACGGCTTCCGGGGCAGCACATCTTCCCTTTTTACATCCAGATATCCCAGGTAGTCCTTGTAAGATGTCAGCGGAACCACCTCGCGGAATTCCTCAATGGTGGTGGGGATGATGTCGCCCATCAACATCCGGCCCATCATCGAGTTGCCCAGCAGATCGATCTGCTCGATTAACAGGCTCTCCTGTATCTCCATGAATTCGTCGATGCTGAGGTCAAGAAATCCGCAGTATTTCATCCAGATTTCATCCTGTCGTCCCTGCTGGATTAAAGTGCTCAAAGATGTCATTTTTCCTCCCCTTGAAAGGTAGATAGAATGGATAATGGTTCCGGCGCCCAGCGGTATTTGGAAGATAATTTCCTAATGGAGATAGAATCGAAACCAGCCGCCTGCAGGTCTGCCAACCACCCTTCCGGGGTTCTCAGGTTGGTCACTGCGGCGGCTTCCGCCCAGGCCCGGGTTAAATTCTCTTTCCACAAAAAATATGCAAAGGCAAAGACTCTGGTAAATCCGCGGATAAGGGGCAGCTCCCAGAATGGGGAGGTGCCGACATCAATGATGGAGAGGGTGCCCTGGGGTTTCAGCACCCGGCGCATTTCCGAAAGCATAATGGGGATGTTCATGTGATGGGAAGCCAGACCGGAAACGATGACGTCATAGGAATTTTCCGCAAAGGGAAGCTTCATGGCATCCCCACAGGTCAGGCTGAGAGCCGTGTGAAATACGCCTTCCGGGAAGGTTTTTTTTCCCTCCTGAAGCATAGCCTCAGTGATATCCAAACCAGTGATGTGCAGGTCAGGAATTTTCTGCTGAAGAATTTTTCGGGGAATTACCGAGGTCCCCGTGGCGATATCCAGCACTTTCTGATTGTTCTGGATGGCTGTCCGTTCGATCAGCTGATCAACAAATCCCTGATAGCTCCAGCCCCAGAAGGTATTCAGCTCCCCATCTACAACAGATTCGTAGCGCGGTGCCAGCTCCGTGAAAGCCTCATGGACAACCTGATTTTCACTCATGGGGGGTATCTGCTGTTGACGGTTTTGTCCGCGGAAGTAGTCAATCCCAAAACGCCATCGTGGGCAATTATACCCTTGTTTTCTTTTTGGGTTAGGAAACTTTTTCAAATATTCCATTTGTCCTGATCAGATAGTGATTTTTTTTCTGATCCACTGCGCAGCGCAGGATACCCAGCTCCTGTGAAGGGAGAGCAGACCTGGCGGCAGTATTTCTGGCAGCGGCGGCTATAAATCTTCCAGGTGTTTCAGGGGATCCGCTGCTGGGCAGTTTTCGATTCGTGATGAACAGCAGGTGCGGCAATAAATGCCAGTCCATTCCTGGTCAGCGCTTCGGCCGTCTTATTGAGCGCTTGATATTTATCCATGAAATTCAGGGAGAGAGCATCCCACTCCCCGGCAGCAATGATTTCCTGCTTTTCCCTGAAGTAGTCCAGGATATCCGAAGGATGGTCCCGGGTTTGATCAATATCCGGGTCGCCGCCTTCATGCTTGGCTGAGATGTTGGCGACATGATCGGCAATCTCCACCAGCTCATCCCGCCGGTTGTAGGGTTGGATGACGATGCTCTGATAGGTTTCCACGATGTGATGCTCAAAGCGAACGATGTCCTCGAAGCCGAGCTGCCCCCGGAACTGGGCGGTAATCTCCATGGTGTGATTGTCCACCGAGTTGCTCCAGTTAAAGCCGATCAGCGGCGTGGTGCCGTCATCCCGGGCAAAGAGCTTGGCGCCGATCAGCGTCCACAGCGCGGCATAGGGATTGTCGTTGCCCATATACACAGAGATTTTGAATTCGTTGTTGACCCCCAGCCGGTGCAGCATGTATCCTAACAGGACGGTGCCGGGGTTGATATTGAGCACCTGCTTGATGCCGTAGGTGGTGTAATAATAGAGATATTCGTCCAGCCACTGCAGGGCGTGTCCGTTTGGCTGACCCACCCCACCAAAATAGCCGGTGATCGTCTCCGGCCCGCCGAGGTGAATATTGGAGCCGTCGGTCCCTTTGGTGTCCAGTGTCTCCACATAAGAGGCCCCCAGCAGCTGCATGGCGGCAGCAAAAGCAGGCAGGTCTCCATCCTCCTCCTGTTCCTTCATCTTCCGGACACGGATAAAGCGCCCAGGGAGTAGCTTGTGGTTTTCCAGGGCATCCTCGGCGATCATCCGTACCCAGGGAAAATACTGACAGGCACTGATTTCCAGGGTGACGGCGAAGTCATCTGCGAAATCCATTTCATCCGCTTGATCTCCCAGGAGCTTGCGGCGGTAGTCCTGTTCGCTGATAAAGCCGCCCCCGGCCACTTTTTCTTGCAGCCACTCAAGATCCTCCAGGTGATTGGGATTGGACTCCCGGACTTTGGCGAGCAGGTTGTCCATCTGGCGGGCTTCCTGGGCTTTGGCGTTGATCTCCTCCGGGGTGCCATACTTCTCGACCACCTCCAGGAAATCTTCGATCACCGTCAGGTCCGGGTTGAGAAGAACTTCGTTGATGGCTTCCAGCCGGCCGGGGGGAATTTCCAGTTGTTTGCGCAGGTCGGTCATGGGGGTCTCCTTTTTGTCAATCAAGTAAAATGTAAGATGTAATAAGTAAACGGATTCATGATGAAATGTTTACCAGATACAGGTAAATATTGTTGGAATTATTCTCCTTGATTTGATATCGGATCGCAAAAAAGGTTTGTCTTTATGATCATTCCTCCTAACAGTTGTTTTATCCTGTGACATATACCAAACAATTCATTCCTTAGTTCAGTATCAATATATCCGCATCTGGAGGCGATTGAGATCCAGTGTTCAGTTTCGTTTGTTTCAGAAATAGCATCGGTAAGTTTTGATTTGAAATGCTTGGGATAAGGGCGCTTACCCCAAGCTTCCGCAATTTGTGCTCCAATAGATCGGGAAGATCTTCTAAGTTGATCGGTGAGTGAATAAGTCTCTTCCTTTGGAAACCTGGTGGATATTTGATAAACCTTGTCCGTCAGTTGGATAGTTTTTTGATAAACAACCAGCTCCTTATAATTCTTCGCAAAAGGTAATTTCTCCATTCTCTTCACCCCCAGATTGCATTGAGATCCTGGTCTATTGAGGCCTTACTTTTTACATCTTACAATTTAGAGAAGCTTTTTCAAATTCTCATACTCCTCATCTTCCATGGTGAACCAGTTCTCCTTCTGGGGGAAGGTTTGGTCTTTGACTTCCCGGTTGTACTCGATCAGCCCCTGCTGAATGATCTCGCCGGCGTTGCCGTAGACTTTGGCCATCCGGGGTTTGAATTTGGGATAGAGTCCGAACATATCGTGGAAAATCAGCAGCTGGCCGTGAGCATCCGGCCCGCTTCCCAGGCTCATGATCAGGCAGTCTTCGGCCCGTTCCGTGATGATCCTGGTCACCCGATCGGGGACCATTTCCAGCAGAATGCAGAAGGCGCCGGCTTCTTCCAGCAGTTTGGCGTCGTCGATGATCTCTTTGGCCTGCGCTGCACCGCGTCCCTGCACCCGGAATCCGCCCAGGGCGGCCACGCTCTGTGGAGTCAATCCCAGGTGACCGACCACAGGAATACCGGCAGCGACGACAGCTTCCATACGCCTGGCCATCTCTCCCCCGCCTTCCAGCTTGATGGCATCGCAGTTGGCTTCCGCCATGAAACGGCCGGCGTTGAGCACGGCGGATTCATTGCTGGCCTGGTAGGACATGTAGGGCATGTCGCCGACCAGGAAGGCAGTCGGCGCACCGCGGCGCACCGCCTGGGTGTGACGGAGCATGTCGTTCATGGTCACCGGCAGGGTGCCGTCGTATCCCAGCATGGTCATCCCCAGGCTGTCCCCAACCAGCAGCATATCCACTCCGGCTTCCTCCTGGAAATAGGCGGTGGGGTAATCGTAGCTGGTCAGCCAGGAGATGGGTTCCCCTTTGGCGGCCTTGTCGAAGAGGGTGCGGATGGTGATTTTTTTCCGGTCAGACATGTTTTCCTCCAGATCCATGGTAGATGTAACGGTTTCGTTCCGGGGGTTAAATCAAAAAGCGTCAGCTTTGCCCTGACGTTGATTGCCCAGTTCAGCCGGCAGGCCGCCAGCATCAGGAAGTGCTTCCTCTGGTGTTTTCCCCTGCTGCCCCTGTTTGAGCGATCAGGCGGTTGATTGGACATGGGTGTTCCGGGCGGGCCTGCGGGTGTGATTTATTGTACGCTAAAGGGGAATGTGTGGCAACAATTCGCGGAAAAAAACCGCCGCTGAAAGCTGACAGGTTTCCTGTCAGCGGCGGTCCCAAACTTATTTTCATCGCCAGGCAATTGAACCTTGAAGCTCCCCGGCCCTTCTGATATATTTGTAATATATCATTCCTCCAGGATATGATGACGAAAATAACTTGCTAAGAAAAGCCTTTTTCGGAATAATCATTCCTACCATGGCGGATTGTGCCGTGCGAATCATTCTGAGAGGGATCGGACTGAAAACCTATTGTTATTTTAATTGAAAAGGGAGTTGTCTATGACCGCAAAAATTATTGATGGACGTGCTGTCGCCCAGGAAGTTCGCGATGCTGTGGCTGCTGATGTGGCCGCCATGGTCGCTGAGGGGAAAAAGCCCCCGGGGCTGGCAACAGTGCTGGTCGGGAAGGATCCGGCTTCTCAGGTCTACGTCCGCATGAAGCACAGAGCCTGCGAAAAAGCCGGGATTATTTCCATCGGCCATGAGCTGCCTGCCACCGCCTCCCAGGAGGAAGTGGAAGCCCTGGTAGAGGAGCTCAACGCTGATCCCGATGTGCACGGCATTCTGGTCCAGCTGCCGCTGCCGGATGGGCTGGATGATGAGCGGGTGCTGCGCACCATCAGTATTGAAAAAGATGTTGACGGTTTCCACCCCCTGAACATCGGCCGCCTGGCCCAGAAAGGCCGGGAGCCGCTGTTCGTCCCCGCTACACCGGACGGCTGTATCTATCTGCTCAAGAACGCCGGCATCGAATTGGAAGGCGCTAACGCAGTGGTGCTGGGCCGGTCCAATATTGTCGGCATGCCCGCTTCCCTGCTGCTGGTCAAGGAAAACGCCACCGTAACCATCTGCCACTCCCGAACCCGCAATCTGGCCGAGAAATGTGCCGAAGCGGATGTACTTATCGCTGCTGTTGGACGTCCAGAGATGGTCAAAAAAGATTGGATTAAACCGGGCGCTGCTGTGATTGACGTCGGCGTCAACCGTGTGGAGGATGACTCCAGGGAGAAGGGCTACCGTCTGGTGGGCGATGTTGATTACGAGGAAGCCCTGGAAGTCGCCGGCCACCTCACCCCTGTCCCCGGTGGTGTGGGACCGATGACCATCGCCATGCTGCTGCGCAACACCGTCCGAGCGGCCAAACTCGCCCATGAGAAGTAGGATTCGCCATTCATTTTGTTGACCTCACCCAAAAAGGAGAGAACTGATGACTTTTGAGAAAAAGCCTGTCACCCCGTCTCCGCTGGAACTGAAAGATCCGGTTCCCTCGGACATTGAAATCGCCCACGCAGCGACGATCAAACCGATCAAAGACCTGATGGAGGAGATCGGCCTCGAGGAAGAGGAAGTTGAGCTGCACGGACAATATAAAGCCAAGGTCAAACTGGATGTGCTGGACCGCCTCCAGGAAGTCCCCGACGGAAAATATATTGATGTCACCGCCATCACGCCCACTCCGCTGGGCGAAGGGAAAACCACCACCACGGTGGGTTTGAGCCAGGCGATGGGCGCGCATCTGGGCAAGAGTGTCTTCACCTGCATCCGCCAGCCCAGCCAGGGCCCGACCTTTGGGATTAAGGGCGGCGCGGCCGGCGGCGGCTACAGCCAGGTCATCCCCATGGAAGATTTCAACCTCCACCTCACCGGGGATATTCACGCCATCACCGCTGCCAACAACCTGGTCGCTGCGGCTTTGGACACCCGCATGTATCATGAGAGCCGCCAGACAGATGAAGCGCTCTTCCGGCGCCTGTGCCCGCGGGATAAAGAGGGCAACCGCGAATTTGCTCCCGTGATGCTCAAGCGTCTCAAGAAGCTGGGCATTGACAAGACTGATCCGGATGAACTTACTGAGGAAGAGGCCTCCAAATTTGTCCGCCTGGATATTGATCCCGAGACCATCACCTGGCGCCGTGTGGTTGACATCAACGACCGCCACCTGCGGGAAATTGAAATTGGGCTGGGCCCCAAAGAGCACGGACACACCCGCCGCACCGGCTTTGATATCACCGTAGCCAGCGAGATTATGGCCATTCTGGCCCTGACCACCGATCTGGCGGACATGCGGGATCGCTTTGGCCGCATTGTGGTGGCCACCAGCAAAGCCGGCGATCCGGTCACCCTGGACGATCTTGGTGTTGCCGGCGCTGTCACAGTGCTGATGAAAGATGCCATCAAGCCTACCCTGATGCAAACGGTGGAAGGGACCCCGGTATTTGTGCACGCCGGACCGTTCGCTAACATCGCCCACGGCAACAGCTCGATTATCGCCGACAAAATTGCCCTCAAGCTGGCGGATTACGTACTCACCGAGTCCGGCTTCGGCGCTGATATCGGCATGGAAAAATTCTTCAACATCAAATGCCGCTACTCCGGTCGGGTTCCCGATGCGGTTGTGCTGGTCGCCACTGTCCGGGCTCTGAAGATGCACGGCGGCGGACCGAAAGTGACCGCTGGCGCTCCGCTGGATCCGGCTTACACCACGGAGAATCTGGAGCTGCTGGATGCCGGCATCCCCAACCTGGAAGCCCACATTGAGAACGCTCTCAAGTTCGGTATTCCGGTGGTCGTCGCGGTGAACAGCTTCAAAGATGATACCAAAGCCGAAGTTGAACTGGTCCGCAAGCGCGCCCTGGAAGCCGGTGCCGCTGATGCTGTGGTCACCCGCCACTGGATGGAGGGCGGCAAAGGTGCAGTCGATCTTGCCAAAGCTGTCGTGGAAGCCTGCGAAAAACCCAGTGATTTCAAATTCCTCTATCCGCTCGAGGGCACCTCGATCAAAGAGAAAATTGAGATCATCTGCAAGGAAATCTACGGCGCGGACGGCGTGGAATACGAACCGCTGGCTGAGAAGAAAGTGGAGCTCTACACCAGGCTCGGTTTCGATGAGCTGCCCATGTGTATGGCCAAAACCCATCTCAGCCTCAGCCACGACGGCTCCCTGAAGGGACGCCCGAAAGGCTTCACCGTTCCGATCCGGGACATCCGGGCTTCGGTTGGGGCCGGCTTCCTGTACCCGCTGGTGGGTCAGATGAGCACCATGCCGGGTCTGCCCACACGCCCTGCCTACTATGATGTTGATCTGGACCTGGAAACCGGCGATGTGATTGGTTTGTTCTAGATAATAATCACTTATCGCCCGTCAAATGTTAAGGTTAACTGGGAAAGCGGCGGCTGGGTCTTTTCACAGCCGCCCTTTCCCGAAACTACCAACATCCTCGCTAGCTGTAGCTCGGGTATTATTGATCTTCCTTTACTGGTTGATGTGGATGATGAGGATGTGATGACCGATCGCGGTACAGAAAAAAAACAGTGGCTGGCGTTCCATCATGACTGGAAGCCCATGGAGGGCGAGGTCATCGAGGAACAACCAATCACGATTTATGTTAATGGCAGTGAATTTGTCACTTTGATGGGCACGCCGCTGAACCAGGACTGGTTGGCGGTTGGTTTCTTAACCAATGAACAGGTCATCCAGAGTCCAGAAGAAATTGTCGATCTTCGGATTATGGACAGCGGCTGCTGTGTCGATGTCTGGCTGGAAAATGAAGTCAGCCAACCCAGCAAGACGATCATTACTTCCGGATGCGGTGGCGGAATTACGTATAACGATCCCCGGATTGGGGTTGAACCTTTTCAAGATGATATTTCTGTCCGTCCGGAGCAAATTCAGCGGGCGTTTAACAATTTGCAGTCCAAAGACAGTCTCTATGCCCGGTCCCGGGGAGTTCACGCTGCTGGTTTGCTGGATGCTGAGGCAGATCGTCTGCTGCTGGTGGTGGAGGATGTCGGCAGACACAATACCATCGATAAAATCAGCGGCGCCGGGCTGCTGACGGGGCAATCCCCCCGGGGTAAGGTGCTGATCTGCACGGGGCGAATATCCTCAGAGATGGTCCGGAAAAGCGCTTTAATGGGATGCGCAGTGGTGGCATCCAGGACTTCTCCCACCTCGCTGGCGGTGGACATCGCCCAGGCCTGGAATCTCACCCTGGTGGGGTATGTTCGTTTGGGGAAGATGCGTGTCTACAGCGCTCCAGAGCGGCTGGGATATTGAAATTAATTCGGGGCTAATCCAGCCCGGGTAGAATGCATAGTGAATAATTTCACAAATATAGAGCACCATCCTCGGGGTGGTTAGAGCCCGTCAGGTATTTCACCTACTGTGTTGTTTCTGAAGGAGAGATCATGGAAAGTGCACTGGAAACAATCTTTTCTAAATACGAGGGGAGAAGAGAAAATATCATCCCCATCCTGCAGCATGTTCAGGAGGAGTACACCTATTTGCCGGACCATTTAATGGAAGAGATTGCTGAATACACTCATGTACCCCCCAGCGATATCTACGGGGTGGCTACTTTTTATGCCCAGTTCCGATTTGAACCCACCGGGGATAAGATCATTTCCGTTTGCCGGGGGACAGCCTGTCATGTCAGAGGGGCGCCGCGGATATTTGAGGAGATTACCGATCAGCTGGGTTTGGACGGCGAAGGCACGACTGCGGATAATCAATATACCGTAGAGACTGTCGCCTGTGTCGGCTGCTGTGCCCTGGCACCGGTGATCACCATCAACGAAGAAGTCCACGGAGACCTGACCAAGAAAAAGGTCCAGAAGCTCCTCCAGAAAGAAGGGGAACAGAATGGAAAATAACAAACACACCATCCTGCTGTGCAGAGGGACCGGCTGTGAATCATCCAAGTCTCCGGAATTACAGGCAGCTTTCGAGGAAGCCCTGCAGGGTTCCGATGTGGAAATCAAATTTACCGGGTGTCATGGGATGTGTCAGCAGGGTCCGATCGTCGTCATTGAGCCGGAAGACATTTTTTATGCCCAGGTCAAGCTGAAAGATGTCCCGAAAATTGTCGAGAAACATCTCAAAGAAGGGGAAACAGTTGACCGCCTGTTTTACAAGGATCCGGCAACGAAAGAAGCGATCCCGACCTACCATGAGATTCCGTTTTACAAGCGCCAAAAACGGCTGGTGCTGCGCAACTGCGGACAGATCAATCCGGAAGAAATTGAAGATTCCCTGGCAGCTGGCAGCTATCAGGGTTTGGAAAAAGCCCTGGGAATGGATCCGGTGAAGATTGTCTCCGAAGTTAAGAAATCCGGCCTGCGCGGCCGCGGCGGAGGTGGTTTTCCGACCGGCCTCAAGTGGCAGTTTTGCCAGGATGCCGAAGGGGATCCCAAGTATGTGCTTTGCAATGCGGATGAGGGAGACCCGGGGGCCTTTATGGACCGCTCCGTGCTGGAGGGGGACCCGCATTCGGTGCTGGAAGGGATGATCATCGCCGGCTTTGCCATCGGCGCTGAACAAGGATACATCTACTGTCGAGCGGAATATCCGCTGGCCATCCAGCGGCTGCAGATCGCCATCGATCAGGCCCGTCAGCAGGGTTTTCTGGGAGAGGATATACTGGACAGCGGTTTTGACTTCGACATTGATATCTTCCATGGAGCCGGTGCTTTCGTTTGCGGCGAAGAGACAGCCCTGATTACCTCCATTGAGGGCAACCGGGGGATGCCCCGATCCAGACCACCGTATCCGGCCAATGCTGGCCTCTATGGAAAACCCACTCTGTTAAATAATGTCAAGACGTATGCCAATATCCCCCTGATCATTCAGAATGGATCGGGTTGGTTTGCGGATATTGGAACCGAGAGCAGCACAGGGACAGCAGTGTTTGCCCTTACCGGGAAGATCGCCAACAGTGGATTGATCGAAGTCCCCATGGGCATCACCCTCCGGGAGATCATTTATGATATCGGCGGCGGGGTGCTGAAAGGGAAAAAATTCAAAGCTGTTCAGACCGGAGGGCCGTCGGGGGGGTGCCTGCCGGAATCGTTCCTGGATACCCCCGTAGATTATGATTCCTTGATTGAGGCAGGCTCGATGATGGGGTCAGGGGGAATGGTGGTCATGGATGAGGACACCTGCATGGTGGATGTTGCCCGCTACTTCCTGGATTTTACGGAAAAAGAGTCCTGTGGGAAGTGTGTCCCCTGCCGCCTGGGGACCAAGGAAATGCTGGATATTCTGGAAGATATTGTCCACGGTTATGGGAAGCCCGGAGATATTGATCGGCTGGAGGAACTGGCCAAAGGCGTGAAAAGCGGTTCTCTGTGTGGACTGGGGCAGACCGCGCCGAACCCGGTGCTGACTACCCTGCGGTATTTCCGCGATGAGTATGAGGCCCATATCTATGAAAACCGCTGTCCCGCTAAGCAGTGCAAAGAGTTTATCACTTACCACATCACCGACACCTGCATTGGCTGCGGTCTCTGCCTGCGCAACTGCCCGGTGGAGGCCATCAGTGGAGAGCCCAAAGAGCGCCATGAAATTGATCAGGATACCTGCATCAAATGCGGTGTTTGTTATGAAGTTTGTCCGCCGAAATTCTTCTCGGTGGAAATTCGCACGGGTGAAGAACAGCCGGAAAAAGAAGCGGCCTAGCTGCCGGCATCAGGCAAACAACGGAGAAACCTATGAGTGATCGATTTACTTTCACGATTGACGGGCAAACAGTTACTGCCGAAGAAGGCATGTCGGTGCTGGATGTCGCCCTTGAAAATGATATTTACATCCCTCATCTTTGCCATCATCCTGATCTGGCTCCGGAAGGGGCCTGCCGGATGTGCGGGATCGAGGTGGATGGGGGGAAGATGGTCATGTCCTGCATGACCCCGGCCCGGCCGAATATCGATGTTCGGACCAACAGCCCAGACATTGAGCTGGCACGAAATGTGACTATGGAGCTGCTGATTGCCGATCATCACATGGACTGCCTGGCCTGTGAGGCGGCGGACGACTGCGAACTGCTGCGCGTGGCCGCCTACCTGGGCATCACGCCGGAGCAGATGGCGGATATTCGCCCGCTGGGCAGGGATCTTCCCATTGATGAATCCAACCCCTTCTTCCAATTTGATCCCAATAAATGCATTCTCTGCGGCATCTGTGTCCGTACCTGTAACGAAATCGTCGGTCTGGGTGCTCTGGGATACATCAACCGCGGTTTCAGGACGGTGGTGGGGACCTTTGGGAATAAAGGCTTTCTGGATTCGATCTGCGAGTCCTGTGGAGAATGCATTTCCCGCTGTCCCGTAGGCGCGCTGGTTCCCAAGAAACCGCAGATGGCTGCCCGGGAAGTGAAAACAATTTGTGCTTACTGCGGCGTGGGCTGCGGTCTTTACCTGGGTGTGAAAGGGGATCAAATCGTCAGCGTGCGGGCCGATCGGGAGAGTCCCTCCAATCAGGGCAGCCTGTGTGTCAAGGGCCGCTATGGGTACAATTTTGTCAATCACCCGGATCGGCTGACCCAGCCGCTGATCAAGAAGGATGGGGAGTTTCAGGAGGCTTCCTGGGAGGAAGCCCTGGAGCTGATCGCCAGGAAATTCCAGGAAAGCAAGGGCGAACAGTTCGCCGCGCTGACCTCAGCCAAATGTACCAATGAAGATAATTATCTGGTTCAGAAGTTTACCCGCGCAGTGATGGGGACCAATACCATCGACCACTGCGCCAGGCTTTGACACTCTCCTACTGTGGCCGGTCTGGTCACAACCTTTGGCTCTGGCGCAATGACCAACTCCATCGGGGAAATCGATGATGCTGGAACCATGCTTGTCATTGGCTCCAACACCACAGCCGCCCATCCGGTGATTGCCCACCGGATGCGCAGAGCATCCCGCAGCGGAGCGACGATCATTGTGGTCAATCCCAAAGAGATCGATCTTGTTCAGGCAGCGGATTATTTTGTGCAGAACAGACCAGGGTCGGATACCGCCCTGCTGATGGGCATGTGCCGCTACATCATCGAACAGGAGCTGCACGATCAAGCCTTTATTGAAGACCATACAGAAAACTTTGAAGCCTTCCAGGAGTCTCTGGCAGCGTACACGCCGGAATTCGTTGAGGAGATCACCGGTGTGCCCTGGGAACAGATTGCGCTCATCGCCCGGGTGTTTGCCACCCGGAAACCGGCGGCGATTTTCTATGCCATGGGCATCACCCAGCATTCCCACGGGACGGACAATGTGATGGCCACGGCCAATCTGGCTATGCTCACTGGATCGATCGGCAAACCCTCAACCGGCGTCAACCCGCTCCGTGGTCAGAACAACGTTCAGGGCGCCTGCGATCTGGGTGGACTGCCTAATGTTTACCCTGGATACCAGAAGGTGGACGATCCGGAGGTAAAAGCCAAGTTCGAAGCGGCCTGGGGCCGGGAGCTCTCCGGTGAGGTGGGATTAACCCACACGGAAATCTTCGATGCCATCCTGGACGGAAAGGTCAAAGCGATGTACATGGTTGGTGAAAATCCGGTGCTTACGGAGGCAGATGCCAAACACGCCCGCAAAGCGCTGGAGGAGCTCGACTTCCTGGTCAGCCAGGATATCTTCCTCTCCGAGAGCGCCGAATACGCGGATGTGGTCCTTCCGGCGGCTTCCTTCGCAGAGAAGGACGGCACCTTCACCAGCACGGAACGCCGCATTCAGCGCGTCCGGCGGGTGATCCCACCCCGGGGGGAGGCCAAACCTGATTGGTGGATTACCTCCCAGATCGCTCAGGCGATGGGGGAGGAAGGATTTGACTACCAGTCCGCTGAGGAAATCATGGCGGAGATCAGTCAGGTGTCGCCCATCTACGGCGGGATCACCTATCAGCGAATCGAGGAGATCGGCCTGCAGTGGCCCTGCCGGGATGAGCAGGATCCCGGAACCAGGTATCTCCATAAGGATGGAAATTTTTCCCGCGGCAAAGGACACTTTATGCCGCTGGACTATAAGCCTTCCGCGGAAAATGCCGATGAGGAGTATCCGCTGATCCTGACCACCGACCGCAGCCTGTATCAATTCCACACCACCATGACCCGTCGGGTGGATGGATTGGAGGTCCTCGATGGAGAGGAGCTGCTTAAACTCCATCCCGACGATGCGGAGAAGTTTGGCGTTCAAGACGGCCAGTGGGTGGAGATCAGCTCCCGCCGGGGAACCATCAAAGCCCGGGCCAAGGTGACCGATGTCTGCCGCCCCGGGCTGGTGTCGATGACCTTCCACTTTGTGGAAAGCCCGACCAATGAGATCACCAACCCGGCCCTGGACCCGGTGGCGAAAATCCCGGAGACCAAGGTCAGCGCGGTGAAGATTGAGGTGGTGGGGGACTAACGACCGAAAATCATCAGCGGACTAGGAAACGCGAAAAAAACTCGGAAGTCTGAAAAGGACTTCCGAGTTTTGTTATTCAGAGAGGGGATCAGATCTGTCCCCGGGGCTGGTACTGCAGGGACTCTGCGACGTGTGTTGTTCTGATTTCATTATTCCCGGCCAGGTCGGCGATGGTGCGGGAGAGCTTCAGCACGCGGTGGTAGCTGCGGGCGCTGAGATGCAGCTGCTCCATGGCGGAGCGCAGCAAAGATTTCCCCTCACTGTCCAGCTGGCAGTGCTCCCTGACCTCGCGGGGGATCATATCGGCGTTGGTAGTCCGGGAGGAATCCCCCAGACGCTCGCGCTGGCGTTTCCGGGCAGTTTCCACCCGGGCCCGGACTTCCGCTGAGGACTCTCCCAGACGGTCGCCGCTGAGCTTGTCGTATTCCACCCGCGGGACCTGGATGTGGATGTCAATGCGGTCCAGCAGCGGTCCCGAGATGCGTTTCTGGTAGCGGGTGATCACCGAGGAAGAGCAGGTGCATTCCTTGACCGGATCGCCGTAATAGCCGCAGGGGCAGGGATTCATGGCTGCTACCAGCATGAAGTTGGCTGGAAAGGTCAGCGACCCCTGAGCCCGGCTGATGGTGACCTGCTTGTCCTCCAGCGGCTGGCGGAGCACCTCCAGCACCCGCCGACCGAACTCCGGGAACTCATCCAGAAAGAGCACCCCGCGGTGGGCCAGGGAGATCTCCCCCGGCTGCGGCCAGGTGCCTCCGCCTACCAGCCCGGCATGCGAGATGGTGTGGTGGGGTGACCGGAAAGGCCGCTGACGGATCAGCGGGCTGTCCGCGGGAAGCTGGTCGAGGATGGAGTAGATCCGGGTGACATCCAGGGCTTCCTCGATATCCATCCGGGGCAGAATCCCGGGCAGGGAACGGGCCAGCAGTGTTTTTCCGGCCCCCGGGGGGCCGTTCATAAGCATGTTGTGATTCCCGGCAGCAGCCACTTCCAGGGCCCGTTTGACGTGCTCCTGGCCCTTAATCTCCCGGAAATCTGTCTGGACTGAGAGGGGTTCCCCATCCTCCAGATCTGCGGGGTCAAAGGGCGGGATGAGCTCCTCCCCGGTCAGATGCCGTTTTAGGGTGCGCAGATTTTTCACCGGGAGCACTTCCAAACCGGGGATCAAAGCTGCCTCGGCGGCATCTACGGCAGGCACGCAGATGGTGGAAAAGCCTTCCTCCCGGGCCAGGGCAGCCATGGGCAGCATTCCCGGGGTGTGGCGGACTGTGCCATCCAGCGATAATTCTCCGACGATGATCAGATCCTCCACCGCATCCGGCAGCAGTTGGCCGATGGTGATCAGGATGCCCACGGCGATGGGCAGGTCATAAGCGGGACCCTCCTTGCGCACATTGGCGGGCGCCAGGTTGACAATAAAAGGAGCTCGAGGGAACGGGGTGGGAATGTTTTTGATGGCGGCGCGGACGCGTTCCTTGCTTTCCTTAACCGCCGCATCCGGCAGGCCGACCACAGTGATGTGGGGCAGACCGCTGCCGTAATCGACTTCGACGGCTACTAAGACCCCCTCCAGCCCGAGCACAGCGCAGGAGAAAACGCGTGCCAGCATAGTTTCAGTGTACGGAATTAAGGCCCGCTTGTCAACTAGGGGAGGTGGGCTGTTATTTAAACTTGAAAACTGGACAGTTTAAACCTGAAAAGTGGACAGTTTAA
>CAZRUS010000002.1:0-288628 GCA_964603385.1 uncultured Anaerolineales bacterium | reverse complement strand
GCTCCAGAAGCCGCTCTCCCCGGCGGCTGACCCCATGCTGCCCTGGATGGGGATGCTGGGGACGCTGTCCATGCTGGCGGTGCTGGTGGGGCGGGAGGAGGATGCCCGGGAAGAGCTGCGCAGCTCCTACACCGCGCTGCGCAGCCGGCTTGCCGATCCCCACCGCAGGGGGTTGGGCGGCCGGCTTTCCGCCGGCAGCGTTTCTGGAGAGAGCGCCCCACCGGCCCGTGACCCAGGCATTGAGTGGAAAAAGGTCCGGGTGGGCTGGAAGCGGGTCCCCCGGCAGATCCCAGTCTATGAAACCCGGAAGGTGCAAGTGGGGACGAAGACGGTCACCAGCCGGGTCCCGCGCTGGACCATGAAGCGCGTCAAGGTGGACACAAAAACAGAAACCTACCGGGTCAAGGTCACCCGCTTCCGGACAAAACGCTGCACCGAGCGGGTCAAAAAGACCGTCAGGGTGCCGGTGTACCGCAGCCGGAAATACCTCAAGGGCTACCGGTGGAAAAGGGTCAAGAAGACCAAGTGGGTGCGCCGGGGCTGGCGTTATGTCCGCAAGACCCATTATCAATGGCAGCGGAAGCCGGTCTACAGACGCCGGAAAGTGCGGGTGGGCTGGAAGCGCAGGACGCGCTGGCAGCAGGTGACCCGTACCCGCAAAGTGCCCTACACCGCGTTTGAGACCCGGACGCGCCAGATGCCGGTGTATGAAATGCGGCGGGTGCGGGACGGCTGGAAGACCGTCAGCTATCAGGTGCCCCGCTATGAAGACAGGAAGGTCCAGGTGGGCACCAGGACCCTGTATGACCGGGAACCGCTCTACCGGTGGAGGAAAGACCAGGCAGCCGGGCGGGAGAACCTGGCGTACACGCCCACTCCCCCGCCGCCAATGGATACCCCACAGCCCCTCCCGGTGCCAACACCGGTTCCTGACAGCACACCTCATCCAGACAAACACTCCCCATCCCAACCACTCCTACCCATCAAAGATATTTCAACCCTTGGAAAGGCTGTTAAATATGTTCATAAAGCAAAGGGGATCTGGAATTCAACCGCCCTGGCGTTCCACCCCCTGCCCAGCGGACATTATTCGGTCAGTGCGCCCGGGAAAGCCCCGGGAAGCAAACTATCATTCAGGGTGAGCCAGGGGTATGCTGGGACAAGATATACCCCGGGTACGCTTGCCAACACAACAGCCAAAAGATTAATGGGGAAAGCTGCCAGCGGTTTAGGCTTGAGCCTTGGCATCTCCGTCGGGGTCAACCTCTATGATTACGGCGTGGGGAAAAACGCTGATCAGGGCATTGGCAGCAAGGAATTTTACGCTTCCACTGCCGTGGACTTTGCCCAGGCTGGATTGACAGGTCTGGCCGCCGCCGGCGTGGTAGCTGGGGGAATTGCCTTAGCAGGCATTGCTGGAATCTCCCTGGTTGCCTCAACACCATTATGGTTAGCTGGCTTTGCCACGGCTGGAATAGGTTATGGAATATCCCGCCTTGTTGATAATAAGGTTGACACAAATAAGATTAAAAATGATGTAGCCGAGGGGTTTGAGACATTTCCGGGTATCTTGGAAAACGGGAAAACAATCCTGGCGGTTGGTTCTGAGAGGGTGAAGGACGCAGTCGTCAATAAAGTTTCTGACACAGCGGCATCGCTCAGGAACGCAGCTCAGGAAACAATGGATACAGCAGCGCATGCAGTCAAGGGGGCAGCAAATAAGGTCAAAGGGTTTCTTGGGGGCTTGTTTGATGGGGATTAACAATGTTTCTGGTCAACGGGCTTCATCAGCCTTAGGATTTAATATCTATAAGGAGTCTGGATGAGCGGTAAAACCCTGCCTGTCGAGAATTGGGGCTGGATAAAACTGATCTTCTTTCCATCCCTTCTGTTTGGGGCCTGGTCTGCGTTGGCTGTCTTTACCCCACATTATTCACTGCCAGCCCTGATCATCGGAGTGATATTGTCCCTGGAAGGCGTTACTGGTTTTGTGCTGGTCAGCAAAGGCTGTAGAAGAGCGGGCCATCTGGCATTCAGCAATGCCCTCTTCCTGATCTTCCTGACGATCAGCGGCAGATCCTGGCGGGTCGTCATCGGGAACGATCTCCTCTGGGGAATCTGGATGATCGTGCTGATGGGCATGTATATCCTGGCCTGGTTTCTTCCCTCACTGAACCTCGATTTATCGGCCTTCCTGTGGCGGGAGCAGTACACCCCGGAAACCAGAATAGGGAAAGCTTTCTTGAACATTTCAGCAAGATTTCTTCCCATCTCCGGAGCTGCTGGTGCTCTCTTCGGGATGTATGCGACACGCTCAGGACATGATTATTTGGGCATGTTGTTTATGGGTGTTGTTTTTGCTCTACTGAGCATCGCGTTAGCGCAATTATCGGCCCACCAATTCTGGAGGGAAGACCACATCCTGGATGACACAGCTGGGGAGGAGGGCTGAATGGATTGGATGTCTTTTGGCGTGCTTGTGATCGCAGGGACCCTGGGCGCCTGGATCGGGATGAAAATTTTCAGGCGGTCAAAGCATCAGGATCAGGATCCCAAGGAGAAATAAATCCGGCAGAAAGCCCTGAGCTGCAGGATATCCCCCAGGTCGTGAAACTCCCCCGGGGGGAACTTATCAACCAAGACAATTTGCGGCACCCACCCCGGTTCGGCTGCCCGGGGATACCGCCACTCTCCCCGCGGATCTGCCCGGAGTCCGTACCCCAGGGGCATCCCGGGATCGCCATTGCGCTCCGGGGGGTGCTGCCAAACGCTGCCGGATGCCAGCGCTTCAGTGGAAAAATGGCTCTGAACCCTGGAAACTGCTCTGCTTAAACTGCCTCCGGCTGCAGTTTTTCAGCCGTCCTGTGCGGGGTGCTCAGCAGGGAAAACCTTTCCCTGAAGGCAGCGAAGCAAACCCTTTTCTGACCCCGGGATCACAGCTCACCGGTCCGCCACGCGCACAAACAGGACCAGCACGACCCCGGCCGCCAGATTGCAGCCCAGCACCAGGGCGACGTTAGGCGTGATGCTCCCGCTGTAGGCCCACGGTCCCAGGAAGCTGCCCAGGGCATCCCCGGCGGAGAGCGCCGCTGCGTTGAAGGCCATCAGGGTGGCCCGGGCTCCCGGCCGCAGCTCACTGACCAGGGAGATCCCTGTCACCAGGGCAAACTCAAAGGCTATATAGTAGAGGACCAGCGACCCCACTGTCAGCCCCAGGCTCTCTTTGAAGAACGGCAGCCCCAGGGCCGCCAGGGCGCTGACCAGCAGACCCCACCCCAGGGCAGGTTTCTTGCCGATCCGGTCAGTAATCAGCACCACCACCAGCAGCCCGGCGATCCCGGCCGCCCCGATGGAAGAGGAAATATCCCCCAGCATGCGCTCATTAAGTTGAAAGACATCTTCAAACCAGGCGCCGTAAACGATCATCAGCGCCCGACTGCCGGTGAGCATCAGGAAACTGACCACCACGGCGGCCATCGAGGGGCGGTGTCGAACGGCGGTTTTCAGCCCTCCGGCCAGGTCAGGCCTTTCCCCGGAGGTGCGGCTGCTTTCCGGCAGCACCCGGTGCACCAGCAGCAGCGAGACCAGGATCAACCCGGCCACTCCCAGGAAGGGCAGCCCCCAGCGCTCTTCCGAGATCACCCGCCCGACAAGGGGAATTCCGATCAGGAAGGCCGCCGACCAGCCCAGCTCAACCACGGCCATGGCGGTGGCCCGGCGCTGGTAGGGGACCCGGTCCCCCACATAGGCCTGAATGGAAGGATCAAAGATCACAATTCCCAGCCCAAAAAACAGATTCCCGATCAGAAATGCTGCGTAAGATGGTACCAGACCGGGCAGCAGCGCCCCCAGGCCGAGCAAACTCAACCCCAGGCGCTGGGCCCATTTCCGACCGTGGACATCCCCCAGCGGTCCCAGCAGCGGGCTGAGCATGCCCATCGCTGAGCGCAGGGTGATCGCCAGCGCGGCGGTCTCCAGCGTGACCCCCATCCCCCGGGCCAGCACGGGCAGGAAAGGGAACACCATCCGCAGCCCGGTGTAGACGACGGTGCGCGTGAAGGTGATCACCCCCAGCTGAACAGCCAGGGACGGGGACTGATTTGATTCCCCTGCTGGGGAAGGGGAAGGGGAAGTACTCATCGTAGGGTCTCTTTTTGGCATGATAAGGCAGTATTATAACTGAAAAAAATCTCCAGACAGCTGCAGAGGGTCATGGCTGCACTGGGAAGGGGATCCTTTGATCAGCCGCTGAAAAACTGTATGCCCTGGAAGATCAATCGCCCGCCGTAGAAGAGAAGAAATCCCCCCGTGACCGCGAAGATCACCTGCTGGAAGCGGCGGCCGAAAACCTGTCCCCCCTGGTAGGACAGGTAGGATAAGAAGCTGTCCCAGCCCAGATCGCACAGCCAGTGGCCGGCCGCGAAGGCGGCAAATCCCAGGAAGCCGAATTCCATCGATCGCAGGATTAACCCTGCTCCCACGGTCACCCACCAGATCAGGAAATAGGGATTGCTGATGCTCAGCACAGCACCGGCGACCAGCGGCGATCGGAAGCTTTCTAGTCCCCTGATTTCCTGCTGGCGGATCCCGCGCAGCATGCCCACCCCCAAGTAAAGCAGGAACACCCCACCCAGCAGGGCGATCCCCGTCCGAACCCAGGGGATGTCCACCAGCGCCCCTACGCCGAAGAACACCGCGGTCATCAGCGGAATCTCAACCATCCCATGACCGACAGCCACCCAGGCACCGGCCCGGGGATCCTTGCCGCCGTAGCCCACAGCCACCGAGCTGATCGGTCCCGGCGCCAGCACGCCGGAGAGCGAGACCAGCACCGCTTCAATCCAAACTGTCCAAAAGTCCATATCCTTTCTCGATTTATTTCCTGAATGTGCCCATTGTACCAGCCTGGGCACCTGTTGTTGGGGGGATGAGCTTCCAGAGGCAGATCAAGCTCCTCCTCCAAACAGAAAGCCTGCGGCGGTTCCACAGGCGTTCTGCAGTCCCAGAATCCAACTGCTCAGCATTCAATATGCAGACTATTATTCGGCCCGAGATCTGCTTACCGGTCTTCCCGGCAGCCTTCCAGGCAGTCCAGGGCCTCCTGGGCTTCCTTGCGGACAATGTAGGCCCGGTCCCAGTCGAAGCTTTCATCCACTCCCAGCAGCAGCTCGCAGGTCTCCCGGCATTTCTCCTGCTCCTCCGGGGTCAGATGTCCATAACGAGCCAGCATGCCGTAGCTGCGGATGGCCTTGGCCCGCACACCCGCGCTGGGATGGGCCAGGTTATCCTGGATCTCCTCCAGCATGCGCTCCTTGTATTCTTCCGGCAGGTCCTCAGGATCAATCACGCCCACAAACTCACCCAATGCCCGCACCGCGGTGTCAACTAACTCGGGATGATCCGCTTGCGTGGCTTCCAGCACCGGCTCAAAGGCCTGGATGACCTTCGGCGAACGGATCTTGCCCAGGGCGTAGACCAGGAAAATCCGGCATTCCGGACTCTCCTCGCATTGGTAGGATTCCAGCAGCGGTTCCAGCGCCGGCTCGCCGATGCGTCCAAAGGCATGACCTACGGTCAGCTGGGCCTTCATGTCACCGGCATCCAGCGTCTCCAGCAGAATGGGCACCGCCTGGTCCCCAAAGTCAGCCATTAACCCCACAGCTTCATCCAGCACCGGTACCAGCTCCGGATGATCGAGCACATCGATATAAAACAGGGGAGAGATCATTTCAAACAGCTCCCGGGCCCGCTGTTCATCAATCCCGGGCAGGTGCTCACGCACCTTCACCAGGCCCTGATGGATTTCCTCAGGATCTTCACTGGCCAGCAGCTTCTTGATTTCTTTGTATTCCTCAGCCGCCATCGTACCTCCTTTGCTTACAGCTCACGGTACCTGTATCCTACCATCAAAAACAGGATCCCTCTCCCCTCCCGGCGGATTTTCCGATGCTTCGGGGTGTCGTTCCTCTCCAACATGATCTCTTGCCTGAACCCCAGCTGCCGCTCAGGGCTGGACAAAAACAGGATAAAAAGGGGTCAACCGCTTTGCTTCCGGGAATCATAACAAAAATGATAAGAAAATTGCTGCCTGTTTGTTGTTTCAGATTCGATTTTGAGATATAGTTAGCTTTAGGTTAGGACAATCCACCCCTGCACTCATCAAACCTGGGCAGCCAGCGATTAGGAGGTGCCTCATGTTATCCAGGAAAACCACCCTTCTGTTTGTTCTTTTCATCCTGTCAGCTTTTCTGCTTTCCTCCTGCAATTTAATGTCTCTCCTTGAGGAGGAGCCGACCCCCGAGCCCACTGAGGTTCAAGCAGCGCTCCCCAAGCAGGCAGAGACAGCGGTACCAGCTCCAACCCAGACTCCTTCCAATCTGGTCAGTAATCTCACCGATGTAAAATCTGCTGTCATCCAGATTGAGTCCCAGGGAACCTTTGTTGACCCGGAATTTGGCCAGTACAGCGGTTCAGGCCGGGGGACCGGCTTCATCATTGATGAATCCGGCCTGGCTGTCACCAACAACCATGTCGTTACCGGCGCTGCTTTGCTCAAGGTGTGGGTGGGCGGTGACACCACCAAAAACTATAACGCCCAGATCATGGCAGTTTCCGAATGCTCTGATCTTGCCCTGATTGATATCGAGGGCGACGGCTTCCCCTATCTGGAGTGGTACCCGGATCCCATCCAGGTCGGATTGGAAGTTTACGCAGCCGGCTTTCCGCTGGGTGACCCGGAGTACACCCTGACCAAGGGCATTGTCTCCAAAGAAAATGCGGGCGGTGAATCCAGCTGGGCCTCGGTGGACAAAGTCATCGAGCATGATGCCACCATCAACCCGGGCAACTCCGGCGGTCCGCTGGTCAGTGCGGACGGCCGGGTGGTGGGTGTCAACTATGCCTCCTACACAGCAGCCAGTCAGTACTTCGCCATTGACCGGGATGCCGCCGTATCCTTGATTGAACGCTTCCGGGAAGGAGAGAATGTCGACACCATCGGCGTCAACGGACAGGCGGTGGTTTCCGATGACGGGACGCTCTCCGGCATCTGGGTCTCCTCCATCAAATCCGGCTCTCCGGCAGATGAAGCCGGGATAGAACCCGGGGATCTGATCACCATGCTGGAAAATCTCCCCCTGGCCACCGACGGCACCATGGCCTCCTACTGCGACATCATCCGCACCCAGGGTGATGAGAACACCCTGGCTGTGGAAGTGATTCGCTTCCCGACTTTTGAAGTCCTGGAGGGACAGATTAACGGACGGAGCCTGGTCGTGGTGGAAGGCGGAGATGTGGTCTCGGACCCAGATACCGGCTCCGATGATCAGGAAGAGCCTCCGGTTGACAGCGGCGGCTATACCGAGTGGTACGACAGTGAGGGGGCCCTCAGTGTGTATGTCCCCTCCAGCTGGAACGACACCTCCAGCGCAGTCTGGGAGAACACCTGGGAACTGGGCGGCGGGAAGACGCTTGATTTCAGAGCGGCAGATATGTCTCTGGCCCCCAACCTGGACGCCTTCTGGAACTTCAACGGTCCTGGTGTGGAATTTTCCGCCTCCCGGGATTGGGGCAACATCGGCGGCTATCTGCAGCTGTTGGATGGCACCGAGCACTGGTACCTGGATACCTGCAGAAAAGAAGAACGGGCTGATTATCTAGACGAAGTCTATGAGGGCTCCTATGATTGGTGGAGATGCGGCTCAATGGATTATCTGGTGATCGCTGTCCGGCCCATTGCTGATCCGACGGCATATCTTGGTTTAGTACAAATCGCTTTCGACAGCTCCAGTGATGCTGATTGGGAATTTGTCGATCAAATCACCTCCACCTTCGACGTCATTGACTATTACGCTCTGCCCTAGGGAGCGGATGACCTCCTCCAGGATCGAAGGAACTCTCACAAAAAAATCGGAAGTCTCCAGGACTTCCGATTTTTCTTTTCTTTCAAGCAGCTGGGGCAGCCGAAGTTCAGAGCTCCATCGCCCCTTCAATCCGCCGGATGGCCCGGTTGGTAATCCGGCGGTACGGCCGTCCCGGGGGTACCAGCACGCTGAGAATGACCATCCGGGCTGCTGCGCCAATCGGGCGGCAGACCAGACGGGACTGATCCCCGGTCCGCAGGGTGACTTCATCCAGCACCGCCATCCCCAGCTGTTCCCGGGTTTCCGCGCTGACCTGATGCAGCACCGCCGCCATGGCGCTGGCCAGCTGCTGCCTTTGGGAATTGGGCACCGCAGCCACCGGGAAGCCATCCCGGGTGGTCAGCAGGCAGGCTTCAAATTTGCCTTCCTGATTCATCTCCTGCAGAATGTCAACAAACGGGGGAGCAGCATTTTCCCCCTGATCAGGCTGTTTGTCGGTCACGTCTGTCTCCTTGCTCAGGGACTCTCTTCTACCTTTCCCTGGGCCCTGGACACCACCTGGCTGATGATCGTCTTTAACCCATCCAGCACCCCGATGCCATTCGTTGCTACGGACTCAAAGGTTGGGATCCCGTTCATCCCCAGATGATTCTTCAGGGTTGCCACCGGGACAATAGCCTCCAGATCCCGCTTATTACACTGCAGCACAATAGGGATATTCCGGGGGAGAAAGCCGAGGTCTTTCAAATCCGCTTTCAAATCGCGCACTGCCTCAACATTTTCATCCAGCCGGGACGCCTGGGAATCCGCCACGAATACGATCCCATCCACGCCCTTGAGAACCAGTTTGCGCGTCCCACGATAATACACCTGGCCGGGCACCGTATAGATATTAAACCGGGGGGTCAGCCCGCCGATCTTGCCCAGCTGGAACTGCATGTAATCAAAATACAGTGTGCGGTCCTCGCGGGTTTTTAACGAGACCAGCTCCCCCCGCCGGTCGGGATGCGTCCGTGAATGAATATACTGAAGGGAGGTGGTTTTCCCGCTCAGCGAGGGACCGTAATAAACAATTTTAAGATTGATCTCTCTGAGCTTCCAATTGATAAACATACCAGCGGTTTCTTCCCATTAATCATCCAGGAAGGTGTTTTCCAGCTCCTGGGTGAGGCCTTTGCTGAAATCTTCGGGGTTGATGGGTCCCTGCTTGCCGATTACCTGCTCGAAATCTTCCGTCAGCGGTTCCAGCTGTTCTGCAGCTCGCTTGGCGAAGAGACGAACCAAACCAATCGGGGTCTCGGTGCGGAAGATGACGATGAGAATGAAGCTGCCAGCGATATTGTGCAGATAAATGCTTTTGGTTTCCCCTTCGTGGAAAAACGACCCGTGGGGATCCTGCTCGCCGATGCGCTTTGATAATTCCCCCATCGCCGCCACGTCTCCCGCCGCCAGGGCAGCCACAGTAGTCGGCTCCCCTTCCTCCATGATCCCCTGAGTGGCAATCAGCTGACCGCTGATATCCGCCAGCAGCACACAGTCGGTGCGGGCTTTCTGCATCAAATGATCAAGGATGTAGTCAATCTTGTTGAGCAGATCCTCAGGCAAATCCATTCTAATGGTCATTGTCTTGCTCCTCTATGATATCCGCATGTCAACCTGAGGGGGGTTGAGGATCTGCACGGGCTCACCCGCACAGATCCTGGGAGTTCGAAGGTAAAGTTGAACAACCGTTCCAGCTCAGCGGCGCAGGCGCTCAATAGCTGCTTTCAAACTGGTGCGCATCCGTTCAATGGATTCGGCCAGCGTCTGCATATCACCGCCAGTGCTGACGTCAATCGGTACATCCAAATCGCCCCGGGAGATGGCGTCTGAGGCCTCGATGAGATGCTCAACGGAGTTGATGATGTTCCGGGAGACGTTGAAGGCAATGACAATCGCGATAATCATCATCACGCCAACCACCAGGCTGAGCACACTGAGCACATTGTAAACGATGGAGAGACGGTCAGCGCGGCTCTGTTCCTGGCTGACCAGTTCGTTGAGCCGGTTCTGTTCGGGCTCAAAGAGTTCGTTCAGCAGCGGAAAGAAGGTTGTTCGCGAAAAGGTATCCAGATCCCCAAGCTTGATCACAGCTGCGGAGTTATCATCCGGATTCGCCTCGCGGGCGGCGATGATATCATCGATCAGCGATGTATAGGTTCTGCGTGCGGAGGAGACCTCCTCCACCAGCTCAGGATAGGTATCACTCAGCGCACTTTCAACCACAGACCAGCGCTGATTATAATCCCCCTGAAACTCATTGATCTTCAACAGCTGTCCCCGGGTGCCGGTGAGGGCATACTGCCCAACCGCCACACGCTCATTTAACAGCGCGATTTCCATGTTGTTCGTCGCCGTGACCACCTCCTGCAGGTTGACCAGATCCAACGTCACATCCAGGCTGGTGCGCAGGTTGTTCACGCTCAAAAAGGCGACCACAACCAACCCAATCACCAGTAAACCAAATCCGATGACATATCTTCTTAAAGTTGCCATTCTCATAGCGATTACTCCTTGTCAACAGCTGACGTCGGGTGGGTGCTAACTCTGCATGAGTTCCAGCATTTTCCGCAGGAACTCGGTCCGTTTCCGATCATTGCTGATCTCTGTGCTGATCCTCTCCACCAATTCGGCTGCCCGATCCTGGGGGAAAGCGTCCAGGCTCTCGTTCATGGCTGCCGCTTCATCTTCAATGATCACCGGTCCCATGGGCCCAATAATTTCAGTGAAAGACTCCTTGAGTTCGGTTAAAAATTCTTCGCTGACCAGCTCATCATACCGGCTTTGGGGATCTTCTACCTGATAAAGCAGGCCTGCCGTGACCAGACTGTAGATGATCTTGGCAACATCAAACTCATCCAGTTCCAGAATTTCGGCAATGTCGGCAACACTGCGCTGCCCATTTACCTGGGCCAGCACCTGCCATTCGATGGGCTTCAGACTGACCGTGTTGGTGGAACCGGAGGGGGAGATATTAAAAATAATATCTGTGGTAGGGATCACTTCCTTGATATCTTCCCACTGCTCAGCTTTCCGAGAGGCCTCCAGCAGCATCTGTTCCGTGGTCAGGCTGATCGATTCTTCCGGTGCTGGCTCATTGGGAATAAAACTGAAGTCTCCCTCCAGCCATCCCAGCAGGGTGTATACACCGGCTTCCCCCATCTGCGTACCGGTAACGGCATGAACCAGGTTGCCGTCCTGAAGGTAAATCTCTCCCTGCTTGGACCCCTGGGAAAGCTCCAAACGGCCGCTGCGCTTGCCGGCGCTGAGCATTTTGATGATATCCAGCAGGGGAAGTTGAGCTAAGTTACCCCTTAATACTTCTGGCATGTGAATTCTCCTCTTCCATGATGCTAATGATTATACTCGGGATTGCTCTCCCGCAGCTGACGCGGCTGCGTAAGCTGAACTCAGGACTCCTCCTGGAGCCAGGCCTGCGGTCTCGGCTGTTGATGTTTTTCTATCCGCCGCTGAATGGCCTGATCCTCTTTCCATTGCGCAGTGACCACGTTAACACTCAGCCTGACCAGGGAAGGGTTGACCTGAGGCCTGCACAGGATCAGCAGCAGATGGGTTTGATAATCCCGGACCAATAACCGGTACTCCTGAAACTTGAGATCCAGCTCCTCGACAGGTCCCTGGACCATTTCCACCGCTGTGAGCGCATCCAGGCAGTGGCGGCAGATTTCCTCCAGACGCTGCTCCTCTATACCCTCGGGCGGACCGCTGGCGAAGACAGTCCCTTGATTATCACAAACCAGGCTCCCCTGCACACCCTGGACTGAGTTGATCTCCTGTAAACCTTGTTCCATAGTGCCGTCCCGTTAGGCCAGAATCTCCGGCAGGAGCCCATTAATATTGAAGCGGCTGATCAGCGGCTGATATTTTTCCCGAATGGGGCCCACCGCGGGGCGTATTTCGGCATGTAAATCCACCTCGGGAAGCTCCTCATCCAGCGCGGCCAGGGTTCCCCTTAACCCCTCAGCCACTCCCTGGCTGAAATTTTTCTTGGCTTCTCCGCTGAAATGGATCTCCCCGTTCTGGTACTGAAACTGGGCTGCAAAAGGGTCCAGAAAGGGATAATCATCTGCCTTTTTGATCAGCGTTTCCTTGAATGTATTCAAAAAGTGGCCTGCTTTAGTATATCTCTCTGTGACTGATTCAGCGGTAGAGATGATCTCAGACCACACCTCCAGAAGCTGCGGGAGGTCGAAGCTGACCATAATCTCTTCGCTTTCTTCCAGGGATTCCTCAACCGCCGCTCGATACACGCTGAAAGTAGCTCCCCGGGTGGAAGCATATTCAATGATCCTGGGCAGTATGCTCGGCCCGGAAATTTCATCTCCCTGGGCGGTAATCAGACTTTCAATCACCCGTCCTGCCAGCAGGAAGATAAACCCTTTGCGCTGCTCTCCATTGATGGACACCTCCACATAGCCGGTGTGATCCTCATTCTGCAGCTTATTCATCAGAGCATCCAGGCTGGTAAACTCCGTGGACAGGTTTTCATAGATGACTTCGCTGTTGGCCACGCTGGCCAGCATGGTGACCATTTCCCCGGAGAGGGCATACACGCTGATCGATCCGTCTTTCTCAAGGGCTTTTTCTGTCACCCGTGTGGCGGCTTCTTTGCCGGTGATCTGCTTTCCACCGATTTCCTCGACAGCGTTGACGACCGTGCCATTATCCAGCAGCAGCATACCTTCATACTCCCAGTAGCTGACCTGGACACAGCCCGTGAAACTGTTTTCCTTTAAATCAACCAGGAGTTCGGCAAAATTCGTGAAGGATGTATTCAAATTTTGATAGACAGCCTCATCTTTTGGGAAGATCATCATCGCCCTCCTTGGTCAGGACATCCGGTACCTTTTCAAGATTTGATGAATGGTTTGGGTCACAGCATCAATCGATGCCCGCTTCACCAGCAAGAGATAAATCAGCATTCCGTTTTGCGGCTGCAGAATGCTTTTCGAGTCCTTCCCATCAATCACAATCCGCTCCGGGGGGGAGGCGTTGAGCACATTTCCAGCAGCCCGGGTCTTTTCCAGCAGCCTGATTACCAGCTGGCTGCTCTGCTGAGGATCCTCAATCCCTGCAGAGCCCAGCACCCCTCCATCCGGGCTGCAGATCAGAGCGCCGTTGACTTCAGGGATCCCATTCAGGGCCCGGACAACCCGCTCCTCCAGATCCTGTTCTTCTTCCTGCTGGTCGGAAAACTCATCGTCTAACAAAGTACTCCACCCGGCTGTGGATTCATCAATCCGCCGCATACCTTCCAGGAGTAAACCCGACCAGCCTTTATGGATGGTGCGCTTCCGCGGGGCGGCACCCAGATGAACCTGGAAGGTGCCGTCCTCCCAGCTGAGCAGTTCGTAGATCGCCGTTTCTCCGGTGAGATCTCCCACGACGGCATGGACAATCTCCCCCTCAAAGAAATAGATCCGGCCCTCCTCCCCTTTTCTGCGCAGCAGCAGCCGGGCTTGATTGCGCTCTTCACAGTTGATCTGGATGATGCTGGCCAGGCTCATCATCCGTAAATCCCCTTCCAGCGCCTGTTCTTCCTGCTGGAGGAGCTGATTCAAGGTAGAGAGCAGTCGATCTACCTCCAGCGGCTTGTCAAAAAATTCTGCCGCTCCCAGCCGGAAAGCCTGAGCGACCGTATCCTTTTCGCCGTAGGCCGTCAGGATGACCACGTTGGCTTTAGGGTCAAAGCGCTTAATATCGGTGAGCACGGAAAAACCGCTCGCTCCAGGCATGCGCAGGTCCGTCAAAACGATATCGGGGGTACGACGGCGGTAAAGATCCACAGCCTCCCCAGGTTGGGTAGTGGCGGTCACCTGGAAACCCTCCCCCTGCAGCAGTGAAGTCAGCTGCTTGACAAAATCAGGGTCGTCGTCAATAACAAGAATGGAATGCTGTTTCAAGCGAAGGTCTCCTCATCACCAGAGCCAATTCCTGCTGCCCAGAACCACTGCAGGAAACATGACAGGAATAAAATCCCGAATCCAAATCTCAGATTTCGGGGTCATGCCGCTCTTCTTTCACCTTAAAATCTGTCAGTACCTTATTCTAACATGCTCTTAATTATTTCAGCAGCCGATAACCCACCGGCAGCCCGGGAACCAGAGCCAGGTCCCGGGATGGATGATTTTGATTATACCCCGCGGAGGCTGGCTCTGCAGGTTTTCAACGGCCTGCTGACAAAACTATCAACCAGTCATCAGTTTGACCCACAACCCATACAGTTCTGCAAGGGCTCTCCTCTCGGCAAGGCGCGGACCCATTCATTTTTGTTGGGCTCCATTCCCTCCCCTTTCCTGTGGTAAAATCCACGGTCAAAGAAACATCCCCTCCCGCTGGTCAGTGCTCCCCCCAAGCAGGGGATCAATTCCAGAAATGAATCAACCCGGAGGCTAGGTGTGAAAGCCCCCCCAACCTGGTTCCAAAAAATGGCCCTGCCGGACTCCCTCAAGGAGACGCTTCACAGCGAGCGTCTGGAAAGCACCAAGGACAATATTTTCCTGCTTTCCATTCTGCTTTTTCTGGTGGGGATCCTGCTCTTCATTCAGCACCTGCTCCGTCCGGCAGTTCCGGAGAACACCGTCATCTGGCAGTGGTATTTTGGCGCCTTTATTTTTGTGATTTTCCTCGCCGGGATGATTGGCTTGATTACCCAAACGATCCTGGATAAGCTGTCCCTCTTCGGCCAGCGTGTCTTTATGCAGGCTGTCGCCGTGGCGCTGCTGCTCACCACCACGGGGTTGTCCCTGCTTGACCTTAAGGCCGGGAATGATCTCTCTGTTTACCTGGTGGGGATCTTTCTGCTGGCCTCGGCTTTCCGTTTGGGAAAGCCGTACAACGCCGCGCTGATCAGCGCCTCAGCACTGGTGATGATTATTGTGCTCTCCTGGCTGGATTATCAGGTCAACATTCAAATCTTTCTGGCCATTGTCATCTACGCCGTGATCTCGGTCTGGGTGGCCTTCACGCTGGAAAACCAGCGCATCGAAAACCTCCTGCTCAGAACAGAGCTCAGCAAGCGCAACCAGGAGCTGGAGCAGCTCAGCTCCCGGGATTCGCTCACCGGGGCATACAACCGACGGGCTTTTTTTGAGCACATCACGGTCCTGGCCGAACAGTGCAAGCGCTATGGATCGGATCTTTCGCTGGCCATTATTGATATCGACAAATTCAAGCGGGTGAACGATTCCCTGGGACACGCTGCCGGTGACCGGGTGCTGAAAAACATCACCGGGAAATTAATCCAGGCCACCCGCAGCGCAGATATCACGGCCCGGTATGGGGGAGAGGAATTCATTGTGGCCATGTCCAATACCCATCTTAAATCTGCGATGACGGTGGCTGAGCGGCTCCGCAAGGAAATTGAATATCTGCGGGTTCCCGAGGTTAACTGGACGATCACCATCAGCATCGGGGTGGCCATGTACCGGCCGCGGATAGAGGAGCTTGAGGAAACCCTGATCCGGGCGGACCAGGCCATGTACCGGGCCAAAGCCAAAGGGGGCAACGCGGTCTCAGCGGCCCGGCTGGAACCCGATCAGGGAGATGCCCTGGAAGCGCTGTAACTTTACCCCGGGAACCCAGGCAGCCAGCTGAACAGCGCTGAACTCTAAATTTACCCCCCGGCCCTGTTCCCCCTTCTTCCTCGGCCGCGGTCCCCCCTTCATCCTCAGCCCCCGTCCTCCGATCGGGGCGAAATCCCCGCAGAGCTCCATCCACATTCCGGCTCTAGACAGCTTTCAGCCGGCTGGGAGAAGAAAAAACCCGGCCCCGGCCCCCTGACCGGGGCTGGACGCTGTCCATCCTCCTCCGCCTCTCGCTGCGGGGAAGACGTCTTGAGTTCAGGGGGATAGGGAATCTTCAGGATTTGATCAGACCAGCAGCAGCCACCAGATCGAGCATCTCGGTGGTGATGGCCTGCTGCCTGGCCAGCTGGACTTCCATCTGCAGCTCTTCCATCAGCTGCTCGGTATTCTGGGCGGCGTTCTCCAGGATCTGATAGCGGGCAGCATGCTCTGCTTCGGAGGAGGCCAGCATGAATTCATAGAAATTGATTTCCACAGCCTGAATCAGCAGCCGGCGCAGCAGCCCCTCGGGATCGGTTTCAATAATCGGCGGAGGCCAGATTTCTTGGCTTTCCTGGCGGCGGATGCCCTCCTTCTCAACCGGCAGCAGCTGTTCCAGGAAAGTCAGATAGCGGCCTCCCCGGCGGTGGCGGTGAAAAAGAACCAGCACGCGATTGTACCGGCCCGCTCCGTAGCTTTCCAGGATCATCCGGGTCAGCCGATTGGCTTTCTGAAATTCAGGGACCGACCGTCTGGCAAAGCGCTCCGCATGATCCGCGTGAAATCCGCTGCGATCCAGGACGGCATTCAACCTCAATCCCAGGGCCCAGACCTCAAGTTCGACCTCCGGGGTCCCCAGTTCATTCAGCTGATCGAGCAGTTCCTTGGCCAGATCCGTGTTGAACGATCCGCACAATCCCCGATCGCTTCCGAAGGCAATGATCAGCATGCGTGACTGCGCTTGCTCCTCCTCAGGGCCGAGCACCTCAATATCCACAGGAAGCCAGGCGGTCAATTTCAGCAGGTCGCTTCCATACCGCTGCAGGGCGGAAAGCTGTCTGCGGGCTGACTGCATGCTGGCCTGAGAAACTGTGCGCAGCGCGCTGAGAATGGGCTCCACAGCCTGAATATTTTCTAAACGCTGTTCGGGTCGGTTGATGCCGTTCATCAATCAGCAGGTCTCCACCCGTTCAATATTCCAGACGAAGACCACTCGACCGCTCCGGCTGATTTCTTTCTCTTCGGCAGCATGGCGGCTGCGCTCTCCCTGCCCGCCGTGGAATATTTCCAACACCCCCTCCACCTGGTCTTCGTCAACAACAATAAACAGCATCTGCTGGGACTGACGGAGCATTCCCCCCCGGCTTTCCGTAAAGGTAGCCGAGTAGCCGGCCTCCACCAGGGACTGCAGCAGCTGATTGCTCTGGTCACGCGGAATAACTGCCATGATCATCTTCATCATCCGGCACTGCTCCTTTGTGCTTGGGCGCTCATAAAATTTTCCAGGGCTTTTGCCAGTCGCTCTTTCATCTCTGCACTCAGGTCCTCTTTGAGCTCAATTTCTTCCTTTAAATCCTCATGATGCTGTCGGAAATGATCCAGCAGCTGTTCTTCAAAGGCAGCGACCTGCCCCACAGCAATCCCTTTCAAGGCATTCTGCTGAATGGCAAACAGGAAGATCACCTGGTCGCTCAGCGACATGGGTTGATGAGGCGGCTGGGTGAAGGCTTCCTGCAGGCGGGTCCCCCGCTCAATCTGCTGCTGGGTGGCTTCATCCACCTCTGTTCCCAAACGGGCAAAACGGGCTACTTCTTCGTATTGAGAAAGCTGCAGACGCAGCTCACCGGCCACTTTCTTCATGGCTTCCGTCTGAGCCTCTCCTCCCACCCGGGAGACGGACAGGCCGACATTGACCGGCGGCTTGATGTCCCGGTTAAAGAGTTCAGCATCCAGCACAATCTGGCCGTCTGTAATGGAAATCAAATTGGTGGGGATATAAGCGGATAGATTCCCCCGCTGGGTTTCAATAATGGGCAGCGCGGTCATCGAGCCTCCTCCGCGGTCTGCATGCAGTTTGCCTGCCCGCTCCAGCAGACGGGAATGCAGATAAAAAACATCGCCCGGATAAGCCTCCCTGCCCGGGGGTCGGCGCAGCAGCAGACTCAGCTCGCGGTAGGCATTAGCATGCTTGGTGAGATCATCATAAATGATCAGCACATCCCGCTCGTGGTCCATTAAATATTCCGCCATTGTGCAGCCGGCATACGGGGCCAGATACCGCAAAGCTGGCGGGTCATCCGGCGTGGACAAGACCACGGTGGTATTCTGCAGTGCGCCCGCTTTTCTCAAGCGTTCGATGACCTCCAGGGTGGATGATTTCTTCTGGCCGATAGCTACGTACACACAGGCCATATTGCTGTCCTTCTGCCCCAGAATGGCATCCACGGCGATGGTGGTCTTTCCGGTCTGGCGATCTCCCAGGATCAGCTCCCGCTGTCCCCGGCCGATGGGAATCAAGGCGTCAATTACCTTCCAGCCGGTGTGCAGCGGTTCCTGGATGGGGGTTCGGGCGGTGATCCCCGGTGCTTCACGTTCCAGCAGGCGCAGATCAGAAGGCTCCGCCGGGGGCTCCCCGTCCAGCGGCTCTCCCAGCGGATTGACCACCCGACCGAGCAGGTTGGGACCAACCGGAATGCGCAGCTGCTGGCCTGTATTGCGAACAACATCCCCACCCCGGATCCCCTCGTCAGAACCAAGCAGCACCACATCCAGCTGCCGGGGCTCCAAGCTGAACACCAACCCGCGGACGCCGGTCGGAAAGACCAGCATGTCATCCGTATGCACCCGGGGCAGCCCGGTCAGGGCAGCCACTCCATCCCCTACATGATGAACCGTACCAATATCCTCAAACTGGACTTTGCTTTCAAAGCGAGAACTGGAGGATTTCACCGATCTGATCAGCATTCTCAGCGGACTGTGCACTTCTGCGGCCGGAGCAGTCTGATCCTGGATATCCTGAATGATTTCCTGACTTTCTTTCTCCAGATCATCCAGGTCACGGTTCAGCGACTTTTGTATTTCCCCCACCATGTCTTGATGGTCGTGGGGAAGGTCGGTCAGGGTTGGCGTCGCATCTCTGACATGATTGACCGGTCCAAGATCCTCAAACTGGATTTTGCTTTCGAAGCGAGAACTGGAGGATTTCACCGAACCAATCAGCTTTCTCAGCAGACTTCGGTCTTCTGCAGCCGGAGCAGTCTGATCCTGAATCTCCTGAATGATCTCTTGACAATATTTTTCCAGATCATCCAGGTCACGGTTCAGCGACTTTTGAAATTCCTCCACCGAGGATGGACTCGAGTTGCGTTCCTTTTCAGGCATTTTCCATCCTTTCCCGAATGGAGGAATCGGCATCGTCCAGGATTTTGTTCAGCTTAGAAGACAGGGAATTGTTTATCAGGGTATCTCCTACCCGGACCTGCAGTCCAGAGATCAGGTCTTTATCAATACTGATCTCCAGATCCACTTCCTTATCAATCAAAGCGCTGAGCGTATCTCGCAGCTCCTGCACCTGAGCGTCACTCATCTCCCGGGCTGTGTCAGCAAATACCGTGGGGGAACGCTGATCCAGAGAACGCCGGATGGCCTGCACCTGGTCCATTTCCCCGCTGCCCAGCTGCCAGATGCGCTCATTGAGTTCTTTGACCAGCTGGTTGTGGACCTCCTCAGGGGTGGTCTGGCGGATCACCTGCTGGCTGACCTCACGAATTGCCTCCAGGATCTCATCCATGTGGTCGCTGACGGCCTTTTCCTGCAGCTGGCCGGCTTCCGAGTTGGCGGCTTTGAGGATGCGCTCGGCCTCCTGACGGGCATTATTGATGGTTGTCTGCCGGATTTCCTCCATGCGCTCCTGGGCATCCCCGATGATCTCAGTAATCTGGTCATCGATATGCGCCAGACGGTTTTCCAGCTCCTCCCGCATGGATTCTGCTTCCTCCAGCTTGCGGGCAATTTCCTCCTCCTGGCGGCGTTTTTCTTTGGCTCGCTGATTAACCCGCCGTTGGATCGGCCGGAACAGCAGATAATACAGCAGTGCTGTCAGGACGAGGAAATTGATGATCTCAAAAATAATGGTCGGGATGTCAAAGTTTAGCATCCTCGCTCCTTATCTAGAAAAAGCGATCCAGCAGCGGGTTAGCAAACAGCAAGATCAGCACAACTAACAGCACATAGATTGCCGTGGATTCCAGTAAAGCCATGGCAATCAGCAGGGTGGTCCGCAGATCTCCCGCCGAATCCGGCTGGCGGGCAATGCTCTCCAGCGCTTTAACAACAGCTCGACCCTCGGCAAGGGCGGGGGTAATCGCCCCGATAACCATGCCGGCGCCGGCGACAATTATGGTCACAATAGTGACCAGCGTTCCAGGATCCATCTCAGCCATAAGTTCACTCCTTTGTATCGGATTCCAGTTTCTGATTAATAGTTTCCCGGATCTCCTCCTCTCCGTCTTCCTCTACTTCTTGAGGTCGGATCGGAAGGCCGGTAGCGATGTAGACAGCAGCCAGGGCGGTAAAAATATAGGCCTGCAGCAGGCCGGTAAAAATGCTGAAGCCCTGCAGGGGCAGCGGCACGATCAGCGGTGCCAGGGCAAATAAAATCGCAATGATGATCTCAGCGCTGAACACGTTGCCAAACAGACGCACGCTGAGCGAGATCGTCCGGCTGACCTGGCTGACCAGCTCCAGCGGGAGCAGGAAGATCGGGGAGGCCAGACTTTTCAGGTAGGCACCCAACCCCATAATCCTCACCCCGTAGACATGCACAGCAAAAAACACCACCAGCGCCAGGGCCACCGTGGTATTCAGATCCCTGGTAGGAGAAATCAATAAAGGGACCAGCCCAATCACATTGGCTACGGCAATAAATATAGCCAGCGACCCCAGCAGCGGCAGAAAGGGATCCGCTGGACGGCGCATGATCTCGGCGATGAAATCAGCCAGAAAATCCACCACCATTTCCAGAGCGGTCGGCTTGAGACTGCGGATGATCAGCACCACAAGCAGCATGAGCACCATCATCGCCCAGGTGGAAACCACGGTGTCCCGGATGGGAACACCCAACACGGTAAACATGACCTCTGGGAAGACTTCTTCCATGATTCAGATCCTTTGGTAGTCCTGTTTTCCCTGGATGGGGAAAACCCGCAGGGAGACAATGCCCACCCAGCGGGCAGCCATCAATCCCAGGAAAGCAGCGCCGCCCGAAAGCCAGCCTTCCTGCAGGGCGGCAGCCAGCATGACAGCGCTCAACACCCAGCGCAGCACAGCACCAATCAGCACCCGGCGTTTGGCAGCGGGGATATCATCCGGGGAGATGCGCATCACGGACTTTCGCTGGGTGAGCCAGATAACCAGCCCGACCAGCAGCCCGGCCGGCAGCCAGAGAAAAATCATCCTCTCTTCTCCCTGGGCGCTGGCTGGGCCCTCTCCTGATCCTGCCGGTTCACCCGGTGGATCAAACGGGAGAGATTCCAATAAGCAATCATCACCCCAAGCACCAGCAGCCCCAGGGTGAAGGTATAAGCAGTTCCCAACCAGGCATCCAGAAAATGTCCCAGCAGGGCCCCACCGACAATGGGAATTCCCAGATCCCAGCCAATAGATAGCACCCCAATGCCCTCGCGAATCAGCACAGGGAGAATTTTTTCGGTGTCTTTTTCCCGGGGTTCAGTCATCGATCAGGCGCCTTCCTCCAGCGTTTCTTTTAATTCCTGGATGGTTTTCTCCATCTGGTCCGGTTCCGTGGCCTGGCTGTGAATCTCATCCTCCGTCAGCCCACTGGTATAGATGATCACCCGATCCCCCTCCACCCGCAGCACGCCCGCTCGGATGCCAATTTGATCGCTGTACTCCTCTCCTCCATACTCGATCGGTCCGCTGCTCGTCTCCGCCAGCAGGGGATGATGCCCGGGATGAATGCCCATGCTGCCGCCGTCAGCCAGGGGCACGCGCACCTTGCTGAGCTCCTGCTCCTCAAGCAGTGTTTCCTGCGGGGTGAGCACAACCAGTTTCACAGCTCTCGCCTACTCCTCCCCGCCTTCCAACCGGCGGGCTTTATCGAGCACATCCTCAATCGTCCCGGTCATATAAAATGCCTGCTCGGGAATATGATCATACCGTCCGGACAGAATCTCCTGGAAGCCGCGCAGGGTCTGGTCCAGGCTGACATACTTCCCAGGGATATCCGTGAACGGCTCAGAGACAAAAAACGGCTGGGTGAGGAAGCGCTGGATGCGCCGCGCCCGCAGCACTGCCTGCCGATCCTCCGGGCTGAGCTCCTCCATCCCCAGAATGGCGATGACATCCTGAAGCTGTTCGTAGCGGGCCAGCAGGGAGCGCACTTCACTGGCAATCCGATAGTGCTCCCATCCCACTGCCTGGGGAGCGAGCAGCGAGCTTTTCGACTGCAGCGGATCAATGGCCGGGTAAAAGCCCTGGCTGGCCTGACGGCGGGAAAGCACGGTGGAGGAATCCAGATGGGCAAAGGTGGCCACAATGGCCGGGTCGGTCAGGTCGTCAGCGGGCACATACACCGCCTGCACCGAGGTGATGCTGCCCCGGCTGGTGGTGGTGATGCGCTCCTGCAGCTCCCCCATCTCGCTGTCCAGGGTAGGTTGATAACCGACCGCGCTGGGCAGCCTGCCCAGCAGGGCCGAGACCTCCTGGCCGGCCTGAATATAGCGGAAAATATTATCAATAAACAGCAGCACGGGACGGTGTTCGTAATCACGGAAGTATTCCGCCATGGTCAGCGCAGTCAGCGGGACCCGGAGGCGGGCTCCCGGCGGCTCGTTCATCTGCCCGAACACCAGAATGGTATCCTCAATCACCCCGGACTCCTGCATCTCCAACCAGAGCTCGTTGCCCTCGCGGATGCGCTCCCCAACCCCGGAAAAGAGAGCAATCCCAGCATGTTCCTGAATGGTGTGGCGCATCAGCTCAATCATCAGCAGGGTTTTGCCCACCCCGGCTCCTCCAAAAAGGCCGATTTTTCCACCCTGGGGATAGGGGGTCAGCAGATCAATGGCCTTGATGCCGGTGATGTAGGGCTTATTGACCAGGCGCTGCTGGCGGAGGGGAGGAGCTTTTCTGTGAATAGGATGGTGTGACACCTCGCTCAGCGGCTCACCGCCGTCAATCGGTTCCCCGAGCACATTAAACAATCGGCCCAGAGTCTGGTCGCCGACAGGAACCTTAATGGCATGGCCGCTGTCGTCAACGATCAAACCACGCCGCAGGCCGGTGGTCGGCCCCATGGCAATCGTCCGGACTGTGTTGGCATCCAGATGCTCCTGGACCTCAAGCACCAGCCGACCGGTGTTCTCCGTCTCCAGAAAAAGCGCGTTATTGATGCTGGGTAAGTTGCCGTGACGGAAAGCCACATCCACGACCACACCGCGCACCCGGGTGATGGTTCCTTGATTTTGATTCACTGAACTCCTCTCCGGTCCTCTGGGGTCAGCGTTTCCTCCCTCAATATACCGCACCGCCGGATCTTCCTCCGCCGGCGGATTCAAAAAAATTATATCAGAAAGCTATTAACGAAATCTCAGAACCGCCGTCCTCCGGGGACGCCGGCGGAACCCGGGAGGTCGAGCCCCAGCAAAGACCGATCCTGTTTAAGTTTGCTGTCCTTTTTGCTATACTGAGACCAGGAGCGGATTTCGGCTGGAGCTCCTCCCGCAGCGGACAGAGTCCGCCCCCAGGGAGGGATGGTTCGGCACTGGTTTCGGGAACTTCGGAGGCACACCATGGACGATTGGCCGGCACCCCGCTGGGGGCATCCCCTTCCTCCCCCATCAAAATACCTCAGACCGCGAGCCCTGCAGTGGTTGAGCCTGCTGGCCGTGATTGCTGTCCTGGTGGGAACCATCACCTACCGCAGGACACAAAAAACAATTGCTGAAGAAAACCTGCTCAGCATCCCTGATCAGGTCATCCTGCCCTTCAGCAGTGAATATCTGCCCCAGGCTGAATATTACGCGGAAAGCCTGGGTGAAGACCCCCGTTTGATCTCCCTGAGCTTTCAACGGAGCCCATCCAGCTCCCCAAAACACACCTATCACCCCCAGCTGGTTTATTGCTACCCGGAGGTTCCCGGACAGCTGATCGCCATGGATATCGAGATCCACCGCGCCATCCTCAGGAAAGACAGCTTCCAGGCCAGAAGGCTCGCCCCGGGAGCCTTGGGAACGCTGGATTGTGCTGCGGACAGCCTCCGCCCGCCCCGGCTTTCTGCCCCGGAGGCCCTGCTCACCGCCCAGGCTTACCTGGCCGCCAAATACCCATCCGCGCCGGAAGTGTGGCCGGACCATCTTGCCCTGCTGAAAAACACCCAGCGGGGATATCTCTGGGAGATCCTCTATCGGGACTACAGAAATGGCACCAATCTGGTCATCCGGGTGGACTCCGGCACCCGGGTCCTGCAAATCGATGAGCAGCAGTGATCCAGCCGCCAGCGGCAGTCGTTCCTTAACCGTTGTGCTGGACCCCTTCCTCCCAGGGACCCGCCCGGTCTCCCCCGGCATGGCAACCGGGCCGTCATGGGAACCGATCTGCTCTTCATGCAATCAGCTCCCGGACGGTGAAGATGCCGATCAAATCCCGCTGCTCGAGGGTAAAATTCCGGTAAAAATCAACCGCTTCCGGCACAGAAAACAGCCCGATGAAGGCCTGCGGCGGCGCCTGGGCCCGCAGGTAGTCAAACAGGGCAGTCAGAATCCGCGTGCCGATCCCCTGCCCCTGGTACGCCGGCCGGACCACAATGTCCTGAATGTAGAAGTAAACGGCCTCATCGCCGACAATCCGCCCCATGCCCACCGCGGTTCCCTGCGGGTTCTCAGCGACCACGGCGGTGGATGACCGCGGCAGCCCCTCTTCCGCGGCGGCGAAGTTGATCATCTCCCCCCAGCCCACTGATTCACACAGGGAGCGGTATTCCTCGATGGTGGGAAGCCGCTGTTTAAGGACAATTTCCCTCAACGTTTCCATCTTTCCCTCCACTCTGGATGCTCCCGAAAGCCCGGAATTTCAAGCCCCCCCTGTTCAATGCCGGGGCGGGCAGAAGCCTGCTGCCAGGGGAAGCAGGATCCCCCGAAGGTCAAGCCTCTCAAACCAGCTGCGGATCGAGTCCCACAGCCGTCCCGCATTCCTGCCCGAACGGGAGGCCAAACAGCCGGGGGGCAGAGTCCTGTGATTGATCTTGCTCTCCACGGGCCCACCGGGAGGAATTATTCCCCTTGATCTCTCCGGCTGAGACCTACCGCCATGGCCGCCCCGACCCCCACCCCGGCTCCAATTGCTGCCGCCAGATTATCCAGGGAGATGGCCAGGGCAGCGGCCACACCGATGCCCAGAATGACTCCAAAAAACCACGAGCTTTTTTTTTATAACCCCTTTCCTTTGGGATGCTGGGGGAAGGTTCATCCCTCAGCAGACATAAACCCCGTATCCAAACCAGGCAATGGCCTTGTTTTCACCCGCTGCCAGCACCACAGTCCGCGAGGTTGCCGTCGTCGGCAGCCAGCCGCCGCAGGTCGGCGTGATATTCACAGAAACACAGTACGTTCCGGCCTCCAGGTTATTAAATGAAAAGCTGCCGTTGCCGGCCGTGGTGGTGTTGGCCAGCCCTGTGGATCCACAGGCGCCCCTACCAATCCGGACGGTGACATTGGAGATGCCCGGCTCACCGCCGTTGCGGGCCCCATTGTTATTGACATCATTAAAAACACCCCCGCTGATCGAACCCGGAGGGGGTTCCGGTGTAGGACTGGCAGTCGGGGTCGGGGTGGCAGGAAGGGGGCACAGACCCGGGAAGCTGGTGGTGGGTTCATACCCGTAGGTCCAGCGGCAGGTGTTGTCCACCAGGGCCAGCTCCTTGATGGGGTATTTACTGCTTTCCGCATAAGGAGACCCTGCCTGATCAAAGGTCATGGAATCGTTGTAGTCAAACGCCCCGGGGTCTCTCAACCCCTCGTCCGCCCAACCGCCGAAAGCAAAGGAGCTGTCCCCCCCGATCAAGCTGTGTTTGAAGGCCAGCTGGACCTTTTTAGGATCGCCGGGATCCCGCCGGATCCAGACCGCGTCGGGATCACTGCCAAAGTAATCCTCAAAAACCAGGGTCTCATACCCGTCCCAGCTGGCGTTGGGATTCTCAGCGTTCATGGGGGAGAAGCCGCCCACGTCCCCGTTTTCATCCTTGAAAGCCTGCGCGCCGGCGGTGGTCCAATCCGTCCCGGAGGGCACCTTTCCCAGGAAAAGCCAATCACCCCGGCCGTCGCTTTGCAGGTCGATTTCCAGGGCATAGACCGCTTCAGAATCCTCTGGAGGCGCTTCTTCCAGGATAAACGTGGTGTAAACCCAGGGGGAGGAGACATTCAGGTTGACCCGGATCAGGTCCAGGTGCCCTTGATAATCCATGGATTCGGAGGTGAAAGGCCGCTCCAGGAAATTGGTGTTGAAGAGGTCGGCCCCTGTGCTTTTTTCCGCGGCCCGGGATTTGGTCGAGTTATCTGTCACCCAGGTGTTGGGATTTCCGGGCTCTCCGGGACGCACCTGGTGTTCAATCGTCGGGGTCGGCTCCGGTTCAGGGGTGGGGGTATTCTCTTCTGCAGGCGCTTCCTGGGTATCCTGGGGACCCTCGGTTTCCTGGGGATCCGCTTGCTCCCCGCTTTCCAGGGTCTGGGCGATGGCCGTTTCCACAGCCTGGAAGGTTTCTGTGATCTGGAGGTCATTCGAGGACCCCGGGGCGAGATTCCCGGGTAGATTGCAGGCCAGCATGGCCGTCAGCAGCACGGCGACAGCCGTTATCGGGTAGCGGGCGCGATGGCGTCTCATGGAATCCTCCTTTGAGGAATACGAATAAATTAGCTTGGTGGGATTACGGCGGCATGAAATCCGCTGTTTTTTGTATTCTATCAGAGAGTAGGCGCTTGGCGCCCGGAAAATGCCGCCCAAATCCGGGCCGGATTTGGGCAGAACCCGGAAAGGACAGCACGGCTTTCGTAAAAACCAGGAAACGCGATCCAGTCAGGATCACGTCTCCTTGAGAAACAAAAAAACGGCTCCGCGCAGGAAGCCGCCTCTATTGGATGAACCAGCCGTGTCATTGACACCACTGCTTACTGTTTACTAATTACTATTTACTGGCTTTACATGGGCCCGGCAGGATTCGAACCTGCGACCTGGCGGTTATGAGCCGCTCGCTCTGACCGCTGAGCTACGGGCCCAATTCATTTTTCAACGCTGCGAATAAAAGAGAGCGGGCGACGGGATTCGAACCCGTGAATGTCAGCTTGGAAGGCTGATGCCTTACCACTTGGCCACACCCGCTGGCTGGAATTCTGCTGGTTTCCAGAGCGTCCAGATTATATCAAACTGGGGGTCTTTCGTCAATCAGGGAGACTGTTGGGCATGGGGAGAATCCAGCCAGCACTGTTCCGTCATCCACAGAATGCCCTCCTGCCAGCCGGCTTCCTCGAAGAAAATCAGGAAGGTGGAGGTTTTGGAAAGGTTGTCCTATGCATTCAAATACCGGAGGGTGTGAATGCGGGATTTCACATCGGTCCAGAACTGGGTGGAATAGGTGCCCTGCAGCTCGGCGACCTGCGGCTGCACCGCAAACCAGCCTTCCAGGATGGCGATGGTGCTTTTGGGATTCTGATACCTGACATTCTCGATCTGCTGCTCGCACAGTAAGGACGCCGCCGGCAGGTCATAGTCCCCCGGGCCTTCCCCCTGGGTCTCGACCGCTGCCTGCAGAGCCTCATTCTCACTTTGCAGGTTGGTCATGGTGGCGGTCAGATCCAGCACCTGGGTTTCCATGGCAGCGATGGTCTCATCACGCCGGGCAATTTCCGTCTCCAGGGCATCCAGCTCCGCCCGGGCAGTTTCCAGCTCCTGATCCAGGGTTGACGAAGAACAACCCACCAGCAGCAGCGCAGCCATCATCCAGAAAATGATTTTTTTCATTCACTCCTCCCTGATAAAGGGAAATATTCCTCTCTCATCATAGCAGAAAAATCCTTCCCCCCCGAGGCGATCACCCTTCAAATATTTTAGGTCGAAATCCACCCACGGTACAAAAAAGCTGACTTCCCCCCTCCCCTCACTCGGCCGCTCCCTGGCTTACTCGTCAAGAATGTCCACCTGTTCAGAGATCACCGTGATGCGGAAATGATTGTCCGCCGGGTCCACAAATTCGGGGACGGTCAGACCGGCTTGAAAGGCCCCCTGGCTGTGGGTGGTGACCTGTTTGAGCACATCGAACTCCGAATTCACCCGGCCGATCCCCAGCTGAACGGTCTCCTGCGGCGGAAAACCGGACCCTGTGACGGTCAGTTCCTCCCCGACAGCTGCTTCCAGCGGACGGACTTCGATGCTGGCTGCTGACGGCGTGACCGCTGCCGAGGTTGGGGGTCCTGTCACCGCGGGATCCGTGCCTGGCGCTGCGGTTGGACGGAGATCCTCCCCGCCGCCGGGGCCGGATGAGGAAGCATCAAAAATCCCCGGGAAAGGCCTGCTGGCAGTGCAGCCAGCATACCCCCCAGCAGCAGCCCCACTATCCAGATGATCTGTTTGTTGATTGCTCTCCCTCCTTAATCCTTCCCCGCAGGTGAGTTTCATTATAAGATGCGCTGCTGTCTGCCGGGGAATTGTCAGGTTAATATTCCCTAAAAACCGGCCGGAGAGCCTCGAGAAATCCGCAGAAGCGTCTAGAATATTCTCTGAGCTCTCCCCGGCACCTCCCGTTTGAAAGAAGACGTTTTCAGGATTAGGTTATAATGGCTACGGACCGCTGAGACTCAGGGAGGAGGAGTTATGTGGAAAGAATTTAAAAAATTTGCCCTGCGCGGAAATGTCATCGACCTCGCAGTCGGGATCGTGATTGGCTCGGCGTTCACCTCCATCGTCAGCTCGCTGGTGGATGATATCCTCATGCCACCGATCGGCCTGCTGCTGGGCGGGGTGGACTTTGAAAACATTTTCTTCACCCTCCAGAAAGGGGATCCCATCGGCCCCTATCTCACCCTGGCGGAGGCTCAGGCGGCTGGCGCGGTGACCATTAACCTGGGATTGTTCCTCAATGCGCTGCTCAGCTTTCTGATCATCGCTTTTGCGCTCTTTTTGATCGTCCGCGGCTTTAACCGGTTGGAGACCCAGAAGAAGCAGCCCGAACCGGAGCCCACCACCAAGGACTGCCCCTACTGCTTCACCACCATCCCCAGACAAGCTTCCCGCTGCCCGAACTGCACCTCGCAGCTGGAGTAGATCCGACCCACCCTTTACTGGTAGAAAGAAGGAACCTTATGTCCCAATCACCCACCCGCGACCGTGTCAACCCCGACTCCCTGGATACCACTCCCCGACGCAGACCGCCCTGGATCCGGGTCAAGCTGGATCTGAAGGGGGATTATCAGGAAGTCAACCGGCTGCTTAAGAAGCAGTCCCTGCACACTGTCTGTGAGGAGGCCATGTGCCCCAATATCGGTGAATGCTGGGGGGCGGGCACAGCCACCTTTCTGCTGCTGGGCGATGTTTGCACCCGGGCCTGCAAATTCTGCGACGTCAAACACGGCAGGCCGGGAGCGCTGGATTGGCAGGAACCGGAGCGGACGGCCCGATCGGTGCACATGATGGACCTGGAGCATGCCGTGATCACCTCAGTCAACCGGGATGAACGGCGGGACGGCGGTGCGCCCATCTTTGCCATGGTCATCCGGCGCATCCGCGAACTGCAGCCCGGCTGCTCGGTAGAGGTGCTGATTCCTGATTTTAAAGGCAGCCTGGAAGCCCTCAAAATTGTCATGGACGCCCGCCCGGACATCCTCAACCACAACGTGGAAACCGTCCCCGAGCTCTTTAAGAGCGTCCAGCCCCAGAGCAATTTCGACAACTCCCGGGCGGTGCTGGTCAACGCCAAAAAGCTCAATCCGCACTCTCTGACCAAGTCCGGCCTGATGGTCGGGCTGGGAGAGACCCTGGACCAGGTCAAAAACACCATCCAGGAGATCCGCAGCTGGAATGTCGATATCCTGACCATCGGGCAGTATCTGCAGCCCAGCAAACACCACCTGCCCATCGACCGCTATTACAGACCGGAAGAGTTTGAGGCGCTGCAGCAGTATGCCAGCGACCTGGGCTTCCGCTGGGTGGAAAGCTCCCCCCTGGTGCGGTCCTCCTATCACGCGGCGGAACAGGTGCGGGCCCTGAGCGGTCAATGTTAAGATCCACAGCTGGCAGCACCCCTCCCGAGTCTCCTCCCTGCGAACTCAGCGGCCAACCAATCCAGGCTTTATAACCTGCATACCCGCGGTCCCAGCCATCCCGGCCGACCGGGCTGAGTGATCCACTTTCCCGGCAGTCCGCGGATAGCCGGGGTCCACAAAGACGGAGAATCAACCCTTCCCCGCGGAGATGGCCTCTTTGTTCTGGGCTCGGCGGGCTGCATCAACCAACCCGGGATAATTTTCAACTGCCCTGGCTGATTTCCCAGGGAGGCGTGCCGGCACCTCCCTCCCCGCGAAGGGAAGCCCGGATGGGCTCTCGCAGCTCAGGAAGCACATCGGCAACTGCTGCCAGCAGGCCAAAGCACCCCACCAGCATCATATCCCCAAACGGGGCCACATAGTAAGGACGCAGGCTGGATTCCGCCATCATCATCCGGCGGGGTCCGGTGACAGCGACATCAAAAGCCCCCTCCCCCAGCGGATAAGGCCGGGAGGGATGCAGCAGGGCCCCGTGCCCGTGATCCCCAAAAACCTGTTCATGGCTGAGTTCCCCGGCCGCAAAGGACCGCAGCAGCTGATCGACTTTTTCTACCGTGAGCAGACCGGTGTGATGCTCAAATACACCCTCCACGTGCCCGCCGTTGAGCAGAAAAGCCAGGGTGTGAAAATTTCCCAGATTGGCGATCAACTGTCTCTTCAGCCGGCGGACACGCTCATCCAGGGTAGCTCCCAGCACAGCAGCCGGGGCGGTATCCATGACCACCAGCGGAGCATCGATATCACCCGCTGAACGCTCCACAGCTCGCAGCCGGGTCATTTCGGCGGGGATCTCCCCTCGCCGGAAGGCCAGCGCACTCAAGGGAGACTGCTCCGGATCGGATAGCTTTCCTTTTGCGGGCAGTCTTTCCGCCAGATAATCAAAGCGGAACTGGCGATCGGAATAACCGGGAGGCGCTGCCCCGTGGTCAAACACCGCTACAGCAGCGGCATCCAGGTCCTGGAGATCAACCCCGAACTCTCCCAGGGCGCGGGTGATCGCCTGGAAATCAAAATCTCTCAACTCAATCCGCTGCACATCCCCGGGCAGCATGCGGGCTTCGTCCTCGGAGATCACCTCAATGCCGCTCTCCTCAACCTTAGCCAGCTGATCATCAAAACTGCGGGCTGCATCCGGCGTGGCATAGACGGCATGTCCTGCCTGCGCATGATCCCGGGCTGCCCAGTGGCTGGGTCCCCCTCCCATGGTCACCCCGGTGAGCACCACCGGCAGGCCCTTCCGGCTGGCGTCTTTCAAACGCCGAAAGACCATCATGGTGGGAGAAGGCACCACCAGTTTAAAGCCGTTTTCCATATCCACCTCCGAGTTATAGAGATAGATATCCTGGGTCCCTGTACCAACATCGACGGTGAGCACTTTCATAACGGAATCCTTTTCAATCGAGCTTGCTGATACATTCTGCCTTCATTATAGATGACCGCGATTAATATCAGCAAAGAACCCTGCACATCGGAAAAACAAACAGGAAGCAAGACCAGCAGCGGCAAATGCCGTTTTGTGTATAATCAATCTAGATGGGGGTTGAAAGCCATACCAGCAACACTTCATCAACCTATCAGACCAAAAGGAGGACTGTCATGACCCATATCATCACCAGCTTATGTCTGCGTGACGGCGGCTGCATTGAGGTTTGTCCGGTTGAATGTATCGTTCCCGGCCAACCCATGGAGGAATGGCCCTGGATGTATATTGACCCGGACACCTGCATCGACTGCGGCGCCTGTGTGCCCGAGTGCCCCTATGAAGCCATCTTCATGGAGGAGGAGGTCCCCGACGCCTACGAGGCCTACGGGGGAGAATATCTCAACCGTCTGGGCCTGGAAGGACACTACGAAGGCATCGATCACTACGGCGAAACCGTGGTGCTGGACACCGTCCGCCAGCTGGAAGAGGGTGAGATGGTTGACCTCACCCCGGACATTCAGCCCAATTATGATTTCTTCGAGGAGGGTCCTGGCTACGACGCACTCTGAGCTCCCTCCCCGAAAACAATCCTGACAGTCCGCTGCCTGCACGGCTGGGGAAACCGATCTGCTGTTCAGCTGCGCTGCTGGGCGGGCACAAACTGGCGGCTGCCGAACCGGGTTAGAAAGACCGCGCCCAGGGAGACCACGCTGACGCCCAAGGCCAGCGTTCCCCCCAGCAGGGGAATCAGATTCAAGAGCATCAGCAGCGTCTGCAGCAGCGCAGTGCCAAAAATACGCTCCTGCTGAGCGCTCCAGCGGCGGTTGATGAGCAGGGCTGCTTTTTCTCCCAGGATTTCTCCCAGAGCGATCCACCCAAAAACCACAGCTGCTCCCAGCAGGAACAGCCCCAGGAAAGTAACCGGAATCAACAGAATGGTGAAGGCCATCTGCACCAGCAGGGTGATACCCACCAGCCCCACCAGCATACCCATCGACAATGAAACCAGACTGTGCTCCTGCAGGGCTGATCTCACCCGGGCAACCCCCACGGGAAACACCCCTCCTGCCAGCCAAGCTGCACCGCTGATCAGCAGGACCTGCACCCCTGACCAGATCAGCTGCTGGGGAAGTGTGCCTGTGAACCACTCCCGGGGCGTGAATTCAACTTCACTCCGCAGAATCTCCCCTTCAATAACCGCTCCCTCCTCCTGTTGGAACGTCTCACCGCTCAGCGAGAGGTTTCCCGTGATCACAGCTTCGGGCCCCATGCTTAAGTCCCCACTCCACTGGGTAAGATCCCCCTGCAATCTGCCGTCGATGACTGCCTTGCCGAGCAGTTGATACAGCGACCCCTCCAGCACGGCGCCTTCCTCGATCTCCACCTCTCCCTCCAGGACGATGACATCTGCCGTCAGGCTGCTTCCGGAGGGGATGATCAGCTTCCCGCTGCCGACGACCTTCAGCGTGTAAATGCCATCCGAACTGCATCCTGAGAGGATCATCCCCAGGACGATCATCACCAAGATTCCAAACTTTCGATTCATGACTGACTGCTCCAGGTGTTGGAGGGAAACAAGGCTGTAATCACCAGCGCCAGAAAAAACAGCATGGCAACCGAATCGGTGATATTCAAATGCCGCTCCAGAGACACCCCGATATCTTTCATCCAGATGGCCAGCGCGGTGCTCAGGAAGGTCGCCGTCCAGCCGGAGAGGGAGACCCCCAGGGCTGCATTCAATCCGATCGTTTCCGGCGTGGAAAGGTCCGCCCAGAGTGCGAAATTTACCACGGTATACAGGCTGACGGTCACCGCATAGAGAATGGTCATCCCCAGAGGAACGGGTTCAGCACCGATCCGGACCTGAAAGGTATAGAGCAGATGGGTGAGGGCAAAGATACCGAAGATCCACATGAACAGCTCCCGGACATCCAGGGCACGATAAAGCACACCGCCGATCAGCGCGGCCATCCCATGGACCAGACCAATCATCAGGCGGATTTCCACGGCCGAGGACTGCCAGGCACCCTGCATGAACTGGGGTGTTTCCAGCAGGCGGAGAAATCCCAGGCTGTCAGTGAAAAAAACGCCAAACATCAGCAGGATCAAGACAACCAGACGGGTGTTTGCCTGGCTGGAATAACGCCCCTGTCGATAAGAAGCATCATTTTGCTGGCAGGCCAGCCTTTCCGTCAGGGGATTGGGCAGAAAGGCAATCAGCCCCAGGGCAGCAGCGGCCAGCGGCATCGTCCTCAGCAGCGGACGGGCGAAAGCCTCCATCGTCCAGGAGGAAGGCAGCAGATTAGCCCCCAGGTAAGCCAGGCCGGTGATCCAGGCAGCCGCAGCGCCTCGCTGCCAGCGCGGAACCAGATCAACGGTCAAGCCAAAAGTTACCGGAACCCCGATCCCCAGGGCGGCAGCACAGGCCAGCAGCCAGAGAAGAAGTCCCCCGGGCGTCTTGACCCTCAGCACCAGGTAAGTCAGCAGTGTCTGCAGCCCGATCACCCCGGAGGCAATCCGGAGTTTAAGCAGAAAGCGCTTCCCCCAGCCCTTCCGATTCATCCACCACCCGAAGGTGATCGACACCAGGCAGGTGAGCACAGCCAATAGGGCGAGATACCAGGCCACGCGGCTGCGTTCCAATCCCAGCGTGCTCTGACCGAAATCAATTAATCCCAGCTGAACAAAGGTGAGATTGTAATAATATCCCCCCGCCATCAGAGCAATAAAAAGAAAAACTCCCATCAGGGAGATCCAGCGGGGAGTGCCTGCGGTTTTCATCTTCATTGAGATCTTCGTTTTCCCTGATTTCTAATCGATCTGGCCTCTCCCGGTTTTATTCCCCTGAAAACTGCTCCAGCCAGAAATCAATCTCATCCTCACTCAGCCGGGGAGCTTCCTTGACGTCGGCATCTATCCTCGGTGAGGGCTCCCCCTCCAGCTGACTGACAAATTCTGAAGAGCGCAGTCTAGCAGCCTGCGACAGACGGGCGCTTGATAAGACTTCGTGATCCTCGCTGACCACGGTCCAGTTCCGGGCCTGTTTGCCCAGCTGCTGAAGCCGGCCTTTGATGGCCGTATCGGCGGTTTTCCCCTGTCGCACAAACACGGCGGTCACCCTGCCGTACCGCTGCCGGCCTGATTTCCCCGGGGGCGCCTGATCAAAATACACCTCCACCCGGGTTTTTTTCCTCCCGGCAAAGGCGCTGAGCAGCTTCACCAGATCCAGCTCATCCTCCGCATCCGCCAGGCTGAGGCCCGGCATATGGGGGATCAGATTATGACCATCGATAAGGAAAGGCATAGCAGGACAAAGTGTTCCGGTTGATGACTGCTTCCTGCGGTACAATACATGATAAGCGCAGGAAATTCAAATCCAGCCCATTATACCAAACAGGATCCCGGCTTATGAACCAGGCCAAAAAATTGATTTTCTACGTCTTGTTGAATATTATTGTCTCGGCGGCTACCATTCTGGGCGTGCTCTATCTGTGGGAAAATACACGGCTGAAAAATGCCTTGATGGACAGCGCAGAACCATCCCCCCAGCAAACCCAGCCGGGGGACAGCGTGGATCTGGAAACCACGCCGGTGCCGCGGCAGATTGAAATCGCTGAGGCGGGTGGAGTCGGGAATCTAGCCACAGAATATATCCGCCTGGTCCGGCCGGTGGATGCTGAGGGAGAAACCATCTCTCTCCAGAACTGGCAGCTGAAAGACGGGGATGACCAGCAGTTTTCCATCCTCGCTCAATCCGGCCTGGCCAGTCTGGAGCTGCACACCCAGGGCGCGGTGAACATTTACAGCAAAGCCGGGCAGTCCAATCCCATTGAGCTCTATCTGGGGCTGGAGAACCCGCTCTGGTCCCCCGGGGAAACCGTCACGCTGATCGACCCCCAGGGGGAAGTGCACGATACCTATCTGATTCCCTGAAAGGAACTCCTCCGTAAGGGAATGCCGGGATAAAAAAAGGCTGTGCCGGAATTGGGCACAGCCTGATGTTTTTCTGTACTGAGTCTGATCAGACCCGCATCCGCGGTCGAAATTTATAGCCGTAGACCAGCAGTCCCCGCTCGTCGCCGTCCGTGCGCAGTTTGCGGGTGATCATTTCCACCGGCATGCCGATTTCCACCCGCTGGTCGCCCAGATCGGTCAGCTGAGCGGTGACCATCGGTCCTTCCTCCAGCTTCACCAGAGCCACCGTGTAGGGAACAGACTCCTCAAAACCTTCCGGGGCGTTGTAGACATCGGTAAAGGAAAAGACCTCGCCATGGCCAGAAAATTCAAACTCCGTTTTGGCTTCATCGCCGCATTCCGGGCAAACATCCCGGGGCGGGAAGATTTTCGTCTGGCAGTGGGGACAGATCTCTCCAGTCAGAGAATAGCGCTGTTTTTTTAATCGCCAGTGGCGCGGAATATCCATACGTCTGCTTGCTCCTTACTGCTCTTGTTCTTTGCTGCTGCCGCCATCTTGAAAGACAGCAGCTGCTTTCATTCCGGGACAGTATACAAGCAGGAACCTATCAGGAACTATCAAATTTGACTGATTTCGTCCTTTCCAGCCCCCGGCAGGCTTATTTCAGAGCGATTATCCCCCTCATCCGGGCGTATTCCGCATAATCAATCTCCGTCCGCCTTTGAAGATAGTCTTCGGTGGACAGCGCGGCTCGCTGACGGCCCACCACAGCATCAGTGACGGTCAGGGCGATGGCATCCGACCCGGCACCGGAGCCAAAAGAAGTAATCAGGATGCGCTCACCGGGCTGGGCCTGGTCCAGAACGGCGGTGAGACCGATCAGCGAGCTGCCAGCATAAGTATTGCCGATCCGCGGAGAGAGCAGGCCGAGTTTGATCTGGTCGTCGGAAAATCCCAGCTGGCGGGCGGCCCGGCGGGGAAATTTCACATTGGGCTGGTGAAACACCGCATGCTGGAAATCGTCTGCTTGCAGCCCCAGCTCGTCCAGCAGGGTGGAAGTGGCTGCCAGAATATGGCGGAAATAAGCCGGCTGGCCGGTAAATCGGCCTCCGTGCTCGGGATACCTCTGACCGGCTCGCCGCCAGAAATCCGGGGTATCGGTGACATAAGAAAACGCGCCGTCAATCACCGCCAGGGATTCTCCGGCAGGGCCGAGGATGAAAGCACCGCCGCCGGCCGCAGCGGTGTACTCCAGCGCATCGCCTGGTTTCCCCTGGGCGGTGTCCATCCCCAGCGCCAGGGCATACCTGCCCATCCCGGACCCCACCAGGCCCATGGCAGCCACCAGGGCCTCGGTGCCGGCTTTACAGGCAAATTCCCAGTCTGCCGCCTGCGTGTGGGGAGCAATGCCCAGGGCTTCCGCCACGATGGTCGAGGTTGGTTTCACCGCATAGGGATGGGATTCCGACCCTACCCAGACCGCCCTGATCTCGGAGGGGGAAATTCCCGTCCGCAGCAGGGCATTCCGGGAGGCCTCGATGGACATGGTGACCACATCCTCATCCAGGCCGGGGACGGATTTTTCCTGCACCGGCTCCCCGCCCTTTCCCCCCACCCAGATCCGGCTGATCTCCGCAGCCGGCAGCCTGAAGCGGGGAACATAGGCTCCGTAGCCAATAATCCCAACCGGTCGGTCCGTTTTTAGTATCTGCTTTTCGGGCATCCCATCCATCATCCTGTTTCCTTTTATTCCAGATCGGCAGCTTTCCGCCAGCTCTGCAGGATGGCGGCCGCCCGCTCCGGGCGGATCTGCTGCTCTTGAATCAATTGCTCGCTTAACCGGGAGATTTCCTCCCCTTTTGCCCCCGCCGCCATGGCAATCTGGCGGGCATGCAGGCTCATATGGCCCTTCTGGATCCCTTCCGTGGCCAGTGCCCGCAGGGCAGCCAGGTTCTGGGCCAACCCAACCGCGGCAATGATTTCGCTCAGCTCCGCGGCGGAGCGCACCCCCATCATTTTCAGGGCAGTTTGCGCCCCGGGGTGGACACCGGTCGCCCCCCCGACAATCCCCACCGCCAGCGGCATTTCCAGCTGACCATGCAGGTCGCCCTGGTCGTCAACAGACCAGCAGGAGAGAGGCTGGTAGCGTCCCTCCCTGGCCGCATAGGCGTGAGCCCCGGCTTCCACCGCCCGCCAGTCATTCCCGGTCGCCAGCACCACAGCATCGATGCCGTTCATGATTCCCTTGTTATGTGTAGCGGCCCGGTAGGGATCCGCATCGGCAAACGCCCAGGCCTCCACAATCCCATCCCGCACCTCTTCTCCTCCGTAGCCCTCAAAGGCCAGGGCTTCCACCGGGATGGTGCACTCCGCCGCCGCCAATCTCCGATCTGCCAGATTGGAAAGTATGCGCAGATGAACTCTCCCTCCGGTCATGGCCTCCACCCGAGGAGCCAGCTTCTCACAGGCAGTGTTGACCGCATTGGCCCCCATGGCATCCCGGACGTCAAATATCAGGTGAATGACCAGAAACGCACCCACCGCAGAGCGTTCGATGATCCTGACCTCCAGGTCCCGAGGTCCCCCGCCCAGCCGGCGCAGCACCGGATCAACCTCCTCCAAAAATTCCAAAAGCTGGACTTTCCTGGCCGTAATCTCAGCCGCTGCTTCCTCCACATCTCTGACATCAAGCACCTGCAGCTGTCCAATCATCAAGGGCTCCCCAGCCCGGGCGGAGAATCCTCCGCCCTTTCGGGCCAGCTTGGCCATAAAGGAAGCCCCGGCCACCACCGAGGGTTCCTCAATCACCATGGGAATCAGCACATCCCGCCCATTGACCTGAAAATTCAAGGCCACTCCCAGCGGCAGCGGATAAAGTCCGATGACATTTTCAACCATATGCTCCGCCTGCTCCAGTGAGAATCCGGAGCGCTGGCTGAGCAGGACGAGATCCCTCTTTTCCAGGAATCCCCTCTCCCGGATCAGCTGATGTTTTTTCTCCAGCGGCAGCCGGTAAAAACCTGAAATCTGTGAATTTTGATCTTTTTCTGTCATCTCAGCACCCTGTCAGGGGTCGGTCCTTCCCCCCGTCACATTAACAGATACTAACAATAAGGGATAGAAACTGGCAAAAACTCTCAAATTTGTTCCCGGATACGGTAAAATGGTACCCGGTGGTTAAATATGGAACCAAACATTAGAGCAGAACTCAAAGAGCAAATTGGCTCAATTTCTCAAATCAGCACAGAATATGTGCAGGATTTCTCCCTGGAATCTGTCTTAAGGCGGATTGTGCTCCTGGCCCGGGCCCAGGTGCAGGCAGAATATGCCGCCCTGGCAATACGCAACGACCAGGGCCGCATTGTCAATTTTATCCACAGCGGGATGACCCAGCAGGAAGTTGACCGCATGCCTCACCTTCCTGAGGGCCAGGGACTGCTGGAGGAGCTGCAGGAGAAATATGAGGTGATCCGGCTGGCCGATCTGCAGGAGGATTCCCGCGCGGTGGGCTTCCCGGAAGGCCATCCGGAGATGACATCCATGCTGGCGGTGCCGATCATCTCGGGAGAGCGCATTCTTGGGCAGGTCTATCTGACCAATAAACGCGGCGGCGCTGAATTCAGCGATGACGATGTCCGGCTGATGAAAACACTGGCCGCCTACGCCTCGGCAGCGATCACCAACGCGCAGCTATATAACCATATCCTGGAACGGGATAAAACCCTCAACCAGCAGTACGAGGACCTGTCCCTGATCAACGACCTGGCCCAGAGTGTGGCCAGCTCCTGGGATATCCGGGAAATCATGAGCCGGACATTGAAGCATGTTATGGAGTATATGGAAATCCAAACCGGGGAGATTTTCCTTCGGGATCGAGGCGGAAAAGACCTGCGTCTTTCTCTGCTGCGCGGGGATGATTTTGAAGCCTTTTACAGTAAAAATGTTTTCCGGATCGGCAATGGGCTGGTGGGGAAGGTAGCCGGGTTGAACAAAGCGCTGGTTGTTTACCACCTGGATAGCGACCCCCGGATCCTGCGATCAGCCATCGCTAAGGCCGGATTTACCAGCCAGGCAGTGATCCCCCTTCAAGCCCAGCGGTCAGTGGTCGGCGTGATGACCCTCTCCAGTAAAAAAGAACGCCTTTACACCACCCGGGAGCTGGATTTCCTGACCACCATCGGCATGTGGACCGGCACCGCCATCCAGAACGCCCTCCTCCAACAGCAGACCAAGCACCTGGCCATCCTGGAAGAGCGGGAACGCATCGGGATGGATCTGCATGACGGCATCATTCAATCTTTATACAGCATCGGCCTCACCCTGGATTATGTCAAAGAAATCCTCAATGAAGATCCGCAGGAAAGTCAGCAGCGTCTCCAGCTGGCCACGGAAGGGATCAACAGCGCTATCGCGGACATCCGGGCCTATATCTCCGATCTGCGCCCCCGCCAGATGCAGGAGAATAAATCTTTTTCAGAAAACCTGTCCTTCCTGATCAAGGAATTTGAGACCCATTCCAAAATTACCACCTCATTTATCAACCAGACCGATGAACCGGTCCAAATCAATTACCAGGCTGCTGTCACCCTGTTCCATATCTGCCAGGAAGCGCTCTCCAACACAGCCCGCCATTCAGAAGCGGGAAGCGTTGAAGTCAAACTCTGGCAGGAGGACAGCAAGCTGAAGATCCAGGTCAATGACGACGGCAAAGGCTTTAATCTTGACCGCACCGATACCAATCTGGGCCACGGTCTGTCCAATATGCAGCGCCGCGCCCGGAAAATCGGCGGGGACATCCGGATTGACTCCGCGCCCATGCAGGGGACCAGAGTCACCGCCTGGGTTCCGGAAGAAGAGTGCGCCTGATCAGACTGCCTCCCAGCAGAGAAAACATCGAATTCCCGACGGGGTATTTCCTCCGTCGGTTTTTTGTTAGGGAGGGAACACAATCTCAGATCAGGATCGGAACTCAGAAGGGAATATTTCCAAATTCGATCGGCAAAAGAAGGCAGGTCAAGGATTTATCCCTGGAGCAGCCGGGGCAGCATCCCCAGCATCCTGGGGAGAAAATCAATCATCGGGGGATTACCGGGTACAGCAGGGACATGCCCAAAGCCGCAGTCCGCCCCTTGGGGAGCAGCACCTGGGGGGAGATGCCAGATAAGGCTGCAAAGAAAAAGCAAGGCAGCATGAAAATCATGCTGCCCGCCGTTGGTCTATCTGAAATCACCAATCTTTAAATCAGGACAGTAGAACCCAATAAGGATTTCAGGCAGAGCCATCCTGCTCTTCGCTCTGGCCCGCTCCCTCTTCCTCCTCACCGCTGAGACCATCCTTAAAAGCCCGGATTCCTTTGCCGAGCTCCCCGCCAATGCGGCTGATCCGTCCCACTCCAAAGAGCAGGAGGACGACCACCAGGATGATCACTAATTCAAATGGACCTAATGAACCTAACATGGCTGTTCTCCTTGTTGCCTTCCCTCACTGTAGACCCGTTTATTATACCGAGCTGCATAGGGTTTGGACAGGGTGCTTTTCTGTCCCTCAGGGACCCAATTTTAACCTCGAAAAGACCTCCCGGGCCGTATCCCTGCCCCGCATCCGGGAAGAAAAATAGAAGATCTCACAGCCGGGCCAGCGGCTTCGAGCGGTTTCCACCAGATGAGCGCGGATCACCACCAGCGCCTGCTGGTATTTCCCCTGATCCAGCACCTCCAGGGCGTCCGTCCAGCCTTCTCCGCGCTCCAGTTCCAGCGGGCCGAGTTCATCCACGATCAACAGCTGGCAGGGAACAGCGTTCCGCAGCACCTGATTCCCCCAGCGGACGGTCTCTGGATAAAAATGCCAGCGGCGGGTCCGGGGGCCCCGATCTTCCCCGCCTGTGCGATCCGCCAGCCTGCGCTGCTCGCCGGTGCGGAGATCGAAGACATCAATGGCCACTTTTTCCTTGCCGCTGAACACCGGGGGGGAAAATACTCCGGCAAGGTCAACGCCCTGTTCTTGCGCCAGATCCGCCACCTGAGTGCACAGCGTGGTTTTCCCGGCCTCGATCTCTCCGGTCAGGATCAAGATCTTTCCCGCTCTCATCCGCCGTCCTCCATCATCACCATGGTGAAGCCGTTGGTTTTTTCCACCCGGATGGGAGCGCGGTACATCCCGGTCAGGGTGTCCGAGGTGATCACCTCATCCAGCGCTCCCTGTTTGACGATCCGTCCTCCATCCATGAGGATGAAGTTCTCGGCGGCGAACACCGCAGTGTTGGGATCGTGGGTGGTGAAGACAATGCTAATCCCCCTGGCAGCCATCTGCTGCAGCAGCCGGAGAATACGGTGCTGGTTTTCCAGATCGAGGTGAGCAGTGGGTTCATCCAGCAGCAGCACCCGGGGCTGCTGGACAAGCACCCGGGCAATGTGAACCAGCTGCCGTTCTCCTCCGCTCAGCTCGGTGGCCGGTTTTCTCACCAGATGCGTAATGCCCACGGCTGCCACGGCCTCCTGAACAATGGTGATATCTTCCTCACCCGGAAGCTGAAAAGGCCGCAGATAGGGGGATCTGCCCAGCAGCAGGTATTCAAAAACTGTGAAATTAAAGGGAATGCTCTCAAACTGGGGGACCAGGCCAATGGTCTGACTGAGCGCCCGGCGGGTGTATTCCCGGTGCCGTTTTCCATCCACCGTCACCTCCCCTTTATCGGGAGGGATCAATCCCAGCATGATGTGCAGCAGGGTGGTCTTCCCGGTCCCGTTCGGTCCCAGAATGGCGGAGATCTTGCCCGCCGGAATCTCCAGATTGAGGTCCTGGAGCACCACCGGATCCTCAAGATGATACTGGAAGTGAACCTTCTCAACGGAAATCATCGGCCTGTTCTCATTCATGGTGACGGACCTTCATCCCCATACTCATCATCAAGTAAATAAACAGCAGGGCACCCATTGCCGAGGTCAGGATCCCCAGAGGGATCTCCCCAGCCAGCAGGGATCGGGCCAGATTATCACTGACCAGGGTAAAAGCGCCCCCCAGCAGCATGGCCACCGGGATGGATTTTTCAGCACTGGCCCCGGCAGTCCGGCGGGCTATGTGGGGAACGATCAACCCCACCCAGCCGATGATCCCGCTGATCGCCGTCAGGGCTGCAGCCGCGGAAACAATGGTCACCAGCAGGATCAGCCGCTCCCGGGATAAAGACGCCCCCAGCGAAAAAGCGGTCTCCTCGTTCAAGGAGAGCAGATTCACCCGCCAGCGCATCAGCCATACCGTGGTCAAACCCACCACGGCAAAGGGAAGCACATAAAGCAGATCCCGCCAGGTAACGCTGTACAGCCCCCCCAGCAGCCAGAAGGTGATTTCCGGCAGCTGTGTGAGCGGATCCGCCAGATATTTCAGCACTCCCACCCCGGCTGAAAAGAGGGCGGAGACGGCAATCCCGGAGAGCACCAGACGCAGCACCCAGCCTCCGAAGCGGATGCGGTTCGACAGCCAGTAGGAGGCCAGCAGACCGAAAAGTCCAAAAACGGTAGCTGCCAGTTCGATGGACAGCGGATGCCGGCTCAGCCAGAGGATGCTCAGCGCAGCGCCAAAAGCCGCTCCCTGGGTCACGCCCAGAAAACCGGGCTCGACCAGCGGGTTGCGGAAGACCATCTGCAGCACAGTGCCGGCTGCTGCCAGGGTCATCCCCAGGATCAGCGCCGTCAGGGTCCGCGGCAGGCGCAGGTTGAGAACCAGCCGCCGGGCCAGTTGATCTTCCAGCAGCAGTCGGGGAGGCATCCAAAAGGGACTAGGGTAGCGGCCGATGAACAGGGATATGACCAGCAGGAGCAGCAACCCCAGCCCCAGGAAAATCAGTTTGAGATGGAAGTGTTTTGCGGTCATCAGGCCCTGATCAGGGAAGATCTCCCCGCAGTTTGGGCATCACCTCGGCTTCAATTGTCTCGGCATCCAGCCGATACATCGCCGAGTAGAACTGCTCCACCTGCTCCAGTATATCGATCTCTGACGCAGTCTGCGGTTGGATTTTCCCGGCCAGCCACTGCAGGCCGAGAATCCAGCGCGTGTCCGGTTGATCCCAGCTGTAGAAATCAAAAGCAAAGGCATAAAGCTGGTCATTCTGGACGGCCTGGAGACCGGACCAGATGGGATCCTCCTTGAGGTCCGCTGCCACCTGACTGGCATTTCCCTGATAATCAATCAAGAAGATCTGATCGGGGTCCCAGGAGGCGATCTGATCTACAGTAATCACGGTCCAGCCGCCGCTCACCTCCAGCTCCTGCCAGATCGGCCTGCCGCCGGCCAGCTCCACCATGCGGGTCTGCAGCCAGGAAACCGGGGGGACACTGAAGGCAACCTCCCCGCCGTCCTCACTGTATTCCACCACCAGCACATCCGGCCTGGGGGCATCTTCCGGGACCAGCTCCTGGACCTGCTCCACCCGGGAGCGGTAGAACTGATTGATCTCTTCAGCCCGCTCCGGGTTTCCAAAAACTTTCCCCAGGGTTTCCACATCCTGATAAAAGGCCTCGGGGTTTTCCAGATCCAGGTAAATTACCGGGATATCGAGCTGGGCAAGGGGCTCTCCCAGCTGCTCAGCCATGAAATTCTTCATGATCACCAGGTCAGGGTCAACAGCGGCGATCTGCTCCGCCCCGGCATTCATCTCGAAGAACTCCTTCTCATCCAGACCAGGGTCAACCACCGGTAGAAATCGGTATGCCGACTGGCGCCTGTTTTCCAGAGCGACCACCCGGTCCAGGGCTTCCTCAAAGAGAAAAATGGTATCCTGAACCATCACGGTCGCCTTGCCGGCGATGGCAATGCGGTCCGGCAGTTCCTCCAGGGCAATGGTGTGCCCGGTAGAATCGGTAATCTCCAGCGGCTGAGCAGGCTCTTGGCCGGTCAGCGCACTGCAAGCCCCCAGGAAAAGAGCTGCTATCAACAGCAAGGGAATCAGTTTTTTCATCACATCACTCCTACCACTCAAAACGTAAGGTTTAATAAATCAATCTTCCGGCAGCTGCAGATGGCAGTTTTCCAACCAGTCAATCATGGCTTGAATCTGTCCGATCCGAAAGGCAAACACCTGCCGGCTGATAAAATCGGCATCCTCCTGCTCAACAAGCTGTTTTTCCAGGCTGTCCACCCAGCTGCGGCAGGTCTGCTGCTGCGCTCTGATCAGCTGGACCGCCGCCTGGTGAGATTCCTGAAGCACAAAAAACAGCTTGGATAAAAACTCCACCCGGACATGTCGACCACTCTGCACCGGGGTGCGGACCCATGCCTGGAATTCCCGCTCCCCCTGTTCGGTCAGTCGGTAGATCTTTCGATCCGGATAGCTGCCCTGGCTGCTGACCTGGACTGTCAGCAGCTCCTCATTCTCCAGCTTCTCCAGCAGGTAATACAATTTACTGCGTTTGACATGCCAGATTAAGGAGAGCTCCGGGGTGGACTGCACTTTCTTATAGAGGGCATATCCGTGGCGGGGCTGCACCCGGAGCAGACCGAGCAGAATATATTCCAGAGTAAGCTGTGAGGTCCCAGTATTCATACTATTCAATATCTGAATATATAGATTCTGAATACATTGTACCGGACCCTGCCTCTCAGGTCAAGGCCCCAACCCCGCAGATCTGCCCTTCAACCTCCGGGGTCAGACACCCTTAAATACAAAAAACCCCGGCGGTCAGGATCGACCCCGGGGTCTGATACTGCTGCTCTCCGCCTGGGTTAAAGCAGCAGGCGGGCAACTTCCTTTTCCTTCCAATCGATGACCACTTCCCCATGGATATAAAACGTCGGGGTGGTCAGGTTGCCGCCGGTCCATTCCTTAACCTGGGCAGCGGCCTCCTGATTGCGAGTGATATCAATTTCCTGATAGTCAATCCCCTGTTGGGCCAGCCAGGTGCGGGCCCGGCGGCACCCGGGACACCACTTATTACAGAACAGCATCACCCCTTCCAGGCTCAGCTGGTCCTCTGGCTGCTCTTTCTTCTCCGGCGCAACGGGCTGCACCTCCGGCTGAATGCGCTTGATTTCCTTAAACAGCACCTCGTTGCTGGGTTGATCATCGATATCATGAACATCGATGTAGCGGATGATGCCCTCTTTATCGATGATAAAAATGGCCCGCTCCGAGTAGCCGTCATCCTCCCGGAAAACACCATAGCGCCGGGTTACCTCCCCATGAGGCCAGAAATCACTCACCAGCGGGAAAGAGATCCCCCCGATTTCCTCGCCCCAGGCTTTCAATACCGGAATATGATCAATGCTGATGCCCAGAACCTGGACATTCAATTCCGCAAATGAAGCGTATTCCGCTTCATAGGACGGAATCTGAGCCGTTCAAACCGGGGTGAAAGCCTGCGGAAAGAAAGCCAGTACCACGGTCTGTCCCCGAAATTCACTCGGAGTGACTTCCTTCTCCAGGTGGCTCATCAACGAAAAATCAGGTGCTTGATCTCCTACACGCAGTTTCATAACTTGTCTCCATCCTGCTCTTGATTGCTGTCATATCGAGATAATAATTCAATCCTAACTATACCGCAAAGGGCTTCAATCCGCTGGGAATCAACCTAGATTTAATACAATTATTACATTTTCTTTCAGCACGATTTTTCCTCCTGAGGGTCCTGGAAGTCAATCCCAGCTATTCAGAAAGCAAAAACCGCCGGGCTTGATCCCACCCGGCGGTCTGAAAATCATTATTCGATCAGTCTGATTAGAACTCTTCCCGCTGGATGAGCCAGATCGACAACCCCAAAAAACCAGCAACCCACAGCAGCACCGCGGGAACGGCGGCCGGAATGGGCAGCGATTCACCAAGGGCAGCAGCACCGGCGTTGACGGCGGACAGACTGTAAGGCAGGACGTGCGCCAATCCGGGAATCAAACCGATGATCAGCTGCTGTCCGAACAGCAGCGTCAGGGGAACAGCCAGGACAGCACCGCGGTTCGAGGACAGGGTTCCCATCAACAGAGTCAGACTGAGATAGAAAGTGATCTCCAGCCCAACGATCAGCCAGGCGGCCAGAAAACTTCCTGCCCCCAGCCATTCCCCCAGGAACAGCCGGGAGAGCTGCCAGTAAATCCCCAATCCAGGGATCAGCCAGAGCAGCGGGTAAATTCCCACAGCATGGCCGGCTGTTTTCCCCAGCAGATACGCCGGCCGGGAGACCGGTTTAGAGAGGATCCAGGCGGCGATGCCGTTTTCCCGCTCATTGACCAGCACATTCTGCATGGTAATCACCACCCCCGCCGTACTGAGCACAGCCAGCATCCCGAACACCTGCCGGACATCGGCTTCCCCCAGATCAAATCCACCGGTCACTTGGCTGACCAGGGCCAGCATTCCCAATATCCCGTTGAGAATCCCTATCCAGAGCAGCCCCTGAACGATCCAGCGTTTCGTCCCCCACCAGCGTTTGACCTCTGCGGAAAATATGGGCGCAAAACCGTGAAAGAACCCCGGGGCAGCTTTCCGGTTAATCTGCAATCCATCAGTTTTCATGGCTATCCTTCCGAATCAAATTCATAAAGACCTCTTCCAGTTCAAATGACTTCTGCTGGAAATGGGTAATGACCACATCGGGATGAGAGAGCACCCGGCGGAGCAGGTTTTCTTCTGCCAGCTTCTGATTAGAAACGGCGATCCGGAAGGCAAGTTCCCCATTCTTCTCCTGCTGGACCAGATCCGATATCCAGTTTAGCGATTCCAGCTGGCTTTTCACCCAGGGACCATTTCCTTTCACCCGCAGCTGATAGACCGTCTCCTCCGCCCCAAAAAGCAGATCCCCGATTGGACCCTGAGCAGCCAGCCGACCCTGATTAAGGATCGCTACCGTATCGCTGACCTGCTGGACATCATCCAGGATATGGGTGGAATAAAAGATGGTGGCCTGTTCCCGCAGGTTCTCCATGATTTTGAGCACATCATGCCTCCCCAAAGGGTCAAGGGAAGCCGCCGGCTCATCCAGAATGAGCAGTTTTGGACCGTGAATCTGCGCCTGGGCAATTCCCAAGCGCTGTCTTTCACCGCCGGAAAATCCGCGCACAGAGCGATCGGCTTTTTCACCTAACCCAACCAGATCCAGCGCCTCTTCCACCCGCCGGTTCGCAGGGCGTTTTTCTATGGATTGGTAAAAGCTGGCGGCAAAGTGGAGCACCTCGCGGGCCGTCATATGAGCAGGGAATACCGGATGCTGGGGAAGATAGCCGATCTCCTGACGGATGCCCAGACTTTCCTGGTCAACATCTTTTCCGAAGATGGACGCTTTCCCCCCGCTGGAGGAGATCAGTCCCAGCAATATTTTCATCGTGGTGGTCTTCCCGGCCCCGTTCGGACCCAAAAACCCAAAGATTGAGTTTTCCGGTACGGCCAGGTTGAGGGATTTCAGCACCTGCACATCCCCGTAGTCTTTCCTCAACCCGCTGGTTTCAATCACATTTTTTCTCATTTAACATCTTTCCTTTTCCTGATGATCTTGGGTTGGATCACAGAAATGGATCACTGAGCCTCCCAGCTGAGATTAAAGCTGCCTTGAGATTGATCGGCTTCTACCTCCATCCGGTAGCTGCCGGTCCGGGGAACCTCCAGGGTATACGCCGAACGATAATCTTCCTTCGACGCGGGGTACTGCTTTTCCCAGATGACATCCCTGTCAGGGTCGCGAAGTCTGAGCATCAGGGATCCGCTTTCGACCACAGCTTCAAAATTCAGCAGCAAAGAATCTCCCTGCTGCAGCCGGACAGATTTGCTTTTCATTCCATCAAAATACGTATATCTGGCCTGCATTTGCCGGTTAACGCTGGAAGATAACATCCCGATTTCCACCGTACAACCAGCTGTCAGCACTGCCAGCAATGTCACCAGCAATAATAAACGAGATTTGACCAACTCTCCCTCCTGCAGTATTGACCTGAAACTTTTCCATCAGTGCCTCCGACCATCCCTCCAAACGGCTTCCGGACAGCCCGGCCTTGTAGAATTTTTAACCCTGATCGGTTTCCACGATCAGGGTTAAAAACCTAAGGAGGAGTAGATGAAACTGCTCGCTATGAGGCTCATCTTCTCCCCCAGTATAAAATTTTCGGGGCCAGAGCACATCCCACCCTTGATGGGTTTTCCACCTACCCGAAAGACCAGCTTCAATTAAAAAGCGGGAGACAGATCAGGCTGTCTCCCGCTTTTCACATCGCGCCAGGTAGAAGATCAATCCAGCGGCTCAATGGCATCGATCAGCAAACGTCCCTCTTCCCGGACAAATCTCACCTGCAGATGGCGGATGGAATCGCCGCCAAAGTGCAGGTGAACGACTGCGGTGTCTTCGCTGAGGCCCGGATCCACAGAAAATCCCTGGGGCAGGTCCTGGGCCAGCAGAAAGGGATCAGCAGCGGGGCCTTCCCCGCTGCTGAGCAGTTCTTCCAACCGGCTGAGCAGCCTCTCAGAGAGCAGTCCGCTTGCCTGGTAGGTGCCGTCAACCAACGGGTTGACCATCTCTCCCTGGGATCGGTTCCCGAACTGAGCCAGATACCAGCTGTAAAACGCCTTTGCCCGGCCATCCGGGGAGCTTCCGCAGGTGATGCTGCTGATCAACCAGGAGCCATCCGCCTCCGTGGCGTTGACGGTGAAGACCTGCTGGTTGAGGGGGGTTCTCACCACCACGCTGGCGCCCTCCTCGCTGAAAAACACCCCGTCAGTATCAATCCAACCAGGGATATCCTGGGCGCAGAGGAAAGGATCGGCAGGAATGCCCTCTGAGAGCAGCTCATCGACGTGGTCCCGGAAGCTGACGGTGAGCAAATCGCTCTCGCGGTAGAACCCATCCACCAGCGGGTTGCGGAAGCTCTCCGTTCCCGGCTCCCCGATATACCCCAGATAGTCGGTGTAGAAAGCTTCCACCACCGCTTCCGGGCCCATCGGGCTGGCCGCTGCCGGCTCCGCTGTGACCGGGTCGACCAGCGGGAGGACCATCACAATCAGCACCAGCAAGACCCCGACACCCACAATAACCAGCAAACCCAATTTTGTTTTATTCATCTTTCCAGCTCCTTGTTGATAGATTTCATTCCTGCTTGCAGGATATCGAAAATGGAGCTGCTTTCCATCAGCCAGCCGGCGGATTTCGAACCCAGTCTCTGGAAGGATTCATATCTCCCCCAAGCGGCCAGGGATGCTGTGAATTGTGCTTTGATAGGAGGGGGTTGTTAACTGAATGATCCGGGAGAAGGCGGCAGCTGTTCCCTGAGCTTCCAGAAAAGGATCGCCGCGATCAAATATCCCGCCGCCAGACCGACCCCAAACTCTCCCACGAAGAATTCGGTCAGACCGGTATCCGCTGTCAGCGGGGTGAAGATTGTCTGAACAAAGACATTATGGCTGGCATGCAGGAACATCGCCGTCCAGATGCTGCCGGTCTTCAGCCGGAACCAGGCGAGCACAAAACTGAATCCCACCGCCATCAGGGTGAAGCAGAGCATGCCAAACCAGATCGGTGCCCCGCCGTGATAATCGGCCAGCAGCATCCCGGGATAATGCCAGACCGCCCAGATCAAACCGCTGATCAATGCTGCGCCGGTAAAACCAGTCGACCGGTACAGCGCCGGAAGCAGCAGTCCCCGCCAGCCAATTTCCTCTCCCAACGCAGGCAGGGCGGTTCCCACCAGACCGGCCGCACTGGAAACCAGGACATAGATCAATATCGCCCCGTTTCGTGAGACCGGAAAGCCGATCTCCGCAGTGATTTCCCGCACAAATTCAGGGTTTGGAACGCCCCCCAACCCGGTCAGCCAGATCAGCCCATAAACAATGACCATCAACCCCAGGGGAAGTGCAATGCTGAGCAGCTGCCAGCGAGTTTTCCCCCATTTCCAGCCTACCCCCCGCAGCGTTCTTTCCGTTAGACCCATGGCGATCAGAGCACTGATACCCGGCGCAGACATCAATCCAAAGACATACCATCCTCCCTGGGCCTGCATGGTCCCTGCCCGGGCAATCAAGAAAAAAAAGCCCCGCTGAACAGCATCGTTAAACCAATAAATATCCCCAGTTTCTTTTTCATATTCAGCTTTTTTCCTTTTTTCTTGGTGAAATCACTAAGCGCTTCCCAAAAAGCACCGGCAGCAGGGCTGCCATCGCCGTCAGCAGGATGACACTGGTATTAAACGGACGCAGATCGCCTCCTGTGCTCATCGGCAGCACCGGCAGCAAGCCGACCGCGGTGTTGGTCACCGCATGGAACAGGTTCGGCAGCAGCAGGCTGCCCCGGGTGTTGACATACATCCAGCCGTAGATCACCGAGGAGGCCGCCACCTGAAGGAAAAAAACCAGCAGGGGCAGCTCTTGATGAAAGTCTCCCGGCAGCCAGAACAAAGGCAGATGCCAGAGCGCCCAGACCGCGCCGACGAGCAGGCTGGCTCCCAGAGTGTGAACCCTGCTGAGCAGCCCCGGGAGGGCATATCCCCGCCAGCCGATCTCCTCCCCGATCACGCTGGTAAACAGCACATATAAAAATACCACCAGGGACAGATACCACTGGGAGGGGTCATTCCACACCAGCCCTCCCCCTCCCTGCCAGCGGTAGATCTGGATGGCAGCCAGCATGATCAGCGGAGGGCCCAGAATCGAAAAAGCGTACCAGCCCCAAGGCACCCGCCACAAAAAAAGCTTCCCCAGCAGGTCCCGCAAACCGGATTTTTCGTGCTGACAGGCCGCCAGCAGAAGGGCAGCCAGAGAAGGGCCAAAGGCGCCGACCTTGCTCCACTCTGTTTGCACACCGAGGGCAGCCAGCGGCACCCATACCCCCCAGGAGATCAGAAATGTCAGGAAAAAGAACCCCAGCAGCGAAAATTGAAAACGATCCTCATCCTTAGAAACATTTTCTGGCATTGTCATCATCCCGAATCCATTAAAAAACGCAGACGATTTTTCCCTGGGCATCTGCTGCCTCGATCCAGCGGTGGGCTTCGGAAATCTGTTCCAGGGAGATCTTTTTCCAGATGACCGGCTGGATCCTGCCATCCAGCGCGAGCTGAAACAGGGATCCCAGATCCTCTGCAAACCAGTCGGGATGTTTTTTCCGCAGCGGACCGATCGAATACAGACCCGCTTGGCGCTGATTGGGCAGCAGGTTCCAGAGCTGCAGACGCAGGAAGTCCAGCGGGATGCTGCCGCCCTTTCCCATGGTGGCATTGTAAAACCCATAAGCGATCAGCTTGCCTCCCGGCCGAAGAGTCTGGAGAGATCTTTTCAGATGAGTCCCTCCAATGTGGTCAAGGACAACATCCACCCCCGGGGGGTCGAGGTCCTGGATCACAGTGGTAAAATCCACCTTCCGGTAATCGATCGGAACCGCTCCCAGAGCAGACACCAGGTCATGTTTCGGCGCCGAGGCGGTTCCAAATACTTCCAGGTCGAAGAGCAAGCCCAGCTGTGTTAAAGCACTCCCCACCGCCCCGCCGGCGCCGTGCACCAGGATCCGCTGACCGGCCTGGACGTCAGCCTCCCGAACCAGCATCTGATAGGCGGTCGTGTAGGTCAGCACCAGGCTGACCGCCCGCGCGGGATCCAGCTCCTGAGGCACCGGCACCAGATGAGCTGCGTCCAGGCAGACATACTCCGCCTGAGCCCCGATCACGGTCAGTTCGGCCACCCAGTCCCCAACATTAAACCGATCCACCCCAGGGCCGATTTTGTCAATCTCCCCCACCAGGTCATATCCCAGGCAAAAGGGCGGCTGTTCTTTCACATCGGGATACTCCCCTTTACGGATCATCACATCTGTAAAGGCTACCCCGCTGGCCAGCGTCTTCACCCGCACCTCACCGGGACCGGGCTCAGGCAGCTGGGGTTCTTCCACCACCTCCAGCACCTTTGGGGAGCCAAATTTTTTCAATACCAATTTTCTATTGCTCATAGCTTTCCTCAGGTAATGTTACTGCTCCGGGTCTGCTGAGATTTTCTCAACCTGCAGGTCATGGTGTTGACCCTGCTGGCTGTTGACCAGCATGACAATCCCCGAAATCACAAATCCCAGCCAGAGCGTCCCCCAGAGGGGAATCTCCGCTGCCGATTCCGGGAAACCAGCCTGCACTCCGGAAAGTGACGCCACCGTGAGTGCCAGCATATACAGCACCCCTTTGACCACCATGACAGCGCTGATCACATACCCCCAGGGTTTCCGCTGCCAGATCCAGATCCCGCCCAGCAGCAGCCAGGGAACAACAAAAGTCAAATCCAATGCCGGGACAATATGGGTGACATGATTGGTTTTCAGGATGATCTCCGGGATCCGTCCGCGGAGGATAAAATCCGCAGCCTGAAGGAGGTACACAACGCTCAATCCCAGGGCGACAAAAATCTGATAGCCGCCGATCCAGCGCACTGGCGTACCTTCCCGGAAAAGGGATTTAACCTGCTCCGGCTTGATTTCTATCAACCCAAAAATCAAACCCAGCAGAGACAGGGTCATCAGCAGGGAATAGACCAGGAAAAAGGCGTTGAAGGCGGCGGCAAAAAGATAAAACGCATAGGTATAAAGGGCATAATCCAGCACACCCAGGCGGATGAGATTGGCCCGCGGAAAACCGGACATGCTCCGGATCAAGGCAATCCCAAGCAGGGGAACCGCAAAAAGCAGTGTGACCAGGTCATTGCCCAGCCAGGCCGCCCTGACAAAGGGGATATCCTGATAAAGCTCCTCCCACAGCAGACCAGCCGCCGGGGCAGCGCTGAGCAGCACCAGCACCAGGAAGGTCAGCCATCGGGAGGCAGCACGAAGTCTGTTTTGATCCATGTTTGTGTCCTTTTTGAGAGTTGACTTGACGGGAAAAAACCTGCTGGTTGAATTATACCTGTCCATTCTTCCGCAGCCGGTCAGCAATCTCAGCTGCCCAGCCGCTGATCCGCTCCCAGTCCCGGTAGTCGCCCAGCGGTGCTTTCAGCCCTTTGACAATCAGCTTTTCGGCAAATCCGAGCTTGTCTTCCTCCAAAGCCCCGTGAAAAAAAGCGATCTTCTGCGGTTGAATTTGATCGGCTACCGGCTGGAGGTTTTCGGGAAAGCGCCAGCCGTTCATGAGGTCTTCCGGTTTCCCCACGCCGGTGGGGCCGCTGGAAAACAACCAGACTTTCCTGGCGGCCAGTTCCCCGGCCCGTTCCTTGAGAAAATCGGCTGCCGGCTTTCGCCACTGACCGGCGTAGACAGCGCTGCCCAGGATCACTGCTGGATATTCCTCCAGATCCGTGACCTCATCCACCGGTAATAGAGCCGCGGATATCCCCCGCTTCTGCAGCTGCTGGGCAATTTTCTGGGCGATTTCCGCCGTCGATCCGTATTTGGAGGCATAAGAAACCAATACTTTTTCTGTCATCGGACACTCCTGACCGGGGTATTTTTACCAGCCCCCGGCAGCTTACCATCAAGATCATTTCCCTGGAGAGACCCTGCCACCGGGTGATATTTTCCAGGTTCAGACCAGCAAACAGGATAAAAACTGCGCCTGGGTCACCTCGATGATCCCAGGAAACCCGACAAAATCTGCCTTCCAGCCGCAGCAATTCTGATAGGCTTCATGAAAATTATTCCCCAATAGATCACTCAGGGACCTTTCTGCGTAATGTATTCAGTGAGATCGGCGTTGTAAATCACTTCCTCAACCTGCAGCTTCGCCCAGGGCGTTCCCTCGTCATACCAGGTCAGAGCGATATCCACCGGCTGCAGTCCTCCCTCCAGAGGCAGCCATTCCCGGGCTTCATTGATCCACAGAGTCTTCACCTGACTGTCCTCTTCCTTGTAGCGCATGGATTCCAGGAACCGGACCAGACCGGACTCCGGCTCAAAGCGGACGATGAACGTCTGGGTTTCTTCCCCATAAGGCACTGTCAGAGTCGCCGTATCTTCGTCCACCTCCCTCCAGGCAACCCGGGGATCGGTCAGCCAAACAGAAGAGGCCCATAAGGTTTCTGACCACAGCCCCAGATTGGCCCCCTGATCCACCTGGCGGCCTTCACTGATGCCGAAGGGCAGTTCCAGCCGACCGGCTCCAGAGAGATACCATTCATTAACCCGCAGAATCGGAAATCCAAACCAGGTGGTCTCGATATAATGGCGGTAGTTCTCTCCGCTTTGATGGGAAAAACGCCAGCGAACCGGCATGGTGATGCCGTTAATTCGCATTGTTCCCCGGCCGCTGATCACCATACTGCGGATCTGCGGCATCTCCTCCCCGTACACGCGGTTATAGAAACGGGAAACTGGGGCAGGAAGATCCCCGGGGACCGAGGTCAATTCTGCCTGAACAGCCCTGCCAGAAAACGGCGGCAGCGGACGGGGCTGGACCTGCAGCCCCAGCCAGGCGATCAAGATCATTCCAGTCAAAGCGGCCAGGACGATTCCGATAGTTTTCACAGCACACTCCTGATTTGATTATGATGTCCTTCTACCTCTATGATAAAAAATTCCCCCCGAGACCGCATCCGCAGTTCGGGGGGAATTCCCGCTCGACGATCGTCCAGCAGTGACCCTGGTCAGAGGGGCAGGTGGGCCGATTATATGGAAATCAGAAATCCGGATAAGTGGCGGGTAGGATGACCTTATTTAGAATTCTATCCAGCTCCTGGAACTGCTCAAAAGCGACCGAGTGGGCTGCATTCTCAAACGTGAAAAGCTGTTTCTTCGGCGCTTCCAGGAGCTCAAACCATTCCAGGGTCAGGTCCCTGCGGGCCGGTACCTCTGCCGCCCCGTCAAGAATGTAGACTGGAACCTCCAATTCTCTGACATCCTGCCGGAAATCGATCTGCTGCAGCTGCGGATACATGACCGTGAACATATCGATCAAGCCCCTGAGGACGTTGACGCGATCCACCAGATTGTACTCGGCGCTGAACAGGTTCATGGGCCCCAGATTGGCTTCTGTCCCCTGTTCGATATAGGCGCGGGGAGGTGTGTAGGGATCATACAGGGCTTCGTAATAGCCCATCACGGTGCCGTTGGCAAAGGGAATATCCTCATAGGGCGGTTCCCCATAGGCTTCCATCTGAGCTGTCAATTCTGGCAGCTGATGCTCTTCGGCGTACTCCAGCATCCGGTGGTACAACCGGCGGTCGGTCTCCTGGATGTCGACCATCTGACCACTGGCAATCCAGGCGTGGTAGAGGTCCGGGCGCTGCTGCACCGTCAGCACACCGAGCAGAGTCCCGTAAGATTCACCAATCAGGTAAATCTTCTCCTCGTCAAACCGCTCTCTCAAATAGTCGGTCAGCTCGATGGTATCCGCAACGGCCTGACCAATCGTCAGGTCATCCGTCGGGTCCAGGGCCGGATAGGATTTTCCTGTGCCCCGTTGATCCCAGCTGACCACCACAAAATCATCCGTGAGATCCTCGAACAGCACCCTGGTATAGCCCAGATCACTCTGTCCCGGACCCCCGCTCAAATACAGCAAAACGGGGTTTTCAGGATCCTGGGTACGGATCAAAATGGTCTGCGACTGCCCCCCCAGGCTGACCTGCTCCAGGCGGGCGATGGAACCGGGAATCTGCTGCCCTTCTTGATCTGTCAGGGGAGGTGTTCTGCCAGGAAGCAGCAGAATCACAACCATGCCAATGACTGCCGCAGTGAGCAATCCCAGGCTGACAGCTGGACCCACGCCTGGGAACAAACCGGCTGCCGGAGGATCCTCCTCAATCAATCTGCTGAGGAGCAAAGCCAGGCGGATTCCCAGCAGTACACTGAGGAAATGCATCAGGGCGGGAAATATTCTGCCAAGCAGGAAAGCGAGGATGCCGTAAGTTTCATCCAGACGAACAGCGCCCACCGTGGGACCCATTAGATCAGGCCGGGCCAACTCCATGGTCAGTAAGGTAACCGCCGGAATCAGCAGCGCCATCCACAGGCTGCCCCCCAGCAGCCCTGCCATTAAGCCCAGCAGCAAGCTCAGGCCCATGAACAACAGCGCCTGCTGGGCAGTGACCGGCCCCCTGGGCATCCCCCTGGCAGCCAGCACACCGGACATTACAGATATCAGCAGGACCAGGACAAAACGGACGCCTGCTGAAAATTGAGAAAATACCGAATCTGGAAACATTTTTAAAACTCCCTGAATCAATCCACGAATCAAATTGTTTCTAATACTTATTTACCATGCCGATCACCACCGGCTTTTCAAAGAAAATCCCAGGGGGGGGGCCCTGGGAATGAGTTATGACAATACTCGAGAATCAGCATCCCGACTATAGGCCAGGAATTGGTGTGATAATCGCTCCAAGGTAATAGGGCCAGATCACCAGGGCCAGCAGCGCCTTCCACCAGATCAGCTGGGCAAAGCCCAGGGTGAACAACCAGCCGGCAAACCAGAAGGCCCCGGACGTGAAGGGTCCTGAATTCTTGGCGGAATTATTATTACTCATCATCATCTCCTTTTCTGAAAACCCATTTCCAGAAAACTAATCCTCATCCCTGCTGGACAAATCGGGAGGAGGTTGACAATCGTTGTTACCGGATAGACATCAACCGGTCCACAGCCATAATCCGATGACCGCGGCCAGCGCGACGGCAGAGATGACCACGGCGATCTTCGCACCGGGTTCATTGGCCCGGTTTTCTATCACAGCGTTGACCAGAACCGCCAGGCCAAGGCCCAGGGACAGCCCCATACCGGGGTTCTCCAGCAGCAGACCTACCATCATGCCCAGGCTCACTCCCAGAGCGAGGAGGGAGCCGAATGTATAAGTTTCCTTTTTATTCCGTTCGCCATTATTATCCATAAGCAAAATTCCTTGGTTTCTATCTGAGTTGGTTTCAACTGAGATAATGCCTGCAATCATCCGGGAAGGAAATCCTCAAGCAGAACAAGAATCTCCTTCCCAAACTTCCTATCCGGCTGCTTCCGGGGAGACCACTTCCGGCACACCGGTCCACTGGTTCCAGGCCAGCGTCCACAGGGTTGAGTACCAGGCGGCGAAGGTGCCCTGAATAAGCAGCAGCAGCGGCCAGAGCAGGCAGCACAGGGCAATCAGGACCCCGGGCAGCAGCAGGACCAGCCAGATGGCAATGCTGATAGCAATCTGGATCAGAAAGAGCACAATGGCCGGCCCCAGATTCTCAACCAGAACATTGAAACCGCGCTGGTAGGAGGCAAAAACACCTTCATCCTCCAGCATGCAGGCGCGGTTGGCAAACGTGCGCAGCAGGTTGAGCCCCAGTGTCAGGGGAACCAGCACACAGGCCAGGATCCCGACAGGCAGGAACATACCGGTGCGCGGTGCGGTGATCACCTCACCCTCGGTAAGCACCCGGCTGAAACCGCCGTAAATCCCTACCGAGCTCAAGGCGATCACTGCCAGAATCAGGACAGGAATTGCCGGCACCAACCCGATGCCGATCAGACGGAAAATTTTCGCCCATCCGGCCCGGAAGGAATCCCCAAAGTTTGTGGTTTGCCCCTGGCTGAGTGTGTTGGCGCCGAAAATCAACCCACCCCGGGAGGTGGTGGCGACCACCCACAGCGCCAATCCAACCGCAAGGGCGATCAGGGCCAGAAGGGCAATCCCAATCGCGGGAAGCACCGGCAGATCCATTCCCCGAAAGGGAGCGTCAAACTCAAAACGCGGCGGCTGCTGGAAATCGATCCCGTTCCCACTGACAGCACCTCGCGATCCGCCCCCGCCTCCTGCGCCGCCAATGACCACCAGCACGCCCAGCAGGATCATAAATTTGTTTTTCCAGATCAGGTTCCAGGCTTTCTCAAATATCTTTCCGTAGTCCATAAATGACTCCTTTTCCTCACTCACCGCTGCCAGACACCCGCCTTCTTCCAGGCAATGCGTCCGGGGTCACAGCAGGGAGCATACCAGCACTGTACAGCATACGTAAAAACACCCCAATTTGTTGCAGTCAGCTGTCTTAATCATCTGACGACCAGGTTGACTTCTCCAATACCGCCCTCAATATCCAGTTCAAGGGCCGGACCGGACCCATATTCTTCACTCAGGTAGGCACCATCTTCCAATGCTAACCCTTCGAAGTAGATTTCACCCAGTCCACCAGCAACCTCTGCCCGGATTGGCGTGTCATCCGGAAGGTTAATGGTCAACTCCCCTACCCCCCCCTGAATATCCACATCCAGATCCTCAGTGAGGTTTCCGCCCAGACTGATCTCAACCTCACCGGCACCCAGATCCAATTCCAGGGCGGTCATTGTCAGCTCGTCCAGGTCCAGAGTGCTCTGGCCGGCCCCTAAAGCAATATACAAATCCAGCGGGACCTCATTATTGAAAGTCAAGTCCCACTCCAGACGATAATCGGTACCGAGATTAAACTGGGTAATTTCCTTCTGCTCAATGACCAGTTCTGCTGAGCTCCCGCTGACCGTGGTGTAATCGATCACCGGCGCGTAGTCGCTGTCGCTGTAGCGGAACTGGCCCTCCATCAGGGCATCTGTTCCCGATTCAATGCTCATTTCACCGGCACCCATTCGGAGCTCGACGGCAGCTTCCTGGATCCCATCCAGCGGAATCGTCTCCGACATGGACTCCATGCTGACATTGGACCCGGTTATCAGGCAGCCAGCAGCCGCAGCGGAAAGCGCCCCTAGAACGAGCAGCAGCTGTCTTGTTTTCCGAATATTCCTGTTCACTTTTCCCTCCCAAATAATTTGTAGATGGATTCCTATTATTTGATGGTAATGAAATCCTCCTGAAAATTCATCCGTCAGGAGGGGAGAATTCCCGCTGTCCTGTAAGGCAGGTTCAGCCCTGTTCAACCGACCAGGCCGGCCCTTCAGCAACTGCGGGTGATTCCCGGAATCCGTGATCAGGCGGCAGTCAGGGCAGACCAGAAACGCCCCAGCGATAAGGGCTCCCCGCTGAGCAGGGTCTGGGCCCGAAAAAGCTGCGCCATCAGCAGCAGCGTTCCCACAACCGCCAGGGCCAGCAAACCCAGGCTGGCGGCAATCTGCCAGGAGGGCACAGCAGCGGAAGTCAGCCGCAGCAGCATGGCCACCGGGGAGGAATAGGGAAAGATGCTCAGGACCACCGCCAAGGTCCCCTGGGGATTGCCGGTGATTGCCGCCCAGAAATACAGGGGGATCATCATCGGCAGGGTGATCAGAAACGTCCAGCTGCGCCCCCCTTCCAGATCCGGCGCCAGGGCGCCGATACCACCCATCAGGGCAGCGTAGAGACAGAACCCTCCCAGGGCAAAAGGCAGGATCAAAGCAACATCAGCAGCGGTAAGAGTCAACCCGGGCAGGGCTCCCAGCGGATCCTCCGACAGCAGGGTCAGGGCAATACCGCCTATCAGCAGCCAGATGACATACTGAACGACGACCAGCAAACCCAAACCAAGGAGCTTCCCGGTCAGCAGCTGACGGGGGCGGACGGTGACCAGCAGCACCTCCATCACTTTCTCGCCTTTTTCCTTACCGAGGCTCTGAAGCAGATACCCGCCTCCGGTAAACAACGGGATCAAGACAAACATGGTGACGATGAAAGGCATCATGTTAAAGCCTCCCCCTCCCGTTCCCGCTTGATCCTCAGCATTCAGGGATTGGAAGACCGGCTCATTCCCGCGGAAAGGCTCCTGCAGCTGGAACAGCCGTTCCGGGTCCTCTTCCGGAAACAGATTCCGGATTAACAGCAGTTCAAAAGGCCCGGTTTCCGGTGGAGCCGTCGGCAGCCTCAAGCTCACCCGCCGGATTTCACCGCTCTCCCGGTATCCTTCCGGAATCACATAAAAAGCTTCGATCTCCCCGGCCCGCAGCGCTTCTTCCGCTGCAGTTCTACCTGCATAGGCCCGGAAGCGTTCCCCGGGGAGTTCCTCCGGCACTTCCTGGATCAAGCCGGGATGATCAATATACCCAATCTGACCCTGGAGATCCTCCCCGGCCAGCGGTTCCTCCACTTCTGGACCCGATGTCGGGGCACCGAGATTCCCGGTGAAAAACCAGATCACCAGCAGAATCAGCGGAGTACCGATAGCACCAATCAGGAAAGCCCGGCTCCGCACCCGCTGGATAAATTCTCGTTTCGCAATCACCAGTACCTTATTCATTGTTCACTCCTTCGCAAACCATCCGTCACGCAGTTCCAGATTGTTTTACCGCTTCCCAGATCTGGGGAAGCTTTAATTTCTGACCGTAAAGCAGCATGGTCGCCCGGAACACCCGGGAGACACCCCAGACACTGGCCGTCAGACAGAGGAGTAGAATCCCCAGACTGCTCAGCAGCTGCCAGAACGGGATATCCGTCAGCGCCAGCCGGAAGAGGGTGATCGTCGGCGCGGTGAGCGGAAAAAGAGTCAAGCCAACCGCCAGAGGTCCATCAATGGCAGTGACCACGACCCCCATAAAGTACAGCGGCGCCATGCCCAGAAAACCCAGCATCCCGGCCAGCTGGCGGGCCTGCTCGATATCCCCGGCGATGATGCCCAGCCCAGCCCCAATGGAGGCGAACAGGAAATATCCCGGCACACCTAAGAGTCCACCCCAGAGCAGGGCCTGCCAGGGGATGGAAATGGGATGACCGGCAAGATCATCCGCAAAGAACAATCCCACAGCGAGAACGGCCGCTGCCACCCAGACCGCAATCTGGGTCAGGCTGAGCAGGGTCATCCCCAGCACCTTCCCGGCAACCAGATCAAAGGGAGAGATCGAGGTGATCACCATTTCCATGGCCCGCTCCTCCTTTTCCAGCACCACCACAGACCCCATTTGATTGGCGCCGGTGAATACTGAAAGCACAAAAACAAAGGCCAGAAAGATCGGTGTGGCCACCCGGATGATCACCGACGGTCCCTCCGAGATCTCCTCTCGGGAATCCAGAGACTGATATGTCACTGCCGCGGCTTCCTCTATACGGGCTCTCTGCCAATCCGGCTGCCCGGATAAGTAGGCCTTTCGAACGGCTTTCTCCAACCCGGTGATCAAACGCTCATTGGGTTCTTCACTCCCAAAATACTGCGGGGATTCCCCCTGGAAGTATTCACCAGGCACAACCAGAAACCCGCCAATCTGATTGTCTTCAAAAGCCGATTTGGCTGCCTCCTGGTCCGCATAGAACTGCAGATTGAGCGTTTCACCATTGACTTCCACCTGCGGGAGCGGGCTCATTTCCCCGGTCAAATCGACCATCCCCACCCGGGGCAGGTCTCCCCGGAATTCACTCACAATGGGAATCGCACCGGCGATCACCATCAGCAGGGGAATCCCGAAAGTCAGCAGCAGGAATGTCCGGGATCGGATGCGCTGCTGATAGGTTTGCTTCGCAACCAGCCAGATCTTCCTCATGCGGACACCTCCTCCGACTGGACAGCGTCTCCGCCCACCACACGAACGAAGATCTCATCCAGACTGACTTCGTCCCGCTCAAAGCGCTCCACCGTCACCCGGGGGTTCGCTACCAGGCGCTGCAGCACCTCTTCGGGTTTCACTCCCTCGTTCAGCACCATCCGGTAGCCGCCGTTCCGGGGGGTGAGCTGGTCCACGCCGTCGATCCCATCCAGCTCGCCCCGCAGATCCACCTCCACTGCATTGGTGGTGAACCTGCCCCGGATCTCTTCCAGTGAGCCGTACAACACCCGTTCTCCCCGATTAATCAGGAAAATCCGGGAGCACATTTCCTCCACCTGATGCATCTGGTGGGTGCTCATGATGATCCCGGCACCGCGGTCTTTCATCCGGTAAAGCAGCTTTTTGATCATCCGGGTATTGACCGGATCCAGCCCGCTGAAGGGCTCATCGATAATGATCAAATCCGGCTCATGCATGATCCCGGCGATAAACTGGGCTTTCTGGGACATCCCCCGGCTCAATGCCTGGATTTTTCGGTCCCGGGCCTCCCAGAGTTCCAGCTCTTTGAGGTAGTTCTCTGACAGCGAGCGGGCTTTCGAACCGGACAGCCCTTTCAGCTGACCGAGGTAAATCAGCGTGTCCCCCAGGGTCATCTCATCATACAAGCCCCGCTCCTCGGGAAGGTAGCCAATGCGGGATTTTTTTTCCTCGGTCATGGGACCGCCAAAGAGGGTAATCTCCCCCGAGGTGGGTTTGATGATGTCCAGCGCCGAGCGGATCAGGGTGGTTTTCCCGGCGCCGTTGGGTCCCAGCAAACCAAAGATCTCACCGGCATGCACTTCCAGGGAAACACCATTGACTGCTTTGACCTCCCCAAAATGCTTGGTGACGTCCTCGATTTGCAAATAAATTTGATCTGTCATCTTGATTACCTCCATGTCCTTGATAACAATTACAATTTCATGATTGATACAGGGTCATCCAGCGCCAAAAATACATGCCAGCGAAAAGCACCCCGGAGATCCCCAGGTAGTACAGGGGCACTCCCTGATGGACTGCCGCCTGGGTAACGCCAAAGAAATCTGCCTCGGTGAGACCGCTCACCGGACCGAGATACCAAATTACCACATAGAGAGCTTCAAACGTCTTGCTGCTGCCGGTAATCACGCCCAGGCTGACCGCCAGGGTGCTGATGAAGATCACGCCCACAAACCAGGCCATCAGGTGCAGGCTCCTACCCAGCATGGCCAGCTTGAAAGCCGCACCCGCCCCGCTGATTCCGGTGATCAGGACTGCAGCCAGCCACTGGGCGGGTAAAAGCTTCCGGAGCGGTCCAGGAGATGAAAAGACAACAGGACCGGTTCTGTGCAGCTTCTCCCGAATTCCAAATTTAGACCACACTAGAATCGGCCAGATCCAGCTGGCGATCCAAACACCCCGCAGCGACTGGTAGTTTGCAGAAAAAAGCCCTCCCATCAGCAAACCCAGCGCACCCAGGAACCACCACCAGGGCTGATTGACAAACGCCATTTTCACCTCGGCGGCAGTCAGCCGGAGAATCCCCGGCAGCTTCCCGAAATCGATCCATTCAGCGCTGCCCCAGGGCAGCGACACCGCGGACAGCCTCTGCCCCCATTTTTTTATCAACCCCTTTCCAGAACCCCGCTGCATTCCTATTCGAGCGGGATCAAAGCGGTCAAATAGTAATCCTGCCAGGCCGGTAATGGCAACCGCCGCTCCAATCCAGAGCAAGCGCCTGGCTGCCAATGACAGCGTCCAGTCCATCCCCGACCAGAGAAATGTCTCCACGCCGCCCTCCAGGGTGGTGTAGCCCACCCCGAAATCCAGGTTTTTCCCCGGAAACGCCGCCCGGGCGGCCCGATGCATACTGGCTCCCACCAGGGAAACCCCAAAGGGGTCATTGACAGGATTCTGGATATCCCCCAGCGGACCAAAAGAGACTCCGGCCAGGGAAATCATGATCGTCAGGACCCAGAGAAAAAAATAAACCAGATTGCCAAAACCGCCGGAAAGGAAGGGAATGGTCTCAAAAAAGACCGCCGCCGCCGCAACCAGCAGCATCATTGGAAGCGTAAGAAGCAAATAGGGAGCGGCGATGTCCCAGAGGTGAATGGCAATCACCTCACCACGCACCAGCTGCATTCCAACCGCAGAGAGCAGCACTAACCCTGTGACCGCTGCCAGGTAAAACCAATTACTGAGAACTTTTCCACCAATATAGGTGAGCTTTCTCAAAGAAGCTGCTGCCAGTATTTTACCCACCCGGGTTCGGCGGTCACGGGTGACGGCACCCTTGACCAGATAAAATCCGGGCAAGCTGAAAACCATGGTGCTCAGCAGTGCAGTCAAACTGCCAATCCAGGCTGAGTTGTAAACACCCCGGATTCCCCCGAGATCCAGGGTAATCACCCCGGAATCCGCGGATGGCACCGCCAGAAATCCGAGATAGATCATGACGCCGAGCGTTATTAAAAATGAATACCGGCGGGTCCGTTCCAGAAAGTCAGCCCGGATGGTTGCCAACAGCTCCCGGAGCCTTTTCATATCCCGCTCTCCTGTCCGCTGCGGTGAATACAGTTCAGGTAGGCATCTTCCAGGGTGGGATCCTGAGCTTCTGCCCCCTCAAGGGGCGGATTGTCAGCGATCACGCGGGCTTGAATCCCACTGCTGCGGTGCATCACACTGCCCACCAGGGACGTTTTTCTGAGATCCATCAACTGCTCGCTGGAGATTATCACCTGCCAGACTTTTCCCTCTACCTGTCCCAGCAGTTCTTCAGGAAGAGCATGCTGGATGAGCTGTCCATTGCGAATGACGGCAATATCCGTCGCCACCGCCTCTACATCCGGCACAATATGGGTGGAGAGGATCACGATGCGCTCCCCGGCAAGATCCGAAAGCAAATTACGGAAGCGAACACGTTCCTGGGGATCCAAGCCGGCGGTGGGTTCATCCACAATCAGCACCCGGGGATCGTTCAGCAGCGCCTGGGCAATTCCGATGCGCTGTTTCATGCCACCGGAATACTCCTTCAGAGGCCGATTGCGGGCATCACCGAGATTTACCAGATCCAGCAGCTGGTTGATTTTCTCGGAGGTCTCAGACAGGGGAAGATTCTTGAGGGCAGCCATATATTCCAGGAATTCAACGCCATTCAGTTGGGGATAAACCCCAAAGTCCTGCGGTAAATACCCCAGCACATTGCGGAGCTTGTTGGGGTGTTCCCGAAGATCAAACCCATTCCAGATCACCCGACCGCTGGTGGGCTTTGTGATCGTTGCAATTAATGTCATCAGGGTGGACTTGCCGGCTCCATTCGGCCCCAGCAGACCGAGTACACCGGGTTGGATCTCCAGGTTGAGGTCCCGGATTCCCCAGACCTCTTTCCCGTAGCGTTTGCTCAGGCTGTCCAAGATAATTTTCATACCGGGTGATTTCCTTTTCCAGCTTTCCCCTCCGCCGTGCCTGATCAGGCAAAGGCGAGGAGCGGCTCCGATCTATTTAATAACAGGATAAGAATATCCGGGAAAAGTATCACCGTCCCAATGGTGGGAATTATCCCTGGTCGATCGACCAGAATCTAGGCCAACCCCATCGGAGCTGAGTGTATTGAAGTGTGGTCCCTTCTCTCCCTGGCTTGAGAATCTGCTTGTTCCTGCTAAGGACTATCGACCGCTTCCTGCAGCAGCTCCTCCAGCCAGACTTCCTCCGTCCAGAGACGATCTTTCCAGCCAGGAAACAGGCGGTCCAGCAGCACACCCTGGGCAAATCCGCTGTAGTAAAACCGGGCGTCCCCCTCCCTGCCCGCTGACCTCTTCAACTCGCTAAGCTGCTGACGCCAGTAGCGGTTCCGGTCCTGATAGCGATTAAAATCCCCGTCCTGGAGGACCGCTGGCACCGGCTGGTACGTGGAGCTTGCAGCGGCAGCTTTCTGGATCTCCAGTTCGGCATATTTCGCCATCCCCTCCAGCCATTCCCGCTTGCGTTCATAATCTATCAGCTCTTGAGACAGTGAAAAGGAATCCCTGCGCTGTTGGCGCTGTGCCAGAAATTGACGGGTCAGGGAACGGAGCTGATCCTCTGACTCAGCAGATGCCGCCTGATAAAGCAGCTGCAGTTCTTCTTCCCAGGAGTCCTGGAAGCTCTGATCCTCCCAGGGATACCCCCCGGTCAGAAAATGGACCGATTCTGCCTTCTGAAACACTTCCGGTACGGTCATGCCCTGCAGAGCATGGAAGCTCTCATGAGCCAGTCCGCCGATGTAGGTCTCCGTGCTTCCCAGCAGCAGCTCCCAGACCAGACGATAGGGCACAATATGCTGCAGCGGAGCAGGAAGCTCCTCTTTGAGATCACTCACCATCCGGATCCGGGTGTATTCCCGGGTCATCAAAGTGGCCACCCAGCGACCACCCACCTGAACGGTAAAATTTTCCGGTGTACCTCCGCCTTCCTCCAGGCGCTGCCGGTAGTACACCTCCCCAAAGAAGTCATCCTCCGGCACCAGCTGCCAGGAACCGCCCCGTGTTTCTCCCGAGGGAACCATCCTCCAGCCCTCCGGCGGTGCATCCGGATATCCAACCAGAAAAGCATATTCTTCGTTGTAGACGATCACCGGGATATCAGCGGACCCCCACCCCGGCCAGACTTGATTTCCCAGTGCCTCCCGGAGATGAAAATACTCCGCAAGACGGGCTTTTTCATGATCGCTTAAATTTGCTACAATCCCCGATTGCTCCGGAAGTCCTAGATTACTGAGCGCAGAAACACCCAGGAGAACTGTAAGCACAGCGACGATAACGACAGCAATTCGTCCCAGCTTCCTCATGACCTCTCCGTATTCGACCCCTCTTTATCCGTCCCCCACATGCCGGTCAGCCTCTAGACTCCGGTAATCATCCGCTCCCGCTGGAAGGTTTTCGCGCCCAGCCAGAAAAGCACACCATCCACCACCCAGAGGAAGGCCCCGACCAAAATCACCAGGCCGGTGCTGAAGTACATCACCCCTGCCGCCTGGCCGATTACCAGCAGCAGGATCGGCAGCACGACCACCCCACCGATTTGATTGGCCTCCTGGAACCCCTGCACCCGGCTGGAAACCAGCACCATGCTGGATAGACCCAGACCGGCCGCCGCCGGGGCCACCCAGACCACCAGCACCACCCACATCCAGGTGGGAAAAAAGATCCGCCCCATGACCCTCCAGCCGGCAATGTTGGCAGTCAGTCCGTAGATGACAAATCCCAGCAGTGAAACCAGCAGCGCCGGGATCCAGGCGGAAAGGATCTTGCTCAAAAACAGCTCCCGGTCAGTCAGCGGGGTGTACAGCAAAGCTTCGATCGTCTTGCGGTCCTTTTCGCCGGCAAAGCTGTCCGCAGCGATGACACTGGAGACCATCAAAGGCACAATCAGGAAAAAGGGTGCAAAGAGATAAACCAGCATCATCACCAGGATGGTCTGTTCTTGGTTATAAGGCGCCAGTGTGCGCTGCAGCCCCCCCGGCATACGGCTGATAAACTCGGTAAATTCCCCCATATTCATCCCCGGCATGTTCACCAACCCCGGTGCCAGGGAGGTCAGCAGCGGGATAAGGACAAAAAAGATCAGCGGAACGATGATCATGGGAATCATCACCCCCCGGCTGCGGACCACCCCCAGCAGATCTTTCCGAATGACTGCGCGCACCGCTCGAGAATTCATCGGTCTCCCTCCTCTTCATGCAGGGCAAAATAGACGTCCTCCAATGTGGATTCCACAGGACGGAGCTGATAGATGGCCACGCTGGAGGACGTCAGCGCTTCCACCAGCTCCGGCACAGCATTTCGATGCAGCCCGGTGATTTTTATCCTGCCGCCGTCACCGTCGGCCTCGGCCTCCAGGTCCCGGCGGTGGATGACCTCCAGGGCCTGCCGGACCTTCGCCCGATCCACCTCGATTTTCACCTGGGCCCGGCCCCTGATCCGCCGGGAGAGCTCCTCCGGGGTTCCCAGGGCAATCACCCGGCCCTCCCGGAGCACCGCCACCCGGTGGCAGAGCCGCTGCGCCTCCTGCAGATTGTGCGTGCAAAGAAAAATGGTTTTCCCCTGGCGGCTGAGCGCAGCACTCAAATCCTGAACATCCCGGGCGGAAACCGGATCCAGCCCGGCGGTGGGTTCATCCAGGAAGAGCAGCTCCGGGTCATGCAGCAGAGTGCGGGCCAGAGCCAGGCGCTGCTTCATCCCCTTGCTGTATTCGGATACCGGGTCATCCACCCGGTCAGTCAGGTTAAACCGCGTCAACAAACCATCGATCCGCTCCTCGATCAACTTTGCATTCACCCCGTAGAGATCAGCAAAAATGGCTAAGTTTTCCCGCGCGGTCAGCCGTTCTTCCAGCGCCGGCACCTCGGGAAGCACCCCGATCCTGGCGCGTATGCTGGGTCCATCCTGCTGTGGAGAAAGCCCAAAAATGCGGATCTCTCCCTGATCAGGCTTGAGCAAGCCATTCATCAGCCGTACGGTGGTCGTCTTTCCAGCACCGTTATGCCCCAGAAAGCCAAAGATCTCCCCTTCCTGGACCTGAATGGACAGGCGGTCCACCGCCACCAGCTCCTGAAATTTTTTGGTCAAATTTCGGGTGACAATCAACTCATTCGAGCCCATCAGTTCTCCTTTCGCTGACATTAACAATTACACCCCGGCGTTGGCTTCTCGCCCCTCCCCAGCCTGTCCCCGCTGTTTCAGCCACAGGAACCCTGCAGCTGCTGCAGACCCCAGCACAAAGCTACTATACCAGATCCAGCGCGGGTCCCCATGATCCATGATCAGTCCCGCGCCCAGCGGACCCAACGCGGAAGGGATCATCCAGGAAAACCCCATCACTGCCATATAGCGGCCGCGCATATCCTCCGGAGAAAAACGGGCGACCAGGGCCTGGCCGGTAGGCGCAACCAGCATTTCACCGGTGGTAATGATCACCATCGCCAACAGAAAAAATCCATACCAGCCGACCAAGCCGTAGATCCCAAAGCCAACAGCATACAACAGCGTTCCGGCAGTCATCACCAGCAGGGCAGGAAAACGCTTGATCCAGCGGGTGATGGGGAACTGCAGCAGCACCACCATGGCGGCATTTAAACTCATCAACATGCCGAATCCCTGCTCCGGCACCTGATGGAAATCTCGCAGGTAGACCGACAGCGTGCTGTACATCTGAGTGTAGACCAGAGTCGAAATCAGAGAAAACAGCAGGAAAAGCATAAAAGGCGCATTGCGGAGAATGCCAGCATACCCCTGGAATGTGGCTGCCAATCCTGCACTGCCGGATTCAGCCTCGTCCGACGACGGTCGGGTTTCCTTCACAGCCCGGTGAACAATCAGGGCCGTGATCAGGCTGGTGATGGTGTCAATCACAAAAAGCAGCAGGTAGGAAGCCGCCGCCAGCAATCCCCCCACTGCCGGACCGATCGCCACGGCCAGATTCATGACCACCCGCATGATGCCGAACCCATCTGCCCGCTGACGGGCAGGCAGCAGATCCGTGAGCATCGCCTGGCGGGCCGGGCCGGCCGCATCGGCGAATAACCCCGATATCCCGCCCATCAGATAAAAGAGGGGCAGGGTGTTGACCAGCCCCATCCCCAGGCTGGTCAAGCCGCTGACCACCAGGCCGAGGATAATCATGGTCTTCCTGCCCAGGTGATCCGTCAGCGCTCCGCCCAGCGTGCTCCCCAGCATCCCGGTGACCGAAAACAGGGTAAAGAGCACGCCCACCTCGGTCATCCCCACGTCGAACTTCCTGGTGATGTACAGGGAAAAGAAGGGGAACATCAATGCCCCACCCACCCGATCGATGAAGGAGCTTCCAATCACCACCCAGAACTGGGTCGGGTATTGATGATAAATTGTCTTTACGCGTTGGATTGGTTGTGAAAGCAGCATGTGTGCCTCAATGAGTCTGACTGATCATACCCCCAGTTTAATGCTGGAACCCTCCGCCTGCATCAGGCAGGCGGGGAGTCCTGCATCCATCGCACCGGGCAGGAAATGTCCTGGTCGAACGGTCAGGTACCCCGTCGTCAGCAGGGATTCAACCCGAAGCATCAGCCTCCACCCCCGGGATCAGCGCTATCAACGGCCTATCTTTGATCTGCCATCCAGGCGATCATCGCCGGAATCTGCTCCTCAAGCGGTTTCTCGGGGTTCTCAGCGTGAAGTCGGAGCAGCTCCTCTGCAAATGCTTCGAACTGGATGAAACCCCGCTGTTCCATATGCTGCAGAGTTACCTGGTAAATCTCCCGATACTGCTTATCCGGGTAGTACTCCCCGGCCCAGGGCAGAAATATCCCCCAGGTGAAATATTCATCAAACTTCCGGGCGGCGGTTGGATACCCGGATCCAGTATGCCAATCGGCCAGCCTCCGCATGGCCCGGTCAATGTCCTCCAGATGGCGATCGGTCGCCCTGTTGACATAATTATGATCAATTTCTGTGAAAACCGATCGGGTCAACACCAGGTCCGCCGTCTCAGCTGGAATCAGCGGATGGTTTTGCATCACCAGCGGGCTGGGAACAAAAAGCAGAATCTCGGTGTATTGATGATCCCGGTCGACATACTGCACGGTGTTGTTGGTCCCCACCATCAGGGGAGAAAGCACGATGTGGTAGCAGTCCACTGTCCGGGAAAAATTTTCCTCCATAAATTTCCAGATCGCTTCCACCGGTACCGCCTCCCGTTAGCGCCTGATCTCATCTTCATAGAAAGGCCTGTGCTGTCGGTAGAAATCCATAAACCCTGTCTCTTCCGCGAAATCTGCCATCAGATCGAGCTGGGGCTGAAACGCCGCAGAAAGGTGATCAACGTGGTACGAATCCGGGCCCTCAATGCCCTCCTCCGTCAGCTGGTAGGCAAAGATCGCCCGGTAAGAGGTGGGGCTTTGCATGGACTCATTCAAAGCGGTGATCCAGGGATGATCCCGATCGTCTCCAAAGGTTTCCATCATTTTCCGGTAATACTCGGTGTCAGGATGTGTATACCGGAAGGGCTGCGTCTGGCTGACATCGGTCAGAGCCAGACCGACCTGCATCAATTCATAAACCGGGGGAACCTCGATGAGCACCGCCCCCCGTCTTGCGGAGACGATTTCCGGTGGGAATTCCGCGTACTGCAGCGTATCCGTGCCCACAGAAGAAGAGCGGTTGATCCGCTCGAAAACCCGGCAGCCCGATGAAAAGAACACCAGGAAAAACAGAATCAGATACAGGACCGCTTTCCAGAATGGGCTCATTCTTCCTTTCCTACCGCTGATCATATCTATGCCGCCCAGAAATAGATCAGCACGGCGAGATTGATCAACAGGCCCAGCAGGCCCTTCTCAACCAGCATGCCGGGGCGCCCATCCCAGAAAAGAATCAGAATCAGGGAAGAAAACAGCGCCGACCCGATCAGCCAGGGGCGGGACCATTCCTGATTTCCCAGACTCCCTGCACCAGCGACGAAAAAACCCGCTGCAGAGAGCCCATAGCAGATTGTGGCCAGCCAAACCAGCATACCTTCCTCCATCCAGCTGGAAAACAGCCAGGAAGACCCTGTCCAGCCCATATCCGCCTGGAATTCAACCCATCCCTGGGCCAGCACGATGTACCAGATATGGACCAGTCCATGCAGCATCAGGACAATACTGATCAATGTGTTCAACATCAGAATCTCCTTATTAAGTGTGGTTTGCCGGTTTCCGGGCAGTCAGCCCAATTTCAAACTGATCCCTGTTGAGAGTTTCTTCCCGGGTGTATCCATCTCCGGTGACCGCAAAGTATTCCACCTGGCGGAACCCGAGCGATCGAAGCACCCAGCGAAGCTCCGCCACTGTGTAGTAGCGCTGCGTGCACTGCAGTTCAATGGTTTCTCCCAGCCCGTTTTCCGTTTCCAGCGTGAACCTCTCCCGGAGGGTGAGGGGGTCAAATCCAGGATTGTTCTCCAGATCTGTCAGCATAGTGACCGCGTTCGGCGCGGTGAAGATCAATTGTCCCCCTGGTTTCAAAGCCCGGAAGATATTGCGCAGGATCATGCGGTCCATCTCATCGGTTTCCATCAGGGAAAACCCGCCCTCGCAGAGCATGATCACGGTTTGAAACTGCTCCCTAAAGTTCATCTTCCGGGCATCCCCTTGAATGAACTCAACTTCGAGGTGCTCCAGCTCTGCTTTCCGCACAGCCTGAGCCAGCAGTCCCGGCGATAAATCCAAACCGGTGACCGGGTAGCCCCTGCGGGTCAGCTCCAAGGCATGCCTGCCTGTACCGCAGCCGACATCAAGGATCTTTCCCCAGGTGTCCTCCCCGATGACGGACTCCAAAAAATCAACCTCCGCCGGGGTGTTCTGTGTATATGGCTCCTGATCATAGGCCTCAAAGTGTTCGTACAGTACCTGGTACCATTGTTTTCTCATGGGCTCAAAGGACCTTTTCTCTGAAAAGTCATTCCGGCATCTTGCCACCTAACGGCGGCTGGCGAGATAGGATGAGATCATCTGCTGGGCGGCTAACAGCGATTGCACTGCACTGACCGCTAAAATAGCCAACCCCAGTCTGGCCTCAATCAAAAAGCGCTGTTTTTTGTCCATAGTTTTCCTCCAGGTTTGTCAGGGGTATGCTACAGCAAAACTCCCCATCCGCAATCAGGCGGGTGGGGAGTTTGCAGACTGGTGGGTTCGGGAGGGAGCAACCTCTCCTGCCGACCAGGCAGTGAGTTTAATCAGAGTCAATCAGGTTGTGCTTGAAGGCATAGACCACCGCTTCCGTTCTGCTGTCCACATTGAGCTTCCCCAGGATACTGCTGACATGGAATTTGACAGTGGAATTGCTGATCACCAGCTGGTCGGCAATCTCCGGATTGGTCATTCCCTCAGCCATCAGCTGGAGGACTTGTGTTTCCCGCGGGGTGAGCTCTTCAACCTGGTTTTTCGGTTTGCGGGTTTTCTGGATCAGCGCCTGGGCGGCTTCCGGGGCCAAGGTGGGCTTGCCTTGAAAGGCATCGCGGACGGCCTCCGCCAGCTCATCGGCACCCACATTTTTTAGCAGATAACCAATCGCCCCCGCTTCCATCACCCGCTCAATGAGGTCTTTTTCTTTGAAGCTGGTCAAAGCAATCACCTGAATATCGGGGTGCTCCTCCAGGATGGTCCGGGTGGCTTCCGCGCCATCCATCCCGGGCATGACCAGGTCCATGAGAATGACATCCGGTGAGAGCTCAGCCGCTTTCTGGACAGCTTCTTCCCCATGGGAAGCCTCTCCGACCAAAGATAAGTCATCAAACACCGTTAAAAAAGCAGCCAGCCCGCTGCGGACCACATTATGGTCATCCACCAGCATAACCTTGATCAGTGTATCTTCACTCATGATTTTTCTCCTCATCTGCTGTCCAAACTACAGCGATCTCAGTGCCTTTGTCGAGTTCACTGGTGATGGCGAACTCGGCGTTGATTTCGGCTGCCCGTTCCTTCATAATGCCCAGCCCCAGGCTGTCAGCTGGAATCGCATCGGGGTCAAAGCCTTTGCCGTTATCGATGATCTTTACCCTGGCGCAGTCCTGCCTGAGGCGGATATCGATGCTGACCTGTTCAGCCCGGGCATGTTTGGCAATGTTGTTCAATGCCTCCTGAAGGATGCGGTAAAGGGCAACTTTCACTGGATCAGGAACCTCTCCCTGACTGTCTAAATTATACTCAATAGGAATGCGTGTCCGACCGTTGAAGGCGCTGGTCAGCTGCTCCAGCAGTTCATCAAATGCTGTCTCCAGGACAGATTTCGGCCGCAGTTCCATCAGCAGGGTGCGCATTTCCGCCAGTGCGCCCCGGGTAAGCTGGCGCAGCTCCTCCAGGCGGCTCCGGCCGGCAGCAGGGTCCTTCTCCCAAATCCGGGGAAGGACTTCCGCAATCAGACTGGCCGAGAACAAGGTCTGGGTGACCGCATCATGGAGGTCTCTGGCCAGACGGTTGCGCTCTTCGGCCACAGCGGACTGCTCGGCCTGGATGCGCAGATCGGCATTTTCGATCGCCAGGGCTGCCTGGTCCGCAAATGAATAGGCCAGGCGGATCTCCTCCTTTGAAAAGCGGCGGGGGCGCTGATAGTAAAGGGTGATGGCGCCGAAGATGGCCTCTTTCACCACTACCGGGATGGTCAGAGAAGCCTGGAAATGCTGGCTGATCAAGCGGGAGAAATTGGATAATTCCGACCGTTCCTCCTCATTGAGGGGCTCGATCTCCTCCATGATGAAATGGTCTCCCTGAAGAATGTTCCCATGGGCCGGCACATTGGAGAGAGGAAAGGTACTCAAGGAAGAGAACGCTTCCGGCATTTGATACTCGGAGATCACCCCCACCAGTGAGCTTTCTTCTACCAGGGCATACATCGCTCCGGCATCCGCTCCGGATAATTGCACTGCCTGCCGGATCACCTGACGGAGAATGTCCTCCAGCGGCCGATCAGAATTGAGCACCGCCAGAATATCCCGCAGTCCTTCGGCAACCTGCCGCCGCTCCTGTTCGGCTTCATAAAGCCGGGCATTCTCCAGACTGATGACCACATTGGCCGCCAGGGTGGTCAGCAGCCGTTCATCTTCGGAATTGAACCCGCCCGGTGTGCGGTTGGCCACCGTGATCGTTCCAATAGTGTCCTCACCGGAAACCAGCGGCGCGATCAGCAGGGAGCGGGCCTGCACCTGATCAGAGGCGGAACGGTCCACCCGGTCATCCTCCCAGGTATCCTGAACCAAAATGGCCTGCCGGTCTAAAACCACCTGCCCGGCAATGGAATCCTCCAGAGAAAGCCGGTAGCCCCGGATGCTGTCAGGGACATCCCCGGAAACATAGGAGATCACCAGCTCTTCCCCCTCCAGCAGATAGACCGCGCTGATATCCGTTCTGGTCAGCCGTCGGGCCTCATCGGCGATCATCTGCAGCACCTCATCCATCTCCAGCCGGCTGGTGATGGCCTGCTGCACGGAGAAGAGCGCTTCACTTTCCCGCGCTCTGCGCTCTGTTTCTTGATATAGGCGGGCGTTTTCAATGGCCACGGCTACTTGATTGGCAAACGCCATAGCCAGCTCGGCATGCTCCGGAGTGTAGTATCCCGGCTGATCCTGATCCAGGGTGAGCATTCCGATCAGCTGGTCTTTGACGATGAGCGGGATGCCCATCCAGCATCGTAAATAGGCAAACACTGATTCCAGGTCTTTCCCGGCTGTGGCCCGGATGGCTTCTGCCAGCGGGGTGTCGGCGTAGATGTCTTCGATGATCACCGGTTCACGTCGTTCGATCACCGCCCGGTTGGCGCCGGCTTCAGACAAAGGAAATCTAAGCTGCTGGGCTTCATCCAGGGAGATCGGTCCGCGGTAAGCGATGATCTGGAGAATATCCTCCTCCAGCACCATGATCGAGGCGGCATTATAGGTGAGCACACCGCTGAGCTGATCCAAAATCTGATCCAGCAGTGTGGAGAGCTCCAGGGTCGAAGTCAGATTATGAGAGATATCCAGCAGGGTGGCCAGTTCATTTGTGCGTTCCTCCACCCGCTGCTCGAGCAGCTCCCGGGCTTCAACGCGCTCTGTGATGTCCAGAATGAATCCCTCCACCGCCTGGAGTTTTCCCGCCGCATCGTAGACACCGCGCCCCTGTTCCCAGACCCATTTCTGCTTTCCATCGACCCGAATCCGATAGCTGATCCGGAATGCTTCCCCCTCATTCACCGCCTGCTGAATGGTTTTCCAGACTTCCTCCCGATCCTCAGGATGGATGAGCTCTCCATAGGAAACCCGGCTGCTGTCGATCAGGTCTTGGGGAGAATGCCCGGTGAGCGCGGTGCTGCCCTGGCTGACAAATTCCATTGTCCAGCGGCGATCGTTCTTACAGCGGTAGGCCATGCCGGGAAGATTGCTCATCAGCGTCAGCAGGGTGCGCTGACTCTCCTGGAGCGCTTGTTTTGCCCGCCGCTGTTCTATGGCTACCCCGGCGAGATGGGCGCCGATCTGAATCGTCCGCAGCTCCTCCGGACTGGGGGTGCGTGGATGGCGGTAATACATGGCAAAAGAGCCCATTACAGCTCCATCCTGCGCAAAAATGGGCTCTGACCAGCAGGCTTTAAGCCCAAACTGCAAAGCCAGATCGCGCAGTCCTTCCCAGCGGGAATCCGTTTCGATATCTTCCACAATTACCCGCTCCCCAGTGTAGCAGGCGGTACCGCAGGATCCCATCTGGGGACCAATTTCCAGCCCCTCCAGAGAATCCAGGTACGGCGCGGGCAAACTGACCGACGCCCCGACCCGCAGTCGCCGGCTCTCCTCGTCGAGCAGCAGCACCAGACCGTGCATCCCCGGCCACTGATCCTCGATCAACTGCAGCAGAGAATCCAGCGTCTCCTGAAACCCCTCCCCTGCGGCCAGCAGCTCCAGGAACTGCCGCTGTCCGGATTGAATGGCTTGAAAGCGTTTGTGTTCCAGGGCATTGGTGATGATCGAAGCCAGCATTTCCAATTGCTGGAAGCTCTCTGCATCCCAGTCACGGCGCTCTCGAACAGCGTCAAACCCCACAAAGCCGATGGTTTCTCCCCGGTAGATCATCGGGGCGCAGACCAGGGATTGGATCTTCTGCCCCCGGAACTCTCCTTTCTCGGCAGCCGCCTCGGTCGGAAGGGCATCGACATCGGGGATGGCCAGCACCTCGCCGTTGAGCAAAATCTGATTCGACCAGGAAAGCACCTCCAGCGAGAGATCCTGCATGCGCTGAAGCTGCGGTTCAATGCCTTCCCGGCACCATTCATGGGTGTTGGACATGGTCTTGCGGTCGCTGCTGTAGCGGAACACATACCCGCGGTCGACATCCATGAATCGACTGACTTCCCCCAGGGCCTGGGTGATGCCCTGGTCGATCTCGCGGGGGTCAAGGTTGATAAAACGGGTGGATATCTCGGTGATCAGGGCTTCAAAGCGGGCCCTGCGCTCCAGCTCCAGCTCTGCCTGCTTCTGCTCGCTGATATCAATGATCAGCCCATTGAAATGAGTCAGCTCCCCATCCTGATTGAACACGGGGGAGGATGCGGTTTGAACATAGATCCAGCGCTGTTTTCGGGGGTTGAACCAGCGGGTGATCTCGCGGTAAGATTTCTTTTCCTGCAGCGCCCGGTAGTGAGCAGCGAGAACCCGCTCTTCATCCTCGGGGTGCAGATGGCGGAACCAGGATCCCAGATTCTCAATATCCTCCACGCCGAAAATCTCCCGCAGGGAGGGGCTGACAAAGACCACCTTCCCTTTCAGCGGTTGGGATGGATCCACCTTCACCTGATAGACAGCAAAATTTCTGGCGTTCTCAATCAAGGTTCGAATGGAGGCTTCGCTTTCCTTGAGTGCCTTTTCTGCCAGCTTCTGTTCGGTGATATCCGTATGGGATCCCACCATCCGCTTCGGCTGCCCTTGTTGGTCTCGAATCACCTTACCCCGGGCCAGAATCCAGCGGTAAGTTCCATCCTTGTGCTTTAAGCGATGTTCCAGATAATAACGATCCCGCTCTCCGGATAAATATTCCTCGATCGCGGTCCGGGTTTTTTCCTGATCATCCGGATGAATTAATTTTTCCCAGGTTTGAAAACTGTTCTCCAGATCCTGCACCTGATACCCGAGCATTTCTTTCCAGCGCGGAGAAAAGTAGACTCGGTTCTGGGGAATTTTCCAATCCCAGACCCCGTCATTGATGCCTTCCATAACCAGAGAAAGCCGTTCCTCACGCGTTTTCAGCTGGACCAATGTCTCCTGGAGCTGACGGACTGCCTGTTCTCGATCCGTGGCATCAATAGACACCATCAGGATGCCACTCACCTGCTCTCCATCAAGAATGGGAGCCAAGACCAGATCCCAGTAAGTGCTTCTGCTGCCAGTTTCCAGGAGCACACTCTGCTCTCGGACTGTCTCTCCCCCAAGAACCGCCTCAAACATGGGTTTAACCAGCCGTTCCGTTCCCGGAATGTGATCAAAGTAATTCACGCCGGGATGCAGCGGTTCCCCCGATTCGGGTTGGTAGCGCCTGGAATAATCCTCAAAGGTCCGGTTGTAGCGGCGGATGCTGAATGCCTCGTCCAGAATGGCGATCGCCATCGGCATCCGCTCAAAAAGCAGGTCCAGCAGATTGATCTGCCGCTCCAGCCCGGGATCAGGACTCATCGCTACCACCGTTTGATCCTGAACTGTATCCGCGGGAACCAGGGTAAAACTGCAGCAGGGATCTCCCTGAGCCTGACACATCTCCTCAGCACAGACAACATCCTTTCTGCCTAAGAGGACATTGACGAACCCCACCAGCACACCGGAGGAGTAGGAACAAGTGGGATGATCCGTTGTAGTTCCCTGCTGCCGGACTGCCCAGGATTCAAACGTGTCCTCCCCCCGGATGACAATCTTCAACCGGGAGGGATCATCCCGCCTGGAATCATCCTGGATCAGCTCTTCTAAAGAGTATTTCCCAAATCCAGCTGCCTGGTAAGCAGCAATGCAGTCTCTCAGCGCCTTTTCCGGAGTCTCCGGTGTTCCGGGCATAAAATGGCTGGCGAAAGACGCACCGCCGTTCACCCCGGCCTGCTGGAAAATGCTGTCGGCAAGCCGACTGCCGAGGATCGATTCCACCTGCCTGCGCAGGCCCCAGAACCCCGAGGCGATATCCAGCATGGCCATACGAGCCTTACCAAACAACAAGATCCCCGGGGCATTCTGGTCAAGATAGGAGGAAAGGTCATCCATAAGGAGTCTCTGGTAATCTCTGTAAACTATGAAAAGACACTAGCGAGTATAGCATAAATCAATTCCAACCAGAGGGCTCTTCCAGCTGGAGCCGATTGCAACGAGAGCCATCCCATTTGTGAGCACAGGGGGGAATGAGGACCGGCCAGCCCCCCCAGATGACCAGGAGCCATCCTCCCCCTTCTGCTGGGAAAAAAATCCCCCCTCCAGCGGATGTGTCAACCCCGGTCAGCTTGTATCATCAGGGCAGAATACTTAACTGAACCCCACGGGAGGGGAGCCATGTACACCTCAATAGATAACCACAACATGATAGTCGATTTCCAGCGTCAGGATTTAATGAAAGAGATTCAGCAGCTGAACGGCCGGACACCCCGCCGCAGCCGCCAGAATCAGCAGCCCGGGTCTTCCGGGAAGACAAGGCTGGGCGCATCCGGCCGGCGGAACCCTGAGAAACGATCACTGGTTAAAGCAGTCTAACGGAGACGGGAAGGGATGAAAATCCTGATTACTGACAACCGCCAGCGGGTGCGCTCGGCAGTGGGGCTGCTTCTCGAGCAGCAGGAAAACTGCCAGGTGGTCGAGCAAGCCGGTGATTTTGCAGCGCTGCTGCAGTCACTGGCTGCCGGCTGCCCCGACCTGATCCTGCTGGATTGGGAGCTGGAGGGATTTCATCCCCAAAAAATCAGTCAGCTGAATCACCAGTGTCCCCAGGCCCGGATTATTGCCCTGAGCAGCCAGCCGGAAAGCCGTTCCAGAGCACTGGCAGCCGGGGTGGATGGATTTGTCACCAAAGGGGATCCTCCCCAGAAGCTGCTGGCGGCTGTAGCAGCTGCTGCAGAAAAAGCTCCCCGTCTGGAATGGACCGCTCTCCCCAGTTTTTTGGAAAAAGCCAAGTCTTCGAAAAGAAAAGCAAAGGTGGAACCATGTTCAGAAAATCAAATTCCTTAACCTACCTTCTGCGGCTGGTAATCCCGGGGCTTCTTGTTTTGACAGCGGGCTGTGCGGCAGCAGAAAGCACCCCGGCTGAGACCGGTCAGCGAGATCCAGCACCGGCAGCTCCCTCTCCCTCCCGGAGAGTACAACTGCAGCAGATCAACCTCGCAGAGGGGGCCGGCCTTGCATTTCAAATTCCTGCCAGCTGGGAGCCCATTGCAGGAGGGTCCACTTACCAACCGGAGGAGAATCCGGGAGTTTATCTGGGTGTTGGAGAGCTGGCCCTTGCCCCCCCGCAGGAGCTGGAGCCCGCCCTGTTCCCTTCAACCCAGGCACCCGGCGATCAGGCCATCATCCGGGATCGTGAGGAGCAGTATACTCCATCCGGCCACCAGGTCTTCTGGTACAGCCTGGAAATCCGCAGTTCGGACAGCGGCAGTTCTGTGGGACTGGAAACCCACGCCGTGCTGCAGAGCGCCCTGGATGGGAAGCGCCGCGTGATCGACCTCTACCTGGGAGCGCCCTCGCAAGAAATCCTCGAGAAGCACATGGCAGCGCTGGAAACAGCCCTGGCAACTCTGGAGATCCCGGAAGGATTTTCATCCCCATAGCCCGACCTGCTGCAGTGCCAACCTACCCGGTGATTGACGCCAGAATGGAAAGGGGTACACTATCAGGTAAAATAGGAATACCGATTATAAAAGGCCCACCGGGACCCCTTTTCCCGGCCTCTGCCTGAGGAGCAGTACCATGTCCCGAAAAATTGTTCTGGTCCTGATTGCCCTCCTCCTGGTCAGCTGCAATCAGCCGCAGCCGTTAACAGACCAGGAAATCATTGCCACGTTTGCCGCGGCCACGCTGACAGCGAGACCGCAGCAGGGCACGCTGCCTGCGGACACACCGGCACCAGCTGTCACCCAGGCGACCGCGGGCCCATCAGCCGGGGAGACAACGCCCACAGCTGCACCCACGGAAACCTCCACGGCAACCCCCACAGCAACCCTGACCCCCACAGCAACCCTGACCACCACCCCCACCCTGGCCCCGGATGACCCAGTGCGCTCCCTGGGAGTGCCGACCTTTAAGGATACCTTTCAGACCGCCGGAAATTTTTATACCTACAACGAATCTCAATCCAGTTTTCAAATTGAGGAGGGGGAATTTATCCTCACTGCCAAGAAGGCCAACAGCTACGAAACCTGGAGCCTCTCCTGGGCGGAGCTGAAGAATTTTTACCTGGAAATCAGCGGAACCTTTGGAGAAGAATGCAGCGGCAAAGACCGCTATGGGATCATCTTTCGCGCTCCTGACACCGATCAAGGCTACCTGCTGAGCATTACCTGCGATGGTACTTTCCGGTTGAGCTCCTGGGATGGGGAAGACTATGAGGTAATCCGGAAATACACCGCCAGCGAGCACATCCAGTCCGGTCCGGGCGGGACCAACCGGCTGGGGATTAAAGCAAAAGATTCAAAATTGAAAGTCTACATCAACGGCATCCAGGTCCTGAACATCAACGATTCTCAGTTCACCAAAGGCAGGTTTGGCGTGCTGGTCGCCGCCTCAGAGACAGCCGGTTTTCAGGCTGCCCTGTCTCAAGTGGTCTACTGGAAGCTGCCCTGATTCTTCCAACCGAGGAATGAGAGCAGCGCGATCATCAGGAGAAAAACCCGATGGAACGATCTTTGACCACAACCCTGATCACAATCATGTTCATTCCCCTGATCCTGATCTCTGCCTGCGGTATTTTCAACCGCGAGGCCACCCCGGAGGCCCCTCCCCTTCCGGAGGATATTGATCCCCTGGTCGATCTGGCCATCTTTGATCTTGTTCTGGAAAATGACCTGGAGATTGAAGATATCCAGGTGATCAGCGTGGAGGAGACAGAATTCAACGATGCCAGCCTGGGCGTTCCCACCCCGGGCCTGGACTATGCCCAGGTGGTTACACCGGGATTGATTATTGAACTGGAGGCCGGGGGAGAGATCTATCGCTACCACGCTTCCGGCAACCAGGTGGTCAGGGTCCCTTCCCCACATGAGGAGTGATCCCCGACGCACAGCGTCAGGTCAGGACCGCAATAGTTAAATCCCCGGCGCCGACCCCGGGGATTTTTGGTTAAGAATTTATCGCCAGATGGCTCTGTCTTGCCAGATGAGGATCCTCAAAGACCTGGAAAATGAGCAGGATGGAAGCCGGCCTGTCTGTGCTGTTTTCCCAGGCATGGGGGGTGGAGGCATTGAAAAGCAGGCTGTCCCCAGTTTTCAGCTGGTATCGCTCCCCCCCGACAACATAATCCACCTGACCGCTGAGACAGTAAACAAACTCCTGCCCGGGATGCTGAACGGTTTCACTGGCGGTTTTAGCATGAGGATCCATGGTCATCCGGAAAGGCTCCAGCTGCTGATGGGGAAGACCGAAGCCCAGGCTTTCCAGCTCGACATCCGCGTTCTGAATCCGCATGCCCTCCCCCCGTTTGACATAAACACAGGTTTGATCGTGTCGTTCCTCAAAGAAAGCCGTGATGGGAACCTTCAGCGCTTCTGCCAGCCGGCGCAGGGAGGACACAGTGGGAGAATTTTCGCCCCGCTCCATGAGACTGATCGCATTCGCGGACAGGCCGCAGCGTTCCCCCAGCTCCCGGAGCGCCCAACCGCGCTCCGTGCGGATTTCCCGGATCCTGCTGCCCACAGCTGCGTCTTTGCTCATCACCAACCTGCCTCCGGCCTCCGGCCTCTCAATCTGCTGCCCCGGTATTGTACACTATTTTTGACATATGTAAACTTAAGTATTAGAATATACCTGTCTATAGTATACAACATCTCATCCTTCTGGGGAACTTTCTTGCAGCGTCAGCGGGGATTTCCGCGGGAGAATGGCAGAGGAGCAGCCTATGAATCAGACAAAATCGCTGCAGGGAAAACGCATCGGCATCTTCGGAAAAGGGGGCGCCGGGAAAAGCACCCTTACCGTGCTGCTGGCGCGCCTGCTGTGGAAGCGAAGCTATCCAGTCTGCGTGCTGGATGCCGACTCTACCAACATCGGCCTGGCCGCAGCCTTTGGTCTTCCCCATCCGGAAAAGCCGCTGCTGGATCTGTACGGTGGGATGGTTTTTCAAGGCGGCGCGGTCAGCTGTCCGGTCGATGACCCCCGCCGGCTGGAGAATGCGGAGCTAACGCTGGAGGATCTTCCCCCGGCATACTCGTCGAACAATGGCGCCGGTCTCACCCTGCTGGAAGCGGGAAAAATTGCCGGTCAGGGGCCGGGCGCAGGCTGTGACGGACCGATCGCCAAAATTGCTCGAGATCTGATCATCCACGGCCGGGCAGCAGACCCGGTTGCCCTGCTTGACTTCAAGGCAGGATTTGAAGATTCCGCCCGCGGGGTGATTACCGGATTGGACATTGGCCTGATGGTGGTCGATCCCACACTGGCCTCAGTAGAGCTGGCTGCCCATTTCATGGAACTTGTCCAGCAGATCAAAGCCCACCATCCTCCGGCCACGAAACATCTGGAAAATCCCACCCTGATCAGGACGGCCCGGGAGATTTTTTCCCAGGCGAAGATCCAGGACATCTACCTGATCCTCAACAAAATTCAGCACGTCAAGGAAGAAAAAACCCTCCGGCGAAAGCTTGCCGAGAAAGGGTTGGAGCCAGCAGCGGTCCTGCCTTTTGATCCCAACATCCCTCCTGCCTGGCTTTCCGGTCAGCCGGTGCGGTCACCAGCAGCAGAACAGGCCCTGCAGTCAATCGCTGATCGGCTGGAGAGGGCTGTTTGAGAGCTTTTCCTCTCTGCACCAGGCAGCAGACGCCTGGAGGGATTACAATACAAACACGGAGCAGTGGAGAGTCAAGATGGAATATGTATTTGGACCGGTCCCATCCCGGCGGTTAGGGCAATCCCTGGGCGTTGATACCATCCCGCTGAAAACCTGCAACTGGAACTGTGTCTACTGCCAGCTGGGGCGCACCAGGCCCCTCACCAATCAGCGGAAGGAATATTTGCCCCGGAAAGAAATCCTTGCTGAAGTGAAAACTGCCTTAACCACCCACCAGGAAAAGCAAATCGACTGGATCACCTTTGTGGGGTCCGGGGAGCCCACCCTGCACAGCGGGATCGGCTGGCTGATCCGTGAGGTGAAACAGATCTCCCACCATCCTGTTGCTGTGATCACCAACGGCGCGACCCTCTATCTCCCCGAGGTGAGAGAGGATTTGCTGGCGGCGGATGCGGTGATGCCCTCCCTGGATGCAGGAACCGCTGAGCTGTACCGCAAAATCAACCGGCCCCATGGTGAGACCACGTACCAGCGTTTAGTGGAAGGTCTGCAATCTTTTTCGGCTGAGTACACCGGAAAGCTGTGGATTGAAGTCATGCTGGTCAAAGATCTCAACGACAGTGAAGCCGCCCTGGATAATATCGCAGCCCAGCTGGAAACCATTCAGCCGGATCAGATCCACCTGGTTCAGCCCACCCGGCCGCCGGTGGAAAGCTGGGTGGAACCCCCGGATCAAGACGGCCTGCTCCGCGCCCAAGCCATTTTGGGAAATGCAGCCAGAACGCTGCATCCCGCCCGGGGAACCTTCGACCTGGGCAGCTGTGATTCCCTCACTGAAGCGCTGATCGCTGTCATCACCAGACATCCCATGCGGGAAAGGGAGCTGATCGAAACGCTGGAACGCTGGAACCCCGACCAGGTTCGAGAGGAACTGGCTGCTCTGCGGGAAAGCGGAAAAGCGCAGCCAATTGTGCGGCACGGCACTCGCTTCTGGAGCAGCGCAGGGGCCTATTACCCGCAGGAAAACCACAGTGAGCAAGTCCGTCCGCATGTCAGGGAGAACGACAGCCGGGTAGAATAACAGACAATACACCATGATCACAGGGAGAAAACGTTGGCGGCAACAAAAATTGGTTTAATTGTAAATCCCATCGCCGGGATGGGCGGCAGTGTGGGCCTGAAAGGGACCGACGGTTCCATGTATCAGAAAGCCCTGGAAAAGGGGGCTGACCCGGTCACTCCGGGACGCACCGAGCAGTTTCTCAGCCACCTCAATGATCTCCAGGAGGTGACATTTTATGCGGCCCCAGGAAAGATGGGCAGCCGTTATCTGGACCGGGCCCACCAGGTAGTGGGAGAAATCAATCCAAAAACAACTGCCGAAGACACCCGGCGGATAGCCCGGAAAATGCGGGAGGAAGGGGTGGAGCTGCTGGTCTTTATCGGGGGAGACGGCACTGCCAGGGATATTGCTGACGCGGTGGGCACCGAAATACCCGTGGTGGCTGTTCCTGCCGGTGTCAAGATGTACAGCGCAGCGTTTTCCGTCAACCCGAGGTCCGCTGCGGAGATGGTGACCGCCTTTGTGGAAGGGTCCCCTCTCAGCGAAGAAGAGGTGCTGGATATTGACGAAGAGGCCTATCGGGAGGACCGACTGGCCTCCCGCTTATACGGCTATCTGGCGGTACCCCGGGTGCAGCGCCTGCTGCAGGGGGGCAAGATCATGTCCAATTCCACCCAGGACGCTGCCGCAATCAAGGAGCAGATCGCCGCCTACCTGGTTGAGGAAATCATGCAGCCTGATAGGCTTTATTTGCTGGGACCGGGCACCACGGTTCGGGCAGTGACCGATGCGCTTGACCTGCCCAAAACCCTGCTTGGGGTGGATGCCGTGCGCAATCACCAGCTGGTAGGGGAAGATCTCGACGAGGGAGCAGTGCTCAAACTGCTTGACAGTTACCCCCAGGCGGGGATCATTGTCACCCCAATCGGGGGAAACGGCTTTATCCTGGGAAGGGGCAGCAAGCAGTTCACACCGGAGGTCATCCGGCGGGTGGGAAAAGATCATCTCCTGGTCATCGCCACCAGAAACAAACTCTCCCGATTGGACTGCCTGCGGGTTGACACCGGGGACCCCCAGCTGGATGCCGACCTTGAAGGCTATACGAAAGTGATCACCAATTATCTGGAAGGCAAAGTGGTCAAAATCCGCTGCTGACGGCTGTTCCGCCACCCTGCTGCCAGTTCACCAAAGTGAGGTTTTCCGCTGTCGAAGTTTTCTTTTCAAACCCTGCAAAAATGCGTTTACCCCTACCGGGGATCCCCGGATGAACATGTCCTGCTGGGATCCGCTTTCGGAGAGGATGTGTCCCTGACCAGAGTGGGAGAGCACCTGCTCGCCTCCCATGTCGACCCCATTATCGGCGCCGTCGCCCACATCGGCCGGCTGGCTGTCCACATCGCCTGCAACGACATCGCAGCCGCCGGTGTGCGCCCCCGCTGGATCCTCACCCTGGTTCTTGTCCCCTCTCCCCCTGAGGAAGAACTGCTGAAAAAGATCATGGAGGACATCGACCACGCCGCCAGAGAAATTCAGGTGGCAGTCATCGGCGGTCATTCCGGCTATTCCTCCGGGATCAGCCGCCCGCTGGTCGCCGTCACCGCCCTGGGCACCGCCAGCGTCGGGGATCCAGTTCTCACCCGGGGAGCCCGGGCAGGAGATCATATCCTGGTCACCAAAGGGATCGGTCTGGAAGGAACCGCAATTCTGGCCACTGATTTCCGCCCCACAGCCCTGCAGCTGGGCCTGAGCGAGGCCGATCTCGATCAGGCCGCTGCCCTCATGGAGCAGATCAGCGTGGTCGAGGACGGACTCACCCTGGCAGCCGCCGGCGCCCGGGCCATGCATGATGTCACCCGCGGGGGTCTGCTGGAAACCCTGCTGGAGATAGCTCACCTTTCTGAAGTAGGCATCGAACTCGATTATCATCAGCTGCCCATCCCACCGCTGGTAGGGCGGTTTGCCGCCCGGTTCGAATTTGATCCTCTGCGGATGATCTCCTCCGGCACCCTGGCTGCCGCTGTCCCTCCTGAGAAGCTGCAAATATCCCGGGCATCCCTGGCCGAGAAAGGAATCCCCTGCGCCGCCGTCGGCCGGGTCGTCAAGGGATCCGGCGTGCGGGTCAACAGGGGCGGGAATATCGAGTTCTACCGCGAACTGCAGGCGGAAGAGGATGAATTGGCCAACATGTGGGAAAAATATCCCCCCCGTCCGTAATACCATCCCCCTGCCGTCCGGACCTCCCCGGACCGATCTCCTGGCAGCCGCTTCCCGGGCGGCTGCTTTTTTTAATCTTTTCCGGTCAAAATTTTATGACGCTCATACATTCCTTTTATAGAATGCATACATTCTCTTGCTACCATGTAAACAGAAACATCAACAGCACTGTTCAATGAAAACAGGCAGCCCTGTTCATCATCTGAAAAGTGTGGTGAAACCTTCAGGGCGCTGAAGGTTTTTTCAGTCTGAACAGCAGCTGAAGGTTTCCAAACACATTCAATCCAACAGCTCGATAAGGAGGTAGCGCTATGTACCGCAGATTTCGAATCCCTTCCCTGTGGCGAGAAATGGACCGTTTACAGCGGGAGATGAACCGCCTTTTTTCCAGCTACGACCCCGGAGTCACCCGCTCAGCACCCAGTTATCCCCCCATCAATCTCTGGGCGGATGAAGAAAGCGTGCTCTTGAAAGCGGAGCTGCCCGGCGTCAAAGCTGATCACCTCGATATCAGCATTGAAGAGAACACTCTTGTCCTCAGCGGAGAGCGATTCAAGGATGAGATTCCGGAGAATGGCTCCTACCACCGCCGGGAACGGGGGGCAGGGAAATTTACCCGCAGTGTCAATCTTCCCTTCCGGGTGGATCAGAAAGTGGTGGAAGCTGAACTGAAACACGGTGTGCTCACCGTGAAACTGCCCCGGGCGGAAGAGGACAAGCCCAAAAAGATCAACGTGAAAAGCTGATCGCGGAACAAGTTAATCAGAAACAACATTCCTTTTTTCGGGAGGTATCAACTATGGCTAACGAGACCAAAGCAATGGAAGTGCAGGAACAGGAACAGCTCCCGGTGGAACAATCCGAACGCCTGCGGGAATGCCCCTGTTTTATCCCTCGCAGCGACATCGTCGAAACCGAGGATCAATATCTTCTGGTGCTGGATATGCCCGGTGTTGAGGAAGGTTCAATTGACATCACACTGGAAAAGAACGTTCTGACCATCAACGGGCAAACCGTTCAGGAAGACCCTGAGGGGTACTCCCTGGCCGTGGCAGAATACCGGGTGGGGGACTACGAGCGCTCCTTCCGGCTAACAAATGAGATCAACCGGGATGAAATTGATGCCCTATACCAGAACGGTGTGCTGCGGCTCACCCTTCCCAAAGCGGAGGAAGCCAAAGCACGCAAGATCAGCGTCAAGGTCAAATAATCCCTGACGCAGGAAAGCGCCCCAATAAGGAGGGAAAAATGCCCATTTCAGATCTGATTCCATGGAGGCGAGAACGCGGTGATGTCTCCACCCCGGAGGAGCAGGACAAAGATGCCCTGCTGGATATTCGGGATGAGATGAACCGCATGTTTGAAGACTTCTTTGAGCGTCCGCTGGGGCTCAGCCCCCTGAGCAGAGAGACTTCGCTGCGGACCTCATTCATGCCGGATCTGGACATCAGCGACACCGAGGATGAGATCATGGTGTCTGCAGAGCTGCCCGGCATGGAACCAGAGAACATTGACATTCAGCTCTCCGGGAACACCCTGATGATCAGCGGTGAAAAATCATCGGAGAAAGAGGAAAAGGGGAAGCGCTACTACCGCCAGGAGCGCTCCTACGGCTCCTTCCGGCGGTCCATCCCCATCCCCGATGAGATCGATCAGGAGAAGATCGATGCCAGCTATCAACGGGGTGTGCTCAAAGTCTCACTGCCAAAGACAGCGGAGGCCAAGAAGAAGAGCAAATCAATCCCCGTAAAAACAAAATAAGCTGAAAAAAAGAAAACCTAACAAGGCCTCGGAGATCCCGGGAAACTCCGGGGCCTGACGATTGGATTGTAAGAATCACGTCCCCTCTCCCATCTAAACAGCAGACTACCCTACAGCAGGAGCAGCCATGAATAATGCCATCAAACTCTTTAAAATCAAAGGCATCGACATTAAGATGCATTTCACCTTTCCCCTGATCCTGCTCTGGGGCGCTCTCTCCTTCGGATTCTTCCAGCAGGGCGGCTGGGAAGGAGCGGCCTTCGGGGTGCTGGTGACTTCACTGGTATTTATCATCGTCGTCCTCCACGAGCTGGGCCACAGCATTGCGGCGCTGCATTACGGCGTTCCGGTCCGGCAGATCATTCTGCTGCCCATCGGCGGCGTCGCCCAGCTGGAGGAGATCCCGGAAGAACCGCGCAAGGAGCTGATCATTGCCATTGCTGGCCCTCTGGTCAATTTCGGACTGGCCGTGCTTATGGCCCTGGCAGCCCCCCTGCTCGGCCAACCGCTTGCCCTGCAGAGCATGGCCAATCTGGCCTCCCTGTTGGGGCAGCTCACCTTTGCCTCCATCTTTATTTACATCTTCACCACCAACCTCTTCATCGGACTCTTCAATCTCATCCCGGCCTATCCGATGGACGGCGGCAGGATCCTGAGAGCATTGCTGGCCACGCAGCTGCGCTACACCCGGGCTACAGCCATTGCGGTCTCCATCGGTCAGGTCCTTTCCTGGGGTTTTGGTCTGTGGGGATTCCTGAATGGGAACTTTTTCCTGATCATCCTGGCCATCTTTATCTACATCGGCGCAGGTCAGGAAGGGCGGCTGGTCCAGCTCCGCAGCGTGCTCGGCGACTTGACCGTTGAGCAGGCTTATTCCCGGGACGTCCGCTCCATTGATCTCGAAAAACCGCTTGAGACCGCCCTGCAGATCACTTTACATTCCTTCCAGTCCAGCTTCCCCATCTGTGATCAAGGCCAGCTGGTCGGGTTGCTTCCCTACCAAAGCCTGGTCGAGGCCGTGGAATCCAACCAGCTGCAAGCGCCCATTCGTGAATTGATGGATAACAATATCCAGCCGGTTTCCCCTCGGGACAGCCTGATTGATGTGCAGATTCAGATGTCATCCAGCGGGGTCGACGCCCTGCCGGTGGCTGAAGACGGGCAGTTCCTGGGCATGATCACCAGCCAGGATCTCAACGAAATCTATCGGTTGAGCATGGCTCTGGAGAAAATCCAGCCCGAATTGAAACCGCAGAAAATCTAGTCCGGGCTGGTTTCCCTAGAAAACACCGCCTCTGCCGGCGGTGTTTTTCTCTTTAACAGCCAAAACCTGATCATTTTCTTTCAAAAGGGAGAGAAATCCGAATTCAGAGGCCGGATCACAGCCCTGATGGGGGATTTTTACAGAATTGTAAACGGCAATCTTCACAGATATAATATATTTATTAACAAAAGCCGGATTTTTTTAAGAATTCTGGAAAGGAGTTGCCAATCGAAGAGAACATTTCTCCCCCGGAAGCCAATACCCCTCCTTCTCTCGGTCAGGTACTGCTGGATTCTAAACTGATTAACCAGGCCCAGCTTGACGAAGCCCTGGCAATGCAGCAGGCCGGTGATGACCGGCGGTTGGGAACAATTCTAATCGATAAAGGCTGGCTGACCGCCGAAAGCCTGGCCATGGCGCTCAGCATTCACCTCAATCTGCCCTTCGTGGACCTCAGCAAACAGTCGATCAGCCCGGAGCTGTTAAAGATCATCCCCGAGCATGTGGCCCGGCGCTATCAGCTGATCCCGGTGGAGATCTCCAACGGGGCTCTATCGGTAGTCATGGAGGATCCCACCAATATCCGCGTCCTGGGCGAGATCTCCGCCCTGACCGGGATGAATATCAATCCTTCCGTTGGGGTGGGGATGGATATTCAACAGGCGATTGACCTCCATTACAAGGCCAACCAGGAAATTGAACGCGAGGTAGCTGAGTTCTCTGCTGCCGCCGCACCTGCTGAAGCAGACCTGGCAGAAGGCCTGGCTGCAGAAGACCCGGTCGTGCGGGCGGTGGATATGATCCTGGAACAGGCTGTCCGCGACCGGGCCTCCGATATCCACATCGTCCACGATCATCAAGCTCTCCGGGTGCGCTACCGGGTAGACGGCATGCTCCGGGATGCGCTCTCTCTGCCGGAGAGCAGCCACTACCAGATTCTTTCCCGCATCAAGGTGCTGGCGGGAATGAACATCGCCGAACGCCGCCGTCCCCAGGATGGTCAATTTTCCGTGGAGATCGCCGGAGAGGAAACTTTCTTCCGGGTTTCTACCAGCGACACCACCATGGGAGAAATGGCCACCATCCGCATTCTGGGCCGGACAGAATCCATCCTTAACCTGGACGGACTGGGCATGCAGAAGCAGACCTCGGAGCAGTTCAAGCGCATCATACAGACCCCGTTCGGGATGGTGCTGGTCGCCGGACCTACAGGAAGCGGCAAAACAACCACCCTGTATGCAGCCCTTAACCAGCTGGACCGCAAGCGCTACAACATCATGACCATCGAGGACCCGGTGGAATACAACTTTCAGGGGATCAACCAGATCCAGGTCAACCGGGCTGCGGAGATCACCTTTGCATCCGGTCTTCGTGGGGTGATGCGCCTGGATCCTGACAAGATCATGGTGGGAGAGATCCGGGATGTGGAGACCGCCCGGTCGGCAGTCCAGGCAGCCCTCACCGGCCACCTGGTGATGTCCTCCATTCACGCCAACGATGCCGCGGGAACCCTGTTCCGGCTGATCCATCTCGGCGTGGACCGCTATCTGATCAACTCTTCGGTGCTGGGCATGGCCTCCCAGCGCTTGATCCGGCTCAGCTGCCCACACTGCCGGGCAGAGACGGAGCCCACGGACTATCAAAACCGGCTCTTTGAACAGGAAATGGGCCAGCCGCTGCAGACATATCAGCGCGGCGAGGGATGCACCTACTGCCAGGGAACCGGATATTTAGGGCGCACCGGGGTCTTTGAGCTGCTGGTGCTCACCAATGAACTCAGACACATGTTTGCTCACGGCGCCAGCTCCAATGAAATCAGAGCGGCCGCTATCGAAGCGGGAATGCTCTCCATGTACCGGGATGGAATGATGAAGGTTCAGCAGGGGTTGACCACCCCGGAGGAAATCATCCGTAACGTCTACGCGGTGGAGTAAAGGGATCGGTCATCTCTTCGTCCCCCAGAAAGGGAGCCCTCATGCCTTACAAGTATATTGCTTATGATTCCAGCGGACAGGAACAGCGGGGAACTCTCAATGTCGAACAGGAGGAAACCGCTGAGCGGCTGCTTTACCAGCGCGGCCTGACTATTGCCAGGCTGCAGAGAACCAACCCCGCTTTCAACCTGGAGGCCTGGTTTCCTACTTTTTTGGGCCCTAAGCGCAGGGATGTGATAGTTTTTTCCAACCAGCTGGCCAACCTGGTGGAATCCGGCGTGGCCATCCTCCCGGCCATTGAGCTGATGGCAGAGGAAACCACCAGTAAACCGCTCCAGCGGCTGCTCAATCAGGTGGCAGATGAGATCCGGCTGGGCAGCCCGATCTCAACAGCGCTGGCCAAACACGAGCTGGTCTTCCCTCCTATTTATCACCGCATGATCAATGTGGGTGAGCGAACCGGGAATATCGCCGAAGTGCTCCGCCAGCTGGCAGTCCACCTTGAAAAAGAACAGACGGTGCGATCCAATGTGCGCTCGGCCATGACCTATCCGGCCATCGTGCTGGCCCTGGCCTTTGGCGTGGTGATGATTCTGCTCAATTTCACCCTGCCGCCCCTGCTCTCTCTCTATGATGAGTTCGAAGCCCAACTGCCCTGGCCGACTGTATTCCTGATGAACCTGTCGGAATTCTTCCTGCAGTACCGCCTCGTTCTGGCTGTCATCCTGCTGCTGATTATCGGCGGGCTGTTCTGGTATTTCCGAACGGAGCCCGGCAGGCACCTGCTTCATAAAACCGCCCTCAAAGTTCCCATCCTGGGACCGATCAACACCCAGGGAAACGTGGCCCGCTTCAGCAGGACGCTGGCCACCCTGCTCAGCGCCGGTCTGCAGCTCCCCGAGTCCATGGAGCTCACCCGTCAGACGCTGCAGAATGTCGTCCTCCGCGAGGAGATCGAAGAACTCCGCCAGGAAACCCTGCAGGGAAGGGGAATCGCAGCCCCCCTGGCGGACAGTCCTTACTTCCCACCGATGCTCGCCCAGGTCGTCCGGGTGGGCGAGGAAACCGGGACGCTGGATGATCAGCTGAGGACGACGGCAGCCTTCTATGAAGAGGAGGTCGACCGCTCCCTGGAAAATCTGACCTCGCTGCTGGAACCCGGCATGGTGATTTTTGTCGGCCTGATGGTTGCCTTTGTCGCTGTCGCCGTCATCCTGCCCATGTATTCCCTGCTGGGGCAGATCCGATGACCAAAAACCGCCCTGTCCCCCCCAGACCTGGCTGGATCTGCTCCCTGATCACTGATCAGCGCGGATCGGCGCTGGTGGAAGAGCTGGTCACCGTCGCGGTGATCGGTTTGGGACTGTCCATCCTGGTGGCGATGATCACCACCGGCGCCGTGGGCGTACGGATGATCGACGATCGATCAACGGCAGAAATTCTAGCCCGATCCCAGCTGGAGCGGATCGCGGAGGCTCCCTACCAGGCGGATCCGGCGGCCAATCCCTACCCGACACCGGCACCCGTGCCCGGCTATACTGTCAGCGTCAGCATCCGCTACTGGGACAGCGCCTCCTCGAGCTTCACCTCCAGCACAGTTAATGACGGGCTGCAGGAGATCACCGTCACGGTCAGCGACAGCGAGGGCCCCCTGTACACGCTTAGCGGGTATAAAACGGATCGATGATCAAGCCGATGGCCTATAAAGAGCAAAAAGGAGCCACCCTGGTCGAGCTGCTGGTTGCAGCCGGGATCAGTGTGATCGTCATCGGTGTGATTACCAGCTCCCTGGTGCAGTTCATCCTGGTCTCCCGCTGGGGAAACGATCAGCTGCTGGTCACCAATTCGCTGCAGACCGCCTCTCTGTGGCTGGGGCGGGATGTCCCGGAAAGCCACGCTTTCACGGCGGGCTCCGGGAATGAATACGGCACCCTGAGCTGGGAGGACGGCAGCCAGCAGTTCCGTTACTCCTATGATGCTGGAAACCAGGCCCTGATTCGGGAGCACCTGATCGGCGGTGTGGTGCAGTCCAGCCAGACAGCAGCCCGGCGGATCGAGGATCAGAACGATATCATTTTCACCCTTAATGGAGACCTGCTCAGCATCAGCCTCACTGTCACCAGCGGGGATGTCTCGGAAACCCGCCAGCTGGATCTGGCGATGCGGAGCAGATAGAAGCGATGCTTTTCTGGCACAAGGAACTGCGCAGCAACCCAACCGGCGGGCAGAGCGTAACAGAGCCCGGTTCTCTGCGCCTGTCGTCTGAAGCGGGGCGGTCCCTGCCGGCGGCGCTGATCGCTTTGGCGGTGGGCTCGCTGCTGCTGACGCCGTTTCTCTCCTTCGTCAGCAGCCGCTCGCTGAGCATCCGGGCGGTCGATGAGACCCTGCGTTCTCAATACGCTGCCGACGCCGGGGTCGAATTCGGCCTCTGGACCGTGCTGAATGATCCTTTATTTAGGGCAGCTGCAGATGCCAATCCAGGTACGATCTATTCTCTGACAACTCCAGAAATAGTCAATGGGTATCTTCCCACAATTGATATAGCCGCTGTACCCATTGGTACCTGGTACCCTCGTCAATTCCCGCCAATAAATATTGATCAGGGAGGCTCATTAGCATACACAGGGGGGGATAGAGTCCATGCGCTTCAGGGAAACAGAACAAGAACTTTCGGATATTACAGCATTTCTCAGGACCGCTGGTACTATTTAGCAGACACCCCAGGAAGAGTAGATGAGGGAGGAGCGCTGACCTATGCGGGCGGTAATTATCTCTACGCTTTGCAAGGTAGAAATAGAGATGGATTCTGGAGATACAATCTCAACACCAACACTTGGACAGCTTTAGAGGAAACCCCAGACCGGGTCAGGAGAGGTGGAGCTCTTGTCTATGGGGGTGGAAATTTTCTGTATGCTTTCAGAGGTGCAAACAGGGCTGATTTCTGGCGATATAATATTTCTAATGACAGCTGGAGCTCGCTAAGTAATGCTCCCGCTCAGGTTGGTGAGGGGGCGGCATTAGTCTGGATAGGAGGAGATTACCTCTACGGTTTAGCAGGACGGAATACAACCCAATTTTGGCGATACAGCATTTCAGGCAACACCTGGATCAATCAACAGAACACTCCAGGAAATGTGCGTAGAGGTGGAGCTTTGGCTTACTATAATGGAGATAACCTCTACGCACTCCAGGGGAATGGAACTGGTTTCTGGCGGTTCAATCTCACTCTAGGTAGCTGGTCAATACTAACTAACACCCCTTCTCAGGTCGGTTGGGGAGGATCACTTCAATTTATCGATGAAGACAGCGGTTTTGCACTTCGTGGAGGGAGAAACAGAGATTTCTGGGAATTCGAGGTGACTCCTCCCCAATATGATATCACTTCAAGCGCAGCGGATGTCACCATCTCATCCCGCTTAGAGATTGACGGTGGGACAAACACTGTCCTCTTTTGGGATATTCAATAAGGAACAAGCAGGAATGAACAGGAAAGGAAAAAATAACAAATCGCAAGAGTTATTAAACATCAATGTTCTCCCGGACCGCTACCGGCGGAAGAAGTTCCGCCTGATGAACATCCTGCCCTGGCTGCTGCTGGTCATCCTGCTCGCTCTGCTCTATCCAGCCGTCGTTCAGGCACTGCAGGCAGAGGAGGAATTTCAAGAGAGCAAGCAGGCCTTTCAAGCGATCCAGGCGACGGTAGAAAGCTACCGCTCTCTGGAAAATGAGATTGAAACCCTGGAATCAGCCCTGGAAGCCGCCAACCAGCAGCTGGAATCTTTCTCAGCCAGCTACGGCGATTTTCAGCTGCAAAGCACCACCCGGAGCGAGCAGCTCGACCTGATCCTGTCAGCCAAGCCGCCGGGAATCACCCTCGGCAATCTGGTCCAGCAGGGCGGCGAAATCATCCTGGAGGGCACCGCGGATGCCTATCAGCTGCCGCTGCAGATGGTGGAATCACTGCAGTCTCTGGAGCGCTTTTCCAGTGTCAGGCTGAAGGCCATCCAGGCAGTGATCAGCGAGCAGACGGGCAGCACACCGGTGCCCAGCGAGGAGGAGCAGCCCCCGCCAACCCCGACACCGGGGTATACCTTTCAGATCAGCATCCGATCGGGGGATGAGGAGGGGCAGCCGTGAATAAACCCTCAGGATCCCAGATCACACTTCCCAGAATGGTTCTCTATATCAGTGCTGCTGTCGCTGTCCTGCTGGTGATTTTCACCGGGTTCATCTTTCAGCGCCGCTCGGCTGCCAGCAGCCTGGAGGAGTCCAGGCAGCAGCTGGAAACCAATTTCGCCACCAGGCAGTCCCTGGAGGAAGACCAGCTGGAGGAACTGCAGGACAACCTGGAGGTTGTTGAGCGGGAAATTCAGCAGCTGGAGGACTCCTTTACTTCGCCTGGGGCCCCCTTTGCCGTCTTCTCCCGCAGTAAAACGCTGGCAGCCCTCCACGGTGTGGAAATCAGACAGATTTTGCGCCAGGAAACCATTCGGGAATCCACCCCCAAAGGCGACGTGGAACTGACCCGCTTTGTAATCGATCTGCAGGCCGATCCAGAGTCCTGCATTAACTTCATAGCCAGCCTGGAAGGCGAATCCCTGGAAACGGTTCGGATTGAGGAGACAGTGATCGACGCCGGGGAAAATTCCTGTGCTCTCATCCTGCAAACAGCCGGCCAGCCGGAGAACGCCCGGTAGTCCGGGAGCAACTCACAGATCAAGAAAAGCGAGATATCCGTGTTTCGAAAAAAAATCACCACGCTCAGCTTTGAAGGAAGTGAAATCCGCTGCCTGACAGCCAGGGGGCAGGAAGTGACCGCCTGGCGTTCCATTCCGGTCGCTCCGGAAATGATGGACCAGGGGGTGATCCAAGACCCTGCTGCAGTGGGCAGAACCATAGACAAGATCCTCACCACCGTGAAAGCATCCAGACGCAACCTGGTCACTTCTGTAACCGATCAAAGAACCGTTCACCGCATCATGGCCATCCCGGAAATCAAGGAGAATCTGCTGGAGGAAGCCATCCGCAGGAAAGCCAAGCAGGAATTTGCCATCCCCATCGAAAATACCGACTTGAGCTGGCGCATCATCAGGGAGGCCAATAATCAATATTTTCTCTATGTGCTGGCCATCCCCAAAATTGTCATCGACCGCCAGATGGAAGCCCTAAAAGAAACCGGTTTGAAACCAAAATTGATGGACGCCAAACCCCTGGCTGTGCTCAGAACGGTGGATCGGGAGAGCGCGCTGATCGTCAATCTCGAACCCCACAGTATGGCAGTCTACATTATCGTCAATCAAATCCCGGTAATTGTCCGGACCATCCCGCTGGACAGCGGGGAGATCTCCAAAGAAGCCAAATTGGACCTGCTCAGCCAGGAACTGGCCAGAACGACCAAATATTACAACGAGACCAATAAGAGGAACCGCCTGCCAGCCAAAACCCCGCTGTTCCTGACCGGCAAACTGTTCGATGCCCCGGCCCTGGAAGACCGGTTGAGCAACTTCACCCCGCTGGCTGACCGGCTGCAGCAGAAAACCCCCTATCCGGTCCAGCTGCCTCAGCCCCCCCTGGATTACCCCGAGGAGCTCCCGCTGGCCGAATTTACCGTCAATCTAGGACTGGTCCGGAAGATAAGCTCATGACCGGCATGCTCTGGTTTTACGGCATACTGGGAGCGGTCATTGGCAGCTTCCTGAATGTCTGTATCGACCGCCTGCCTGAAAAAAAGTCCTTGATTTCCCCTCCTTCCTTTTGTCCAGGATGTCAGCGCCCACTGAAAGCCTGGGAGTTGGTTCCCGTGTTCAGCTATTTTTTTCTGCAGGGAAAATGCCGCACCTGCGGGGAGCGCATCCCTGTCCGCATTCCGCTGGTTGAACTGGGCACCGGGATCCTGTTTGGGCTCATTTATCAGCAGGTTGGACACAGTCTGACCACGCTGGTGTACAGCCTGTACGCTTCCCTGCTGATGGTGATCGGATTGATCGATCTGGAGCATCAAATTGTACCCAATGTGCTCATTTATCCGGCTATTGGCCTGAGCCTGGCTGCTGTTCCTCTGCTTCATCTTTCCAACCCCTTCCCCTGGCTGCTTGGAGGGCTGGCCGGTTTCGGCGTGCTGTTCTTGATTGCCGCTCTGGCTCCGGGAGCGATGGGCATGGGGGATGTCAAGCTGGTCATTTTCATCGGGCTGATCAATGGATTTCCAGAGGTGCTGCTGGCGCTGTTTTTCGCCTTTGTGACCGGCGGCCTGGCTGCCGGCATTTTGCTCCTGCTCAAGAAAATCCACCGCAAGGACACCATCGCCTTTGGCCCCTACCTGGCCCTGGGTGGGATGATCACACTGCTCTACGGAGAAAAGATCCTGAACTGGTGGCTGAGGAGGCTCGGCGCATGAACATAGAAACCCTTTTCCGCAAGATGGCGGCTGTCAATGCCTCGGACCTGCACCTCAAGGCACATGCAGTACCTACCCTCCGGGTTCACGGAAAGCTCCAGGCACTGGAATCCCTTCCGATTCTGTCGCCGGAAAACCTGCGCACCATTTTTAACGCCATCACCACGCCAGACCAGCAGGAAGAATTCCAGCGGACCCGGGAGCTGGACTTTTCATTTCAAAACGGGGACCAGCTGCGCTTTCGCGTTAACGCCAGTCTGGACCGGGGGACAATCAGCCTGGCATTCCGGCGGGTGGAAAAATCCATTCCCGGCATTGAGGAGCTCGGCCTGCCAGCCATCTGCAAAGTGCTGGCGGTGAAAAAGCAGGGGCTGGTGCTGGTGACCGGTCCCACCGGAAGCGGGAAATCGACTACATTGGCCGCCATGATTGAACATCTCAACCAGCAGCAGTCCCGGCGGATCATCACCATCGAGGATCCCATTGAATACCTCTATGATGACAAACAAAGCTTCATCACCCAGCGCGAGCTGGGTTCTGACACTCAGTCCTTCGCCATTGCTGCCCGGCAGAGCCTGCGCCAGGATCCTGATGTCATCCTGGTGGGGGAGATGCGGGACAGGGAAACCATGGCCGCCTGCCTGACAGCCGCCGAGACCGGTCACCTGGTGATGTCCACCCTGCACACCAACAACGCCCCCCAGTCTGTGGACCGGATTGTGGATTCCTTTCCGCCTTACCAGCAAAACCAGATCCGCATGCAGCTGTCCCTGACCCTGCTGGCTGTGCTGGCCCAGACCCTGCTGCCCCGGGTGGGCGGCGGCGGGCGGGTGCCGGCGGTGGAAGTGATGGTGGCCAATCACGCCGTGCGCAACCTGATCCGGGAGGGAAAGACCCACCAGCTGCTCAATGTCATGCAAACCGGGGTGGAGCAGGGCATGCAAACCATGGACCGGGCCCTGCAGCAGCGCTACCAGCAGGGATTGATCTCCCTCGACACCGCGCTGGCCAACGCTCACGATCCGGACGCTTTAAGGACCGCTCTGGGGGGTGGTCTGCCGGGATGAGCCCCGGATGGCTGCCGGCACCCCCCGTCCCCTTGTGTTACAGAAATGAAATTTTAAGGTAAGGAATTTTTTCTGCCCTGTAAGGTGTGTGTAAGGTTTATCCCCCCAGTAATGTGACATACTTAAAGCGCCCGGCAAACCAGAAAAAGAACGGGACGCTCGGCATCAATTATGCAACTGCATATTTATCAAGAATTCAGGTCATTTTAGAACTTTTTAGAAGGAGGAATCTAGTTATGTTCAAGAAATTTTTCAAAGCGGAAGGCGGCTTCACCCTGGTGGAACTGCTGGTGACCATCGCCATTCTGGCCGTGCTGTTCGGGATCGTCACCCTGACCCTGACCGGTGTGGGCAGTGGAGCGGAAGCAACCGTTTGTGATGCGGAGTTTGGGGTAGTTCAATCAGCCATTGATATTTACATGGCTGAAGATACCAGCAACTCAATCACCGCGCAGGCTGGTGCCGGAACGATCACCGGCGGGTCCGGAGAATTTACTGACTATCTGCAGGGAGAAACCCTGGGAACCTACACCTGGGACGCGGACGGTGCCAACCTCACGCAGGTTGCCTGTCCTGGTCCTTAGGCAGACTGCTGTAAGCCAGGAGCTGGGTGAAATACCAGCACCCAGCTCCAATTTATAAAAGATCCCTTCAGCCCCCTCGCTGACGGGATCTTTTTATAATTTCCGGTCGGGACAGCGTCGCCCCTCAAAAACCAATTAACTAAAAAGACCTCGGCGGTCTGGGGACCGCCGAGGTCTGTGATTTCGATCAGCCCCTTATTTCGCCATCAACTCCACCACGCCCTTGACCTGGACGTTGCCCGGGAAACCGGGCAGCACCATGCGCAGCTCGCCGTCGTCAAAGGCCACCACACAGTCGGCGCAGCCCTCCAGCTTCGACATGGCCAGCTCCGCTTCGTAGCCGTCGCTGGCCACAAAGACCATCGTGTCCCCCTCCACACCGGCATCCGCCAGCAGTTCCATCACCGGGACGCCGGTGTACTCCTCCGTGCTGCCGTCCTTTTTCTCATACTCAACCGCCAGGGTCTCCATCCCCTCCAGCTCGGACATGGTGTATGCCGTATCCCCCACGGTCAGGGCAGCTTCTCCGGCATCAGCGGGTGCTTCTTCCACAGCAGGTTCCGCTGCGCCGCCGCAGGCGGCCAGCAGCAGCGCGGCTGCAGTCAGAATACCAAACATCAGACTCAATTTTTTCTTCATCGTTCTCTCCTTGTTGAATAAAATTACTGATTCACTTGAATTTCAGTCAGCTGGAACACCCAGCGGTTGGCTGGGGTCTCCGGGGTGACCAGGCGGATCGGCCCTTTATCCGGGCTGACCTCGGCAATCCACTCGCCGGAATCTTTCAGTGCAACGATGGCGTTCTCCAGCTCATCAGCGCTGATCTCGATGGCATAACCGTCCGCTGCCAGGGCAGTCACGGTGGAAATCTCCCCCGCGCCGGCTTCTTCCAGGAGGGCCTCCAGCGGCACCCCGCTCCAGGAGGTGACCTCATCTTCCCCGGTGGATTTCTCCATCAGAATTTCTTCCAGATTAACCTCTTCCATCCCGGCCAGCTCTTGATAGGTCAGGGTGAGGGGATTCTCCACATCTCCCGTGACCTTGAGCTCCCAGTCGACATTGGGCGCCCCGCCGCAGCCGGCAGCTGTCAGCAGCAGTCCGGCCAGGGACAGGGCAAGCAGAAGTTTTCGAAATCTCATACACAGCTCCTTTTCCTCAATTAATCAAACCACTCAGTCCAGATATTCCACCCAGATGGGGATCAGCATATCTCTGGGAATCAAATGCCCATGATTGCCCTGCCTCTCCCCGTCTGATTCCAGGTGCATGCCGTGATCCGCAAAAATGATCACCAGCGTTCCTGGGGGCATTTTTTCCAGAATCGCCCCCACTGCCAGATCAACCTTCTGGATCTGGGCCGCTTCTTCTGCGGCACCCGGTCCCACCTTATGCCCGAGGTCGTCAATGCCGTGGAAGTGAACATAGAAGAGGTCAGGCACTTCCTTTTCAATCACCTCCAGGGCGTTGGCCAGCACGTTGTCATCCGTCCCGCCGTCCCCATCGCGATCGCCGGAGAGCTGTAGCGCCGCACCCTTGAGATTAAAAGCCAGTGCCTCCCCTTCCACTGCGGAGACCTGCAGCCCTTCTCGGGAAGCAATTTCCAGCAGGGTTTCCTGCTCCGTCTTGCGGATCCCGCGGGTTTCCACGCCATGGACCGGCGGCGCTGCGCCGGTAAGCAGAGAAGCGGTGGACACCGAGGTGATCGGCGGGTAGGTGGTGATGCCGACCAGCGGGGGCTCCAGGGATCCCAGAACCGGAATCAAACCTGCCTGCAGCGCTTCCTGATAGCGCAGATAACCAAACCCATCCAGGAAGAGCAGCAGCACCCGATCGGCCCGCTCAACCGCCAGGGGGCTGCCCTCCGCGAGCTCCGGGAAGGGAAGATCCAGCGCGGCGGCGGCTGTGGGGGCAATGTCCACGATGCCCGCCTGCACCCGGTCCGCCCAGGGAGAGATGATCACTTCCATCTTCACCGGCGTGAATTCCTCCTCACCGAGGGACAGCGTCCCCTTTTCAGACAGCCGGGACCCCCAGGCGGCCTGATCCCAGACCACCTCCTGGGTTTTCCCCTGCTGGGTGGTGAGCACAAGTCGGTCAATCAGTTCCACGCCCTCGCCATAAAGGATTTGCTCCAGAGGGATGCCCTGCTCTCCGACAAACCGATCCGCAGATTTCCAGGTCTGATAATTCAGGATGGTATCCAGACCGGCGGAAGAGGTCAGGTTAATTTCCCAATCAGGCTGACAGCCCGAGAGCAGGAGCGCTGCCAGCAGAACGCTGAGGAAGAAACTCTTTCTGAAGGGCTGTCTCATGCTGGTTACTCCACGCTGATCTCAACGACATTCTCAATCCAGGCAGTCCTCCCCCGATCAGGGAGCACCAGGGTGGGACCGGAGGAATCCGGGATTAACACCGCCAGTTCAAGTTCTTCCGCTGAGAAAACCGCCGTCTTGCCGCTGTCCTGCGTGACCGTCACACCGCGGAAATCCTCTCCCGCAAAGAGATCGGTCAGCGCTGCGCCTTCCACGCGGAAAGCAGTCTGGGCTTCCCGAACATTTCCATCCTGTTCACTGACATACATCACCTGGGCTGGCTCCACTGTGACCTGGCGGGTTGGCCCCAGCAGCAGACGGCCGATGGAGGTTGCTTCTCCCTGGATGATCAGCGGCCGCTCCTTCCCAACGACAATGATCCTGGTCAAACCTTTCAGCCAGGTAGAGACATGTAAATCCTCGGCTGCAAAGCGGATTCCATCCGAAAAGGGCAGTAAAAGCGCCTGTTCAGAGAGATTTTCCTTCTGAATGGTGATAAATCCACCATCCCTGGAGATCAAGGTGACGCTTTCAAAATCTCCCACTTCCTGCTGCTCCAGAAATGCTTCCATGGTGATATGTGTATTGGGATGATCGCGGTAGGGCAGGATCTCGTTGATCCTGACCACGCCGGGATCGGGAACATCCCCGGTGAACTGAATCATCTCAAAGAAAGGCAGATCAGCAAACTCGACAGCGCCGTGATCATCATGGCAGGTAGAACAGCGGTGAAAGTCCTGGGCCTGATGGCATTCAGCACATTCATCCATTGTTTGCACTTCCTCATGGAGCAGCTCCAGGGAATAATGGGACACCAAACGTATGGGCAGGCCCTGATTCCAGGCCATCCATAATCCACCCCCGAACAGCAGAAGGGCAGAAATCCCTGCCCCTGCCCAAAGAAAAATCTTCCTGATAGTCTTTCCAGTCAACGTTAACCCTCCAGGAACATCCAAGCGCTAGTGAATACGACCAGAGCCCCCAATCCCACTCCAAAAATTAGATCCCAGCTGCTGCGTTCCCATTGTCTGTAGTAAGAACGGGTGGGATACCTCCCGAAACAGCGGCCTTCCATGGAAACGGCCAGGGCATCCACCTTGCTCATCGCTGAAATCAGCATCGGCAGCAGCAGCATGCGGAATGCTTTTATCAGGGTAGTGATTTTTTTCTGACGGTAGGAAACGCCCCGCACCAGCTGGGCACGGTATACGGTAAGGGCCTCCTCTTCAAAAATGGGGATCAATCGCAGAGCAGTGACCAGCGTGAAACCAAAGCGGTAGGGCAGCCCGGCACGCATCAGGGCATAGGCCAGCTGGTTAGGAGACGTGGTGAGCACGAAGAGATAGCTCAACAAAATCACGGCCAGAAACCGGGTCCCCAGGTAGACACCTCGCAGCAGGGCCTGATCGGTCACTGACAGCGGACCGATCAACACCAGCACGCTGCCGCCGTCCCAAAAAACCACCTGTAAAAGTGCAATCAGCAGGGCTGTGACCAGCAGCAGCCGGAATCCCCGCAGATCACCAAAGCTGAATCCGAGCAGGGGGAAGGACAGCAGCAGCATCCCGGTCAGCAGTGGGGCAATCCAGGGGGAAGGTGCCAGAAATACCAAGCCGGTGAGCGCCGTCACCCAGCCGAGTTTGATCAGCGGATGCAGCTTGTGCAGAATTGTCCCTCCGGGCTGGTAGGTGAGCTGAAGCTTCACGGCTTCCCTCCCGGGAGGTAAGGGGTTTTCCCCAGCTGCTGCAGGGCCGTCATGCCCTTTTCGATGGGGGCATCCACCAGCAGCTCCCCCCCTGCCAGAAACATCAGTCTCGTGGCAGCGCGGGGATAATACTCCGGATTGTGATTGACCATGACCACGCTTCCCCCCCCTTCGACAAAATCAATCAGCATCGTGAGCAGAAAATGGGCATTTTCGCGGTCCTGGCCGATGAAGATTTCGTCCAGCAGCAGCAAAGACGGCTGATAAGCCAGAACTGAAATCATGTTCAGCCGCCGCTTTTCTCCGTAACTCAGCCGGTAGGGGTGATCCTTTTCCCGCCCGGCTAACCCAGCTTGATGCAGCAGCTGCCGGATTCGCTCCTCATAGCCGGTTTCCGGGAGCTGAAAATTCCGGGGGGCAAAGGCTGCCTCTTCCCAGACCGAGTCGGCAAACAGCTGATGATCCGGATTTTGAAATACCAGCCCAATCTTCTGCCCCAGCCCGGCAGGATACCCTTCACTGAGATCCTGGCCGAAAACTCGAACTCTGCCCCCGCTGCCTTTCACCAGCCCCAGCAGGCTGAGCAGCAGGGTGCTCTTTCCCGAGCCGTTGTCCCCCATCAGACTGATCAGTTCACCGGGATGGATTTCAAAGCTGATCTGCTGCAGGACATCAACCTTATCAAAACCGGCCGATAGGTTCTCCACTTCAACCAGCGGCACATCCGCCCTGCCGGAGTAAACCGGTGGGGTAAGCTTTTCCCATCCCCGTGAAAACCGGTTTTCCTCTGCTCTGACAATCCTTCCTTTCTTCATGAAGACCATCCGGGGTTGGATGCGGCTGAGGAAATCCAGTTTATGCTCAATCACCAGCACGGTGAGTCCGGCTTCCTCCCGGAGACGTAAGATGGTCTCGAAGATCTCTCTGGTTGCGGAAGGATCCAGATTCGAGGTTGGTTCATCAAAAATGATCACCCTCGGTCGGGCCGCCAGTATCGCGGCCAGAGCAATTTTCTGCTTTTCTCCGCCGGACAGTGAGCTCAAACGCCGGCTGCGCAGGTGCTGGGCTCCCACGGCCTGCAGCGACCAGTCCAGTTCTTGCTGAATTTTTTCCCGGGGATATTTTCGATTCTCCAGCCCGAAGACAATCTCATCCTCCACCGTTAAGGTGCAGAACTGGGATTCAGGATTTTGCTGGACCAGCCCCACGACATCGGAGACATCATATATCGGCAGCTCCTGAATGGAAGCCCCCTCCAGCAATACCCGCCCGGAGGTTTCCCCATCATATTGGGTGAATAAGAAACCTGCTGCTGCCAGCGCCAGGGTGGACTTTCCACACCCGGAAGGACCGGTCAGCAGCACAATTTCACCCTCCTCCATGCAGAAGCTGACTTCATCGAGCGCCGGGCGCACGCCGTCCCGATATCGAAAGGAAAAGTGTTCAAAAGAGATCATTGCAGGGTGATCTGCTCTACTGCAGGCTGGAAGACTTCTCCATCCAGATGGGCAACTGCATAGGAGACCGCACCCTGATCGAGAATGACAAAGACCCGGACTCCCGGGTCCCCTGTGACCTGATCCACCGGCAGCTCTATCCGTCCACCCTCCACGGCTGAGAGCAGAAAGATATCAAAGGCGCCTTGCTCTAAAGCATTCTCAAAGAGCAGCCGGAGCGGGACACCCTGGTATTTTTTCGGTCCCTGCCCGACATCCAGGGTGGTGCTGTCCATTTCCTCCACCCAATCGCCGGGATCAAATTTCCAAGTCTCCTCCCGGGTCTTCAGGGGTAATGGATCCGCCCGGATGAGGCTGATTTCCACCACACCGTTCACCCAGGCTTTTTTGGAGCGGGGTCCAACCACGTTGTAAACCAGGTTTTCCCCTTCCCCCCGGGCTTGGAGCAGCAAATTTTCGTTGTTTTCCAGCTCTTCAGCGGTGATGAAAAAAGAATAACCATCAGAAGCCCTGAAAAGGATGAAATCATAATCCGGATCAGGTGCCGCCCGGGTCAGAATGGGTTGCAGCGGATACCCCCGGTAGCTGACTGCTGCGCCGCCGCGGTCCACACGGATGGTCTCTTCCGCAAGCGTTGCGGTGGAGCCCGAAAAATCATACGGCTCAGTAACACTACCGCTGATCTGCACCGACCCGGCCCCTGCCCGGGCGATCTTCAAGTACCCAAAAATCCCACCGACCAGCAGCAGAGCGCCGACAATCAGGATGCTGAGCGCAGTTCGACCCATGGGTTCCGGCTGCTGGTCCTTAACCACACCGGAGCGCCGCAGTGTGGTCAGCAGGGCATGCCCCAGCACCCCGGCGAAGACCACCCCGGAAAGGAACGCCAGCAGGGCGATCAGACCGATCACCCCGTAAGAGAGGATGTCCGCCGGCACTGCCGCAAAGAGCTGGAAGACAAAGACATTGGAGGCAGAGGCGATTCCTCCGGCAAAGGCATAGGCCAGCCAGCTGTCCCGCCTGCGGAAGGGCAGCAGGCCCAGGTCCACCAGCCCACCAGCAACGATATCCACCACAACCACCAGCAGCCCATGCGTGTTGCCGGTAAAGAGCTCAACCCCCCCTTTAATAATCCCGGTGATGGTCCCCGCTCCCTGCTTGCGGGTCAATCCCACAGCGAGCACCAGCCAGAGTACATGCAGACCGGCAGCCCACTGGGTGGTCCCGGCAAATCCCAGCAGGGATTGGAAAAAATCGCCGATGAAATTGATGTAGGTGCTGGCCAACCCGCCGAGGGCAGCCAGGGCGGCCATCATCAGCAGATCGCGGGTGGAATAATAATATCTGGGTGTGCTTTCAGCCGTCATTTGTTCTTTCTCTAAGTATTTATATTTTACCTATTTATTTTATAAATAGGTCGGAAAAAAAAGAGGTTATTTTCTTCTTAAAGCAGGCCCCGGCGGTAATCTTCCAGCCAATCCAGAATGAACTCAGCCTGCTTGATCCTGAAGGAATAGACAGAGGACATGAAAGGATCCTTCTCATGCCCTTTTTCCCGCTCCCATTCCGCGGTCATTCCCTGGAAAATTTCCTGCTGGCCCTTGATCAGATCCCTGACATCCGGCAGATCGAGCAAATAGTAAAAGCGCAGCTTGGCAATCAGTTCCACCCGGACAGCCCGCAGGGAAGGAACCGGCTCTGATACCCAGTCCAGGAATGCTTTCTTGCCTTTCCCGGTCAGGTGGTACACCTTGCGGTCAGGGCGGTTTTCCTGCGGTTCCATTTCCGACCGCAGCATACCCCGCTTCTCCAGACTGGAGAGGGTGACATAGAGCTTGGTCTGGCCGGCCTTCCAGATCATCCCAAAGTCATCCTCCAGATCCTGATCGAGCTGATAACCGTGACCGGGGCCTTTCATCAGCAAACCGAGCGCCAGAAAGCGCAGCGGGTAGGTGCCAAAACCGGGGCTCTGTTTGGAAGACATCTACACCTCTATGTCAATTGATAGCAGCAGCTACCAGCATTATAGTCCATATTGAATATCCAGAAATTAATTCCACCCCTTGCGAAGGGCTTGAGGTTGTTGAGCAGATTCTTTAAACGCCGCTCCCCAGGGAGAGAGAGCATTTTCTTCCCCAGGAAAAGCCCTGCTGACTCTCACTCTGTGCCGAAACCAGGATCTCCATATAAATCCACCAGTCAACCGCACTCAAGGTGTCCGCGGTACCAGCAGCGGTGTTTGCGGGATACTTTCTTCCTCCTTTATAAACCCTGATAGATTTCCCAATCAAAAAGACCAAAAAAATGGAGATCAACAATCGCGGAAGTCACATCCGGCAGAAATTGGAGTCCCTAGGGGAAAATTATCTCATCTTAAAACATTCGACCTCCGTGGACTACCCCGGAGGTCAGTTAAAACAATGGTGCCCCCACGGGGACTCGAACCCCGGTTTTAGCCTTGAGAGGGCTATGTCCTAGGCCTCTAGACGATGGGGGCAAACCGTGGATTATTCTATCATGTCACCTTCCCTTCGTCAACGAACCCCGATCACACGCCCATCATCCAGGCGGCCAGTGCTGTAGCCCAGCGGCGGGGAATCCGCTGACCGAACCAGGCGCCAATTTTATTAACAAATCCCGGTACCACGCTGGGTTGTCCCCGCAGCATGGCCTTGATGCCAATTTCAGCCACCCGTTCGCTTTCCATGGTGACCATCTTGATGTACAGATTGTCCCGCCCCTGTCCGGAGACATCATGAAATTCAGTTTGAGTGGGACCGGGAGAAACCACCGTCACACTGACCGGCGAATCCTTCAGCTCATAATGGACCGCTTCGCCGAAGGAGAGCACAAACGTTTTGGTCCCGCCGTAAACAGCGTAGCCCGGGGACGGCTGATAAGCAGCATTGCTGGCCACCAGCAGGATACGACCGGCGCCGCGTTCTACCATTTCCCGGCCGAACAGTTTGGTCAGCCCGACCAGGGTTTGCACGTTGAGCTGGATCATATCCCGCTCATTTTCCCAATCCTCTTGCCAAAAATCCCCGTAGAGTCCGAAACCGGCATTGTTGATCAGAATATCCACCTGGATGCCCAGCTGTTGAATCCGCTGATAAAGGGATTCAGCCGCCCTGTCCCGGGCCAGGTCAAAAGGAAGCACCCGGACCTCAACCGGGAAATCACGGCTGATCTCCTCCTGAACCCGACGCAGCTTCTCTTCCCGGCGGGCGACCAGCACCAGATTTACTTCCCGTCCAGCCAGCTCCCGGGCGAAATCAACACCTAAGCCCGAGCTGGCCCCGGTCACCAGCGCCCATTTTCCTGTTAGAATAATTTCAGCCATATCTCTCCTGGATTACTTATCAGTATTTTTCACTCTACACTTCTGACAACAAAACAGACCAGGGTTCTTACCTTAAGGAAGCTGCCATGAATCACAAGGTTACCGCCAAACAGAACAACTCCAAGATGTGCTTTGTTTGCGGATTAAAGAATCCTCAGGGACTGGGGGCCAGTTTTTTTGAGCTGGACAACAATGAGCTGCTGGCCGTTTTCGAACCAGGAGATGCCTTCCAGGGGTATCCGGGCCGCCTGCACGGCGGGATCGCAGCCACCATCCTGGACGAAACCATCGGTCGGGCGGTGCTCATCGACCAGCAGGATGTCTGGGGCGTGACCGTGGAGTTCACCGTTCGCTACCGCCAGCCGGTCCCCCTGGGAGAGGAAGTGCATGTCATCGGCCGCATTGAGCGGGACCGCAGCCGGATCTTTGAAGGCAGCGGAGAAATTCTACTTTCCAGCGGGGAGATCGCTGTAGAGGGAAGAGGCAAATATCTCAAACTTCCCCTGGAGGATATCGCTGATTTCGACCATGATGTGCAGGAGTGGAAGGTGGTTCCGGCGGAGGATGACCCCCGGTACTTTTCTTACTGAGTCCGGTCAGATGAAAATAAAAACGCCGCGCAAAGCGGCGTTGATTGTTAACAGATCCGGGCTTTCCTACTCAATCTCTGCCAGTTCATCCTCATCCAGGAACTGCTTCAGCTTGGCCATCCGGGGGTCAATATCCTCTTGACGGTGACCGCAGTCTTCCTCGTTGAGGTTGGTCCCACACACCGGGCAGAGCCCCTGGCAGTCCTCCTGGCAGAGGTGGCGGATGGGGATATCCAGCAGCGCGTAATCCCGGATCAGCGGGGTGAGATCAATAAAGGCATCCGGGGGAAGGGGATGCTCAAGCATTTCTCCGTCCTCGCCATTGGGGTGGAAGACGAACATTTCCGTGAACTTAATCTCCAGCGGCTGTCGGTATTCCTGCAAACAGCGGGTGCACTGCTGTTGCGTATACGCCCTGAGATCTCCATCAGCCACCACGCCGTCATCTGTTACCGAGACAGCGATGTTCCCTTCCACATCCATCAGAACCAGATCCTCTGAGAGCTCCAACCGGGGAAAATTGAATTCGTACTCCCGGAAAGTTCCCGGAGATTGTTTGATCAGATAGCTGACATCGAGACGGAGGGGGTTATTCTTCTTGATAGACATGTTTTTATTTTCAACCTTCATTGTCAATATTGTAACATGCAGGCTTTCCAGCGCAAAATTGCACCATTAACAAACTATTAGATCCCTCTGAAAACCCTTGTTGAGAGCTGAGCCGCCCGGGCAGCCCCAGGCTTGACAAAAGGATCATCCCCGTATAGACTACAAGGGAACTTTTCAGGGAGAGAGATCGGATGCAGCTGATGACCCCCACCCGGAGAGCAGGCACCATGATGCGCATGTCTAAGGCCTTAAAAATGGTCATGCCCGGCCCATTTCCCCTGTGGGCAGCCTGCCCCCCAGCCCGATGCGGCTGATCCGTCCCCGGCACGAATTTTTCAGGCTGTCCAGATCGGACAGCCTTTTTATTTCAGAGGATCAGGAGAGCGATCATGAGCGAACACATTCTCGTTGCCGTCGCCTGGCCGTATGCCAGCGCGGATATTCATGTCGGTAATATCACCGGGAGTTATCTACCGGCGGACATCTATGCCCGCTTCCACCGCCTGCTGGGCAACCGCGTGCTGATGGTCTCCGGATCAGATGCCCACGGCACCCCGATCACCGTCCGGGCAGATGAACAAAATTCATCTCCGGAAGAGGTCTATAAGGCTTATCACCGGAAGTTCCTCGATCTTTTCCAGCAGGCAGGGTTGAGCTATGACCTCTTTACAAGCACCCACACAGCCAACCACTTCCGGGTCGCTCAGACCATGTTTAAAGCGCTGCGGGAAAACGGCTATCTGTACAGAGAAACCCAGGAGCAGTGGTACTCCACAACCCAGGACCGCTTCCTCCCCGACCGCTACGTGGAAGGGACCTGCTACCTGTGCGGCTATGAAAACGCCCGCGGAGACCAGTGCGATAACTGCGGCAGCCTGCTGGAAGCCAATCAGCTGATTGACCCCCGTTCCAAGATGGACGGCTCCACGCCGGAACTGCGGGAAACGGAACATTTCTATCTCGACCTGGGTGCCCTCCAGTCAGAGATTGTGGCCTTCTTGAAGGAACGAGAGGATTACTGGCGGCCTAACGTCATCCGGCAGTCCCTGGGACAGATTCTGGCGGAGGACCTGCACGGGCGGGCCATCACGCGGGACTTAAAATGGGGCATCCCGGTGCCGGCGGAAGGCTGGGAGGAAAAAAGGCTCTATGTCTGGTTTGAAGCGGTCATCGGCTACCTGTCCGCGCCGGTCGAGTGGTCCCGGCTGACCGGTGAGAAGGACGCCTGGAAGGATTGGTGGTACAACCCGGACTGCCGTAGCTATTATTTCATCGGCAAGGACAACATCCCCTTCCATGCGGTGATCTGGCCCGCGGAGCTGGCCGGCGCCGGCAGCACTTTCGGAGCCCTTTTTGACGGCGAGGAGAACCAGGAGCTGGTCCTCCCCCACGATGTGCCGGCCAATGAGTTTTTGAATATGGAAGGGAAAAAAATCTCCGGCAGCCGCAACTGGGTGGTGGATGGGCTGGATTTTCTCTCCCGCTATGATCCGGATCCGCTGCGCTACTACCTGACCGCCAATATGCCCGAAACCCGGGATGCCGACTGGGAATGGGAGGAGTTCATCACCCGCAACAACAACGAGCTGGTGGCCACCTGGGGCAACCTGGTCAACCGGGTGCTGTCCTTCGCCCATAAACACTGGGTAGGGCTGATCCCGGAGCCGGGGGAGCTGCGCCCCGGGGATGCCCGGATGCTGGATACCATCGAAGCGGGCTTCGATCAGATCCATGAACTCTATGACCGGGTCAAGCTGCGGGCGGCCCTGACCGAGACCATGCGGCTGGCCGCCGAGGTCAATAAATACCTGGACGACCAGGCCCCCTGGTTTGAAATCAAAGAGGACAGATCCGCAGCTGCCAAGACCCTCTATACGGCAATCAAAGCCATCGATTCTCTCAAGATCCTCTTCGCTCCGGTGCTGCCTTTTACCTCGGAAAAGCTGCACACCACCCTGGGATATCAACAGCCCCTCTTCGGGGAGCAGTTTGTTGAGGAAGTCAGCGACCCGCTGGGCAGCCATGATGTCCTCCGTTATCAACAGGACGGGGGCAGCGGAAAATGGCAGCCGAGCCAGATTGAGCCGGGCAGGGAGTTCCAGAAACCGGTCCCCCTCTTCCAGAAGCTGGACCCTGAACTGGCAGCCGAGGAAGTTCAGCGATTGGGATAAAACGGAAATTCCCCAGGATGAAACAAAAAGCGCTGTCCCTGAAGGGTCAGCGCTTTTTTGATTGTCATTGTGTGCTGCGGCGGGGAACTACAGGAGGGGATTCACCACCCTGCCCAGGAACAACACGGTACCCGTCCCCCGATCGCGGATCAGGAACAGGAAAGGCCGGTCCAGGGTGACTTCCAGCGGACTGGCTGCCGGCAGCGAGGTCAGCTTCATGATTACGGCGGTGGCAGCAGCCGCCTCAGTTCCATCCTCATCCACGCTGACGAAGGCCTTGTGGAAGACATCCGAGATGAAGAGATCCTTTCCTCCGGTCATCCCCGAGAAATCCGCCGCAGTTGAGAAGGGCTGGGGCATCCCCATGTCTGCCAGGGTTCCGGCCAGGGAGAATTCACTTTCGAACTCAAACCTGGGCATGCGGAGCGCGATGGACCGGGGAGATAGATCTGCAGTGATCCCTTCAACCGTATCGATAGAAAACTGCTCTTCAAAGGCTTCAAATTCTCCTTGATCGGGAAGAATGACCAGCATGGCCACATCACCACCGACATAAGAGAGCTCCACTGCCTGAAACCCTTCGCCGTCCAGATAGGGGTAGGTAACAGAGTCACGCTGGGCCATCATCGGCACCCTGACTTCCTCGCCAGAAAGGGTGGTGAATGTCCCCTCTTCCGTGAGCTCCTTTTCAAAAGGTTCCAGCCAACCGGCGTTGAAGTAGATGGCGTTGCTGAGCACCAGACGGGTATCCGGGTCAATCGCTCCCTGCGGGATCAGGTCCTGGATTTTCTGTTCGGTTTGCTGACTGACCCAGTCGTTGATGGCCTGCCGGGAAGGCTCCGGCTGCTGGATAAAATCCAGCAGCCTCAGGCCGGCACCGTAATGGCGGGCCAGCGTATTCAGGAATTCCTCCTCAAAATGAAAATCCTGCTGTCCCCAGATTGCATTGGCAGTATTCAGCTGGAAAGGGTCGCCGCCATCTTCGGGAAATTCTCCCTCAGCACGGCTGATCAGGATCTGATCCAGGGCGTTAAAAGCTGCATGAAGCTGTTCCTGAGGAAGCGGATAATGCATTCCCTCCGCCAGCTGCTGCTCAGTCTCCCCTCGGGCGCCGGCGTAGGTCATCGCCAGGGCGGAAGAAATACTGTAGGGAGATGTGAACAGGTTGCCTGATTGGTCTTTGATCCCCTGATAAAGATCCACCAGGAAGGCATTATTGCCCGCAACAAGGGCCTCGAGATCCTCCCGGGGCGCATCAGGAGCAGCTGCCCGCTTGACGCTGGACTGAACCAGCTCAGGGTCGGCGGCATCCGGTCCTGCGACCGACGTTCCCCCGCAGGCGCTGAGAATCAGAGAAACCAGCAGCAAAAAAAGTATCCAGTGAGAACTTTGGTTTTTTCGATTTAACTGTGACATAGGTACCTCCTGCCCATTGTGGGCGTTATCTGCACCTATGACGTACTTTACCCAGTTTTTGTTCCCGCCAGGGGGCCGCGCTATTCCTGCAGCGTGATCACAGTAACCCCATCGCCGCCCTCCCCCTCTCTCCCGGGTTCATACTGAACCACCTGGGGGTGAGATTTTACCGCCCGGCGTACTGCGCTGCGCAGTCTGCCGCTGCCCATGCCGTGGATGATGCGCACATAGGGCAGTCCGGCAATGAAAGCCTTATCCAGAAAATATTCCAGGTTGGTCAGCGCCTCATCCACCTGCTGGCCGCGCAGGTCCAGTTCAGTCCCCGGGGAGCTGACATCCTTGGGCACCCGGATGGTGGAGCTGCTGCCTTCCTCCGCTTTCTCAGCCTGCTGCTGCCCGCCAGCATGGCGGAGATCAGCCAGATTGGCCCGGACCCGGATGGGACCCATCTGCACTTCCGCATCCTCTCCATCCAGGTTCTGGACCACCCCTGTTCTGTCCAGGGAGTGGATCACCACCCGGTCGCCTTCTGCAATGGGACGGCTGGGACCAGGAAGGGGCTCCCGACGGCGGCGCTTCACCGGCCGGGAAACTTCCTCCTCCACCTGCTCAATCTTCTTCTCCAGGTCTTCCAAGGCCTGTTTGGGTTCGTCCTGCCGGGAGAGCTCCTCCCGGATCTGCTGCAGCTCATCTTTCAGGGAGCGCACTTCCTCCCTGCTCTCGCGGCGGGCTTCTTCCAGGGCATCCAGCCGCTCCTCTTCGATCTCCTCCAGGCGTTCCGCCAGCTGATCCCGGAGCTGCTCCGCCTCCTGGCGGTCCCGTTCAGCAGCTTCCCGGGCTTCCTGTGACAGCCGGCGCTGCCGACGAATCTCATCCAGCAGGTCGTCCGCCTGCAAATCGGCCGGATTCAGGGATGTTTTCGCTGTCTCAATGATCTCCTCCGCCAGCCCCAGGCGGCGGGCGATGGCCAGAGCATTGGACCGCCCCGGCAGTCCGACGGTGAGATGGTAGGTGGGCTGCAAACTCTCAATATCAAACTCCACCGAGGCATTGACCACGCCGGGTTTGCTGTGGGCATAGGCCTTCAGATCGGGGTGATGGGTGGTCACCAGGGTGGTGATCCCCCGCTCCAGCAGACTGGTCATTAACGCCCGGGCCAGCGCAGCGCCCTCCTGGGGATCGGTTCCCGCCCCCAGTTCATCCAGGATAACCAGCGACCGCCGGTCCGCCCGCTCGAGAATGGCGATGATGGTGGTGATATGGCTGGAGAAGGTGGACAGCGACTGTTCGATGGACTGCTCATCTCCGATATCGGCAAAAACATGGCTGAACAAACTCATTGCTGACCCTGAGGCACAGGGGATATGCAGACCGGACTGCGCCATCAACGCCAGCAAGCCGACCGTTTTCAGGGTGACCGTTTTCCCGCCGGTGTTGGGGCCGGTGATGATCAGGGCATAGGTTTGCTCGTCGAGGGCCACATCGATGGGCACCACCTCACCGGGATCAAGCAGCGGATGGCGGGCGCTGAACAAGCGCAGCACCACACCGGGATGACGTTCACTCATCCGCTCAGGAAAGGGGTGCAGCTCCGGCTGCACGGCCCCCTGCGCTTCGGCATAACGGCCCCGGGCCAACGCCAAATCAAATTCCATCAGCACAACGACCAGGGAGCGCAGCGGCTCTGCCTGGTCGGCGACCAGCCGGGTACATTCCGTCAGCACCCGCCGGACCTCATCCCGCTCCTCCAGTTCCAGCTGCCGGTAGCGGTTGTTAATCTCCACCATCTTCTGAGGCTCAATATATAAGGTAGCCCCAGAGGCGGACTGATCATGGACAATGCCGGGGATTTTATTTTTTGCATCCGCCCGCACCGGGAGCACATAACGGCCTCCCCGCTGGGTGATGATCCCTTCCTGCAAGTGTTTGGCGACCGCTGGGTTCTGCAGCATGGCATCCATGCGCTCCCGCAGGCGGTTGTGTTGAATCTTAAGATCCCGGCGGATCTGGCCCAGCTTGGGGGAGGCGGAATCCAGCACCTCTTCCTCATCGGAAATCACCTGGGTGATGCGGCTGATCAACCCGGTGGACCCGGGAAGCTTTTCCACCAGCCTCTCCAGCAGGGGATACTTTCCCTCCCGTTTTTCCAGAAACCGACCCAGCTCCCGGCCGGCGATCAGAGTGTATTTGACATTGAGCAGCCGGGAGGGATCCAGCAGGATGCCTTTGCCAGCATCGTCCACAATCGGCCGCAGATCCCGGGCGCCGCCGACCGTAAACCCGGGATGGTCATCCAGCAGGCGGACCGCCTCGGCGGTTTCTCCCTGCAGCCTGCGGATGGTGTCCAGATCAACCAGGGGACGCAGGCTGAGCGCCTGGTCCACAGCAGGCTGAAAATGACAGCGCTCGGACAGCTGTCTGAGAATGGTCGGGTATTCCAGAATCTGGAGCGTCTTTTCATCCATCGGGGACAGTTTACCATACCCGACTGCAATCGGTAATCAATCAGACTGGAACCAGGAAAAATTGAGCCAGCGATCAGGCGAATTTCATACCATGCTGTTTCCTGGTCCCAGTTCCAGAGAACTGCGGTAAGATAGGGAGCAATGCTGCAAAAAGGAAATCATGAAAAAACACAACTGGTCCGAAATCTCGTTGATTACCGGCATCCGCACCGTCTTGAACACCGGCTACCGGATGGTCTATCCCTATCAACCGATCTGGATGACCGAGCTGGGCATCGGTCTCGGGGTGGTGTCCCGGATGCTGGCCGGACAGTCCCTGGTCGGGATCATGAGTCCGCTCTTTGCGACCCTGGCAGACACCCGGGGACGGAAAACCGGCATGCTGCTCGGACTGATGGTGTTCAGTCTGGGAGCTCTGACAGTGGTGTTTTTTCCCACTGTTGGTGGTTTCTTAATCTTTTTGCTGCTCTCCATCCTGGGAAAGTCAATCTTCGACCCCTCCATCCAGGCCTACTTTGGTGACCATGTCCCCTACCAGCGGCGCGGTTTCGTGCTGGCAATCGTTGAAATGAGCTGGTCCGGGGCTTTCTTCCTGGGCGTTCCCCTGGTCGGTTTTTTGCTCAACCAGCGGGGTTTTTCCGCCCCTTTTCTGCTGCTGGCCGTCCTGGCGCTGACCGCTCTTCTGGGTGTGGTGCTGATCATCCCCGCCGACCCGGCTCAATCTCCGGGCCAATCAAGCCTGCTGGCTAATTTCGGCACAGTTTTCCGCTCCCGCTCCGCGCTGGCCGGCTTGAGTCTGACCGCCCTGATCTGCACCGCCAACCAGCTGGTCAACGTGGTCTTCGGGGTCTGGCTGGACCGCTCCTTTGCCTTCCAGATCACTGCCCTGGGCGGGGCAAGCGTGGTCATCGGCCTCTCTGAGCTGGTCGGAGAGGGCGGCGTCAGTTTGATCTCAGATCGTTTGAGCAAGAAAAAAGCCGTTCTGGTCGGGGTGCTCGGCAGCATGCTCTCCTCCATCCTTCTTCCGCTTCTGGGCCGCAGCCCGGCCGGTGCCTTCCTGGGTCTGTTCCTTTTTTATCTGACCTTCGAGTTCACCATTGTCAGCATCATTCCATTGATGACCGGGGTGCTTCCCGAAGCCCGGGGCACGATCATGGCCATGAATGGTGCCAGCGCCTCGCTGGGTCGAGGCCTGGGCTCCTACCTGGCAGCCCCGCTGTTTGCCGGCGGGTTCAGCTTCATTGCTGCCGGAGCGGTGGCCTTCAATTTACTGTCCTTGATTTCTCTACAGTATATTCTCATCAAAGAGCACTAACCCCCGGTGATCAGGCAGTGGGAAGAAAAAACCAGCCCGGCTGCCCGGGCTGGTTTTTCATTCTCTGCAGGCTGTTCAGTCCTATTGCTCGATAGGCAAATTTTCCAGCTCTTTTACCATGCCGTCAATGACATCGAAGCCGCCCTGCCAGAAGGCGCTGCGGGAGATATCAATACCCGCTTCAGAGAGGATCTTCACCGGCGCCTGGGATCCGCCCGCCTCCAGAATCTTCAGATATCCGGGTTTAAAACTCTCCCCCTCCTCCCGATAGCGCTGATAGAGGGAGAGCACCAGCAGCTGGCCGAAGGCGTAGGCGTAGACATAAAAGGGCGTATGGTAAAAATGGGGGATGGACACCCACTCCCAGCGGAACTCCTCGCTCAGCGCCACCGCATCTCCAAATTGTTTTTCCAGATTCTGATAATACATTTCGGAGAGATCATCCACCATAGCCCCTTCCTTGATCATCCGGTGGGCGTCTTTTTCAAAGATGGCGAAGAAAGCCTGGCGCATGATGGTGGCGTAGGCATCATCCACTTGCCGGAAAAGGATATCCCGGCGGACCGCGGGATCCGCCTCCCGGGAAAGCAGACGGTCGATCAAGAGCATCTCCCCGAACGTGGAGGCATTCTCCGCCAGGGGGAGAGAGGAATGGTAGGTAAACACGCTGTGATCCGCAGCCAGCAGGGCGTGAATGGCGTGGCCGAGCTCATGGGCCATGGTGGCGACATCATCGGCCCGCCCCTGGTAGTTGAGCTTCACCCAGGGAGAGAGTTCGGGGACAACCGACCAGCAGAACGCGCCCCCCTGCTTCCCCGGTCGGACTTCGCTGTCAACGTGGTCATCCCGAAGCACCTGCTCGGCCAGTTCGGCGATCCGGGGGTCAAAGTTTTCAAAGGCATCCAGCACCATCTCCACACCGGCAGCGAACTCGTAGGTTTTATCGGCTCTGGCAACCGGCGCGTAGACATCATACCGGCGCAGACGGTCCATCTGGATCCAGCGGGATTTGAGGTTAAAGAAGCGCTGGAAGATACCTGCATTTTTCTGGCAGACTTCCAGGAGCGCCTCGACCGCCTCATCCGGGACATCGTTACGCAGATTGCGGACGGCAATCGGGCTCTGATAACTGCGCAGTTTGATATTTTCATTCCGCCAATCCCGGACGATGGTCTGGTAGATCTGCCCCAGGATGGGACCGTCATCACCGTACACCCGGTAGAGCTCCTGATATGCTGCCCGGCGGAGATCAGGATTGTGATGGCGGGCGTACACCATCAGCTCTCCCCGGGTGAGCGAGTGCTCTTCCCCCTCGACCTCCACTTGAAAGCTGTAGCGGTTGGTGATCGAGTCGTAGAGTGTGTTCAGGGCGCTGAAACCGGTGACATTTTTGATATTGAGGATCTTTTCTTCCGGTTCAGACAGCGTATGAGGTGAAAAGTGGCGCATCTCTTCCAGCCAGTACTGCACGTCGCCGGCGTTTTCCATCAAGCGGTCGGCGTTCTTCTGATCAAGCTTCTTCCACCACAGCTCAAAGAACAGGGTGCGGTTCTGGAGCTCGGCCATGAACTCTTCCACCCGGGCCTGCAGCGCCTGGGCGGCTTGATTCTGGGTGTCCTCAGTGAACCACAGCCCGGCATAGCCGTACACCCGGTGGGCAAGCAGGGTGAGCGCCTCCAGATCCTGGATGATGGCCGTAAACTCCTCCTGGACGATTTCCGGCGTCAGCTTTTCGCGCCATCTTTCGAAAGCAGCGACCTTCTCATCCAGGGCCTGCAGGGCCCCTTCAAATTCCGGAGATTTGTGATCCGGGAATAAGACTTCCAGGCTCCATTTCTTCTGCGTATAAGGTTGTGTCATGGGATGACCTCTTTTCAGGTAGGGTACTTATTTTCGGGCAATCCGATTATACAATAGAAAGCTGGAAAGGCGAGGAGCAGGTGCCTCGCGCTGTGAACTTCCCGGGTCGTCCCCTCCCCGGTCTGCTGACCAGGGAGGATTCAGGGAGGACGTGTCGGATTTCTCAACCGCTGATCAACTTTCCTGTCCTCCCGGTGTCCAATCCATCCGTCTTCTGCGGGATTGTCCCCCGCCAGCCCGCGGCCTGTGCGGAGCAGGCTTAATTGAGCACCGTGAAGTCGTTCTCCTACCGCCGGGCGGGAAAACAGCCCGGGGCCTTCAGGTCAGTAAAGCTCACCTCGGTCCTCCGGGATCGATCACCGCAGCCCTGTTGAGATGGGAGCGGAGCGCTGGAAGCACAACAGCCGCGGGGGGATGAAAATCAGACCGGCTCCCATGTTATAATTTTCGGACATCAACAACCCCCATGTTATGAAAACCGCAGGAAGGGAGCAGATATGACCGAGGCACTCGATTTTCAGTCCATCATCATGACGCTGGAAGAATATTGGGCTGGCCGGGGATGCCTGATCTGGCAGCCCTACCATACCGAAGTAGGGGCCGGGACAATGAATCCGGCCACCTCTCTGCGCGTGCTCGGACCTGAACCCTGGAATGTTGGCTACGTGGAACCCTCCATCCGCCCGGATGACGGCCGCTATGGGGAAAACCCCAACCGCTTTTACCAGCACATTCAGTACCAGGTCATCCTTAAGCCCGATCCCGGGAATCCTCAGGAGCTGTATCTGAAATCACTGGAAGCGCTGGGGATTGATCCCCAGGTTCATGATATCCGTTTTGTGGAAGATAACTGGAAGTCCCCGGCGCTGGGGGCCTGGGGGCTGGGCTGGGAAGTCTGGCTGAACGGCCTGGAAATCACCCAGTACACCTACTTCCAGCAGGCCGGCGGACAGCCGCTGGATCCTGTATCCGTGGAGCTCACCTACGGACTGGAGCGCATCGCCATGGCCCTGCAGCAGGTGCGGGATTTCAAGAACATCCGCTGGAACCAGCAGCTCAGCTACGGGGATGTCCAGCTGCAGAGCGAGCAGCAGTTCAGCAAATACGCCTTCGAGCTGGCCGACGTCGATACCCTGCGCGAGATGTTCCAACTCTATGAGCAGGAGGCCGAGCGCTGCCTGACTGAAAAGCAGGTGCTGCCCGCACACGATTTCGTGCTCAAATGCTCGCATACCTTCAACCTGCTGGACACGCGGGGCGCTGTTGGCGTCACCGAACGGCAGGCCTTCTTCCACCGCATGCGCGAGCTATCCCGCCGGGTGGCGGAAGCGTACCTGGAGGAGCGGGAGGCGCTGGGATTCCCCTGGTTGGAAAAGGAGCCCGGGGATGTCCCCTATCTGGGAGAAAGTTATCCGGCTGCGGAATATCCCCAGGTTCCCGCTCCGTTTCTGCTGGAGATCGGCACCGAGGAGCTGCCCCACGGGGATGCCCGGAGTGCCGTTCAGCAGCTGAACTCCCTGGTCCCGGCCATGCTGGCTGATTTAAGGCTCAACTGCCAGGAGGCCATGATCCTGGCCACACCCCGTCGTCTGGTGGTCTACTTGAAGGACCTGGAACCTTATCAGGAGGATCTGGAGCAGCTGGTGAAAGGCCCTCCCGAGGATCGAGCCTATGACGCGGATGGCAACCCCACCAAAGCTGCCCAGGGCTTCGCCCGGTCCAAAGGGGTGGCTGTCGAAGACCTGGAGACCCGGGAAATGGATGGGGGCCGCTATGTGGCCGCTGTGGAGAAGCAGGAAGGCAGACCAGCCGGGGAGGTGCTCATCGAGGCCCTGCCGGCGCTGATCGGGTCCCTGAAATTTGAGCAGTCCATGCGCTGGAATGCCTCCAATGCGGCCTTTTCTCGACCGATTCGCTGGCTGCTGGCCCTGCATGGGGAATACTGGCTGCCCTTCTCCTTTGCCGGGGTTCAATCCGGCAGCTGCACCCGGGGGCTGCGCTTCCTGGAGGGGGGGGACATCGAAGTTTGCTCTCCGGAGGCGTATTTTCAAACCCTGGGTCAGCAGGGGATCATCCTCGACCAGCACCGGCGGGGGGAACGGATCGCTGAAGACCTGGAGACGCTGGCTGAACAAACAGGCGGCACGGTCCCGCCCGATCCTGCGCTGCTCAGCGAGGTGACCTATCTGGTCGAAGCTCCGACCGCTCTGCTGGGAGAATTTGACCCCGAATATCTGGAGCTGCCCCGTGAGGTGCTGATTTCGGTGATGAAAAAGCACCAGCGTTACTTCCCGGTGGAGAAGGACGGCCGGCTGCTGCCTTACTTTATCACTGTTGCCAATAAACCCAGCGGTGCAGGGGAGTACCCAGAGCAGTCCGTAATCACCCAGGGGAACGCCGATGTCATTCTGGCCCGCTTCGCCGATGCTGCTTATTTTGTTCACGCTGATCGCGAGCGATCGCTGGAGGAATTTCTGCCCGATCTCGCCCTGCTCACCTTCCAGGTGGATCTCGGTTCCATGCTGGACAAAACCCGCCGGGTGCACACCCTGGTCAAAAAGCTGGCCCCTATGATCTCCCTGACCGGGAAAGACCTGGAAGCGGCCCAGCGGGCGGCTGAGCTCTGTAAAGCGGACCTGGCGACCCAGATGGTGGTGGAGATGACCTCCCTGCAGGGGGTGATGGGGTATTACTATGCGCTGGATTCCGGGGAATCCGAGGCAGTTGCCCGGGCCATTAGAGAACACTATCTGCCAGCATCCGCTGACGATCCGGCCCCGGAGACCAAAGCCGGACTGTCAGTGGGCATCGCGGACCGCCTGGATTCTCTGCTCGGCCTGTTCGCGGCCGGGCTGGCCCCCACCGGGAGCAAAGACCCCTTTGCCCTGCGTCGGGCCGCCCTGGGATTGGTTGGTAATTTGATCAGCTGGGATCTCGATTTCGATCTCAACGCTGCCCTGGAAAAAACTGCTGAGGATCTACCTGTGGGTGTCAGTCAGGAAACCCACAGGGAAACATTGGAGTTCATTATCGACCGCCTGCGTCATTATCTGCTGGACAACGGCGCCGCCTACGATGCGGTCGATGCCATCATCTCGGAACAGGGACACAATCCCGCCGGCGCCTATCGTGCCTTGCAGGATCTGGAAAAATGGGTTCAGCGGGAGGACTGGGAATTGATCCTGGATTCTTACGCCCGCTGCGTTCGCATCACCAGAGGCCTGGAGAAATCCTATCCGCTGGTGGAGGACTTATTTGAAGAAGGGGAAGAGAAAGCACTTTACCAGGCCTTGAAGAAGGCGGAGGCCTTTGAGCGCCAGACCGGAGACCTGCAGGCTTTCCTGACCGCTTTCACACCGCTGATTCCCTACATCAAGGATTTTTTTGATAACGTCCTGGTGATGGCAGAAGAAGAAACCCTTCAGGAAAATCGGCTGGGGCTGCTCCAGCGGATTGCCGCGCTGGCCGAAGGCACAGTCGACATGAGCCGACTGGAAGGTTTCTAGTCCCCTACCTTATCTGATCTGTGAGCTACAGATCCGGAGAAACTTTAATAAAATTGAACGCTGAGAGGTGCACAGCCATTGGTATAATTCCTTGTGCACAGGACCGTACTGGGGCGGGGAAATCGACATGAGCGTCACGGATGAAATCAAAGATCGCATCGATATCGTTGACCTGGTATCAGAAAGTGTAGAGCTGCGCCGGTCGGGGAAAAACTACACCGGTTTCTGCCCTTTCCATCATAATGTCAACACCCCCTCCTTTGTGGTCTTTCCAGACACCCAGACCTGGCACTGTTTCGGGGAATGCGATGACGGGGGAGACGTCTACAACTTCCTGATGAAAAAAGAGGGCTGGGAATTTGCCGAGGTCCTCCAACACCTGGCAGACCGGGCCGGCGTGGAGCTGAAACCCCTCTCCGAGGAAGCCAAGGAGCAGCAGGAAGAAAATCAGCGGCTGCGCATTCTGCTGGAAGAGGCTGTCACCTTCTTCCGCCATCAGCTGATCCAAACAGAAGCCGGGAGGATGGCCCGGGATTACCTGGAGAAACGCTCTCTTAACGAGCAGACAGCGGAAGTCTTCGGTCTGGGATACGCCCCCAATTCCTGGGATACCATCCTGGATTACTTCCAGTCAAAGGGCTATTCAGCGGAGGATCTGCTGGCGGTTGGCCTGGTATCCGAGCGGGACGAGGGGGGCTATTATGACCGCTTCCGCCACCGGCTGATGATCCCCATCCGGGACCGGCGGGGCAGGATGGCCGGCTTCGGCGCCCGCATCCTTAACCCTGATGACGTGCCCAAATACCTTAACTCCCCTCAGACGGCGCTGTTTGATAAGAGCAGGCTGCTGTACGGCCTGGATCTGGCCCGCAAAGCGATCCGGGACCAGGACGAGGTGGTGATCGTGGAGGGCTACATGGGGGTGATCGCTCCCCACCAGCACGGCTTTCAAAACCTGGTTGCCCAGATGGGAACAGCGCTGAATGAATACCAGCTAACCGTGTTAAAACGCTATACCAGGCGGTTGATCATCGCCATGGATTCCGATGCTGCCGGTCAGAAGGCCACCCTGCGGGGTCTGCAGGTCGCCCGGGAAGCGATGGACCGGAGCACCGAGATGGTTTTCGACGCCCGCGGTTTGCTAAGGCAGGAGGCCAGACTGCAGGCAGACATCCGGGTGCTCACCCTGCCGGAAGGCATGGATCCCGATGATGTGGTCAACGAGGATCCGGATGCCTGGCGAGAACTGGTTAAAGAGGCCCGGCCGGTAGTAGCCCACGTCATGGACGCCCTTTCCCGCGGTCGAGACCTGGAAGACCCCAAAGTTAAGACGGAGATTGCCTCTCAAGTTCTTCCACTGATTGAAGACCTGCCCAATCCCATTGAGCGGGATACCTACCTTCAGAAGATGGCCAGAAAGCTCAAAATTAATGAGGAAACGCTGCTGAGTTTTCGTCCCCGCCGCCAGCAAAAAACCGCTTTCCGCCAGCCAGCCCGGGGGCAGATGAGGGAGCCGGCGGCGCAACCGAAACGCTCCCAGGTCCTCAAGGGAGAAACCTACGAAGCACACTGCGTGGGCATTCTGCTCCGGGAGCCGGAGCTGATCTACCGGGTGGACCGCGAGCTGGGACGGGAAGGACTGCGCCGCTTCAGCAGCAAGGATTTTCAGAATACCAATTATCAAATCCTGATCGGGATCATCCGCGATGCCCTGCAGCAGCAGGAGGAAGAACCTCAGTCTTATGTGCTTCATCACCTTAATGATGAGTTCATGGAGATCACTGCCGAACTGCTCAAGAAGAGCGCCGATTTTAATCTCGGGACAGATAAAGTCCTGGAAGATTTAATGCGGGCCATCCTCATCCTGCGGCAGCGCCAGATCAATATCAGCAGTGATCATTACCGGTATTTGCTGGAGACCAACCACGAGAATGGAGATTATAAAGCCAGCGAGTATCAAAAAAACATTATCTGCATCCTACAAGAAAAACAAAAAATCGATCGAGCCATGAAACGGTTCACCAGCCGGACCGCTGCCATTAATTCCTGATCCGGTGTTTGGTGGGGGTGTACCGTTTAATATCTGCCGCCAGCCAGCTTGTTACCCATTTTTGAGGTAGATAAGCACCATGCGCAGAAATCAGACGAAGGCCGAACAGGAAGGCGCCAACATCCGGGCAGCGCTGCGGGATGATCCCGTTCAGATGTACCTCAATGACATCGGGACGATTGATCTGCTGTCTGTCCATCAGGAATTTTGGCTGGGCGCCCGGCTGCTATCCACCCGGCGGATGGACCGCTTGAAGCGAGAACATCCCAACGTCAACAGTCACAGCCCCCATCCCAGAGACATCTACCTGGTCATGTATGAGGACCTGCTGGTGAAGCACAGGCGTATTGAGGAGGATGTCCGCCGCTTGAAATTGGAACAGCCCACATGGACAGAGATCATCCAGGAGGCCCATGCGCTGCGGGATACCTGGGAGCTGGAGCCACCGTCTTACACCAGAAATTACCTCGACAATGGACTCTGGGGGGAGAATGAGGAATGGGGCTGTGTGGCCCGGAACATCTTCCACTACTATATTGCTTTTTATTCCTTCCCCGATCCGCTCACAGAATGGCTTTTCACCTGGCAGGGTGAGAAGGGCAAGCTCCCCACCTTGAAGCGCTTCCGGGATCGACTTCCTGATGACCAGGCCCTGCAGGTGGAAATTGAGAATTTGTGGAGCCGCTACTACGAAGCCTATCAGGCCTTGATCCGGCGCAACCTCAAACTGGTGGTCAGCGTCGCCAAGCATTACATCGGCAGGGGCAATTCCTTCCTGGACCTGATTCAGGAGGGCAATGTCGGGCTGCTGCGGGCAGTTTCCAAGTTTGATCCCACCCGGGGTTTTAAGTTCAGCACCTATGCCACCTGGTGGATCCGCCAGTCCATCAGCCGCTCCATCGCCGATCAGGCCCGGACTATCCGCATCCCGGTGCACGTCTTTGAAACAGTCACCCAGCTGCTGCGAATCCGGCGCCGGCTGACCCAGGAGTTGGAACACGATCCCAGCTTGAAAGAAATCGCCCTGGAAACCGACTTCCTTGATCCCCAGGACTCAAAAATGATCAAGCACCATCTCCGGGAGGAGAGCTCCCTGCCCGCGGATCTGCTCCGAAAATGGCGGGATGCCACCGGCAAAGTCCACCGCTACCTGAGAGCAGCGGAGGATCCCATGTCGCTGGACCGTCCGGTCGGGGATGAGGAAGATAACCAGCTGGAGGACTTCATCCAGGACGAAGAAGCTGCCTCCCCGATCGAGGCCACTGCCCAGGAGATGATGCGTGTCCAGCTGCAGAAAGCACTCGATAACCTGTCTGTCCGGGAACGGCAGGTGCTGGAGCTGCGCTTTGGTTTGATGGACGGCAAAGTCCATACCCTGGAAGAGGTAGGGGCCTATTTTGACGTCACCAGGGAACGCATCCGCCAGATAGAAGCCACAGCTCTGCGCAAGCTGCGCAGTCCCAGCGTCTCCTATAAACTGGAAGACTTTGTAGAATAGGGCTGTTAAGAATAATCAACCCCCGTCCTGCCGGGAAGGGGAAGATCAGCAGAAACTCGCCAGGAACGCGTCCCACCGACCCGCTGCTCACTCATTTTCCAGGCCAGGAAATCTCAGCTATTCCTTCACCGGTATTTTTCGTCAAAAAGCCCCTCATCGTAGGGGGCTTTCCGGTGAGGGCAGTCGCCAATCGGGCACAGCTCGCAGCTGGTGAAACGGCTCTCAGTGGCAAAACGGATGCCGGAGACCGTTTGGTTGGGAATCATCAGCATGCTGTCCATCAATTCGACGCCGATGGCCTGGAAAGGATCCCCCAGCAGCTGGAAGAGCGGGCGCTGGGCGTTCACCGGCCAATCTTGCAGGGAACCGGGGCTCATCGTCGCCGTCCTGCCCAGCTGATAAGTCTCTTTCAGATGATCCAGCAGATGTTCTCCCGCTGCCCGCATGGCCATCTGATTAATCTCGTCAGCGTAATAACTGAGGATGAGATCTTCCTGTTTCATCTTCCATTGATACAATTCCTGACCGCAGGTGACGATAAAAGGAAAAACCCGGTGAATCTCATCCAGGTTAACCCGCATCACCCGGCTTTCCATCCGGATGCCGCCCAGCACCACCCCGGTTTCATCCTTCTCATCAACCGTGACAATGGTATACATGGCCCGCGGGCGGGCGATGGCGCGGGCCTGATCAACCAGCTCCCGGAGCTGGTCTTCTTGTTGGGTCCCCTCTCGAACTCGCATTTTCCGAGCAATTCTCTCATAGGGGAGTGCACAGGGGATATGATTCAGGGTGATGGCGTCCATGTGACCTTCCTTGTCAGGCTGACTACCAGGCAGCCATCCATTTTAACACGTTTTATGGATTATCCGGGAGAGTATGCATTCTGGAGATGCCCACCCCTTCCGCTGACAATCGGCTGCCACCATCCCTCCCTTCCGTGCTAAAATAGATGTCGCTGTTTCCCGGACTCCAGGCGGTTATTGTAGATGATGTTTCTGCTGGCGCTGCTGCCGATTGTGATTATTTTACTGCTGATGGTGGGCTTGCAATGGCGGGCCTCCCGCGCCGGATCTGCCGGGTATCTGACCGCTCTGCTGATCGGCTGGCTGGTTTTTCAAGCGGGCATAGAGGAGCTGGGCTTTGCCCACAGCAAAGCGGTCTTCCTGATCTTTGATGTGCTCTATATTATCTGGCCAGCCTACCTGCTCTTCAAGGTGGTGGATGAAGCCGGCGGGATTGCTGTCCTGGGCAGGGCCCTGCCCTTTCTGACCGGGGATAGAGAGATGCAGGCGCTGGTCATCGGCTGGATTTTTGCCTCATTTCTGCAGGGGGTGGGGGGATTCGGCGTTCCGGTAGCTGTCATCGCCCCGCTGTTTGTGGGACTGGGGTTTTCCCCTCTCAACGCGGTGGTGATTCCATCCCTCGGTCACAGCTGGGCGATCACCTTCGGCTCTCTGGGATCTTCATTCAACGCCATGATGGCAGCCACCGGGTTGAGCTGGGATGTGCTGGCCGGTCCCTCCGCGCTGATGCTGGGAGCTGCCGGTGTGCTGGCTGGCTATCTCATCCTGCTGCTTACCGGCAGATGGGCAGCGGTCCGCCGGCTGTGGCTGCCCACCCTGATCCTGGGGGGAGCCATGGCTGCCGTTCAGTATTTAACCGTGACCAGCGGGTTGTGGAACATCGGAGGGCTTTCTGCGGGATCAGCCGGTCTGCTGGTGGGAATTCCTCTAGCCTGGTTTTTAGGGAAATCGGAGAGCGGGCCACAGCAAGTAGCCCTGCCAAAGCTGCTGACAGCGGTCTCCGGGTATATCATTCTGGTAGCGCTGACGCTGATCGTCCAGCTGGTCCCCCGGGTGCACGAATTCCTGGGGCGGGTGGAGATCGGCCTGCAGTTTCCAGCGCTCACCACCGGCCGCGGTTTTACCACCCCGGCAGAACCGGGAAGACAAATCCTGATTTTCCGCCATGCGGGGACCATCTTGCTGATCTCAGCTGTCTTCTCCTGGATGCTGTTCCAGGCGGCTGGCTGGTATCAAGAGAAATCCTTGGGCAGGATCACCGGAAGCACAATCTCCAGGATGCTCCCTTCCAGCGTGGGTATTGCCTCGATGGTTATGATGGCTGTCATCATGCAGCAGGCCGGAATGATTGAAACCCTGGCCAGGGGAGTTTCCTCGGCAGTTTCCTGGGCTTATCCAGGGCTGGCGCCCTGGCTGGGCGCGCTGGGGGCATTCATGACCGGGAGCAACACCAATTCCAACCTGGTCATGTCGATGCTGCAGATGCGCACAGCGGAATATCTACGCATTCCTGCCGCTGTCATCCTGGCCGGGCAGACAGCCGGGGCTGCCCTGGGATCTGTGATCGCTCCCACCAAGGTAATTATCGGCGCCAGTACGGCAGAACTCTCCGGCAGGGAGGGGGAAGTGATGCGCAAACTGCTCCTTCCGGTAAGCGCGTTAATCCTGCTGGTCAGCGGGCTGACTTTTTTAGGAATCTGGCTGGCATGAAAAACAGCCCTGGAACGGACCGCTTTCCCACTGCATATCTGGCGATTTTCCTGGCCTTGATCCTCCCCGGCATCGCCCTATTCCCGGTCCTGCACCAGGGAATGACCGCAACCGCCTGGTTTTTGCTGGGGTTCGTATTTACCGCCAACTGTGCGGCCCTGCTGGGAAATCAATTCCTGGGGAAAGAATGAGAGGATTTGAGAGCAGAGATCGCCATAATAGGAACCACGAAGAATACATCCGCCTGCCGTTCCCTGTATGGTTGGGTTTTGGCGGCGATGAAAAGAAAGTGCAGGATAAATTATGCGTGAAGTAGCGATTTTAGGGATCGGCCAGGTGCCGGTCGATGAGCATTGGGACAGGACTTTGGTAGAGCTCGCCGGGGATGCTGTCTTTGCCGCCATGGAGGATTCGGGGCTGGAGCGGGTAGATGGATGTTACGTCGGGAACATGATGGCGGGACAGCTCAGCAAACAAACCCACCTCGGCGCCTTAATCACAGACTGGATTGGGATGCGCGGCATTGAGGCGATGACCGTGGAAGCCGCCTGCGGCTCTGGAGCACTGGCACTGCGTTCCGCTATGATGGCGGTCGGCTCCGGCTTGATGACCAGCGCGCTGGCTGTTGGGGTGGAAAAAATGACCGATAGCTCCCCAGCCGAGACCACCGCCGCACTGGCAACCGCCGCCAGTGCTGACTGGGAGGGCGTGCACGGCGTGACCTTTGTCAGCCTGAATGCGCTGATCATGCGCCGCTACATGCACGAGTATGGTTGGGCTCATCAGGATTTCGCACCCTTCTCCATCAACGCCCACGCCAACGGCGCAAAAAATCCTCAGGCCCGGTTTCAATCCCCGATTAACCTGGAAACGTACCGGAATGCCCCCATGATCTCGGACCCGATCAACCTGATGGATGCCTCTCCTACAGGGGACGGTGCGGCCGCTGCCGTGGTCGTCCCTGCCGATCTGCTGAAGAAGAACCGACAGAAACCCTTGATTACCATTGCCGGATCAGCCGTGGCCACGGACTCCCTGGCGGTGCACGATCGCTATGATCCCCTCTGGCTGGCCGCGGCGGAAAAATCGGCCAAAACGGCCTACAGCCAGGCTGGGGTCACCCCGGAAGAGATCGACTTCTTTGAAATCCACGATGCCTTTTCAATTATGTCTGCCCTTTCCCTGGAAGCCTGTGGATTTGCGGATCGGGGCCAGGCCCCGCGATTGGGTCTGGAGGGAGACATCCAGCCTGATGGCCGCATCCCGCTGACCACAATGGGAGGGTTAAAGGCCAGGGGGCACCCGGTTGGCGCTACCGGGATGTACCAGATCGTCGAGTCCGTGCTCCAGCTCCGGGGGGAGGCCGGTGCAGCCCAGATTGGGGGAGCAAAAATCGCCATGGCTCAAAATATTGGGGGCAGTGGGGCAACGATTATCACCCACATTCTCAGAGCGGACTGATCCTGGTCAGATCTCTTACGACAGAGCAGATCCCAGAAAGGACCACCCGCGATGATCCTACCCGTCCCCCTCTTTATTGGATGCCGCCCGGGTGGATGTGACCACCCGAATGACTTTCCGGAATGGATCTTGAGGGCTTAATTTATTCCCCCGCTGGAACCGACTCCTTCCTGCAGGTTTCCCCTCACACAGCGAGTCTAGGGAGGATCCGGGAAGGTTTTTCCGCAGGTGGAAAAACTTGCCCCTTGACCGCCTCCAGCCAACTCCTTCTGGAGCGACCAATCCGGTAAGATCCTCCCGGGGCCGAATGGTCTGTAACCTTGGGGGATGTATCCATTACCAATCAAAAGGAGAAAAGTTATGTCCCGCCTGGCAGAACAATCCGTCACTCCTGCAAAGAAAGATTCTCAAGCGCTCACCCAAAAGCATATTGATGCCTATCTGGATCAGCTCACCGACTGGGCCGTGGATGACAGCGGAGAAGCCCCTCTGCTGGAACGGACCTACCAGTTCGAGGATTTCATGGCCGCCCTGGATTTCGTCAATCAGGTGGGGGAGGCAGCGGAGGAAGTCAACCATCATCCCGAGATCACCTTCACCTGGGGAAAGGCCACTGTCCGCTGGTGGACCCATGTGATTGATGGGCTGCATGTAAATGATTTTATTATGGCTGCCCGCACCGACGAAATCTATCACAGCTGAACTTGGATAGCTTCCAGCCAGCAGGAAAAGGGGTCTCAGCCATGCATGTCACATCCAGGGAAAATGCCAGAAATGTCCTTCACACCCCTCAGGGGGAAATCATCTATGAATTGGTCGGGCGGGGGGATGACTCCGGCGCAGTCGAACAGCACAGCCTGGCCTATGTAATTATCCCCCCGGAAAAATCTTCCGTCCGGCATTATCATCAGGACGCAGAAGAGACTTATTACATCCTCAAAGGGGAGGGCTGGATGGAGATAGACGACGAGGAATTTGCCCTCACTCCCGGGCAAGCCTGTTTGATCGAAGCGGGTGAAGTCCACCGCATTGAGAACCGGGGGGAAGAAAATCTGGAATTCCTGGCTGCCTGCGCGCCGGCCTGGACAGCAGAGGATTCTTACCAGCTGGATTAACCAGCTGCCAGCAGCGGGAAAAAACAGGGGGCCGTGTCAGGAAGGATCGACAATCCCCTGCAGTCTTTCGATGGTCTCCTGAAGATGCGGATTTCCATGCAGAGTGATCCGAATGGCCTGCTCGGGACAGATTTCCGCGCAGCGTCCGCACACACGGCACTCCAGGTTAATCACAGCTTTCCCATTGTCAAGGTGGATGGCATCTGCTGAGCACTGGCCATTGACACACAACCCACAACCGCTGCAGTTGTCCGTGACTTGAATCTCCACGCCGGGCATTTTTACAATCTTTCCAGCGATCACCGGATCAAGATCAGTGACCAGTCCCCACAGACAGCAGCAGGGGCAGCAGTTGCAGATGGTCATCAGCCGGTCGCTGGGACCGGCGCCCAACCAGATGGCATCCAGGCGGTTGCGGCCAATCGTGTGGACCAGCCCGGCTTCCCGGCATTTGCGGGCATGCTCCAGCGCCTCCTCCCGGCTGACCAGCCGCCCTAAATGAGAATTGATCTGAGTAACCGGTTCCCCCAGGAAGATGCAGCCCAGGTCATGAGGATAATGCTGGCAGTCATCCCCCTGCCGGCAGATGCAGCTGTCCATGATCCAATGGTGGCTGGCCTGATTAATAAAATATTCCACCACCTGAGAAGGCAGGATCACGCTGTCCTCGGTCTCCAGCTGCTGGTTAATCTGAATGGTCTTATCCATGGGGAGGTAGACCATCTCATCCCCCCGAAAAAAGATGAAATCAACCAGCGCTCCTACCAGCGGGAGCCGGGTCATTTTCGCAAATATGCGCCGTTGAGGGTAAATCTTCTTCAGGAAATTGACAAACCAGATCGGGCGAGCCATGAACCTCTACCAGTAATAAATTTAATCAGCTTGAACCCCAAAAATAAGGGGGCTGCGGCACACTGGTCCGATTATACTTTGAAATTCATCCTCAAGCCAGTTATTACCACCCTGAATAATCCGACCAACCGCCGCTGCACTTCCCCCCGTGGTTCGCCTTCCTCCTACTCTCGCAGAAATTAAACCGCTGCCTCCAGCCCGGAATGGGCAATCATGGGGCTCCGATGGCGGTTTCCCATCCAGGACGGACGGGGACGGACCCTCGCATGGGTAGGTTGCCCCCATCCAGCAGCAGCCTATGGAAGCGGAGGAAGAGAACCCAGATGGAAACAACCTGGCTCCAGCCATCCCTCAATTAACCAGGCATCACAGCGGGAGAAGATCAAGCAAAAATCCCCGCTGAAGAAAGACAGCAGGGATGTTTGCGAGGGGATATCTCAATTATTGAGCGAGTTCCCGTCACTCAGCCGGGATTAACCGCCACACTTTCTGATACCTGAACTGGTTGGAAATATCCGGATCAGCATTCTCCTCTTGAAGAAATCCCTGCGGAGTGATTTGAAACGACTCTACAGATCGGCTGTAGGGATAAAAAGGAATATAGGGTTGACTGATATTGGGACAATCCATTGTGCCAGTGGTCTCCGCTTCCGTATCGAGTGTTTCCACAATCGTCATCGTCACCACCCCCTGCGAGCAGGAGGCATCCTCAAAGGTCAGCTCAGCAAATCCAGCTACGGTGATGTCACATGTCCCGGCATCGGTTTCAAGGAAACCCGTGCAGCTGAAAGGAACCTGGCAGGGTTCAATGATCACCTGACTGCCGTCAATGGTCAAAGGACAGCGGAAGGGAGGATCAACTGTGCCATCAACCCGCATGCTCTGCAGATCGCGGTTGGGACTGAAATCCCAGCTGTGAGAGATTTCCAGGAAAAATTCCGTTGGGCGCCCAGGACACCCGGCGCCTTCCAGGAGTTCCTGGGGGGAATCAGTCTCAGTTTGTATCTCAGCCTCTGGATCAACAGAGAAGGAGTCGCTCTCCGGATCGTATTCTTGAAACCTTTCTGGATCAATAGAGCCGGGATCAAATCCCTGCTCTTCCAAACTCTGATAGATTTGATCCATCCATACGGAAATCCCCCCACTCAGGCTGCAGAAGACCGCTGAGCCCAGACAGCAAAAAATGAGCAAGGCCAGCAGCACCAAAAGGATGATCAACAGCCCCCGGCGCTTCTTCTTCGGTTCCTGAACTTCATGCTCTGAGTTTTGTGCGGTTTCCATAGCGATCTCCTTTACATCTGCCAAGAACAGAACGAATTCCCGCGAACAGGTTATGCTATTGAAACCGATAAAGAGAGAAAGGGAAGATTACTATCATTGTACATAATTAACACCATTTTGGAAATAATTCTGTCAATAGGCTGGCTTTTTGAAAACGCCTCCCCTGAGCTTCTGCAAAACCAATCCGGACCGCAGCTTGATGGACGCAGAATCGCGGTTTGGGTCCCGGAGATGGACTGCCCCCGCAGCAACGATAAACCGACTTCCAGTCGGTTTGGGGAGCGCCAGCCCGTGGTTTCAACCGCCGGGCGATCCAGGAAAGGTCCTCAACCCGGCACTACAGGCTGCTTCCTGCCGCCCGGCGAAACAATTTGCGGTCTCCATCCACCCAATCCCGCTGATAGGGAATCGACAATCAAATACCGCGCAGAGGGTGATCCGCCTGATCAGCTTTCCCCGAGCGAACTAATTCTCACATTAAGAAAAGGAGACTTTCAATAAATCTATTTCTCGGATGATATGACTGAACACCATATGAGTCCAAGGAAAACCGACTTCCAGTCGGTTTGGGGAGCGCCAGCCCGTGGTTTCAACCGCCGGGCGACCCGGGAAAGGGCCCCAACCCGGCACTACAGGCTGCTTCCTGCCGCCCGGCGAAACAATTCGCGGGATTTCCGGTAAAATTATTGCAGAGATAGAAGATAGAATTAATATTTGGGGGGATCAAATGAGAAGCAGCTGCCGTGGGCTCCCGGCTCTCGGCCCTAGAGCTGGAGCTCAACCACATCCTCATCTTCCAGGATGTGCTCCCGGCTGACCATCTGGCCTGCAAAATCAACGCTTTTCCCCCAGATGCGGGCGGCCTTGAGGTTTTCTTCAAAGTCCTTATGGACCTTACCGGCAAACTCTGACAGCAGTGTGCCTTTTTTAACCACAAAGGGAGCGCTGTGGTCAACCTCTTTCCCCGGCGCTTTGGAATACACCCGGATGATGCCCAGTTTTTCAAACACCGCGTCTTTAAATGCCGCCAAGTTGTGGCCCGTTTCCACCGAGATCGGTACCATGGGATAATCCTCATCCAGCAGCTCCTGGAAGATCTGGTAATGCTCGTCGTACGCCGGGCTGTCGTATTTATTGACCAGCACCAGAGCAGGGATGCGCAGCGAGAATCCCTCTCCGTCTCCCGTTTCTTCCAGAAAATCCGGGGTGATGCGGTTCTCTTCCAGCTTGCGGATGACCAGCTTTAATTGCTGGACTGGATCAGTCTGCAGATCAATCATGATCAGCATTAAATCCGCTCTGCGGAGCAGGTTCAAAAACTCTGGATCCAGGTATTCATCGCTGATCGGCGGGGTGTCAATCAGCTGCACCTGAATGTTTTCGATCAGCATCATTCCCGGGGTCGGACCCCAGGTGGTAAAGGGTGCCGGGGACACGTCCGGATCCGCGTTGGTGAGAGACTGAAGCAGGGAGGATTTTCCAGCATTGGGAGGACCGACAACCACCACCTGCCCGGCCCCCTCCTTATTAATGTGATAGGGCGAGAGGTGGCGTTTGGTTCCTTTCTTTCCGGTATCAGCGCTGCGCAGTTTGGAGAGTTTTTTCCGCAAATCAGCCCGCAGATGATCGGTCCCCTTATGTTTGGGAATCGTGCTGAGCATCTCCTCCAGGTATTTGATTTTCTCTTCCTGGGTGGTTGCATTGCGGAAGCGTTCTTCAGCATTATAATAATCAGCAGGCAGGTTAGTAGGCATAGGGCATTCAGGTCTGTTTTTTTTCCTTCTAGCCCCATTTTACCGCATTGAACAGGAATGTTTTTCCTGCACCTATCGTTTTTATTAGGTGATCCACGGGGAAATCAACTAGAATCAGGATACATGCCGGGGAGACCCCATCATGAGGCAGCTTCTATTGGGTACGAACAATCAGGGAAAGCTCAAGGAACTTCGCGCACTGCTGAAGGATTTGGACATCGAGCTGCTCAGCCCCGCGGAGGCGGGAATCTCCCTGAAAATCAAAGAAACCGGAAGCACTTACCGGGAAAATGCGCTCTTGAAAGCACAGGGTTTTGCCGCTGCCTCCGGACTCTGGACGCTGGCGGACGACTCTGGACTGGAAGTGGACGCGCTGGGTGGTGAGCCTGGACTGTACTCCTCCCGCTACGCTCCTCAGACGGAAGCGACCGATGCGGACCGCAGAGCTCACCTGCTGTCCAATCTGCAGGGAAAGGACCGGCCCTGGAAAGCCCATTTCACCTGCACCGTTGCACTCTGCAGCCCAGATGGAGAGCAGCGGATCTCGACGGGGATATGTCCGGGCGAAATCATTCCCGAGGAGAGGGGAGCCGGCGGTTTTGGTTATGATCCTATCTTCCTGGTTGAAGCGGAAGGATTAACCATGGCAGAGTTGGATCCCGTGCGTAAGAATGCCCTCAGCCACAGGGGCCGGGCTGTGCGAAAAATCATCCCGGTGCTGCAGGAGCTCTCCAGGTAGCTGTTTCCTCTCCCTGCGGCGCCCCTGGCTGGTGATTAAAGCCCGGAATTAAGATATCATATAGGGTACTCTTCCAGGAAGATTAGCAATTCAAGATGATCACATCACAAGCTTTTTGGATCATGATAAGTCTGACCGGTTTGGTGGCCCTGCTGATCGGGCTGGGGCTGGGATATTTGATGCTGCCCAAGAAGGAAGACGGACAGCCCCAGGCTTCCCCGCCGAAACCGGTGAGAAAACCCCGTCAGAACACCAGTGTCAATGAACGCATTCGCAAAATGTACCAGCTGATCACAGATCTTACGCTGACATTAAATTATGACCGTGTGCTGGAAAAAAGCCTGGATGCTGCCTTCACAGCGCTGAATCTTTCAGAACTGCCCACCAACCAGCTGGTCAGCGCGGTGCTGCTTTTTTCCGAAGAGGATCGGGCCATCCCCGATCTGGTGGTTGCCTACGGTCGGGGCCTCCCCCGCCCGGACCTGGTCCAGCGCACCCCCGGCATCGAGGGGCTTCTGGAGGAGGTCATTGAGAGCGGTGACCCCAAGATGACCACCCATCTGCCGGAGGACCCCGAGCTGAAGAATTTCATTTCCTTCCGGGCCTGCCGATCCGGTTACTGCATCCCCCTGCGGGCCGGGTTGGACACCTTCGGGGTGATCATCTTTGCCCACCCGGATGAAAACTATTTCACCACGGATGCCCGGGAAGTGATCAATACCGTCGGCCACCAGGCCCAGATTGCCATGCAAAACGCTCACCTCTTCCAGGAGTTGAAAACGGAGCGCGATCAGATCATCAAGGTCCAGAAGGAAGCTCAAAGCCGGTTGGCCCGGGCCCTGCATGACGGGCCCACCCAGCAGGTCGCCGCCATCCCCATGCAAATCAGCCGGGCCCGGCACCTGCTTAACCGGGACATGGATGCCGCTGCAGAAGCGCTTTACCAGACGGAAGAATTGGCCCGGCGGACCTCCAAGCAGATCCGGCACATGCTCTTCACCCTGCGCCCGCTGGTATTGGAATCGGAAGGACTGATCGCCGCCCTGGAATCCATGGCTCAGAAAACCCGCGACACCTTCGGACAGAACGTGATCGTGCAGACCGATCCGGAGCTGGTCAAAGAACTGGATATGAACAGCCAGACAGTAATCTTCACCATCGCCGAGGAAGCGGTCAACAACGCCCGCAAGCATGCTGAGGCGGAGCACATCTGGGTGAAACTGCAGCGACTGCAGACCGACCTGGCCTTCCTGGAGATTGAGGATGACGGCAAAGGATTTGTGGTTGATGAAGTCATGGGCAGCTACGAGGAACGCGACAGCCTGGGGATGCTCAACATGCGGGAACGGGCCGAGCTGGTTCAGGGCGTCTTTCATGTCAAGTCCAAACCCGGGGAAGGCACCCAGATCCAGGTGGTGCTGCCGCTGACCGATGATGCCGCCGACCGGCTCAGACTGATCTAATCAACCGCCTGTCGCAGTCCAGGGACGGATGAACAATAATCCCCTTTTTTATCAAGGCTATCATGCTGACGACCGGGAGAGAATCCCCGTGGTGCTGGTGCACGGCGCCGGAGGCAGTCGACTGCACTGGCCGGGAGAGCTGCGGCGGCTGGAAGGCTGTCGGGTGTTTACTGTCGACCTGCCCGGCCACGGGCGTTCGGGAGGAACAGGCCGGGCACTAATCTCCGCCTATGGGGAAGCGCTGCTGAATTGGGCCCAATCTTTGGAGCTGCCGCCTGCCGTGTGGATAGGCCATTCCATGGGCGGGGCCATTTCCCTCTGGACCGCTGTGCACCACCCGGAGCGGGTTCGCGCCCTGGTGCTGATTGGCACCGGCGGTCAGCTGCCGGTCAACCCCCGCCTGCTGGAGATGCTGGTAGATCCAGCGCAGGTTTCCGCAGCGCTGCAAAAGATCATCCACTGGTCCTTTGGCCGGGAAACGGACCCGGAAATGATTCGGCAGTCCCGGGAGAAGCTGAAAGAGGTCCCCCTGCCTGTGCTGCTGGGGGATTTCCGGGCCTGCAGCCGCTACGACCTCCGGAGCCGCTTGGGAGAAATCCGGGTACCCACCCTGATCCTGGTCGGCGGGGCGGATAAAATGACCCCGCCGGCGCTGTCCGAGGAGCTGGAAGCCAGGCTTTCCAAGGCCCGATTGGAGGTGATTCCCGAGGCAGGGCACATGGTCATGCTGGAAAAATCCGCCGCCCTTGGCCGGCAGGTTGAGCATTTTCTCAAGGAGCTGTAGAACAGATAGAAGTATTGCCTAAAATCCCCGCTGTGGGTATAATGTCAATCCATGGGCGGTTAGCTCAGCTGGTAAGAGCGCTGCGTTGACATCGCAGAGGTCGTTGGTTCGAGTCCAATACCGCCCACTCAGGAAACCACCCCACCGGGGTGGTTTTTTTCAACCTCCGGGGTCTGGAATAACTTTTGACCCTGGAGGTCGGCTTTTTTTATAGATTATCCTTGAAAAATTGGACTGTGCGGATCATGGCCTGATCAAAGTACGGGGAGGCCAGGTTGTGGCCACCACCTGGATAGGTGTAGAACTCGTAGGGCTTCCCGGCCTGCTGCAGCGCCTCCGCCAGCTGATATGAATACGCGCTGATCACCACCGGATCGTCCTCAGCATGGTGCAGCTGGATCGGGGCCGCAAGGTAGGTGATGTTTTCTGTCAGGGAAACCGCCTGCCAATAGGGGTCACTGCTCTCCGGCCGTCCGTACGTCTCCAGAATCTCCCATGTTCCCCGTCTGGGATCGAGCGCCAGCGGATCTTCAGGGGTGGGCGGTGGGCGGTAGCTGTAATCATCGATGCCGTATTTGACGAAATCAACATAGCTGTAGACCGCCCCGGCCCAGATCACACCGGCCTGGATGTCCGGTTCGATAAGCATGGCCCGCAGCACCAGGTTGCCGGCCATGCTGTGTCCCCACATGCCAATTCCCTGAGGATCGACATAATCCAACCGCTGAAGGCTCTTCAAGGCCGTGATGGCATCGATGGTATAGGCGGGAGAGAAATAGGTCCCGCTGGGCTGTCCCTGGGAGCGGCCGTGACCCCGGAAGTCGATCTTGAAGACCACGAAACCGTTCCGGGCCAGAGCATTGACATAGGCTTCGTAGCGCTCTGTGGTGCGGTATTCCGCCGGAGGAATGTAGCCGTGATTGAAAACCACAGCTTTGAACCCCGCCTCCGGGGGAGCCCCAAAGGGGAGGGTCAGCAGCCCATACACGCGGTTCCCTTCCGAGGTGTAGCTGACCAGATGGCGCTGATAATTGGCCCCATCAGCCAACCGCTCTTCAAAGCGGATCTCACTGGCGCTGATTTCCAGCTCCCGGAGATAGTCAATGGTCAGCTCCCGGCCAACTTCAAATACAGGGGACTGCGCTGTTATGGTATCTGTGACCCGGGGCGTGGAAAAAGCAGCTGGTGTTGAGGAAGGCGCCGCTGCAGAGAGCTCAGCGCCGGAGGAGAGTGAGGCTGTCAGAGTTGGGGGCTGAAATTGTTCCGCGGTTTTCCGGGATGATTTTTGCCCAGCGGAAGAACTGCAGCCGACTGCCAGGGCGACCAGCAGCCATGGAAAGGAACGGATTATTGATCGCATCGGATGTGTATTCTCACCCAGCATCTTGTCAGTACGTTCACAGTTTGATTCTACCCGCTGGTCAATACCAAGGGATAAAAATCCAATAAGAAAACTTGCCCTCAAAATAGTCTCCAGAAGGGATGCCAAATTCCAGCGAAAAGATCGAAATCAGGGAATTCCCCTGAAGGTCAGGAATTCCTGTTAAAAAATCGTCCTGGGCGCAACTTTCCAGTGTGGAAAATGCATTGATCTATTCCCTGGAGGTAAAAGAGCGGCGGCGGGCAGGGGAGCGGGTGGTCCCTTTTCAGGTGGAGAGGGTAGATTATCGGGAAAACGACCGGGAAGGTTTTAGCGCTGGCCTTTCGCGAAATAGCCCCGGATCCGGGAAAGAATTTCAGCAGGCTTTCTAGGACCACCTTACGTTCAGAGCCCAGAAACAAAAAACCGCCCAGTAAAAAAACTGGGCGGCTTCTGGTTGATAATGTTCAAAGGCGGTTATTTTCCTTCCCAGGCCTTGAGCATCCAGATATGGGCCTCGAGGCCGTCCTTGACCTCATCCAGCATATTGACTGTGGTGCGGTCCTCAGCGTCCTCCGCTTCCTCCAGGGCAGACTGCAGGGACTTGGTCAGGGCGGTCATATCCGAGACCAGGGCTGCAACCATAGCCTCACCATCGGGGATGTTGGGATCCTCCTGTAGGGAAGCCTCTTCCAGTACATGCGCCAGCGTATGAAGAGGAACACCCTCCAGACCGACAATTCGTTCAGCCAGCTCATCAATCACCAGATTGATTTCGTCATAGATCTCTTCAAACTTTTGATGCAGAATGAAGAATCGGGATCCCTTGACGTTCCAGTGATAATGGCGGAGCTTCTGGTAGAAGACCGTAAAATCTGCTACAAGACTGTTGAGTTTACTGACAATCGCTTTCGACATGATACCTCCTCAAATAAGTTGTTATCCGCTTCATTTTTTATAGTAACAAAGCAGTGTTAACATACTATCAATATCAGCTTAAATTAATCTTGGCAGTAATTCCTCTCCTTCTCGATCCTCAATACCAGAAGGGCAGCTAGCCTCCATGAGCGGCGACATCAGCCAGGACGGGTTCCAGCTGTTGGGAATGCTTCGCCATGTGTTCCTTTGAAAGCAGTCCGCTGGAAAACAATCTGGATCTGGTAAATGGCGTTGGCACCGCTACCACCAGGAATCCAGCGTTCAAAACAGCCTCCACGCCGCTGGGAGAAACTTCAATCGCACCCAGCTGGTGGGATCGAGACGCAGTTCCCGGTTCGCTAAAAGATAGATTTCTGGATCAGGTTCCCTCGTTCGACATCGTCCCTGGTGGCGATAAAGTCAAAGGCATCGGGAAGCTGAAGATGATCCAGTACCCGCTGAGTTTGGCTGCAGCCGGGCATCGTGGCCAATACCACCTGGCAGTTTTCCTGCCGGGCCCGCTTTAGCAGGGACATGGGATGCGGCCACTGGTTTTCCCGGATCACCTGGGATCTGCTATCATTTGGCGGGAACAGCCAAGACGCACCAGGACGAACGCCTGCCAGGCTGTCTCCACCCCATAGTCATCCTGTCGTTGGCGGGCCTGGTCCGCCAAATCAAACTTTTCCACCAAAGGAGAAGGCTACTCCCTGCGGGGAAGATCGACCACATCCTGGAAGGCAGCCATCACCTCCCCCTCTGTCACCGTATAAGGGCAAAGCTCGACAGTCGACCGGGCCCAGGAGACCGCCTTCTAGCCCTCGGTCTGCACCAGTGTTTCATCCAGATCAAACACATAGCCATGGATCATCCATCTACCTCCTCCCTGTCGGGAAACCAAGAGCGGGGGAAAATCGCGCCTCAAAAACCTGGTGCTGGGTTCCCTTTTCAACCTATCAATAATAAAACCTTACAGTTCCCTTGCAGGTCATCATCCTTCTTTCCCCAATCAGTCCTTTCAGCTTACCAGATTGATAGCGGGGTCTTCTGCCCGTCCTGGCTCATGCAGTCATCTTATTTATCTGTAAAGAATTATTTCCCCCCCTTGTGGGGAAATCATGTAGAATAAATCAACAAAATCCTGGGGGGCTATCCGATCTCTTAATCTCCAGATCAGAGAGGATCTTAATGCCTGACCAAGAAAAATACGGCAGAATTAATAAACAAGAACTGGCTGATCTCCGCCAGCGGATTAGCGAGCTGGAAGATCAGCTGGCTGAAAGGGACACCCACCGCCGAATGTGGGACACCCTGATGGATAACACCCCGGACCTGGTCTATTTTAAGGATGCCAATCATGGTCTAATCCGGGCCAGCCGTTCCTACGCCAGAGCGGTCGGCGTGGAATCCGATCAGGAGTTAATCGGGAAAACAGCTGCTGATCTCTGGCCGCAGGAAGGTCAGGAGATCATGGCCGACGAGCGTCTGGTGCTGGCCGGGGAGCCAATGATCCGCAAAGAGCGCGAGGTGACCACAGCTGGAGGAGAACGGCGCTGGTACCTGCTGACCAAAATCCCTATCTATCAGGATGACGAAATCATCGGTTTTTTCGCCATGGATAAGGACATCACCGAGCGGAAGCTGGCCGAAAAAGCCCTCAGTGAAAGCGAAAGCAGATTTCGCCGCATCTACGAATCCAACATGGTGGGGATTGCCTTCTGGGATCAAAACAGCCGCATTACCGAAGCCAATCAAGCCTATCTGGAAATGATCGGCTACTCCCGGGAGGAGATTCTTTCCGGGGATGTGCAGTGGATGAGCATCACCCCGGAAAAATACCGCCAGCGCGATCAGCAGGCCATGAAGGAAATCAGCCAGCAGGGCATGTGCACCCCCTATGAGAAAGAATACCTCCGTAAAGACGGCGGCTGCATTCCTATTCTGCTCGGCGGGGCCTCGCTGGAGGGAAAAAATCACGTCGGGATCACCTTTGCTATTGACCTCTCGGAGAAAAAGCGAGCTGAGAGAGAGCTCAAGCAGAGCGAAGAGAAACTGCGCAACATCGTTGAATTCAGCACCAACCTGTTCTACATGCACAATCCGGAAAACATACTGACTTACATCAGCCCCCAGAGTGAACACTTTCTGCAGTGTGATCCTGCTGAGGCCAAAATGCGTTGGACCGAATTCATCAGCGATCATCCAGTGAACAAGCAAGGGCTGGCTTCGACCCAAAAAGCCATTCGCACCGGGCAGAGGCAGCCGCCTTTTGAGCTGGAATTAATCGGAAAAGAGGGCAAAAAGATCTGGGTTGAGGTTAATGAGGCTCCCCTGGTGGCTGACGACAGAACTACGGCCATCGTGGGGTCTCTGACCGACATCACAGATCGCAAAGAGGCCTTGCGTCAAAACGAAGAGCGCCGCATGTATCTGGAAAGCGTGTTAAAAGCCACCCCGGATGCCATTGTCACCCTGAACGCTGAGCAGCGGATTGTGGAATGGAATCCCGGTGCGGTTGATCTCTTCGGCTACACGGTGGAGGAAGCCGTTGGACAGTTCCTGGACGATCTGATCACCTCGGATGATGTCCTGGAAGAAGCCAAATCCTATACCAACCAAGTCCAGCGAGGCGCAGAAATCCCTCCCACGGAGGTGGTTCGCTACCGAAAGGACGGCGGCCGGGTGGAAGTGATCATGGCCGGTTCCCCCATCCTGATCGAGAATACGCTCATTGGAGCCGTAGGGGTCTACACCGACATCTCCGACCGCGTCCGGATGGAGGAAGCCCTGCGGGCCATGGCGCTGCGCGATGACCTCACCGGCCTGTACAACCGACGGGGTTTTTCCATTCTGGCCGAGCAGCAGATCAAATTCGCCAACCGTGAACAACGCCGCCTGTATCTGCTTTATGCCGACGTCAACAATATGAAATACATTAACGACACCTTCGGCCATCCGGAGGGGGACACAGCGCTGCGGGAGACAACCCGGGCCCTGGAAACCACCTTCCGAAAATCAGATGTCATCGCCCGCATCGGGGGGGACGAATTTGTCGTTCTGGCCCTGGAAACCAGCCGCTCTTCCCCTTCCACGTTAACCAACCGGTTAAAGAAAGAACTGCAGCACTACAATCAGGAGCAAAGCAGGGCATATCAACTCTCTCTAAGCGTTGGTTGGGTTTGTTATTATCCCCGCTCGCCAAAACCTTTAGAAGAACTGCTGGAAGAAGCCGATCAAGCCATGTATGAACAAAAGAAAAACGAGCCGAACCAAGAATAAATACGGACATCAGAGGAGTGATCATGGCCCGCGCCAAATCAAAAAAACAGCTCCTGGAAGACAGCCGCCGTGAATTTGAACAGCTGCTGAGTATCTCGGAAAAGGTTCCTGATGACCTCCGCAGCCGAGCAGGGGCCTGTGAGCAGTGGTCGGTAAAAGATCTTTTAGCTCACCTGCATGCCTGGCACATGCTCTTTCTGGCCTGGTATCAGGAGGGGATGTCCGGGGGAAACCCAGCCATGCCGGCGCCTGGTTTTACCTGGAAGCAAACCCCGGAACTCAATGAGCTTATTTTTCAGGAATACCAGGATGAACCGTATCAGAAGACCCTGATCGCCCTGAAAGAATCCCAAGAGGAAGTGACTGCGGTCATCCAGCGGCACACAAATGAGGAGCTGTTCACCAAAAAGCTCTATCCATGGACCGGCTCCACCTCTCTGGGCAGCTATCTGGTTTCGACCACAGCCAGCCATTACAGCTGGGCCAGCAAACTGATCCGCAAATGGCTCCGTGAGCAGCAAGAACAAACCTGACCGATCTCCCACTGGGACAGCAGCCGTGTCAATAACCCGCCTCCTCTTCCCTGATCATCTGCAGGGCTTGCTGACCATGCTGGATAACCGCCATCGGGTTGGTCAGGCTTCCGGTGCTGCGGGTGGTTTGTAGCTGCTCTAAGAACACACCGCGGGGTTGGTGCCGGCCTGGCTGCTGTGTCAGCTGGATGGATGCTCAGGCAGGCAGCGGCGGTTGGCGTCGGTACACCCAGGTGATAAAGAACACCAACAGCAGACAGGTAAGGGCCACACTAAAGATCGCTGCCATCTCTGCCCGATGGTGCAGCAGCACCAGCCGGATTTGCTGGAAAAATAGGACGGCTTCCATTTTCAGACGCGCCGTCCAGTACGCAGAGGTTTTCAGCTGCTGCAGCAAGCTGATCAGCACACCCGCCACCGCCCCCAGGAGAACGCTGAAAGTGATATCTATTCCGGAGAGTCGGAAACGAACAGCTGGTTGACGGACTTGTTCCATCACACCGCGTAGAATGCCATCCGGAACCGCATCCAGCGGATAGGATCGAACAGCTTCTTCCACCAACAGATTCAGATCGCGGTTCTGTCTCTTCATAATAATACCCATTCCCTCTGTTCTCTTTTCACCGCTGCTTTTAACCGCTCCCTGGCCCGGTATATTCCGGTTTTTACCGTTCCCAGGGGGACATCCAGAATATCGGCAATGTCGGCATAGGAGCAGCCCTCCCGGAAACGGAGCAGCAGCATCAGCCGGTAGTTCTCAGGGAGCAGGTCCAGCTGATCATGCAGAAAGTTAAAGAGCTCTTTCCCTTCCAGATACTCATCCGGATCCCGCTGGAAATTTTCATCGACAAGAGAAAAACGGCCGCTGCCATCATCGATGGAATTATATTCTCTGCGCAGGCGGGGGCGGCGGTTGTAACAGAGGTTAATCACAATCCGGTAAAGCCAGGTTTGGAACCGCGACTGCCGCCGGAAGCCAGGCAGCCCCTCCCAGGCCCGGAGAAAAGCCTCCTGGGTGACATCCTCTGCATCCTGGGGCCGCCCAAGAGCGCGCAGGGCAACATGATAGGCAAACTGCTGGTGCCTGCGCACCAGCTCCTCAAATGCTGCCGTATCCCCGGCCTGGGCCCTCTCCACCAGGCTGCCATCGTCATCTGAATTCAAATTTCCGGTCTCCTGCTTAATTAGACAGCGAACCAGCCAAAAAGTTTCTTTCTCCCGTATTCAGGATTCTAGCAAAGAATCGAACCATTCTGAAACATTTCTTCATTTCAGCTGTCTAATTATATGACTATCAAACCAGGAGGATTCCTCATGAAAAACAAATGGCTGTTTATCAGCATCCTGATCGTCGGATTTATTTTTGTTCTGGCCGGCATCGGCTTTGTGGTCTGGCAGGGTTTGGAGCAAACCAATGTGGCAGACCTGGGACTGAATTTTTTAGAGGGAGACCTGTTTTCCGCTGAATCCGATGAAGAATGGACTTTTGAAGCTGAAGAAGACACTGAACTGGTAATTGACTCGGACGGGGGAGACATTTTAGTCGAAGGAGCCAACACCGGAGAGATCCAGATCACTGCCCATAAAACCACCTGGAACACCACCAGGGCGAGAGCGCAGGAAGAGCTGGACGAGCTCTCAGTCACGGTGACCCAGACCGGGGACAAAATCATCGTCAATTACCGCAAGGAGCCGGCCGTTTCCTTCGGAAGACAGCAGAAAAATGACACCGTCGATTTCACCATCACAGTCCCTCAAGGGGCAGTGGTCAACGCTGCGACCGATTTTGGAGAAATTTATCTCTCCGGCACCCTGGGTGACGCTGCAGCAGTTACAAAATTCGGCAACCTCATCATCAGCGGAGTGCGGGGTGACCTGGAAGCCGCCAGCAGCAGTGGTGATATTCTGGTCGAGAATGTCCAGGCAGAGGCCGGCTCGATCGATCTCAACTCCGCCTTCGGAAACGTCAGCTTGGAGACAGCCAAGACAGGTTCAATCCATGCTCATTCCAACAGCGGATCGGTCTCCTTAAGCGGGGTAGATGCCGGGGAAGAGATCCAGCTGTCCAGTGATTTTGGAAAAATTGATTTTGAGCAAGGCAGTGCGGATGAGCTCAGCATCGAAGCAGACAGCGGCAAGGTCAGCCTGGCCACCCTGGAGGTCACCGCAGCGTTAGTGGTGAAAAACGGCTATGGTGACATCCAGCTCAGCGACGTCACCGCGGATGAATACCAGCTGGACACCAACAGCGGAAAAATCACGCTTGATATCAGCGGAGGGAATGTCAAAGCAGTCAGCGATTTTGGCGACGTCACGGTCCGATCCTCCGCAGAAGCCACGCTTGATCTCTATACCAAGAGCGGCACCGTGGAATACTCCGGTCCCCTGGGCCTGGGCCCGCACAGCCTGGTGACCGATTTCGGAGATATTGAGGTCTATCTACCTGGAGAAACTGCTCTGACTTTTGATCTGGAAACGGATTTCGGACAGTTGAAAACCGAATTCCCCATCACGCTGGAGGGGGATGTCAAGCAGGACCATTGGCGGGGCACCCTCAATGGTGGGGGAGCGGTATTGAAAGCAACCACCAACAGCGGCGATATCTCTTTTGAGACGCTCAGCCGCTGACTTAATCAGCCTCTGGGAGGTACAGAATGGAGATTCTCTTTCCGGTAATCGGCGCGGTGTTTGTCTTCCTGCTCGTGCTAGGATTTGCTGTCTTTATGCGCTATCTGGACTACAAGGAAACTCTGGCTCTGGCCGAAAAAGGCCTTATCAAGCCGGAAAAAACCCGCAGCAGAAGCCGGGGGATATTCCGCTGGGGAATCATTTTTATCGCTGTAGGGTTTATCCTCATCATGGTGCTGCTGCCTTTTGCCTGGAACCGCTTCTGGCTGTTGCTGCTCATCGGCCTCCTGCCTCTGCTGATTGGCTTGAGTCTGCTGATGGTTTATGTGCTGATGCAGGACGCGAAAACAGAGCGGGGAAAGCAAGCCCCATCGGGGTCCTGACCGATATCCTCCATTGGAGTAGCTGCAGTCAGGCCCAGGTGATCAACCCGGGGATAAAGGGGGTCTCCAGATCGGGGTGATGGGGCAGGATGCGCACGGTGTAGCCGTGCAAACCGCTGCTCTCCTCCGCAGTTACCTGCGTTTGATAAAGATAGACATCCTTTTTGGAGCGGGATTCCAATGACAGCGGAGCGCAGCGCCCCCTGGCAATCTCCCCCTGGGGATTTACCGGCCCCCAGTACAGCTCCGCGGTGATATCCTCCGGATCCAGGCTGCCCAGCTGGATCTGCGCCTGAACCTGGAAGTCTTCCCCGACTTCGACCTCAGCAATATTTCCGGTGAGGACATTAACCACTTCCACCTCGGACCAGTGTTCCCGGAGGCGGGATTTCCAGGCTGCCAGGGCGGTAGCTTTTTCCATCCCATCAGCCGTGAAGCGCTGAAAGTGGTTGAATACCGGGAGGTAAAATGTTTCGGTGTACTCACTGACCATGCGGTGGGTGTTAAAAAACGGGCAGAGGGACTGCAGGGAATTTTTAATCTTGGCGATCCACTGCTGGGGCAGTCGGTGCTCATCCCGCTGGTAAAACATGGGAGTGATCTCTTTTTCCAGCAGTCCGTAGAGCGCCTCCGCTTCGATCTGATCCTGGTAATCCCGATCCTGATAGGTCTCCCTTCGACCGATAGCCCAGCCCACCTCAGGACTGTAAGCTTCATCCCACCACCCATCAAGCACGCTGAGATTGAGTCCGCCGTTAGCGGCGGATTTCATCCCGCTGGTGCCGCTGGCTTCCCGCGGGCGGAGCGGGGTATTCAGCCAGACATCCACCCCCTGGTAAAGATAGCGGGCAACCGCCATATCATAGTCCTCAATGAAGACAATCCGGCGTTGGAATCGTTCCTGCTGAGCGAGATCGGCAATTCGTCGGATGAGCTCCTTTCCGGGATCGTCCTGGGGATGGGCCTTCCCGGAAAATATCACCTGGACCGGGTGGTCGGGGTGATTGAGAATGCGGTCCAAGCGGTCGGGATCACGAAGCAGCAGGGTGGCACGTTTATAGGTGGCGAAGCGCCGGGCGAACCCAATCGTCAGCACGGTTGGATCCAGCACTTCATCCGCTGCCTGCAACGCTGCCTGGGAGGCCCCTCTGCGCTTCAGCTGACTTCGCAGACGTCTCCGACAGAAGGCTACCATACGTTCCCGCCGACGCTCTCGCACCCGCCAGAGTTCTTCCACGGAAATCCGGGCCAGACGCTGCCATAGTTCTTCATCCCCGGGATCCTCCCGCCAGCGCAGCCCCAGATAGCGGTCATAGATTTCCTTCATCTCTGCTGAAAGCCAGGAGGGAAAATGTACGCCGTTGGTAATATGGGTGATGGGGATTTCATCAGTGGGCACGCCGGGATAGAGCTCCTGCCACATCTCCCGGCTGACTTTGCCGTGAAGTTTGCTGACACCGTTGGAATATACTGCCATGCGCAGGGCCAGCACGGTCATGCAGAAGCTTTCCTGTTCATCTTTCGGATTTTTGCGGCCCAGGGCCAGAAATTCCTGTCTGGTCAGCCCCAGCTTCTGAATGTAATTTCCCAGGTATTTTTCCACCAGGCTGGGGGTGAAATAATCATGTCCTGCCGGCACCGGGGTGTGCGTAGTAAAAACCAGCCCTGCCAAGGCAGCTTCCCGGGCCTCGGCAAAAGTAAAATCATGGGCTTCCATATAGCGTCGGGTGCGCTCCAGCGCCAGGAAAGCAGAGTGCCCCTCGTTCATATGGTAGACCTTGGGAGAGAGATTCATGGCCTTGATGGCCCGGTAGCCCCCGATCCCCAGCACCATTTCCTGGCGGATGCGCATCTCGGTCGTCCCTCCGTACAGCTGGTCTGTGATATCCCGATCTTTGGGATCATTTTCCGGGATATTGGTGTCCAGCAAATACAGCGGGACTCTGCCCACCTGCGCTTTCCAGATCTGCAGCACCACCTCCCGGCCGGGATGGGGCACAGTCACTTTAAGGGGGTCTCCCTCCTCGTCCCGGATCAGGGTCAGCGGCAAATTGTTAAAATCATTGTTCTGATAGACCTCCTGCTGCCAGCCGGCTTCGTTGAGATACTGTTGAAAATAGCCCTGCTGATAAAGGATGCCCATGCCGATCAGCGGAACACCGAGGTCGCTGGCCGATTTCAGATGATCGCCGGCCAGCACACCCAACCCGCCAGCAAAGATGGACAGGCTTTCCGTGATACCGAATTCGGCCGAAAAATAGGCGATCAGCGGCGGTGACTTCCCCTGAAAGTTCTGTGTGAACCAGGTGGACCGTCCCTCCAGATAAACTTCCAGATCCTCTGCCACCCGATTCAACTGGGCCAGGAATCCTTCATCCTGTGCCGCGGTTTCCAGTTTGTTCTGATCAATGTTGCCCAGCATCAGCACCGGGTTGTGGAACGTTTCCTCCCAGAGATCGCTGTCCAGACGGCGGAAAAGAGCGATGGTATCGTGGTGCCAGGACCAGCGCAGATTATAGGCCAGCAGGCGGAGCTTTTCCAGCTCCGGGGGCAGGGAGGGGACCACCTTAAAGGTGTGTACAGGTTTCATGAGCTTCTCCTAAAAAGCGTCTTTCAGCTGATCTACAGGAGGTGGGCAGCAGTAAGAATGGATGGCTTGGATTCCGGCTGGCATGCTGGCTGTTTTCCCACCCTGTGCATCCAGATTATAACAAGGTTCACTCCCGGGAAAGTTAACAGTGGGATAATTTCAGGTCCACCGGCTGATCTGGACCCCGCAGTTCGGCGGGAAGCAGCGGGTCAGGGAGGCTGATCCCCACCAGTTAACGCCGCTGGCGCTGTTCGGCATTGAGTGCCAGTCCGGGGTTTTAGATCGAGGAGTGACCTGCCGGGAGGTCGCCACCGCTGCCCAGCAGCACCAGACTGGGAAGGAGATTGTGAGCTGGTTCCGCCCAACTTTTCCCCTGGTGGTATCGGGCAGGACGATGAGATTGGAATCCGGAAACCCTTGCTCCGGAAGAATCCCTTTTTTGGAGAAATGGAACCCCCGGCAGAGACTGAAGCCTTGCTGAGGGTTAGTGGTCGAGTGGAGGGCTGTTTACAAAACCCAGCCCACCAATCAGCTGCCGGGCGTGGGTTGTTCCTCTCCCCCACCCGGAGACAGATTGTCCGGTGTGTGTCCCACCGCCCGGATCCCTTATCCCCCGCGGGCAAACATTGTATAATCGTCCCATCCAGGAATGTACAGTGTATAGTGGACCTGCGGACAAGGAGAATACGGCCTCATGCGGCATCTCAAATTTGGAAAACTCCTTCTGTTTACAGCGGCTGTGGCGCTTTTGGGGGTGATCAGCGCCTGCCAGGTTTTGCCCCTCTCTCAGGACCCCCCTCGGACCACCTACCAAGGGGATGAATTTTCCCTCCGCTATCCAGCGGCCTGGCAGCCGCTCCAAGGCAGAAAACCCGTCCTCTGCGGCCAGCCCACCGTGGACTGCCTGCTTGCCCTGGGCACCTCCGACCAGGACGGCTCCAACCTGACCCTCAACCGCTATCTGCTGCTGGAAGATGTCTCACTTGCCCAGGTGGATGAGTACCGCTGGAATCAATTCACCACGGGGACAGAGGGAGTTATCTTAACTTCCAGGGAGGATTTGGAGGTGGATGGACTGCCTGCTGTCAAGCGGGTGATCAATGCCCCGGGGAGCAACAGCGGAGCTGGCAGGAGCCACTACCTGACCGTTGCCCTGGTGAAAGATTCCTGGTATTACCAGTTCACCGGCTGGTCCCCCAGCGAGGAAGCCCTGCAGGCCCATGAAGCAGACTTCATGGAGGTGATCAACAGCTTGCAATTTACCCGCTGAGAAGGCCCCTACACCAGATCAATTTGACCGCTCTCCCCTTCCTGGTAGGCCTGCCAGATGCGTTCAGCAACCTGCTCCGGCCGGTAGGTATGGGAGGGTTTATTAAAGGGAACCTTTTCCCATAAATCCGTATCCACCGCACCTGGCCGGATGACAGCGACTTTCCTGCGGCGCTCTTCCTTGGCCAACGCTGCCGCCAGCGCCTCCACCCCCGCCTTGGCCGCGACATAGGCCGTCAGCCCCGGAAGCTGCAGACGTTCACTGACTGCTCCCAGCAAAAAAAGATGCGCCTCCTCACTCAGAACAGGCAGGCTGACCCGCAGGGTTTGGTAGGCTGCGGTCAGGTTGTTCTCCAGAATCTCCTTCCAGCGCTGGGGGTCGGACTCCGCCACCTTCGCGGCCCCGATGTCGCCGGCTGCAAAAACAAAGACATCCGCCTGGACTCCTTCCCGCTTCAACACTTTCCTGATGGGCTCCAGCTGCTCCTCCACAGTAAAGTCAGCCGCATAGGCGAAATCAGCCCGATCACTGACTTCTGTGAGCCGCCGGGCCACAGCGATTGTCTGCCAGCCCTGCTCCCGGAACTGATCCAGCACTGCCCTGCCGATTCCCCCTTCACTGCCCCAAATCACCGCTGTCTTCATAGCATCACTCCTTATCTAAAAAAAAGCTGGCCATATTGTCCCGCACCCTTGACATTTTGTCAATATTTTGTCAATATTATATACAGAATATTAAGAATCCCTGCCGGGGTATCTGCTCCGCGGAGGAACCCGGCACAGCGGGAGAGATAAAGATATAATCGAAGTATACACCGGGGACTTATCATGGCCGCAGATAAAATCAGTGTTTGGATACCAGGGAATCAGCTGCTGGACTCCCACCCTGCCCTGCTGCGGGCGGATGAGCGGGTGGAGAGAAATCGTCTCAGCGTGCTGTTAATTGAAAACCGGCACCTGATCGAAAACCGGGATTCTCATCCGCTGAAGCTGGTGTTAATCCTCAGCGCCATGCGTCATTACGCTGAGGAGCTGCGCGGGGCCGGATATGCGGTGGATTACCGCAGCGCGGAGTCATTCACCACCGGGATCAGAGAGCACATCAGAGAACATCAACCCCGTCAGATCATCACCATGGAGGCCAGCGATTTCCGCGGCCGCCAGCTCCAGCAGAGCGATCTCCCCCGGCAGCTGAGCACCCCCCTGGAGGTGCTCCCCAACACCCAGTTCCTTGTCGGGCAGTATGACCCTTATGCGCAGGCAGATCCGCAGAAAAATGTACTGCTGGAATACTTCTACCGCAGGATGCGCCGGCACTTTCAGATCCTGCTGGACGAGGAGGGAAACCCCCTGGGAGGCGATTGGAATTATGACAGCCAGAATCGGCAGCCTCTTCCAGCGAATATTCATCCCCCCTCCCCCCAAACTTTCCCTCCCGACCGGATCACCCACCAGGTGATGAAGGATCATATCCCCGAAGGGAAAACCCCTCTGGATTTCCAGCTGGCAGTCAGCCGCAGTCAGGCGCAGCAGGCGCTGGAAGATTTCATCCAGCAGCGTCTGCCCAAGTTTGGCGCCTACGAAGACGCCATGACCGGGCGCTCCAGCCTGCTCTTTCACTCCCGGCTCTCTCCCTACCTCAACCTGGGCCTGCTGCAGCCGCAGGACGTCATCCACCGGGCAGAGCGGGCCTATCAAGACGGGGAGGCACCGATCAACTCCGTGGAAGGGTTCATCCGCCAGGTGCTGGGCTGGCGGGAATTCATCTACTGGCAGTACTGGCGGAAAATGCCTGACCTGGAAGAGCGTAATTTTCTGGAAGCGGATCGACCGCTGCCAGCCTTTTTTTGGTCTGGCAAGACCGGGATGAACTGCCTGCGCACAGTGCTCGACAGGGTGAGAGCATCTGGATACTGCCATCACATCGAACGATTGATGATCCTCTCCAATTTTTTTACCCTGGCAGGGGTCCGTCCCCGGGAAGTGCTGAACTGGTTCATGGCCTCCTATCTCGATGCGTACCCCTGGGTGATGGTCCCCAATGTGATCGGTATGGGCCTTCATGCCGACGGCGGGGAGGTCGGTACCAAGCCCTACGTCTCCTCGGCCAACTACATCCACAGAATGAGCGATTACTGCTCAGACTGCCGCTACCATCAGGGAACGCGCAGCGGCGAAAATGCCTGTCCATATAATTTTCTTTACTGGAACTTCCTGCTCACCAAACAGGAGAAGCTGGAAAACAACTCCCGGATGGCTTTAAGCCTGAGCAACCTCAGACACCTGGAGGAGGAAGAACGCCGCATAGTCCGCCAGCAGAGCCAACAATTCCTGGACAGGATCAGCGAGGGAAAGGACCCTAACAGATGAACTCGATTGATCGACCCCGCATTCTAGTCACCGGCGCCACAGGGTATGTCGGCGGACGGCTGGTTCCCCGGCTGTTGGAGCGTGGATATCCGGTGCGCACATTTGTGCGGGACGGGAGCCGCCTGGCGGGACGGGACTGGATGAGCCGGGTGGAGATCATTGAGGGGGATGTCCTCCGCGATGCAGACCTTCCCCCCGCTGTGCAGGGGATTGATACCGCCTATTACTTAATACACAACATGTCCGAGCGGCAGGGCTACCGCGAGCAGGAGCTGCAGGCGGCCCGGAATTTCGGCCGGGCGGCAGCCGCGGCCGGCGTCCAGCGGATCATTTATCTGGGCGCGCTGGGCGATGAGGACTCCGACCTGGCGCCCCACCTGCGCTCCCGGCAGCGGACCGGGCGGGAGCTGGACGCCCACGGGGTTCCCGTGACGGAATTCCGGGCCGCAATCATTGTCGGCTCCGGAAGCATCTCCTTTGAGATGATCCGCTATCTGACCGAGCGCCTGCCGGTGATGATCTGTCCCACCTGGGTGTACCAGCGGGTGCAGCCCATCGCTGTGGATGATGTCCTTTCCTATCTGGTACAGGCACTGGAATCCCCCCGTTCCTCAGGAAGGATCCTCGAGATCGGAGGGGAGGATGTCCTCACCTATGCAGAGATGATGACCACCTATGCGGAGCTCAGGGGGCTGACCCGCCGCCTGATCCCCGTTCCCGTGCTCTCCCCCGGGCTTTCATCTCACTGGGTGCACTGGATCACACCGGTTCCCGCCTCAGTCACCAGACCGCTCATTGAGGGTTTGAAAAACGAAGTGGTCGTCAAAGACGATCTTGCCCAGGATATTTTTCCCTCCATCAAGCCGGTAGCCTACCGCACAGCCGTAAAGAACGCCTTGCAGAAACTGGAAGCAGGGCGGGTGGAAACCCGCTGGTGCGATGCCCTTGCCTCCAGCCAGGGGGAGAAATCCCCTGTCAGACTGCGCACAGAAGAGGGAATCATCCTTGAGCAGCGCCAGATCCGCATCCAGGCCGGGGAAGAAAAAGTCTTCCAGGTCTACTCCCGATTGGGTGGTGAGAACGGCTGGCTGTATCTGAACTGGGCCTGGCGGATCCGGGGTTTGATCGACCGCCTGCTGGGCGGCTCCGGGCTGCGCAGAGGCCGCCGGGATCAGGAGGATCTCCGGGTGGGGGATGCGGTCGACTTCTGGCGCGTGGAGGAGATCAACAGCCCTGATCTGCTCCGTTTACGGGCGGAAATGATCTTCCCGGGCAAAGCCTGGCTGCAGTTTGAGAGCGGCCCAGCGGCCGACAATGAGGTTTTTCTGCTGCAATCTGCCTTCTTCGCCCCCCGCGGGCTGGCTGGTTTCCTGTACTGGTATCTGCTTTACCCCATCCATGCTGTGATTTTTTCCGGGCTGATCCGCCGCATCAAACAGGCTGCGGAAGAAAGCTGAAATTCATCCCTGGAGGATAAGATGACCCCTGAACTGGTTGAGTATCAAGAGTATTTACAGCACATCAGAATCCCCCTGCGCCTGTCCTGTAAAACAGCCTCCGGCTGGCCGGTGGTGCTCTCACTCTGGTATCTTTACGAAGACGGCGCGCTGTACTGTGCCACCAAAGGCTCTGCCAGGGTAGTGGAGCACCTGATGAATGATCCCCGCTGTGCCTTTGAAATTGCCGGGGATACCCCGCCGTACTGCGGCGTGCGGGGGCAGGCCCGGGCGGTGATTGAACCCGCAAAAGGGGGAGAGATCCTCCGCAAACTGCTCCAGCGCTACCAGGGAGGAACAGAGACCGAGCTGGCGCAAAAGCTGCTGGAGAACCCCGACGCTGAGGTGGCCATCCGTCTGGAACCGGTCAATCTCTTTCAATGGGATTTCTCAAAGCGCATGGAGCCGCTCGGCCCTGAGCAGGTCAACCCCGGAGTTTGTCCCTAGGCTTTCCTATTCGGGACTTTGTGACCCCTCTACCTGCAGAGCAGCGATCACCTTGATGAGCGCTTCCGCTGTCTGCTGCAGCGCCCGGCGATCAATCAAATCCAGAGTGTCTTTAATGGTATGTTTCGCCCGGCGGGCAGCTGCAGAACCGGTCACTTCCAGCGAAGCTGTCGGGATCCCCTGGCGCAGAAAGGGAAGGTAGTCTCCGCTCCGCCGGGTATTGACCAGCGGCTTCGCCTGAGGACAGGCACTGGCAATTAGCTGGTTAAGATGATCATCGGTCTTCAGCGGAAAGATCATTCCATCCTGTTTGACATAACGCAGTTGATCTCCCGCTCCCACCATATCGAGATTAATTACCCAATGAGCATCCGGGGTCAGCGTTTGGGATTGCGCCCGGGCACCGTCCAGGCCGGGTTCCTCAGCATCAAAAAACACAAATAAAAGCCGAAAATTATTGCCGGGCTGTTCTTGGAAATGCTCTGCCAGCGCCAGCAGCAGGCCCACCCCGGAGGCGTTGTCATTGGCCCCGGGAGACCAACGCTGTCCGTGCCTGACAACCTGCCAGGTCCCGGAAAAAATCAGCCACCCTCCGGTGAAGGATCCGAGCCCGGCAATTATCAAGCGCATCCAGGGAAGCAGCAGAAAGTCCAGCAGGGAGAACAAGGAAAGAAATCCCAACCCCACTGCCCAGCGCTGGTACACGGTCAGCCAGCGCCGCTGAAGCCAGATCAGCAGCGGGCTGCGGTACGGCAGGGCGGGAGCACTGTCCAGGTGAGCGCAGAGCACCAAAGTCTGTTCAGAGATATCGGATTCTGCACTGGCTATCAAATTACTGCCGCGCTCCCGGCAGGCGCCCCTGGTCATCAGCCAACGGTTGATCTCCGGCAGCACCGCCCCGATCAGAGGCAGCCAGATAATCAGCCCGGGGATCCTGCTGAACCCCCAGGAGCCCAGGGCCAGCAGCAACCCAGCTGCTGAACACAAAAACCCCATCCACGGTCTCCGGGAGAATACAAACGACTGATTGGCAACCGTATACCCCCAGCCTTCCAGTAAATCCCGGCAGTACTGCTGAGCTGCTGTCAGCTTGTCACTGCCCGCAGGTCGGGGGCCGATCTCTTCGCAAAAATATTTGATGTGGCGGTAGGCCCGCCGGGAAAAAAGCCCTTCCATCCTAGCTCCTCACCCCCAGGATGAACCAGCTGGGAACCTCATATCTATAAAAGATGGAAGTAAACCTGCCCCGGTTTTGAATAATGATAGGGAAACCTTTCAATAGTTCCAGCTGCCGTTGGTGTTCTTCTTCCCCTTGATTGACCACTAACAGCACCCCTCCCCCCGACAAACTCTCAGTAATTGCAGCTATCAGCCGCTGAGGAGTGAACAAGCGCCGCGGCAACCCCCATGCCAGGTGATCTTCCAGGAAGACAAAAGGAAAAAACTGGGTGATAACCTCAAAGGTCCCGCAGTCCCCCAGAAACCGCTCCGGGAGGAAATCAACCTGCTCCAACCCTTGAATATGGGCGCGGGCATGGTCTCTCCGGGAGTGAAAATCCGGGTAAATCCGGTAAGCGTCCGGTTCAAACCCGAATAAGGCTGTCTTACGGCCCTCAGGGCATTGATACCAGGTCAGAAATGCGTGCAATGCCCGAACATAGAACCAGTGGGAAGGACCGATATCCGCTGCCCGCACGTCACCCCAAAATTCGATCCCATCCTTTGGAAAAGTGGTTTCCAGCAAATCCAGATAGTAAAGATTTTTTCGGATCAAATCAACCGGATAAAGCTGGCGCAGGCTGTTCAGGTGGTAGCGGGACAACAGCCGGGTGCTCCGGGCCTCCGCCCGCCTACGACCCTCATCCGGCAGATCAGCAAACAGCTCCCTATCCGGTTCGGCCTCGAGATTAGGAGCGCCCCGCTGCAGGGCAAAAAACTCTCTGAGCGGATAGTCGACAGCGTTATATGCGCTTTGCATCCAGCGCTGAAGTCGAGCAAGAAATTTGGGGTGCTGGGACACGGTATCTCTCCTGCTGGGAAAACTTCAGCGGCCGTTTTTTGAATTCAGTGACCGGGTTTAGGATTGCTGGCGCTGCCCCTGGACAGGCTTGCTGAATGGAGGATGGTTGGACGGTTCTTTTTGACCCACGATGCAGGAGTAAAAGCAGTGCGTGTAACCGTTCTGTTTGGCATGGTACATGGCTTCATCTGCATGGCGGATTAAGCTTTCCACATCCCGGCCATCCTGGGGGTAAATGCTGACGCCAATACTGACAGTCATGGGAATCTGGTTGTGATCCAGGTCTATGGGATCAGTAAATGCCCCCAAAATTTTTTCCACCACCACCTCAGGGCCCCGATACTCGGGATCACTCTCCACTACAATGACAAATTCATCGCCCCCCCAGCGGGCTATGGTATCGCTTTTCCGCAGGCTGCTGCGCAGTCGCTGGGCAGCCTGCTGGAGAACCTGATCCCCGGATTTGTGGCCGTAGGTGTCATTGACCTGCTTGAAATCGTTTAGATCCAAGAGCAGTACGGCCAGGTGAACATCCGTGCCCACCTGGGCCAGGGCCTGACTGATGGTGTTGTTAAAGTAGACCCGGTTGGGCAGATTGGTCAGGTCATCATGGGTAGCCAGGTAGCGAAGCTGCTGTTCGGTTTCTTTTCTTCCCAATGCCAGGGAATAAATATCCGCCAAGTACATCACCAGCTGGAGATCCCGGGAGATGTATTCTTCCCTGGGATTGAGCATGGTAATAAAACCGGCTGCTCCTCCATCAATCAGCACCGGAGCCGTGAGCACATTGCGAATGGGCAGTTGGCCTTCATATCCTGCCAGCGGTCCACCCTGCTGCTCGGCTACGTTATACAGGGTTGGTTCCTGGGATTCCAGCACCCTCTTCCAGAGCCCGCGGTGGCTGAGAAGGATTTGTTCCCGGCTTTCCTGCGGATAATACTCCCAAACCTCATCAGACACTGCCAGGGAGAGGATGTCACCGGACTGAGGGTTGACATAGCCGACAAACCCAAACATGGAGCCGGTCAGCTGCTGTGCTTTCTTGAGCACCATGCCAGAAATTTCTTCTATCGGGGAAGACTCAATGATCTTATGAGAAAGCTCGGCCACATCCCGGTTTACACGCAGCTGCCAATCGAGGATATTTTGGAGAGATTTCTGATCGGAGATATCCCGGATCATCCCCTGGAGGTGGATTTGTTTTCCTTCCTGATCATGGATGCTCTGCAGCACTTCACTGACCCAGACCAGTTCGCCTTCTTTCTTGCGGATTCTGTACTCACGCTCCAGGGTAAAGTCCTCAGCCTCGGCGATCTCTTTAGAATCGAGAATCTCAGAGCGATCGTCAGGATAGATCAGCTCCAACCAGCTGATCTCGCCGGAGAGCAGCTCATCTTCAGAATAACCGGTGATCTTCTGCACCGCGCCGTGAACAAAAGTAAAATCAAACCCAATGCCGCTGCGGTAGACAATGCCCTCAAAATTGTCCATAAAGGAGCGGTAGCGCTCTTCGCTGAGCTGAAGCGCCCGTTCCGCCCGCACCCGCTCGCTGATATCCGTGTAGGTGGATACCACGCCGGCCAGCTCCCCATCCAGCAGAAAGGGAGCCCCGGCCACCAGGACGTGGATGGGCGATCCATCCTTACGGTGCCGGATGGTTTCCGTGGGGCTGACCACCTTCCCGCTGAGCACCTGCCGGGTCAAATCCTGCGCCTCGATGTTGTGTCCGGATTCCGGCGGAGCGATCAGGTCGTCCAGATTCTGGCCGATGGCCTCATTTTCTGCGTAGCCAAACATCTGCTCGGCAACGCTGTTCCATTCCACCACTCGGTGCTGCTCATCCAGGGTGATGATGGCATCAGGGGCCGCCTCAAAGACGCTTTCCAGAAAGATCCGCCGGTTTTCCGCCTCCCGCTGAAAAGCTTTTTGTTCGCTGATGTCCCGGATCAAAGCCAGCACATCTTGCTCCCCTTTCGGAACCATGCGGATTTCAAAATCCCCTGCCCTGCCGCCCCGCTCAAGGTGTATCTCCATCTGCTGCAGCGCTGCCTGATCGAGGGTACAGGAAACTGCCTTGATAAGCTGCTTCCCAAGCTGATCAGGTAAATAATCTGTCAGCGGCTCTCCTTTCCTCAACTTCGGCAGAAAACGCGCCTTAGACGCCGGCTGCTGGACATGACGGATAATTCCCTTGCGATCCAGTTCAACCAGGCAGTCCGGCAGAGCTTCCGTAATGGAACGATTCTTCTCTTCGCTGAGAGTCAGCTGTTTGGCAGACCGCCTGGCTTCCACTGCGTTCCGGACAATCGACAGCAGCTGATCGATATTGACCGGTTTCTGGAAAAAATAATAGGCCCCTTCATTGAGCGCCTGAATCGCCGCCTGTTGAGAGGCGTGGCCTGTCAGCAGAATGGATTTCGTCTCAGGGCTTTTTTGATGGATCTTTCGGAGAACATCCAGCCCTGCCATGTCGGTCAGCTTGAGATCAATTAAGGCGACATCCAAGGGATGCTGATTAATCAGCGCGATGGCAGCGCTGCCGGTGGAGGCCTGGTGAACAAAATACCCCTTTTCAACCAGAATGTCGGCTATCGTGCTGCGAAAATTGGTATTGTCATCGAGAATGAGCAGCTGTGCTTGAACTTGCATACTTCCTTTACCCAATAAATTCCCGCTAATTATAATGCAGAAAGGAAGGTCAGTACCAGATCAATATCAAACGGTTTTCTTAGCACCGCTACCACTTTCTCGCTGACCTCGCTGGTCAGCAAATCGCCCGGTGCATACGCTGTCATGAGAATAATCGGGGTATCCGGATGGAGCTGACGGTACACCTGGAACAGCTCTACCCCGTTCATCCCCGGCATCTTTATATCCGAAATAACGCAATCAAAGCTCTTTTGCCTGGCCAGCTGGAGGGCCTCCTCCCCCGTATGGGCAGGATGAGCCAAGTATCCTTTGGCAGCCAGAATGTCCGTGAGTGTGTAGGTCATCCGCTGATCATCATCAACAATAAGTACCTGCTTAGCGCTCATACTTCCACCTTCAAGGATAGGGGCAGATTCACCCAGAAGACTGTTTTCTCTCCGGGGATACTTCGGAATCCAATTTCACCCTGGTTGGCCTCAGCCAGATTCTGGCTGATTGCCAAACCCAGTCCGATGCCGCGAGCTTTGGTAGTGAACAGCGGTTCAAAAACCTTTTCTTGATTTTCCGGAATGATGCCTGCCCCAGTATCTTCCACGGCAATGCTCACCCGATCACCCTCGCGCTGAGCGGTGATCCGCAGACTTCCCCCTGCAGGCATGGCCTGACAGGAATTCTCTACCAGGTTTTCCAGGATCTGCAGAAGGTGTTTTTTATCCACCTGGACAGCCGGCAGGGAATCGCCAAGCTCGACAGAGTGCTCAACCGCGGAGGGGAGTTCCACCCTCATCAGCAGCTGATCAATAACCGCAGGCAAGGAAACCGCTTCTGGATCCGCTTGAATAACTCCGGAGTAGCCGAGCAGATCAGAGACGATCTTTTCTGCGTGCCCAATTTCATCCTCCAATATCGTCAGATATTCCACCACCTTGGGGGGCGCATCCTGCTGGGACAGTTTTAGAAAATAGATGGCATTGGACATCACCGCCAGGGGATTCCGCAGTTCGTGGCCCACCCCTCCTGCCAGCTGACCAAGAACTGCCAGCCTTTCCCTCCGGACCAGCTTCTGCTGCGCTCTCCGCAGTTCACGGGTGCGCCGTTCTACTCTTGTCTCAAGTTCTTCCGAGTAAGATACCAGCGCAGCCTCCGCTTTTTTACGCTCGGTGATATCAATAAAGACAGTCTGCGTGGCAGGTGCCCCCTGGTAATCAATTTTCGTGCTGAAGAGTTCAATCCAACGGATGTGTCCCTGAGCATTGATAAAACGGTACTCCGCTCTTGAAGGCAGTTCCTCGCCTGCTAGCCGCCGGTTAAACGAACCAAAGAACTTCTGCCGATCTAAGGGATGGATCAGCTCATGGATCTGTTGAGGACTAAAAGCTGTCAGTTCATCCGGCGAATAGCCGGTTATTTCTTCCATAGGAGGGCTGACGTAGACCAGCCGGACCGGATCTGCCTTAGCGATAACCATGCCCTGCAGAGAATTTTCCACCAGACTGCGATACTTCTCCCTGGATTCCCACAGCTGCTTTTGGGCCTCTTTTCGATCGGTAATATCCAGCGAATATTCCACCAGCTGGATCAAATTCCCCTGGTAATCTAGAATGGGATGGGCATGAATTTCCACGTATCTCGGTTGGCCATCTTCTGTGAGATGGATATGCTCAACCACCACACTTTCCTTTGTTTCCTTGACCAGCTGGATTGGGCAGGGATGTTCCTCTCCAGAGCAGGGCTGATCCAACCTATGTCCCAGGGCGTAGCAGTGCTTAAGACGAGGGTCTCCACTGGCTTTTTCGGCAGCAGGGTTGGAAATTTCCACCTGGTAGGTTTCCGTATTGATCACCAAAAAGGGATGGGCAAGGGCGTTCAAAGTTGCCTTCAGAAGGGATTTCTGCTGATACTCTTTGGTGACATCCCGGAAGACCAGCACAACGCCGCGGATGCCACCCTGTCCGTCCACAATCGGTGCACCGCTGTCCTCAATCTGGTATTCCCTGCCTTCCCTGCCGAGCAGCAGGGTATGGTTGGCCAGTCCCACCACCTTACCGGTTTCCAGCACCTCTTCCACAGGGTTCTCAGCGGGTTCTCGCGTGTAGGCGTTGACAATTTGGAAGACCTCCTGAAGTGGTTTCCCCTCCGCTTGCTGCAGGGTCCACCCGGTCAGCTCCTCAGCTACCGGATTCATCCTGGTGACATTCCCCTGCAAATCGGCGGCGATGACCGCATCGCCGATGGAATGGAGCGTAATCCGCAGGTTCTCTTTACTTTCCTGCAGCTTGCGCTGAGATCCCCTGACCACTTCAGCCAGCAGCCACCCAAAACCAAAACAAATTAGAACAATCAGCGTCCGCATGAACAAATCGTGGGGACGATCAAGATTAAGCAGTACCTCACTCCAGCTGCGGTCCGGAGCGGCAAGCCGCTCCACAAACACATCTAGAAACCAAAACAGGATGCCCAGACCCATTGCGGCTGCAATAATTTTCTTTGTTAATTTCATGGTTCTCCTGACCAGCCGGGCAGCTGCAAGCAGAAGGTTGTTCCCTCTCCTTCCACACTTTCGAAATCGATCATGCCCCCATTGACGTGGGCGAGCTTATCGCTTATCGCCAAGCCCAATCCAATCCCCCGGGATTTGGTGGTGAACAAAGGCTGAAAAATATTCTCCTGGTTTTTCGGAGAGATCCCTTTCCCGGTATCCTTAACGGTGATCAGCACTTGGTCAGCATGATTTTCCACCGTGATGGTTAAAATCCCCCCCTCCGGCATGGCCTGACAGGCATTGCTGACCAGATTGTGAAGGATCTGGTCTACATGATCCGGGTCTGCGGCCGCCTGCGGTGCGGGATCGGGGATCTCAAGCCGGATCTCAATTCCCCCATCAGGCTGATGGCGTTCTAAAACACTGGAAACAATTTCGTTGATCTCAACCTGTCGGGGGGTGGGCCGCTCCAGGCGGGCAAAGTCCATCAGGTCAGAGACAATTTTCTCTGCCTTTTTAATTTCACTCTCCAGTATTTCGTGATACTCTCCAATCTTCCCGCTGATCTCAGGTTGAAGCATTTTCAGGAAATAAATGGCGTTGGACATCACCCCCAGCGGGTTTCGGAGCTCATGACCGACACCGCCAGCCAGTTCTCCAAGCACAGCCAGTCTTTCCTGGCGGACCAGTTTCTGCTGGGCATCCTTGAGTTCCTGGGTGCGCTCCTCCACCATCTCCTCCAGATTCTCCGCATAGCTTTGCAGCTGTTTCTGCGCCCGGACCCGCAGAACAGTCAGGGCATAGATATTAGCCAATCGTTCAATCAAGTGCAGATCCTGGGAGGTATAATCCCGGTCGGCGTTGATTAATGCAATCTGCCCGACAAGGTCATCCCCAATCAAGGCAGGAGTGGATAAAAACCGCTCCACGGGCAAGTGTCCGCTAGGAATCCCGGTGGATCTGGGATCATCAGCCGGATTGTTGGTCATCAGGGACTGCTTGTTTTCCAGAACCCACCCCCATAACCCAGCAAACTTTTCAAAAACAATGTCCTTCTCTTCCACTTGAAAGACATCCCAGACCTCTTTGGTCATGGTGGGGCAGATCAATGAGCCGGTTTCCGTATCAATATAGCCGACATAACCAAATTCACTGTTTGTTAATTCCCGGCTTTTTTCCAACACCATCCGGGAGATCTCCTCAACGGAGGCCAGCCCTACCAGCGCCTGGGAGATGTCGGCAGCTGCCTGGTTCTCCTCCACCTGGCGCTCCAGCGCCTGCTGGGTTTCTTTCAGCTCTGTGACATCCATGGAGATGCCGATCACTCCAATAATCTTCCCCGCTGCGTCCCGGAAGGGCAGCTTACTGGTTGAAACCCAGCGCTGTTCGGTCTCCGTCTGCCACGGTTCGATAATATTCAGTTTTGGTTCTCCGGATTGGATCACTTCCAGGTCGTTTTCCAGATAGGATTGATACTCCGGATAAATCTCAGAAAGATGAAGTCCTTCCAGCTCTTCCTTGCTCCGCTGGTGGGCATCTGCCAATTTTTGGTTGACCCGGACAAAGCGGTTCTCTTTATCCTTGTAAAAGACCAGCGCCGGGATGTGATCCAGGATGGCTTCAAACTCCTGAGAAAGCCGCTGAAATTCCTTCTCTCTGGTCCGCAGCGCAACCGTGGTGGTATCGCGTTCCTCCTCCGCCCGCACCTGATCGGTAACATCCATGGCCATGCTGACCACACTGCGTCTGCCGTCGGGAAGCTTTCCCAGCGGCGCGGAAGAAAAGTCCCAAATCCGCTGGTCGCCCATCTTTGTTTGGATCAAGAAGTGGCCTTCTGCCGTCCGGGTCTCACTGGCGTACAGCTCCCTGATCTGTTCTCTGATCAGCCCCCGTTCTTCGCCGTAGGCCTTTTCCGTCCATTCCGCAATGGAAGCGATTTCCTCCCGGGAATAGCCGGTCAGATCCAACCAAACACGGTTGACTACGATGACCTCCCCATCCTCTGCGTGGATCATAATCGGAAAAGGAGCATCCTCTATGGCCCGGCGGAAGCGCTCTTCGCTGCGGCGCAGGGCATTCTCCATGCTGACCCGCTGAGTGATATCCCGCAGCGCTGCCAGCAGGGCTGGTTTCTCCTCCCAGACGGTCTCCACCACATTCATCTCAGCCACCAGGAAGGTGCCGTCAGGGCGGATGATATCAATCTCAGATTTCTCAGAGCGTCGAATAGGGAAGCCGATGACATCACCAACCAGCTCCTCTCTGGGACGCCCCAGCATCTGTTCAGCTGCCGCGTTGAGGTAAAAAACGGTGCCATCGTCCTGATCGACAATCAGCATGCCGTCAGAGTTTCCCTCAATGATGTTCCTGAATCGGGCCCTGCTGGCTGCCAGCTGGTTTTTCAAGGTTTGATATGCCTCGAGGAGAGTACCTTCATCCCTCGCCATCGTCGTTCTTACCTCCTACTCACTGAACATCCTGTCCAATCGTTCCAGATCTGAGGGTTTCACCTGCGAAGGCCTTCCAGCCAGAATACCGTTGACATTCCGGAACGGTTTTCCAATGTGCATGCCGTGATCGTCAATGGTGAACTCGCGGATATTTTTGTCATGTCGGGACCCGCGCATTTTCAATACAGTCACCCCTCGGCGCATTTCCCCGTACATTTCCACATAGCGCAGCAGGATGATGGAGTCCGTAATGGTGGAGATGTGGGCTTCTGTGACCGATGTCCCCCCCATCAAGCTGGGGGTGGTTGAGGTGAACAGGCCGGCGATCTCCTGATGTTTAATAAATGAGGTCAGGCCAATAATAAACTCTCGAAAGCCTTTAATGGTTGAGATCCTCTCCAGAGCGGAGAGACTGTCAACGGCCACGCGGTGCGGTTGAATCTCCTGCATCGCGGAGCGCATATTCAGCAGGTGGTCTTCCAGGCCGGCCACTTCCGGGTAAGCACAGATCACCCGCAGCAAGCCTTCCTCTTCCATCTTTTGAAAATCATGGCCCCAGCCCGTGGCGTTGCGGAAGAGCTGCTCGCGGCTTTCCTCAAAGGCGAATAACAGACATTTCTCCCCGCTGGCAACACCGCCGCCGATGAATTCCGTCGACATCAGCGTTTTCCCCGTTCCCGTGGCGCCGGATACCAGGATCACAGAATCCCGGAAGAACCCGCCGCCGCACATCTCATCTAAATCCTGATTTCCGGAGGAAATCCGGACGTTCGATGAGCGCTGTTTGAGCTCCAGCGAGGACAGGGGGATGATCACAACCCCTTCCCCGGGTGTGATCGTGAAGGGATATTCTCCTTTGTGATGACTGGTGCCCCGAAACTTGAGTATCTCCAGGGTGCGCCGCCGCTTGCCGGCTTCCAAAATGTTCCGCAGCACGATAACATTGTCAGCCACAAAGCCTTCGACATTGAACCGCGTCAGGTCACCGTAGTCGTGACCGCGCTCCGCTGTCATCAGCGAAGTCACGCCGAGCTCCTTGAGAACAAAAGCAATCCGCAGCAGCTCTGAGCGCACCAGGGTTCTGTCATCAAAGCGGCTGAACACCGCTCCCAGGGAATCCATCACCAGCCGGCCTGCATTGACCTTCTTGACAGCATTTTCCATTCTGGCCAAAAGCGCCCCCAGATCGTATTCCCCAATGATCAGGGCATCCTCATTAATCAACGGAGAGGCATCAACAAATACCCACTTGCCTTCTGCTTCCCACCTGGAGACATCCCACCCCAGGGAGATGATATTCCGGCGGATATCTTCCGCTGATTCCTCAAAGGTGACAAACACACCCGCCTGATCATATTTTTCTATCCCTTCCGCCAGCAGCTGGGCGGCAAAAACGGTTTTCCCGCTTCCAGCTGTACCGGCCACCAGCGTTGTCCGGCCCTCGGGTATACCTCCGGAAGCCACCAGGTCAAACCCAGGTATTCCCGTTGCCAATTTTTGAATGGAGAGATTATTGCCCTGGTCAGTCATCTTCAACTACTCCTCGGTATTCCACAAGAATGGATCCAATCCCAACCCTCTCAGCACCAAGTCCTCTTCTCGCAGATCTCCAATAATCCTCCTTTCAGGAAGCGGAAGGAGGCGAATCAGGGTCGGTGTGGCGATAATCTTATTTTTCTCCGCCTCTTCCGGCTGATCCAGCACATCAACAACCTCCAAAGAAAACTGATCGGCAGGAAAATTGGCGGCTAGATTCCGGAGATTGATCATCGCCTCCTCAGATCTGGAGGTTTCTCCCGTGATGTACAGACGAAGTTGGATGTTTTGATTCATAAATTGACCCTCCCGGGCAGTCAGGTGTCTGACTGCTCAAACCCATCCTGCTGGATGGGTTTTCTCACCCCCAGGGATAAATGGCGGTAATACGCAGTTAAAAACCCCATTAATTCCAGCAGCATTAATCGTCCTTCCCGTGTGTATGCAGAAAGCATTTCGTCGCTGGATGTCAGGCTTTTAGACTCAATCGTTCTCATGTGAAGATCGATCAAATCCCGGGGGGTGGCCCGCACCCCCCCCAATTTTCCTGCCAGATTACGCAGTTGATTGGAAAGTTGGTGATCCACTTTATAGACCCGCTCCTCCAGGGCCTTATCGAGTATCACCCCATACTCCATCACCAACTGCTGAAAGGTTTCCGGGATCGACTGTTTCAGCCTGCCTTTCCCGAGCGCGTTGGCTGTCGCTTGAACCACCTGGGGAGTGACCATCTCTTCCAGTGTCTGGATCTCCCGCCGCAGCTGCTCCTTGAGCTCCGCCTCCTGGCGGGCTTTTTCAGTGATGTCTTCCAGGGTGCAAACGATGCCGCTGATAGCACTTCGCTGATCTCGCAGCGGGGCCGCGTTGACAGCCAGGAGACGGTTCTGGCGCCGCGATTTTGCAATCTTGATCTGCTGCTGATAGCAGTTCTCACCAGACTCGAAAACCTGATCCAGGATCGCTTTCCAGGACGGCTGCCGGCAGACATTCAGCAGCCGCGAGCCGCCGTTTTGCTGAACGCATAATAAATTTTCCGCCCTGGCATTGGCGTAAGTCACCTCACAGCTGACATCAAAGAGCACGATGCCAACCGGACTGGTTTCCATTAACCGATCAAATAAGTCTCTTTCCTGACGAAGCGCTTCTTCCGTTTCTCTCTGCTGAGACACATCGCGGATTAAGCCAATAAATCCAATAACCCTTCCCTGATGATCCTTTTGATAAAACACATTGGTCTCACCAGGGAAAATCTCCCCGTTCTTTTTTTGATAATGGACAGTAAAAAAGAAGTTTTCGCGCTCCTGATTCTGCTTGATCGCCTGCCCCAGAGCCTGAAATTCTTGTTCATTTTCATACACAGCCAGGGTCATTTCCCCCCTGATCTCGGCGAGCTGATATCCAAAAAGATCGCTGAAAGCGGGATTACAGTCAACGATCCTCCGATCCAAATCCGCAACCAGGATGGCATCCCGGATGCTGTTGAATAAACTGCGGTATTTCCGGTCGCCCTCAGAGGGTGAAGCAGAAGCTGGCATATCTTCCCGAAGAATCAGCGGTTAAGCGGTGGTCTTCAGCGATTGGTGTTTCCCTGGACAATATTTTTCAGCAGCGCTGGGATGGCGATGATCACGAAAGCCAACAGAATTATGCTGCAGAGAATTCCTCAGCAGCGGTTGATGAGAACCAGAAACTCCTTGACAATCTCCGGATCAAACTGCTTCCCGGACTGTTCGACAATATAATCCAGAGCCTGCTCATCGCTCCAGGCCGGACGGTACGGGCGGTCAGATCGCAGGGCATCCCAGACGTCCACAACCGCGAACAACCTCGCCGAGAGGGGAATTTCTTTACCTGACAAGCCCTCCGGGTAACCGCTGCCGTCCCAACGTTCATGGTGGTAGCGGGGGATATCCAGCGCCTGTTGAAGATAGGCGATGGAAGAGAGCATCTCTGCGGCAAATTCAGGATGCTTTTTCATGACTTCCCATTCCTCATCGGTCAGCTCCCCCGGTTTGTGGAGGATATGATCGGGGATGGCCATTTTCCCGATATCATGGAGCAGGGCACCCCGCCGGATATGAAGCAGCTCTTCCCGATCAACTCCCACAGCCCCAGCAAGTTCCAGGGTTAATTCCATCACCCGTTTGCTGTGACCTTCGGTCTCCATATCCCGAAGCTCAAGCGCTTTTGCCAGACTGGCGATGGTAGAATCATAAGCCTGCACCAGCTCAAGGTTGGTTTCTTTCAGCTCCAGATACATATTCAATCGATCCACGGCTATGGCTGCCTGTCCGGCCAGTGCTTCTAAAAATTCCAGCCATTCTTTACTGGGATGATAGGGTTTCCGTTGAAACACCTCCAGAATCCCCAGAACCTCGCCTTTGGCCAGCAATGGATAGGCTAAAAAGGCAGCAAAACCCTCCTTCCGAAATTGCCCTTCACGGGCATGCTTAACAGACAGTTTATCCATATCAGACACTTTGATGGGACGATTTTCGATCACAACCTGGGAAATTAGCGGGTCCTCCACAGGGAGTCCTTCCATAGTGCTCTGATCGTGAAATCCTATCGATACCGCGAAGTCCAGGGATTTCAGGAGGGGGTCCAACAAATAAATGTCTGCCGCATCGACATCCAGCTGGACAACCAGCTGGTCCAGCAGCACACGCAGGGTGAGCTGAATGTCCAGACTGCCGGTGATGGTCAAATCGATCTCTCGCAAAGAGGACAATCGTTCCAATCTCCGCTGGGCTTCTTCAAAGAGGCGGTTATTCTCCAGGGTGATCGCCGCCTGATTGGCGAAACTGGTTACCAGATCAATGTCATATTCCGAGTACCGTCCAACTTCATAGTGAGCAAGAGTCAGCACGCCGATGCGTTTCCCCTTCACCACCAGCGGGATGCCCAACCAGGAACGAGCCTGTTCATCTCCCGGAAAGGCAATCCAGTCAGAGACCTGTTCGACATCATCGACGACCACTGCCTCCACTTCCATGAGAATGGACTGGATGATCTCTTTTTCATCCAGCGAGTATTCCACCCCAATGAATTCAGACGATCGCTCTGATCCTCGGGCAGCCTCCACCCGGATGCTGTCATCCTGCAGCAGCTGGATGGCAGCGCTGTCATACTCTAGCACTTTTTCAAGCTGCTCCAAAATCAGGCAGGTGATGTCCCGGCGGTTGACGGATTGGGTGACCAGCATCCCAACTTTTCGCAGAGTTTCCGATTCCTGACGTTTGCGGAGGATCTCTTTGCGGTAGGCGATATCATCAAGCAGCACTGAAACGTGGCTGGTGATGGTCTCTATGGTTTGAGGATGCTGCACCTCAACACCGGGCGGCAGCAGCAGAATAATTCCACCCCGGGGGAGGTCCACCCGGCTGAACCCAGCAGAGTACACTTTTTCAACATCCAGCAGTTTTTCAATGACCCTGCAAATTGGCCTGGGGATCGTCTTAAAAGCCAGATCGTAGATCCCGTCGGAGATATACTCCAGTTTCCCGCTGACAAAAGATTCGAATTCTCCCTCTTCCTGCTGAATATTGTTCAGCTCTTCCCCGGATATCAGGGCATCTTTGCCTTTCAGTCCGGCGAGCTCAATCGTCTTCTCAAGAATTTTGCTGTTAATACCTTTTACCGCCTGGAGCAAAATCCCGTCCACCTGCTCATCATATCTGGTCACAGCGACGATCGCCTGGGGGTTTTCCATGTGAACTGTATGAGCCGCCAGATTGCAAATTTTTGCAGGGTCATCTAATCTGCTGGCGGTAAGAATGAATTCATTTATGACCGTAAGCTCATGAAGCGTACGCTCTCTTTCTCCCTGCAGCCGCTTCCTCTGGGTAACATTCTCCAGAATGGTAAGCAGACGATTCTCTCCCCTGACCCTGATCAGATCCGTATAGAGATAGCAGAAGATTTTTCCTCCATTTTTTTGGGTAAGAACCAGTTCATAGCCCTCAATATTTGCCTTTGAACCCAGGAGCTTCTTCAACAGATCCTGGTCCTGAGCAGAAATCAACCCCAATTCCACAAAAGTCCGCCCAATCAGTTCATCCCGGCTGTACCCGGTAGCTTCTACAAAATTATCATTTACCTCCAGGAACGTCCCCCCTTCCATCTCCGAGATAGCCATCATCACCGGACCGCCCTGGAAAGCCTTGGAAAACTGTTCCTCGGAGGTGCGCAGTTTCTCCTCAGTCAATCTGCGCTCGGTAATATCAGTGGCTATCTGCAGGCGCACATATCTGCCGTCATCCCAGGGAATGGCTCGATCTCGATTTAAATACCAGGTTTGATTCACTGGATTGTAAGTCTCCCACTCCATCACCCCGGAAGGATTTCCCTGCTCGTCTAATAGCTGATCATTAGTACAGTGCGCACAGGGGCTTCGATAATCACGGAAGATTTCCCAGCAGGTCTCACCGGTATGGTCCCCTCCAAAATTATCTTTCATCTGTTTATTCATAAACAGCACCTGATAGGAATCCATATCCGCAACATAGATGTCCGCCGGGATGCTGTCCAGAATATGAAGCAGCCGATTGGTATTCAAAGGCTGATTTTTTTCTTTCCGCTGGTGCTTTGAAACAACCTGGTATGTGATCAGCAGACAGTTCTCTCTCAGCTTATCAGCATGGATATTGAGATCAAGACCTAAATTGCTTAAGTAAATAGAATAGTCTTCCCTGCTGCCTGATTCAGCAGTGCGGATGATGGGCTGCAGGGCAGCATCTTCCAAACCAGGAAAGATCTCCCGGACGGTTCTGCCCAGAATGGCATCCCGGTTGAGACCGAATAATTTTTCCAGGGCGGAGTTGATTTTTAGAAATCGGAAGTCTGCCGGGTGCCCCCCCTCTCCAGTCAGCACCGCCTGGAGAGACGCTGGGATAGGGATCCCTTCTAAAATCTGCTCAATTTCCCGACCATACAGAAATTCTTCGGACCCGTCCCATCTAGTTACGGGGCACTTATCAGATAATTTCGCTGTCCGAACATCCTGCAGTCCGGCCACAACCAGCCTGTTTCCATTCTCCGATACGGGAGTCATTGAGAAGGACAGCTGAAACGTTCGACCGCTGCCGTTTCGCGTCAAGCAAAGCACGGCCCTGCCTTCCAAGCGTTTTTCCTGTGTGATGGCCCGGGAGACAGATTTACGGATCTGGCAGGAGCGGCATTCTTGCGCCGTCCCGCAGCCTTCCGCCGCTTCGGAAGCATGCTGGCAGCCAAAAGCATCCCCGAACCGCAGGTCAATCACGGATTGAGAATGATCCAGCAGGCACCCAGCCTGCTGATTGAAATGCTGTAAACGGCACTCTTCATCCAGCACCACCAGCGGGAGAGGTGCCTGATCAAACAATCTCTGGGGATTGATGGAAGAGAATTCCTGCACAGCAACCTCGATGGACAACAATCAAATATAATTAATGGCGGTGATAAAAACAGCAGGAATCCGGAGATAAAACCGGCAGGAAGCAGGATCTGCATCCCGGGAAGACATCCCGGGGCTTGGCAGCCAATAATCCCTGTGAGACCAACCCACATCAGGAGAGCCAACCGAGGTATTGCTTTTATTCACCCTGGCTGGAATACTTACCCTCCCCAAAAAAACAGGAGGTTAATCTTTCCTTAACCTAAACTATACCAATTAAGGCTGACCTGAGAATCGGGAAAACCCCCACACTATTGTCGGATAAAACCAACACCCATGTAGGAATATTCCTACATGGGTGTTGGTCCTTTCAGACCTGCCGATGAATAGACTAACTCTCTCTACCGATCCCCTGCTCCAGTGCATAGCGGATCAAATCAGCAGTCGTTTCCAGATTGAGCTTATCAAGCATCCTGCGCCGATAGGTGCTGATTGTTTTCACACTCAAAGCCAGATCCTCAGCAATCTTTGTACTGGAAAAGCCCTGCGTGATTCTTTCCAAAACCTGCATTTCCCTGTCGGAAAGCAGCTCCTGGCTGCTGCCCGGCTCCAACTGCTGAATGGAAGCTACCAACTCATCAGCCAGGTCCTGGGTGAGAAAGACATCACCGGCGGCCACTTTTTGAACCGCCTCCTCCAGCATCTCGGGGGCACTATCCTTGGTCAGGTATCCTTTGGCCCCCAGCTGGATAGCCCGCAGAGCGTACTGTTTTTCCGGATATACACTGAGAACAAGCACAGCAGGGGCTTGCCCCCAGGCCTGAAGCTGTTCCAGCACCGCCAGACCACCGCCATCAGGCATAGATATATCCAGGATCAAGACGTCGAATTGAGCCTTGCGAAGTTTTTGCAGTGCTTCACCGGCACTGCCTGCTTCCCCGGTGACCTGGAAATCGCCGCTTTCCTGCAGAATATGGATCAAGCCGCGGCGGACAACCGCATGATCATCTGCTACCATCACTCTAATCATGGGCCACCTCACGGCGCAGGGGGAACAGGGCAATGACGGTAGTTCCTTTCCCCTTTTCCCCCTGGATCATGAAATCTCCTTCCCAGCGGTGGACTCTTTCCCGCATACTGATCAGTCCAAAGGTATCGCTTTCCTGGACCATGCGTTCTGAAAATCCAATCCCATCGTCAACCACTTCCACCTCAAGGGAATCCCGAAAATATGTCAGTTGAATGGAAATATTTTCGGCGCGGGCATGACGGGCGGCATTGGTCAATGCTTCCTGCACCACACGGAAGGCATCCAGTTCAATTTGTTCATAGGTGCGGATAGGTTTTCCCTCCACGGACAGCTGAACCTCAATACCAGAACTCCGGGAAAAATTTTCAGCATGCCACTCCAGCGCAGGTGCCAGCCCAAGATTATCCAGCATATCGGTCCGCAGATTCATGCCCAAACTGCGAACCAGGGAAAAGGTCTCATCCACAGAGCCAATAACCTGGTTGATTTTTTTAGAAAGGTCCTTAGCTTCCTCAGGAATCAACCTGTCCGCCTGGTTTAATTTGAACTTCAGGTTGGTCAGCGCCTGCCCAAAGCCGTCATGGATGTCCCGGGCGATCACAGCCCGCTCTTTCTCCCGGGCCTCCTGCAGATAATAGACCAGCTTTTGGAATTCCTCTTCCCGCTTCTTGAGAGCTTTCTCCAGCATGACCTGATGATGAATATCGTACCCCACGGATTGATATTCCATCACTTCCCCTTTGTCATTAAACAGCACCCGATCGGTCCATTCCACCCAGCGGAGACTTCCATCTCTGAAAATATCCTGCTGGCGGTAGCGAACCTCCTGGGTTTCCTCATCAAGGGATCGGTGGAATTCTTTCACCCGCTCCCTCTCCTTTTCCGGCATGAGCAGGAACAAACTGGATCCAACCAGCTCCTCTTTTTTCCGGCCGAAAAAACTGGCGTAAGCTTGATTGACAAATGTCAGCTCTCCCTTCTGATCAAAGCGGCAGATCAGCTGCGTATCATCCTCAACGATTCCCCGATAGCGTTTTTCGCTGAGACGCAAATCTTCGCGAGTCTGCTGCTGGCCGACAACATCCCAGGTTAATTCGGCTACTTTCTTCAGCAGTTCCTGATCCTGCTGGCTGTATGGCTGCTGCTTATTCCCTACGCCAAAGACGGCCACCACCTGCTGATTGCGGATCACCGGGACGATCAATGCCCTGGTCAGGTCGAAATGTCCTTCCGGCATACCTTTTCCTGAGAGTGTTTCCAGGAGATCATTATAAATCACTGTCTGTCTTTGTCTGATACAGTCAGCCCAGATGCCCGCTTGCTGCACCGAATGATGAAGGTCCATCGGACTGTTATCCTCCAGGAGACGGCGGGTATGGGTGGACAATATTTGCATATCAACACTGTCCTCATCGTCCTGTAGGAAAAGGCAGAACCCTGCCTGGCTGTCAGTGATCCGTTCGGATTCATCCAGGGCATATTGCAGCAGTTCTGGCACGCTGCTATCCGCTGTCATATCCACAAGATCAAGGCGGATCTGCTGAATGATTTCCATCCATTTCTGTTCAGTGATATCCGCTGCCAGCCCTTCTATTACCACCCCCCCATTCTCCCGGCGAATATTGAGAGATTGATCCCGAAACCAGTGCCAGTTTCCCTCCGCATCCTTAATACGGTATTCGATGTCAAAGGATTCTCCGGGTTTGGCATCAGAGGCCGCCCGGACAATCTCTTGATCATCAGGATGGATAGCCCGATTCCAGATAAAGGGATCGTGAATGATATCCTCCTGCTTATACCCCAGCAAATCCTCCACCCGTTGGGACCAGAAAAGGGCCCCTTGCTCAGGGGAAAAGATGTAGTGGATATTGGGCGAGCTGTCGATCAACCGCCGGTATTTTTGCTCACTCTCCCACAGCAGGCGCTGCGCTTGAATTCGCTGGGTAACATCCTCCATCACCGCCAGCGAACGGAGAAAATTTCCCTGCTGATCCCATTCCCCAACAGCAGACATCAAAACATCGATGATTTCCCCGGATTTGGTGACAAATTGATAAGGGACATTCCAGGCAGAGCCCTCTTGAAAATATTTGGGCAGCGCCACCTGTTCTGCATATTCCCGGGAATGAGCCGTCAGAAATTCCGTCGATTTCCGCCCGATAACTTCCTCACGCTGATACCCCATCACTTCCAACCAGTAATCGCTGACCTCTATCAGGCGGCCCTGTCCATCAATGGAATGGAGCATCACCGGCGTCTTCTGGTATAACGAGCGAAAACGAGCTTCACTTTCCCGGATCACCATGTCTGCCCGGACCTGTTCGGTGATATCCTGACCAAATTCCACCAATCCAATCACTTCCCCATTTTCCAGCACTGGATATCCTCTGATCGACCAGTGCCTGCCGTCCGGGGTGGTTTGTCGTCCTTCGTGAGGACTCTTTGTCTCTTTGGCCTTCAGCACCGGGCAGTCCGGGCAGGACTGCTCCCGCTGATGCCAGATCTGGTAGCAGTGCAGGCCGATTAATTTCTCACTGGGCTTGCCGATCGACTCACCAGCTGCTCTGTTAGCCCAAATCACCTGCAGATCAGTGTCAAAATAAGTGATCATTTCTGAGGAGGAGTTGAGAATGAGCTCTTTCTGCTGTTCACTTTTCCGGAGAGCCTGCTCCATCTCCACCCGCTGGGTGACATCCCGTTGGTTGATCAAGATGAACTCCAGCGCTCCTTCTCCGTCATAAAAATAAGCAGTATAGGCCTCCATCCACAGGGTGTGCCCATCCTGATGGATCACCCTGAAGGTAGAAAAGCCGGTTTGGTCCTGATTCTGGATCTTTTGACTGATGGTATTTTTCAAATCAACTCGATCCGCGGGATGGATGGCGGAAAAAATGCTCTGGTCCTGGAAGCCTTCCCTTGAATATCCAGTAATATCCTCAGCAGAAGGGCTGAGATAGCTCAGTTTCAGATCTTTATCCAGCAAAGCGATGATGTCCCGGGCGTTTTCAGCCAACATCCGGAAGCGCTGTTCGCTTTCCCGCAGCTCCTGCTGGGTGCTCTGCAGCGCCTGCTCCGCCTTGACTTTGTCAGTGATCTCAAAACTGACAGAACCGACGGAAATTGTTTTGTTTTCATTCAGGATGGGAAATTTATCGGTCAGCCAGTAGGTGAGCCCATCGGGGCCCGGGAAGGCGCTTTCTTCCCGCAGTTTTTCTCCCTGGAGGACACGTTGATTTTCTCTGGTGTACTGTTCCTGGAGCTCCGGTGGGGTAATATCCCTGGAATGCAGGCCAATAATTTCCTGCGGGCGTTTTCCCAGGATGGCCGCAAAAAGCTCATTCACAAAGAGGATGTTTTCCTCCGCATCCTTGATGCTCACAGCTGCCGGGAGATTAGAGAGCAGCGCCTGAAACTGTACCGTTCCCGGGTCTGCCTCTGTCTCCCCTGTCGGAGTACGGCCTTGATCAGCAAAGAGGACCCATAATGAGACCCGGGGGGATGACTTGGGGCGTGCAGTCAGCCGTCCGCTGCAGTGATAAGGAATTACCCGCCCATCATGATGATGAAAAACTGTCCGGAATTGCCCGGGGGTAGTGGATTGATCCAGTGCCTGAAACTGCGCCACCGCCTGGTCACGGTTCTCAGCAGGCAGGATACCCAGCAGATTCTGTCCAACAGCCTCTTCCCGGCTGTATCCCAGCTGGTCGATCCAGGCCTGATTAACGGCAAGAATTGTGAGTTGGGGATCCAAAACAAAGCAGGGGGAAGGCGCCTCAGAAAAAAAACACTCCAGCTGGAAACTAATATCTGTGAAAACTCCCATACCAATAACTCCTACGGATAACCTGCAAACCTTGTAATGCGTCCACCGGAGAGAAGATATTGGAGGTGGATCTGCTTCCCCTTTGGTTGCTGCGTAAAGGCACTTTAGACCGAATGGCGCAGCCTTTCCACCGCAGGAAAGCTGCCTACAATTATAACAAACAGCCTCTCCAGAAATAAAGAAAATCCAGATTCCTATTAACCTGAAAAGGATGCAGAGGGCTGAGGTGCCCCTCTCAGATTCCCTTCAGTCCGGATTCTGGAGTCCGATCGCTATCCGGCTGGGCTGATCAGCTTCACCGGCCGTTTTTGCCGTTCTCCAGCCAATCAATGGCCTGCCTCTCCAGCTCATTCAGCAGATCGACCCCAGAAAAGGAACCATGTGACATACCTCTAAGGTGTATGTCACATGGGAAGAAAATTGAGCCCGAGAACAAAAATGGCCAGGTTTAGGAAGGAATCGTTAGTGTGGTTTCTTGCTTTCTTTAAAAGTTTTTCTTTCTTGATCAATCATTTCAGCTATCGGCAATCTGTTCGATTTTGGCCTTTTCTTTCGGCGTCATCAGCTTCTGCAGGTCCAGTAGAATGACCAGGCGGTCCTCCAGTTTGGCCACTCCGGTGATGAAGCCCTCGTTGATGGCTGTGCTCATATCCGGCAGGGGCTCGATAGCCTCTTCCGGCACCCGCAGCACCTCGGAAACGGCATCGACGATCATCCCCATCATAGTGCCGTTCATGGTCATGACGATGATGCGGGCTTCTTTGCCCCGCGCGGTCCCATTCCCTCCTTTAACCGTGCGAACCTTGAATCGCTTGCGGAGGTCGATCACCGGCAGCACCCTACCTCGCAGGTTGGTCACTCCTTCTACGAAATCCGGGGCATGGGGCACTGAAGTGATCGGCTGCAGTTTGATAATGCTCTCCACGGAGGCAATCTCCAGCCCGTAATCCTCCTCCGAGAGATCAAAGATTACATACTGATGCTCTACCGCCATATTCACTGCTCCTTTCCTGATCCCTGAGACCGGCAGCTGCTGGCCTCAGGGATCTTTTCATCCGCTAGTTGTCAACTCAGCTGGCCCGACCGTTCTTGCCGTTCTCCAGCCATTCAATGGCATGCCCCTCCAGCTCATTCAGCAGATCGACCACAGAATGGGATAAGGCTTCCACTGTTTTCACCCCGGCACCAGCTGCGGAGGTTTCTCCCTTGTTGTATGCAGAGACTATATTGGACACCTCCTGGTGCAGGCGGATGTGTGGATCCTCCAGGCTGTCATATTCGCGCATGCCTGCAAAATCCCGCCCCTGCCCGTAGTACCACTGTCCAAGCAGACAGGTCTCATGCGAGCCCACGTCCTCAGCGGTGAGATGCTCCCGTCCGGCCAGCATGTCATTCAGCTTTCCCACCCAGGCTATATGGGCCTGCTTGAAGAGGTCAATTTGACTGATCAGCGACTTTCCGGCTCCCAGCTTGAACTTCGAGACCGCCAGGGTCAAGTCCTGGGCCATCTCCGACAGGCTGTGGGCCGAGGCGCTGACCTCTTCCACCTGGGCGTTCATCTCTTCGGCTGAGGCGCTGACCTCCTCCACCGCTGCGCTGTTCTCCTCGCTGATGCTGGTGATGGTCTCAATGGCCTCGGTCACCTCCGAGGAGTTGGCCGACATCTCTTCCGTGGCCGCCGTGTTCTCTTCCACCACTGCTGAAACCGCATCATTGGAATTGACCAGCTCATCCGCTGAGGCGCTGAGCTCTTCGGAGGCCGCGGCGATGTTCTCCACCTGCTCGTTGACCTGCTGGGCCGCCGCCAGGATCTCCCGCAGGGCTTCTCCAGCCTGATTGGCCCCTTCCACCCCATGGTCCACTTCGGCGGCGCTGCTTTCCATAGCCTTGACTGCTTCCGCCACCGTCTCCTGGATGGTCTTGATCAACCCGGCGATCTCGCTGGTGGCTGCTGTGGATTCCTCGGCCAGCTTCCTGACCTCATCAGCCACCACAGCAAAGCCCTCCCCGTGTTCGCCAGCCCGCGCCGCTTCGATGGCCGCGTTCAATGCCAGCAGGTTGGTCTGCGAGGCAATATCATCAATGGTCTCCACAATGACCCCGATCTCCTCCGAGCGCCGGCCCATCTCGGCCACCTTCTCCGCCGAGAGGTCCACCTGGTTCTTGATCACGCCCATGGCCTGCAGGTTGCGCTCCACGGTATCCGATCCCTTCCGCGCCGTATCGGCCGCCCGGGCTGAGACCCCAGCCCCCTGCTGGGCCGCTTCGGCCACATCCTGGATCACCTTGCTGATCTGAGCAGTGACATCCGCAGACTGGGCCACGGCTTCGGCCTGCTCCTGGCCACCCTGGGCCACTCCGTCGATAGCCCGCGCCATCTGGTCCACCGACTCCGCGGTGCGGGTGGTGCTCTCGGTCTGCTCCTGAGCGCCGTTGGCAATCTGCTGCACTGTGGTGGCAATCTGCTCGGTAGCCTGTCCGGCCTGGGTGGCCGCTGCCGAGAGCTGGTTAGCCGCTGCCCCAACCGCATTGGCGCCGTCGGTCATCTGGCCGATCAGCTCACGCAGATTGGCGATCATCTGCTGGAAAGCGTTGCCGAGCACATCCTTGACTGACCGGGGCTGGACTTCTGCAGTCAGGTCGCCCTCGGCGATCCGCTCCGCCGCTCCGGCCATCTCCTGGAGGTAGGCAATCAGGCGGTTGAAGGCCCGGCCGATCTCCCCCAATTCATCCTCCCGCTGATTGATCGCTTTCATTTCCCGCTCATCCATATCGCCCATAGCGACATCGCCGTCTGCCAAATGCTCCGCTTTTTCTGTGATGGTCAGGATCGGGTTGGCGATGCTGGTGGCTACAAAGAATCCCAGCACGGCTACACCCACAGCAGCAATGCCAGCGGTGGCAAAGATCAGATTGCGGATGGCATTGGCCGGCGCCTTGACCTCAGCCTCGTCAATTTCCGACATCAAGGCCCAGGTGGTGTCGTAAACCTGCACCGGCCCGTAGGAAGACAGCACCTGACCGCCGGTGTAATCTGTGATCACTTCCTGGCCGGACTCTCCCTGGAAGGACTTCCGGGTGGCCACGCTGTCCACCCCGTTCTCCTCCACCGTACCGGCAAAGGAGGCGGCCACCGAGTGGTTCTCGGGATCCAGGTAGGAATCCGAACGCATCCGGTTGTCCGGGCCCACCAGGTAGGATTCCCCGGTCTCGCCCATCCCTTCCCGGATGGTCATAATCGAATTCACCCCTTCCAAAGGCAGCTGCAGGGCCACCACCATCTCCACTTTCTCCCCATGGAGCTCCGGCTGGGCGATGAAAGCCGCCGGGGCCCCGTTGCTGGGGGCGTAGGGTTCAAAGTCGGCGAAGCCGAACTCCTGGGTGTCCAGCACCTCCCGGGTCAGCTCCCCCAGGTTGGAGGAGGCATAGATCCCCTCCACCATGTTGGTGCCGTAATCGGCTTCTTTGCCAACACTGTAGAAGACATCCCCGCGGGAGGTGATCAGGAAAAGGTCGTAGTAGCCGTATTTCTCAATGTAGCTGGTGAAGAAATCCTCTTCCCTGCCCTCCAGCTGGGTGACCACGGCCTCCTCAGCGTCCTTCTTGGAAATGATCGCCCAGTTCAGTCCAGCGATATCCAACGGCTCATAGGAAACCAGCACCGGCTTGCCGGCACTGTCCAGAAAGAGCTGCTGATCGCTCTCTCCATTCAGCGCCTTGGCAATATAATCCGTAACGATATCAGTGAGGTCATAACCGACCACATAGTCTCCGCCTCCCATGGTGAGCATGTCGCTCCGGAAGGTGACCCGGCCGTCATCTTCCCGGGCGACCAGGTAGGTTTCCCCGGTCTCTCCCATGCCGGTCCTCTCCTGAACGATCTCGTTCAATTTATCGGGGTTCATCTGCACAGCGAAAACCCCTGCGACCCGGCCGGTATTATCGATAACCTTTCCTGCCATGAATGCAGCCACCTGCCCTGCGGAAGGTGCATAAGGGGCATAGTCCACAAAGACGACATCTTCTTCCTGTGACTGCATGGCCTGGTTGAAGGCCCGAGCCAAACCGGAATCCTTCAGCTCCCCATTAACCAGGTTTTGCCCCAGATCAGATTCCTGGGCGACGGTGTAGAGCACATCCCCGTCCGCGGAGATCAAGAAGGTGTCATAGAGATAAAAATCCTCCATGATCTCTTTGAAAACGGGTCCATATTCGGCCTCGACAGTCTGCCAGCGGGCGCCTTCCATCCCACCGCCGTCCTCCGCTTCTACCGCTCGCTCAAAAGCCTGGATGGCCTGCCAGGTGGTGGGGTTATCCTTATTGCTGTGCACCACCCCGTATTCGGTCTCAAAATAATCATAGACCTGATTTGCTTTCATCGCTTGTACAGCGGCCAATTCATCAAAGGCATTCTGCCGGAGGGTGGCCACTGTCTCGACCAGCACCTCCAGATCACCCTGCCGCTCGGAAAAATATTTCTCTATCTGCACCTGTTTGGTTTGATGCACCGCCTGCAGGTTGTTGTAAGCCTGATCCATCAGTGAGTTCTGCGAGCGGATCAGGCTGAACACGGCAACGATGATCAGCGGGACCAGCCCAACCAGCAGAAACAGGCCAATCAGTTTGGGTTTCATTTTTATTTTGTTTAACATTGCTGTGCTCCTCTAGTTAATGATCTGGATACTGGATCGCTTTGTTTTCCTTCACAATGTTCAATGCGGACTGCCCGGAAAAGGCCCAGTCACATGTCTCAAGAGAAAGTCAACGACTGAATCGCATCAGATTCATAAGCATTATCGGGTTCTTTTCCCGGAAAATGAATTTAGCCTTCATTAATAAGCAATAAAATTAACATTAATTCTCTCCTGTCAACCAGCTTCGGGCCGCTCTGGCGTTTTTAATTGTGTTCCTGGTTGGTGAGTGACCGTGCTCTCTTTCAAGGCCAAATGAATGGTCACCAGACCCATCTCCGTTGCCAGCGGCACCACCAGCCGGGGGTAATCCAGTGTGGACAGCTTCGCCCCTTCCCCCAGAATCAGCGCGGGGGGAGAGATGTTGGTCTGGTAGCCGGCCCGGGCCAGCCGGACGCTGGCCTGACCGACGATGACATTCCCCAACTCTGAGATACCGCTCTGGGCCAGCTCATTGAATTCACTGACTTCCTCACCCAGCATGCGGCCCACCACCTGCTTTGCTGTGGCCTGACTCAGGCTCAGCAGCACATTGCCTTCCACCTGGCCAATCATGCTGATCAGCGCGGTGACATCCTCCGTGGTGTATGAACGGGCATCCAGGCTGAGCTCTCCCCGTTTAACATTTACCTGAACCTCTTTGGAGAGCACCTCATGGATGGCTTCCAAAAAGGGGTTTAAGATCTGCGCTTTCATGGTCACTCTCCTCTCAGCTGCTCAACTTGTTGGCCCGCTCCAACGCGTCCTGGTCCAGCTGGGCAGGGACAAAATTGGTGCTGGATGCCTTGTTATTCTTTTCATGCAGGGACAGGTGGACGGTAATCTCCCCCAGGGATGAGATCAGCGGCACGACAACGCGGGTGAAATCCACAGTGGAAATTTGCACCCCCTCCCCCACAATCACAGTTGGGGGAGAAATATCCGCGTTGAATCCAGTTTTGGAGAGCATCATCGTTGCTCTTCCAGTGATGACATTCCCCATCTCGGCAATCCCGCTCTGGGCCAGTTCATCAAATTCTTGAAAATCCTGGCCAATTACTTGAGAGACGATCCCTGTGGCCGTGGAAGAGGAAAGGCTGTAGATGACAACCCCTTCGACCTCACCGATCAGGGAGATCAACACAGAGACCTCCTTGGTAGTCAGCGCAGAGTGCTGCAGGGAGAGTTCACCTCGCTGGAGGCTTGTATTTGCCTCCGCCTGAATGACTTCTTTTGCTGCATCCACAAAAGGACTTAAGAACTTCACATCCATAAACGATTCTCCACAGTGCTAGATCTCGATTTTTTTGTAAACTGATCCGCCAATATTCCTGAAGCCGATCTTTTGAGACTGAGGAATGATTTCGGTTCCTCCCAGAAAAAGCACGCCTTCAGGAACCAGGGACCGGTAAAACTTTCTGTACAGTTCTTCTTTGATTTGCCGTGTGAAATAAATGACCACATTACGACAAACGATCAGGTGAAAACCATTTTCGAAGGAATCGGACAGCAAATCCTGCTCCTGGAAACGGATCCGCTTTTTCAGTTTGTCGGCGATAAAATAGGTTGAATCTTGTTTAGAAAAATATTTCCCCAAATCATGCGCTTGGATATTCTTGACATCATCCCCGGAATACGGCCCCCCTCGACGGGCAGTTTCCAGCGCACCGCGGTCGAAGTCCGTCGCCAGGATGTCATGCTGGATCTGCGGTGCGATCCTCTCCATCATCATGGCCAGCGAATAGGGCTCAGCGCCAATAGAACAGCCGGCGCTCCAGATTTTGAGCGGCTGCTCCCGTTGGTAGAGAGAGCTCTTGGCAGCGGACATTACCTGGGGAAGGACTTCCATCTCCAGCCTCTCCCAGCGCTCCGGATCCCGGAAAAAAGAGGTGACATTAATGGTCAGGTAATCCCGGAAGCGTTTCTCTTCCAGGGGATCCTCCCTGACCAGTCGGAAATAATCCCCCCAGGTGGTAACTTTGGATCGTCTTAGCCAGGCGTTCAACCGCCGCAGCATCTGTTTCTCTTTGTAGCGGGTGATGTCAATAAAATACTGCGCCTGAATAAACTGCTTCACTTGAGCAAACGTCTGAGCGTCCACATTTTCACCCTTGCTTCTTTCCCAGAAGGATTCTCTCCCCCAGGACCTGGTCTAAATCCAGCAGCAGCACCAGCTGCCGATCGGATTTTCCAATAGCATGCAGGTAGGTGGTATCAATGCTGCTGATGACCTCGGAGGGTTCTTCCAGAAATCCCGGAGCAAAGTATTCAATGCCGGTAACATCGTCCACCACCAAACAGATGGGTTCATCGCGTTTTTCGGCAACCACATACCTGGTCTCTTCTGTATACTCTTTTTCAGCAAACCCCAGCCGTTTCCGCAGATCAATCACCGGAACGATCTCGCCCCGTAAATTGGTCAGCCCGATCAAATAATCCGGCATATGAGGCACGGGAAAGATTTCCTGGGGTTTCACCAGGGTGCGGATGCTGTAAATGTCCACCCCAAAAGCTTCCTCCCCCAGCAAGAAGACCACCACGCGTTCGCCGGTCTCAAACTCAATTGATTTTGAGGGGGCTTCTTCTTCAATCCGCTTACTGTCCGGTCTGCTTTCCGGCTGGGGGGAAGCTCCCGCTGGAGAGGCGCTTTTTTTCTTCTCTGCCTTTTTTTTGGGTGGCAATTTTTTTTCCGGAGCGCTAGATTTTGAAGAAGAGCTGGGACCTTTTCTTGACGCAGGTTGATCCTTCTCCAGCTTCTCGGCCAAGGCCTGCTCCAGCGCCTCTTGAGTCAGAGGAGATTGCTTCCCTTTGGGCTGATCTGACGGCTTTCGGTCTTCCCCATCAGCTTCTTCCTGACCGGACTGCTGATTAGATTCCGGCCGCACATTTTGGGACTGCTCCTCCCCTATCGGTTCCCCAACCTCTACCGCGCCGGGATTTTCCGCAGCAGCCGGCCTAAATAATCCTTCCAGACTGTCTTTGAGTTTATCTTTTTTTCGGCTCATGAGGTTACCTCTGCAATCAGCTCCCGCGCCAGCGCTCGATACTCCTGGCTGGCGCGCGTGTTGGAGTCGTATAAGATAATCGGTTCGCCGGGAGCAGGACACTCCCGCAGGTTGGTATCGATGTTAATTTTGGTCTCCATCATCGTGTCGGGGAAATTACTGGATAATTTATCCAGCACCAGGCGGTGAATTCTATTTCTGGTATCCAGCATGGTTACCAGCACATGGTAGTGAACCTTCTTTCCAGTTCTGGATTTAATAAATTTGGCGATCCGCATCAGACGGCTTAATCCCCGGGCAGCATAGTATTCTGGCTGGACGGGAATCAAAACCCGATCGGCAGCAATCAGAGCAATGATGGTCATCGCGCCAAAAGAGGGCGGGCAGTCGAGCAGAATGTATTCATACTGATCCATCCAGGGCTGAAGCAGACGAAGGAGTGTTTCCTCGTAACTGCCCTTCTCATACAAAGCCCGTTCCACCCGGGAGAGCCGTAAGTCCGCGGGGAGGATATGCAGCCCATCCAAAACAGTTTTCCTCCGATAAGCACCGTTTTTTCGACCATCAAACAGATCTACAATGGTATGCTCCAAATGAGAGGGATCCATCCCGGCAGCCAGGGTGAGGTTAGCCTGTGAATCCAGATCAACAATCAAGGTTCTATGTCCCAGTTCCACCAGGCAGGCACCCAGGGACATGGTCGTGGTTGTTTTGGCCACACCGCCTTTTTGATTGCTGACGGCAATAATTTCAGCTGCCATAAAAACTCCTCTAAGCTGCTGGCGCCCCTGCTCTTCGTCGGGGGGGTCGTCCTCCAGCACAGGCTGATCCTGGTGATCCATACCCCTGGGTCACAGCAGGTTTACCAGCTCAATGATCTTGGACCCGATGCCCTCCAGGGGGACTACCCAATCCGCCGCCTCCGCTTCTACCACGCTGCGGGGCATTCCCCAGACCACACAGCTGGATTTGTCCTCAGCTATCACCACCCCCCCTCCCTGCCGGATGCTCAAGGCTCCATCCCGACCGTCCTTCCCCATCCCGGTCAGGACCACACCGACCACAGATCTTCCATAGTATTCTGCTGCACTGGCCATGGTGGCATCCACCGCCGGCCTGACTCCGTGAATCTTTTTTCCCTTGCTGAGAGTCACCCTGCGCTTGTTGATCAACTCCAGATGGTATCCACCCGGCGCTAGCAGGGCACTGCCGATCAACAGGGCATCTCCATGGGAAGCCTCCTTCACCTTGAGGTGAGAAATTTGATCCAGCCGTTCCGCAAGCGGCTTGGTGAATCCGACCGGCATATGCTGAACGATCAGCAGAGCGGCATCCAGTTCCTGTGGAATCTGAGGGATCAGGGTGCTCAAAGCCCGGGGTCCGCCGGTGGAAGCACCAACTACAACCACTTTTTCCGGTCTTTCACAGCGTGCAGGCAGATGCACTTGGGGAATGCTGGTCTCTGCTGCTCCCAACCGCTTCTGCCCCAGGAGATGGTGCTCTACCTCTGCTGCTTGACGGATCTTAGGAACCAGTTCTTGAACCACCTCAGCGATGTTAGCTTTCACGGATGGTTTGGGAATGAAATCAAGAGCGCCCAGGGTGAGTGCTTCCACCGTTTCATCCGCGCCCTCTTTGGTCAGCGAGCTGAGCATAATCACCGGACGGGGATCATGTTCCATAATCCTCTTTAAAGTTTTCAACCCATCCAGCTGGGGCATGACCACATCGAGGATGACCACATCCGGATTGGCACTGGAGAGCAATTCCAGCGCTTCCCTGCCGTTGCGCGCCTGACCAACAACTTCAATATCCTGCACTCGATTGAGATGTTTGGCCAGGACAACCCGGGCAAAGGTGGAATCATCCACCAGGAAAACGCTGATGGGGGGGTTCATTGACATCTATCTACCCTGATATCGTTCTGCGCTTTGGTCTGCGTTCCCCATCTTCAAGAGAATTTGGAGATCGTGCCCAGGACTCTCTCTTTCTCAAAAGGCTTGACAATGAAATCCTTGGCGCCCAGTTTAATCGCTTCTAAAACGATGGACTCCTGGCCTAAAGCTGTCAGCATGACCACTTTAGATTCCGGATCCAGGCTGCGAATCTCCCGGAGGGCTTCCATCCCGTCCATTTCCGGCATGGTGATATCCATCAGCACGATGTCCGGTCGGTAGGACTGATAGGCATCTACAGCCTCCATGCCATTGGAAGCCTCCTCAAATTCATGCCCTTCGCTGCTGAGCATTTTTGTGATCCGGACGCGCAGAAACTGCGCGTCGTCCACAACTAGTACCTTCGCCATCTTATCTTCCTCCATCAAGTAGTTCGCGTTCGGGTTTTCCCATGGAGCGGACGGTGGTCCTGCCGTCCTCAACATACAAACGCATCGTTCGTCCAATATTTCCACCCACTTCCAGTCCTCGAACTCTCAGCCGCAGGGCAGAAAATGCAGCTTGAGCAGCATGAATATTGCGCTCACCGATATTAAACGTTCCCTCGTGACCGGGGGCAGTCAGCAAATTTGCGCCCCCTACCATTCGGATTTGTAAGCGTTCACGCGAAGCCCCTGCTTCCTCCAGGGCCTCCAGCAGAGAAGAGATCCCGCTGTCCACATATCGGGGAGAGTGGTTTTCTCCCGGTTTGCCCTCTGGCAGTACAGCATGCAGCAGTCCGGCAATCTTCCGGGCAGGATCGTACATGCCCACCCCGATACAGGAACCCAATCCATATATAGTCAGGACATCCTCCGGATTCCCGCTGATCTTCATTTCACCTAGACCTACCGGTACCGTACTCATCATCCCTCTCAAGCATCATCACTCATAATCATTTCCAGCGCTGCTGGGGAAGAGATCGCCCGGAAATTAATCTTCATATCCCTGCTCTGCCGGACAAAAGCGGTTTCAAAAGTAAGCACATCCCCGCTGATACAGCCTGTTTTCGCCAGGATGATGGTCAGAATGGAACCCAGCATGTCGATCATCACTGCCGGTGTGGAAGGACGGATCGTTTTCCCGGTGATCTCGGCAATGGCGTTAAAAAATCGGGTTCCCGTGACATTGGCCATCTCTGCTAAGGCCGAGTGCCCCAGTTCGTCAATTTCATTAATACTTCCCGGCGGGTGCCCCAGCAGCTGCTCCGTGATCTGGATAGCTTCCGAAAAGGGCAGGATCAGCATGACATGAATGGGCACTTCGTACCGGGCTTCAATGTAGATCCCAACGATTTCTGTTTCTGGGCCGCCGAACTCTTCCATCAAAGAGGAAAAGTCCTGGGTTTGGAAAGCAGGATTGGTGACCTCGATTTGCTCCCCCAGCAGCCAGGAAATACCGTCGGCGGCCTGCTGACTGCCTTGATCCGAGATCCGCCTGAGCAGCTCCCTTTTGCTGAGATCATCTTCATATGTCTGATTTACCACGCCGTACTCCTCTGCACGCTTGAGATGCCGCTGATAAGCTAGCTGGCATCCCGGCTTAAAATCATTTTGATCAAATTGACCACATCCAGTATCAAGGCAATTTGTCCATCGCCGAGAATGGCTCCGCCGGATAAACCCGGCACTTTTCCGGAGAGGATCCCTAAGGATTTCAACATCACTTCCTCTTCCCGGAGAAAATCATCCACAACCAACCCCACCTGGGAGGTCCCCAGACGAACAGCCACTATGTTTTCATATTTATTTCCTGTGACCCCTTTTTCAAACTTGAGGGTTTTTTGAAGGTAAGCCAGGGGCAGCGGACGTCCCCGGAGCATGATAATGGGCTCACCGTCCACCAGCTGCACATCGGCCTGTGGCACTCGCAGCGTTTCCGTCACCGCAGCCAGTGGGATTGCCAGCACACTTCTGCCCACAGTGACCAGCAGGGTCGGGATCACGGCCAGATTAAGCGGCAGCATAATTTCTACCTGCATCCCCTCCCCGGGCCAATTGCTTACAGAAATTGAGCCGTTCAAATTTTCAATATTGGTGCGGACGATATCCATTCCTACGCCGCGGCCGGAGATCTCGTTGACAGTTTTCGCCGTGGATACGCCGGATTCAAAGATCAAATAGAGAGCTTCCTCATCCGACATCATCTCAGCCTCTGTTTCGGTGATCGTCTCCCGCTGAATGGCTTTCAGCTTGACTTTCTCAACATCCACCCCCTGTCCATCATCCTTGACGGTAATGATGATCTGACCTCTCTCATGCCGGGCGGACAGATTCACCGTTCCCATCTCCGGCTTGCCGATCTCTTTGCGCATATCCGGGGGCTCAATGCCGTGACCGACCGCGTTGCGGATCAAATGGATGATCGGATCTGAAATGGCTTCCACCACCGAGCGGTCCAGGTCGGTGTCCTGCCCATCCATGGTCAGTTTGACCTTTTTTCCCTCCTGGCGGGCCAGGTCTCTCACCAAGCGGGGATATTTCTTAAACACATTGGCGATAGGCAGCATACGCAGGCCCATGACATCGTTCTGCAGCTGGTCGATGGTCCTTCCCAGGTGAGAGATGGTCTCCCCCAGGATCTTCAGCTCCCGGCTGTCCCGATATTTGCGGTCCAGCGTGGTGTTCAGCTGGTAAAGGCGGTTGCGGTCAGTGATCAGCTCGCCAACCTCGTTCATCAGGGTATCCAACCGTTCCACGCTGGTGCGAACGGTCTGATCCTCAGCCCGGACGCGTTCCTTTTTCTGCAGAGATACTTCCAGGTCCTTCATATTACTGCGCAGATCCTGCGTCATGGCCAGCAGAGCCCGGTCGAGGTGTTCTTGACTGAGCAGTCCCTGATCTACCAGGATGCGGCCGAGCAGCCGGTCTTCTCCAGGCTGATTCTGAATCTTTAAGGCCAGTTCCATGTCCTCTGGTTTGATGAATTCATTTTCAATCAGGTAGTCACCCAGGCGGTGTGGTCGGCCCTCAGAGGGGTCATGGTCCTCATCACCCACCGGAGAGAGCTCCTCAAGCTGGTCTTCTGTTTGATCGCCCTTTACCCGGCAGTACCACAGGTCGGGGATATCCATGATCTCATCGAGCAGCTCCTCAGGAGTAGAGTCCGAGAGAACTTCTATGGAGAATTTTTCCACCCGTTTCGCTTTTTCGATCTCCTCCCTGCTGGGCTCGGTCCGAACCACTTCGCCCTTGGCTTCCAGGACCATAACAGCCTGCAGCACCCGAGCGGCAGGTGCATAGCTGTCCGGATCCACATCCCCCACCAGCACCACTGTATCCTGTTCCACAACCGGGTCAGGCACACTGGCATAGCTTTTATTGATCTGGTCCACGGGGGACTGAATCTGAGAGAAGAGCCGAAATCGCTCCACCAGGGGAGCGATTTCCAGCGATTGATCAGTATTACCGGCAATCTCATCCAGCATCAACCAGACGCCATCCGCGGCATCCAAACAGAGATCAATTAATTTTGGAGAAATCTGGATGACATGCTTTCGAACATCATCAAGGATATTTTCAAGAGCATGGGTCAATGCCACCATGTTCTGATGATCAATCATCCCGGCAGATCCCTTTAAGGTATGAGCCGCCCGGAAGATTTCCTGGACCACCTGGGGGTCATCTCCTTCCTGCTCCATGCGGACCAATCCCCCCTCCAGGATCTCCAGCTGCTCTTTGGACTCCGCCAGAAAAATATCCAGTTCTTCCTTATCGAGTTCAATAATATTCACCATAGAAACCATCCAGCGCTTGGGTACATGACAGGTCTGCCTGTCAGAACAGGCTTCCTTCCCATCGATGCTAGCATTTCCAGATCAACCAAACCATAAACCACTCGTAAAATATCCGGGAAACTTTCATAAATTAACGCTGCTTCAACGGAAGCCATCCTGCCGCTGGTCTTCACGTGAAATTCGGTCCTAAAAACCTCCGGGGATCCAGAGGATGACCACTCCGGCGGATCTCATAATGCAGGTGAGGTCCGGTGGAATTGCCGGTGTTCCCACTGAGGCCCAGCAGCTGCCCCGCTCTGATCCGGTCTCCCACCCGCACAGGAATGCTGGAGAGGTGGGCGAAATACACTTCGTAGGGACCATTTTCCACGACAACATACTTGCCATATCCGTCCGGATCCCTTCCTACCGTCTTCACCACCCCATCCAGGGTGGCATGCACCGGGGTACCTTCTACGATAGAAAAATCCAGAGCAACATGTCCCTCCCGAACCCCCTGGCTGATCGGCCCTTGAACTGGATATCCCCAGGGTGTGTTCTGTGGACCGCGGTAAAAGGGTTCTCTTCCGCTGACACCGGCAAGGTCGTATCCGTAGTTTGTGGCCCTCACTGAGGGAAAATTGTTCCAGCTGCCCGGAACGGGATTTTCCGCTTCCGGCTCCAGCAGCCCCAGGAAGAGGGTGAAAAGGTCCGGCATGAACAGCGAACTCAAACTGGAAGAACCGTCCAGATCCGGTGAGGACATCCCGCTCATAAACATCCCCTGCAGCAGATCCCAAAAAGCCCCGCCGGATCCCTCCAAAGCGCTTTCCCGGCCGGATTGGATCTCCTCCGCAGGGGTCTCAGGCTGGAAAATTGGCAAAGGTGTAATGGAAGACATGGGCTCATTGTAGAAAATACCTGTGTGTTTTTCCGTAAACTATCAATAAAAGCGGGATAAGGAACACCGAAAGATGGTCCGCTTTTATCCTCCTTTTACGCAGCTTTTCCTCTCCCTTTACTGAGTTCGCCTCCCAAATAATGTAAAGTTGGAGCAAGCATTGCCTGGAGGCCGCTCTCCGGTGAGAACGGGCTTCCTGATCATCAAGCCAGAAAAGAGAGACCCCTATGATGAATCCAGAAATTGAAACCCTGCTGCAAGAAGCGGATCAAGCTGCCCGCGGAGAAAACTGGGAGCATGTCTGTTCCCTGCTGAAAAGTGTCCTCGATGAGGATCCGGAGCACACCGGTGCCTTGACCGGGCTGGCAATCAGCAAAATCCATCAAGATCAACTACAGTCAGCGGTCGACCACTTTAAGGAAGTGGTCCTTCTCACTCCCGACTCAGCAGAAGCCTATAACAACCTGGGGGTCGCTTACGCGCTGCAAAATCAATTGTCAGAAGCGGAGTCCGCTTATCAGCGGGCCCTGGAGTTGGATCCCGAAAACAAGCAGGCCTGGAAAAATCTTGCTGAGGTCTGTCTGCAGCAGCCAGACCGGCTGACGGAAGGAGTCCAAATTCTTGCCGCTGTCCTGAAAAAATATCCCCAGGATGTAGAAGCGCTGAGCATGCTGGCCGGGTGTTATGAGGAAGCAGGCGATTTGAATTCCGCTGTATTTCTTTATGAAGAGATAGTCCGACTCGACGGAGAGCACGGTCATGCAGCAGCCCAGCTGGAGCAGCTCAAATCCCGGCAGGCGGCTGCAGCGCAGATCGCCCGACCGGAACATGCCAAAAAGCTGGCTGCGCTGGTTAACTTAAAAAAGGGCAACGGAAAAGCGCCGCAGAAAGCAGCCGTTGGTTTTTACGGCCCCCACACCCTGGCATTCTCCCGTCGGATGGGGGTCCCGGCCAGAGCACTGGCCTCAGCCAAGCATGAGGTCAAGATCTCCTCCCAATTTAAGGAGGAAGACCTGGAACGCTATCAGATCTTCATTTTCAATTGTCCCCATCAGTCCGCAGAGCTCACCGCAGCGCTGAGATGCTGTCTGGATGCCGGAAAAACCGTGGTCGTTGATCTGGAGCAGGATTACCTGCAGATCCCGGAAGACCATCGGGACTACTCCTTATCCGGGCCCGGAAATCCTGCAGTCGTCAGGCGGCTCCAGGAAATTTATCAGCTTGGAAAGTATTTCACCGTTCCCAATATTCATCTGGGGGAGAAACTTGCCCCGCAGATCGGGCAGGCAGGGGAAATCCCTCACGGCTGGCAGCGGGAGGAATCCAGCTGGGAGATCCCCAGTCCGGAACGGAAAACAATTAACTTCGGATTGCTCAGCACCCATATCTCTTCCAGTATTCCTGAGCAAATCGTCCAGCAGATCAGCACAGCCGTTCTGGAGATCGACAGCGCCCTGCTGGTAGCCGCGGGTGATTATCAGCTTCTGGAAGCTTTCCCTGACCTTCCCGAGGAGAAAAAGATGTTCATCCCCCTGGGATCCATTCAGAATTATCCCTACACCCTGGCGCACTTTGACATTTTGATGGCGCCGGAGCCGGAGGGGGAATTCCAGCAGACCAGATCTGATCTGCCGCTTTTGGAAGCAGGCATCCGCCGCATCCCCTGGATTGCGCCGCCGCTCCCCGCATATCAAGATTGGGGGGTCGGCGGCATCACGACAGCTGCTGACGGGTGGCAGCCCATCCTAGCGCGGCTGGCCGCTGATCCAGAGGAAAGAACAGCGCTGGGAGCGGCCGGATTTGAAAAAGCCAAACAGCGGGAAAGCCAGGTGATCCTCCAATTCTGGCAGGAAATCATCCAGGAGATACAGCTATGAGTCAGGGGAAGATCCTCATCGACGGCGTGATATTTCAGCTGCAGCACGGCAAGCCGGGCGGGATCAGCCGGGTATGGAAGAATCACCTTGAACAACTGGCCAATTCTCCGCTGAGGGATCGCCTGCTGCTGCTGGACCGGGCGGAGACCCTCCCCGATTTCCCCGGTCTGGCCAGGAAAGTAATCGAGCCTTATGATCTGATGGCATTCGAAGCGGATCCTCTCTATCTGCAGGAGATTTTTGATCAGGAAGAGGGCGACCTGCTGATCTCCACTTATTACACCTATCTGGAAAACTCCCCCACCATGATTATGCTGCATGATATGACGCCGGAGATCATGGGGCTGGATCTCAATTTTCCGGAGTGGCGGGCTAAAGCCCAGGCGATTGAAAAATCCTGTGCCTATTTCGCGGTTTCCAATTCCACGAAACGGGACTTCAAAAAATTATTTCCCGACCAGAAGCACAAGTCGATCTCGGTTGTTCCCAATGCTGCCTCTACCGTTTTCTCCAAACAGCCCAAAAGGGAAATTCATCGATTTAAGAACACCTACCAGATTGAACAACCCTACTTTCTGCTGGTTGGCAATCGGAATATGTACAAAAACGCCCAGATGTTTTTCCGGGCCTTTGCCCTGTTGGAGAACAGGACCGATTATGAAATTTTCTGCACCGGCGGTCAGGCCAAGTTGGAACGAGCCTACCGGGGTTTCCTGGGGGGCGCCCGCTGCCAGGTGCAGCATCTCTCCGATCAGGGCCTGGCGCTGGCTTACGCCGGCGCGCTCTGTCTGGTCTATCCCTCCTTATATGAGGGGTTTGGACTGCCCATCCTGGAAGCACAGCAGTGCGGCTGCCCGGTGATCACTTACACCAACTCCTCCTTATCGGAAGTTGGAGGAGCGGGAGCTATTTACCCGGAAATGCATGATGCCGCATCAATGAGGGAGGCTTTATTAAAAATTCAGCAAAAAGAGGTCCGGGAAGAGTTAATTCTGGCCGGCTACCAGAATGCCGGTCGGTACTCCTGGCCGGAGAGCTCCCAGCGGATGGTGGAAGCCATCGAAAGAGTCTTCCAGAAACTTCCCACCATCCCCCGCAACCCCAGCGCCCCGCTGTATGCCGGCATCCGGCTGGCCTACGACCTCTCGAAACTGGCAGGGACCAGCCAGCTGGCCAACTTTTTAAAGCAAACAATACGTTATATCAGTGCTCATCCGCTCTCCCTGGACTTTCAGCCCCTGGCCTCTCTGGAGCGGGAGATTCAGCGATTAATTACCCCTGGGGTTCTGAAACAATTGGAAAAACTGGGCCGCTCACCGGAGAGCGACGGCTACATTCACTACTGGTTGGGACTGGCCTACCAGCAGCAGGGAGAGGATCTCTGGGCGCTGGAAGAATACCTCAGTGCGATGAAACTGAATCTGGAAAGCTCGCGGATTGCTTATCTGGCCGCCGGGCTGGCCTACCAAGAACAGGAATGGGAGCTGGCCCAGCATCTGTGGGAATCCCTGGCAAATTTACAGCTCCCGGAAGCGGAACAGATGCTGATGAAGGTGCAGCAAAAAGCGCTAAAAGGAAAAAAATCCCCCCGGGAGGAACACAATCAGCTCTTCTTCCTGAAGGAGCTCAGTCCGCCTCCTCCAATCAATGGCGGCAAGCCGGAGCAAGACCCACCTGCGGTCTCCGTGATTCTGCCCACCAAAGACCGCCTGCAGGGGGTGGAAGCTTTCCTCAACAGCCTCCCGGCAGCTGCCGACGGTCACCCTTATGAGGTGCTGGTCTATGCGGGGGGAGATTGCCTCGCCGAGCTGAAACGGCTCCTGGAGCCCCACCCCATTTCACATCTCTATCAGGATGAGGAAATATTCTCCAGTGAAGAACCCTTCTCCTGGGCCAAACTGATGAATCACGGCTTCACCAGGGCAAAAGGAAAATGGATCCTGTATGGGAGTGATGATATTGTCCTCTATCCCCACTCCATCAGCCTGGCCCTTGAGGAGGCAAAACGGGGCAAATATCAGGGAGGAATTACCTTCCTGCACCGCAACACGGTGCAGACATTTGGCAATTACTACCGGAATTTTGGTTTTGACTCTTTTGATGGGAAAACATTTATAAACTTTGGTTTGATCTCCAGCCAAGCTTACCGGGCCACGGATGGATTTGATGAGCGGTTCAGGTTTTACTGGGCAGATGCCGATCTCTGCATGCAGATCTGGCAGGCAGGGATGAAAATCGGAGTTTCCCCCTATTCGCTGGTAGATCACATCAATGTGGATGATACCATCAGGCAGGAAAATTCCCGGGGGCGCTACCGGCTGGATACCAGGACATACTTTCACAAGTGGCACGGCAGCGCACTGTTCACCACTGAGCGGGTGCTGGATCGGAATCGATTCGTCCTGCGGGATGAGGATGCCGAACGAATTACCAGATTGCTCACAGCCCCTAAGGTTCCCTTTTCACGCAGCGGGGATGCCGCGGAAACTGGCACTGCCGAGGGGTCAAACGGGCCCGAGAGTCAAGCTGGGAGGTTGTTTTCCAGCCTCCTGGAAGCTGCCGACGTCATAGCTGCAGTGGAAAAGCGCCGGGAGGAGCTCTCGCCGGAGCTGGTGGCGCTGATCGAGGAAAATGCCCGCCAGGCGGAACTGGACGGGGAGAACGAACTGGCCCAAGGACTGACTGCCCTGTCGGATCACATCGCTGGTTATCTCAGGGATCAAGTTAGAGTCCAGTAAGAGGGCGGGAAACGCAGGCCGTTTTGGCGAGGAATTGGGGAGAGGGAAACATGAAGATTGTCTTTGTCTTTGCTGACAACCCGCAGGAGTGGAACAGCAGCGAATGGCGCTGTGTGATCCCAGCTCGAGCGATTGACCGCCATCCGGATCATCAAGCCAGTCTGCTGCCCATCGCTGATTTCGCCAATCAAACCCCCATTGCAGGGGAGCTCTGCGGCCCTGCCGATGTGATCGTGGTTGAACGCAACCTCTTTGGACCGGTGCTGACGGCCATCATGGATTGGAAAGCCCAGGGGAAGGGCGTGATCGCCAATTTTGACGACGGTTATCACCTGCTGCCGGAGGACAACCTCAGCCATGATTTCTGGATGAAGGGCATTGCCCGGAAAAAGCAGAACGGAAAGGTGGTTCAGGAAACCATCGATCCTCCTCCCATTACCCAGTTCAAATGGGGGCTGCGCATGGTGGACGGCGCGGTGGTTGCCTCCCAGAAGCTGGTGGAGGACTGGCAGGATTACACGGATGTCCGCCATCTGCCCATGTATTTAGATTTCAGCCGGTATCGGGATCTCTCTGAAGAGGAATCTGATCAGGTGGTGATTGGCTGGAGCGGGAGTCTGTCTCACCTGCACAGCTTTTCTAGGGGGATATTACAGGCATTGGAAAAGGTGGCCCGAGCCCGGCCTCAAGTACTCTTAAAGATCGGCAACGACCGCCGGATCTACGATAAGCTCAAAGTTCCTGAAAATCAAAAAGAACTCACCCCCTGGGTCCCTTATGAAGAATGGCCTCAAGTTTTGGCCAGCTATGATATCGGGCTGGCCCCCATGGAAGGAGAATTTGACGCCCGGCGCAGCTGGGTCAAGGTGCTGGAATACATGGCGGTCAAGGTCCCCTGGGTGGCCAGCCGCTGTCCGGCTTATCAGGGTCTGGAACTATATGGACAGTTAGTGGAAAATTCCGCTGATATCTGGGAAGAAACCCTCCTGGACATGGTGGATAATCTGACAGAGCACCAGGAAGAATCTGCCGGACAACCCTACCAGTTTGCCCTCAGACAGGGAGCGGATATCCAGGTTGATAACATCATTGCCACATATCAATCCCTGGTGGAAAACTAAAAAATACTAGCAAATCATGCCTTCAAACAAGATCAAGCCCTGGCAAGATCTCCCAGATCCCATCTTTATTGTTGGCTCCCCGCGTTCCGGGACCACCCTGCTGCAGTGCATGCTGAGTGCTCACCCAGAACTCTATTCCCTCCCGGAAACCCATTATTTTTGCAGCATCCTCCCAGAAGCGAATCTGACCGCAAATAGTATGCTGAATGATTTATCAGTCAGCCAGCTGATTGATCGTCTTGGTAAAAAGCTGACCTGCCAATGGTCTGCCCAGGCAAAAATGGACCTGAGGAAATATTTGCATGACCATCCTGTGACAGCAGGGGACCTTTTTCGCTGGCTGCTGTTCACCTTTCAACCCCATAGAAAGGCAACCAGCAGCTTACGGCCCGTAGAAAAAACTCCTTACCATGTCTTTTACCTGAAAGAACTGCGATGTATTTTTCCGGGAAGTCAAATTCTTCACATCGTACGGGATCCACGGGATGTCGTCAGTTCAAGACTGCAAATGCCGTCAACCTCTCACCTGTCGCTCCAACAATTAACCAGAGATTGGATCCGGTGCAATCAGGCAGCTGAGACTTTCTCCCTCCAATTCCCAGGATCAATTCATACTTTGAAATATGAGAATTTGGTCCTGGAGCCAGAGAAAGAACTCATGGATATAGGCAAGTTTCTATGCCTCCGTTATTCTCCTGCCATGGTAAACAAGTTTTCCAGGCAATACAACCAGTGCACAATTCCTGCCGAGAAAGCCTGGAAGCAGGAGCTTAAAGGGGGCCATATTCAGAACAAGCATGGTATTTGGCGTGAAAGGTTGACTGCCGATCAAGCGGAAGGGATCACCACCATAGCCAGCTCAGCAATGAAAAAATATCAATATTTCAGCCCTCAGGAATTCAACATGAAAGAACACTTTATTAACGGGGCTTCTCTGCGACAAAGGGAACGCTCTGCAGATAAATTATCAAGCTATAAAAATAAACACCGGGGTGAACGCTGTGTGATCATTGGAAATGGTCCCAGCTTAAAGGAAATGGATCTCTCTGCCTTGAAGAATGAAATCACCTTCGGCCTGAACCGGATTTATTTAGGATTTGACCAATGGAAATTCCGTCCGACATATTATGTCTCCGTAAATTCCCTGGTCCTGGAACAGCATGCCGGAGAAATCCTCCAGGAGATCAAAGCCCCTAAATTTATCAGCCAACACGGCAGGCCTTATTTCCCGGCGAACCGCGAGGACATTATCTTTCTAGAAAGCCAGGAAACCCCATATTTCACCAAGGATCCTGGCAAAGGCATCTGGGAGGGATATACGGTTACCTTTGTAGCCATGCAGCTGGCATATTATATGGGGTTTGATGAGGTGATACTGATCGGCGTGGATCACAACTTTGTCACCAACGGACCTGCTAATGCGGAAGTTATCTCGCAGGGAGATGACCAGAACCATTTTGCCAAGGATTATTTTGGTAAAGGAGCCCGCTGGCATCTCCCGGATCTGCATAATTCCGAGATGGCCTACCGGCTGGCGAATTTTGTCTATCAACGCAACGGACGCCGGATCCTGGATGCCACGGTGAACGGAAAGTTGACCGTGTTCCCGAAAGTGGATTTTGAGAAGGTATTTCAAAAAACTGATCCATCTTCCCGTCATAATCCACCCTTGAGAAGACAACTTAAAGCGGAGGAACCGATTGTGGTTTACCAGATGGGGAAAGTGGGCTCTTCCTCAATCACAGAAAGTATACTGGCAACCTCGCTTCCCAATCCTGTCTATCAAGTACATTATTTGACCGATCAAGGTTTGAAGAGATACAAGAACCTTCCCACTCCTCCTGATCATGTTAAATCCAGTGTTCAGCTGAAAACCTGGATGGGTGAAAATCGGGAGAAGAAGGCTCTTTCGTATATCACCCTGGTAAGAGACCCTGTCAGCAGGAATGTATCCGCATTTTTTCAAAATCTGGATACCTGGGTTTCTCGGGATGAATTGCTCTCTCTGAATTCATCCGAGCAGATAGAAAGGTTAAGAACCGTGTTTCTAGAGGAATACCCCCACGAGATCCCACTCACCTGGTGGAAAGAAGAGCTGGAAGCCTTCACTGGATTCGATGTCTATCAGGTAAATTTTCCCCACCAACAAGGGTTCCAGATCTATTCCAAAGCAGAACAACAGCTGATGATCATCCGCACGGAAGACATCGACAGAGTGGGCAGTGCTGCCCTAAACATGTTTCTAGGGCAGGAAGATCTGCACCTCAAGAAAAAGAACACAGCCTCGCAAAAATGGTATCAAAAGATTTATCAAACATTTTGCCGTGAAGTTGTGCTTCCGGATCAATATCTGGACCGCTTCTATAGCTCTCCATACGCCAATCATTTTTACACCCAGCCAGAACTCGAAAAATTTCGATCTCACTGGGCCAAGAAAGGATCTCTGGTCACAGTGATCATTCCCTGGAAAGAGGAAAGCGACGTTTTGGAATCATGCCTGGATCACTTGAGCAGCCAGACGATTGCTGATCGTCTGAATATCTTAATCTGCAGCCAACATCTGAACACTAGAGAAAATACTCTGGACCCCCAGAATTGGCCCGGATTTGGGAGTATCAGCCTGGTAGAAACAGGACCAGAAAGAGAGGCCGATGCCTGGAACCGGGGGCTGTTCCATTCCAACAGCCCCTATCTAACCTTGATCCGGCCTGGAGAAGGGCTAAGGGAGGATGCCCTGGAACAGATGACCTCGGTGCTGGAAAGCAATCCCCAGCGAAATTTTTGCTATGGTCATTTCTGCATCTCTCCTGAGAAAATAAGTATTTATAACCCGGAACAATGCCGGCGCCGAATCCAGCTCCCAGATTTTCAACCGGAGCAGCTGCTTTTCTACCCAGTGAAGTTTCCGCATCCGCTCTGGCGCCAAAGCGTTTTTGAACAAATGGGAATCTTTGACAATCGCTATCAAAAGCAGCACCTTTATGAATTCCAGCTGCGAACGACTGTAAACGGAGGGAAAGGAATCCTGATCCCGGAGTACCTCAGTCAGGTAAACCAAAGCTGGATGGACAAAACTGAAAAAGATTCCCTTTCTCAAAAAGAACACCAAAATATCTTAAATCTGTACAGGAGTACTGTAAAGATCCAGCAGATTTTTCCCATGCCAAACACCAATCACCAGCACGAAGCCAGAGCATGGACTGTCCTGGGAAACACCGCTGTTCGCTACCAGATACCTGGAGAGGAATCAGCCTCCCAGGATCTGAGATTTGCCCTTGACTGCTACCAAAAGGCCCTGAAAACAGATCCGACATGCTATCCGGCATTTCATAATATGATCACGGTTCTATGCAGTTTGGGGCAGTGGGCAGCGGCGAACAACCTGCTGGAGCAGTCCGAAAACGGCCGCATGGATAATCTCCGACAGGCAGTATTGGAAAGACGTCTTCTGCCTTTGGAAAGGGCAATTTTACCGAACAGCGGTGAAAATCAGAGAATACATCCACCCGACATCTACGCCGAAGATGATCCGTTACCGAACAAATTGGACAGCCGGGACTCTTCTCAATCCCTGCATACTCTCCAAAGGATTCTAGATGCTGATGAACCTGGGCAAGAATTGAGAGAGTCCCGCCGGGAGCTCAACTATCAAGTTCTCGATCTACTTCAGGAGACGATTCGGGAAACCCGCGCTTCAGGCAAGGAGGAGTTAGCTGACGGACTGGAAAACCTGGCCGAATATATGGCTGCGTTAATCCAGCAATAGTACCCAAATTCTACTGATGGTAAATCAAAGCAAAAACACAGGAAATCCAGTCTTTCTATTTCAGATGGGCAAAGTTGGTTCCAGCTCGCTGAGAAAGACCCTGAAAATGCAGTATCCCGGGCAAGTAATTCACGCCCATAATTATCAAATGATGGCCAGGGAAGACCGCCATCTGATCAATCACAGAAAAGAATACCGACTCCCCTTAAATATCATCACCCCTGTCAGGGATCCGGTATCCAGAAACATTTCTTCGTTCTTTCAAAATTTTCAGCGAGATACCGGCTTTAATTTTCATGACCGGAGCTGGAAAAGAACCGAGCTGCGCCGATTGTTTCTCAGGGAGTTTCCACATCAGGTACCGCTGGAGTGGTTCGACCGCCATTTTCGAACTACATTCAAGGTCGATATTTTTACCATCCCTTTTCCAAGGAAGAAAAAATGGGATACTATCAAAAAGGGCGCTTTCCGGTTTCTGATATATCGCTGTGATCTGGATCGAAAAAAACAATTATCTATCATATCTCAGTTTCTATCTGTCGATCTGCAGAATTGGTCTTATGACAATTTATCAACCAAGAAAGAATATGCCGCGGCCTATGAGGATTTCATCAGAAACATCAGACTACCAGACATTTATCTCACCCTGCTTACGAAGTCACGATTCTGCAGACATTTCTGGACTGAACAAGAAATCACAGCATTGGTGGAACGCTGGACGGAAACACAGTCTGTCCATGAACAACACTGATTACGGGGGATAAATTATTTCAATGTTTCCTCTCCTGTGCATCCTTTAGATAACTTTTACGGGCTTTTCAGTTATCCTTTACAGCCGGCCTTTCGAAAGGCTGTTAGGCTATCTCAAAGAAGATTATTTTCCGTCATCTCGTGACTCTGGAAAGCACTGCCTGCTGCCAGGCAGTTCTCTTTTCTGAGGGTCAGAAGGGCAGTTTTCGGAATTCAGCTGCACCAGGAATTGATAGAGGCAGCCACCAGTGAAAGCATCCACCGGGACTGAGAACTCGAGCAGAAATCAACACCACCAGGAGATCTCCCAGCAGAGACATCAAATTGCCCAAGCTGTGCAGATTCTCTCGGATGTGATCTCCGAAGATCCAGCAGACATCCAGGCTGCGCTCTGCCTGGGTGACTGTTATCAGGAGGATGAGCGGCCCGAGTTAGCTGCTCTGGTTTACCTGCTGGCCCAGGAGATGGATCCAGAAAGTGTCCACCTTCAGAAAAGATTATCGTCTCTTACTGAGTAATGACTTTGATGCATCAGGACCTCAAGTATATGGATAATGACCGCCCCTCCTCAAGAAATGGGACAGATCAGACCCCCTGTCCAAAGGATCATTTCCGGTCGTTTGCAGATCCCGGAAATCAGCTGCAGGAGGACGAAATTGAACGGGCCAGGCAGATCTTGAATCTGATCGCCGAGGATCCCCATCCCAGCGCTGCTGTCAGCGACCATCTGGAGGAAATTCTCGGCCTGCTGCCGGCGATCCTCACCGCCAACATCCGTCAGGCCAGCATCGATGGCCGGCCTGAACTGGTTCACTCTTTGCAGGATCTGCTGGCAGAATACCAACCCCACCTGATCCAGGCTGCAGAAATCGGCATCAACCAGGATCCCTGGAAAGCGGCCCCCAGCAGTTATTTTCCCCGCATTCTCTTTGTGGGACCGGAGGATGAAAACACCATCCTCCGCCAGCGATTCCCGGTTAAAGCGCTGCAGTCGCTCGGCTGTGAAACGGTATCCAGCCGGGAATTCCCCACACAGGAGGTTAAAGATTTCGATGTGGTCATCATCAACCGGCCGCATCTCAACCAGCAGTATCTGCAGGGGATGGCAGTCTGCCGGGCCTGCAGTATCCCGGTGATCCTGGATATCGAACTGGACTACAAAACCATCCCGCTGAAACATCCCGATTATGAAAAACTCAGCCTGGCCAGCAAGGAAGCCGCGCAAGCATTCACCACCGGGCTGATTCTGGCTGATCAAATCATCTCGCCCAGCCGGGAGCTGGTCAACCAGCTGCGATCGGAAGGCTATACTACTTTCTACACCCCGCCGGGGTGGAACGGACAGAACCCCTTGTGGAGTAAACCTTCTCCGCCCAGACACACCATCAACATCGGCTGGATGGGTCCGCCCGGTCAGCTGGAGGATATCGCCGGAATTCGCAGAATGCTGGTCCGGCTGATGCGGCAGATCCCGCAGACAAAACTGGTGATTGGATCCAACCCTCAGGCTTACCACCTCTTTAAAAATATTCCCGATAACAGAAAGATTTATCTGCCCCCCTCCCGGAAGGAGGACTTTCCTTATTCGCTGGGGCAGATAGACATTCTGGTCGTTCCCCTGCGGAAAATCCCCTTCAACCGCTCGCTGCCGGACCGACCGTTGATGGAGGCCGGGGCCAAGGGGATCCCTTTTGTGGCCTCGCCCATCCCCAGCTTCCTGGACTGGGAGAAAGGAGGGCTTTTTGCTGCCGGACAGGAAGAATGGTACACCCAGCTGCATCAGCTGGTTCTAAATCCCGAGTTGAGAGACCAGCTGGGGGAGCAGGGCAGACAAAAAGCAGCGGATCGGGAAATCACCCACCTGGCACCAGTTTACAAGGATTTGATAGACCTCATCCGCTGGTCAAAGTCCCCCCAGCAGCAGAAAGCCGACGCTGAGAACGACGCTTCCCGGAATACGGCCGCTCATTCACAAAACTGAACTGATGGAGATTGTTTACATCCACCCCCAACAACCCCAGGACAGGGAAATCCACCGCTGGCGGTGTCTGATCCCCGCAGAAGCTGTCTTCCGCACCGGGCGCCATCAAGCGAACCTGCTGTCTTTGAAAGAATTTATCTCCCACAGTGAAAGAGCCGAACAGCTCTGCCGGGCAGCCGATCTGCTGGTCATCCAGCACAATTTAATCGGCCCGGCCCTTTCCCAGGTCCAGCACTGGAAAGCCAGAGACAAAACCATAATTCTCGACATCCAAAAAACCCGAGCGGAGATGTCCGCCGGCGCCCCGGGATATCGGCAGTGGATCCAATCCCTCCAGAACAGCGGTGCCATCCCCAGCGGCACGCTTGACCCCCCTGGACCTGTTCAGCTGGAATGGGCGCTGAAACTGGTGCATGGAGCCACAGCAGCCTCCCGTCAGCTGGAGAGAGAATGGCGCCGGTATGCCCCCCGTTATCTTCCCAGCTATATTAATGTCGATGATTACAGCAATGTCTCCCGGGACACAATGCCCGGGACGGTGATCGGCTGGGTGTTTTCTCCCGATCAAAATTCGATGACTGCTGATCATCCGGTACACACTGCTCTGAGCCACATCTGTCAGCGGGAGCCCACCATCCAGGTACACTGCCTGGGCATGAGCCCAAAAAGCTTTCAGACTCTCCCGGTCCCTCCCCGGCAGAAATGGCTCATCCCGCGGGAAACCGAACACCGCTGGGCTAATCAGCTCTCGCGGATTGATATCGGCATCCTGCCCCGGCAGCTTAATTCCAGCGAGCATTTCCTCAGGATCCGGATCCTGGAATTCATGGTGATGAAAATCCCCTGGGTGAGCAGCGATCCAGCAGTGGGCAGCCGTCTACAAGAGCTCGGCAGGATGGTAGAGGACTGCCCTGAGGATTGGATTCTCACCCTGAATGAACTGACCGCTCAGTGCACACAGGACAGCAGTGCCGGCGGGCAAAACAGCTACCTGTACGGCATCTCCCAGCATATTGATGACCATGTAGACTCCCTGCTGGAAATCTACCGGGGGTTTCACACCACAGCAAAACGCTAATTCGATCATCTTCCAACCTCCCCAATCACACGCCTCAGGAAACCGGCCGGATAGGGCCCGCCCTCAGCCGGCTTTTTTTATGCCATTAACCAGCGGGGGCAGCTCTCATCGGCCGTTACCGGCGCGTTTTTACGCGGTCTTAACAGGTTTTTTATTTTCTGCCCTCAAGGAAAACCCGCCCCATCCGATACTGAGAACAGAAATCATCAGATTGCTTACAGCAAAAGGAGGTTTTCCTACCCAAACCAAACGAAACAACCACGGCGTAAAGAAGGAAAGTAGCTCTATCCTTCACACAGGCACTGTCCAGAGCTTGGCTTCCACAAGATAATTAAACAGGGGAAGGATCCCCGCTCAGAACAGTAACACGGAGGTTACAAAATGGCAAATATTGATCTCTCGCGTATTGCGGGAAACATGGGTGCGCTCAACGCCCTGAATTCATTGAATTACATCAACAAGCAGCTCGGTGTGCACCAGACCCGACTGGCAACCGGTAAACGCATCAACCAGGCGGCCGATGACGCCGCTGGATTCGTGGTCGCCACCACCTTTGACGTCCGCAAGCGCGGCATGCAGACAGCCCTGCGCTCCATCGGCGACGCTAAGAACTTGATGTCCACCATGGAAGGCGGACTGCGCAAGATCAAGGACATTTTGGTCAAGATGCGCAACAAAGCCCTGGAGGCCCAAACCGATAACATGGGTGAAGCGGAATACCAGGCAGTGGAAAGCCAGGTAAAGGAGTTCCGGGATGAGATTAACGATATCGTTGGGGCCACCAAATGGAACGACAAGTATCTGCTGGCTCCGCAGACAACCGGCGGTTCTGGAACAACTGATGGCTTAACCTTCCTGGCAGACGCCGACGGCGGTGAAACCAGCTTCTCCTTTGCAGCAGCGGGGAACGTAAAAGCCGATCAGGGCTTCTACGCTACCAGCGGCTCCGTGGCCAGCGCCGACGGCTTGGGCCTGAACGACAGTGCCCTGACCATCACCAGCGCCTCGACCGCGTCCACCGCCCGGGGAAGCATCGACGACGCGCTGAACATCATCAAGGAATCCCTCGGTCAGGTGGGTTCCTACACCGCCCGCCTTTCCTTCAAGGAAGAGGCCCTCACCCAGGCCTTCAGCAACGTTGAGGGGGCTTACAACCGGATCATGAACGCGGATATGGCGCAGGAACAGGTGGATTTCGCCAAGTTCCAGATCCTGCAGCAGACTTCCACGGCCATGCTTGCCCAGGCCAACGTCGCTCCGCAGTTCATCCTCTCCCTGTTCCAGTAAACCGGTTGCAGGAGAGCTTACCAGTACATCGAGGGGGGCGGGCAGCTGCCCCCCTCTCAAGCCCAAACCAAGTTTCCGTTTAACAACAGCAATTATTTTTGATCATTACGGCAGTATCAGACAGCAGGAAAAGGAAATCCCATGGCCAGCGTATCAGGGCTCGATCCTTATTTCACCAATATTATCTCCGATCTGATGACCTTGGAACGGCGGCCGCTGCAGATTCTGGAAGATCAGCGCGACAGCCTTTCCATCCAGAACGGTATCTACCAGGATCTGAGAACGGATCTGGATTCTCTGCAGGATACCGCCCAGCAATTGATCAGCAGTGATGCCTTTTATGCCTTAACCCCGGGGCGCACCAGTCAGGTGACCACCGCGGAATCCGGGGACACTGTGCTGACCGCCTCAGTGGGGTCTGATGCCGGGGTAGGGGACTATGAGATCTCCGTCACCCAGCTGGCGGAAGCCGAACGCCACGCCTCCGCCGAGCAGGCCAGTTCCGATCAGGCGCTGGGAATGAGCGGCACTTTCTGGCTGGGAGGGACAGGAACAGCCTCAGCCTCCGTTACCCCCGACGCCACCGTCACCGGAGCAGGAACAGCCAGCGTGACTGAGGGCCTTACAGAACTGGGGACAATGACCTACACCGTAGAAACCAGGGACAACGGCGGCGTACTGGAATTCAGGATCAAAGACGCTGACAGCCAGCTTGTTTCCGTTGCTTACCAGGACGGGGATGAGGGGTCCACTACCACCGCCTGGCAGACCGTGAACACCGGCACCTTCGATACCGGCCGGGGCCTGACCATCGACCTGGATGCCGCCGGGAGCGCCGGGACCACCGCTGTCGATTACACAGCGGCCGGCACCAGCATCTCAGTCAGCACCTCGGACAGCCTGCTTGACGTTGCTGACAGGATCAATCAAGCGAAGCAGCCCGATGGACGGGCGGTCTCCGCCACCGTGGTCGGGACCCAGCTGGTGCTTTCAGCCCAAGAGACCGGCACCACCCACACAATGATTTACAGCGACGGCGTGGGGTTTGGATTCTCTGAGCTGCAAAGTGCCAGAGATGCCTCCTTTACTGTCAATGACATTGCCTTTTCCAGGGCCAGCAACACCATCAATGATGTCATCAACGATGTCACTTTTGAACTGGCGGCGGATGCCGAAGGAAAAACAGCCAGCCTCTCCGTGCTCTCAGAACTCTCCGGGGCGCAGCAGGCGGTTGAGGATTTTATCGGTCAATTCAACAAGGTCACTTCCTACATTGCAACCAAAACCTCGGTGACCAAAATTGCTGAAAATGAATATGCCCGCGGGCCGCTGGCCGGTGAAAATATCTTTTCTGATCTGAGAAGCGATCTGCTGCAGGATTTGATGAGCGGGGTGAGCAATGACGGGCAGTACACCTATTTGAGAGAAATAGGCCTGACCATTACCGAAAGCCTGCAGGCCTCCATCTCGGATCCGGATCTCTTCCAGGATGCCCTGGAGAATCACTTCTCGGACGTCGGTGCGCTGCTGGACAGCGTTTTCAGCCAGATTGATGACCGCCTGTCCAGATTTACCGGCACTGACAGCTATATGGATTCCGCCATTGACAACCTGGGCAGTCAGCTTTCGGATATTAACGCGGACATTACTGCCATGGAAGAGAAACTGGATGATAAAGAACTCTATCTATACAACACCTACGCCGAACTGCAGTCCCAGTTGGCGTTAATGCAGTACACCCAAACGATGATGTCTGGAGTGAGCAACTCCATCAATCGCTTTATTTAGCGAATTTGGCATAAGGAGAGCAATTATGTCAGAAATTCAAACAAGGCAGGTAAACCCCCAAGGCTTTGAGCCCCAGTCCCCCTATAAACCGGCCCCAAAACCGGATGCGGGAGTGAACCAGGTCCAGGCGGCTCAGACTGTTGAAAGCCAGTCCAGGATCGGGGAGATCCAACCACGGCGACACCCGTCCCAGGGAATGAAGACCAAACTAAAATTCCGAGTGGACCGGGACTCCAATGAGGTCACCGTGTTGATCCTGGACGCCAAGTCGCATGAGGTGATCCGGACAGTGCCTCCAGAGGAACTGGCTGAACTCACCCCAGGGGAATTGATTGATCTTTCCCGGTGACGGCTGCCGCTGACTTTTACGTGGTTTTTATTCGTCAGATCTCAAGTTAAACCCCGGTTTTCCGATAATGGGGATAACAGAATCAGTAAGGAGAAATGTCTTTATGCAGCAACAAGTCTATGATACCGTGCAGCTCAATCAGCAGGAATACCAGACCGCTTCCCTGAACAGCAGTGGGTACCGCTCCGCAGAGTACCGATTTCAGGAAGTGATGGGAGCCTCTCCAATCCGTCTGGTGGTTATGTCCTATGACGTTGCCATTCAGGCTTGCCAGCAGAGAGATTTTTCCCGGGCTACCCGGGCCATCAGTGTGCTGAGAGATGCGTTGAATTTTGACTTCAACGACACAGCCATGGCTTTGTTCGGCCTGTATCAATGGTGTCTGGACTGCATCCGGAATGAGGAGTATCAGTTAGCAGCCGAGACCCTCACTGAACTCCGCGATGCCTGGATTTCCGCCGAAAATCAGTTAGGAGTTGGCTGACCCCCTTTCCCCCTGTTCAAAGTTCATTTTTCCTCCCAACTCCTTCCGATGAAAACTCAGCTCTGATGACCCGGGCTGAGTTTTCATCCCTTCCACCTTCACAAAAAATTTACAGCTCTTTCACACTCACTTTACTGACCGCTCTTTTCCCCCATGCTAAGATCAAAGCGTACCTGTGAGGAAAGGGAAGGGTAAGATGAGTTTTTGGAATATGTTCCGGATCGGATCCTCAGCACTGAGTGCCCAGCGGCTCCGTTTGGATCTGATTTCCAACAATATCGCTAACATCGAGACCACCAGCACAGAAGAGGGCGGCGCCTACCGGCGTCAGGATGTCCGCTTCCGCGCTCAGGCCAATGATCCGATGTTTTCCGAAATGATCAGCTCGCGCATCCCTTTTGCAAATTCGGACCGCCCTGGACGAGGGGGTGTTTCCGTTGCAGAGGTTGTCGAGGATGACTCACCCGGGCCTCGTGTGTATGACCCCACCCACCCGGATGCGGATGATGACGGATATGTGGAATATCCCAATGTCAATCTGGCCGTTGAGATGACCAACATGCTTTCTGCTACCCGTTCCTATGAGGCCAATCTTTCCGTAATTGAAGCTGCCCGCAGGATGGCCATGAAAGCATTGGAAATCGGGCGTTAACTCACCCCTGGTTGATTATTCCTCCTCCAGGTCCACAATTTTGCAGCCTAAATTCAGAAACAACAGGACAGAACTATGGACAGCAACAGGATCACCGGAACCACCCCGCGGATCACCCCCAGCACCAATCCTAACCAAGCCAGCGCCGGTGTGGAGCAGGTCGGAAAAAGTTTCCAGGAATCGCTGGAGGCCCTGACCAATGACGAGCAGCAGAGCGATAATTTGCTTCAGAAGCTGGCTACAGGGGAAAATGTGGACATTCATCAGGCTGTGATCGCTGCAGAGGAAACAGATATTAATTTCAGAGTAGCCCTGGCCATCCGGGACCGCCTGGTCGACGCCTATCGTGAAGTGATGAGAATGAACATTTAGCAGATGAGAGCCGCATATGTTTAATAATCTACAGCAGCAGTTGAAAACTTTCTGGGACCAGCAGAGTTTCGGTCAGCGTCTGGTGATCATTGTGCTGATCATCGCCGGCCTGATTCTGATCCCGGTTTTTTTCTCCTGGGCCAACTCTCCCAGCTATGCGGTCGCCTTCAGCGGGATCAGCGAGGCAGACGCCGGGAAAATAGTTGAACAGCTGGACAATGCCGGGATCCCTTACCAGCTGCAGGGAAGCGGAACCATCCAGGTACCGTCAGATCGGGTGTACGAGACCCGGATGATGATGGCCAAAGAGGGTCTTCCCCAAGGTGAAGGGGTGGACTTTGACGTCTTCAGCGGCAATACCCTGGGTATGACCAACTTTTCTCAGGAGGTTAATTATCAGCAGGCCCTGGAATCTGAGCTGGAACGGACCATTGGTGACATGTCCACAGTTAACAGCGTCCGGGTGCATATCGTCACACCGGAAAAATCACTGCTGACCAGCGATCAGGCTCCGACAACTGCCTCGGTGGTCATCGACCCCAGAGCAGGAAATTTCCTGGACAGCGGTCAAATTCAATCCATCACTCATCTGGTTTCCAGCGCTGTGGAAGGCCTCAAACCCGAGAATGTGGTGGTCGCCGATATCGACGGCAATCTGCTGGCTTCCGGCCAGGGGGAGCAGTCCTCATCGGCAGCTTCCCAGGTGGACAACCGCCGGGCTGCCGAACTGGCTGCTGCCGCTGCGATTAAAAATAAAGTTCAGACCATTCTGGACTCCGCACTGGGTCCCAACCGGGCCATCGTTCAGGCTGCTGTCAATATGGATTGGACGGAGAAAGAAGTCAAAACCCAAACCTATAACCCGGACACTGCCGCTGTGAGAAGCGCCCAATCGATTACGGAAACTTATTCCTCCAGCGACCTGCTTCCCGAAGGGGTCCCGGGAGCGGAGAGCAACCTTCCCGACGAAGTGGAAGAGGAAGTCAGCGGGGAAGAAGGGATGGCTTACCAGCGCCAGGAAGAAACCACCAATTACGAACTCACCCAAACAGAGACGGTGGAAATGCATCCCGCCGGGGAAATCAAAAACATTTCTCTCTCCGTCCTGGTGGATGGCGTTCAGGATACTGCGCAGCTGGCCTCTATCCGCAGTGCAGTAGCTGCTGCAGCCGGGATTGATGAAGAGCGAGGCGATATTGTAGCGGTTGAAAACATGGCTTTTGACCGCACTTATTTCCAAGAACAGGCTGCAGAGATGGAATCCTCCCAAAAACTGGATCTCTATATGACCATCGGCAAGAACGCCGCCGTGGTGCTGGGGTTGATGGCCCTGCTCTGGTACATTCAGCGCATGCTCAAGCGGGTTCGTGTCAAATCTTCCCAGGCCTGGACACCGGTATTACAGCCTGTTTCCGCCCTGACCGGAGGACAAACCAGCAGCGGCTCTCTGCCCAATCCCCCGGCCCAGGCTCAGCTGAGTAGGGGTGAACCAGAGAAACATTCCCCAAACCAGCAAAAAAAGCGTATAGAGCAGGAACTGCGGTCGCTGCAGAGAGCCCAGAGTCAGGATCCTTCGCAGGCCGCTGATGCCCTGAGGCAGCAGGAAAACTCCCTGGATATCCACCAGCTTACCAACCGGTTAGTCTCCGAGGATCCTTCCGAAATTGCCGAAGTCGTCAAAATGTGGATCAATGAGGAGTAGGTAGAGAACAATCATGCTAGAGAAGTCAATACCCGGCACAAAAAAAGCTGCCACCCTGCTGCTCAGCCTGGGGGTGGAACGCTCCTCTCGAATTTTGAAACATCTTTCAGAACCCGAGGTGGAACGGGTGATGGTTGAACTCTCCAACCCCGGGAGGATCGATCAGGAGCTCCGCAGACGCACACTTGAAGAGGCGTTTTCATATTCTCACGATGGTGGAGAGAGCATCAGCGGCGGACTTGAATACACCCGCCAGCTGCTTGCTCAAGCCCTCGGCCCCCATAGAGGCAGCGAGCTGCTGGATAAACTATCGGCGCATAAACAAATTTCGTCTTTTGACATGTTGAAAAACGCCGATCCTCTTCAGATCGCTAACACGCTCTCCGAGGAACATCCCCAGACGATTGCCCTGGTCTTAGCCCATCTGGACGAACAGCTGGCCGCCAACATTATTTCCACCCTGGATCATGACGTCCAGGTGGATATCACCCTCCGGCTGGCTCAAATGGATCGGGTTTCTCCCAACGTGATTCAGACCATTGAAGAGCATCTCAAACAGAAGCTCTCCGGCGTTATTAACGAAGCCGATTTTCGGGCCACCGGAGGGGTTTCTTTCCTGACGGGCATGCTCAACCAGGTGGACCGCGGAGTGCAGAAAGCAATCTTTGAAGAGCTGGAAGAAAGCCACCCGAAACTGGTCCAGGAAATTCGCGATAATCTGTTCACTTTTGATGATCTGCTGGTATTGGATGACCGTGCTGTCATGCGGGTGCTGGGCGAAGTGGACAAACAGGAGCTGGCTCTGGCATTGAAGGGAGCGCCAGAAAACCTGAAGGATTTAATCTTCCGCAATATGTCTGAAAGAGCCCGGAACACCCTCAAAGAGGATTTGGAGCTTCTGGGACCACAGCTGGCCAAAAATGTCTATGAGGCCCAGCGCAGTATTGTCGAGATCGTCCGCCGCCTGGAAGAAGAGGAAGAAATTATGATCGCAGGAATGGGATCCGATGAAGAAATCATCCAGTGAATCCGTACTGAAATCCAACCTTGAGGACTCTGTTCAGGTCTGGATACCCGCCCCGATGGGGAAGGAACCCAAACCTGTGATGCCCTCCTTTCTGGTCGAAAACCAGGATCAGCAGGGGGAATCCTCCCCGGAGCGGTCTGTAATTAAGGGGGGCACAGCCAATCCGTCCAGATTCGTCCGCTGGATGCCCACTGATATCCTCCAGGACCAGGGTTGGATGAAATCGCAGCAGGGAACACAGGGCAGCAGCAGCCACCAGGTTTCTCGCCCAGCTGCGCAAACAAGGGGTGCGAGCCTCTCTGAAAACCAGCAAACCCTGCAGTTTGATTCCTCCTCTGAGGAACTGCAGCAGCTGATTGAACAAGCCCGTCAGCAGGCGGAGCGGAAAGTTATCCGGGAACAGGAACAGCAGTTGGATTCAGTCAAGGCAGAAGCCGAGCAGCTGCTTAACACAGCCGAAGCTGTGCTCAGTGAGATCGAGCAGCTGCGTGATGAAATCATCACCAACAGCGAGGAATCCATCCTCAATCTGGTCCTGGACATATCCAAAGCCTTGTTTGCGGACGGCCTGTCGCTGGAAAAGGAAATTCTTGAAAAAGTCATTCTGGATGCTCTCAGAGAAGCCAAAGAATTGGGCAATCTCATCCTGCACTTGCATCCGGAAGACATCGATTTACTTGATCCCCACTGGCCGGAAGGGCTGCTGGGATCCAGCAAGGATTTGCAGCTGCTTCCTGATACGGAGGTCGAACGGGGAGGCTGTCTGATTGAAGGGGATTACGGGGAGGTTGACGCGCGCGTGTCCACCAAATTCCAAGAGATTTGTTCAGCCCTCCGAGAGGTTCATAATACCCACAGTGCAGAGAATAAGCACCAGGAAGACCATCCATGACCCTGGATCTCGCCAGCTACCAGAAATACCGTCAGGCGCTGAGCTCCCTGAGCCCCAAGAAGGTTTCCGGGAGGATTGAGAATGTGGTGGGGCTGACCATCGAAGCCACCGGGCTGCACTGCGAAATCGGTGAGGTCTGCGAAGTGCGAGCCAACGGAAGCGGTTCGGTGCTTTCCGAGGTGATCGGTTTTCGCAGCAAACACACCCTGCTGATGCCGTTAGGGCAGATGCAGGGAATTCAGCCCGGCAGCCCGGTGTATCCCAAGGGAACCTGCTTTCAGGTTCCTGTAGGAGAGCAGCTGCTGGGGCGGGTGCTGAATGGACTGGGCGAACCGATTGACGGCAAAGGGCCGCTGGGGCTGGTGGATCATATCCCTACTTACAACAATGTCCCCCACCCTCTGCAGCGTCAGAAAATCAGCGAACCGCTGACCACCGGCATAAAAGCTATCGATGGATTGCTTACCTGCGGAAAGGGACAGCGGATTGGTATTTTTTCCGGCAGCGGTGTAGGAAAAAGCACCCTGATGGGGATGATCGCCCGCAGTTCCAGCTCGGATGTCAGCGTGATTGCCCTGGTGGGGGAGCGGGGACGCGAGGTGCGTGAGTTTATTGAGCGGGATCTCGGCGAGGACGGCTTAGCCAGATCCGTGTTGATAGTCTCCACCTCCAACGAACCGGCGCTGGTGCGCCTCAAAGCTGCCTGGGTGGCCACTTCCATCGCTGAATATTTCCGCAGTCAGGGCCAGGATGTCACCTTCCTGATGGATTCGGTCACCCGGTTTGCCATGGCCCAGCGGGAAATTGGCCTGGCCATCGGGGAACCCCCGGCCAGTAAGGGATATACCCCCTCGGTCTTTTCACTGCTTCCTCGGCTGCTGGAACGAACCGGGGCCGGAGAAAAGGGCACTATCACCGGTTTCTACACAGTTCTGGTGGAAGGGGATGATTTTAACGAACCCATATCCGATGCCGTCCGCAGCATCCTGGACGGCCACATTATGCTCAGCCGCGATCTGGCAGCCCGCAACCATTATCCGGCCATCGACGTTCTTCACAGCGTCAGCAGGGTGATGCCTTCAATTATATCCAGGGATCACCTGGGCATCGCTGCCAAGGTGCGCCGGCTGATGGCCGCCTATGAAAAAGCCCGGGATTTGATCAATATCGGTGCTTATGTCAGCGGTTCCGATCCGGAAATTGACGCTGCCGTGAATGCCATGCCAGCTATCAACAATTTTCTGCAGCAGAACCAACGGGAATCTTTCCTTTTTGATAAAACCTTCCGGGAATTAATCGCTATTGAAAACAAAGGTAAGGAGATCAACCGTGCCGCCTGATTTTTCTCTTCAAAGTGTGCTGGATTACCGAACCACCATCGTGGAAACGCTGGAAATCGAACTCGGGCAGCTGCTCAGAGACCGCTCACAACTAAAAGAGACCCTCTATCGACTGGAGAGGAAAGAACAGCTTATCTGGCAGGAACTCATTCAGGAGCAGATCGGCGATCTCGATCTGATCCGTATTGATCAGCTGCAGAGCCACTTGGAAGATGTGGAGGAAGATAAGCACCAACTGCTGGCGCGCTTAAAAACGGTGGCAGCAGCCATTCACGCCAAGCGGGAGGAACTGATTGCTGCCAAGCAGGATGAAGAGGTACTGGAAATCATCAAGGACAAAGAAATTGAAAGATTTTATCAGCAGGTCAAAAAACACGAGCAGAAGGTTCAGGATGATATTTATATCGCCCAGGCCTATCAATCTCGATCTTGATTATTTGGACAGGGTTTTAATATGTTCAACACAAATTTGACCTCTCAACTGCAGGCTGTCCTCTTCCATCTCATGACCTCTCTGGGAGCGAAAGCGCCCCAGCAGGGGAAAAAACCGGAAGCCACCTGGGTATACCCCGGGCTTGATCCCGGGGTTGATCAAAGTTGGTCCGTCAAACCCTGGAAGCACGGCAGCGGTTCCTTCGAAGACCTGATTGTCGAAGCCTGTGAAAAGCACCAAGTGCCGGCTCATCTGGTCCGAGCTGTGATTAAGGCGGAGTCCAATTTTAACCCCAAAGCGGTCTCCCGCTCCGGTGCAAAAGGTCTCATGCAGCTGATGCCGGCCACGGCGGAAAATCTCGGGGTGAAAGATCCTTTCAACCCCCGGCAAAACATTGAAGGGGGGGTCCGCCTGCTGCGTCAGCTGCTGAACCGCTATGATAACCAGCTGGACCTGGCACTGGCGGCCTACAACGCTGGGACGGTGGCCGTGGATCGGTATCAAGGAATTCCCCCCTACCGGGAGACACAGATCTACGTCCCCAGAGTGAAGGGGTATATGGCTTCAGAACAAACCTGGATGGTGTGACATGTCAGACCCAATATCTACCAACCGCGCCTTGACTGCCGCCAAGCGAGCCCTGGACGGACTCACCCGGCGGCAGGAAGTGATCAGCAGCAACCTTGCCAACGTGGACACACCGGGCTATACGGCCAAGCAGCTGAATTTTGAATCCGCCCTGAGGAGCGAGCTGTCCCGGTCAGGTTCATTGGATTTGCAAAGCACGCAGGCAGGGCATCTCTCTCCAGCAGAACAAGGAGGCCGGCTGATGCAGGTGATCAACCGGCCCGGAGGGACTCCGCGAGCTGACGGGAACACTGTGGATATCGACCGGGAATTACTGGAAATGTCAGAAACCAGCCTGCGCTTTGAAACGCTGACCACATTGCTGAATAAAAGATACAGCCTGCTGCGGGAAATTGCCAATCGCAGATAATCCCACAGCCCCGGGGTTGAGATCACCTCGGAACAGATAATCAACAATTCAATTTCTGGATCCCCAGCAACGGGATGAGAACCCGGAGTTGAAAAGGAGGCAAATTTTATGCAAGATTTTTTGATTGTCAAGTCGGCCACCGGGCCGCCTGTGCCGTCGGACGCGGAGGTAACATCAGCCTCTGATGCCCGCCGCAGCGTTTTCTTAAAGCTGTTGAGGGAACTCTCCCTGTCGGCTGCGGAACTGGCAGAGGCAGAGAGTGAAGACCTCTCAGCCGATCTGGAAAGACTGCTGTCGGAAATCGCAGCCGGAAGTACTGCACAGGCAAACGAAAGTCACCCGGCGGCTGAATTGATCGAGCAGCTGTCAGCTCACCAAGGGGAGATGGGCACCGGTAATCCCCTGCTTCTCCAGCGGCTGCTGAGAGGGGAGAACCCGGGATCTGTGCTCTCAGAAAAAGCACCAGACTTGACCACAGAGAATGGGCCTGTCTCACAGTTGGTCGAGGCGCTTCAGTCGTCCAAGGAAGAATCCGAAGCGCTTCTCCAGGAGAATGGACAGACAGCAGAGCAATCCTCACATCGCCCGCTGAAGTACAGCTCCTCTGATCAACCGCACCGATCCGCTGTTCAGGAATCAGATCTGCAGATGATAAATCAGAAAACCGCGGAGCGGCCCCAGGAAAGAAACCAGCCTGCCGAAGGACCCCCAGCTGAAGCCCAACCCATAGAAAAAGCTTCAGCAGAAAACACCCCGACCAAACCCTCCCCAATAGAGGGAGAAGCTGCCGGATCAACCCGGCAGCCGGGAGAAAACTTAAATGAAAAAGCTGGGAATTCAGACCCTATCCAGGAGGTGGACAGCATAGAAAATTTGACAAGAAATCAACCACTTGAAAAAGAATCCAACCTTCGAACTCAGGAGGACCCCCGTCCCGCAGACAGCAAGGAGGACACCACTCCAAGGGAGGTTGCAACGACTCCCCTCGCTGATTCTGCTGCTGAAGGGATGCAGTTCAATGAGAACACTGGGCCAGACCCAATTGCCCAGATCAGCAGCTCCGTAGAAGACCTGCTGGAAAGCCGACAGCCGCAGGTGCGTCTGCAGCTCCGGCCCGAACATCTGGGGGGGATCAAAATTGAGCTGACCCGCTCAGAAGAGGGTCTTCAGGTCAGCATCCAGGCTGATTCCCAGCAAACGGCACAGCTGCTGACTCAGCATCTGGACGAGCTGGAAACATCCTTGACCCGGACCGGCGTTCAGCTGCAGAACCTTACTGTTGGTGAGGAAAAAGAGGAACAGCGTCTTCCCCAGCAGAAGCGGAGGCAGCAGGACAGACCGGCTCCTTTCCCAGCTCAGCCGCGGGTGAGTTCTGAGAAGGAAGCCAACTACCGACCATCCACATTAGTGGAGTATTTGATCTAGGAGGGCACCATGGAAGTTTATCGAGCAGCCACCGGGGAGGCCCCTGCTGCCGGCCAGGAAATGACCGCCGGCTTTGGATCCGCAGCTTTAAAGCGGGAGGATTTCCTGCTGCTGCTGATGACCCAGCTCAAGCATCAGGATCCATTAGAACCGATGGATAACCAGGCGATGATGACCCAGTTTGCCCAGCTGAATTCGCTGGAAGAACTGCAGAGCATCAACGAAAAAATGGCTGATCTTGCTGATGCCGAAAGCTTAACCGAGGCCTCCAGCTTGATCGGGAAAAGCGTAGCAGTGGAAACCGATGACGGCACCCAGGCTGCCGGGATCGTAGAAAGCGTCTCCCGTCTAGGCAGCGAGGTGTTGCTGTGGATAGAGGGTGTGTCCTATCCGCTTTCCGCACTGAGCTTCGTAGAAAAAGCGGAGGCCTGATATGAACGAAGCTGTCCAGGCTCTGCGAAAGAGCGCTCCTGTCCGGGAGCAGTCACCGACCAGAGGAAAAAATCTCCCTTTCAAGGGAGGGCAAAGCTTTGCATCCACCCTGGAAAGCGTGCAGCTGCAGTGTAGCAACCATGCTCAGAACCGTTTGGAGCACAGAAAGATCCAGCTTTCCAGTGATGGAATGCAGCGGCTTCACCAGGCTGTGGAAAAAGCGGCCCAGAAAGGCGGCCAGGAGTCTCTGGTGATCATGGATGACCTGGCCTTCATCATCAATGTACCAGAAAGAAAAATAATCACTGCCGTGAACACACGTAATCAGCGTGACAGCGTCTTCACCCACATCGACAGTGTGGTTTTGGCAGAGAGAAAGTAAATCAATTCAATTCATTTACAGGCCGGCCCTCTTGAAGGAAGCCTGTAAACCAATTCAGGAGGCAAAAAATGATTCGCTCAATGTTTACCGCAATCAGTTCCCTCAGCGCCCACAAATCCTACATGGATGTGGTTTCTGATAACATCTCCAACGTCAATACCACCGGGTTTAAAGCCAGCCGGGCCAAATTTCAAAGCCAGATGGCGGAAATGATCAACCCGGGTTCTGCTCCTACCCCAGAAGTGGGGGGAATGAACCCTTCCCAGATCGGACTCGGGGCCCGGATGACTGCAGTGACCCCCAATTTGAACCAGGGCAGTCTTAACGCCACCAGCCGCAACACCGATATGGCAGTGCAGGGTAACGGCTTCTTTATGTACCGCAATGACAACGATGTCTTCTACTCCCGGGACGGCGCAGTCAGAATTGATGCTGACGGTTACCTGGTCAATGAAGCCAACGGCTACTTCCTGCAGGGGTGGACGGCAGAGGACACCGTAATGGGTATGGCTGTGGACAGCAGTCAGCCGACGGGTGACATTCAGCTGCCGCTGAACACCAGCCAGGCCCGGGCTACGGAGGACGCCACCATCGGCGGCAACCTCGACTCGAGCACGAGCGTCGGTGACACCTACGAGGTCACCTTTGGAGTCTACGATTCCCTGGGAGCGCTGCAGAATATCACCATGACCTTCGAAAGAGCCAGCGACTCCGAATGGGACTGGACCGCCAGCGGAACCGGCGTCTCCGGAAACGGCACCATGACTTTCGACACCAACGGCATGTTTGACTCTGCAACCGCCAACACGGTCACGGTTACCGGAAGCGGCGGTGCGGCTAACACAGTCTTTGACATCGATTTCAGCAATGCCACCATGCTATCCAGCGCCAACGACATCAGCGTCACTTATCAGGATGGGCTGGCAGCAGGCGGCTTTACCAGCTTCAAGATCTCCAACCCAACCGGAATGATTTATGGTCTGTTCACCAACGGAGAGCAGCAGCTGGTCGGCCAGGTCTCGCTGGCTTCCTTCGTTAATCCCGCCGGCCTGGAGCGCATCAACCAGAATTTGTTCATGCAGGGGCTGAACTCCGGGGACCCCACTGTGGGAGAGGCCAACACCGGCGGCCGCGGTTCGATCAACAGCGGTTATCTGGAAGCTTCCAATGTTGACCTGGCCCAAGAGTTCACCAACATGATCATCGCCCAGCGCGGCTTCCAGGCCTCCTCCCGGGTGATCACCACGTCCGATGAAATGCTACAGGAGCTTGTCAATATCAAACGTTAATCCCTATACGATCAATCCCGGCTGGCAGGGGAGCTCTCCCTGTCAGCCGGGGACAGCCCCTTATGTCCCTACCCGGCCCCCTCCCTCTGCCCCCTATCCAGGCCCAGGATCTGACCAACCTCAGCCTGCAGGTTCAGGAACGAATCACGGCTGAAGTCTTACAGGTAGCGGGGGAACGGGTGTACCTCTCCATCGACGGCGTTCAGGTGGTGGCCAGATTGACCTCATCCGATCAGGCAGCCCGATTGATGGAGCGCCGGAAAGCAAAGTTTATCGTTAAAGAACACAGCGCCAGGGAGATCCTGCTCCAGCTGGTCGGATCCAGCGAAGCAGAGCAGCCCTCCCCAGCGGGTGAAGTTGCCCTGATCCCGGAGCTGCTGGTCCGGGCAGGATTGGAAGCGGATCCTTTGAATAAGCTGCTGGCCGAGCTGCTGCTCTCCCGCGGCATTCCCATCGACCGAGAGGTCATTCAGGCAGTCCGGGAATTCTTGGAAAGGTACCAGCGAACCGATCAGCAGGAGATCAGCACTGCCGTGGCTGTGCTGATCAGAGGCCTCCAGCTTTCGCCTGGAGCGGTCGATCTGGTCCAGGATTCACTCCCCCAGCTGGCTGAGATCCTGGAGAGCCTACTCCAGCAGCTGCGGAAGAAAGCATCCCAGGAAAAACATCCCCTGCGTTACTATCTTTCCCAGGCGGCCAACCAGCTGGAAGCCATGTTGATACCAGCCGGCGGCCCCAAGGAAGAAATCTCCGCCAACCTGCAGCGGGCACTGCCCATGCTTGCCAACTCGATAGAATCCCAGCTTGCTGCGCTGATCAAAGAAGCACGCAGTCCCCTTGATCAAGCTCTGGAGAAGCGGGGTATGCTCTCCGCGGCCGCCCTGCTGGGGCTGGAAAAGAATAAGCAGGGCGGTGCAGGGGATCTGCAGGGGCTGCTTCGGACCTGCTTGAACCGACTGCGGATGACCCAATTTGTCAATTCTGCAGCCAGCAGTCCAGACCAGCAGCCGCAGAGGCTGCAAATTGAACTTCCCCTCGTGATGGCTCAAACTCCCAGGGAGGGCCGACCGAAAAACGCCCTCCTCCGCATTCATTCCCGGCAGGAGGCCCACACCGGCAAGCTAGATGCCGGGCAGATACAGCTCAAATTGATCATCGAGCTGGCGGCAGAGGAAGTGCTCTCGATTGAAATCACCATCGTCGGCAAACGAATCCAGGGGCAGGTGTCATCATCTAACAGTCGGCTCCAGCAGGCAGCAGAACAGGAAATAGAATTATTTAAGCACAGCCTGGAGGAAGAGGGCTACACCCTGCATGAGCTGCAGTGCACTACAGATCTGGGTTTGAAGCTGCCGGTCAGCCCGCTGGAAAATACTCCTGCTGGAGATTCTGATGGCAGTTCTCTGCCCTGGAAGAAATTAAACGTGGAAGCATAATCAGATGAAAGAGAAACACACTCAGAAACGAAGAGCAATCGCGCTGGAATACAATCCGGACCAGGACCTGGCTCCCAGGGTCACCGCTGTCGGGGAGAATATCCTCGCTGAGCAAATTATCTCCCTGGCCAGAAGCCAGCAGATTCCCATTCATGAAGATCCTTTTCTGGCTGATGCCCTGGCCCAGGTCGAGGTCAGCGAAACCATTCCCCCTGAGCTTTATGCCTTGGTGGCAGAAATCCTGGCCTATGTTTACCGAATTAACCAAAAAGTTGCCGGGCAGAAATGACCGTCAGAGCGCAGATAATCCTCAATTTCCCCCACCATTTTCTGGCCATCAGGCCATCATCATCTCGTTTAGCCACGAGACAGCTGAGCTGAGGAATCTAGAGAACATTCCTGCTGTGACTCCACCAGCAGTTCCCGGAGCTGGGAGAAGGTCTGGGGCTCATCCCCGGAAGCCAATCGGCGAGCAATCTGCTCCTGTTCTAGAAAAGCTTCCCAGAGCTCCCCTCTGAGCACCCGGATATCTTCAGGAGCTTCAATCCCAATTTTGACAGAATTCCCTTCGGCAGCCAGGATCTTGACCTCGATTGAGTCTCCGATCATAATGCTCTGATTGGCTTTTCTGGATAAAACTAGCATTGATTACTCCCGGGAATCCTTCCCCGCTGAGGATATCCTACTTCATCAAATCAAATAAATTCATGGTGGCCATCGTGCGCCGACCGACCTGCAAGGCTGCCTGATAGACAGTTTCCTGGTGACGAAGCTCAGTGATCACCTCCACCAGATCGATATCCTCCTCTTTCGAAAGCAGATCCTTGATGGCCAGCTGAGTATCTTCCAGGTAGGAACGGCTGTCTTCCAGCTGCCCAATCCGCAGTCCGTTTACCGCCTGCTGGTGCTTTAACTGATCATGGGCAGCCTGCAGATCGCTGACTGCGGTTTGCAGAGCAGGCACATCGTCTGCCAGCAGGGCATCTCTGGCGGCAATCATAGCGGTATACAGCGGAGAGAAAACAGCATCAGCGTCAAAATTAATGGCTGCTGACTGACCGGGACCAATCGTTCGCTGGATAACAGCGCTGTCCCCATCATAGACCACACTGTCAGGGCTCCCGGAGAGAAAACGGAAAGGAGTTGTGTCAACCTGATGACCAGCAAATAGATAGCTGTTTTGATGCTGAGTATTCCCAGCAGCGATGGCATCCGTTAACATGTCATCGATTTGATTGCCCAGTTGGGTCCTGGCTTCACTGTGAGGATCCGAAATGCCCTGCAGAGAGAGATTGATCGCCTTGGCAGCCAGGTCTTCCAGCTGTCCCAGAGCTGCAGCAGAGGCATTCAGCCAGCCTTCTGCAGCTTTGACGGATTCCAGATAAGATTTGTTGGCCTTGAGATTAGAACGCAGTGCCAGGGCAGCTCGCGAAGCCCTCGGGGCCTGAGAGCTTTTTTCAAAGCGCTTTCCAGAACTGGCCTGAGCCTGCAGATCTCCCAATTTTTGCAGGTTCTCACTCATGGAGCGGATTGCATTGTCAATGATCATCCGGTGAGTAACGCGCATGCTCACTCCTATCTGCCTACTAAACCCATTCCGTTAATAATCTTATTCAGCATCTCATCCAATGCGGTGGCCATTCGGGCTGCCGCTTCATAAGCTCGCTGGGATTTAATCAGGTTGGCCGCCTCCTCATCCAGAGAGACCGCGGAAACGCTGTCCCGCTGCGCCGCCAGAGAGTCCGTGATTAATCCTGAGTTTTCTGTTCTGGTATCTGCCTGCTGAATTTCCAGCCCCAAACCGGCAGTCTGATCAGCATAATATGAGGTAAATGTTTCTGTCCCTGCGGAGAGCACATCCTGATGACGCAGGGCAGCAATCTGCCCGGCGATTGAGGCATCCCCTGGTGAGTTCACACTCCCGGCAGCAGCGATCGAACGAAGATCACTGACATCTCCGCTGAGCGCAATGGAGAGAGCATCGCTGCCGGAAAAGAAATCATTTCCGGTGCTGTTATCCAAACCATAAGCGCTCTGATGGAGTGTGTTGACCTCACTGACCAGGGCTGCTGCCACATCGTCCAGTCCGCTAAGCAGATCTGGAATCACCCGATCCCGCGTGTCCAACCGGGCGGTGAGTGAACCTTCCACAGCGGAAAAGGGCTTGCCGTCCTCCCAGGTAACCGCTGCCAGATTGTCATTTCCCGGATCTGGATTGGTATCCAGCGAATAGGTTTCCTTCCCGACAACCAGCGCGTGTCCACCGATCGAGACCAGCACCTCGCCGTTTTCTTGGATGCCAAGGGAAATATCGCTGTATTCAGCAAGCCGATCCAACAGGCGGTCCCGTTCATCCAGCAGGTCATTGGGCTGCATTTCCAAACTGGAAATATTGGCAATCTCCCCGTTGAGTCCGGCCAGCTTTTCAGCGATCTCGTTGACGGCTTTAACATCCTGGATGATTTCCTGATCAATGCTGCCCCGAACATCCAGCAAATCCCGGGCACGTCGGTTGATCCCCTCCACCAGGGAAGAAGCCCGCTGGATAAGATCAGACCGGAAAGTTAGGTTGGTGGGGTCGCTTTCCACGGTTTGCCAGCCGTCCCAAAAGGCATCCAGCTTGTTAATCAACCCATCCGGTGTGGTCTCCGCCAGTACGGCCTCGATATGACTGAGATCCTTCTGGGCACTCTCCCAGCGCTTGCCCTGGGCAACTGCAGCGCGGTACCGCCCATCATAAAAGGTGAGGTTAAAACGTTTGACCATCTCTGCCGAAACCCCGTTGCCGATTTGGCCCGCTCCCAGTGCGGAATACAGCGTTGGATACGGAGTCGCTGGGTGAGTCCCCAGCCGAACTTCCTGGCGGTGATATCCGGGCGTATTGGCGTTAGCGACGTTGTGCTCAATCACCTTGATGGACTGCTGGTGAGCGAGCATGGACTGCAGCGCCGAGTGTAAGCCCGACATTAACGACGACATATTACCTCAGGTTCTCTGATCGACATCATAAACCAGCACCGCTTCTTTCTGCGTGGAACCACCGGGAGGTTGATATTCCATCGGTGCCTGAAACACATTCAGCAGATAGGCCTGGACGGCATCGACCCGATTGAGCCCATTCATCGCCAAGGCTTGATTGCCGTGATTGAACTCCCGAATCTGGTCGATCACTGTCCCAATGCCGGTGTAAAGTCGGTCCAATCTGCGTGAGACAGCCGGATCAATGATGGCAAACAAGTCCGCTGCTGATGAAACTTCCTTGATCTGCGGATAATGATCTGCCAGCTTTTCAATGGTCATCCGGCGCTGTTCTTCAATTTGAGCCAGTTCATCAAGCAGGATTTCTTTTTCCTCGATGACATCGCTGAGAGCTTCCACATCAGCCGCAGTAAGGCAAATGCGCTCTTTTCTGACCACCTGCTGCAGGGATTGACAGGTCCGGAATTCTTCCACCAGGATCCCTTCCAGATTGGTTAATAAATTGACTTTGGTTTCATAGAGTTGAGTGTCTAAACTGGCCATACTGCCCCTTTCCCTAAGTTTCTTCTAGCCTTTCCCTGATATCAAACGATCGACGATTTTATCTACCGGGATGCGGTAGTCGCCGTTTTCCAGCTGGGTGCGAATTGACTCTACCAGCTCGGTGCGGATTTCTGGATTCTCCTCCAGCACCGGATGGACTTTGGACATAATTCGGGCGAGATCGGACAGTTCAGCCTCATCACGACCTCGGAGCTGGTTCCGCTGGACATCCTTCTTTTCCACTCTGGACTCATTCTCAACAGATTGAGGAGAATTTGCCTGCGAATGGCTGGTTGGATTTAATTCTGTGTAATCGATGTTCATAGCTTACAAACCTCCAGCGCATAATCGACACTCGACTCTCAGTGTCTATTATCGGCCATAACAGCAAAAACTTTAGCTCTGACGGAGATTGATAATTTGGCTCATCATCTGATCCGTTTGCTGGAATGACCGCAGCGACATTTCAAAACTGCGCTGCATGCTGATCAAATAGCTGATTTCTTCAGCAATATCCACGTTGGCTTCTTCCACCGCCTCGCCAACAAGCTTTCCATACGGCGCTGTATTGGGTGTGCCGGTCTGCACCTCCCCGGACGTCTCTGTCTCCAGAAAGAGATTTCTGCCAAAAATCTGCAGTCCGCCTGGATTCGGAAATGAAGCCAGCGGAATCGAACCCGCTTCCGACCAGACATCGCCCTGTTTGACCATAACCGTCCCATCCGGATTGATATGAACATCCTCAGCATCAGCCGGGATGGATCCTTCCCAATCCAATAAAAAGCCGTCGCTGTTCACTACCTGCAAGTCCTGGTCTAAATAGAATTCCCCATTGCGGGTATAGGCATTTTCCCCATCCGGCATCTGGATGATAAAAAATCCTTCGCCCTCAATGGCGGCGTCCAGCCCGTTGCCGGTTTCCCGCAGGCGGCCCTGGGAGAATTTCATCTGTGTGGTTCGGATCTGGGTTCCCCCATAGATCTGCTCGCTGAGCATTTCCTGGAAGTTGCTCCGGCTGGTTTTAAATCCAACCGTGTTGACATTCGCCAGGTTGTTGCTGATGCCGTCCAGTCCCTGCAAAAAAGCAAGCATGCCGCTGCGGTTGATGTTAAAAATTTGATGGATTGAACTCATTTCATCCTCCCGATGATCAGTAGCGGCCCAGGGTGTTGATCGCTCTGCCCAGAAGCTGATCCTGACTTTGCATCATTTTCTGAGCAGCCTCATAAGTCCGGGCGACCTTGGCCATTTCCGTCATCATCACCGCCGGATCAATATTGGACATTTCCAGATATCCCTGCAGCAGGGTGCCGGGGACATCCCCGGTCGGCTGGCCTGCCGCTTGATACAGATTATCTTTTTCACGCGCCAGATTTTCCTGGGGATTTTCAAACACAGCCAACCCCAGCCGGCCTTCCTGGGTGCCATTGACAAAAATCTCCCCCTGGCTGCTGATCCGGACAGTCCCCTGGGGTAGCTCAATGGTTCCCCCGGACTCATCCAGCACAGCATAGCCGTCCACCGTGACCAGCTGTGAGTCTGCATCCACTGCAAAACGCCCATCTCTGGTATAGCGCTCACCCTCAGGCGTCCGAACTCGGAAGAAGCCGGCGCCCTCGAGGGCCACATCGAGCGGCTGACCGGTGGCTCGCAGCGACCCCTGGGAAAAATCAGTAATTTCCGGTGTCGTATTTACGCCCAACCCCATCCTACCCAGCTTCTTCAGCTGATCAGAAGGGCTTTGTGCGGAGTGAAACGGATAAACATCCACCTGAAGGTACTCTTCCAGCGCAGTCAGGGTTTGTTTAAATCCCGGCGTGTTCAGATTGGATATGTTGTGGGAGAGCAGCTTCTGCTGATCCAGCCGGGCAATCATGGCTGAAGCGGCTGTGTAAAACCCTTTGATCATCTGCCGAACCTCCTGCTCAGTTTAACGATCATCTCAACTTCCTCACTGGTCATCCCCATTTGGCGGGCGATCTCCATCTCGGACATGCCGGCTGAAGCCATGGATTGAATAATCTGGTTGCGGTCCTGCTCCCCTCCTGTCGGATGTGACGGCCCGGCCTGTCGCTTGACCTCCAGCAGGTGCTGAAAATCCGAGTTCTTCAGCAGCGGGGCAGCGGCCTCGGGCCGATCAACCTCGGCCGATTGATCAACAAGATGACGCAGGCGGTTCTCTACCGGGGCAATCTGATCCGCTTCCTGTGCTTTCCCCTGATCAATCGCCGTCTGTCGGGCCAAGCTGAGCACCTGCAGGGTGTTATGGAGCATTTGTGAGGAAATGTTAGCCATGCTTGATCACCTCTGGTTTCCCTTCCGATTCCGCCCTCCGATCGTACTCCATCTGCTCTCCTTTAAAGAGGGTTTTCAGATCCATCACCGCTCGAGCGTGAAGCTGACAGACTCGGGATTCAGAGATCCCCAGCACTTCCCCAATCTCCCTTAAAGTCAATTCATCATAATAGTACAGGGAGAGGATTACCTGATCCCGTCTGTCCAGCCTTCGGATGGCTGAATCCAGCCAAACGCGGAGCGCTTTTTCCTGATAAAGCTGAGAAGGGTCCTGATCATCCTCAGCGGAAATATATTCTTCATAGGTTTCCCCTTCTTCTTCCAGCCAGGGAATGAAGGAATCCAGGGAAACGATCACCTGACTGGCATAGGTCAAGGCCTGATGGACCTCTTCCAGCGGCAGATCCAGATAGCGGGCAATTTCCTCATCGGCTGGAGCTCGTTGATTGCGATGACGGAGAGCTTCGATCGCTCCCTGGACATCTTTGACCTGCTTTCTGGCTGTGCGGGGAAGCCAATCCCGGGTGCGCAGGAAATCTAATATTTTTCCCCGGATCCGGGGAACCGCATAGGTGGAAAATTTGGTCCCATAGGAAAGGTCGTAATGATCCACCGCTTCAATTAAGCCGATCACTCCCTGGCTGACCAGGTCATCATGATCCATGATATTGTTGGGCTTGAACCCCAGTCGGCCCAGCACATAATGCACCAGGGGAATAAATCCCAAGATAGCCTCTTCCCGCAGCTTTGGATCCCGGGTTCTGGCATATTGGGTAATGATCTTTTCGTCGGCCGTTCTCTCTGTCATCAATCCAGCTCACTTACCATTCAAATAAGAAGTCTACTGGGTGTCTCCGATTTTTTGGCGAGTAACCGCTTCCAGCAAACTCCGACTCAGCAGCGAAATGAAGATATAAGCTAATGCACCCAGGCAGATGATGGCAGCCCCACTGCGGTAAGCCACGGCCAGCAGCGAAGCCCCCTTCCACCAGGAGAGCAGGGCTGTCAGCCCCCCCACCACAACAATCACCATTTTCCAGAGGATCAGACTGACCTCAAGGAGTGAGGGCAGCGGATACTGATCTTTTTTCTTCCCCAATTCTTCCTGCTCAGGTGATTGATCTTTGGTTTCTTCCTCCACCATTTCTTACCAAGCTCCTTGTCGATTGAGTTCCCTGCGCATGAAGACTTTTTGGGATATCGTTTCCGGATCCGGCGGGAGCAGCTCATCGACCACTTTGGATCCGGCAGTACAGTAAACCAGCGGTAAGCTGCTCTGCCAGGCTGCGGAAATTATGTTGCCCACGGTTTCGGTTTCGTCCATTTTTGTCGGCAGCAGCCCGCTGATCCCTGCAGGTTGGAAGGCTTCCAAAGACCGCAGCAAATCAGCAGTTTTGGTGGTCGCCGGCAGCACAAGATAGGTGTCCCGCACCGGAACCCGCTCCAGGTAAGCAGTCAGTTTTTCCACCTGATCCGGCCGCCGGGGGTTGCAGTCAAATAAATCCGCCAAGACCAGATGATCCTCTCGGAGCTCATTGATAATGCCGCCGAATTCTTCCGCCGTGTAGACTTTGTGAAAGGGGATTCCCAGATTTTCCGTATAAGCCCGGCCCTCTGAGATCGCTCCCGCTCGGATGGTATCTGCTGAAACCCAGACGGTCTGGCGACTTTCTGATTGAGCATACAGCGCAGCCAGCTTGGCTGTCGTGCTGGTTTTTCCGCTGCCCCCCGGTCCAATCAAGCAGATCACTCCCGTACCACCAATTTTTAATTCCGGCATCACCTCGATCTCCGCCTCGATTAATTCTTGAATATAATTTTCAACCCGGTAGCGATCCTGCAGCACCTGCGGCGGGATAACCTGCTGACACACCTGCAGTAAATTTTCACAGAACGGCTCCAGAATTCCCTCGCTGAGAAGTTTCTGACGCACCTGTTTCATCACCGGCCATTTATCGGGGCTGTCCTCCGGTTCGGGAAGCGCCTGATGAAATCCCGGACGCTGATAAATCTCGGGGGTGGATTTCCCATATCCGGCGGCAGGATGGGGCTGTTGGCACTCCTGCGAAGCGGTATCCAAGCTGGGAGAATTCTCTGGGTTGAGATCCTGATTCTCCGCTGCCAGCACCTCGACACCCGGCCGCTTCCAGATTTTCCAGCAGGACTCATCGAAGACTTCCCGCGTAGAGAGAACCACCGCATTGGGACCGAGCTTTTGCTGAACAGTTTCCAGGGCAGCCATCATGTCAGGGGCACGGAATTTATGGGTCTTCATCAATGATTACTCCATCGGCAGCTCAGGAACATCGACCATGCCATATGATTTCACCCGAGTGGATTGACTGACTTCCGGGTAGGCCAGGACAACCAGATTGGTCAGGGACCGACGAACCAGACGGTGAAAGGCCAGCCGGATCTCCCGCGAACAAATCAAGATGGGCTGATGGCCCTCTTTGGCCACCCGCTCCATTTCCTCTCCTGTCCGGGAGATAATCTGCTGAGCCAGGCTGGCGTCGATCTGAAAGGCAAAGCCGCCGTCTCCCGAACTCAGGCTGCCGCGCAGATAGGCTTCCATCCGGGGTGAAAGGGTAAAAACATGCAGGAAACCAGCTGGATCACGATAGCGGTTGGAAATAGTCCGGGCCTTGGTTTGACGCACCGCTTCGGAAAGGATATCGGGGTCGCGGGTGGCTGCCGCGTTGTTAGCCAGCACTTCCAGAATCCCTCCCAAATCCCGGATGGGTATCCGCTCACTGAGCAAATTGCGGAGCACTTCCTGAATTTCTCCCAGCCCAAGCAAGTCCGGGATGACCCCTTCCACCACTGCAGGGGTTTTCAGCTTGAGCTGGTCCAGCATTTCCTGGACCATCTGTCTGCCCAGCAGCTCCGGCGCGTGCGAACGAACCACTTCGGCCAGGTGCGTGCTGAGCACGGACAGCGGGCTGACCACGGTGTAACCCATCAGCTCCGCCTGCCCTTTTTGGGATTCAGCTATCCATACCGCCGGCAGTCCAAAGGATGGCTCCGTGGTGGCAATGCCCTGCAGCTTGTCCGCTTCTCCCTCTCCGCCAAGGTCCGTCTGGGAGCCCGGGATGGCTAAATATCTGCCTACCATCAGCTCCCCCTGGGCGACCTCTTCTCCGCGGATTTTCAGTCGGTAAGCCTGGGGCGGGATATTGAGATTGTCATGAACGCGGACCACCGGGAGGACCAGACCGAGCTCACTCATCACCTGACGGCGCAGTTGGGTGATCCGATCCAGCAAGTTATCGTTCTGGTTGTCCACCAGAGGGATTAGGCCGTACCCCACTTCAACCTCCATGGGATCGACCACAATCATCTCCAGCATATCCTGAGGAGTTTCCGGCTCAGTGTAGGTCGGCTTCGGTTCCTCCTCCAACAGCGCTTCCTGCTGTTCCTCCCGCCAGAGATAATAAGCCGTCCCACCGATCAGCCCACCGATAGCCAGAAAAGGCAGTTTGGGCAGACCGGGTACCAGCGCCATGGCAGTGATGATCACCGCCACGGCAATCAAGCCATTGCGATTGGAAAGCTGTCCGCTGAGACTGGACCCCAGAGATCCATCTGAAGTGGACCGGGTGACCAGGAAGCCGGCCGCTGCCGAAACCAGCAGCGCAGGAATCTGCACAGCCAGACCGGCTCCGACGGTGACCAGCGTGTAATTCTGCAGCGCTTCCAGGGCGCTCATTTGGTGCTGGAGCATCCCAATTAAAAATCCGCCGAGAATATTAACCAGCATGATGACCACCGCAGCAATGGCATCACCTTTGACAAACTTGCTGGCGCCGTCCATCGAGCCGTAAAAATCGGCCTCTTCCTGAATTTCCCTGCGGCGGAGGCGGGCTTGCGCTTCATCGATCAAACCAGCATTCAAATCTGCGTCAATCGACATCTGTTTGCCGGGCAGCGCGTCCAGGGTGAAACGAGCAGCCACCTCGGCAACCCGGCCGGCCCCGTTATTGATCACCACCCATTGGATGATCATCAGCATCAAAAAGACCACCACACCGATGACATAGTTGCCGCCGACCACCATACTGCCGAAGGTCTCAATCACCTTTCCGGCACTGCCGTCCAGCAGGATGCGTCGGCTGGTGGAGATATTGATCCCCAGACGCAGCAGCGTAACCAGCAGCAAAACAGTCGGAAATGCACTGAATTCCATCGGCTGGCGAATGTACATGGTGATCATGATGATCCCAATGGAGAGCGCCAGATTGATGGCGATCAGCAGATCAATCATAAACGCCGGCAGGGGGAGAATCATCAGGGCGATAATGCCCACCAGCGCGATCGCCAGGGCTGCATCCTGAGAGTCCAGAAGGCTGCGGAGAGAAAAACCACTTGCTGTGCCTGCAGTTGTCGTTGGTGTCATAAGAATCCGTTAGGCCTGATGCCTTCCTTCCAGGCGGTAAATATAGGCGAGCAGTTCTGCCATGGCCAAATACAGGTCGGGGGGAATCTCCTGATCAATATCCACGGACTTGAACAGGGCCCGGGCCAGGGGAATGTTCTGGGTGACCGGTATGTCATGCTCGCGGGCAATCTCCACGATTCGTTCGGCAATCTTATATTCCCCTTTGGCGAGCACCACCGGGGCGTTCATCTCCTGGGGGTCATATTGGACAGCAATCGCCAGGTGCGTGGGATTGGTAATGATCACATCCGCCTCGGGCACCCGGGCCATCATTCGGGACCGGGCGATCCGCATACGTTCCCGGCGGATGCGGCTTTTAACATGAGGATCGCCTTCCCGCTGCTTCATCTCCTCTTTGACCTCTTCTTTGGTCATCCGCAGCGATTTCATATGCTGCCAGCGCTGGTACCCGTAATCCGCCGCTGCCAGCAGTAAATAAGTGCCGCCGACCCGACCTGCCAGGCTGAGTGCAAGGCTGCTCCAGGTTTTCAAAGCCGGTTGAATGCCCAATCCGGTCAATCCCATCAGCTCCGGCAGATGCGATCTGATAAACCCATAAGCCACCCAACCAATGACAATGATTTTCAGCAGAGATTTGAGCATTTCCACCAGTCCCTGCATGGAAAACAGCCTCTTGAACCCCTGGGCGGGGTTAACGCGATTGAAGTCAAAGCCCAACTTTTTATGAGCGAACAAAAATCCAGTCTGCAGCAAGGAGACCACCACCCCGACAAACAGCAGACCCGCTACAAACAGACCCACCGTCGGGCCCACCTGATAGGCTGAAGCAGTGATCAGCTGCCGGAGCCAGGATCCGTCAACATCCCTGACGGGCAGGTTGAAAAAGGAATAATTCAGCAGCCCGCGCATGTCGGACAGCATCCTCTGCCCGAGCATCTGGAGCAGCCAGGTACCGACCAGCACAGCAGCCGCAGCGTTCAGCTCCCGGCTGTAAGCGATATTGCCTTCTTCCCTTGCCTCCCGAATCCTCCGGGGGGTTGGGTCCTCAGTCCTTTCCGATGACATAGATCTCTATCCACCCAGCAGTTCCACCATCCATAACGCGGAGGAACTGAACATCTCCTCCATAATGGGCAGCAGACTGCTCATGGTTACCATCAAGGTCAATACTCCCAGACCAATCTTGAGGGGAATACCCAGAAAAAAAACATGGATCTGGGGGGCGACCCGGGCCAGCAGACCCAAGGTCAGGTTGGTCAGCATCAGGGCACCGACAATGGGCAGAGCCATTTGCACACCTGCAGCAATCAGGCCTCCAGTGAGGGTGAAAAGTCTTTCCGCCGGAAACACGGGCAGCGGCTGACCGATTGGCAAAATTTCAAAGGATCTTCTGACAGCGACAAGCAGCAGGTGGTGCCCGTTAATGATCAGGAAATAGGTGACCGCTACCATGTAAAAGAAGTTGGTCAGGGGTGAGCCTTTGGTATCAAAAGCCGGGTTGATGATTTTGGCGGCAAAGAACCCGCTGGTCAATCCCATCATCTCCCCAGCGATCTCCAGAGCGCCAAAGGTCATCTCCGCCGCAAATCCGGCCAGCGTTCCGATCAACAGCTCCTCCCCGACAGCAAAAGCGAACGGCAGCAATCCCATGGGCTCTGTGTAGTCCGTCAGCAGCCCCCAGGGGATGAGAATAATCGCCAGCAGGATGCCCAGTCCGATCTTAATCTGGTTGGGAATCAATTTGCCCCCCAGCACAGGGATCTTAATCAGGATGGCCAGGATCCTGGTTAAGGCCAAAAAGAACACCTGCGTTTGAGAAACTGAAACAATCATTGGCTGCTGATCCTCTCTGTGATACTGCTGGATTAAGGATACTGATAGCCGAGTGATCTGTCAGTAAACGAACGGTTAAGCAAAACTAAAGATCGCATAAATATCATGGCCTCCCCCTTAATGTTTTTCCGATTTGGACGATACTGAGAAGTTACCTTTGTCCATCCCGATCATTTGCAGTGCCCACGCGTTCCCGGTGGAAGAGTGGACAGCCGGATTGGGTCTCCTGCAGCCCGGCTCGCATTACAGGAGCCGCTACCCGTTCCAGATCCCTGTTCAGAATGCTCTGCAGCCGCTGAAAAAGGAAATCGAGCCTGTCCGGATCCAGCATGAAACGCCCCCCTGCCATCCAGCAATCCCCTGATATACCCACCATCATGTTCCGGTTAGAAAACTATTCAGGTGATGGGATGTGGATATCTGGATGCGGACGGGAAAGGTTATCAACGGTAGTAAGCCCTTGTTCGGCAGCCCCCACGCCGCTGAGAAAACTGCCCGGCAGCAAAGGTTCCGGGGGCAGCCCCCGGAAGCCGGAATAGAGACTGCGAGACGTGCAGCATCCAAGTATGGCAGGGGGTTTGGCATTCAAATAACCTCCCTGCCATAAACAACGTCGACACTCCTGTGACATGACCGGCTGGCTTCCGACAGCGGTTTCAGCAGTCCATGTCTGTCCTGGATCGGCTGGACCCTGTCTGAGAACCGAGGAGAGGATCGCCCGATGACCCGGGGTCAGCGGATGAAAGTGGTCAGATTAGTGAAAACATCGCTGGTGAAGGTCAGCATCTGCTGACCCATCCACCCCCCCAGAATGACAAAAATCAGCACCACCCCAATGATCTTGGGGATAAAGGTAAGGGTAACCTCATTAATCTGGGTAGCGGCCTGGATGAGGCTGACCAGGGAACCGATCACCAGGCTGGCCAGCAGCACAGGTCCGGTCACCAGCAGCGTGACAGTAAGCGCGTTTTGAGCAAATAACAGCAGGGCAGGTTCATTCATACTTAAAAGAAGCTCATAGATAGGGATCGGGTGATCAGGTACCAGCCGTCCACCATCACGAAAAGCAGAATTTTGAACGGCAGGGAAACCAGGGAGGGCGGCAGCATCATCATTCCCATGGCCAGCAGAATGCTGGAGATGATCATATCAATGACCAGGAATGGTATATAGATAGCAAACCCCATAATGAACGCAGCCCGTAATTCACTGATCACAAAAGCGGGCAGCAGGGCCACGGTAGGAATATCCTCCAGGGTATCCGGACGCTCCTGGCCGTTGAGGCTGACAAAAAGCTCAAGATCTTTCTCCCGCACCTGAGAAAACATGAAATCACGAATGGGGCCCACGGCCTCATCCACAGCCGTGGACTGGTCAATTTCACCGTCCAGGTAAGGTTCAATGGCCTGGGTGTTCACCTGCTGATATACCGGCGTCATAATGAAAAATGTCAGCAGCAGGGAGAGCCCAATCACCACCTGATTGGGAGGAATCGTTGGCGTCCCAATCGCGCTGCGGACCATGGATAGGACGATCACGATTCTGGTAAACGAAGTTGCCAGAATGAGGATTGCCGGCGCCAGCGAAAGAACGGTGAGCAGGACCAGCAGCTGAACCCCGGTGCTGACCTGCTCCGGATCCTCTTCTGAGCCAATTGACAGGGTCACGCCGGGAGCCTGCCACTCCTCGCTGCCAACGCAGCCGCTGAGCATCAGGGCCATCAAGGCTGTCAAAAGAATGAGGAGAATTTTTTTAGGCTTCATTCCTAGATCCCTTGCTCACTGATTTCTATCTGCGGCCCGCCGCTGGATCACCTTTTGGAAAAGGGCAGAAAACTCCTGGGGGGCTGCCTCCTCTGCCAAGGACTCAACCACTTCTGGAGCGAGATCCACTGTGGACAGTTTTGTAACGCTCTGGTCTGTAGCGCCAATCAGCAGGAAGGAATCACTGACCCGGATCAGATGAAGGGACTGCTGCGGGGAAAGCCGCAGGGATTCCACCACGGTCATCTGGTTATTTTTTCCGGCCCCAGGATTTTTCTGCAGGCGTTTGAATACTTGAAAGCTGAGGTAAATCAAACACAGGACGATCCCCAGTTTAAAGACTACCTCCAGGAATAAGCCCGGCGTATCCAGCGAACCACCGTCCGGTGAGGGCTCCTGCAGGGAGGGCATCCCCCCCCAAGCCAGCACTGACAGCAAGCTGGCAGCGAGCAAAATCACCAGGCCTACAAACCAGACCAGCGATTTCTGCTTCCCAAATTGACCTTTCAGCTTCTGAAGAAACCTTTTCAGCATCAGTTTTTCCCGACCAGGGAATGCGAGGCAATGATCTGGGTAATCCGAACGCCAAAGTTATCATCCACCACCACTACCTCACCCTTGGCAATCAAATAGTCATTGACAAACACATCCACCGGATCACCAGCAATCCGATCCAGCTCGATTACCGACCCTTTTTCCAACCCGAGGATTTCCTGCACAGTCATCTGGCTCCGCCCCAGCTCGACAGTGACCTTGATGGGAACATCCACCAGCATCTCATAATTGACTGCGTTGAGATCCGCCATGGAAAATTTCTTCTGGGGCTTCATGGTGGACAGGTGCTGCTCATTCGGAACACGGTCAGGCAGCGGAGGGGTTTTGGGCGTACTCCCCTGCTGGAGAGGACCTTCAGACTCAACCGCCGATCCTTCCGCCCCCGGGCTTTCGGGGGTTGAGGTTCCCTCCCCAGCATTTTTTGCAGAAGATGGGATGGCATCAGGAGAAGATTCTGGAATGGGTTCCCCAGCTGCCTCCGGATTGGCTCTTCCCTGGCTCTCTTGATCTCGATCCAAATTGTTCAACATAAGTCACCTCTTTGACAAAATCTCTCCCATGGTCAGCTTTCTATGATTGATGTGATTTGAGCGATAATCCGCTTTCCCATACGTCCCGCCTGAGCCAGAAATCGGGTGCGGTCGACAATTTGCACCGGAAGCTGCTCATCCACAAAACTCTCCAGGGGAATCACATCACCCCGACTGAGTCCAGCCAGTTCACCCAAAGAAAGGGTGGTACTGCCCAGGAACAAACGCACCGGCAAATTGACTTTTGAAAGCCGTTCGATGGAATCTCGTTGTTCCATGGCATCCTGAGATCTACCGCCTTTCACCGACAGAAGCGCCTGCGGGCGCAGTCGTGCAGCAATAGGTTTGAGCATTTTAAAGGGGATATAAATGTTCATTGCCCCGGTTTCCTCGTGGAGCCGGAGTTCAATGGAGACCAGCAGCACCCGATCGTTGCCCATGGTCATCTGGATCCAGTAGGTATTTCCCGTGCTGTCATCCAGTTCAGGTTCAACATCAACCAGCTTTCCCCAAACGGGTTTGAGATCCTTGATAACGATTTCAGCAAATTCAGCCAGCAGCATCTGGTCTATCTTGGTCAGGGACTCGTGTTTGTGTACGCTCTTGGGTTTTCCACCCAGCCTGAGCTCAAGAATGATGTTATTAATATTCGGGGTGATACTCATAATCAGCACCCCGGGAAGCGGGTTCATACTGATCATATGGAAGAGCTGTGAGGGATCCTGTCCCATCATCAAATCATGCAAACGCCCCTGCTCCGTATGAACCACCCGGGGCAGCTCCTCCATCATGTCGTGCAGACGGCCCTGTTCGGTATGCACCAGTCGGGGTTTAAGGTTAGCGCGCAGGAAGGGCGGCAGGGAGGTGCTCAGCCGCTCCGCCAGATCCTCATGCATGATGGCAATTGCCCGCATCTGTTCCTGAGAAAAACGGTCCGGCGACCAGAAGTTGTAAGCCCGGACAGTTTTCTGTTTGGCTGAGGAACCGTCTTCGTCTGCCAGGGGGGTGGGGGTTTCCTGTATCCCTCCACCAGGATCCTCGATATCTAATTTTCCGCTCAATAGGGCATCAATTTCATCCTGATTTAACATAAGCTGCTCCGCAGGTAAACATATCTATTGCTAAGTAAGAGACAAGATGAAATGGAAGCGGTAAGCGTATCGTCTTCCTGAACACTGAAAAAATTATTGAACCACAAACTCAGTAAAATAAACATTCATGATCTGGTGGGAAGGCAGCTTTTCATTCAGCAAAGCAACCATCTCCTGCCGAATGAGCTCCTTTCCTTCTGTGGTATAAACATCCTCAAACGACTTGCTGGACAGCATGGATATCAGGCTGTCATTGATAATTGGCAGCTTATCTTCTATTTCGTGATTGAATTCCTCCAGGTAATGATTCAATTCTTCATGCTCCATTTCCAAGTAATGTGGATTGGAAGGCATGAATTCCAGCACAATATTGACCCAGATGTAGCGGGGATCGTTGGGTTCAGCCAGGTTGATGATTTTGGTTCCGGTATCATACATAATCCCCTGCCCCGGCTTCACCACCTGACTCTCTTCTGCTGGTGATTCTTCGGTGCTTTGGGGGACAACAGCCCCCTCCTGACTTTCAACCACCGCAGCCCCCCCAGGGGAGCACTCATACACCAGATAAAATGGTTTTGGAAAAGTATTGGGGACGAAGATGATGTAGGCCATCAGAAAGTTTAAACTCAATGCCGGCACCAGCAACACCATCAGAATGACTTTCCATATTGGAGAAGAAAGGATTTTATTCATTGGACACGATCACTCCTCGTCCGCGATAAATCAGAGTTCTACGGTGGGGTTGATCCCCTGTTTGAGGTAGGACAGTCAACATGTCACCCGCCTTGCCGGCACCAGCATTCCGAAATGAATTTCCATATTGGGGAGGATTGACATTCATACCTGAGACACAATTACTCCTCTTTTGCGATCAATCAGGGTTCCGCCGTGGGCTCGACCTCCTGGAAGATGATGTAGGCCAAGACAAAGTTAATCAGCAGCGCCGGCATCAAGATAACAACAAGAATGAATCTCAGAATTGGGTGGGATTGGAATTTATTCATTAGGTATGATCACTCCTCGTGCTTGAATAGTCAGGGTTCTGCTTTGGGCTCGACCCGATGGGTAGTATTAGGCTGGATAGCGTTATCCTCTTTCGGATATATGACAATAATCTCCGCTCTGCTGTTCAGATCCCGATGACGAGAGGTGTCATTGGGAAAGAGCGGTTGATGTTCCCCTCGACCAGCAGCGATTAACCGCTCCGGTTCAATCCCAAAATCAGTGAGATAATGAACAATGGTCATCGCCCTGGCCAAGGATAACTCCCAGCGGGTGGGATATTGATCACTGAGAGGTTCGCTGTCATTGGTATGACCGATCACCCGGACATCATTTTCGAGATATTGCAGTATGCTGGCCAAAGATTCCAGCACAGGGTAGGCCTCTGGCCGGAGCTCTGCAGAACCCGGTAGGAAAAGCAGACTCTCAGAAGCCGAGATCAGCACCCCCTCGATATTATTCTGTACCGACACCATCCCTTCAATGCTTTGGGTGTTCAGCAGTTTGGTAAGCTGCTCAGCGACCTCATGAGAAGATTGAGGTGCCTTGGACATACCCAGGATGAGTACCGGGTCTGGTTCTTGACCTTCACTCAGATCACCCAGGTCACTATTGGGATTGATCACACCTGGACCAGGCCCATAAAAAGCCATATTCAAGCCATCTGCCAGCTGATCATACTTTTGGTTGTCAAGCTGACTCATGGAGTAAAGGATTAAAAACAGCACCATCAGCAGAGTCATAAAGTCAGAGTAGCTGATCATCCATCTTGCACTGTCATCTCCGCCGTGGCTCATGATCGTTCTCCCAGGGATTCCATCTTCGATCAGACCTCATCATCAGATTGCCGGGATTTTGGCGGCAGGTAAGAGTTGAGCTTCTCCCGCAGCATGCGGGGGTTCTCACCAGCCTGGATGCCAAGGATCCCTTCAATCAGCATCTCACGGTAGGCCACTTCCTCTTCCGTTTTTGTAACCAGCTTTCCGCCCAGAGGCAGAAAGAAGACATTGGCGGATAGCAGCCCCCAGAGGGTAGCCAGGAAAGCAGCCGCGATTGAATGTCCCAACGTGCTGGGGTCGTCCAGTTTCTGAAGCACGCCGATCAATCCCATTACCGTACCGATAATACCGAAAGTGGGGGCATATCCTCCTGCGCCGTTGATCATATTAGCCCCCAGAGCATGACGTTCTTTCATCTGGACAATTTCCGTGTGCAGGATGGACTTGACCTGTGCCTGATCCACACCGTCCACAACCAGCATCAAACCCTTCTTTAAGAAATCGTCCTCAATATTCTTGATCTCTTCCTCCAGCGCGAGCAGACCATCTCGCCGGGCTTTTCCCGCCATCTCAATCAAGGTATCAATGACTTCGTTTCGATCAAATTTATTTCCCTGGATGGAAAGCAGAAACAGCTTTGGAGTCGCGAGCAACGTGGAAAAGGGTGCGGAAACTCCGGCAGCCATCAAAGATCCCAGGAAAGTAAGCAAGATGGCCTGCGGGTGGGCAATCAGTTCTGCCGGCGACCCGCCCTCGATAATCAACGTGGCGAGAATGATGACGATGGTTGCAATAACGCCAATAATGCTTCCTAGATCCATGAACTAATCCTCTGGCTCGGAGGACACTTTAAATTTGCGAACCCGAGCCTGGAATTCGACGATTTTATTGACGATGACGTCCGGAGATTCCTGCACGATTATTTTTTCATCGCTTGTGAAGGTGATCACTGTATTGGGGGTAACCTCAATGGTCAGAATTAAATCTGGATTTATGAACAACTCTGAGCCGTTGAGGCGGGTAACCGGGATCATATTTTCCCTGCGCTTTCTATTCCCCGTTTCGAAGAAAACTCTCCACATCCCTCCGGGGATTCCTATCCTCCCAGATCCTGGCACAAAGAATCTGGCTGCAGCACCGTTCCAAAGGGGGTCTTCCACGGCTCACAGGACCGCGAACGGCACACAGTCTCAATTTAACATACTCAAATCTAGAGGTGAATAAAAAGCGAGTGAAAGATCTGTAAAGAAAACCTAAAGGTGCTTGTTACTCAGAGTGAGGCAACTGCACGGTAAACTGGGTGCCCTTTCCGACCTCACTGTCTACCGCGATATGTCCCCCGTGCTGTTTGATCACACGCTGGCAGATGGTCAGCCCTAAACCGGTGCCCTCTCCAGCGACTTTCGTGGTGTAAAACGGTTCAAATATCCTCTTCATTTTTTCCGGCTCGATACCCGGACCGCGGTCGGCAATGGTGACATATACGAATTCATCATCGGCCGAAGTGTTAATCCGAATTTCCTTGGTCTGCTGTCCTTTTTGGGCATCGATCGCGTTGATGATCAAATTGGTCCACACCCCTTTGATCTGCTCTTTGCTCATCTGCAGCAGGGGTAAATCTTCGCCGGATTGGAAGATCATCTTGACCCCGTGGGCCTTGATTTCATGTTGGAGCAGATAGAGGGATTCCTTAATCAGCGAATTGACATCAGCGGATCGGAATTCATACTGATCTTTACGGGCGAGATTCAGCAGATTGCCGACCACCTTGGCTGCCCGGCTGCCGGCAAACTCGATCAGCTCCAGCGCCTCACGGGCTTCACCATCCTCACCAAACTCCTGCTGGAGCAGCTGGGTATTGGCCACGATTGCAGTCAGCGGATTATTAATCTCATGAGCCACCCCGGCAGCCAGCTGTCCCACCACAGCCAGCTTTTCTGACTGCAGCAGATGGTCCTCCAGCCGTTTTCTTTCCGTGACCTCATCCTCAATGAGAATTGCCTGCCGGACCTCCCCATTATCCCCCACGATGGGGTAGGTGCTGATCTCCCAATCAAGGCTGTGATGGTCATCCAGATATTCTTTAGCACTGCGGTTCGTGTCCTCCCCTCCGAACAAAGTTCGATCCACCTGGCAGCTCGGGCAGGGATCATCCCGGCCATACAGCGCCTGATAACATTTCTTCCCTACCAGTTCGCTGGGTTTTTTATCTGCGCGGTTAGCACGACTGAGGTTGATAGCTACCAAGGAATAACGGCCGTCCACGATGTACATAGAGAGAGGGATATTATCGAACAAGGCCCGCAGCGTGTTTCTGGATTGCAGCAGCTGCCAGCGGCTGACCTCCAGCTCCGCACTGGCAATCCGCAAGCGCTGCACCAGATCAATATCATAAATCGTATAGGAAATCATTTTGGATATCGTCGTGATCAGCCGCTGATCATAGGCATCAAAATTCCCTTGGTGCTTATTGTACAGCACCAGCGCACCCTGGACTTCTTCATCAATCATCAGCGGAGAACACAGCATATTGTGAACAGTCGTATTTCTGATGACATCAACGTCGGGATTAAATGAGGGATGATCTTGAAGCTGATTCTCCACCAGGGTTTCCCCTCGTTCAATACAACTGCCGATCAGACTGGGTTCATTCTTGAGATATACCTGGTAGTTCCATTCGGCGTCATTACGCAGGGTTTTTACAATAGCCAGATGATGATCATCCTCATCCAATAATATCAGCGCGCCGTGCTCTACCTGAAAGAATCGATAGATGCTGCGCATCAATCGGGCCTGCAGCTCATTGGGAGCCATACCCTTATTGATCAACGCTGAGGTCATCAGGATCGCTGCCAGCTCCTGATTAGGCCGTCTTTCTGACCAGTCAAATTGATCCTGAAGAATCCGTCGGGCAATCACCTGCCCTAGATGATTAAGAATGGTCAGCTCTTCTTCCCGGCAGGGAGGCCCCTGCAGCAGCAGGGTTCCCATAGCATTGTCCCGGACCCTGAGTGGATAAGCTGCCGCCAGAGAAAGGGCAGGGTCCTGCTGGAAATTCGCTGCTCTACGCTGGGTTGCCCGGGAGATCTCTCGCAGCTCACTGGCCTTGTCATCCAGTTGGACCCTCCACTGACGATCGAGATTCCTGGAGACTATCAATACCGGATCTGGGCTGGAAAAGGAATGAACCAGAATTGCTCCACTCTCCCTGTCCAGAGTATCCAGCACATAATCCAAAGATGCCTTCAGCGCTGATTCCAGATCCAGGGAATCAGTCAGTCTGTTGCTCAGCTCCTGAACATATTCCAGAAGATGCTCGGATGAGATCACTGCTGTGCTGTCGAATACGGTCATTTTCTTCTACCTGCAAACAACCACAAGGGGCCGGTCAATCTTTCTTGATGGAAAAAAGCATACCAGGATGAATTGTCTGGTTACCGTTCTGGATCCAATTGCCCCATCGCAGTTCGAAATTTCCAGAAATGATCGTCTTCGAAATACTTCCCTGCCAAAGCAAATAACAAACTTTAGAAAAAAAATCAGTGAGAATTAAATAAGCAGTCGGCAGCTGGAAAAGATCGGCACCATAGTTGATAATTACCTGTCAAGTTCATCAATTGGTATCCATTCTACTATACGAATATGTTCCTCCTGGATTAATCCTCTTCCGTGGTGACTGTGTACCCATAACCGGGCACAGTGCGGACGAATTTCGGATCGCGGGGATCCTCCTCTATACGCTCCCGCAGGTTTTTTATATGCACCCTGACCAGATCCGGACTGCCGGCATCGGTGGGATAATCCCATACCTCGTCAAGCAACCGCTGCGGAGAAAACACCTGACCGGGGTGAACCATCAGGTGATAAAGCAGATCAAACTGAACAGGAGTCAGCCTGATTTCATCAGCATGCGGTGTGTGCAGCTGAAAAGAGCGCGTATCGAGCACATATTCACCCATCACCAGGCAATGATTGGTCTGGGTCGTTTTTGTCCCCGATTCCGCCTGCTCAAGGATCTTCCGCACCCGCGGACTGAGGTTTTCATTTTGGACCATGTCCTGCTGATTCTCAGGAACCGTTGGACGGTAGCGCGTCCGCCGCAGAATCGCTCTAACCCGGAGAATGAGTTCATCAACATTAAACGGCTTGGTCAGATAATCATCCGCCCCGGCTTTAAAACCAGCAATCCGATCATCATCCTTGATCTTGGCTGTCAGGAAGAGAATGGGCACATCGGTCAGCAGCATATCCGCCCGCATCTCCTTGCAGACGGTATACCCATCCATCCCCGGCATAATGATATCCAGAATGACCAAATCCGGGGTCTTGCGGCGGGCAATTTTCAACCCCTCTACGCCGCTGTGTGCCACAGTGACTTTGAATTCATCTCCCCTGAGGCTGCGTTCGATAGTTCGAGCAACAATCACATCATCTTCAATGACTAGAATATTGGCTGGCTCCATGCCTGTTCTCCTCCCGGTAGAAATACTTGTATACTGGTACCTTGGTACCGTTGATTGATCACTCGGATCGTACCCCGGTGCTGGCGGACGATTTCCCGGCAAATGCTGTAGCTTAATCCGCTCCCTGGTCCATCTTCCTCTTGATAATAGTCCGGCTCAAAGAACTTATCCAGCTCTTCCTGGCTGAGGACATTCCCGTCATCCTGGACTTCAATAATCGCCCCCTTATCTTTCCAGGGAGAGGTTTTAATGGTGATTGAGCTAACCATCCGTTCCCCATTCTGGCCCCGTTTCCCAGAGATCAATTTGATCCACAGATCCTCCAGCTGATGGGCATTTCCCACCACATCGGGCAGATCATGAGCCAGCTGAAGCTGGATGGTCTCGTTCAACTCAGGATCATGATTTTTGATGGCTGCTAATGCCCGGTGAATGTTTTCATTGATCGACAGCGGCTGATAGGTCGCCTTTGGTTCCCTGGTATATTCCAGCAGCCTGGAAACGGCCTGCTGGGCCTTCCAGCCGGCTTCTTCAATCGCCTCCAGGGAATCATGGGCTGGATGAGGGCGGACCAATTTTCTACGCGCCATCTGAGATTCGGCGATGATCGCCGTCAGAGGATTATTTATCTGATGAGCCACTCCGGAAGCCAGTTCTCCCAGCTCAGCTAAATGCTGAGACTCAACCATTTTCTCTTGAGCTTTCCGCATCTCCTCATCAATGCGCTTTCTCTCAGTAATGTCCCGGGAGATATCCATAAACCCAATAATTTTCGTTTTTTCCAGCGGATCATAAATATAGGAAACCCGGCTGTTGACCCAAATCTCCCTGCCATCTGGCCGAGTCAAGCACCGCTCCTGTCGGAATTCCTGGGTACCTTGTTCTTTCGGCAGTTTGACTTCCGGCTCAAACAAGCAGAAATAATGTGTCTCTGCCGATTTCCCCAAACAGTTCTTGGCTTTCATCCCAAAGAGTGTCCGGGCCGCGAAATTGCAGTAGGTGATCTTGTTATCGGTATCCCAGGCAACTACCGCATCATGGACATAGTTGAGCAGCAGCGCCTGGGAATGAATCTTTTCCTGGGCCTGTTCATAAGCCAGTTTGAGCTGATAATTGTAAGTGGCCTTCTCAAATAATCCCGGAAGCTTGCGCGGATAATCTCCCCACTCAACCACATAGTTTACTGCTCCCAACTGGAGAGACTGCACTGCATATTCCACATCTCCAGAAGGAGTGATGCAGATAATCGGAATCTGCACCCCCCAATCCTGCAGATCTTTAAGCACACTCAATCCATCCCGATTTTTGAAATGGTGATGGAGCAGCACCAGGTCGTGATCCCCCTGATCTACACACTGCTTCAACCCTCCAACCGAGGATGCCACCGTGATCTCAATTGACTCCGAGGACAAAGAGCTCTTAATTTTGTTTATAAATGAGGATTTTCCGCTTGCCGTTAGAACGCGGATCGCTGTATCCATTTCACTCACCATCATCAAATCACTATTCCGGGGTGCCCTCTGATCATAAATGACAGCCGTGAAGATTCCATAAAAATTATCTAAAGATTCCTAACAAAGCCGTTAGGTGTCTAAAGGTCTGCCTGTATGGAATAGGCTGGGTCCAACGACCCACCCCCGCCGCCGTTCTGAGGATGTCTCTTGACTGCAACCCGCTTCCAGAGCTGCCCTTTGGTCAGAACTTCCCATCTCACCACACAAAATTTTGGAGAAGTTGCCCGCTGACTACCAGTTTGCCAGGACCCTCAACGGCAGAGCCCCAGCCCAGAGGGAGGGATCAATTCCAACTACACAGCCAGCTCATCGGGGTCGGCGTTGCTGATCGGAGAGAAACGAGCCCTGCAGGTTGACCCAATCAGGCCCCCCAGATACCACTGCCTGCTGCTCCAATCTTCCCTCTGATAAGCGCAGCATTGAAAATCAGACGGCAGAGGGTAGACGGAATTATATCAAAAGCTGTCCGCCGTGTTCTTCTTCCAAGCAGCTGAGATGGCTGATAGGCTTCCTGCATCTGGAAAGCACCCAGCTGCCGGTGGCAAATCCGCTGATGAGATTATTTGCTCTCGATCAGCCGGAAGAATTCTTTGACCACGTCAGGATCAAAATGTTTTCCGGACTGATCCTTAATATAGGCCAGAGCCTCTTCCTCAGACCAGGCTTTCCGGTAGGGTCGGTCGGAAAGCAGCGCGTCCCAGACATCCACCACCGCAAAAATCCGGGCAGACAGGGGGATCTCCTCCCCGGATACCCCCCGGGGATAGCCGCTGCCATCCCAGCGCTCATGATGGCAGTAAGGGATATCAAGCGCTCGCCTGAGATATTCGATCCCGGAAAGCATTTCAAAGGCCAGGACCGGATGCTGCTTCATCACCTTCCAGTCCTCATCAGACAGCTCCCCGGGTTTGAGCAGAATGCTGTCGGGGACAGCCATCTTTCCAATATCGTGCAGCAAAGCACCTCGTCGAATATCGGCTAATCTTTCTCCGGTAATGCCCAACCGTCTGGCCAGCTGCAAAGTCATTTGAACAACCCGTCGGCTGTGCACCTCGGTTTCGCCATCCCGCAGTTCCACTGCTTTGGCCCAGCCTTCGATGGTTGCATCGTAGGCCTGGATCAGCTCCACATTAGAGCGTTCCAGGTCATTATACAAATTCAGGCGGTCAATGGCAATTGCCGCCTGACTGGCCAGGGCATCCAAGAAATCGATCCATTCGTGATCAGGTTTCAATAAGCTGCGGTGGAAAACCTCAAGCACTCCCACGATCTCTCCCTTGGCAATCAACGGCTCCGCAAGATAGGTGACAAAGGATTCCTGCTCCAGCCGAGGAGAGTTTTTCAGACTGGTCTCCTGCGCTGACAGATCCGGCACATGAATCATCTTCCGCTGCAAGGCCGCTCTTCCGGCAAGCCCTTCCCCGATCTGCAGCGAGGTATACTGCAGGAAGTCAGTCCGAAATCCTCGCCCGCTGACATAATCCAGAGTCTGCAGTCCGGGTTTGTAAAGGAGCACAGCAGCAGCATCCACCTCCAGGGTGTTAATCAGCTGGCCGATCAAGACTTCCAGCGTGGTCTGCAAATCCAAACTACCGGAAATGGCCTGGTCAATTTCCCGGAGAGATTCGATCCGGTACATGCGCCGCTGGGCTTCCTCAAACAAGCGGCTGTTCTCCAGGGCGATGGCCGCCTGCGCAGCAAAGGCAGAGACCAATTCGGCATCATGCTCATCGTAGCGGCCGATCTGTTGATGATCCACGGTTAATATACCAATGCGCTTGTTCTGAATTTCCAGCGGAACGCCCAGCCAGGCATGGATGTTTTCTGACCCCGGATAATAGAGCCACTCCTTAATTTGCTGGAGGTCTTCGATGACCACTGCTTCCACATCCGTAAGCATCGAGTGAATGATGTTATGTTCGTCCACCCGGATGGATGCCCCCAGCAGCTCCTTCGAACTGTCAGCGCCGCGAACGGCTTCGATCGTCAGGTGGTCATCATGGAGAAGTTGAATGGTAGCATTAGAATATTCCAGAACATACTGCAGCTGATCCAGGATCATGTTCATCACGCTGCTGCGATCCATGCTCTTGTTGATCAGCATGCCGACGTCGCGGAGCGTTTCCGCCTCGCGCTGCTGCTTCTGGGCTTTCTCCAGCAAACGAGCGTTCTCGATAGCAATTGCAGCCTGATTGGCAAAATTCATTGCCAACTGAGCATCACCGCTGGAGTACTGCCCGACCCGGTGATGGTCCAAGGTCATCAGCCCAATAATCTCTCCCCGGAACTGGAGCGGCATTCCGATCCAGGAACGGACGTGTAGTGTGTCCCCAAATTCAATCCAATCCTCACTATCCCGGACGTCATCCACAACCTGGGCCTGCCCGTGGTCAAGAATATTCTTGACCAGCAGATCTTCAGACACCAGGAACCTTCGACCCAGAACCGTATTCGGATCCAAGCAGCCGGCGACCGCTTCAACGACAATGCTCTCCCCATCAATCAACTGGATGGAGGCACTGTCAAAAGGCAGCACCCGGTGCAGCTGCTCCAGAATAGAATTCAACACCTGGGAGCGGTCCATCATGCTGTTGATGATCATGCCCACTTCTCGAAGTGTTTCTGCTTCCTGCCGGCGGTGATGCTCCCCTGTGAACAGACGGGCATTCTGAATGGCAATGGCTGCCTGATTGGCAAACAGCTCCAGGGAATCAATCTCCCGCTGGGCGAACTGCCTCCCCGGCTCCAATGCCAGTTCCAGCACCCCCAGGAATTCATCTCCCCAGCGCACGGGAACGCCGATTACTGAATAATCCCCGGATGCCTGAGCCCATTTCTCCGACCGGCCCTCCCAGCTGGCGTAATGATCGACGATGATGGTTTCCTCTTTCTCCCACACTTTCCCTGCCAGCCCCTCTGTTTTCTTCAAGGCAGTGTTTTCGGGCAGGACATCCTCTTTCCCGGTGAAAGCCTGGAATTCAAGCGCATCCACTTCCGGGTTGTAAATGCTGAAGCCGCTGTCATTGGCATGGATCATCGAGGCTGCCTTCTCAGCAATCGAGACCAGCAGATCATCCAGGTTTAATTCCCGAACGATATCCATTTCCACTGCCCGGAGGGCTTCCAGCTGGGTGGTGCGCTGTTCGATCTCCTCCATGATTTGGCGGCGCTCAAAAACAGCAGCAAAATGATTAGCAATGGTTTCAATGGCTGCCGGGTAGCGAATCTCCTGCCCCTCTTTAACAAATACGGTGATCCCTCCGGAGGATTTTTTCCCCAGACTGAGTCCCGCGATATAGGTTTTTTCGATCCCCAGCAATCGCTCTATGGTTCTGCAGATCGCCCGGGGGATCACCCCCCTGGTTAATGCATACAATCCCTCAGGAACCTCTTGGAGACGGCCGCTGGTGAAGAGTTCCTCCAGATGCGGATCGAGCTGGTGTTGATTGATATTGATCAAAATTTCTGTCGGATGTTTGCCCAGCAGATCGGCCACCCTGGCGATCATTTTCCCCACCCCTGTGACGGCCCGGACCCGGATCGCTTCATATTCCGGGTCATAAAGAGAAATCATCACATAGCTTCCAGGATTGGCTTGATGGATCTTCTCGGCCAGCAGTTGAGATATCTGATCGATATCATCCAGACGGGTGCCCTCTACAAAAGTCTCGTTGATCAACTGCAGCTCCTGGAGATTCCGCTGCCGTTCTTGCTCCGCGCGAGTCCGTTCGATAATCCCGCTCACCTGCTCCGCAATAGCACCGAAACGCCGGCCAACCTCCTCCGGGAAGACTTCCGAACTGGTCATGCTGATCATACCAATGGTCCTTCCCTTCAAAACCAAGGGAATGAACAGGATGGAACGAATATCCAACCAGCGTTGAGCAGTGGCGACTTTTTCCTCAATCCCCGCTTGGTCCGCATCGGGCTGCAGCCCCACCTGGAATGGTTCAGAAATCATCTCGGCAATTTCATCCGGCTCAGAAATAATCTGGGCTTTGTCCTGGTGGAGCAGCTGCCAGAATAATCCATCCCGCTGGATCGGAAGCTCTACTTTCTCCGGGATAGCAATTCCGAGGTGGTTTTTGATTTTTTCCAAAACCCTGCGGTTGTAGGTGGTGAGATTAATGGTAAGGGTCTGGCGGTCTTCGGACAGGAAGTAGACCAGCAGATCGCGGCAATGGAACACCTGCTTGGTTTCCTCCTGAAGCAGTACGACAATTTCCTGCAGACTTTTTCCCTCATTAGCAGCCACATTGAGCGTGTTTATCAGAGCCAGATCCTCCATCTGCTGCTGCATGATGCGCTCTGCCTCAACCCGGCTGGTGATATCCCGGACGGTGGCCTGGAGGAAAGTCTCTTGTTCCGTATCCACCCGGGTGAGCAGCACAGTCGCCGGGAAAACTTCCCCATCGATCCTGCGGTGCTGCCATTCAAAAAAGTGGGAGCCCTGATCCAGGGCGGTCTGGATTTTTTTCTCTGCCAGCTGTTGGGAATTTTCCCCGTCCGGCTGCTGCGCCGGGGAAAGCTCCCATGGTTTCAGACCAATAAACTGTTCTTCATTCTCCAGACGGAATAATTCCATCAGGGCGGGATTGGCGGAGGCATAATGCCAGTCGGGTGGGACCAGGGTCATCAAAGCATCTTTGGCGGATTCAAATAATCTGCGGTAGCGCTCTTCATTGAGCTCCAGGGCGCGGGCAGCCTGCTTACTTTCCGTAATATCCACAGCAATCTCTAAACGGACCAATCGCTGATCTGACCAGTAGATCGCCCGATCGTAATTCATAAACCAGCGGTCAAGAAGATTATTGTGCCCTTCCCAGACAACCACCTCCCCCGGTTCTCCTTTCTCGTCCAGCAGGGTATCATTCGTGCAGTGATCACAGGGTTTCTCATTTCCCCGGAAAACCTCGTAACAAATCTGCCCGGTGAAATCGCCGCCAAAATCCTCCATCATGCGCTGGTTCATATAGAGGATTTCATTGGTCTCTACATCAGAGACATAAATATGCGCGTCAATACTTTCCAAAACCCGGTTGAGTGTATCCCCGGCCTGGATAAGTTTTTCCTCGGTCTGCTTGCGGAGGGAAATATCCCTGGCAATGCCCAGCACCAGGGTTTTTTCGTTAAAGCTCACCGGATAGGTGCGGATTTCTACGGGAACCTTCTCTCCGTCTTTATGAACAAGCTGGTACTCTTCCGGCCCGGTGGATTTTCCGGCAGCATTCCTGGCCAGCGCTTTCATCACCCGGGGCAGCTGGCTGTTGGGCAGCAGACCAATTTCCAGGAAATTTTTCCCGATCAGCTCATCCCGGGAATAGCCGGTAATTCTCTCCGCTGCCCGGTTTCCATCAATGAAATTCCCTTTCAGATCGCTGATGTAGTAGCCGTCCGGAGCATATTCAAACAGCATTTGAAATCGCTGCTCAGTGTCTTGAAGGTCTCCAGCGAACTGCGCTTTTTCCAGTGCCAGAGCCACATGGTAGGAAAACGATTCCACCAGCTCAGGCCTGATTTGAAGATCGGGATCCAGGGTGAAGATATGAAAGTTCCCCATCGTCCGCTGGTTGCCTTCCAGGCCGATGGTGTAGACCTGCTGGATCCCCAGTGAATTTGCCAACTGCCGACTGACAGATTTGGGAAGAGCACTGACAGCGAAATCCGCAAAACCATCTGGATGTTCAAACAAGCGACGCTTGTCGTATTGATCATTGAAACGTTCATCCCGCCGGTATTTTTTTCCGAGCAGGTTTTCTCCCACCAGATTCCATACTCGGGAAAGCCTGCTCTTATCCAGCCCAAAAATTCCTTCCAGTTGGAGTTGATCTTGATCGGTAATGGACAGCGTGAGAACGATGCAGCGGCCAATTCTATCTGCCAGCTGACGTCCAGCAAACTGGAAAATTTCTTGCTGCTGATTCAACCACATCAGCAGCCGTCCTTGCTCGCTCAACCACAACAGATCCTCATTTTCCAAACCGGGTTCCCTGCGCTGCAGTTCCGCACCGGCTGGTGATGCCGATTGGATAAGGCAGGAAATGGCATTGCCCTGTGGACCCTGCAGGGGATGCACAGCAGCAATTACCTTGACAGGCAGATAAGAACCATCCACCTGGAGGTTTAGATGAATTTGATCTGGCTCAGACTCGCTGGAAATCTTCTGCAGGAAGAGGGAAAACCTTTCCTTACCTTTAGCATCAAAAATACTGCTCAAGTTGGTTCCGTTGATCCCCTGCTTCTCGGAAATTCCTAGCAGCTCCCGACAGGCAGGGTTGCTGTCCAGCACAACGCCCTTCCGATCCAGCAGCAGCCAGGGGTCGGAAAGATGGTCGGTCAGCGGATGAAAGCTCCGAATCTTGGTCATTTCATAATGGCCGTTTCGGGGATCCGGTAGATCGGCAACGAGTAAAAGCTTCCCGTAAAATTATTCCTGCATAAGACACCTTAAGATTGTACTAGAAAACCAGACTCTACGGGGGGGAAGAGAATGTTCTTACCTTACCGTTCTGTTTGCTCAGCAATCAGGCTTAACCAGATCTTAACAGAACCTTTACCTGCTGTATATTGCCTTGGGTTGACATTGATGTTACCGTTCTTGTGTTGACCAACGGGACGCAGATATGAGTAAATCAGAAAAGCTGACATCCGTTTTTCAAGACGCTGATCGGATCCATTTTGACAATCAGAGCAGGCTGATCTTTTTCAGCGACATCCACCGGGGAGATAACACCTGGGCGGATGAATTCGCCCAGAATCATGCCATCTACGCCTACGCACTGCAGCACTACTTGAAAGCGGGATTTACCTACATTGAAGTTGGCGACGGGGACGAGCTGATGAAGAATCGCAAGTCCCAACACATCCACACCGCACATGCCGGCATCTTCAACACCCTGAGAGAGTTTTACGCCCAGGGTCGTTTTTATTACCTCCACGGCAATCACGATATTCAATACCGCCAGCAGGATTATTTAATCCGCAACCTCCAGTACACTTTCAATCCTTACCGGGGTGAACTGGAACCCCTTTTTCCCGAGATTAAGATCCATGAAGGGCTGGTGCTGGTTCACCGGGAGAGCGGGGGAACAATATTCGTTACCCACGGGCATCAAGGGGAATATTTCAACGACCGCTTTTGGAAAATCAGCCGGCTGCTGCTGCGGTATTTATGGCGTCCCCTGCAGTTATTAGGTATCCAGAATCCCTGCCGCGTCTCCAGCAACGCGGAGCGCCGAAAGGATATCGAACTGCAGCTGCTTTCCTGGATAAAAGAAAACCGCCAACCGCTGCTCTGCGGTCATACGCACTGTGCCCATCTTCCCAGAACAAACCAGCTGCCCTACTTCAATACCGGCAGCTGCGTGCAGCCCCGTCTGATCACCGGGATCGAAATCGACCGCGGTGCCATCATGCTGGTTCGCTGGCGGGTCAAACCCGGTGCCAACGGCGGCCTTTTTGTTCAGCGGGAAATCATCTCCGGCCCCGAGAAGCTCACTGAGTATTTCCAAAATGATGGCCAGTACGGAAACAACCCTCAGAGATTGACGGCCTATCCAAAAATCCCTCCCCAGCCAGTGACGATTGAGGAAGGCGTTTTCTCCTGAGAAGAGCGTACAGATCTGCAGCAGTTCCACCGCGGGTTTTCCGGAGGGCAGCAAAATTAAGTCTGGTACCCTCCGGCCATGCGGTGTTCTCAGTCCCCAGCTCCTTATCCCCCGGGGAGGACTATTTTTCTCCTGACAAGATCGATTTCCTTCAGCGAAGATAGGCGATGGACATGCCCCCATCCACCGTCAGGGCGGCTCCGTTAATTTTCTGGCTGCGAGGACTGCACAGGAAGAGCATCGCCTCTGCGACATCCTCCGGGGTGATGGAGACATTCATGGCATTGCGCTTGCGGTAGTACTCATAGATTTCCTCAAAGGGCACCCCATGACGGTCTGCGCTCTTTCTGAGCTCCTCATCTGAGAGGATATTTGTCCCCCGGATGACTGCATCGGGCAGCACGGTGTTGGTGCGGATTCCATGGGGGCCTCCTTCTTCTGCAAGGCAGCGTGCCAGATGCTGGGCGGCAGCTTTGGCAGCCGCATAGGCGCTGGCTCCCGGACTGGGAGCGACTGCGTTCTTGCTGGAAGTGATCACCAGTCTCCCGGCAATTCCTTCCCCGATCCAGTGTCGGAAGGCTGCCCGGGCAGTGAGAAACACTCCCCTGGAAAGCACGGCAAACATATCCTCCCAGAGATCCAAAGAGGTGTCCTGCAGATCAGCTACGCGCATGGAGCCCGCGTTCGCAATCACCATATCTACGCTGCCAAATTCATCCACCGCCTTCTGGAAGGTCCCTGCCACCTCGTTTTCCCGGGTGACATCCCCGACAAGAGGCAGGAAACGATCTTCGCCGACCTGCTGGTGAATTTCCTGCCGGGTTCGTTCCAGATCCTCCTCGGTTCGGGCCACACCAGCAACCACCGCGCCTGCCTGCGCCAGACGCCTGGCAGCAGCTTTGCCGATCCCCGAAGAGGCCCCGGTAAGATAAGCGAATTCCCCTGCCAATTCTCCCCCTCGATCAGCTGTCTTCCCTATCATGAAAAACACCTCCCAAAAAAAATCTGCCTGATGTTCTTGATTGTAATGGATGTTTCCAGATCCGGATGCTGAGCAGTCTTCCCCCCTACCCCCGAACAACTGTGGTATAAACATCGCAGGGAAGGGAACCCTTCCGCCCGATGAAGGAGAGACCATGAATAGAAAACATTTCCTCTTGCCTGCTGTCTTCTTGATCATCCTGCTGCTCACCACCAGCTGCCGCCCGGGTGCTCCTTCCCTGCCAACATTCACCCCCAGCCCGGAACTTGATCTCAGCTATGAAGAGGAGGGGGAGCCCTTTATCGGTTTACCCAATCCGGCCTCATTTTATTGTGAAGAGATGGGATACACCCTGGAAATGAGAGAAACCGACCAGGGCACCCAGGGAATCTGCGTGCTGCCGGACGGCCAGGAATGCGACGAATGGGATTTTCTGGCCGGCCGCTGTGGAAAGAACCAATCTTTTTGTGAACGCCAGGGATATACCCTGGAACCGGGAGACAATATCGGCACCTGCGTCTTCCCTGACGGGTCCACCTGCCCGGAATATGAATTTTTCATCCAGGAATGCCTCCCCCCGGAGCAGTAAACCCCCGCGAACAGGTCTGACTTTGTCCCTGGACAAGTTCCCATCTCAAACTTTAACAGTAGATAAGGAGCACATCCCATGACGGAAACCCTTCCAGGCAACCAGCCCGAGCTGGAGCAGATCCTGGCATCTGCCCGGCGGCTGGGGATTGAGCTTGATGAAGCCGATGCCCTGCAGTGGCTCACTGCTGTGGCCGTCTCCCAAAAGGAATCCGAGGTGGTCTTCGATACCAGACAGGGAGTATTTGGCCATAAAGTGACCATGCTGGATTTCAGTCCGGAGGACCTGGACCATTTCCGGAAGCTGGGCAAGCTGGTGGAATTCAAAGACATCCCCGGCAAGGTGGAAACCGCCCTGGCCCTTTCCGGCTCCGCCGCCCAGTCCAAGATCCAAACTTATCCCGGCGATGCCGATTATTTTGAACGCATCAATATCCTCGCCCAGGACCGGGAAACAGCCTGTGAAATGCTGGCTGATCTGATTCGAACGAAAGCGCTGGAAACCAGACAGGGCCCGACTTATCAGCTGATGGAAGTGCGCTTTGGCTCCTTCCCGGAAGAGGCTGTCATCGACGGGCGCAGGATGGAAGCAGGAAGCTCCATCTCCTGGACGGCAGACCAGGTTGAAGCGGGATTCCTGAAAGCAGAAACCCCCCAGGGGGATCCCCTGAAGATCGACTGGCATCAGGCGGCCCAACAGCCCGGCTGGTGCAAACTGGACTGGATTGTCGCCGACCCGGTGCGGAAAGAGCTGGTCAACACCAGCAACATGCTGGATGTCACCTGGGAAGCCCCGGACGGCAGCATCACCCCGCTGGACGGCTTTCTGGATCCATATTTTCAGGAGATTTACCTGGAGGGAGAATCCATCCCCATCTTCTCCAAACTCTCCCAGCATGTTTCGGCAGACGCTCTGGATGATTATGTCGGCCGTCTGGAATATGAGGTCAATAAATACCTGACCCGGGAGATCAATTATGGAAAGGCCGCCAAGAGAATGTACAACATCTTCCGGCTGACCGGGCGCTACCAGGAAGCAGCCATCATCCGGGAGCTGTTTGACGAACCCACCACCATGCTCTATCAGGTTTGGGCCCTGATCCGGACCATTGACGAAAGCAGCCAGCCGGGTTCCAGCATCTCTCTGGAGAGCGTCAAAACGCAGGCGGATCAGCTGATTCTCTCGGTGATTGACGCCCTGGAAGGGGATGAAGAAACCCTGGTGGTCCGTGATCTGCTGCAGCTGCGAAATGCCCTCAACGATCAGACCCCGGGGGAGGAGCTCAGCCGGGCTGTGGAAGCCGCCCGCGATCAGGTGATCAACCTGGTAAACAACTTCTTTTTTGAGAAGCTGACCACGGTCCCTGAGATCAAGGCCTACATGGATCAATTCCAGGATAAGGGGTAACCGGTCTGCAGCCCCCCAGCAGTCCGCCGGCTTGCTTTTTAAGCAAAACAGGCTATAATTATTAAAAGTAAAGCATAACCCCAAACGCAGTGACCGGGACGAGTAGCGGCTGGGCCCTCCGCCAGGGAGAGAAGGTCAGAGACTGAAAACCTTCTCCGGAGGCCAACCGTGAATACCCCCCGCGAGCGGTCCCCTGAACCCCCCGGGAAGTAAGGTGAAACGTCCGGCCCCGTTACCGGCCTAAAGAGATAAGTCACCACCTTTCCAGATCGGCGGCTTAAATCTGGGTGGAACCGCGAGTAACTCTTGCCCCAGCTGGCAGGAGTTTTTTGTTTTGGAGGTGCAGGATGGCAAAGAAAGAGAAAGAATATGTCGGATCCCATTTGTGGAGGATCAGACATTCAGCAGCTCATGTCATGGCGCAGGCGGTACGGGATATTTTTCCAGAAGGGGAAGTCAAGATAGCCATCGGCCCCCCGATTGATGATGGCTTTTACTATGACTTTGACCTCCCCCGACCGCTCACGCCGGAGGATCTGGAGGAGATCGAAGAGAAAATGCGGCGGGTGCTCTCAGAGGATCATGAATTCCGCCGCCGGGAGCTCTCCGCTGAGGAAGCCCGGCGCCTGTTTTCTGATCAGCCTTACAAGTTGGAGCTGATTGACGGGCTGGAGGAAGGCGGCATGGATGAATATGGAGAACCGCTGGATGAAAAGCCGGTGATCTCCACCTACACTCACGACGACTTCGAAGACCTCTGTCGGGGTCCGCATGTGGAAAGCACCCAGGACATCAACCCGGAAGCCGTCAAGCTGCTCAACGTGGCCGGCGCTTACTGGCGCGGGGATGAGCGCAACCCGATGCTGCAGCGCATTTACGGTACAGCCTGGAAAAGCAAAAAAGATCTCAAGAAATACCTGCACAAACTGGAGGAGGCCAAACGCCGGGATCACCGCCGGGTAGGAAAGGAGCTCGACCTGTTCAGCATCAATCCGGAGGTAGGCGGAGGGCTGGCGCTCTGGCATCCCGATGGAGCCATCATCCGCCATAAGGCAGAAGAATACTGTAAAAATGAGCATCTGGCCAACGGGTACGAGTTTGTTTACTCGCCGCACATCGGCAAAAAGCAGCTCTGGGAGACCAGCGGTCATCTGGCCTGGTATGACGAAAATATGTACTCTCCGATCACGATCGAGGATGAGGAGTACTTCATCAAACCGATGAACTGCCCCTTCCACATAATGATCTACAAGAACTCCCTGCACAGCTACCGGGATCTTCCCCTGCGCTGGGCGGAGTGGGGCACCGTGTACCGCTATGAGCGCAGCGGTGTGCTGCACGGCTTGATGCGGGTGCGGGGCTTTACCCAGGATGACGCCCATATCTTCTGCAGCCCGGAGCAGATGCCGGAAGAGATTGATCGTGTGCTCAACTTCTGCCTGCACATTCTACGTGGGTTCGGGATTACCGAATTCCATGCCTACCTGTCCACCCGCAATCCCGAGAAGTCCGCTGGAGACCCGGAGCGCTGGGAGGATGCCACCGAAGCGCTGCGGAAGGCCCTGGACCGCGCGGAACTCAACTATGACATTGACGAAGGGGGGGCTGCCTTTTACGGCCCCAAGATCGACCTGAAAATGATCGATGCCCTGGAGCGGGAATGGCAGCTGAGCACCATTCAGTTTGATTTCAACCTGCCAGATCGTTTTGACCTCACCTACGTTGGTGAGGATGGCAACCAGCACCGTCCTTACATGATCCACCGCGCCCTGCTGGGATCCATGGAGCGCTTCATGGGGGTGCTGATAGAGCACTACGGCGGCGCCTTCCCGCTCTGGCTGGCGCCCACCCAGGCGGTGTTCATCCCCATCACCGACCGCAATCTTCCCTACGTGCAAGAGGCTGCCGAGCAGCTGCGCCAGGGGGGGATCCGGGTTGAGGTGGATGACCGCAGCGACCGCATGGGAGCCAAGATCCGGGATGCGGAAAAGAAAAAAATCCCTTATATGCTGGTGGTTGGAGACCGGGAGGAAGAAGCCGGAACAGTGGCCCCCAGGCTGCGCTCCGGGGAGCAGCTGGAGCCCCTGGGAGTCGAGGCGCTGATCACGCGCATGCAGGAGGAAATTGACCGCCATGCCCAGATCTAGTCGCTCTGCCAGGCGCGGTCCGAAAGGGACCGTGCCGGCCGGACTGACATTCCTCCGTTGACGATTTTCCCGTCATTATGGTATGATCGAAGACTACAACCAGATCGCGATTATCGAAAAAGGAGAGAAAAATAGGAAACATTAACTACCGGGCGAATAATCGGATCAGGGCAAACGAAGTTCGCCTGATTGATCCCGAAGGGGAAAACATAGGAATAGTTCCAATTGATGAAGCCCTGAATATCGCCAGGGAAGCTGAGCTTGACCTGGTAGAGGTGGCCCCCAATGCCAATCCTCCGGTCTGCAAAGTGATGGATCTGGGGAAGTTCCTCTACGAGCAGGAGAAAAAACGCCAGAAGGCCCGCAAATCACAGAAGACGATTGAAGTCAAAGAGATCCGCCTGCGGCCCAAGACCACGGAGCATCACCGGAACTTCAAGGTCAGAGATGCCCGGCGCTGGCTGAAAGAAAACAAAAAGGTCAATGTTCGCATCCAATTCCGGGGACGCGAAATCCATTATCCGGAAATTGCCCTGGAGATCATGAAGGAAATCGCTGAAGAGCTCAGCGACGTTGGTGAAGTGGAGCAGAAACCCTCCCGCGAAGGCTATTCCATGCTGATGGTAATCGCCCCCGCGAAAGAATAAACTCCCTTTTCGAAAGGTTGACAGGAGCCCGCCGTGTGGTTTTCCCCCAGCCAGAACCGCACACGGTCCGGGCGCATGCAGGAAATGCGATCATCCGGCTGGGAAAAAATTCATTTCGAGTAGTGCAGCTGCTGGGTGCAGCAACAGGTACCTGGATTTTAAATCCAGGCAACCGGCGCCCAGGGGACTGCAGGAGAGATTTCAAATGGCAAGAGTCAAAACAGGACCCAACCGCCGCAGGCGGCACAAGAAAATTCTCAAGATGGCCAAGGGCAAGTACCTGACCAGAAGTAAGCTCTACCGCCGGGCCAATGAGGCCATGCTGAAAAGCCTCTGGTACGAGTATCGGGACCGCAGGACCCGGAAGCGGGATCTACGGCGTTTGTGGATCACCCGCATCAACGCCGCCGCCCGCCAGAACGGCCTGCCCTACAGCCGCTTCATCTACGGCCTCAAGGAGGCCAATATCGACCTCAACCGAAAAATGCTGGCGGATATGGCCGTACGTCATCCGGAAGCGTTTGCCCAGGTGGTCGAGAGAGCCAAAGCGTCCATCAGCTGATCTGCCGCCGCCGACCAGAAGGACAGGCCCCGCCTGTCCTTTTTTGGTTTAATGCTACAATCGATGCCAGAGAGTCGACAGGGGAGGCGATTATGAACGAAACCCTCAAAACAGTTGAACTGGCCCCGGACCTTGCGGTCCAGCTGGTCCAGGGGGACATCACCGCAGCCCAGGTGGATGGTATCGTCAATGCCGCCAATGCCCGCCTGCAGCACGGCGGCGGGGTGGCCGGGGTGATTGCCCGACGGGGCGGACCCAGCATTCAGCGGGAAAGTACTGCCTGGGTGAAGGAGCACGGTCCGGTGGACCATGCCACCCCGGCGGTGACCGGCGGCGGCGACCTGCCCTGCGAGGTTGTCATCCACGCAGTGGGACCGGTCTGGGGCGCCGGTGAGGAAGCCGAGAAGCTCCGCGCCGCCGTCACCGGCAGCCTGCAGGCTGCTGCCACCCGCCGCCTCTCCTCGCTCGCCCTCCCGGCAATTTCCACCGGGATCTACGGCTACCCCCTGGACCAGGCCGCAGAGGTGATCCTTACCGCAGTCCGCGATTACGCCTCGGAAGCGAAAAAGACCAGCCTGGAAATCGTTCAGGTGGTGCTCTATGACCAGCCCGCCGTGGATGCCTTCAGCGAGGTCTGGGAAACGCTGTTCTGATGATCACCTCGACCCGGAATCCCAAAATCAAGGACATCCGCCGCCTGCAGGCTCGCTCCAAAGCCCGCCGGGAGCGAAAGGCCTTTGTCATCGAAGGAGTGCGTCTGCTGGAAGAAGCGCTGCGCCACGACCGAACTCCCGAGTTGATCATACACACCCGGGATCTCGATGAGCGCGGCCTGACCCTGATCGACAGCTTTAAGGAGCGGGGAGCGCTCATTGAACCGGTCAGCGAGCAAGTTTTCCAGCAGGCCAGCGACACGGAAACCCCGCAGGGGATCCTGGCAGTCATCCCCCTGCCCGCCCCGGAGCGCTCCCGGCCGGTAGATTTTCTGGTGGTCACCGACCAGATCCGGGATCCCGGCAATCTGGGCACCATCCTGCGCTCTGCAGCGGCCGCCGGCGTGGATGAGCTGCTCATGCCCCCCGGGACGGTGGATGCCTTTGCGCCTAAAGTCGTCCGGGCCGGGATGGGAGCTCATTTCCAGCTCTCCCTGGCCAGCACATCCTGGCAGAATATCAGCCGGCGGATAGAGGGTCTGACTGTCTTCACCGCGGATGCCCATCAAGGGATTCCCTGCTGGGAAGCGGATTTCAGCCAGCCCAGCGCCCTGATCATTGGCAGCGAAGCCCACGGACCTGGAGAACAGGCCCGCAGGTTGACGGACACCTGGGTGCACATCCCCATGCCGGGTAGAGCGGAATCCCTCAACGCTGGCGTCGCCCTTGCCGTGCTGCTGTTTGAAGTTGTCCGGCAGCGTCATTATCAGGGGCAGGGGGGAAAGATTTCATCGTGACCGGCACCCTGCCCTGTAACCAGATTCTGCTTGGAGATGCCGTGGAGGAGATGAACAAACTCCCCGCTGCCTCCATGGACCTGGTGTTTGCGGATCCGCCTTACAATATGCAGCTTGAGGACGAACTGTGGCGGCCGGACTACAGCAAGGTCGATGCTGTGGATGATGAATGGGACAAATTCGACAGCTTTCGGTCCTACGACCGGTTCACAGAACAGTGGCTGCGGGCCGCCCAGCGGGTTCTCAAGGACAACGGCGCCCTGTGGGTGATCGGTTCTTACCATAACATCTACCGGGTGGGCAAGCTTCTCCAGGACCTGGGGTTCTGGATTCTAAACGAGATTATCTGGATCAAGCTCAACCCCATGCCCAACTTCAAGGGGGTGCGCTTTACCAATGCCCATGAAACCCTGATCTGGGCCAAGAAATCCAAAGAAAGCCGCTACACCTTTAACTATCACGCCATGAAGCCGTTCAACCACGGCAAGCAGATGCGTAGCCTGTGGACCCTGCCGATCTGTAAGGGGGGAGAACGCATCCAGGTAGACGGTGAAAAAGCCCACTCCGCACAGAAACCGGAGGTGCTGCTTTACCGGGTTCTGCTGTCTTCCACCAATCCTGGGGACGTGGTGCTGGATCCATTTTTCGGCACCGGCACAACCGGGGCAGTGGCCAAACTGCTGCACCGCCGCTGGATCGGCATTGAACGCAATCCGGCCTATCAAAAGCTGGCCAGAAAGCGGATTGACAGTCTTAAACCAGAGACATTCGATCGGAAAGCATTTGACGTCCGGGATAAGAAACGGCTCGCTCCTCGGGTTCCCTTCGCACGGCTGGTGGAATACGGGCTGCTCCACCCCGGTGTAAAACTCTTCTTCAATAAAGATCCGAAGATGACCGCCACTGTGAAGCCGGATGGAAAGCTGCTTTATAACGGATTTGAAGGCTCTATTCACCAGACAGCCCGCCATATCCGGGATGGAAAACCGGTTAACGGCTGGCAGCACTGGTATTTCCGGGATGAAACCCATCAGCTGGAAAGCATCGACACCCTCCGGGAGAAAATCCGGCAGGATATGGAAGGATGGCCCGATCCGGAGGAAAACTGATTCATTTTCCTGCAGCCTTTAACGCCTGACGAACAGGAAGATAGACTATGGAAATTCGCTCGCTGACATTGTTTGATCAACCCGGGAGACCCGTTGGGGACGAAGTGCTGCTCCGGGCAGCGGAATTCGCCGATGCTTCCCGGAAGATTTTCCAGGATGCCGGTCTGACCGTACAAACCCTGCGCTTTGCCACCCCGCCTTTTCCCACCTTTCTGGCCGCGGATCGGGAAGCAACCCTGATCCAGTACGCCTACGACCTGGAGAACACCCTGGACGAAATCGGGTTTGAATATCTCTCTCTCGGCCCGGCACTTCCTTCCCACCTGGAGAGCTACCTTTTGATCCCCGACCTGATTCATGCCACCCAGCACACTTTCTGCTCAGGGCTGCTGACCGATCCGGAGGGAGCCATCTCTCTACCGGCGGTCCGGGCCTGCGGAGAGGTCGTTCAACAGCTGGCTCCGCTGGACCCCAACGGGTTTGCCAATCTCTATTTTGCCGCGCTGGCAGTCGTCCCTCCCGGGGCTCCTTTCTTTCCAGCTGCTTACCACGGCGGGGAGCAGCCGCTGTTTGCCGTCGCAGTACAAGGCGCGGATCTGGCTGTCAAAGCCTTTCAGCAGGCGGAGAGCCTCTCCCAGGCCCGATCCCTGCTGGAAAATTCGCTCGCTGATCAGGGACAGCGCATCGCCCGGGCAGCCGGTGAGCTCTCGGCTGCAGTCGGCATCCCTTTCGGCGGGATCGATTTTTCCCTGGCCCCCTTCCCGGAGAAAGAAAAGTCGCTGGGCACGGCGCTGGAAGCACTGGGAATCCCCCGGTTGGGTGATCATGGATCGACAGCCGCGGCTGCTTTCCTGGCTGACACCATCGACCGGGCCGATTTTCCCCGCACAGGCTTCAGCGGGCTGATGATCCCAGTGCTGGAGGATGCCGTGCTGGCAGATCGAGCCGCGCTGGGCGCCTTGACCCTGAAAGACCTGCTGCTGTTCTCGACCGTCTGTGGAACCGGACTGGACACTGTTCCCCTACCCGGAGCCGTCACTCCCGGTCAAATCAGTGCGGTGCTGCTGGATCTGGCATCCCTGGCCGTCCGGTTGGACAAACCACTGACCGCCCGGTTAATGCCCATTCCCGGCAAATCAGCTGGAGAGGAAACCAGTTTTGATTTCCCCTATTTTGCCAACAGTCGGGTCATGGAAGTGCAGGCCGAAAAACTGGAAAACCTCTTCCAATCAGAGAGCAGTTTTTCACTGACCCCCAGAAAGCAGCCCTAGATGAGGCCTCAGCCAGCGGATTCAGGACCTATCCAGGGAGTTTCCAGGACAGGAAGGGTTTGTGCGGCGGATCAAAAACTCAGATTTCTCTGACCTGTGACCGCAGATGCTCCCGGCGGGCATTACGCAAACCAGGGATGGTATTCAAAGAGTAAAATGGGCCTGACCCTTCTACAACAAAAGAGGCAGCGATGCTGCCGTGAAGGGCGGCCTGGAGGGGGTCAAATGTTTTCCGGTATCCGGCCAGAAACCCCCCACAGAAAGCATCCCCTGCTCCGATCGGATTTGTCACCCGGGAGGGGTAGGCAGGAAGTTCCCAGCGCCGACCGCTCTCCCGATCGTACACCAGCTGACCGGACTCCCCCCTTTTAATGACAATGATCGGGCAGCCGTAGCGGCTGAGGTCCTCCGCGATTTCCCAGAGATCCGCTTTCTGTCCTTTGTACAGCGCCCGCAGCTCCTCCTCTGAAGGCAGGAAAGCGGTCAGGCCGGTGATCAGCGCGGGAATGTCCCCCAGGAATCCCGGTTCCATATACTCGGCTGCGGGATCCAGGGTCAGGGTGGTAAACCCCCGCTTGCGGAGCACAGCGGGAAGCAGATGGTGGGAAAGATAATCCTGATGGCAGAGGTGGGCGCCGGTGGCTCCGACATACCCACGGGGAATATCCTCTTCCCGGATCGAGGTCGGCTTCCGGGCTCGCCGATCGGGGACCCAAACCTCCCGGTCCCGGCAGTCCCGCAGGGCTATCGGCAGTGGGATCTGCTGTTCTGCACAGTAGGATAGGGGATCGCTCAACCGCTGAAGCTGATTTTCCTGCCAGCCGTAGCAAATCCTGAGATCCAGGGGGTCAGGCAGGATGGTGACCCCCTGCATGTTGATTCCCTGGGAAGCGGCCAGTTCCAGCCACTCCCGGGGAAAATCATTTCCCACCCGGGTCAGCAAACCCGGTTGGTATTCGTGTTCCCAAATCAGGTAGCCGGCAGCCGCATAGAGCAGATTCCCCCCCGGTTTTTCTCCCTGTACGCCGGCATCGGAAAGATAATACTCCCGCCGCAGCTCGCCAAGAAAAAGATCTCGAGGTGTGGAGGGGATGGTTCCCAAGGAAGGGCCGGAGGCCATTGAACGAGTTTATTGGCCCAGGCTGGAAACTTGTTTTAGAAAAGCAATCAGGGATCCCCCCAGCTTGATACCGTCGCCCGCGGTGAATTGGATTTCCTGACCTTCTTCCACCCGTTTGGCAAGCATATATCCGGCGCCGGCACCGGTTAACGCCCCGAGTATCGCGCCCAGCAAGATGAATTTCGCTGAATTTTCCTGATCATATTCCTGTACATCATTCATATCTGCTTACCGCCTTTGTGCTGTTCATTCCATGTTGATGGGGATCTCATCATTGTGAGACTGGGGAGGGTTTCGCTGAAAGATTGACTTCAACCCCGCCCAGCTGGACCGGGGCCAGATGACCGGCTCGACCGCCAGGCTGGATATGCGGGAAGCCGTTTCTTGCACAGTCTGAAGTGCTTCCTGAACCCGGATGGTAATTTGGGGGATGTTCCGGATCAACCAGGAAATCCCCGCTGCCAGACCGGCAATCACGGCCAGGGGGATCAGGGAGAGAATCAGCACCGGGATGACCAGCAGCACGGTGGAGATCTCCGCCCAGCGGCTGATCCCAGCACCACCGACCCCAATCACCACCCAGACCCCCAACGCAATCACTGCCGCCGTGCCAGCGAGCAGGGGAAAAGTGATCTGTAGAAAAAAGGATCCCGCGGGTTGTTTCTGGTTTTCTTTCATGGTACCGATATTGTAGCATGAATCTGCAACCCCTTCCTGAAGACCCTGACGGAAATCATCAGGGCAGTTTCAGGATCTGCAGGACCTGCTGTATGAAGTGCAGGCCGTGATCAGCAGGTTATTCAACCAATCCAAATGGTATAGTTAATAAAACAGAACCCTATTTTGCTCTCAAGGTGCTTATCGGTACCCTGGAAAGGAGACCCCAATGATCCAAGTTGCTGTGATGATTGAAGGACAGGATGGATTGACCTGGGAGCGCTGGCAGGCTGTCGCCGAGCTGGTAGAAGCTGCCGGATTTGTCGGCCTGTACCGCTCCGACCACTATACCAACGCCCAGCCGCCGGATAAAGCCTCCCTGGAGCTGTGGACCTCGCTGACCTGGCTGGCGGATAACACCGAGCGGATCGAGTTCGGACCGCTGGTCTCCCCGGTTTCCTTCCGGCACCCGAGCATGACCGCCAGGATGGCGGCCGCCGTTGATGATCTCTCGGGCGGTCGGCTGACGCTCGGCGTGGGAGCCGGCTGGCAGGAACGGGAACATCACCTCTTCGGCTGGGATCTGCTGCCGGTGCCGGAGCGCTTCGACCGCTTTGAGGAAGGCCTGGAGGTGATCACCCGGCTGCTGCAGAACGACGAAGCATCCAGCTATGAGGGGGACTATTTCCAGCTGCGGGGCGGTGTGCTTCTCCCCCGCCCGCAGCGCCCCGGCGGACCGCCGATCCTGGTCGGCGGCAACGGACCCAACCGCACCCTGCCGCTGACAGCCCGCTTCGCTGATGAGTGGAACGCGGTGCTGATCCCGCTGGATCAATACCGGAGGCTTTCCCTTAGGCTGGACCGCCTGCTGGAAGAGCAGGAGCGCAGACCGGAAGAGGTCCGCCGCTCGATGATGACCGGCTGCATTTACGGGGAGACCGAGCAGGAAGTGGAGCAAAAAGTCCAGCAGCGATCAAACGGGGAAAAAACCGCCGCCGAGTACCGCAGCAGCGGGCTGGTGGTGGGCACACCGGACCAGGTTGTGGAGCAGCTGGAAGCGATGGCGGAGGCCGGTCTGCAGCGGGTGATGCTGCAGTGGTTGGATTGGGAAGATTTGGCGGGGCTGCAGTCGCTGGCCGATCATGTGCTGCCTCAAGTGCAGTAATCGCCTTTATCAAAAAAACTGATTGAAGTCAATCTCAAAATTCCAGGATTTCCTGGTTAAGATTCTGCTGGTAATCTCAAGAAAATGGATCTGAGTGGATCTCACCGTCAGAGGATTGAGTCCGGGTAAAGAATATCTGCCACCCACGCCAGGCCCAGACTGGAGAGTTTTTCCCGGCCTGGAGCTGCTGAATGATTATCCCAACCGGCCATCCGGTAATAGCTGTCTTTGGCTGATTCAATTTCCTGCTGACTGAGCTTCTTTCCGTGCGATGCGCCCCCTTTAAGCGCCTGGAAGAATTTTTTTGGCAGCCGATCATCACCCCGGGTGAATCCTTCCCGGATGTTGTAAGCCTGCAGCATATTCAACCGCCTCTCCCCAACATTCAAAAGCTCCTTGACATCAAAATCCCAGCTGGTAACCGCCCTAATGACTTCCGTAAGCTGCCGGCTGTCATACAGCTGCCAGGCAGGTCCGTAGACAAACTGGCAGACGCTGGCTGAGTCCAGCGCTGAATAGAGATGCTGGGTGGTCAGTGCATAGCGCACGGTTTCTTCACTGAATCCAACCGCATTTTCAGACTGCTCCAAACCCAGCTGTGACATCCTTTCCGGATACCCTGCAAAGGAGGGGTCATGCTCACTGGATTGATGATCAGCTCCGAAGGGGTTCACTGCATAGATCACGCCGAGGGAAGGTTTGACCTGCGGCATATGGGCAGGAACTTCCTGTCCCTTTACAGTAACAGTCAGATCCTCACTTCCTTGCCCGAGCGCCCTGGCTGCCCGAGCAGAGCCTTCGGCCAGCAAGCTGCCAATCCCCTCTCTACGGGCTATTTTTCCCACCACCTCAATCATAGCCTGTGCGTTTCCAAACTGCAGGTCAATCCCTTCGGTTTCCTGCAGGGTCAGCATCCCCTGTTCAAAAGCTTCCATCGCCCAGGCAATGGTGGCACCGCAGGAAATGGTATCCATCCCGTACAGGTTGCACAGTTGATTCGCAAATGCCACTGCCTCCAGATCATCAACATCGCAGTATGAACCCAGCGTGGACAGCGTTTCATATTCCGGCCCACCGTAAGCAGGATTTATTTGGTAAGGGCCCTTTTCATTCGCAACTACCCGTTTACAGCGGATAGGACAGGCAAAGCAGGTATCTCGGCGGGTGAGGATGGTTTTTGACATCGTTCTGCCATCCAATGCTTCCCAGCCTATAAAAGCACCGCTGTTCCAGTTGTGGGTCGGCAGCCCGCCTACATGATTTTGATAGGCAACCACCTCAGCCGTGCCATATTTCCCCATTGCATAAACATCCGAACCTGGAAATTTTTCTGCCCCCCAGCGAGCCAGCGCTTTGACAGCCGCCGGTGAATACACTTCCGGTTTCAGGCTTCCTCTGACTGCAATTGCTTTCAGATTTTTCGCCCCCATCACCGCGCCCATGCCCGTTCTACCATTTGCACGATTTGCCAGGCTGATCAGGCTGGCAAAGCGGACCCGATTTTCGCCCGCTATTCCTGTCTGCAGGATATGAATTTTCGGATCCCCTAGTTCTGTTTTGAGCGCTTGCTCCACTTCCAGAGTCGGTTTCCCCATCAAATGATCCGCTGGACGAAGTTGATATTCCCCATCATCAATCCAGAGATAAACCGGCGTCTTAGAGGCGCCCTGGATGACAACTGCATCAAATCCCGCAAATTTAAATTCAGCCGGGAAAAAACCGCCGGATTGAGAATCTCCAATCGCCCCTGTAAGGGGTGATTTTGCTGCAGCAGTGATGCGGCTCTGCCCGGCAATTGGTACTCCAGTGAGCACTCCAACTGCCAGAACAAGGGTATTCTCTGAACTGAAAGGATCAATTCGAGGTGGGTTAAGTGATAAGAGATAATGGGCAGCCAGCGCACTTCCGCCAAGATACTGCCGGTAAAAAGCATCGGGGGGAGTCTCTACCGTAAAAGCAGGTCCATCCAGATTAAGATGTAATATTTTTCCCTGATAGCCGAATGACACGGAATTCATTCCTTGAGGACAAAGAATCCCAAAATAACCATTTCCTGTCCTTCAGAAAAGTTCAGAGCGCCTCAGCAGGTCTTGCAGACACGCTCTGAACCTCGAAAGTACTCCTGTCTCCAGGAGTCAGTACAGATATTGTCCGATTCAGTCAAACCAAGGCCAGCCGTTCATCCCGCGTGCTGGTAAAAATCAACCTCTTCCACCAGCGGCTTATTGCCCAGGATGATGTCACAGGCTTTTTCAGCTAACATCATAGTCGGGGCATAATTGTTGCCATTAGGCACATAGGGCATTACGGAAGAGTCCACCACAAACAGGCCTTCCATTCCCCGAACTTTCATCGTGTTTGGATCAACAACAGCCAGATCATCTGCCCCCATTTTGCAGGTGCAAGAAGGATGATAGGCTGTCTCCCCGTCCCTCGCCACCCAGTCAAGAATTTCCTGATCTGTCTCCACCTCTGGACCTGGTTGGATTTCCCCCCCGTTGTAGGAATCAAATGCGGATTGATTAAGAATACTGCGAGCACAGCGGATAGCTTCCACCCATTCCCGCCGGTCCTTATCTGTGGACAGGTAGTTGAACTGCATCGCTGGATGCTGATAGGGATCGGCCGATTTAATTTTGACATATCCCCGGGCATCAGAATACATGGGACCAATATGGACCTGGTAGCCATGGCCTCCACTGGGAGAGGTGCCATCATAACGAATAGCAACAGGTAAAAAGTGGAACATTAAATTGGGATATTTTACATCATCATTACTGCGGGCAAATCCCCCCCCTTCAAAATGATTGGACGCAGCAGGACCTTTCTTAAAAAGCAGCCACATCAAACCCACCCAGGGTTTGTTATACCATTTCAAAGCAGGATAGACAGATACGGGCTGTTTACAGGAATACTGCACGTAAACCTCCAGGTGGTCCTGGAGGTTTTCTCCCACTCCAGGAAGGTCATGAACTACCGAAACTCCCAGCTCCGCCAGCTCCTGAGCATTACCCACTCCTGAGAGCTGGAGAAGCTGCGGGGAATTGATGGAGCCGCCGCAAAGGATGACTTCATCGCCAAAGATTTGCTCAGTCCTCCCTTTTTGCCGTTCCACTTCCACGCCAATAGCTCTCTTTCCGTCAAAGAGTACTCTGGTAACAAACACATTGGTCTCCACCTGAAGATTATCCCGACTTTCAACCGGGTGCAGGTACGCCGTGGAGGCACTGATCCGCCTGCCGTTGAGGATATTGCGATCAAAAGCTGCAAACCCCTCCTGCTTATATCCATTAAGGTCGTCAGTCAAATCATATCCCGCCTGCTGGACTGCCTCAAAAAATGCGCTGAACAAAGGATTGGTCACCGGCCCTCGCTCCAACACCAGCGGCCCTTCGGTGCCCCGGTATCGATCCCCACCGGATAGGCAATTTTCCATCCGTCTAAAGTAAGGTAGACAGTGAGCGTAATCCCAGCCTTCCATACCTGGATCCTGAGCCCACTTCTGGTAATCCAGGGGATTGCCCCGTTGAAAAATCATCCCGTTGATGCTGCTGGACCCTCCCAGAATCTTCCCTCGCCCCTGGTAAATCCGCCGATTATTCATAAAGGGTTCCGGTTCAGTCTCATAGCACCAGTCGTAATACTTACTGCCAATTGGATAAGTCAGGGCTGCAGGCATATGAATGAACAAGTCCCACCAGTGATCTCTCCGGCCAGCTTCTAAGACTAGAACTGATCGAGTTTTTTCCGAACTGAGTCGGTTTGCAACTACACATCCAGCTGATCCTCCCCCCACAATGATGGTTCTGGTTTTTGTTGAGATATTCATAGTCTCTGCCTCTTTGGGTTCCTCTGAATGGATGCACATGGATTGAACAAGCACAGCGGGGCAATGTACCAGTGCAGCCCTGCCTGATAACTATACCGTCCAGATGGTATAGTATTTGTATTATCACGGTTTTTCCCAACCATGTCAATACTGAAAGGATTTGTTAGCGAGTGTGATTTGAGTTTTATTAACAATTATTTCCATGGTATGATTGCTCTTGCCGCATTTTGCAATCAGGAAAGGACCGTTATGGGAAACAACAGAAAGTCAGCAGAAACGAAAGAACAGATTTTCCAGGCCTGCAGAAAGATTCTCAAGGAGGAAGGGTTAAGTAACCTGACTTTGCAGGCAGTTGCAGATCAAGCCGGCCTCAGTAAAGGTGGACTTCTCTACCACTTTCCCAGCAAAGAAGATCTGGTGGAGGCGCTTTTCGAGTACCATAACGGCATTTTTGAGGAACGCCTGCAGGAATTGTTTGAACAGGAAGCGGATCAATCGGGAGCCTTCATCCGGGCCTATGCGAAAGCTTCAGCGGAACAAATGGCTGATCCCGAAAACGCCAGTCTTTACGCCAGCTTGTTTGCAGCCGAAGAAAAATATGCCAGCGCCCATAAACTCATGCGTCAAAAATACAAGGTCTGGCAAAACAAGATCAACCAATGCGACATGGATCCCGACTGGGCGATGATGCTGCGTTTTGCTGCCGATGGGCTCTGGTTCATTGAAATGCATCAATATGCTCCCCCCAGTCCAGATCAGCGGGAGAGGATTGTTGATATGATCGTCAGGCTTGCCCAATATAAGGAAAATCCGATTTCCTGACCGATACAGAAATGATATCTTAGAAGAAAAAATGCGGTCTCTTCTGCCATCATGAGATTCCCCGAAGCATTCTTATCCCCTAAAATTAAGAATACCGTCACAAAAGGTAATTCTTCCTGGCTCCGGACTGAGGAGATCCTAGCTGGTGCGGAAGCACCCCTCCGACCGCCTGATGGCCCTGGCCGATGACAATAAAGGCCTCCGGATCGGTGTTGACGACTACTTTTTGAAACAGAATCACATCCGGTCGATTGATGGTGCAGAACAATATGCCGTGTTCTTCCTCGGTGTACATCCCCTTGCCTGGAAGGGCCGTGATCCCAATCCCCAGCTGTTCAATCACCGCCTGAGAGACCTCCTGCGGGTGATCCGAGATGATAAATGCCATCCGGATGGTGCTGGGTCCTTCCAGCACCTGGTCCGTGACTGCCCCCCATACAAACAAAGTCAGCAGGGCATACAGCGCTTGTTCCCAACCAAAAACCAGACCGGCGATCAAAATAATGATGCCGTCCGAAAACAAATAGGTCTGACTGATGGGGATCCCGGTTCGCAGCTGGACAAGTCTGCCCAAAATACTGGTTCCCCCGGAGCTGCCCTGTCCCCGGTAAATGAGCCCATTGCCAATCCCACCCAGCACGGCGGCATAAAGAGCATTCAGCATGAGATCAGCGACAATTCCCTCTGCGGGCAGCCAGATGGCAGAGAGATCGACGATCACACTGGTTAAAATCACCACATAAATCATCCGGATCAGAAACCGGAATCGGCCAAGCTGACGAAAACCAATCACCACCAGGGGAATATTGATGATGAACATCATCACCCCGATGGGCCAGCCGGTAAACTCGCGGATGATAATCGCAGCGCCGGAAACACCGCCCGGGGCGATATTTCCGGGAAGAAGAAATAAATTGACATTCACCGCCTGGATCACGGCTCCAGAGGTGAGCAGCAGGAATTCCTGCCAGGTTATCTGGAATTTACGGAGTATTTTCATATCTTATCCCACTGAAATATGCCAAGAATCATAATTGACAACTTTACCGTCTGGATGGTATAGTAAAATTAATCCTATAAACCACAAATCTACCATACGCCCCGGATTGACCAGGGGATCTTACCTAGAAAACTGATTTGATAATTGAATAGCTTTGCATCAAGTGTATCATCTAGCTCCATGCATTTTTATGTCTTTGAAGCAATCGGAGGGATGATATCTTCTTATCCTCATATTTTCATAGCCAGAAAAAGAGGGTCTGGTTGAAAAAGGTCATCTCGAGACAATCCAATGCCAATTGGAAAGGAGGGTGAAGTTCCGGAATAGATATCGATTAGGTGCTTTAGCGATCACCAGACATGAATTCCTAACATAAGGAAGGAGCGAAGAATGTCAAGTTTCAAACGGATCATCAGCATATTTATCTTACTGATCACCCTTTCCGGAATGCTGGTTGCCTGCCAGGCTGCAGAAGTGGAAGCACCGGAGCAGGCTGAAGAGGTTGCACCAGCTGAAGAAGAAGCAGCTGAAGCCGAAACAGATGAAGCTGCTGCAGAAGAAGAAGTGAGTGAAGCTGAACAGACTTCAGAAGGCCCCACAGGGACACTGAGAGTGGCTCTCTCTGTCATGCCCAATTCCCTCTTTATCCCCCTTACCGCAGAGAGAAACGCTGACAATGTCGCCACCCAGCTGACCGACAGTCTGGTCTATCTGGATCGGGATGGAGAGATCAAACCGGCGCTGGCGGAAGCCTGGGACGTCTCAGAAGACGGGACAGTCTATACCTTTTACCTTCGAGAGGGCGTGACTTTCCACAATGGAGAAGCTTTCACTGCCGATGATGTCATCGCTACCTGGGAAATCGGCTCCGAGGTCGGTGAATGGACCGATAAATTCACCCTGGTCGATGTCGAAAAGGTCGATGACTACACTGTGACCCTGACAACAGAAGCCCCCAATCCGGAACTACTGGTTACCATCCATGACTTCTGGGCAATATACCCGGATGAGTACCTGGCCGAGGTGGGGGTCGAGGGCATCCAGGAAAATCCAGTCGGCACCGGACCCTTTATGTTCGTGGAATGGGTCAAGGGTGACCACATCACCTACACTGCCAATCCCAATTATTGGATGGAAGGATATCCTCTTGTCGAGACGTTGATCTTCCGGCCCATCCCCGAATCTGCTACTCGCGTGGCTGCTGTCCAGGCGGACGAAATTGACGTTGTTGCCCGGCTGAGCTCCGAGGAAGCCCAGAGCCTGATGGGCGTTGAGGGTGTGGAAGTGATCCAGTACCCGGTGGACCGGATCTACTATATCGCCTTCAACAACCTCACTACCGGTGTAGATCAGCCCACCATGGATGCCAGAGTGCGCCAGGCAATGAACTATGCTGTGGATGTTGATGCTATCCTCGATGCCTTGTTTGACGGCTTCGGGAAACCCGCAGCCGGTTATGTTTCCTCCGGAGAACTGGGATACGGTGTTGTCGAACCCTTCGGTTATGATCCGGAAAAAGCCCGGGAACTTCTGGCCGAGGCTGGCTACGAAGATGGATTTGCCATGGGCATGGCCTGTCCCGCCGGCGCCTACATGCACTTCGAGGAAGTCTGTGAAGCCATTGCCGGATATCTCGGCGATGTCGGCATTGACATCTCTCTGGAGATCATGGAATCCGGACAGTACTGGGAATTGGAAGCCAACAAAGAGCTGCCTCCGCTGTTTGGAGACAGCTGGTCCACCCTCTCCGGTGAGGCCCTGCGCCGGCTGACCGGCGCGTTGGGCGGGTGGGATGCTGCCTATTCCTCCTGGTCAGACCCTGTGATCGATGACTACCTGGAACAGCTCTCCACCACCGTAGACCGTGAGACCCGGAAAACTCTCTATGAAGAGCTCCAGGTCTACATGCAGGAAGACCCTCCGTTTATCTACTTGTACGAACCGGTGGCTTTTGAAGCCATCCAAACCCGGGTCAAGGATTACTTCCCCAGACCTGCTGAGGATTACTGGCTCTATGAGACTTACGTGGTAGAGGAGTAGTGGCAGGTTCCGGATGAAGATCTGAAAAACGGCATCCGGCTGAGAGTGTCCGCTCTCAGCCGGATGCAGACCTTGGGATGATCGCAATTACCCAATCATCAAAAGAATCCATTTTTCGCTGGGACCTGAACTGATTGTATTCCTCAGAGGAGGATCAAATCAGATGAGAACGATAAAAGAAGAAGTGGATGTTCTGGTTGCCGGCGGAGGGACAGCAGGGCACATCGCAGCTCTGCAGGCAGCCAGATCAGGCGTAACAACCTCTGTCATCGAGGCCGGCTCCATGTTGGCTGGAACGATGACTGCAGGGGGAGTGAACACCCCCAACCACTTTTTCAGCAAGCAAGGTCCGGTGGTATTGGGCATCCCCTGGGAACTGTATTGTAAATCCAAGGAAATCGAAGGGCTGCCCATCCCGGACTATAAACAAAGAAGACCGGTGGAAACCCCTGGATATTACAGTTATATCAATATCCCCATCTACGCTGCTTTGGTAGAAGAAGAAGCCCACAAAGCAGGGCTGATCATCCATTATCATGAATTTATTGCGGATGTGCATTCAGTGGGCAACACCTGGGAAGTCACCTCGCTGGGCCGCGGCATCCAGCGCATCACCACAGCGAAAGAAATCATCGACACCACCGGTGACTCCGATGTTGTGCGTCTGCTGGGGTTGGGTGTGCTGCGGGACAAAACCTGCCAGCCCGGGTCTTATCAATACATTATTGAGGGCATCCGACACGAACAAATCTGGGAACAGGAAGTTCAGGTCTTATATGAGGAAGCCCTCCAGAAGGGGGAGATCCAGAAAGGAGATTATTCCTATCCAAATATTCTGCCCTTCAAGTATTATTTAGATCAGGGAGGCCTGAACTGCACCCATGTGTATAACTCGGACACGTCCGACGCGGCGGGGCAGACAGCGGCCAATCTGGAAGGTCGGGCACGGATGCTGCGCATGTTCCGGTTTCTAAGCTCAACCATCCCCGGCTGTGAACGCGTGGTCTTGAAAACCATGTTCCCCCAGGCAGTAGCCAGGGAAACCTACCGTGCTGAGGGAGAATACATCATCACTGAGGACGATTTTAAGCAGGCTGTGGACTTTCCGGACAAGATCTGCAATGCTTTCAACTATATTGATCTCCACAGCCAGGAAAGAGGCTGTGATTTATTCTTCCATGAATCCGAGGAACTGCTTCCCAAAGTTCCTTTCCGGGCCCTGATTCCAAAGCGCAGTTCAAGGATTCTGGTCGCTGGAAGGATTGTTTCTGCAGATCGGATTGCTCTGGCCGGAATCCGAGCCCAGTGTGTCTGCATGGCCATGGGACAGGCGGTGGGTGCCGCGGCTGCCCTAGCAGTGAAACGGGGGGTTCCCTCGAGAGATATCAGCAGTGAGGATATTGTGGCATTAACAGTAGAACATGGGGCCACAGAGGTGTAGTGGATGAAGTTGATACCTGAAAATTCAGAACCGATTGAAGTTATCACCGAAGCCGATGTCCTGGTGGTCGGCAGCGGCCCCAGCGGTCTGGCAGCAGCGGTCTCAGCCGCCAGAGCGGGTGTATCTGTGATCCTGATCGAGCGTTATGGGTGTTTTGGTGGAGTGATCTCCCAGGTGGGGGTAGAAACGATCGCCTGGTATCGGCATGAAGGCACCACAGATGTGGAAGGTATCGGGATTGAATTTGAACAACGGGCACAAGCCATAGGAGGAACGCAAAAGGAATCTCAGTCACTGAGTCAAGCCCTGGATGCCGAAATGTTCAAAGTGGTTGCAGATCAATTGATCGAAGAAGCCGGTGTAAAACCGCTTCTGCACAGTCTGGTTGTTGCTCCCCTCATGGAAGGCAATCAGATTCAGGGGGTGATCACTGAGAGTAAAATGGGCAGAAAAGCCATCAAGTCGAAGATTGTCATTGACGCCACGGGGGATGCTGATATTGCTTTCCGGGCCGGCGCTCCCTGCCGAAAAACACCCAAAGGTGAGATGATGGGTGTAACGGTAATGTTTTCCTGCACCGGGATCAATAAATCTGACTTCCTGGAATTTGTCCGCAACAATCCCACCACCTACAAAGATTGGGATGGGGAATGGAAGGTCAAAACTTCCGGGAAGGAGGATGATTTATTCAGCCCCTTCTTAAAGGTCCCTTTCAAGCAGGCCAAAAAAGATGGCCTGATCCCCGAAAACATCATCAGCATCGGCGGCACATGGGGAAGCATCACCGATTCCGGCGATGCCACCAGTATGAATATGGTCTATCTGACCGGATATGACTGCACGGATATCTGGGATTTAACCAGAGCAGAGATGGAAGGCCGCAGCCAGGTGATATTAGCTCTGGAAGCGCTGAGAAAATATCTCCCCGGATTTGAGAACGCCGCTTTAAGAAATTTTGGGATGACTCTGGGAACCCGCGATTCCCGAAAAATCATTGGTGAGTACATCCTGACAGGAAAAGATGTCCTCAACCAGGCTCAGTTTGAAGATTCTATTGGCATCTTCCCCGAATTTCTGGACGGGTACGGCCGTTTGGTTTTACCCACAACAGGAAGATATTATCAGATTCCTTACCGGATCCTCCTGCCTCGACAGGTTGACAATCTGCTGGTGGGAGGACGCTGCGTTTCTGGAGACAAGCTTGCTCACACATCCACTCGAAGTATGATGTGCTGCACAGTGACCGGTCAAGGGGCGGGCGCGGCAGCAGCCTTGGCCGTTAAAAACAACACCACACCGAGAAGTCTGAATATCAATCAGCTCCAAAAATTACTCAAGCAGCAGCGGGTTCGGATGACTTAGGAGAAGATCATGCATCGATATTTCTTTTCAAAACTATCTCAGTCTTTGCTGCTCCTGTTTGGAGTGCTGTTCCTGGTCTTTACTATGGTGCGAATCACCGGTGATCCAGCCACCCTGATGATGCCACGAGAATCCTCCCCTGAACAGATCGAGGAATTTCGGGAAAAAATGGGCTTTAACGACCCGATCCCGGTGCAGTTCTGGCGGTTCATCACCGGTGCAGTCGTGGGAGACTTTGGTAACTCGCTTCACTTTAAGACCCCGGCCATGCCGCTGGTAGTGCAGCGGCTGCCCGCCACTGTTCAGCTCGCATCTGTAGGTCTGCTGATCGCCATGTTCATCGGGATCCCAATCGGGCTGATCGGCGGCTTCAATCCCGGGAGTTTTATTGATTCTTTAGGGCGATTCATTGCTCTCATGGGGCAGAGCATCCCCAATTTCTGGCTGGGGTTGATGATGATCCTCTTCCTGGGGGTCCGAATGGGTTGGTTCCCCACCTTTGGCCGCGACCAATGGAACTCGGTAATCATGCCAGGATTTGTACTCGGCCTTCCCGTTCTCGGCCAGCTGGTCCGGTTAACAAGGTCAGCTGTTATGGAGATCCGGGGGGAAGATTTTATCCGCACGGCACACAGCAAAGGGCTGGAACCAAGAACCATTTACCTTAAGCATGTCTTTCGGAATGTAGCCATTCCCCTGGTCAGTGTAATTGGTGTTCAATTCGGGTACATGCTGGGAGGCTCGATTTATATTGAAGCGATTTTTTCCTGGCCCGGGATGGGGGGTCTGCTTGAGCAGTCTATCGGCTGGCGTGATTTCCCCCTGGTCCAGGCCATCGCTGTGTTCACAAGCGTGATTGTGCTTGCTCTAAATCTGTTTACCGACCTGGCTTACTCATTAATTGATCCGAGGATTCGCTATGGCCGATAAGAATGAACACTCATCCCATACGATTGACAGCTTGCTGGACAAGGAAAAAACATTCAAAGATCGCCTGGCTTATTTCGGGCGTTTTCTGCTTCGGGACCGGGGCGGTATGATCGGTTTGACGGTGTTTCTGATTGTGGTCTTTGCAGCTGTCTTCGCCCCCTGGATCACCACACAGAGCCCTTTTGAGCAGAATCTACGGGACAGCAAAATGCCCCCTGCCTGGCAGGAAGGGGGAGACTGGGCTCACCCATTCGGCACCGACAGCCTGGGAAAAGACATTTTCAGCAGGGTCATTTACGGAACCCGGGTTTCCCTGATGGTTGGTCTTTTCGGTGTGATGATTGCCAGCGCTCTCGGCCTGGTGATAGGAGCGATCGCAGGATATGCCGGTGGTCGCATTGACTCCACGATCATGGGAGGGGTCAATCTCATCCTCTCCCTACCTTATCTGCTTTTTGTGGTTTTTATCGCCACCGTGCTGGGCCGCAGTTTGATCAACGTAATCTTAATTTTCGGCATCACCGATGCGCCAATTTTTGCCCGGGTTACCCGGGGAGAAGTCCTCCGTATCCGGGAATCCGGATACGTTGAATCCGCTATCAGTGCCGGTGCCAGATGGCCGCTGATCATCTTTGACCACATCATCCCCAACCTGATTGGTCCGCTGATCACGCTGGCAACTTTTGAGATGTCAGCGATGATTTTTTATGAAGCCGGACTCGGTTTTCTGGGTTTGAGCGTTCCTCCCAATGAATATCCCACCTGGGGAAATATGCTCTCAGCAGGCCGCTCCTACATGACCAGTTATCCCTGGATGGCTTCCTTCCCCGGGCTGGCGATCATGTTCACCTCACTGGGGATGAACCTGCTCGGAGACTGGCTCCGGGATGTCCTTGATCCGCGGCTGCGCCGGTCGCGAAAGTGAAAAGGCAACCAATGACAAAAATACTACAAGTCAGAAACCTGGTCACAAAATTTTACACGCTGGATGGTGTTGTCAATGCGGTCAACGGCGTCAGTTTTGATCTGGAGGAAGGGGAGACACTGGCCATAGTCGGCGAGAGCGGCAGCGGGAAAAGCGTCACCATGATGTCGCTGCTGGGCTTGATTCCCATGCCGCCAGGAAAGATCGAGCAGGGAACAGCCTACTTCAGCGGCGGTCCCGACGGGAAACGAGATCTGCTGCAAATGTCACCGGAAGAACTCCGGGAGATCCGAGGAGGAGAGATCGGATTCGTATTCCAGGATCCTATCTCCACCCTGAACCCCATCCTGACGATTGGGGAGCAGATTGCCGAAACTTTGGTGCGACACAAAGGAATTTCTCATGACCAGGCCCGTGAGCGTACCATCAAACTGCTATCACAGGTAGGAATTCCAGATCCAGAACTTCGCTATAAATCTTACCCCTTCCAGTTTTCCGGAGGGATGAGGCAGCGGGTGGTAATCGCCATTGCGATTGCTTGCAATCCCAAAATCATCATCGCCGATGAACCGACCACCGCTCTGGACGTCACCGTACAGGCTCAGATTGTCGATCTTTTCAAGAAACTCCGGGAAGCTTTGGGGATTGCTGTGATCTGGATCACACACGACCTCGGAGTGGTGGCGGGGATTGCCGAACGGGTGCTGGTAATGTATGGAGGCAGACCAGTAGAAGTCGCCTCTACTTCTGCATTATATGAAAATCCCCAGCATCCCTACACCCTGGGACTGCTCGGTGCCCTGCCCTGTCTGGATTCCAGGGAATCCACCCGTCTGGTCAGCATTAAAGGCGCCCCGCCCGATCTGCTGATTCCCCTGCAGCACTGTCCCTTCGCCTGGCGCTGTGACTATGCTTTTGAGCGCTGTTGGGAAGAGATCCCCAGCCTGCTCTCTGCCGCTGACCGTCATCAGGTCTCTTGTTTTTATGACCTGGAGAAAGGAGCCCCCCGCGATGATTGAAGACAGACAGATCATGAAGGTGGTCAAACTTAAAAAGTATTTCCCGATTTTCGGAGGCACATTCGGTCGCCAGGTAGGGGCAGTCAAAGCCGTAGATGGGATTTCCTTTGAAATCAGCCAGGGTGAAACCCTGGGGATGGTAGGGGAGAGCGGCTGCGGCAAATCAACAGCAGGGAGAGCGCTTCTCCAGCTCCAAAAACCCACCGCCGGAAAGGTGTTTTTCTATGGAGAAGATCTGACATCAAAATCTCCTGAGGAGCTTCGCCAGCTGCGACCAAAGATGCAGATGATCTTTCAGGATCCCTACGCCACCCTCAACCCCCGTCATTCAGTCCGAAAAATTGTCGGTGAACCCCTGGTGATCCACGGTGTGATGAGAAAAGGCAGCTCGGAATTAATGGACCGTGTGGCTGAACTGTTAAAACTGGTCGGCCTTGAGCCTGCTTACATGCGCCGGTTCCCCCATGAGTTTTCAGGCGGGCAGCGGCAGCGTATCGGGATTGCCCGGGCATTATCTCTGGATCCCGATTTCATCGTCTGTGATGAACCCATCTCAGCCCTGGATGTCTCCATCCAGGCACAGGTAGTCAATTTGATGCAGGATCTTCAGGATCAACTGGGGATGGCCTATCTTTTTATTGCCCATGACCTGAGCATGGTCAAGCATATTTCCCATCGGATCGTGGTTATGTATCTGGGCAAGATCATGGAACTGGCAGAGCGCAACACCCTTTTTGATGACCCCCTGCACCCTTACACCCAAGCGCTCAACTCTGCTGTTCCTATTCCCAACCCCAAAATCGAGTTGACCCGGAAACGGTTTATTCTCATGGGAGATCCACCCAGCCCAGCCAACCCTCCCTCTGGCTGCGTCTTTCACACGCGCTGCCCGCTGACCACTGAGCAGTGCATCACCGTGGAACCAGACTTTCGGGAGATAACCCCCGGCCATTTTGTCGCCTGTCACCTGGCAGATCAGCAGGGCGGATCAAAGTTAACAGACCGGGTGTTCTAAGCCCAACGCAAGGGGAAGGAAGGTTGCCATGGAATTTCCACTGGATGTTGATGTTCACTGCACTGACGGACTTTGCGGCCGCTCCACTCATATAATCCTAAATCCTGTCACAGAGCAGGTCAGTCATCTGGTCGTGAAAGAAAAACAGCCCCCGGGAGAACAGCGGCTGGTCTCTGTCAAATTAATCTCCCAGACAGCGGGGGAAGTCATCCTGCTCAGCTGCACCAAAGGAGATTTTTCCAGACTGGAACCTTTTATCCAGACAGAATTCATTTATGGAAATTTACCCCAGCATGCTAAAGATCCCAGCCTGACGCTGTTATGGCCTTTTGTGGTTCCGGTGAAGAGAATTGTCGATGAAAAGGTCCGGCGTATTCCTCCGGGAGAGCTGGCGGTTCGTCGCGGCGCCCGGGTGCGAGCCATCGATGGCTGGGTCGGGCGGGTGGATGAGTTCGTGGTAGGGCCAGTAAGCGGGAATGTCACCCATCTTGTCCTCCGGGAAGGTCATCCCTGGAAGGAAAAAGACATCACCATCCCCCTGTCTTTCATTGATCGCATTGATGAGAAAGCGGTCTACCTCAATGTAGATAAGGAAACCATTGGCACCATGCCCTGTGTCGAGATCACCAGGCGCTGGTGGTAAAGCTGAGCCCTCAGGGGCCGGCAGAAGTCTCCAGATCGCCAATCCATGAATTATCACTGAAACAAAAGAGGAGTTCATTGATGACAAGCTATCACGATCTAAATACCCCAGCCCGGATATTGCTGGGACCCGGACCCAGCATGGTACATCCCCGTGTCTATTCCGCCATGGCTCACCCGCTGCTCGGCCATCTGGATCCCCAGTTCATCAGCGTGATGAATGATGTCCAGGACCTGCTCCGGGGCGTCTTTGAAACCAGGAACCAGCTGACCATTCCGGTTTCAGGCACCGGCAGCGCTGCCATGGAAGCAGCGCTGTGCAACTTCATTGAGCCCGGAGATGAGATTATTATTGGCGTCAATGGATATTTCGGCGAACGCCTCTGTGATATGGCGGAGCGCTACGGCGGCATTGTCCGCAAAGTGGAGAAACCATGGGGAGAAATCTTCACAGCGGCTGAAATCGAAATTGAGCTGAAAAAGAAACCCGCCAAGATTGTTGCCCTTGTCCATGCAGAAACCTCCACCGGCGCGCTCCAGCCGCTGCAGGAAATTTCCCGCCTGGCCCACAATCACGGAGCGCTGTTTTTGATTGACTGTGTGACGTCACTCGGCGGGGTTCCGGTGAAAATCGATGATCGGGATGTGGATATAGCCTACAGCGGCACCCAGAAGTGCCTCAGCTGTCCCCCTGGACTGGGACCGCTGACTATCAGTGAGCGAGCCCGCAAGGTGCTCCACAAGCGGAAATCGAAAGTCAAAAACTGGTACCTGGATCTAACTTTGGTGGAGCATTACTGGGGAGACTCCCGATCCTATCACCATACCGCGCCAATCTCCATGAACTTCGCTTTACGGGAAGCGCTGCGGTTGATTGCGGAAGAAGGGCTGGAGAACCGCTTCCAGCGCCATAAAAAACACGCTGAACTGCTCTGGGCAGGTCTTGAGGACCTGGGATTGGCTTTGCTTGTTCCGGAGGATCACCGCCTGCCGTCGCTGACCACGGTCCGGGTTCCGGCGGGAATCGATGAAGCAGCGGTCCGCAGGAAGCTGCTCGGGGAATACAATATTGAAATCGCTGGCGGCCTGGGCGAGCTGGCCGGAAAAGTATGGCGAATTGGTTTGATGGGCTACTCTTCCCGGAAAGAAAACATCACCCTGCTGCTGGGCGCACTGCGGGAATTGATCCCATAATCTCGCAACCACAATGGACTAAGTAGTTCCCTGAGATTTGCGGGAACTACTTTTTTGTTCAGCGATAAGCTAGAAGTGTGGATCAGATAGTTTATCCGTTTTCCTACTACAATACAAAAATAATCTCAGAATTCATCACTATCAGGCTGTTTCCTTGGATAGAGAAAAACAGACCCCCTCAAGTCCCGGGGATTATGACCGGGGATTAACTCAGATGCAACCTACTGGGGCTGGCACCTTTCCTGGTCAGCTGGGGATCAGCATACCCTGGTCTGCCGACTGTGCTCCTGCCCACGCCGACCGCTGCCGATCCGCCCCGTCCCCCCCGCCTTCCCAATCGCCAATCATCTCTGTTTTCTGACCTGGCTGCAGCTTTCTCTTCCTGCCGGCAGCGAATGACCCTCCGGACACCGGAGATGGCGCGGTGATCGACATCCTGGTTCCTGTGCCCAGCGAAGCAGGGATTCTGGCTGCAAAAAAATCCCCCCTGTTGAGGATGGGATCACCAAACGCGGCTGGCTGCTGATTACCCCGGCAAGTTTTCCCCCAGATCACGGATGCCCAGACGCTCCCCCCGGATAGTGCGGCCCAGAGGCAGGGATAATTAATTTCAGGTGATGGGAAAGTCAACAGAAAAGGATTGTTCAATTTCAGCGAGTCAGCTGTTACCATCCACCCCCCGGAAGGATAAGCATCCTCGGCCGCGCCCAGTACGGCCGTAGACAGGAAAAGGTCAAGTAAGAAAAGCCCCTCCTGCTGGGTTCGAACAGCTGCCGTCCGGATGAGCCCATCAGCAGCCAGCCCGCTAAGCTTATTTTAAGAACACTTGAAGCTTTCAGAGATCAGGCAACAGCAGACGGCTTATTGACCGCCGCTCTGGCGGACGATCAATCCGCCCACCGGGGCCCCCAGATCACGGCCGATCACCGGGCATTTCACCTGCAGCAGGCAGAAAACCTTCCTCCCGGCATCACTCAGCGTTTCATAATTTCCCTGCCCTTTGGCGATAACCAGGGGAGCCGTCCGGTACTGCGCCCGGAATTCTTCCGAGCACAGGCTGAGCACCGTGCCCGGAGCCCGGGAGCCGCTGTCGATGATCTCCCGGGCGGACTCATCCACCCCGGCTGCCAGAGCATCCTCCCGCACTGCGTCATTAAGGATCGGACCGCCCTTGACCACGTAGGTCACCGGCACCGGTAAGGCATCAATCAGCAGCCGGTCGAACACGGTCTCCCCGGCATTATCCGCCAGGTAAAGCAGCTCCTCAACGCTGACCAGCCGCTCTTTCAAAGCCGGCAGGTGGTTCACTGCCAGCGGTTCGGAGAGCACCCGCTCGACAGTTTCCTCCAGGTCCGCATGCGATTCTTTCACTCCCAGGTCAATGATGTTGCCGGCGATGCTCAACCGTACGGCCGTCTCCAGCGGATCCCGGGATCCCTCCACCAGCTCACGGAGTTCCGGAAATAGCGCCAGGGCTTCCCGGGTGCTCTTGACTTTGGCCTCCCGGAAAGGATCGTCCACCCCGGTTTCTTCCCGGACCAGGGCGTGCACCCGATGGGCAATTTCCGGCGGCGCGGCGCCATCCGGGAGATTGATCAGCAGGTCCATCACGCTTTCCAGCAACCGCTTCTCCAGCGGCTCATCCTCCCTGACCATGCGCACAGCACGGAGGGTTTGCTTCAAAAAACAAGGATAGCATTCCAGATAGGTTTTCATGCCGGTTCTTTGTTGGTTCATCTCGGCCCTATGATAACATCCCGATGTCAAAAAAACAGCTTTAGTCAGATATCTCCTCTGCGAAGATCAATCACTGGGGACGGGGGATGCTTGTTTCCGGACAGGGCAACCCGCTCCGCTGGCTGAAATCTATTGCTCCTCTGATGCGGAAGCTCACCCAATTACCATACCGGGGCTAGCTGGAGGTCCGGGGGCACAGGTCCACCGCTATCAGCCGGAACATAAGGCGGACTGTGCCGACACCTGACAATTGAGCTGCCAGGCCCGATCTGCTCTACGCGATCATGCCCCGGCTCTGCTCTGCCTGAACCAGAAACGAGATGGCTGCAGTACTGCCCCTTCGGCTTCTGGAATTCTCTCCATGCCTGGCTCTCCCTCCGCAGCCGCTTCGAGGTACAATCAAGCCATGCAGAAAAAGGATGGCTTCCCGTACACCTTTGATCCTTCCGCCTGCACTGCCTGCAGCGGGATCTGCTGCCGGGGGTCGACCGGCCACGTCTGGGTCTTGGAGGAGGAGATCGAGGGCATGGCAGCTGCTCTGAAGATGGACCTGGAAACCTTTGCAGAGAGCTACCTGCGGATCGGCAAAGGAAAAATCTCCCTGCAGGAGCGCCGGGTCAACGGCGAATATCTGTGCTGCTTCTTTGATCCCCACAAGGAAAACTGCACCATCTACCAGCAGCGGCCGGCCCAGTGCCGCAGCTACCCTTTCTGGGAGCCCTACCGGGAGGATTCTGGCCAAGTCCTCCGGGAATGCCCCGGGGTGATTTTAAAATCCGGCGCAAACAGCTGAATACTGGTGCCCGCAGACAAGCACCTCTGCGACATTAAACCCCCTGGCTGATCCACACCAGGAAATGGCGCAGCAGCAGATTCGTCCCTGCCTGATTGCAAACATTGGGCAATGCCCAGATTACTGACCCCTGCAGGCTAGAACCCTTGAACAGCCCCTGCAGCGCTTCTCCAGCTGCCTTGTAACATGTCATTAATTTTCATGTTACATTCATATTTTACAAAACCCCCCCGTGTTAAAATCGATTTTTAGGGAACGGAGGTCCACCCTGGACCGGTTCCATATCCATCGGGGCGCTGCTGTATTCCTTTAGCCCCGCACTTTGATTTGCTCACCCATCCTCAGCGGTCCTGCTTTTGCTGGGGAAAAGGAGCTGCCTGGCAGTTCCCTGGCTGAGATGAATCCAAAGCCATCCTGATCATCAGGCCAGGGATTACCGGTTTCAACTTTTATTTGTAAAGGAAGGTAGCTGATGAAACCCTCACTCCCATCTCTATTATCCATCTTGCTATTCAGTTTTTTACTCAGCGCCTGCGGTCCGAGCACCGGCCCATTTGGGGAGTATTATGTCAGCCCCAGCGGCAGTGACAGCAGCGGGGACGGCTCGGAAACCCGCCCCTGGCGGACCATCCAGCATGCCCTGGATAATGTTTCCTACGACGGCGAAACACCACCGCGCATCAACCTTGATCGGGGGATTTACCGCGAGGACCTGCGCATCACCCGCTCTGTGGTCATCCGCGGCGTGGGCGTTGCTGATGTCTTCCCCTCATCCGAAGATCCGGATCTGCCCACCGAGGTTGTCTCTGCCATCTGGCGGTCCCTGGACATCGCCGCCGGGGGCGGACACACCATCAGCGGCGAAATCTCGGTGGAATTTCAGGACCTGGTCTTTTATCTCGGGCATGTTGATGTCGACGGCGCCTCGGCGCTGTTCCAGAACGTTGATTTTCAAGATGTCATTCAGCATCACGGGCTGCAGATCCATAACAGTCCCCTCACCCGGGTGCTCGACTCCACCTTTTCCACCCGGATCAATATCGCCTCCGACCTGGGCATTGAAATCCAGAACTCCACCGCAGTGATCAGTAATGTGGAGCTCGGCCGCTGGTTCGACCATGTCATCAACATCGGACCCGATAATGTGGTCACCATCGAGGACTCCGTCATTTACGGCAGCAGCCTGGGCCTGGCCGACGGCATCCGCATCCAGGGCATCAGTGAAGTCAACATTATCGGCAACACCATCATCCGTGATCATCCCTCCCCGGACGCCCCCATCGGGACCCCCAGCGGCATTGAAATCGCCGGCTGGACAACCTCGCGCCCCGGAATGGTCACCATCCGGGGGAACGAGATTCAGGGATTCCAGACCGGCATCATCATTGCTTCAGAAGGAAACCGCGTTCTCATCGAAGGCAACTCCATTGACGGCTTCGGCCATCCCATCACCACCCTCCATGTCGGTTACACCGGGACCAGCTTCCCGGTGGTGGATCTCGGCGGCGGCAGTCTGGGCAGTAGCGGGGGGAATGTGATCGGCGCCTCCGGCCCCTACGGCTTTTTCCATCAGGGCCCCTGGGATGCGGATGCCTGCAACAACCGATGGCTGCCCGCGGATGACGCCCCGGCAAGAATCTACGACCGGGAGGACAACGCTGGGATGGGGAAAATCAACTGGGAGAACTGCGGCGAGGCTGCCACCGGTGAAGAATCCGGAGAAGAGATGGCGGAGACCAGCGAGGATCCTACCCCCAGCCCCGCACCCCCCACCCCGGCTCCTCCCGTAGTGATTACCGACACGTTGTGCTGGACCGGTCCGGGATCGGTCTATGACACGGTCAGCTCGCTGCTGACCGGCACCGTGGTGGAGATTCTCGGCCGCGGTTTGGAAGGAGATTGGTGGGTGATTGACAACCCCCGCTACCCCGGTGTGCGCTGCTGGACCCCTGGGGAGGATATCGAAGTCGATCCCGGCTACACCTACCCGGATACACTCTATGATCCCCCCCCGCTTCCCACCCCGACAGAAGCGCCCATCCTGGGCTGCCTCTACCAGGGACCTAACGACAACGAACCAACCTGCTATCCCATCGACAGCTGTCCGGTTCCGTACGAAAACTCCCTGGGAGCGTGCACACCCTGACCTGATTGACCTTGAAGGTGGGAGAAACTGCTCAACAATCCCCTTCAGATAATTAGCTGGAAAGACAAAAGGAGTTCTGAATTCTGGTATGAATGGAAAAATGACACCCTGGTACCGATCCCTGCTGATTTTGATCAGCCTGCTGGCTTCCGGGAGCCTGGCCTGCGCCACCCTGGATTGGGCCCGCGATGTGCTGGGCCGGCTGGAGCCTACGGAGACGCCCGCCAGCGAGCGCTTCAGCGCCAGCGTCTGGTATGTCGCTGTGGATGGGGACGACAGCGCCAGCTGCGACACCCCCGAAAACGCCTGTCAGACGCTGGATGAGGTGCTGCTCAACCGGGCTACCGATGAAGACACCATCTATCTCGGACCCGGCACTTACCGCGAAGCGATCCGCTCCGGGCAGATGTTTACCCTGAACAATCTTGACCTGACCATCATTGGGGCCGGTAGAGAGCAGACCATACTTGATGCCGGTGGGGAGGGCAGTGTGCTGCTGGCCACCGGGGATTCCCGCTTCACCCTCCGCAGCCTGACGCTGCAGAATGGGACCGGAAATGCGCCGGGCAGCTGCTTGAGTGTCCGGGGCCAGGCGGAAGGGACGCTGGCAAACGTCCTCATCCGCAGCTGCAGCAACAGCGGCATCGAACATCTCAGTGAGGGTCCGCTCCTGTTGGAAAACGTGCACATAGAGGATGCTCAGATTGACCCCGAGCTGGGGCCCGGATACGGTGGGACAGGCATCACCAGCAGCGGCCCCCTCACCATCCGGAACAGCCAGATCCTGAGCAGCGCCGGGGTCGGGCTGGGTTCCGGGGGAGAGCTGACCCTGGAGACCAGTCTAATCGCTGGCAGCGGGCTGGACGGCATCGTCATTACGGGGAATGCCGTCATCCGCGATGTCACGGTGCAGAACAACGCCCTCGACCCGGTTCTGGGACCAAATCATGCCGGCATCCAGATCTACGGCGGTCGAGCGGAGATTATTGACTCGATCATCACAGAAAATGACAACGGGGTCGAGGTCATCTCCGGGGGGGATCTCCTCCTGCAAGATTCTGCCGTTCAGGACCACCCCAGAACCGGAATCTCAATCTCCGAGGACTCCCGGGGCACTCTTCAAGGGGGAAGCGTCCGCAGCAACGGTAGTTTCTACGCCGGCACCAGCCTGCCGGGGGGAATCTGGAATGACGGCGAACTGGAGATTAACGGAACGCTCATCACCCAAAACTTAAACGGGGGGCTCATCAATTACGGGCTGGTGTTCCTGGAAAACACCTCCATCCGGGAAAACGCCGGAAACCTGGCCGGACTGACCAACTACGGCGCAGCGGACATCACCAGCAGCTTATTTGCCGAACACCAGGGCGGTGAAGCAGGCGTGGAAAGCCGGGGGGGATTGACTATGGTCAATTCTACCGTCAGCAGCAATGCCGGGCATGGATTGATGATCATCGGTGGGGAGGGAGCGATACTGCGCTACGTAACCATCGCCAATAATGGAGAGACCGGACTCAGCGCCCACCATGGGGGTGCCGTCGTGCGGGTGATTGCCAACAGTATACTGATTGACAACGCTAGAAACGACTGCTTGATCGGTGGGACAGCGGTTCTCCCCACACTGGAAGGCACCAATCTGGATGGGGATGGCTCCTGTGGGTTCGGCCCAGGAGGAACGACAACCGCCCCCGGCCTGGGTCCGCTGCAGGATAACGGCGGCCCCACTCTGACCCACGCCCTGGAAAACGGCAGCAGCGCTGTGGATGCCGCTATCGGGGACTGTCCTGCTGGAGATCAGCGCGGCGCACCCCGTCCCGTTGGAACTCGCTGCGATGTTGGAGCCTTCGAAAGAGGTCTAACAACCATCAGCGGGACCATCGACCCGCAGGACCTGGCCACAGTCACTCCCAGCCCGACAGAACAGCCCTCCCAGCCCACGGTAAACAGGGATACCCTCTGCTGGAAAGGACCGGGGCCGGACTACGATACTATCAGCTCGCTGCTGGTCGGCACTGTGGTGGAAATCCTTGGCAGGGGAGTGGAAGGGGATTGGTGGGTGATTGATAACCCCCGCTATCCCGGTGCAGCTTGCTGGACGCCAGGGAAGGATATCAAGGTCGATCCAGATTTTCCCTATCCCGAGACCCTCTTTGAAATTCCCCCGCTTCCGACGGCAACACCGGCGCCCCTCCAGGGCTGTCTCTACCAGGGGCCCAATGACAATCAACCGGTGTGCTACCCAATCAACAGCTGCCCGGTAAAGTTTGAAAACTCGCTGGGAGCCTGCACCCCATAGGCTCTCCGCCAACCCCGGAGGCCGCTTTGTGCGACCCCCGAAGATCGCGAGCTTGAAATTAAAGCAGTCCTGCCCCGCCAGCCGCGGGGCAGGACTTTGTAAGGAGGGTAAGAAGTGAATTACAGCCCTTTCAGTAAGTTACTCAGCGCCAGCACCATATAGGCCAGCAGAACCAACCAGAAACTATTTCCAGAGAGAAAGGGGATGTTTACCAAGGCGCCCAGCAGGCCCGCAGCGGCAATCAACAAGGAGAGATAGAACACTTTTTGCGTTGGGGGTGTAAGTTTCATTTTGCTCTCCATATCTCAAGTTCAACTGCTTCAATGAATATAACCCCTTTACCTGGTGATCGTTACTCCTCTACTATCAATATCCGGTCCCAATCCATCCTTTGGACGGGATTCCTGAGAGAGAAAAAATTTATCTTTCCCCGGCCCCACGGCCAACTCCAGAATTGACTTCATGAGTAACCAGGTCCCATCAGGAAAAAACACCGCTAATCTCGAAGCCGGAAGCAGATGCTGCTTCTCCTCTGCAGAGTGGATCCCCCAACCACGATCATCTGTTGTACAATGAAATTAACCAGAGGAGGCGCCATGAATGAGCTGGATCTCCATCTGATCGGGGCCTGTGGGCTGGACTGCGGTGAGTGCGAAATCCGCCGCATGCCCTTTGATGACCAGGCAGCCAAAGTCGTGATCAGCTGGTTCCGCCGGGAAGGGTGGCTGGAGGACGACCAGGGAGTTGAGGAGGCCCTGGAGCGGGGGATGGTCTGTGAGGGCTGCCGGGGATCCCGGGAGCGGCACTGGTCGCCGGACTGCTGGATCCTGCACTGCTGCGTGGAAAAGCGGGGCTGGAAATACTGCAGCGAGTGCAGCCGATTTCCCTGTGAACGGCTGCTGGACTGGGCAGAAGGGGGAGAGATCTACGGCGAAGCGCTGGAGCGGCTGCAGATCATGCAGGATGAATTTTAACCGGCATCCCCGCGTGCCCACCTCCCCTAGTGTTAGGCAAAGATGAAAACTGGACACCTATAAAGTTCAAAAGTGGACACTGAA
>CAZRUS010000001.1:0-372201 GCA_964603385.1 uncultured Anaerolineales bacterium | reverse complement strand
AAAATTACACTGTAAATTATGAAATCAGTTGTCCAAAATCATTGACACATTCCGTGGTCCCTAGAAAGAGGGCGTAGAGGATCACATAATAGAGAGGAATCAGGTAGCCAAGCGGGAAGCAGTCCACTTTCAGGATCCAATTGGCAGCAATGATTAACCCAATGCCCATGATCAGGTTATAAGCAGCTATTCTCAAAAACTCAGAAAGGAATGTATCTGCTGCATCCGCTCCCACAATGGCAGAGCCGGTTCTCCCGCGGAAGATCCCTTCTGGCAGCCAGTAGTAGCTTGCTGTCCAGAAGATCAGGAAAAGAACAGCGGAAAGAGCAAGAAGTGCGATAAACCGGACAAGATTCTTTTCATGGCATAAATATCTTTTCATGGATATCCCTCTCCAGGATCAACATCGAATAATTATCTAAATCCTACTGGGAGAAATTTGACGAGGCATCCTTCCGTCGTAGAGTTCAGTTTCTGGGCATTTGACTTGCTTTATCCCTGGCCGGGAGACCAGGGCATGGGATTTTCTACCTTCCTGGGACCGGATATTAGATCATTAGACAGATTCGTACATTTACATCACAGGCATTCTCTCTTAATAACGGGGGATTCCGGTTCTTGATAAGCAAAATGAGGTGGAGCGGTTCCATCCTGAATATGTAGCGGCGCTGTTTGCTGGACTTTTGCTAAGTTTCAAGAAGGAATGATTTTCCAGAAGCAGGGAAAACAGGGCGCTGTATCATGCCTTGAAAATCTGACGGACCCTCATGATTTGTGCCACTTTTCATGGAAGCCTAACCGGCTGACAATGGGTAGTGGGAACCAAGACCCCATCCTGTAGTGGTGTTCTGTAACCCAAAGACCTGTGCTGTCAAACCGGGTTATACTCCTGGCTCACCATCCCGGTCAGGACATGTTGTATGAAGTGTGTAAAAACTAAACGTCTCTAATATTAAAACAGGGACATTAACAACGCTTCTTCTGACGAAGGATTACTCCCGAGGAGGTCGCTGATTCCTCAATATGATGGTACCTAAGAAAACAAATGGTAAAAAACATCTTAAACCTCGACGAGAGGGAGGATGACAAAGACTGGCGCTGGGAGCTGGTCGAAATACTGGACCAGGAACTGGGGGGAGTCGAGCTCGAAGTCTTCCACAGCGCTGAACCTTACGATTACAGCGGAGATCGCGAAGGATACCGGAATGGATCTCGGGAACGCGATCTTTTCACCCGGGTAGGCCGACTCACAATGCGGGTTCCCCGTAATTATGAGGGCAAGTTCTGCATCCGTTTTTTCGATCGCTACCAGCGCAGCGAGATAGGCCTGGTGCTGGCACTTCAGGAAAGCTACCTGCAGGGCGTCTCCACCCGCAAGAGGAAAAAGATCACTGAAACATGTGCGGGGTGGAGTTTTCCAGAGTCCAGGTCTCCCGCATGGCTCAGGAATTGGATGGAACTCTGGAGACCTGGAGAACAAGACCATTGGAAAAAAACCTATCCCTAGCTGATGGTGGACGCCAGTTTAGAGCATTTTCGCGAGAACGGCCGGGTGCTGACTGAAGGTGTACTGACCGGCAAGGGCATCGACCAGGAGGGCTGCAGGAAGATCCTGAGCGTGGCTGCGGCCCCCACAGAGGACGAAGAGACAAGGAAATTTCCCCCCAGCAGCTGGAGCCGATTATTCCGGAGTTTATTCCGGCATAATTTTTATTGGGGGAGGTATTTCCATTTTTACGGAGTGAATTAACATACTTTACTTGACAGAACCTATCAGCCAGTTGCCTCCATCAATAGTATTGAAGAATAATTCCCCCAAATACCGCGTATTCAACCACCGTGTCGGTTTCGAAATTTGGTAATGAGCTTCTCCGGTGGTTCTCTGGTTCTGTTTTTTAACCGTGGTTATTGTTGCTTTGCCTGCTTATCAGCTCTGAAACCAGTAAGCAGTTTTTGGAAAGTGGGTCATTAGTGATAATTCTGGCGGGAAAACGGTCCTTGAAACGGATCGGTATTCCGAGGGAATATCATGCACATTCCCATAGAAGATTCTTAGAAAACCAGGCATAAAATGTTATGCATGATTCGCAATTTTTTGTAATCTAAGATAAAGTTCTTTCGCTTGATCTAGGATATTTGATGCAATGGCATCAGTATCCACAGCATGAGGCTCAGGATTCATTATCCGATTGACATACTTCATTAACGCCCTGTCATCTTCCAGATCTAATATCCGCCCTAATCTCTCTAGACCACTTTTGGGATCATTACATAAGAAATCGTATGAGAAGAATTCCACCTGGTCACATGGGTGATCAATCAGGTGTTTATAAGCTTTTATCCAGTACTGCAACCAGAAGGAGATAGTATTTGGATCGGCTACATTATCTCCTGAAAGCCAGCCGTCAAAGTCCACCGGACGAAGATTTTTACCAAAGTCAAAATGGCCGGTATCATGCATATATTTTTGCGCGAAGTCATCTTTTTCATGGATTTCCAGAAAATTTTGGTGTTGTTTGAGGAGAGATGCCGCGTGCTGACCAGGAGATCGGAAAAGAATGAGTATCTTGGCATCAGTAATTGTGCTTGCCAGATACCTGACTCTAGCAATATTTTGGTTATTTTTTGATATATATCTTACATTTTTACGTTCATTCCCACGAAGCAGGATCAATTTTCGCATGTGGTCGAGAAAGAATTCTTCAAAGGCAGGATAAGCTGCTTTTTTCCAGAGGAGAATTCTCTTTTTTTGATAATACGATGGCCAAAATTCCTTCCATAGAATTTCTTCAAAGGCTTCTGGACTATTGATATCTACCAGAATTCCATCCCCGTGAACTCTCTCGGATAAATTTCCAGGCTTGCGAAAGTTCTTGGAAAAAATATTCCATAACAGCGGTGTCAGCAAAAAGGGCATATCACTATAACGGTGAGATGCAAATTCCCTGGTTCCAACACAGAGCTCGAGCAGCAGCGTTGTTCCTGCCCTAGGCAGCGCGGTGATAAATACCGGCTTAGCCCCCGAAACTGTATCGAGTCGGGTTTTAAATACTTGACTTTCAATTTTCGATAGGGACACTCGGGGGAACCAGGAACTGAATGCCAAATTGTGCAATCTTCGCTCTATTCGTGTGTATCTACTAACACTATCTTTCACTTTTTCATCCTGCTTGCTTTAATTACCATCAGTCATCACCCTGATCCTCATCCGCTTTGGGCTCTTGGTCTTTATTGTTTATTCCCAAGATGTTCTTAATTGCATACCAAAAAAAACCAAAAATTGAGAGGCCCAGGCCTGCCAGAAGCGCCAGAAACGCACCAATAGCTGAAATACCGCTCCCTGGATCAATATAAGCAGTGGAAGAATTAAGATAGCTGGCATTCACAAAAATTGATAAGTTCAGGTAATGTAACATCAGGTTTCGATCTCCTTGGCCTCTTTATGATGATGCTATGCTGTCAGGCATCATTAATAATGCCGTTTTTTTAATCATTGCCTTCGACGTCGCACTGTTTATGCAACTGATCGAAATATTCCTCAGTGAATTTCTCTGGTAGGCGCTGTACATTCTCAACAATGCCGGCATACCCAGGTCGTAAAATATTGATATATTCCCAGATAATATTTCCTTGGTGATCGATTTCAAACGCTCTACCCTGCGTTGACTCTGTTATTAGAAGATTGCCATTTGGCAGCCATTGATGTTTCCCCAGGATAGATGAATAAAATGGTTTATCAGCATTACCTGAAAAATATTCGGTTTCCTGATCATCCGCAAATGATTTGATCAGGATTCTGCTCTGATGACCATAATTCTCTGGACCAATATTGTAGTTGTCATAGATTGAAATCGTATTTCCATCGATAAAATCGGGGTCGTGTTGTCGAACAAAGGTACCCGTGCTGACGTGGGTTACTTGTAAATCTTCTTCCTTGAATATTAAGATAGTATTGATATTTCGCAGTGAGATCATGATGTCGCCAGACCTGAAAACACCCTCATCAAATTTTTTGGGGAAAGTTTCCACATCGTTGAGGTGCAGAGTGTCGCCTGAAATACTGAGCTCTTCGTTACCTAAACTTGAAAGATTTAACAACCCTTGCAAGTCATTCTTCTGCAGAAGTTCGAATACGGAGATCTCTTTTAGTACTTTACCATCCAGGGATACTTTTAGCACGGTTGGTTCAATAACAGGCGCTTTATGGAATGGCAGATCAGGGAGGGGTTCATCATGCACGATCCTGCTTGGCACCCATAGATGACCATCCTCATCCAGGTAAATGGAGTGATGTGTGCGATACGGTAACCTCCAAATTACATTTCCACAGATATCAAGCCTAACCATACCAAGGTACTCAAAATTAAAAATCAAATCGCCATTTTCTAACAATACGGCCCCGTGAATATGTGTACCTGGTTTTGATTTTGGATAGGTAGGATCTGATTTTGATATATGGGTTGCTTTGGGCCAGAGATCAAACCAGTCGATGTCCCAGCGATGGATTAAATCACCATCCATATTGATTACGCTTACAGCGATATTGCGATTTTCAATTCTAGAAGAGACTAGAGAAAGGCCATTATAGGCTGACTTTTGATCATAGACCGGCACTGCTTTCGTGTAGTCAGTCTCAATATTGTGTCCGTCTAATTTGGGATTTTCGATTTCTTGGACAAAAGTGATGGCTTTTACTATTATCCTATGAGGAAACCAACTGTCAGCGTACGACAGATAACCAAAAGCAAATGACAGAAAACAGAGGGAATAGATAAACAGAATTCTTGAACAAGAGTTCTGGTTGATATTTTTGAGCAGGAATTTACGCATTGAGATTCCCTGGATTCACTTGTTATTAAAATAAGTACAGTATGGAACGAATAAAAAGTTCTTTTCAGAGTTGGTTTAATTTTTCATAAAACATGGTCTGCCTGTTTGATTACCCGCCTGAATGAAATTAAGTAGTGAAAGCTAATGTATTTCTGGAAATTATGAATTCATGAATATTTTCTGGCGGTTTATTCAGGTTATTTATTATATGATGTAAATCTCAGCGTATGTACCAACCTTGCAAGGATGAAAAGCACCTGAATGAAAGAAACAGCCCTGATCAGATTCAGGGAGGAGAGCAGTAATTCTGTCTACCAACCACACTAGCGTGGAAGCAGTTGATGGGGATTTCCCAGGATCCGTCTACCTGTTTCGCCAGAATGGTTAAGAACTTGCTGCAAATCTTCCCCTTGTTTCCTGCTGCCAGGTTTTTTTCAGAATTCAGTGTATCCCATGGCTGGAGGCTCGATCTACCATACTACAAACAATTTTTGGAATACGGCGTTTTTTTTCTTAGGCCATCTTAAGTCCCAAATGCCAGCCTGCGCTGCTGATTACCCTTGCTCAAACCCTCAGGGAACCATTATTAGACCTGGTAGATTTTATCGACATTGGAGACCAAATTTCTTTCCCGACTGGAATTCCTTCAATCTAAATTCTGAACAAGCTGAGCATCAGGGAAACCAATGCAACGCGATGTAATGGGCAAAATAGATCAATTAATCAATTTCATAACGCTGGACTGATTCAGATCCAGAAGGCTGGGTCCGCGTCCACAAAACATTCATTCCGCAGTAATACCCATCAAGGTCACCATGACCGACGTCTGAAGTCACCTCAGATCCAGGCTTACCCGGAGGACTGTCCAGCCTTCAACACGGAGGGTTGATTTCCAAGGTGACGGGTCATACCAGCCTATCCGCTATTGCGGCACCTGGTGAGACCTTAAGACCCGAAAAAATGCGTCCGGCCAATCAGGGAATCTATTTATCTGTTATCCTGTACAGGGGACATAACAATTTTGGAAGCTGATTCCGGGGGGTAGGTGAGGTAGGTGAAGTATAGTTAAAGAACCCCTTTTGGGACGGATGGAAAAGTGAGTCGAGAACAGGGTATGTCAGATCCAGGGGGTTGAAATCTTCGAGGAAAAGGGAATTATCGTGGCCGAACAATCTCCCCAACCCTACCGCAGCAGACAACCTGGTGGGTTTTGGGATCTTCTTTCAGGGGTATTTTTGGCAGGGACCATCGGGCTCTGTCTGCTCACTGCTATCATCTTCATCCATCCCCAAAGCAGTTTCAACCCGCTGCCCCCAAGAAATCTGTCGGATCTGGCCTTGAGGAATAGACCATCCTCGACACATCAGCCGGCCTTGCCTCCCACCTGGACTGCGACAAGCTCACCAACCGATTCTCCAACTTGGGCCCTGTCATCCACGGACATCCAGGGGACACTGGGAGAGCAAACGCCCACCCCCGCGGCTGATCCCGGAAGGGGGGAGATATACAGCAGTCGGTCAGCTTCACCCACGCCTGAGGCTGCGATGGATCCCGGCGGATCCGGCCCCAATTTACTTTTGGCGGCGGTTCAGACGGGCGATAAGGACGGACACCCACTCAGCAAGCAGTTGGCAGTGGGGTTCCCGCAGCCCCGAGATGCTTCCGATTTAACCGGTCCCATTCCGGCAGAAAAAACCCTGGTAGAAGCGCCGCCGGACGATAAAATCTCTGATTTATTTACCCCTGAAATTCAGTATTGGGAGGAAGAAATCCTGGCCTGGGCCGAGGAATATCAGCTGGATCCCAACCTGATTGCTACTGTGATGCAAATTGAATCCTGCGGGTACGCCAGGGCAAAATCTGTCACTGGGGCAATGGGGTTGTTCCAGGTCATGCCCCAGCATTTCAAGAAAAAGGAAAATCCCTATGACCCGGACACCAATGCCTACCGGGGGCTCAGCTGGCTGCAGAAGACCCTGAAAAGCGGCGGTTCCACCAGCATGGCCCTGGCAGGGTATAACGCCGGCATCGCCCGGGCAAAAAATCCCTATCTGGACTGGCCCTATGAAACGTACCGTTATGTGTACTGGGGGTTGAATATCTATCAGGACGCTGCCAGCGGTACTGATTACAGCTCCGCTCTCCTGAACTGGCTTTCCAGAGGGGGATCGCACCTCTGTCTCCGAGCAGCCGAAGAACAGCAGGGGGAGTGAAACCTAGAGATCCGGAAAGTGATCAGAGAACACTTTCCGTTCCTCCTGCCATGTGAAGACTTACGGATTTGCCAGGCCGGCGCCGAAAAAGTACATGGTCACCGCACCGCCGCCGGCATCGGTTTCAATTCTCAGCATGTGATTGGCAGTTTCCGGTAAATTGCTGATCTGGAGATAGTTTACAAAAGCACCACCGGGGTAGTTGGCATCCGTGCCTTCTGTATTTCCTTCCCAGATTTCCTCCCCATCCAGATATACATGAGCTATCCCGTCCCCGGGGTCACCCCAGAACTGAACGCCGACCGCTGTTGTTGGTTTTTCAAAGAGCACTTCGTAGGAATCACCGGGTTTCATCAACCCCAGCCAGCCCTGGTACCGAAAACAGCCGGTCTGACAGAAGGGAGCCAGCTGCACCCCTGCGGGAGCGCTGCCGGACTGGTCATCGGCATAGGCGATCAGCTCCGGCCGCTGGGAATACTCCAGCGCGTTTCCGGGCAGCAGGGTGATTTGCGGGCCCTCTGGTGTGGGTGACATCTCGATCGTAGGGGCAGATGTGGGTTCGTCAGGAACTGTACCCTGCTCTTGATGATCGTCCCCGGTTGATAAGGGACTGCTTGACGTTTGGGTTGGCAAGGCAGCTGGTTGTTTGGATGGGGATGAAACACCAGCGTTCCCCAAAGGGAGCGTCTCCACATAGCGCAATTGCCCATTTTCAAAACCCGCACTCAGCCCTTTCAGGAAGACCATCATTCCGTCTTCAATAAATTCGGCAGGCATGGACTCTGCATAATAACCGTTTTCACCGGTGACGAACAAAACGTCCAACAGACTCATATCAAGAATAAAATGTTCTGGTTGATAAGCAGTACTATGTAAACCGGGCGCGGTCAATGGATCGGTCTTTTTGTCAGTAAATTTTTCCCCATTTCTAAAAATAATCTCATAGCCCATCTGATCGTAATACCAGCTTTCCTGACGGATTTCAACCTGGTCACCGCTGTGCAGCTGCAGGTCAAAGAATTGAATCAGAAAGCGGTTTGGATATCCGTACTCTGTCAGGATATTTTGTTGAGCTCCGCTGAGAAGATATCCCTGCGTATCCACTGGGAATGATTCCAGAGGGACATTTTGGACCAATCCCTCCTGGATGCCGTCATTATCCCGGCTGATCTTTTCCTGTGCCAGGAAGGGGAGATTACAGGCCAGGCTCAGCACCAAAAGAAGACAGTAAACAGCGAAAATGTAGGCCTTGTTATTTCGAGAGTGATTTATTGTCGCGCGCATGATAACACCCCCGAATCATTTTCAGCAAGAAAGCCATCATCAGTAAAAGTTATTATGTCGCCCTCAACTATATATATATTTGGCGAAAGTTTTGTCCCTGTATATGCTTCCGATAACCACACTCCTTCCATTTTGATTCCGTTATCGAAGAAGGCGGACTTAAAGGTTGAAGTATCCTCTCCCCAATCTTCAAATGAGCATAAGTAGGAATTCTCACCCTGGTTGGCCACTTCCTGGGGCGTCAGGTTTAAGGCGGCCCCGGCTGGCGGCTGCTCTGATACCCCGCATTTTCCATTCGGGCTGCTGCGGTCTTCAGGTTTGAGGCTGACTACCTGAGCGCTTTCAACATTGTCCGGAGAGGTGGCGCTCAAAGTCACTTTTCCTGTTGTCGCATGGGCATAATCTACATAGCCGTCATTGTTCGCATCTCCGTCCAATTCCCAGTAATAACAGAAGGTATATTCACCAATTGGCAGCGAGAGGCTGCTGGAAGTATTCCCGCCTGGAAAAACGACCGTGGAAGCATTTGGTTTTGTCGCAGGTGAATCAGGTGGCGGAGTGTAGCTCTCAACAATTACCGTGGCGCCAAAAAGGCCCTGATTGGAAAAGCGAAGAGGTTTCTGAAGAACGACGCCACTGCCGCCATTTTCAGATGGTGTGCTCTGCATGATCGTACTGAAAGTAGGTGTTGGAACAGGCGCCTCAGTTGGTTGTGTATCTTTTTGATCTTGATCTGCTGCAATCGACAGAGATGCTGGTAGTCCTGCGTCAAAATCATATGTGCTGGAGGAGATGGATTGAACCACAGATATGCTGTCTGGGATTTGATTGACAATATCCATGTTCAGTTGGTGTATAGTGTGGTCTTTTATCTGATCTGCCTGAATTTTTTGATAATTGGATACTGCCGGGTTGGGTTCGGGTGGTGCAGAAGGATCAATTGAATTTGCTCCATCTGTTATTGTCTGGTGAATGATTCCAGCTGTGTTCTGGTTCCCATCAGCGCTGTCATCATCTCCCAGGAGGATACGCTGAATAATGGTTGGGGGATTGTCCGATCCACCTCGGAAGAGCGAATCAAGTAGATTGATTGTGAATCTCTCGGCATCGTTTTGATTGCTGCGGGTAGCTGATTGAGCGATCTTTTGTGTTAATTTCTGATGCAGATCATCCTTACGGGCTTGTAAGAGCCGGATGAATTGTTGGTTATCGGGATCCCTTTGTTTGGAAAAGAATATCGCTTGATCATAATAGTCATCACTGAGAGCCTGGATATTGGCCAGATCATGGCCGTCCAGCACACCATCCATCTGATCGCCAGTCACTGCCATCCAGGCCAGGTCTTTGATAAATCTATCATCATCATCCGTCTGACCGTGGACTAGCTGCGGGTAACCCAATATCAGCAGAACAACCGCAGCGCTCATAAGCAACCATTTTCGCATTGAACGCCTCCCTGAAGGGCAGATGGTTTGTAGCATACGGGGTGGATCAATTGTTGCAGTTCAATAAATTACGGATAAATTATACCTCCATAAATAAAATATTTACGCGATTTTTGGTCAAGTCGAAAATTGGCTTTGCAATAATCCAGGATGGCCACCTTTGCTGGAGGACCTGATTGGTGGCTATATTTATTTTCTTCACAAAGTGAGATGAGAGAGGAATGTATTTTTGGATAAAAAAACAGATATTTTAGGTGATGGATTTGAGAAAAAAATACTTGCAATAAACAGAAAACAATCAATCCGATCAGACTTACCGATCATTTTTTCTGAGCTGGATCATTGCCCAGGTATAGAGCGTCAGCACCAGCAGAGTGATCGATCCCACCTGGAGGATATTCAGCCATTCAGTGACCATGGGCAGCTCCCGCAGGCTGTCCAGCAGCAGGCGGAAGATCGAAAAGGACAGCAGGAAGGCCAAGGTAATTTTTCCCTCAGCAGGTTCATTTAATCTCCATTTCCACAGCCAGAAGAACAGCCCAAAATCAAAGCTCAGCAGGGCGATCTGGGTCGGGTAGCGGTGGGCCCATCGGCCGGAGATATCCGGGAGATAAAAGCCAAACAAGCTGTCGGTTTCCAGACCGTGGCAGCAGCCGTTTAAGATGCAGCCGATGCGGTACACCCCCAGGATCAGGGGCAGGAGGAGGGCAATCACATCCAGGATTTGTCCCGGAGGCAGGTTATTGAGCTTAGCAATCACATATCCCAGACTCAGGGTGCCGATCACTGCCCCGAACGAAACCAGGCCGGTGGAGGTCAGCTGGGCGGGATGGGAAAGGACCTCCAGCAGGCGCTGCTGAAATAAAGCGGAGTTGAGCGCAGCCAGGAGTAGTGCGACCGGAACTGCGCATAGCCAATACAGGGTGTAGACCTGCAGGGGAATATCCCGTCGGCGGATTTCTCTGCGGCCGACAATAAAGCCAGTGATCAAGGCCAGCGCCAGAAAAACAGGCGAGGCATAAATGGGGGTTCCGGAAATGACAAACAGGATGGGATACACTGGATTGAATCTCTTCTATTGATGCTGTGAATGACTGTTGTGGTCAGGGCCGAAGAGCCGCCTGATCTCAGGGACCTGGCACCCCGCAGGGCCAGGGCGGGGCGGGGTCCGGGGCCGGACAGGTTCCAGCGGTCAGCTCGCCATCCGCAGTCCAGGAGTACAGTCCTTCGGTGGTGCCTCTCAGATAATCAGCGAATTCACCATCACCATTGCTGATGGTGGTGTTTGTGCCCGGGGTGAGGTCGATACCAGGGTTTTCGGCCAGGAAAATGTTGATTGCGGACTGGACAACATGATACTCCGTGGTGCAGACCTCGGCTTGGGCATCCGCGCCCACGCCGCTCAACGTCAGGGTGACAAGGCCAAACAGCAAGGCCAGGGTGGCCAGAGTCACCACCAGTTCCACCAGGGTAAAGCCGCTTTCTTGCTTGATACGTGTCCCGGGCATGATTGTCATCGTCATCCAAAAATGGTCAGGAAAAAGCCTGCTGAAGATGCCTTCCCTGATACTGCAATCCGATTCCTTCACAACCTGAATACTATTGTAGGACAAACTGACAGGCCAAGCGCCTTACAGGCGCTTAACAGCGGTTTTTCCTGGGGTTGAATGGCAAGCAGCGCCGGTTGCCTGATAAAAAACCGCCCCTATCTATTGCGTATAGCAAATTTTCCAGCGGGAGCTGAATACTATATAGATGAAAGGCCGAGCAGACCCATCGGCCAGGCCCAGGGCTGAAATACGTCCAGGAGAGGAATGAGATCAAGCAGAGCGTCTGGCTTATCCCTGAGACTTCTCCTGCTTTTCTTCCGGGAGGGAAACAAGCATCCGCAGGGCGATTTCCCTCCCCACGGCAATTTCCCGGTTATCTATCTGGACGGTCAGGGGGCCGTTGTAAGGGGCTTGTTCGATGTAGGTCAGTTGGGTTCCGGGCAGCAGCCCGCGGTCGGCCAGGTAGACGCACAGAGCGGTTTCCGGCTGATCAATCTGCAGGATCTCTACCTGCTGGCCGAGTTCAACCTCAGTCAGGGCAATGGAGGGGACTTCTTCAACGCTGCCGTCAGCATGGGGAATGGGATTGCCGTGCGGGCAGGAGCGGGGGTGGTCGAGAAATTCCGCCAGCGCTTCCGTGACGGTGTCGCCCACAGCGTGCTCCAGGCGGCAGGCATAATCGTACACCTGCTCCCAGGGAATTCCCAGGTGATCCGCCAGGAAGCGGCCCCACAATCGCTGCCGGCGAACGACGCTCAAGGCTCGCTTGCATCCAGCCCCGGTGAGCGATACTCCTTTGTAAGGCTGATGATCGACAAATCCCTGCTTCGCCAGGTGTTTGATCATCTCAGAGGCAGATACAGTCGATACGCCCATCCGCCGGGCAATGCTGGAAATCGCCACCGGCTCTTCGGCGTTTTTCAGCTCATAGATCGATTTCAGGTACATTTCCCGGCTTTCCGATTGGCTCATGGTCCCGTCCTTCTCCTGTGCGTGATAACGGCTGGAGACATTATACTCTTTTCCCCTTAAATTCATCGCTCGATAGGGGAGAGGAGGCTCTTAAATGAGGAAGCGGTGGCAGTAAATGTGACAAATGTCACAATTGACGCAAGGCAGGCCAGCGTATAAAGTAAAAGGTAAGCCATAAAAAATAAGTTAGGAAAATATGTTATAAAGCTGGGTCAAAGGAGGATCGATGACAGCAAGTGCAAAAACCCTGGATCAGATTGAAGAAGGGCAGCAGGCGGTGATTACCGCTGTAGAGGGAGCGGGGCCCATCCGGCGTCGGCTGTTGGATATGGGGGTAACCCGGGGGGCGAAGATTCAGAAAATCAAGGCGTCACCGCTGGGAGATCCGGTGGAATACAAATTGCGGGGGTACCATCTATCGCTTCGGCAGTCGGAAGCCCGGTTGATCCGGGTCAAGGATTGAATTGATGGGACATCATCACGCCAGATCAAAACGGAATGGACCAGGATCTCCACAGTCTTTGCCGCTGTCATTTGTTTCAGGGGGGAATACTGTGATTGTCAATCAGATCCGGGGCGGGAAGAAAATGCGCTCTCGATTGTTCGACCTGGGCTTGAACCTGAATGCCCGCATCCGGGTTGTAAGAAATGATGGGCAGGGACCGCTGATTATCGCTGTGAAAGAAGATGGACGTTTTGCGCTGGGCAAGGGGATGGCTCATCATATCTTTGTCACAGATGGAAATTAAATATAAATGTTAAGATAACGAGGAAAAATAATGACACCAAAGATAGCCTTAGCAGGAAATCCCAATGTGGGGAAAAGCACCTTATTCAACGCCCTGACCGGCTCCCAGCAGCATGTTGGTAACTGGCCGGGGAAAACCGTGGAGAAAAAAGAGGGCCTGCTCAAGACAGGCGGTGAAGAGATTCTGGTGGTTGACCTACCGGGAACGTACAGTCTCTCGGCCTACTCGCTGGAAGAGATCATCGCCCGGGATTTTATCATCAATGAGCAGCCCAGTGCGGTGGTCGCCGTGGTGGATGCCGCCAACCTGGAGCGCAATCTTTATCTGGTATCCCAGCTGATCGAACTGGATGTGCCCGTGATCGTGGCTTTGAACATGACCGATCTGGCCAGAAGCCGCGGGTTAAAGATTTCGGCAGCGGATCTCTCCCAGCGCCTGGGGGGAATCCCGGTCGTGGAGACGGTCGGCAACCGCCGCCTGGGGGTGGATCAATTAAAGCAAGCCATTTTAAAAACAGCCAGACAGCCCCAGACAGCGGGAGTTCAATTTGGTTTTTCCGGATTGATAGCCGATGAGATCGCTGCCTTGAAAGAGTCCATTGCGGAAGTAAAACCGTTTGGGGACAGCGTCCCGGACACCTATCTGGCGCTGAAGCTGCTGGAAAATGATCAGGCTGTGATTGAGGATTTGCAGCAGAGCGGGGCGCATAATCTGATCCGCAAGGCTCAGGAATCCCAGCAGCGAATTGATAGGGAGACTGGCGAGGATGCTGAAACGATTATCGCCGATCAGCGCTATCAGTTAATCTCTACGGTGATTGATTCTGTGCTGGAGCGCCCCCGGGAAACAGTCCTGACCCGGTCGGATCAGATCGATGAAGTTGTAACGCACCGGATCTGGGGGCTGCCGATTTTCCTGAGCTTAATGTGGGTAGTTTTCCAGTTCACAGCCAATGTCAGTGCCCCTTTCCTGGATTGGGTGGATTTTTTCATCAATGAAATCCTTTACAACTGGGGCGGTCAGTTGATGTCTGTGGTGGGGCTGGGTGATACCTGGCTGCAGGCGCTGGTCACGGACGGGATCATTGCCGGCGTAGGAGGAGTGCTGGTTTTTGTCCCTGTACTGCTGTTCATGTATTTCGCGCTGGCTGTGCTGGAGGATTCCGGGTACATGGCCCGGGCCGCCTTTGTCATGGATCGAGTCATGCGCTGGATGGGGCTGCAGGGAAAAAGCTTTCTGCCCATGATTGTCGGCTTTGGCTGTACGGTCCCCGCAGTTTATGCCACCCGCACCCTGGAGAATGAGAAGGACCGTAAGCTGACTGGTTTTTTGACCACCTTTATGAGCTGTGGTGCGCGGCTCCCGGTCTACGTGGTCTTCGGGGCGGCTTTTTTCGGTGCGGCTTCCGGGAATCTGATTTTTGCCATGTACCTGCTGGGAATCATCATCGCGCTTCTGACCGGGAGGGTGCTCAAGCGGACGGTTTATAAAACCCAGCCACCAGCGCCTTTTGTGATGGAGCTTCCTCCCTACCGCCTGCCGCGGGTCAAAGACGTCTGGATGCAAATGTGGGAGCGGACCCGAGGATTCATCATCAAAGCCGGGACAGTCATCCTCGGCGTTTCCATCGGACTCTGGCTCCTGATGGCAATTCCTGCCGGTTCCGAGGCTGGTTCTTTCAATGATGTTGCTGCGGAAGACAGTGTGTTTGGCGTGATCAGCGGGGCGATTGCCCCGGTCTTCAGACCTGCCGGATACGGCAACTGGCAGGCCTCTGGGTCTCTGATCACCGGCTTTCTTGCCAAGGAAGTGGTCGTCGGCACCATGAACCAGATTTACGTGGAGGAGGCCAGGGAAGCTCCAGCGCCCGCAGCGGAAATGGCGGAATCCTCCAGCAGCTTTGGGGAGGATCTCGGTGCTTCGGTGATTGGCTTTGGAGAAGCGGCTGTGCTCACCGTCCAGGAGACCCTGAACATCGTCCCCAGAACGATCAATATTCTCCCCGGCGTGGAGATCCCGGAGTTTAGTTTTCTGGGAGGCACAGCAGATGAGGAGGGCTCCACCCGTCTGGAGGAAGCGCTGATCAGCACTTTTTCAGACTCCGCCGGATCTCTCCAAGCCGGTCCTATAGCGGCTGTGGCCTTCAATGTCTTTGTGCTGCTCTACGTGCCCTGTATGGTTGCGGTGGCCGCCATGAGGCAGGAGTTCGGTGCCCGCTGGATGTGGACCCAGATCGCTTATACTCTGGTCCTGGCCTGGACGGCCTCGGTGCTGGTTTTCCAGGTTGGGAAACTGATTTTTCTGTAGGGAGGAAAAATGACGAAAACAACCTTAAGCCGGGTGCTGGAAATATTGGAACACTATCAAGGGCCGCTTTCCCTGGGAGTGATGGCTCGCGAATTGGGGCAATCTACAGAGCGGACGCGAGAATATGTCGAATACTGGATGCGCAGGGGGCGCATCCAGGAATCCGGGACAGTGGCGGATTGCTCAGCCTGCAGCCATACTAAAAACGGCTGCCCATTTATCATCGACCAGCCGGTGACTTTCCAGCTGGCCGACAGCGGTGGGGAGAAAGTTTCTGCCCCTTGTGGTGAGAAAAACCCAGAAAAACCCAAAAACGTAAGAGTTGAATAGGCAAATGATCAAATCTAGTATTCAGGCTGGTTTTCAGCCAGACAATAGCGTTCGACTCATTGCCTGCCTGTCTGTCAATTTGCAAGGGGGTGATAGCGAACCTCACACAAAATAATTCCCAATAAACCCCTTGTAAAATTGTTTTTGAGTTGAGAAAGATTTCTGAATGGGTTCCAACCAGGAAAACTGGCAGCCGAGGAAATCATGAGCCTGCTTCTGTGATCCAGGGTTAATTATCATCAGGAAAAAATCCCTGTGACCAGCAGATAAACTCCAACCGCAGCGCATGCATATCATCGTCAAGAGAACGGTACCAACCATGAAATCGAACTACATAAAGACCCATTTCACGGAAGTGAAGGGTAATTTCTGGTGTACTTATCGATTCGCAGGAAAAATGGTGCCGATTTTACAAAACATATGAGAGGAAAATCCCAATTTTCAACTGCTTTGGTTCAGCAGGTCTAAGGCTTCCCGAGCGATACCTTTCGCATCAACTGAGTAGTGAGATTGAAGATCAGGATAAGGTCCAGCCAGGGTAAATTCGTCCGGTATGCCCACCCTCTTTAATTTCACCTTGAGATTATTTTCAGCGACTACTTCAGCGACTGCGCTTCCTAACCCACCGATAATATTTTGTTCTTCAACTGTCAGGATCCTGCCCGTTTTGGATCCATTCTCAATGATCGCGTTTTTATCAATAGGTTTGATGAAGGCTATATCCAAAACTGAGGCCTGGATGCCATTTTGCTCCAGCTCATCCGCGGCGAGCAGCGCATTGCCTACTGATGCTCCAAAGGCAATGATGGTAAGATCAGCTCCTTTTCTCAGTAAATTGGCTTTTCCATAAGAATAGGTAGAGAGTGTCTGATATGCTGTTGGTTCAACTGCCCGATTCAATCTCATATACACCGGACCAGGGTGTGCCTGAATGGCGCTCAAAGCCATTGCTGTGGAGGTGCCATCTGCCGGGGCAATCACGGTCATGTTAGGAATCGACCTTAATACCGAGATGTCTTCTATCGTGTGGTGAGAAGGTCCTGCTGGGCCAAGGCTGATGCCGCTGTGAGTAACGCAAATTCGAACCGGTAGATTGGGATAGGCGATATCCGTCCTTAATTGCTCAATGGCTCTGAGAGCTGCGAAAATTGCATAGACACTCACAAAGGGGATTTTCCCTTCCCGCGCCAAGCCGGCAGCAGCTCCCATCATATTCTGTTCGGCAATCCCGAAATTAAAAAAGCGATCAGGCCAGGTTTCCCGAAACTTGCTGAACCTGACGGATTCCGGGACATCCGCTGTCAGGGCAACAATGCGATCATTTTCTTTGGCCAGGTCGTAAAATGCCATTCCATAGGCATCACGGCTGGATTTATTTAAGTAGGGATTAGTTGTGTCCATGGTTTCCTTGATGCAAAGACAGGATTTCTTTGTTAATTTCTTCGAAAGCCAGTTCAGCCTGGTCTTCATCCAGATGGCTGAAATGAGATTTGGTTTTATTGGCCAGGGACGCCACGCCCCGGCCTTTGATCGTGTTGGCAATGATCATTTTTGGCTGGTCAACAGATTCGGAATCAAATGCGGTTAATAGTTCAGCAATATCATGGCCGTCCACTTCTGCAGCAAACCATCCAAAACTTTCTATCTTCCTGACCAGCGGTTCCAGATTCATAGTTTCAGTTGTTGATCCTTCCTGAGACAGCTGATTGCGGTCAATAATTGCCGTTAGCCTCCCTAATTTATAATGCGCTGCACTCATCAGCGCTTCCCAGTTGCTGCCTTCCATGATCTCTCCATCACCGAGGATGCAGTATACCTTCCAGTCTTTCTGATCCAATCCAGCAGCTAACGCCAACCCAACAGCAACGGATAAGCCGTGGCCTAAAGACCCAGCACTGTGTTCGACTCCCGGTACATGAGAGTCAGCATGCATGCTGTAAAAAGATCCCAGCTGGTTGAAGCTTTCCAGTTCTCTGAAAGAAAAATAACCTTTCATGGCCAGGACTGTCAGCAGTCCAACATTCCCGTGACCTTTGCTGAGAATAATCCGGTCCCGTTCTTCCCACTCAGGATTTCTGGGGTCTAGATTGGCAACCTCAAAATACAGGGTTGTCAAAACTTCTGCCAGCGACAGGCTCCCCCCGACATGGACACCGAAGCTGTGATCATGGGCTAATTGAATCAGATGTTTCCTGTATTCGAGGGCTTTTTTCTGCAGCCTGATTATCTTGTTCTGATTGATCATCAACAAATCCTTATCAACAAAATCAGAGGGCATCCAGATAGAGGCATGCCCTCATCATATGGGTGACAGTCTATACGGCCATTTTATCCACTGAAGAGCCTGCCGATCAGCCCAATGAGAATTCCTACCCACTGGAAGTCAGCATCTCCATATGTGGTGTTCTCAAATCCCAGATTACCCAGCGCAGGGAGGAGCAGAGCAGCACCGAGGCTGATGATAATCCCGTTCACAATTCCGGCTATCACAGCGCCACGGCGTCCACCAAAGGCATTGCCAATCACTCCAGCGCCGCCCCCAACGAAGAAGTGGGGAACAAGGCCGGGAACGATGGCAGCCAAACCAATCGGTCCCATGATGAATAACATCACTAAGCCTGCCAGGAAGCTGGACAGGAAACCGATGATTACGGAGTTTGCGCCAAAGGGGAATACAACCGGGATATCCAGGGCCGGCTTGGCATCAGGTACGATCTTATCGGCAAAGCCCGTAAACGCAGGTACTATTTCACCCAGGATTGTGCGGACGCCGTAGAGGACTACTGCCACGCCGGCTGAGAATGTCAGCGCCTGGGTAAACAGGTAGATCCACCAGGTGGTATCGCCGCCTAGTGCCGCTCGACCTTCGCCACCCAAGAACAGGGCAGGCACGATAAAGATCAAGAACATCAGCAGGCCAGTTGCGACCAGGGATTCTCGAAGGAATCCAATACCCTTTGGAAAATCCAGATCTTCCGCGCTGGTGGTTTCGGGATCTCCTCCAGCAACTCGAGCGGCAAAACCTGACACGACGTAGCTCAGGGAACTGAAGTGGCCGATGGTCCACTCATCATCGCCAGCAACTTTGGTAGCCAGATGCTGTGTCCAGGCTGGCATTAACACCTGCAGGAAGCCCAAAACAACGCCGCCTACCAGCCAAAGCACTGCACCGCTCATGCCGATCACGCTGAAGGCAGCAGCCAGCAGGGAAGCCATGTAAAGGCTGTGATGACCTGTCAGCCAGATGTATTTAAAGGGGGTAAAGCGGGCGAAGATGATATTAAACACAAACCCCAGGACCATGATCAAAGCTGTTGCTTGCGCTAACTGCCCGAGGGCGATGGCCACGATTGCTTCATTGCTGGGGACGACTCCCTGAACGTTAAAAGCTTCTTGCAGCATAGGTCCCAAAACATCCAGGGGACCAATCAGGGTGACTGCTCCAGCGACGAGGATAAAGAATCCGATCGCTGCTTTTGTGCCCCCCGCAAGCGCATCAGAGAAATTTTTGCCCTCTGTGGCCAGATACCCAACAAAGGCTACAATGCCCACCAGAAGTGCTGGCACACTCAAGATATCAACAAGTATTTTCAAGATTCCTGTCATCTCTTTCTCCTTATGTTTCTAAATCGCTGATTGCTGCCCTGAGACCAGATTTCATGCTATCGAGATCCATAAAGTTAGACACAGCAACCACAGGAGTTTTTATTTCTCCAAATCGTTCAGCCAGCTCATTAGATGTGACAACGACGTCCGCGTTGATGGCCAATCCTTTTGCTGTACTGATATCAGCTAACTCTACATTTGCATTGATCCCAAGGGCTTTCAAAGCTTTTTCGACCTGCATTTTTATTAACATGCTGGTGCCAACCCCCATTCCACAAACAGCTAGTATTCTTAAGACCTTTCCCATCACTTTTCTCCTAACAAAACCTGGTTATAGTTGAGAGCTATGGATTTCACCTCCTTTATGATTTCGTTTGATAGATCACTTTTGTCACATCATCTACAGTCTCCGCGGACAGAAGAGCTTTATAGCGAGTTTCATCCATTAAGATTTCTGCTATTGTTTGCAGGGCCTCAACATGTTGATCATGATCTGTTGCTCCCAAAGCGATGATGAGATGTACTGGATCGTTTTCTTGATGGCCAAATTCAACTGGAGTAGCAAGTTTGACAAATGACAGACTGGGGTTGAGGACACCATCTTCGGGACGTGAATGGGGGATAGCGACTCCAGGCGCAATGACGACATAGGGACCTAATTCCTTTGTGGTGGCAATCATACCGTCAATATACCGTTCTTCTGCAGCGCCCGTGTTTACCAAGAGGCTTCCTGCTGCGCGGACTGCAGATTCCCAGCCATCTGCCTGAACTGCGACCGCAATTCGTTCTACTGGCAATAATTTCATCAGGCTCATCTTAACTTTTCCTGTCTAATGGACTTAACAGAATTTATTCTCGATAAACAACGGTCTTAAGCCGAAACCGATCTCCTCTGAAAAACCCTTTTGTAAACTCAAGGGCAGCGCCATGGATATCAAATAATACATGCTCGTCATAAATAATTGGTTCTCCATGACGAATTTCCAGGGAGGAGGCAATAGATCGTTCGGCAAAGATGGCAGAAATCGTGTGGTCTGCTTGGTGGACATCAATGTTGAAAGTGTTTTCAAGCGTCCCTGTCATGGTTTCTTCAGTGAAATCAATCTCGAGCAGCCCTGGATACATTGCAGCCGGGAAATATGTTTCATGCAGGACCACAGGAAATCCATCAATACGGCGCAGGCGGACTAAACGGATGATTTCCTGGTCTGGTTTGAGGTTCAGTAGCTTGAGAATACGCTGATCAGAAATCCTTTTTTGTTTCAATTCCAGCACTTCTGTTTCAAAGGGAATACCCTTCCAGTTCAGCTCCTCAGATGTAGTTGTGAGTTTGTAGGCCCAGTCTTGTTCCAGTATCGCTGATCCGACAAAGGTGCCTTTTCCCTGGGTTTGTTCGATTATTTGATTCTCTATCAGGATGGACAACGCCTGCCGGAGAGTTCCCCGGCTGATATTTAATTCCCTGGCGAGATCAACTTCTGGCGGGAGTTTATGACCTGCTGGCCATTCACCAGTGATTACTTTTGCCCTGATCCAGTTTGCTACCTGGATGTAGAGGGGCAGCGCATTTTCCTTATGGAATAAATGGGATGGACTTTTCATGTTTTCCGGATGGACAGATCATACATGGCATATATATTTTCCAGCGGGGTGTCCGCTTGGATATGGTGAGAGCTGCCCATGATATAACCACCACCTTCCCCCAGGACGGCAATTCGATTTGATACTTCCTCCTGCACCTGGTGGGGTGTGCCATTGGGAAGCGTGTCAATGATATCAATGCCACCATGGAACGCCAGCTGATCGCCGAATTCTTTTTTGAGGGCTTTAGGAGCCATATTTTTTGCATCCGCCTGGATGGGATTAAGGACATCAACACCCATGTCTATTAGATGACCAATCAAAGGATAAATGGCTCCGTCACAGTGGTACATGACTTTCAGGTTGTATTTTTTGATGAGATCAATAAGTTTTTGATGATGCGGTTGGATTAGATCCTGCCACATGTCTTTCGAAATCAACAGGGATTCTTGGGTGGCCACGTCATCATAAAAATAGACCATATCAATGCGGCCTTTTGCAGCCTGAAGAAAACGCTCAGTAATTTCCAGGTAAATTTCGGTCAGGCGGTGCATGATCTGAGAAGGGATTTGAGGGTCAATGGCCATATCCAGCAGGAATTTATCAAAACCGCGAAGCTGCCAGGCTACCTCAAAGACTGACCCCAGGCGGTAACGAATATGATGTTCCCGATCCTGATTCATCGCCTCCAGCAGCTCGGACAGACCGGAGAAATCCCACCAGTCTGGATCAGGCCAGGCATGCTTGGCAATATCGGAACCAGCTTGTGCAGTGGATAACGGATACCGAGAGATCTCTTCATAAGCTCCGTATGGATTTTCCTTGACCCGAAAAACTCGACCCCAGATATCCTTGATTTCACCCTCTGGGGATATCTGGCGCCACATTCGGTTTGGTGTTGACCGCCCCAGGGAAGAGTACCAGCTAACTCGGGCCCCGGGGTCGAGCACCTCCTGGGGGGGGAGGGGGAATTGATCGTATGAAATGACCCTGCAATCTACTTCCAGGTGTCGCAACAGACTTTCCCAGCGCACATCAAAATAATCACATGCCGGCAGATTTGGGTTGATATTTCGGTCTGCAATCAGGCTTTCCCAGATTTCTGGCACGGCCAGAAAATCAACAGGGATTCTGTCGGGAGCCTGATGGTTGAGGGCTTTGTTTACTCTTTCACGGGGCGATTGGATTTTGTTCATTTGGGCGACCCAAGGGGGTACTTGAATATCACTTGAATATAAAAGGTATATATACCTATATATACCAATAGGTACTTCTATCATAAAAGAAATCCGGTACGCAAATCAAGTGATCTTTGTCACTTCTGGAACAGAAGACCCGGGGGGCTGATGAAAGCCAGGAAAAATCATGTCCTGCCAAAACCGATTTTCTGGCTGATATTGTGGGCAGGCATTAAGGCAGCTGATCAAGCCGCTGAGGGGAGCGGTGCTGGGAAGCAGGGAAACGGGGATAAGGCTGGTTTTACCAGGGAATCCCCGGTTCAGTCATCAGCTGCTGTTTCCCAAACCGCAGCTGTTTTTGCTTCTTTGAGAAGGCAGCCTGGATATAAATGGACCCCCTTATGACGCCGTTGATCGGCCTTAAGGCAGGGCAGTTCCGGCGCCGAAAAAGTACATGGTCACCGCGCCGCCGCCGGGTTCCGTTTCAATTCGCAGGATGCGATTGGAGATCTCCGGCAGATTGCTGATCTGGAGGTAGTGGACGAATGCCCCGCCGGGGTAGTTGGCATCCGTGCCTTCCGTGCTGCCCCCCCAGACTTTTTCTCCATCTACAAAGACGTGGGCAACCCCATCCCCGGGGTCTCCCCAGAACTGAACACCGACCGCTGTGGTGGGTTCTTTATAGAGAACTTCGTAGGAATCTCCGGGGCTCATCAACCCCAGCCAGCCCTGATAGCGAAAGCAGCCGGTCTTGCAGAAGGGAGCCAGCTGCACCTCGGCGGGAGCGCTGCCGGTCTGATCGTCCGCGTAGGCAACCAGCGCCGGCGGTTGGGAGAACCCCAGCGCGTTTCCAGTCAGCAGAGCGACCTGCGGGCCTGCTGGCGGTGAGGATTGGTCATCCTGTGGATCCGCTGAAGGGGTTTCAGGATCTGCTCCCGGCTCAAGGTTGTCTGCATCTTCTTTGCTGTTACCCAGATCAGTATCAGTGTTCGAGTCAGGTTGATTGACTTGGGGATCTGCTGTGAGATTCGGGTTTGTCGGGGTAAACTCCGGAAGATCCGCTGCAGACTGCGCCTGGATCGACCGTGCTTGAGCATCAGCAGGTGGAGTCCGGTTTCCAGGATTGAGAATACTGCCCAGCACCTGCTGGCGGGCGAGAAGTACCCCTAGACCGCAGATCATGGTCAGAAACAGTCCCGCAGCCAAGCCAATCAGGGTTGTCCTGATCACCTTTCGGGATTGCGGCGGCTCAGTTCGTTGTTCAGCAGCCGGCGGTCGATTCTGTTCGACAGCCTCTCCGCAGTGAATGCAGAAGCTGCCGTCTGCCTCCAGGGATTGACCACAATGCTTGCAGTCCATGACACCTCGTTATTAATTCATTTCACTGGTTGAGCGTATGCAGGGCTATTCAACATTGCAGGTATAACAGGATTTTTCTGACCACCAGCTGGAGATGAGCTGATCCTTGTCGCTGGCGCGCAGCTCAGCCAGATCAGCGGTCTGTTCGCTTTCGTACCGGTTAACCCAGAACGGCAGCATGCAGATGGTCACTTCACTCTGCTGATCATTGATGTATCCATAGAATTGATTCTGATCCTGTTCGTTTTCTTGTTCCGAGAGATAGTCCCAGGATTGGAAAGAGAAATTAAAATCACCGGAGATCCAGCCGTCATCATGGATTGTTCCCCTGCCGTTGATTTCGAACAGATAATTGATTATCGTGACAGCTTCAGGAGGGTCAAGTTCCGGATCATATTCCTGCCAGCGCCAGCCTTGCTGCTCAATGGACGCCATGGTGAATTCGTTGGCTGCCGTATCAAGGGTCATCTCCAGGGAGAGATAATAATCGGTAAACGCTTCCTCAAAGGTGTAATTTGTCCCAAACAAATTGTATGCTCCCAGGGCATATTGTTTGATGACTTCTTCCTGTTCAGCGCAGTCGATCTGGAATGTTCCCTCTGTATCTCTGGTCTCTGGTGCTGCTGAGGGATTACCAGTGGGGACGGCGGCAGGTTCACTGCTGACCGCTGGGGCAGCCGCTGTTGATGAACCGGATGGATATTTTGCAGCCTGAGCGTACCAATTTTGTTCCGGGAAGGTACGAAGGAGATCGGGGATGGTCAGCGCCAGCACCCCCGCAGTCATCATAAGCAGGAATACTGTGCCAGCAATCCCGATGATCGCGTTGATATGCTTGTAGGCAGAATCCGGGCGCATGAAAAGCCGCCGTAGAAAGAGATTCCCGTAGTATCCCAGCTGCAGGCCGGTTGAAAAGACGACCGGGATCAATCCCAGGCTGGCCAGCAGGGGGGAGCCCAGCATTCCCAGGAACATGCTGAACGTGAGAGAGGTGCCCCACAGAAAGAGAACCAGGGGAGAGTTCCTGCCGATGACGATTTTGTCTGCAAATGTCAGGGCTACAGCCTGACCGCGCAGAAAACCCAGCAGCAGGCCGAGGATGATTAATGGCAAACCCAGCACAGGCTGGATGCGGAGACCACCCAAAAATATCATCACGCCCAGTGCCAGCAGGGCGATTAACCCGGACAGGAAGGCAGAGCTCAGGTTGATTCTTCTCGGTTTGCGGTACTTAAGCAGGGAAAGCATCGTCGTCACCAATGCAAACACGCCGCCCAGCGTGCCCGTGATCAGGAAAATAGTGTCGATCATCCTGTCCCTCCCGGCGTTTGACTGGCGCTGGTTAGAGCGTTCAGGACAGCGGCTTCCCGCCGTAGTTGTTGGGCAGCGGCTATCAGCTTCACGTCATCTCCGGAATCCGGGTTGACCTCAGCAACCAATTCCAGGACACCCGCCGAGAAGTTCAAATCATTGGCTTCTGCACGGTAAAGCAAATCCGCGGCCTGATACTCACCCAGGTTTTCAGCTGCACCGCGAATGAGGGCATCCAGGGCTTCCAGCTGTTCCGGCTTATCGAGAAGGGCGCGAACCCGAAAGAGCGTTTCAATCACCGAGAGGTATAGTCTGGCAGCCAGGTCCAGACTGGGGGGAAAATCCGGAACTGCCGCGAGGGTATGATCCAACAGCTCCATGGCTGCAAAGATATGCACGCCCCTGCCGATGTAATTGGCATCTTTCGCCAGTTCGCAGTAAAGGGCGGCTTTTTTAAGATCGATATAAGCGGCCAACCAGGGCTGGTTATGGGCGAGGGCGATTTTCCGGGCCTGATCACACCAACCAACGGCATCATCTATAGACGCCCGGTTTTCTATCACAGTCCTGTCCTGCCCGGCGGGATCCAGGGCTTCCTCGATATCCGCCAGTATGAAATCGATGGACTCCAGCTTCCGGTTTTCTATCAGTTCTTGATTCATCTCTCTATACAGTATCCTTGTACGAGCGGATAGATTAACCTTTCTTCCCGGTGAACAGTGTCATGAAACCGTCATAAAGCTCGCGGACCTTTGCGGTGCCTCTGCCGATAAAGTCAGTCTGCTCAACCGGCACCTTGCGGGTCCTGAAGCTGCGAATATCAGCAATCTCCTCCGCCATCTGGCGATTTCCAGGTGCAGGGTCGTTTTCCATAATGTGCTGCAGCTGATCCTGACCTCTGCTGTCAGTCACTCCCCGGGCGCCGGTACGGGCCAGTTCACTGACACCTTCGGCTGTCTCCCTGATCCCCTGATCAAACTCATCCAGTTTCTGGTTAATATTCTTGGACAGCTCCGATGGCAAAATCTTATCTGCGGCTGCCCTGGCAGGGTCAATGACAGCGCTCCTGTAGGCATCTGCCCCGATATGCCCCAGCCCCTTCAAAGTCCGTTCGGTCCAGACGAGCATTTCCTGTTGGGCCGGGGTCAGATGGTCCAGCTCCCGTGCGACTTTCTGACGGACTTTAACCAGCTTTTCGACCCGATCCAGCCAGTCGCGCGCTTTGTCGAGCTCCCCCATTTTTATCCAATCCTCGACTTTTTTGATCCCGAGCGCGGCGTGTTTTTTCCAGATCTGCGAGTTTTTCAGCCCATCGGGGACATTTTCCAGAAAGGAGTTAAGATCCTTCCGGGTTTGTTTCAGGGCGTCATCCAGGGCTTGAAGATCCTTGGCGCCCCGCACCACGCGGTCTTCGGCAGACTCCTGAACAGGCGGACGAGTACCTGTCTGGGGCCTGGAGTCCGCCTGGAGATCTGCATCCATTGGCGTACTCTGGGCAGGATCAGGAGGATGCGGGGCCGGAGGACCTTGGCTGTCTGAAATGCCGGGCAGCAGCGGGTCTTCTGCTGACTTCTGGGCCGGTTCCGGCGGTTCCATTCCCGGCTCCACTTTTCCGTCGACGCTGAAATCGGGATCGGGATCGCGAGGGGGATCCTCTATCTCCGCTGAGGCACCGTAATCAAGCGGATCTTTTTCCGAAGGGACTTTCCCTTGGCGCCAGGCCTGGATTGCTTCCAGGGACTGTTCTGCGCTGACCCCGGAGAGCCGGTTCATGATCAGCCAGGTGCCCAGCAGCGCAGTCAGGGCGATGCCGCTGGCTGCCATCATCCCCGGGGTGGGGGCTTCAATTCCTTCTCCGGCCAGAAAGGTCTCCAGGTCTTGATACAGCTTGGCCAGGGAGGGTTCTTCCTTTTCGATTAACTGATCAGAATTTTCCTCAGCCTGCGGTAATGTGTCCACCGGTTCTTCTTCCGGTGGATCGGCAGGTTCGTCAGCTGGATTTTGATTTTGCTCTTCTTGAGGCACTTCCGTGAAAAGAAAAATGGCTGTTCCTGAACAGCTGGCATCCATGTAGGCGGGATCCGAACACACACCCAGCAGGACAATTGCGTCAGCGGGGCAGTAGGAAACGGTGACATTGAGGGCGGCTTCCCCGGGTGTCAAACCGGCTTGCAGCGTGAACGGGGGGGGGAAAGTCCCCCCATCAACAGTGCTTGCCATGCGGGGAGTCAGCTCTCCCAGTGTAGAATCAAGTGTGACTGAATAATTTCCGTCCGGATCGGTAGGCGCCCCGAAGCTGCAGTTGGCATAGTCCACTTCGAGGACAGTCTCGCTCTGGCCGTCCGCCGGCAGCTCAGTCGGGTAGCCGCTGGCAACGCGGATTTCTGCGCCGGTGCTCTGGCTGTATACTGCACCTTGACCGAAAAGCGGGGAGAGGAGCAGGAGACATACGGTGAAGAGAAAGATCACCAGCCGGGAAGACCACGATCGAAACGCTGTAATGGGCAGTTGGCTGGGATCGCATACCATGGCAACCTCGGTGTCGTTTTCCATTGGAATCAGATTTTTACAGCATTCTCAGAATTTTATTACCAACAGGGAAATTTACAATGTGACAATACTCATACCAGGCGACGGCGCTCAGGCAGGATGCGATGAAAACTGGATCAATCTCAAGAATCCATATTCGAGATCAAGGTTGAGAGATTGCACAGCTGCCCGGGGATAGAGAAGGTTCGGTCCCATTTCTGCTTCCTGCTGCCTGTCAACGGATCTGAGAAGGTCTGGAATACCGCTGAAAGGACCTCCTGGAAACACGGCGGGCCTGGATCTACCACCAGCTCAGCTCGCTGCAGGATGGGCCCATAGCAGGGCAACGCCCAAAAAGCAGGTATGGAGATTCAGGGAGGGAGATAGAAAATCAGTGGGTGCGGGAAAAACAAAGTTCAGGAAAGCCTCAGATCCGGAAATCTGAGATGCAGGTCGGGAGTTCCCGGTTGCTCCAGGATGATTTGTTAATCCCTGGTAAAGAGGAACCAGCTAAAGCCAACAAGAAGGGGGGTGCCTTCTATCTGTTAGAAAGCTGGATGGCAATGGGATCGAGCAGGGTTACCAAAAGATACCCTCAGGGGGTCTGATCGGGTGCTGTGTCAGCATGTTCCTTGACCGGCGGGCGCACCAGGACTTTGTCCACTCGGTTCATGTCCATATCCATTACTTCAAAGGAAAATCCTTCCCATTCAAAAGTTTCGGAGGAAGAGGGGATGTGGCCTATTCGGGTAACTACAAACCCGGCCAGGGTATGATAGTCCCCGATCTCGTCCTCGGGAAGCTCTGGAAAGGCAAATTCTTCGATGAATTCTTTGATCGGCATGAGCCCATCGACCAGCCATGAGCCGTCCTCTCTTTCCACGGCTTTCGGATCCTCCGATTCCATGTAAGCGGGGACTTCCCCAACAATTTCCTCCAGGAAATCCTGCATGGTGACCAGTCCTTCCACCGCGCCGAACTCGTCCAGGACAATGGCCAGATGAGTGTGATGCTGCCTGAAGAGCTCGAGCACATTGATCGCCGGCATGCTCTCGACGATGAAAACCGGCTGAAACAGGATCGCTTCCAGATCAATGTCATTCACCCCGCCGTTATCAAGCACCTGGGCAAACAGGTCACGGACGCGCACTGCGCCGATCACATTGTCAAGGTGTTTCCGGCAGACAGGGTACCGCGTCCGACCGCCCTTAATGGCTTTTTGCAGCGTGGACTGGGGATCATCTTCCAGATCAAGCCACCGGATTTTGGTTCCGGGGGTCATGATGGCATCCACCTTGAAGTCGTCCAGCCGCAGCGTTCTATCCACGATATCACGCTCCACTTTTTCCAGCACACCGGCTTTTGTGCCCCTTTCCATGAGTAAGCGGATTTCTTCTTCTGTCACCGGCGGTACCTTGGAGGCGTCAAAAGGCAGAATTTTCATCACAGCTTCCGTGGAAACGCTTAAGATCTTGACCATGGGGTTGGCCAGCTTGGCCAGCAGCTGCATCGGACGGGCGACCAGGACGGCGATATCCTCCGCGGCCGCCAGGGCAATCCTCTTCGGAACCAGTTCGCCGATGACCAGTGTCAGATAAGTCGTTCCGACAACGACCGTGGCCACCCCGATGGTGCGAGCGTAGGGTGCCAGGAAAGGAACCTTGGCGAGGGAGGCTTCAATTATTTTAGCCAGGGTGGCTCCCCCGAAGACACCGGAATAAATACCCACCAGGGTGATGCCGATCTGAATCGTCGATAAAAACCGGTTTAAATTTCCAGTGGCAGCCAGTGCAGCTGCTGCTCCCGCCTGGCCCTTTTCTGCTCGCTCATGCAGGCGCGCAGTCCGGGCGGAAACCACTGCGATTTCGGCCATAGCGAAGATGCCGTTGCCCAGTGCCAGCAGAATGAGAATGAGTATATTAATCAAAATTTCGGAAAACATGGCTGTTCCTTAACGCAAGTAACTCAGGATAAAAAAATCAAAGATCACAGGTGAGAAAAAGATCCCTGCTGATGAGACATCGCTGAAATATAACTTTTTGGGAAGGGATTTCCAAAGCCAGAGGGCGCTCTGCTTTCGATGCACCATCCCACCCCTGGATACTGGACAGAAAGCAGCCCGCTCAGCACAAAAAAATCGGCGTCAAAGGAAAGCGCCAGCGGGTTGCCTGGACCGCCGATGGAACCGGCATAAGGGCCGAATGGCCGCAGGATATAGGGATAGCTTCTCCCTTCTTTGGGCAGACCGGCAGCAAGCTGGAGGACAACCAGAGCCATCAGCAGACAGAAACTCCCGGCTGCCAGCTGAGACAATAATGCCCAAAGGCCAGCATCTTCAACGGCTAGAGCGGATAAAACAAAAATCCCTGAACCCAGCATGCTGACCAGGCCCAGCTCTCTGATTCGATGGGTGTCACTAGCAATAGCATCCAATGGGGAGCATCCTTATTTGGAGGGAGGAAAGCAGATCTAAAAATTCAGAGTGGATGGGAGGATCTATCATTAATATATTTATCTGCGCTCAAGTCTGCTGATGAAGCCACAGTCTTGCGCCTCTGGCAGCATTCCATCTCCTGGATCGTCGGACTGGCATGAAAACCAAGGGGGGTCTCTGTCTAACAAGGTAAATTACTGGGGGAAGAGGAAAAACCATCTGCCTTCCCCAGAAATCCGGGAACAGCAGCAGGGGGCAGGATCTGACGGCATGGAGGGACCATCCAGGTATAGAGGTGGTCGGGTTTCTCCCCGCTTTGAGATGCCAAATAGCTTTGCCCCCAACCGCTTCTCAGCGCGCGGTGGATCCTTGATAGTTCCCGGTCAGAATTGTCAGGTTGATCTTTCATAGTCAGAAACTTATGTTCATATCAAATCTTACCATAAAATGAGGTTCTCTTTGGATTCTGGATCGAAAACGTGCTCGGTTTGACAGCAGCCTAAACAAGACAGTGGATCACGAACTGCCCAGGTCTGTCCACCAGAAAGGCAAAAATAAAGCAATGAAAAAACACGCAAGCTGCTGAAATTGGTTGAACTCTAGTTTGTGTTCCTGACCCGCATTCTGAAAACAATGATGAGAGCAGATCACAAGCCTTGAAATGACCAACTTAATCTGTGAACAGGCAGGACCGGCATCCAATGAATGGGATCCCAGAGAACTTGATCACTGCAGACCCTGTTTTCTGTGGACCAACGCCGGGGACAGGAAGGCAGGGGGGAGAGAACGCTGCTGTCTCAGCCGCTGAGGATGCTTCCTGCCTGACAGTCGCTCAACCCCTGTTTCCCTGTCAACAACGGGGAAAACCCATCCGAAAATGGGGGGATTGCTTTGACAAAAGCAGAATTTCCTGTATAATAATGCGAGTATTTGCAATAGCAATTATATAAGATAACGATTATTGGGGATGACTGCAAATAGCCGGGACGTCAGGAGGGCTGTAATTGATGAGCTGTGAAGATTTCTTTCTGGATAAGCTTCAGGACCAGGGTTTCCGCATGACCATGCAGCGGGAAATTGTCCTGTCCGTACTGCATGGGCTTCCCCGGGCGGCTTCCGTGGAGGAAATCTATCAGCAGGTCAAGCAGGTCAGCAGTGCGGTCGATATCTCCACGATATACCGCACGCTGGAGCTGCTTCAGGAGTTTGATCTGGTGATCTCTTCGGATGTCGGCAGCGGATATAAAGTCTATAAGCTGATTTCACCTGAAGAGCCCCATACTCACCTGGTGTGCAGAAACTGCGGAAAAGTGATCGCTGTCGAGATGGATCCGGCGGATACCCTGGCGGCTTATCTGGCAGAACACCATCAGTTCCAGATGGATCCGGAGAACTTTAATATTCCCGGTCTTTGCAAGGACTGTCGGGACAAACACGGCGGGCAGGATGGCTGAGCTCTCTGCTCTGGACCGCTGGCAGCGCCAGATTGACCGCTACCGGGAGCAGCAGTCTCGAGAAGGACCGCCATCCTGGGAGCAGCAGGATGGCTGGTATCAACGCTGGGTGAAGGAGAATGATTATCATCAGAAGACACTTCCTATTCTTTTAGAAAAGATTTCACCCGCTGACCGGGTGCTGGAAATCGGCCCCGGGACGGGGGCATTTACCCTGCCCCTGGTAGAGGCAGGTGCTGTGGTTCTCGGCCTGGAGCCGTCCGCAGCGATGCGGCGCAGTCTGCATAAAAACCTGCGGCTTAAAGGGCTCAGCCAGGTCCAACTGCTGCCAGATAAAGTAGAAGAAAGCCTGGAGGCAATCCAAAATCGGGGGCCATTTCGGGCTGCGATGGCTTCCTTCTCGCTCTACAACGTTCGGGAAATAGACCTTGTCCTGGAAACGCTGCTGGCCTGCAGTGAACAGTTTTGGATCTTACTGGGGACCGGCATCCGCTCTCCCTGGTACCAGGGGTTGATCGATCAATTTGCCGGGGAAGATCCCCTCAGTGCTCCCCAGCTGAATTATCTGTATCCACTGCTGCTGGAGAGGGGTATCCTGGCGGATGTTCGCATTCTCCAGGCCAGTCAAAACTATGTCTTTGAAAGTGAACAAGAGATGGTGGATTGGTGGCAGAGCAGGCTGAAAACGCCGGAATCGCACAAGGCGAAGCTCACTCAGGCCCTGCAAATGCTGGCTGAGTGCAGGAATGGCAGCCTGGGGATCTACAATAACAGACCCCTTGCCCTGGTTGTGATTGAAGAAGGCAATCAAATCTGGAAATCTCAACTGGATAGATAAACAAAGCCATTTTATTCAAGTCTAGCAAGGAGAAAATATGCAAAAGAGAATCAATATCATCCTAATTTTTACCTTGATTGTACCCCTGCTGCTCAGCAGCTGCGGAGTCACGGTCCCGGCAGAGACACCGCCAGCGGAGCCCCCGGCTGATGAACCCACGGCAGCTGCCGAGGAACAAACTGCGGAGGAAGCTGAGCAAGAAAGTGCTGCGGAGGATCCGGGATATGCTGAGGAGATCACCATCGGCATCGGCCGGGATCTGTACTACGGCGCTGCTGACTGGCACATTATCCACGGATCGCTGATGGTCTGGGAACCGCTGCTCTATCCGGATGAAAATCTCGAGCCGCAGCCCTACCTGGCGGAGAGCTGGGAACCTAACGATGACCTCTCCGAATGGACTTTTTATCTCCAAGAAGGGATCACCTTCCACGATGGCAGCTCGCTGACAGCCCAGGTGGCTGTTGACAACCTGCTGGGCATCCATGAAAACTACACCCCGCTGCCCACCCTGGACCGGATGGAAGTGGTGGATGAGCTCACTTTTAAGATCATCCTGACCGAGCCGACGCCGGCCCTACCTGACCTGCTGGTTTTCTTCCAGTCGGCCTTGCTTTCTCCCGCTTCCCGGGACCAGGAGGGAATGGAAGAACCGATTCCCTATGGAACCGGCCCCTACAAGTTTGTTGACTATGTTCCCGGTGAAGAGATCCTTCTGGAGCGAAATGAGAACTACTGGGGCGAACCGGCAAAAACGAAGCGGATCATCTACCGCTATATCCCGGATGCCACCACCCGCTTGCAAGCCCTGCAGTCCGGGGAGATTGATGCCATTGCCGATGTTGGCTCGCTGATCCCCAGCCAGGGAGAAATCGTTGAATCCGATGAAAATCTCAAGCTGAAGACAGTGGATGTGCTCACTACCCACTACCTGTTTTTCAACACCGATCAGCCGCCATTTGATGACCCCAGGCTGCGCAGAGCGGTCTCCCTGGCTATCAACCGTCAGCAGATAGTCGATGAGACCGTCTACGGCTACGGCGTCCCCGGTACCAGTCTGATCACTCAGCTGGCGGAAGCCTGGGTTAATCCGGAAGCCTCGCCTTATTATGATCCTGATCAGGCTGCAGAACTGGCGGAAGCGGTGCTGGGAGACCAGCGGGTCGAGGTCAGCTTTGTGATCAACAGCGGGTTAGCCAACCGCTGGCCGTACGGGGAGATTGCCCAGATCATTCAGTTTGAATTGGAAGAGCTGGGGATCGATGTCCAGCTCCAGACGGTGGAAGGCGGCACCTGGAATGAGATGCTGGGGAACGATCAGTACCAGATCAGCATGCGGCCCTACACTATGTCCTCCGGGGACCCGGATGACTTCATGACCTATTGGGCAAGACCGGATGGCGTCTTCAATGAAAAGTACAGCATCAGCTATCAGAACGAGCAGATTCAGGCCCTGGTTAATCAAGCGGTCAGGGAGACTGACCCAACGGTGCGCAAAGAGCTGTATGATCAAATCCAGGCGCTGTTGATTGAGGAAGCTCCCTTCACACCCATCTATCATGAGGTCACGCTGTATGCCATGCAGGAAAATGTCTTTGATCTCTCCCTGGATGCTGTTTTCCGCCCCACGCTGGATTCCATGTATAAGATGGTTGAGTAAACTTATCCTCTGCTAACTGGCCGCTGCGTCCTCAAGGCAGGTTGGCCGCGGCGGCTTTTTGCTATGTTTTTTCTTAGAAAAATTTTTCTGGGAATTTTTTATCTCTTCCTGATCTCTCTGGTGGCCTTTATCATGGTCCGTCAGATGCCGGGGGATCCAGCAGTGCTGATCGCTAATCAGAACCGGGAGACGGAGGCACCCCCGGACGTGGTCGAACGCATCCGGACAGAATATGGTTTTGACAGGCCGCTGCCGGAGCAGTACTGGCGCTGGTTAGGAAGGGCGATCCTGGAAGGAGATTTGGGGCTATCCACTCGCACCCGTCAGCCTGTCACGGATGCCATAGGAGACAGTCTGCCGGCCTCCCTCCGTCTGGCCGGGATCACTTTTGGTTTCACCCTGCTGCTCTCTTTCCCCCTGGGGCTGCTGGCCGGCGTGACCCGGAACCAGCAGCTGGACGCGGTCATTCGTGGCATAGCGTGGATCAATTATTCCCTGCCGGTCTTCCTGCTGGCGGTGGTGGGGATCTGGCTCTTTGCTGTGGAATGGGACTTACTGCCAGCCATCGGGCACAGCACCCCCCGGCACATGATTCTGCCTGTCGCGGTGCTTACCCTGCACCTTACCGGCTGGAACATACAGCTGATCCGCTCCAGCGTCCGAGAGATCGCTGAAAAACCCTACATCCAGGTGGCGCATGCCAAAGGACTTTCTGTTTGGCGGGTGGTGCTCATTCATATCCTCAAACCGGCCCTGCTGCCCATTTTGACTGCGTTGTTAATTCAACTGGGCAACCTTTTCAGCGGTTCCTTTATTATCGAGACCATATTTGCCTGGAACGGTGTCGGGCGGCTGCTGGTGGATTCCATTCTGGCCAGGGATTTTCCGGTTATTCAGGGCATTCTGCTCTATGTAGGAGGCGTGTTTGCGCTGATTAATGTCCTCATTGATCTGCTGTACCGTTTCCTGAATCCAGCCACGATTCAAGCCCTGGGAAGGGGAAGGCACGGGTGAGCTCAAAGCTGCTGGGAGTTTTTAGTCTGGGATTGCTGGGCCTGATTCTGCTGGCGTGCTTCTTTCCTGGACTGCTGAGCCCCTACCAGCCCAATGAAATCGATTTTTCGCGAAAATTTACCCCGCCCGGACCGAAGCATTGGATGGGTACAGATGAGTTAGGGAGGGATGTATTCACCCGGCTTCTTCATGGGGGAAGGATCACGCTGGGGTCCGCTTTGCTGATCGCTGCGGCCTCCACCCTGGGGGCAGCCGTCTGGGCGGGAGTTTCCGCCTACGCCGGCGGTCTGTGGGACGAAGTGATGACCAGGATGGTGGACCTGCTTCTGATCCTGCCCGGGCTGCTGCTGGCGCTGGTGCTGGTCAGTTTGCTGGAGCCGGGCATGGGCAGTCTGATCCTGGCTCTGGTAATCGCACGCTGGCCGGGATACGCCCGCATTCTCCGGGGGCAGATCTATTCCCTGCTCAAAGAGGAATATTTACTGGCCGCTGAGGCGGTTGGAGCCCGTCCGATGCGGATCGTCTGGCGGCATCTGCTGCCCAATGCCCTGGTGCTGATCCTGACCGTCTTTGGATTGAGCTTTGCCAGCGCCATTATCAGTATTTCCAGTCTGAGCTTCCTGGGATTCGGCGTGCAGCTGCCCACAGCGGAGTGGGGAGCGATGATCAACGCCGCCCGACCTTTTTTGCAGACCCGGCCTTACCTGATGGTCTTTCCTGGGGCTGCAGTGGTGATCACCATCCTGCTGACAAACCTCAGTCTCAATGTGGTGGAACCAGAACAATAGGCGGATAGGGGCTGGAACGGGCTTGACGATGAGGCACTTGTCCACTTGATGCCGCCGGCTGACGGAAAACCGGTTCTTTAGGGAGCAATCAGGGAATTTTTGCCCGATGTTCTTACCGGGATGGTAAAATAGGGCCGTGTTTTGCAGAAAAACTCTGCAAGAAAATGGACCAGCCGGTTGATCTGGCATTTTTCCCCGGCTGAATTGATCGCTGAAGCGCTTGTCAAGCTGACAAATCCCTTCAGAAGGCACGAGGAGACGATTTCTTGACCATAGTTTTAGATCAGATACGAATAATTATCGAACAGGTAATCCTGGCCTTCAGTTATCCAGGCATTGCCGCGGTGATGTTTGTTGAAACGGTATTTCCACCCATCCCTTCAGAAGTTGTGATGCCCTTTGCCGGTTTTTTAGTCGCGGAGGGGAAAATATCTTTCTTGTGGATTATCATTGCGGGAAATATTGGGGCGATCTCAGGGGCAGTGATGATTTATTACCTGGGCTATCTGTGGGGAGAGGAATCAACCCGGGCCTGGTTCCGGAAATATGGGAAGTACATCCTGGTCAATGAAGTTGAGCTGGATCGGGCGATGAGAACCTTTGACCGCTACGGCAGGGGGATGGTGTTGATCGGACGGATGATTCCCGGGATTCGCAGCCTGATCTCTCTGCCAGCTGGGATCAAGAGAATGAGCTGGGGAAGCTTCTTTCTTTATACCCTGATTGGCACCACGATGTGGAACATCATCCTGGCTGCCGGGGGGTGTCTGATGGGACAGCAGTGGGAGCGCATCCTGGATTGGCTGGATAGTTATGAGACTGTTGTCTACGCCGCGGTGAGCGCCTTTGCTCTTTATTGGATCGGAAGAAAAATTTTTCAGGCCATCAAGAGTCCTGATAAGACCGATTCCAATTAATCCATTGCAAGGACCATCATTTAAAAAGGCTAGAAGAAAAAAGTCAGGGCGGAAGGCCGCCCGGACTTCTTTGCCGTGGGTTGCAAGAAACCCTCGGGGATATGGACCTTAAAAATGGGGGCCTCGATGACTCGGGGCCTTCTGGGGAGGATTTTTTAATCGGAAAGACCTCACTGGTTCTGCTCAGTCAATGGCAAAGAAGATTGTCCGCAGGGTGAGGTAAGAGATATACAGCAGGATCAGGTACACAGCGCCGCCTTTGGAAACTTTCCCTTTCCTGAACCACAGGAAAATCCACAGCAGGATGCCGGTGACAGTTTCCCAGGGTAAATCCCAATATATCACCGGCCCCGGCACCCAGTAAGTTGACAGCAAAGCGCCGCTGCCAATTGCCACCAGCGGGTTGGTGACGTTGCTGCCAATTAAGGTGCCCAGGGGGATTCCAGCATCTCCGTTGCGAATCCCGGAAACAGCGGTGATCAGTTCGGGAAGGGCGGAAGCCACACCCAACGTCACCACCCCGATCAGCGAGCCGCCGATCCCGGTTTGCTCGACCACAGTTTCAGTAATTTGCAGGGCTACAATCGCGCTCATCACCGTGGTGATCAGCGCTGCAAAGGCGATGCTGGCATCACGCCAGGCTTCCTTTCCGGTATGCGGAACGCCCTCCGGGAGATCTCCATCAGGCGTGAAGCCATGATCTTCTTCCTGATAATGTTTGCGCTCATCTCTGTATAAATAAAACAAGTAGCCTAAAAAGGACCCCAAAAGAATCAAGCCGTCCAGACGGGAATACGTTCGGTCCCATCCCAGAAGAATACACATCAGGGTGGTCACGATCATGGGCCCCATGCTTTTCCAGAGGAAATAGCGTTTGAATTTGAGAACCCCGGCGATCAGGATGACAATGGCCATGATCAGGGTTTGCTGAATAACGTCGGAGCCAATATTGGAGCCCAGCACGACTGCAGAGCCGATATGGTAATCCAGGGTATTGGTCAGTATGCCCACCGAGGCGGTCAGATGAGCGGCGATCTCGGGGATGCTCGTTGCCAGAGATACCACCGTCACACCAACAAATGTCGTTGACAGGCGGAAAAATCCGGCCAACCCGGTGAGCTTTTTAACCGCTACGTCGGAGCTGAGCACCAGCAGTGAAATTGATGCCATCCCTGCAAAAATTACCATCAGCAAACTAGTTTGTTGACCAAATAATGCCATCATCCATCTCCTACATGAAATCACATAAATCAATACGGGGCGGCTGAAATTCAGCCACCCCGATGCAGCATGCATAAACAGGAACTGAACCTTTCAGCTCATCTTGATAACAATTCCCTCCGCTTCCCCAGGATCCCTGATCCAGGGGAAAAAGATCTCTAAAATCCGATAGCTAAGAAACATTTTGTTATCAAAATTTATCATGAAAACTGCTTTTGAAGCGAGTAAACAGCGCTTCTTTTCAATGCTCATTTTCGTAAACACGAGAAGCATTGTATCACAGCAGGTCAACTGCGACCAGTCTACAGGGATTGTTTATAAAGTTCTTATTCAACAATCTGCCTGGCATGAATTCCTGCTCCTGTTGTTGCGACCGAGGCAGTTTATTCCACCTCAAACAGGTTGGAAACCACACGCAGATCCGGCGCCTGGTAGGAATCTAGAACGACGACCCAGTATTCATTGACATCCGCTGCTTCCGGGATGACTACCTGACCTTCGGAGGAGCCGTACTCATCCGTGACAATATCCATCACAGTTTCATATTCTGAATTGATCAGACCCACGCCTACGGTATAAAGCCTGTGCGGCAGCAGGTTCTTGGCCCGGTACGTTACGGTAGTTCCCGGTTCTCCATTGGTGGGCCGGATGCGAAGCAGCGGTCGATCATCATCTGTGTCGGGGATGTTGATTTCCTGGCCGACAGCAATGACGGCCGGGCTCTGGATGTCCGGATTGAGATTCAGGATCGCGGAGACGCTGGTGCGGAAAGAGACAGCGATATGACTGAGGACATCATTGGGCTGAACGGTATAGGTTTGCAGATCTGGATCCTCAGTATCGTCTTCCTCGGCAAAGGCTCGTTCTCCATTGAGGAATACAACCACATCGCTCACTGCGGGAAACTGGTTGACTGTTTCAATCAGTTGCGCTTCAAAGCGGGGCTGATCACAGACGCCTCCCAAAATCATCTCTCCAGTCAGGTAAAGATTTGCAGTTTCTCCATTGATATCAATCTCGTCTACAGCTAAATCAGATTGATAGAGGCTGTTATATAAGCCGGAGGGACCTACTTCCTGCCCCTGGTCAAATAGATTTTGAAGAGTAGCGCGGATGGGATCTTCCTCCGCCTCAATGGGCATCACCACCGGCACAAGGGAATCACCACAGCCGATCAGCTCTCCCTCTGCTCCCTGATCCTCCACGTCAACCAGGTAGACGATGGTTTCATTTCTTACCGGGATGGGATCCTGGGTGCCTTCCACTCCAAATGTGTTGGACTGCTCCAAATACTGTCCTGGCTGATTAAGAGGTTGAACAGAGGCTACCCAGGTCTCTCCGGAAACTGCAGTGTTGGGAAGAATCAGCTCAGCTTCCATGTTCCCCTGGCCATCCGCCTGGATTCGCTTCACCGTGACAGCATCCGAGTCCTGGGGGCCGAAAAGAATCTGCAAGTCTCGGTTCGGCTGGTAGCCTTCTCCGCGGAGCTGAAGGGTGCTGCCTGGGGGTCCGTTGGTCGGGCTGAGCACAGCTGTCCGCGGCGGCAGATCTGCTGCCGGAATCACCAGGACCTCTCCGGCAAGGATGAAATCAGGATCACCGATCCCCGGGTTGGCTGCCAGAATGTTGGCGATGGTGGTATCAAAGGATTGGGCGATTTCAAACATGGTGTCCTCTGGCTGGATGGTATATTCCACTTCGCCGCCTTCCTGAGCCTGAACGGATGTCACGCCAATCAGCAGAAGAACAACGGTGAAAGCGATCCCCCAGAATATATTGCCAGTAATTGTTTTGATTGAAAGAAATATTGATCTAATTTTCGGATTCATTTTTCCTCCCTGAATCAGGTAACTAAACTAGGGCAAACTCAGTTCACAGGATGGCAATCTTTTCTGCCTTCTCTGCGCAAACCCCATTTGCCAGTGTTTTCAGTGTAGAGGAGCCCGATGATTTCGTAAATATACCGCCGCTGCTGGGAGGATACACAAAAGGATATAGTCTAGAGTGAACTCTGTAGACAGGAAAGAGTTACCTGGATTAGACTACCTCAGCGATCAAACAGGGATCCCGATGCTGGAGCAAACCAGTCCATGCTAGTAAAATCAACAGCAGATTGATTGGGCGGGAAGTCCCAACGTGACTTCAGGATCCGTGACGAGCTTTACTGCGTTATAGTTAAACCACAGGCAGGGCCATGGTTTCCATCAGGCTGGAAAAGGACAACAACGGCTTGCCAGGAAAAGGAAACTCAGCCGCCGCTGGTTCCGGGAGCTCAGCCTACAGCGAATAATTCCAGGAGACGGGCGATGAAAAAAATAACTGGCAAGGAAAAGATCGGCTTAGCTCTGGGCGGTGGGGGTGTGCTGGGAGCAGCCCACATTGGCGTGCTAAAAGCCATGGAGGAGTATGACCTTTCCATTCAAGCGATTACGGGAACCAGCATAGGCGCATTTGTTGCCGCATTGTATGCTTTTGGGAGTTCCTGGGTCGACATCAGGGAGGTCGCCAGGGGGATCAATTGGCTGGATGCTTCTGAAATTTCCCTTTCTCAGTACGGGCTGCTGTCCAATAAGCAGTTAGGAGAATTCATTGCTGACCATATAGGAGAGGTAACTTTTGATCAGGCGGCTGTGCCCTCAGCCATGACGGCTACGGATATCACCAATGGGGAGAAAGTTATTCTGGATCAAGGAGATGTCGCCAGGGCGGTGATGGCCAGCACCTGCATCCCGGGTATTTATGAACCCGTAGAAATCGACCGCCGGCAGTTAGTGGATGGGGGCATGGTTGAGAATGTACCGCTGTCGCCGTTGATCGATTTGGGAGCTGACTATCTCATCGGGGTCTCGTTGACTGAACGTTACCTGGAAAAAGAGCCGGAAAACATCCTCGATGTGCTTTTACGGTCCTATTATTTCTCCATTGAGAAAACCACAGAGATTCAGACCGAGAAGGCTGACCTGCTGATTAAGCCAGACCTGGGCTCTTTTGATTTGATTGACCCAGGGCAGGTTGAGGAGTTAATGGAAACGGGTTATGCCGAGGCCCGGAAAGTTTTATCCCGGGTAAGCTAGGGATTAAGAAACTCTTCTCCACACCGCACAACCATCATCAGAAGTCCGAACCAGGCAGCCCCGGTGAATACAAGGGGTTTGCAATTCTAATTTGTTATAATGGCCAGAGTATGTCTGGGAACGCTGGAGGCGCGAAACGAAATATTATTGGAAAGCCGCTGCTCGGTGTGCTGCCGATCCTGATATCTGTGATCGTTGTCATTGGCTGTATACCAAATCAAAAACCCCCTCGTCCCGGATTGACAACCAGCTCTCTCGAAATTTTGCCCTCCGAAACCAGGGAGGATTTTTCAGCGGTCCCTGGACGGTTGGAAGATTCTACGCCTGCGAGCAATTCTGCTGCTTCCTCAGCATCCAACTCTCTTCAGGTGATCCTCTTTATTGGGGATGGCATGGGTGCGGAGCACCGTCAGGCTGCGGCCTGGATGGGCTATGGAAAGGAGGGCAGGTTGGTCATGGATACGCTCCCGGTGCGGGGAGCACTGCGCACAACTGCGGCAGAGAATCGGATCACCGGATCTGCGGCTGCAGCTACTGCAATGGCATCAGGCCTAAAAACACGGAATGGGCTGGTTGGGCTTGTTATCAACCAGGAAGAGGTGAAGACATCGTTTGATTGGGCCCAGGAGAGGGGGTTAGCAGTCGGCCTGGTGACCAACACGCAGCTCACTCATGTTACCCTGGCTGCCTTTGCCGCACACTCAACTAACCGCTGGAACATGAATGAGATAGCCCCCCAACTCCTGCAGGAAGAAATTGACGTGCTGCTGGGCGGTGGCGAAAACTACTTCCTGCCCGCCACCAGCCAGGGATGTCATCCTGAACCTGGCAAACGGGAGGACAGCAGGAATCTGGTTGGCGAAGCACAAGAGGGAGGATACCAGATACTGTGCCGGCCGGAAGAGCTGCAGTTCCTCACTCATGATCAGCCCGATAAGGTATTAGGGTTGTTTGCTGATGAAGGAATTCCTCGTCCATTTCATCCCTCTCTGGCGGAGATGACCAGCGCGGCAATTGCGGTGCTCACCCAGAACCCGGAAGGCTTTTTTCTGGTGGTAGAAAGCGGCCAGATCGATTGGGCCAGCCACGGCAATATTGCCAGAAATGCCATTAAGGACACGCTGGCGCTGGATGAAGCAGTTCAGGTTGGACTGGAGTTTGCCAGTAGCCATCCAAACACCCTGCTGATGGTAACTGCAGATCATGAAACAGGGGGGATGGATGCTCACTCCCTGCCAACCGGGAAAGGGGGAGAGGAGGGTCCGTTCACTGGCCCGGGGGCCTTTGTGTTTTACGTCACCTGGTCCACCGACACCCATACCAATCACAAGGTTCCTGTCACAGCCCAGGGGCCGGGTGCCCATTTATTGGCCGGGGAAAACGAAAATACCATAATCCACGAGGCTGTTCTGGAAGCACTGAAGAATTGATCAAATGGCATCTCCTTGACCTGAGAGATACAGCTGGCTATTTCTTCAGAGTAATGCCGATTTTCCCCTGTTCGCATTCATCCATATCCAGCAGGAGGTTGACCCAGGCCAGGGGGGTGAGAATGATCAGGGAAAGAATCAAAATGATCACAACGTAGGCATTCATGCTGGCCTCCTTGTCATTAGGTGATTTCTACTGTAATTAACAGCAATTGGCAGGAATAGTTATTCGAAAAATCTGGCAGATCGACATCGCAGTGAATTGATTCCCTTGTGGAAACGGTCTCTGCCTGGGTTTTGGCAGATCAGGTATGGGACTTTCTCTCCCGGCAAAGCGCATTCTGGTGATTGTCTGTGCTCAGTACGTGGCTGAATCAACAGGGCTTGAGGCTTCTGGCAGACGGTGGAGAGCAGGTTTCAGCAGCAGGCAGCCTGCGGGTAGAGAATCCGGGATCCGGCCTCTTGGGCTGTCTCAGCTGGAGAGGACGGTCTCAAATATAGATACCGGTCAAACTATTGGGGCTGATGAAGCAGGCTCTGCTGTCAGTTCGGGAATGCCAGCTGACCATGCTGGTTTTGAATCTTTCAGCTGGTGGCAAGATACACCACTTGTCGGTGGACCAGCAATTTTGCAGCTGCTGGCCGGTATGCTCCGGGAGTTTCATACGCAAAGTCTGCTTATCTCCAGGTGACGCCAGGGCAATCCCTGATGTTTGCCTGGGTTGGTCAAAAGAAGCCGGCCGCAGTCCTGCCTCCTGGGGCAGCGGGGGATCCCTGGAATGGAATTTTCGCTGCGGGGCCCTTTCTTCTGGAGATTACCGGAGCAGGACAGCACCGGGTATAATGAATACAGAGCGGGAAAGAGAATATTCTTGACTGGGGTAAACACATCCACGAAGGGAGCAAATCACATGGAGAAACACCTGTATTTATCACTGATCCCGGAAGCATTGATTGCTTCCATGCTTCCCCCGGAAGATTTTGGAGTCTATTATGCAGTGGGAAGTGCCAAAAAAGCCCAAGGGCAGGCTATTTTTTTCGAGCTGGATCCTGATTTTCGCCAGGAGTATTTCCAGATTGATGAGGGGTTCGACCGCTGTGTGCCCCATGATGATGGCAGGCCGAAGGCTTCAGTATATATATCGATTTACCGCGTTTTGGAACATATCTCTCTGGAAGCAATCCAGAAACTCTATCTAGTAACCCGTGACGGACGCGTTCTGGGGTTGGATCCCAGTGATGAATGGCCCCAGGAAGGGATGGGAATGCACCTCTATCAAGAGATTGTCCCTGTCCATCCCCTGGTGGCCAGCACCTTGGGTCCGCAGGAGTTTTTTGACTTGATTGTCAAGGATCCGGAGAGTCTTTTTTCCCTGCCCGTGATCTGTTTTGTCGAACTCCGCCTGGGGGAACTAGCCGAAGATCCAGAACGGGGAGATTTGGGAGATCTGCCTTACTCTAATATTGCTCATCTCCGACAGTGCCTGGTGGATTTGCGGACCAAGCAGGTGCATACCAAAATGGTCAACCGCATTCAACCGGCCACGTTTCCCTACCGGATGATCAGCAGCGGCATCTTTGTGGGCAGCGGTGATCAGTTTAAATTTTTTGCTATGCTGCCGGATGAGCAGCTGCGCAAGGAGCATTACCGCTGGTGGCGTTCCGCTCAAGAATGACAGCGGATCATTTCACTTCCGTCAAAGATACAGAAGGCTGTGTTGGGCTTCAAGAAGCACAGATCATTGATTGTGGATAGAAATCAGTTTATTTTGATCTTCTGGATTAGGCAGAAAGGATAGCTATACGATGAATATTTGGCTGATCATTGGATTGATAACGGGCGTCATCTCGATAGGCGTGGCCGTCTGGTATTACTTCTGGGTCAATCGACTGGATCCAGGGACAGAAAGAGCGGAGGAGGTTGCTGATTGGATTCGTCAGGGGGCAGTTACCTATCTTCGCAGGCTGTACACAGCGCTATTATTGGTGGCGGCTGTGCTGGCAGTGATCATTGCCATGGTCTTTGGCCTTCAAAACGGGGCTGTTTACGGTGTGCAGATGTCCTTTGCCTTTCTCTGCGGTGCTTTTCTCTCCGCTGTAGCCGGATATATGGGGATGACCATCGCGGTCTCGGCCAATGTGCGCAGTGCCACAGCTGCCGAGGAAGGGCTCAACCCGGCATTTAATGTCGCTTTCAAAGCCGGTTCGGTGATGGGCTTGGCCATGGTGGGGATCGCTGTGGTGGGTATGTGCGTAATCTACCTGCTTTTCAGGAGTCCCCAGATCGTCCTGGGATTCAGTTTTGGTGCTTCTGTGCTCGCTCTGCTGGCTAAAGCCGGCGGTGGAATTTACACCAAGACGGCAGATATCGCTGCTGACCTGGTCGGTAAGGTGGAGGTAGGCATCCCCGAGGATGATCCCCGGAATCCGGCGGTGATTGCGGATAATGTGGGGGATAATGTCGGCGATGTGGCCGGGATGGGAGCGGACATATTTGACAGCTACGTCGCCAGTGTGGTCGCTGTTATGCTGCTGGGCCTGGGTTTATCCAAGGAGGGTTTTTCGGCAGAATACATCATTCTGCCCTTGGTGCTGTGTTCCTTAGGGATCATCGCCTCCCTGATCGGATTGCAGTTTGTGCGCGTCGGGGAAGATGGGAAACCAGGACGGGCCCTGAACGAGGGAACTGTGATTACCACAGTTCTCTTTGGCGGCCTGGCTGCCGCGGTAATTCTGTTGGGAGGCTTCGGCATCGGCATCCTCTGGGCGACTCTGGCCGGCTTGGTCACAGGTGTGGTGATCGGTTTTACCTCAGATTTCTTTACCGGTGGGGACAGAATGCCGGTGGTGGAAACTGCCCGCGTGTCTGATTCCGGTTCTGCAATCAATATTATCACCGGCTTCAGCTACGGATTGATCAGCATTGTTCCCTCGATCATCGGGATTGTTGCGGCGACTCTGATCTCCTACTTTTTGACGGAGGCTTCGGGAATCAATGGAGTATACGGTGTGGGTATCAGCGCGGTGGGGATGCTTTCTATCAGCGGGATGATCGTCTCCGCCGATGCCTACGGGCCGATTGTGGATAATGCCAGGGGAATAGCCGAAATGGCCGGGATGTCTGAAGAAGTAATCGATAAAGCCGATGTCCTGGACGCGGCTGGCAACACTGCCAAGGCGATTACCAAGGGGTTCGCCATCAGTGCTGCGGCCCTGACTGTGCTGGCGCTGTTTTCTGCATTTGCCAGTGAGATGGCAGACGCCGGTGTCCAGCTGCGGCTCAGTTTGCTCGACCCCCTGGTCATCGCCGGGATTTTCCTGGGGGCGATGACGCCTCCGCTGTTCAGCGCCTTGACCATGCTTTCTGTGACCAAGAATGCCTTTGAAATGATTGCGGAGGTGCGCAGACAGTTCAAGGAGGAGCCGGGAATTCTGGCAGGAACGGTAGTTCCGGATTATGAAACCTGTGTCCGATTGGCCTCTCAGGGGGCCTTAACTTCCCTGGTCGGTCCGGCCTTTCTGGCCGTGCTGCTTCCTCTGATGGTGGGATTTGTGATGGGGCCGGAAGCCTTGGGCGCCTTTTTAGGGGGGGCAATCTTCACCGGCATCATTTTTGCTCTGTTGATGGCTAATGCCGGCGGGCTGTGGGACAATGCCAAGAAGTACATCGAATCCGGGTATTTTGGCGGCAAAGGCTCAGACTCCCATAAAGCCAGTGTGGTAGGCGATACGGTGGGAGATCCTTTTAAAGACACTGCCGGGCCGTCGTTGAACACGCTGATCACGGTGATGTCTCTGGTGTCTTCCTTATTTGCGCCCGTGATCGCTGCTGTGCATCTCTTTGGAGGGTAAAAACAGCCAGCCACCCCTGGTGCAGCGCGACGCCCGGTGAGCAGCAGCCTTTACAGCCCTGAGCGAAACGCCCACAGAGAATAAGCGAATCCTGCCCTGCAAATCCCAGCAGGCATCAAGGAGCTCAAGGGCGGACAACCAGTCTGATTCGGGGCGCGGTTTGAGCTTTACTGCAGAGACCAAAGCCCACCTCCCAGGGGACAAAATTCGTATAGGCAACAATTGTCGCCCCCTGATGGACGCTGGGAAGATGAGAATAAACAGCAGCTGAGCAGCAGCCAACCGGGAGAGGGAGGATGCTGCTCCGGAAAGCCTGGCAGGCATGACTGATCCGCAGGGGGATGAGCGCCTGCCGTACGGACATGGTACCTTTGAGATCTCAGAAATGAGAAGCTCGCTGATCGAATGCCCGTGCTGCGTGGGGGGGAGATATCCTGTCAAAGGTTACCAGCGGATCGCGAAAAGAAAACCTCGCACGATACTGTCATTCACAAGCGGAACCCCCAGGGCACTGGTAGACTGAAGGACCGGTTTTGTTGAAACCACAGTTTGTGACCTTGGGAGCAGCCCAGGATTTGCTATCTCAGATCAGCTGTCATAAAATGAACTCTACCAGCAAAATTGGAAAGTGAATTAATCGCAGGGTTGACCTTGAGCGCTGGATACCAGAGGGATTTTTAGGAGGGAGCAATGGAATCCGTACAAAGAACAAGGATCACGGATTTATCCTGGGGGACTATAGAGGTGAAGATAGGGGAGAAAACCATGCATTTCCGGGATGCCAAAATATGGCCGGGTGGAGCCAGGGAATGGGATTGGAATGAAACCGGCACCGGCCATTCGCCGGGCATCCAGATTGCCGATGTAGAAGAACTTTTAGATCATGAGCCGGAGGTGATTATTCTCTCCAGAGGACAGAACCGCCGGCTGCAGATCAAGCAGGAGCCCCGAGCATTTTTAGAAAAACAGGGTATCCCCTTTTATCTGGAAGAAACCAATCAGGCTGTAAAGCATTTTAATGACCTTTCCCAGGAAGGAAAGCAGGTGGCCGGATTGTTTCACACCACCTGTTGAGGGAAGCTGCAGTAGGGAAAGACGCTTCGCCAGCTTCCTCGCACTCCGTATTGCCGGGGGGACAGCACCGGTTTAACCGCGGAATCAGTCAACAACTTTGATCTCGACGTAAACAGGGTCATTCTGGGGGCCGATCCCGAAGGCGGCTCCATTGGTATTTTTAAACCCCCAGTTTCCTCGATATGTGCCTGCATTCTGGGGCGCCCGCAGTTCTACAGAAACTTCAATTGCTTTGCCCGGAGGGACCTCGAGCGGGGTAAGCGGCTTGCTGGAAGGGCCGGACATTTTATCTCCCGAGATAAAGTAAAGTTTGTAGAAACTGTTCCAGGTGCAGGTTCCGTTGTTAAGCAGACGCCAGGTTTTGGTAAATTTGGTGTCCGGATCAAATTCGGTTCCGTCCGGGATAGTGACATCGGCGATGAATGCTGCAACATCGCAGCCCGGGATGAGATCCGGGGTGCTGATTGCGGGGATCTCTGTTGGTGTTTCGGTTGGCGGCACAGGGGTAAAAGTTGGTTCTGGAGACGCCGTCTGGGTAGGGATAGGCGTGCTTGTGGGGCGGGCAGCTTCTGTCTGCATTGCAAATTGTGTTGCCCAGGCAGGAGTGCTGGTCAAATTGATCACAGCCTGCTGCTGGCGGGTTTGCAGCCCCCGGACGAGAAACATGGTCAGCAGGACAACCAGAGAACCAGCTAACAAGAGGACCGGGATCAGGGTGATTTTTTTCATCATTGCTCTCCACAGAAACTGGACCAAAGGATTTTTCCTATCATACCCTATCTTGAACAAATCCTGGTCGATTCTAGGAGTGCTTTTCGTACCTGGAACGAAAAGAAACCCTGTTCTCGCTCATGGTAAAATTTATTTTTTGGATACCGGCTTTGTGATTCAGGAGATACACCGTTTGGATATTCTTCGGCGTCTGCTGGGATACATTCGACCCTACTGGAAGACCTTGGTTGCGGTCAGCGCGCTGCTGCTGCTGGGGACCGGGCTGAATCTGATCCCCCCGTTGATACAGCGGCAGGTGGTGGATGAAGTAATTGGCACCGGTGATTTATCCCGGTTAGCCCGGTTAATTGCAGTGCTGGTAGGCGTTCATGCTGCAGCACAGCTGGTGGAGTTTGGAGATCTGTACCTGCGGCATGTCATTGGGGAAAAGTTTATCTTCGACCTCCGGGTGCGGATATATGATCATCTTCAGCAGCTCAGCCTGGCATTCTTTGAGAATACCTCCACCGGGGAACTCATGTCCCGGGTCACCAGTGATGTCAATGTGTTGGAGCAGTTTGTTACTCATGGTGTGGCGCTCACTTTGGTGGATCTGCTCAGGTTGCTGGGCGCTTCCCTCGTCCTGCTGATGCTCAACTGGGGGCTGGCACTGATTATGCTAATCCCCTTACCTCTGATGGCTGGGGGTTTGTGGGTCTTTAACCAGCATGCCCGGCCAATATACCGGCGGGTGCGGGACAGGATGGGAGATATCAACTCCTCCCTGCAGGACAAGCTGGCCGGCATCCGGGTGGTGCAGGCTTTTGAGCAGCAGGATGCAGAGCTGCGTCATTTCCGGCAGGTCAGCCGGAATTATCTGGAGGAACGGGTCAATGCCATTCGCACCTGGTCGACTTTTTTCCCGATTTTCCGGTTTATTTCTGCCGTGGGAGGGGCCCTTGTCCTGGGATTTGGCGCCCGTATGGTGGTCAATAACCAGATCACGCTGGGAACCCTGGTGGCCTTCCTTTCTTATATAATTTCTTTTTATGAACCACTCCGCCGGCTGACAGAGATAGATAACACCTTTCAGCAAGCGATCGCTGCCGGGGAGAGGATTTTTGAGCTGCTGGATATCCAGGCTGAAGTCCGAAACGCTCCCGGGGCTGTCGTGCTGGAGAATATGAATGGGGAAGTCGTCTTTGATCAGGTGCACTTCCGCTATGGAGAACCCGATGATCAGTCAGAGGCGGAGCAGGAAAATGTCCTCCATGATATTTCCTTTAGGATAGAGCCTGGGCAGGCGGTGGCCCTGGTAGGACCCAGCGGGGCAGGGAAAACCAGCATAGCCAATCTGGTTTGCAGATTTTATGATCCAGATCGAGGCAGTGTCAGGATAGATGGATACGACCTGCGGGAGGTGGATGTAAATTCCCTGCGCAGGCAGGTGGCCGTTGTGCTGCAGGATACTTTCCTCTTCAATACCACAGTGCGGGATAATTTGCGCTACGGCAACCCGCAGGCAGCGGAAAACGAGGTCTTAGCAGCTGCCGAAGCTGCGTATGCCCATGAATTTATCCAGCAGCTGCCGGAGGGCTACGACACGGAAATCGGGGAGCGAGGGGTGAAACTGAGCGGGGGACAGAAACAGCGGCTTGCCCTGGCCCGGGCGATTCTCGCTGATCCCCGGATCCTGATCCTGGACGAAGCTACTTCTTCGGTCGATGCAGAAGCGGAGTTCCTCATCCAGCAGGCTTTGGAGGAGGTCATGAAGGATCGCACGGCGCTGGTCATTGCCCACCGATTGAGCACCATTCGCAGGGCTGACAAAATCATTGCGCTGGAGGGGGGACGCATCCAGGAGGTGGGCAGCCATCAGCAGCTGCTGGCCGGGGAGGGCCTGTACAGTAAGCTGTATCAAAGGCAGCTGTCCTTGGGTTTGGGGGAGCAGTAGTCGCCAGCGAAACCGGGATTCCCCACCCTGTTTACGGTTCAAGCAGGGAGTGCTGCGTAGCCATCAGCAGGGGCCCGTTACATTGTCATCGGGGACAGCTGTATCCTGATGGGATTCCCAATTTCATTGACCGCGCTTAATCCCGGGGGGTTGTACAGCCGAAATAATCCTGAAAATACATTCCACCTTCACAGACCAGCTCCCCCTGAGCGTCGGTGATACATTCGGTGCCGGCAAATCCTTCTCCGCGACCAAAGACGAACACCGGATTTTCCCCAAGCGTCTCCACATCATCAGCAACTTTCAGGCAGTCACCCAGCCAGGCAAAGGTAAAGCGCCAGTCGTAGGAAACTATCTGAAATGATCCGTCTAATTTGATAAAGGAATAATACCCATTCGGGCAGGTATCACAATAAATGTCCCCATAGTTGGTAACCCGGCCGCATACGGTCAGATTTCTCCCCTCATCATCGAGAGTGATGGAACTGGGATCATTACAGTTGGGGTCGACCAGAGCAACTTCAGAAGAGGTGGATTGATCGCTGTCGCTGGCAGATTCTTCACTTGGCCCTTCTTCTAAAGAGCTGGTTTCCGCAGAGGTGTTATCCAGGTTCGGGGCTGTCGAGGCGGCGGAAACGATGCTGGTTTCATCCAGGAGGGGATTCTGCATGACCGTGTCCATGGTGCTGTACAAAAGAACAGCTGCCAGGGCAACTGCTCCCAGGGTGCCGATGGACACCTCTGAGAAACGGTCTCTTCGCATGGTGCTTTTAGCGGCAAACAGAAAAGTGACCAGCGCTCCCAGCGGGATGAAGGCCAGCAAAAATGTCCCAATCTTTTTTTGCAGGGATAAATCCTTGTGAAAGGACTGCTCCTCAAGCGCCCAGACCCCGATGGGGAGGCGCAGCACAACCTGAGAAATAACTGCAGCCAGCAGCAGCTGATCCATGTAAAGGGGGTTAATGAAGACCGGAACCAGGGTGGCTGCAATACTTAACCCCCAGAAACAAAGCAGCAGAACAAGCATGCCGAGGATGGTTTGTTCCAGCGGAATGGAGCCGGAAGCGACCGCTTGCTTCTGCAGCGGAGGCTGAAAATCATCTTCGGGATCCCCATTGCCGGTTTTGTAGCCGCAGAAAGGACAGGTGGCGGCGTTAGGAGGGAGTTCTTTGTAACACTCCGGGCAAAATTTCATTACATTCATTGCGGATGATAGCCTCTAGACGAAAATAAATAACTTGATGAAAGAATGATATCTAGTAGGGAGTATAGCATGATAGAGCGGTTTGTAGCCTGTAAATTCTATACTATTTTGTAAGATGACAGATCCCAGGGAAGGAGGGTGAGTTGGAACATAACCTGGCCTAACACTTCTGATTGCTCAATGTCTAAAAAGCGGTCGCCATTCTTCCTGAACATATTCGGGAATGTGGTTTTCCAGAGACCGCTGATTTGCCCACCGGATAACCGCTGGGTCCCTGGCTGCATCCGTGCATAGATAACGCGATTCAGGCATGATTCCTGCCCGGGCTAAATCCAACCGATCTGCATCCCAGCACAGCTGGACGGTCAGCTCGGCTTCTGTGAATCCCTCAGTGTGCAGGCTGCACGCGGTGATCAGCTGATTGAGCTGCTTCTGGGAAATTCTTTCTGTATCACGGAGGAGTTTATTTGCCAGGGCTGCGCCACGGTCTCCATGACCGTGATCAACATGCTGGTTTTCACGGCAGGCATCATGAAAAATGGCGAACAGGCTGATTACCTGGCAGTCTCCCCCCAGGCGATCTGCCAGCAAGAGGCCATTTTCCAGTACCCGCCCCCAGTGGCTGAGGCCGTGGGTATCATCCGGATCCAGTGTATATTGAGCGGATATTTCCTGAAGCAGGATTTTATCAGGGAGATGTTGATTGACCAACGCCGCAGTGATCATCATAAAATTAACCTACCAGGATTGTTTTTTCCATTATATCAATCAGCTGGCAAGGAAGAGGGGAGGCTCTGTCTGACTGGGAAAAATTTTCCTGCGGATGGACGCTGGCAGCATCTGTATTACAATTCCAATAGCACAATCAGCAGTCCTCTGGCAAAAAGGCAGCATCATGGGATTTCACAGCAGTGGCTGGTTTACTTACATCAGACACGACGAAACGCAGGATCAGCCGGCTATTACCCGGGATTTGCTGAAACGCGTCTGGAAATTTGCCCGGCCGTATCGGCTTCAAGTGGCAGCTCTGCTGGTGACAATCTTGCTAATTTCGGGGATTTCCCTGATTTCTCCTCTGCTCTATCGGGATTTGATCGATAACGCCATTCCGAATCGCAATGTCCGCCGGTTAAATTTGCTCGCCCTGGGGATGGTCGCCATTCCGCTGGTAAATGGCGCAGTGGGCGTGCTTCAGCGGCAGCTGAATGCTTCCATTGGGGAAGGGGTGATCTTTGACCTCCGCCGCTCACTTTACCAGCATCTCCAGCAGATGTCCCTGCGGTTTTTTACCCAGACCCGCACCGGTGAAATCATGTCGCGCTTGAACAATGATGTCATTGGAGCCCAGCGGGCGATCAGCAATACCCTGGTGACGATCATCTCCAATCTTTTTTCTCTGATCGCCACCTTGAGCATTATGCTGGCTCTGGAGTGGAGGTTGACCCTGCTTGGGCTGGCGATTCTCCCCTTATTTTTATTCCCCGCCAGAAGAGTAGGCCGTGCCCTCCGGAGACTGCGCCGAAAATCTCTAGAACAAAATGCAGAAATGAATGCCACTATGAACGAAACCCTGAATATATCCGGCGCCTTGCTGGTCAAACTTTTTGGGAGGGAGCGGGAGGAACGCCGGCGTTTCTCCCATCAGGCCGGAGAAGTCCGCGACATCGGGGTTCGGTCCGCTGTCATTGGTCATTGGTTTTTCATGCTTCTCAGCGTGGTCAGCGCGGTGGGATCAGCGGTGGTGTTCTGGGTTGGCGGCCACCTTGTGCTGCGGGGAGAATTTACCATCGGCACAATCGTCGCTTTTGGAACCTACCTCACCCAGCTTTATGGGCCGCTGATGGCCTTGACGAACGCCCAGGTCCAGTTTGCCGAGAGCATGGTCAGCTTTGAACGGGTTTTTGAGGTACTGGATATTCCGCTGGAAATTCAAGAAAAGGAGCATCCTGTCCGACTGAATTCGCTGAACGGGAAGATCGAATTCCGTGAAGTTTCCTTTGCATATCAATCCCAGGGGGAGGAAAAGACCGGCCTGGATGAGATCGCCCGCCTGTCCTGGCGAGCCAATCAAGATGCGCTTCTCAAACGTGGGAAAAGCAAATCAAAACAGCCCAAGGCAGGGACGGGCTCCGCAGCGGATACGCGTTATGCCCTTAGGGACGTTAGTTTTTCCATCAGGCCTGGAGAGCTGGCGGCCCTGGTTGGGCCCAGCGGGGCTGGCAAGACTACCGTCACCTACCTGCTTCCCCGTCTGTATGACCCTACCAATGGAACAATTCTCATTGATGGGCATGATATCAGAGAGTTAAGTTTGAAAACCCTCTCCGATCATATCGGCATGGTTACCCAGGAGACCTATTTGTTTTATGATACTATCCGGGCAAATTTGCTCTATGCCCGTCCTGAGGCTGCAGAGGAGGAGATGATCACGGCGGCACGTACTGCCAATATCGATGAATTCATCCGCAGTTTACCGGAGGGCTATGACACTGTGGTCGGTGAGCGCGGTTACCGCCTCAGCGGAGGAGAACGCCAGCGCGTGGCTATTGCCAGGGTTGTGCTGCGTGATCCCAGTATTTTGGTGCTGGATGAAGCCACTTCCAACCTGGACTCCCTCTCTGAAGAGCTGATTCAAAATGCACTCAGCTCGATTATGAAGAACCGCACCAGTCTGGTAATCGCCCACCGGTTGTCGACCATCCTGGCAGCAGATACAATCCTGGTGCTGGAGAAGGGTAAACTGGTTCAGCAGGGCACCCACGCGGAGCTGCTGGAAGAGGGGGGACTGTACCGGACGCTTTACGAAACCCAGTTCGATGTCTAAAGGGATCTGAAGGATGACTGCTGATGATTAGAAAACTGCTGGGAGAAAAACTTCGCTTCGATCGCCATATCATCTGGCTCACTGTGGTGAGCACGCTGCTCATTCTGGGTTCCTACTATTACCGTGTCACGCCGGCTTACCACTGGGAGAGTATGATTCTTTTCCTGGGGGTTCCCCTGCTGGTAACCCTTCTGGTTTTCCGGGAGCATCCCCGGGAATACGGCTTCAGGCTCGGGGATTGGCGGGCAGGATTGCTGCTGACCGGTTTGGGGCTTCTGGCAATGGGCCCGATTATCTGGGCCCTGGGACGGTTCAACCCTGGTATGCAAGGGTATTACAGCCAGGCAGTGGATGGACTGGTGTGGAAGAAAGCCCTGGAAATTGCTGCCTGGGAATTTTTATTTCGAGGTTGGCTGCTCTTTGGATATGCTAAGAAATATGGAACGGATGCCCTCTGGCTTCAGGCGGTTCCTTTTGCAGTGGCTCATATCAGCAAACCTGAGATCGAAACTATGTCAACCATTTTTGGCGGGTTTGCTTTTGGGTGGGTTGCCTGGCGGACGAAGTCATTCATCTACCCATTTCTAATTCACTGGTTTATCGCTGCGGGGATCATCCTGGTCGCTTCTGGAACACCATAGCAGTCCGGAAAACCAATCCAGTATACGGGAGGGGCGCATCGCCAAATTGATCGTAGGACCTGCAGGGTCTGGAAAGACGGATCGCATTGTTAACCAAGCCAGGCGAGAATCTGCCGGGCTGGGGGCGATGGTGCGCATCGTGGTCACCTCCCGCTTACAGGCGGCTGCAGTCCAGCGGCGGCTTGCTCAACTGGGCGGGGCTATCGGTGTCCGGGTGATGACTTTTGAGGATCTTTCCAGTGAGATTTTAGCGGAAGCAGATCAAGAGCTGATTCACATCTCCGAGGCAATCGAACGTCGCCTGATGCAGGTGATTGCTGGGGAAACAGACCTGGTTTATTTTCAATCCATTCGCAGCCAACCAGGTTTTGTGGAAGTGCTTCGGGAGCTGGTGCTGGAATTCAAATCAGGGGGCATTACACCAGGTAAATTGCTCAAAACAGCCGAGCCAGAAACCCCCCGCCGGCTGAAGGAAATTTATTTTCTTTATGATCAATATCAGCAGGTTCTGCAGGAACAGTCCTGGATGGACACCCCGGGGATGACCTGGTTGGCGGCGGATCTGCTGGAAACGGATCCGGCGCTCTGCGCTGACTGGGCGGCCGTCTGGTACGACGGGTTTGACGATTTCACCCCTGTCCAGTTGAGGATCATCCGGGAATTGCAGCACAGGATTACCAGGGTATCCATTACCATCGCCGGAGAAAGGGAGGCAGATGCCAGACCGCTGGCTAATAAACGTTTCAATCGCACACGAAGCATGCTGGAGGAACACCTGGCCCCGGAGATAGAGTTGTGTGAATTGCCGCCAGACAGGGGGCATCGGGGAGTTCTGAGACGTTTGGAGAGGTCGCTGTTCAACAGGGAGCAGACGGACGCCGCTTCCGCAGGTGATTCCCTGGTTCTGGCAGCTCTTCCGGATCGGGAGGCAGAGGTTAGATTTGCGCTGCGCTGGCTGAAAAAAGCCCTCGTGGAGGATGATTTAAGCCCCGGCGAGACAGCGCTGCTGGCCAGAAATCTGGAGCCCTATCGGCCCTTTGTGATCCAGATTTCTGAGGAATTTGGAGTGCCCGTTCAACTTAATGGTGGGCTCCCCTTGCAAGGCAACCCCGCTGTTGCAGCGGTGTTAGATCTGCTGGAACTGGCCTGCCCCGGTCCGGGGTGGTTCCGCTGGCGGCGGGTGGTTGAGGCCTGGCGGTCACCCTATTTTCAATGGCGAGAGCAGGGAGAATCCGCTGCGGACAGGGGCACTCCGCTGCTGATCACCCCGGAGGATGCCGATCAACTGGCGGAAGCTGCCCGCTGGGGGTCCGTGCTGGGGGGATTGGATCAGTGGCAGGAAACCTTCCAGCTGTTGACTGGCGGGCAGTTGAAAAGCGGGGATGACTATGAGGAGATGCCCTTCTGCGCGCCAGCCACGTTGGACCGGAAAGAGGCGATGGACCTGCAGCGGAAATTCAACTTCTTTGTTGAGCAGATCAGCCCTCCTCCTGGACCGGGCAGCCGGCAGGGATTCGCCCGCTGGGTGGAATCGCTCCTGGATGGTCAAGATCAACAAGAACATTCCGGGATTGATTTGATTGCCTCCATCAAGCAGGGGCCGGCAGATTTCCTGGAAAGGGATCTATCTGCGGTATCAGTTTTCTTTAATCTGCTTCGAGGGCTGGTCTGGGCAGAGGCGGCTGTCCCGGGCAGAGAGATCTCTTATCGTCAATTCTTGGATGATCTGCGGAGTGCTGTGGAGACAGCTTCTTATTATCCGGGAGAATGGTCGTCCAATGCTGTGCTGGTCTCTGACGTCACCGAGGCCCGCGGACTGTACTTCAGGGCAGCTGCTGTAGTGGGATTGGCAGAAGGAGAATTCCCGCAAACGATCAAAGAAGATAATTTTCTCCGGGATCGCGAACGCCGCCAGCTTTCTGACCAATATGGAATGCCCTTACGGCTCTCCACAGAGAGCGTGGAAGGAGAATTCTTCTATGAAGCGGTCACCAGGGCGGTGGATAGACTGCTCCTCTGCCGACCCAGAATTGCCGAGAATGGCGCCCTGTGGCAGCCGTCTCCTTTCTGGGAGGAAGTCCGGCGCTGTGTAGAGGTCGAACCGGTTCGGAAAACCCACCGGAGCAAGCCTGCCCTGGCAGAAGCTGCTTCCTGGGAGGAATTTTTTCAGTCACTGAGTGGTTTGAGGACTGCCACCCGGGCACAGGAATGGGCTGAAAAAAGGCGTCCTCAGGCGCTCCGGGGGATTCACCGGGCCGCAAAAATCTTCCTGGCCAGAGAGCCCAGGGTAGAAATGAAGAGCGGTGTTTACGATGGGGGCTTAGAAAGCTGGCGGGCGTGGTTTTCAGAGAGATTTCCATCCGGAAGTACTTGGAGCGCCAGCCGCTTGGAAAGCTATCAAACCTGCCCCTACCTATTCTTCATTGGCAGCATATTAGCGCTGGAACCCGAGGAGCTGCCCCGGGAAGGGCTGGACGGCCGCCAGCTGGGGAATATCTACCATCGTATCTACGAAGAACTCTACCGGCAGGCAGGCCCCGGGGCCGATTTGGAAAGGCTGCTGGAACTGCTTCCTGATACTGCTGCGGCCATTTTAGAGGATGCTCCCCGACGGGAAGGTTTCCGGAGGACTGCCTGGTGGGATCAAACCAAGAAAAAGATTGCCGCTGACATTAAGGTTGGTCTGCAGGTGCTGGAGCATCTTGACCCCCGTTTTAAATTCCACCGGGCTGAAATGAAATTTGGACTGCCCGGGAGCGCAGCTGCCCTGGTTGTGAAACAGGAGAGCGGGGATTATTTTCAGCTTCGCGGACTGATTGACCGTGTCGATATTAACAACCAGGGGGAGATTCGCATTATAGACTACAAGACCAGCTCTCGATATGGGTTTAACGATAAAGCGCTTCAGGAAGGGAGAAAACTGCAGCTTCCCCTCTATGCCCTCGCTGCAAAAAATCTGCTGGGCGGCAAGATCAAAGAGGGCTTCTATTTCCATGTCCAATCGGCAGAACCCAGTCGGCTGCAGCTGTCCAGCTATCATGATCCGCAGGGGAGAGGTCCCCAGGGCGCAGTCAACAGGGCGGTACAAGAATCCTGGAAAGCAATCCGGCAGATCCGCAGCGGTCAGTTTCGGCCTCAGATTCCCCCGGGGGGATGCCCTGCTTACTGCCCGGCGGCGGGATTTTGCTGGCGCTATTCTCCCCAACGTTGGTATTAACCATGACAGAGAAATGTAGGGAACATCCCATCATCCAGGGAATGGAACCGAACCAGGAACAGCTGGATCCCATTTGTGCGCGGGGCGCGGATGTGGTGGTGACCGCAGGAGCTGGGACCGGGAAAACCCGCACACTGGTAGCCAGATATCTCTCCCTGCTGGTGGAGAAGGTGCCCCTGGCTTCCATTTCCGCGATTACCTTTACCCGGAAAGCAGCCCGGGAGATGCGCAACCGCATCCGGGAAGAAGTCCGACTGTATTTGACCGGGAACCTTTCCGCGGAAGAGCGCGCCTACTGGACGGAGATATACCAGGGTCTGGATGCCGCCAGCATCGGAACCATTCACAGCCTGGCAGGCGATATCCTGCGCCGCCATCCTGCAGAAATAGGGCTGGATCCCCGGTTCGACGTCCTGGATGAAGGGCAAGCGGCCCTGCTTATTTCTCAGGCTGTGGACAGCGCTTTGGCCTGGGCAGGCGATGATCCTCAAGCCTCGCGTTTGTTTCTGGACTTTGGGGACTGGAAGCTGCACCATTTGATCCACAGGATGATGAATCAACGGCTGGATATTCTTCAGTACCTGGAATCCGGCCCTGAAGTGATCTGGGAGAACTGGCGGCCTTTCTTAATCGCTCCCCTGCAAGCGTTTCTGGACCATCCTGCTGTCAAAGATAATTTTCAGGCACTGCTGGACCTGCGGCGGTCTGGCGTCCTGGAGAGAGCCGGGGAAGCCGGGGATGCGCTGGAGCCGCATCTCCGGGAAGTGCTCCATCTCTGGGATCAGATTCAAACAGCCAGCCGGAGGGACGATTGGGCCGCTGTATCAAGTTTGCTGCATCCGCTGAGAGAAAACCTGAAACAGAAGGGTAGGAAAGACAACTGGAAACCGGCTGACCCCAAGCCGATCATCAGCCAGCTGCAGCAGCTGTACGATGAGATGCTGCAGCCGATGGTCAAGAAGGGAATCGATCTGGCGCTGGACCAGCGGATTGCGGAGGAAATCATCCCGGCGCTGGCGGCGGTGTTCCTCAAAGCGGATCAGGTATTTCGCTCCTTGAAGGAGCAGCGCCGTGCCCAGGACTATGACGATCTGGAGCACAAGGCGCTGGTCTTATTGCAGGAACATCGATCAGTAAGGCAGTACTGGCAGAACAGGATCCAGGCCCTGCTGGTGGATGAATACCAGGACACGAACAACAGACAACGCGATCTGCTTAATCACCTTAACCATCCCGGCGGTAAGTTATTTATCGTCGGGGACGGAAAGCAGTCGATTTACCGATTCAGAGGGGCGGATGTTTCGGTGTTCCGAGAGGAGAAACGGAAAATCAGCAGCAGGGGGATGGCTTTTCAGCTCAAAACCTCATACCGGGCACATAAACGGCTGGTGAAAGCACTTAACATGCTGCTTCGACCGGTGCTGGGCGAGGAGGAGCATGTTCCCTTTATTGAACCTTTCTCACCGCTTAAGCCGCACCGCCGGGAACCAGCATACGATCATGACAGCCCCTATGTGGAATTTCACCTCGCGGTTGGATCGAAAAGCGAAGGGTCGCTGGATCGCAGTGCGCTGGGGGTAGCCAGCAGAGTGCAGGCTTTGGTCGGTGAGCAGCGAAATACGCCCCCAAAAAGAAAACACTTTCGCTATCAGGATTTCGCGGTTTTATGCCGTTCTTCGGGGTCCTTCAGCGCCTATGAAGATGCCTTTGAGCAGGCGGGAATTCCCTATTTGACCATCTCCGGGAAAGGATTTTATGATCGGCCTGAGATTCGGGATGTGCTCAATGCACTTCGGGCCCTGTCGGACCCCCGGGATGATCTAGCACTGGCTGGCCTGCTGCGTTCTCCAGTTTGCGGACTGAGTGATCTCGCCTTGCTGAAGATCAGGGCGTTTCAACACAGGGAAGAGCTCAAGGATCTGCTCACTGCGGTGAGGAAGATCCCGGAACAGGAACTGGAGGAGGAATACCCACAACTGCAGCAGGTGGTCGCCCTGGTGGAATCTCTGCAGCCGCTGGTAGGAAGGCTGACTGCTGCAGAAGTGCTGAAACGGTTTTTGGACCGGACGCATTATATTTCTTCCCTGCAGCAGGCTGGGATGACCCGGGGAGCAGTAAATTTGAAAAAACTCATTGATGATGCTCAGGTCAGCGGCCTGGTGGACATCGGGACCTTTTTGGAGTTCGTCGATGAGCTGCAGCAGGCAGCTGTCCGGGAAGGGGAGGCGCAGGCAGTGGCCTCTGGCGCAGTCCAGATTATGAGTGTGCATCAGGCAAAAGGACTGGAGTTTCCTGTGGTGGTGATTGGGGATGCCGGACGAACTGCGCCAAGATTTCAGGACCTGCTGATCGATGAAAGGCTGGGATGGCTGCCGCCGTTTTCTGAGGAACGTATGAATATCGAGGAAGGAGGAAATCTCGCCAGGATTAAGGTAGCCTCGGCGGCTTATCAGCTGGCCAATGCTGAGGAGGAGCTTCGTGAAGAAGCAGAATCCAATCGTTTGCTGTATGTCGCTGCAACCCGTGCTGAAGAACGGCTGCTGATCAGTGGGACCGTGGGCGGAATCAGCAGGGACGGAACCCTGCACTCTCCTCAAGGGTGGTTGAAAGAGCTGACCGGGGCGCTGGGATTTGGGGAGTTGCAGTTCGACTATGACGAAACGGGCGGAAGCATTCACCGCTTTTCATTGAGCAGTGGGGAGATTTCAGCGGCGGGGTTTCTTTACGAGCCGGAAATCAATCTGATCCAGCAGCCAGCCCCCCGATTCCTGACTGAGGAAGATCAGCCGCCTGAAGATATGAACATGCTGGAACCGGTCGGAATTTCCGAACCGGTGGAAAAAAGGGAGCGGGAGATTCACATCTGGCCTATCGCCACGAAGGATCCACCACCCTGGCTGGTGGGATTGCTGGTGCACCGGGCGCTCCAGGAGTGGCGCTTTGCTGATGACAGCCGGGATTTCCAGAGATGGGCAGCTGTCTGGCTGCGAACCAAAGGCCTGTCCTCTCGATCGGACATTCACTCAGCGGTGAGAGATGCGGAGCGGTACCTGAATCGATTTCAAGCCAGCGACCTTTATCAGATGATGGCTAATTCTGAGAAGATTTTTCATGAAGTACCATTCAGCTGGAAGAGCCATCAGGGAGAGATAAAAACCGGGGTCATAGATGCCCTTTTCCGCCGCAGAGATGCCTGGGTGATGGTTGAGTTTAAGACGGATTATTACGCCAGCAGGAAAAATTTGCTGGAAAAGATACGCGAAGATGGCTACCATCAGCAGGTGGAGGGGTATCTGGCAGCAGCAGAGGCACTTTTAGGGGCCAGACCGCAGCCGGTGCTGTGCCTGCTGAACGTCGCCGGAAGGACTGTGTTGATTGACGATCAGTGGTAGCTGGAAATCAAACAGCGCCTGAATTCGCAGGAGCTGCCAGCTGCCAACCAGGGGACAGGGAACACTGAGTGGATGAGCGCACCGGCGCAGCGCCGGATCGGGACGTCTTGCGGGGAAGTTTTCAGTTTCTGGTTGACATACCCTGTTCAGCCGGAGATGCGCTGACGGCGGGAGAGACGACGCAGGATGATTGAAAGCAAAATGACCACCAGGATGAAGGCGACAGCGGGGAGAAGAATGGAGAGCACTGTTCCTAGAATCGATGCCCCCAGTTCAGCGGTGGACACAGCTGGATTTCCCATCCCCCCCGTCGCCGCTGTGGAGGTCCCCCGGACCAACACGCTGGTGCTCTGAATCATGCCGGCGATCCCCCCTCCAGCGATAATGGCCAGCGACCAGCGTAAATAAGGAGAAACATCTCCCACCATAGAGGCAGTGGCAATGGTTCCTGCTATCACGGCTGCAGGAGAGGCGATGCTGTCCAGAAGATTATCCACCCAGGGAATGTAGTAGCCAGCGATTTCCACCATCATGGCAATGGCAAATGAGATAGTCGCCGGCCAGGACCCAATCCAGTCAAAACCGGGCGCAAAGGATAATGCCCCAGCGTGGTGAGCCAAACTCATCCCTAATAAGGGCACGAAGACCCGGAAGCCGCAGGTGGCACTGAGTCCGATGCCAATGAAAATCCCTAATAACTCTTGCATACTGGCGTCCTTGTTCTGCTGCTGAGATGGTTGTCTAAAATGGCCAGAAGAGCGGCATGACCAGGAGTACAGTGATCAATACAATCAGGGTGAGGGGAAGTCCAACTTTCACATAGTCGGAAAACTTGTATCCCCCGGGTCCCATCACCAGCATATTGTCTGCGTGGCCCACCGGACTCAGGAAGGCAGCGGAGGAAGAAACTGCTACCGTCATCATCAGTGTGTAGGGAGAGATGCCCATCCGGGAAGCTGTGTTGAGTGCTATGGGAGCCAGCAGCACTGCCACAGCGGGGTTGGGCATCACCTGGGACCCCAGGGCCGCCACCAGGAAAAGGCCTGCCATGACTGCCAGCGGACCATATCCACCAATCAGGGAGATCACTGCGTCGCCGAGAAAGCTGGCTGCTCCGGTCTGGGCCATGGCGTTGCCCAGAGGAAGCATGCCGGCAATTAGGAAGACCGCCTGCCATTCAATTTGCCGATAGGCTTCTTCCATGGTCAAACAGCCGCAGAGGATCATCAATGAAGCGCCAACTACGGCAGCGATGGCGATGGGCACCCAGCCGAGAATCACTGAAAGCAGCACCAGCAGCATGATCGATCCTGCCAGGGAAGCTTTTTGCAGTTTGGGGGGAGGCAGAGCTTCCTCGCTGAGTACCAAAAAATTAGGTTCGCTGCCCAGCATCCGCAGCCGTTCCCGGGATCCGAAAAGCAGCAGAGCATCGCCGAAGCGCAGCTTCATCTCGCGGAGGTGCGATCGATAGGCCCGTCCCTCCCGCCAGATGGCCAGGATGGTCAGACCATATTTAGCCCGAAAGTTGACCTCCCGGATGGCCCTTCCTGCCAGGGTGGAATGGGGGGAAAGCACTGCCTCGACCAATCCCGTTTCCTCGGTTTCCAATTCTCTCAAATCAGGCTGCTTTTGAGATTCGATCACCAGATCCTGCAGCCCTTCAATTAATCTTAATTCCTTTGGTTTGCCTTTAATCAGCAGCGTGTCTCCGCTGTGTAGGATTTCTTGTGGATCGGGCATTAATTCCGTGACATCCTTCCGGACGATTCCCAGGACGCTGAGGCCAAAGGCATCCCCCAGCCGGCTGGAGACCAGCGAGAGCCCGTCCAGTGCGGATCCTTCAGGAACACGGGCGATTAACAATCGGTCTTCCAGCTCATAGATGGAGAGATCCTCAGGCGGAGAGACTGTTAATTCCGGCTCATCGTCCAGGGTTTCCAGATGGGAGCGTTTCCCCTGCACCAGCAGAACATCTCCGCTTTGCAGGGAAATTTTTTCAAGATTGGTGCGGACAACCTGCTTCCCCCGTCTGATGGCCACAACAATCACATGATAGACATGCCGAAAAGCCACCTGCCTGAGCGTATGTCCAACCAGGGCGGATCCGGGCGAGATGCTGACTTCGACCAGGTCGATTTCCGCTGAGACCAGTTTTTCAATGGGCAGTTGGTTCTGATCAATTTGCAGGTGGTTGCTCTCGTGGATTTCAATTAAACGATCCAGACGACCTTCCACCAGCAGGCGGTCACCGGGCTGCAGCGTAAACTCGGGTTCAGGGGCCAGCAGCGTTTTCCCATTGCGGACCACAGTGACCACATTGAGCTCCAGGGCGGACCCCAGGCGGCTTTCCTCCAGGGTCTTCCCCGCCAGGTTGGTGTTTTCCGGCAGCCGCAGGAAAACCATCCGCTCCTGCAGATCATAAACTGCGGTGACATCAGTTTCTCTACTGGTGCTAATCTCACGGGAGATATCCCGGCTGGGAAGCAGCCGGCGGCCAATGAGGACCATGAACAGCGTTCCCGTAAGCAGCACACTGATGCCTACCGGAGTATAGTCAAACATGGTAAAGGCTTGCAGCCCAGCCTCGTGAAGGGCTTCACTGATGAGTAGATTGGAGGGAGTGCTAATCAGGGTGATCATATTCCCCATCAGACAGGCAAAGGACAGCGGCATGAGCAGCTTGGAAGGCGGTTGGTTTGTCCTCCGGGAAATATCCACAACGACAGGCAGGAAAAGTGAGACCACGCCAATGCTGTTCATGAAGCCAGACAGGATCCCCGTGGTCAGCATGATGATCACCAGCAGCCGGGTTTCGCTTTCCCCTGCCAGGCGGATCACAAAGCGGCCCAGCACGCTGGCCACGCCCGTTCTGCCTAAGGCGCCGCTGAGGATTAATACCGCCCAGACAGTGATCACGGCAGGGTTGCTAAACCCGGAAAGAGCTTCAGCAGGTGTAACCAATCCAGTCAGGGCCAGACTGCTCATAACCAGCAGCCCGACCAGGTCCATCCGTACCCATTCGGTGACGAACAGCAGTATGGCAAATCCCAGGATGATCAGGACAAGGGCAATTTCAAAGGTCATAAGTTCATGTCATCATCAAGGAGGGTGAGCGTGAGACTTACCCCATTATAGTGGATAATTCCCTTTCCGGAGGGATAATAATCTCAGCAGGGTGTGCTTTTTGGAGGAGGGGCTCTCTCTCGGGCTCAAGGTTTCACCTTCAGGAGGATGGATCCTTGAGGAAGAGGATCCCCTAGACTGGCGGGATCAGCTGGAGTTTCCGTTCAGCGCTTGACATGGCCCTTAGGGCCGGGTGTATACTGGAGCCATGAATACTCGCCAAGGGCAGCAGGATCGGCAGGAGCTGTATTCCACCGGGCAGTTTGCTCAGGCAGTCCAGCTGACCCGGAAGGCGCTGCGCATCTATGAGGAACAGGGTCTGCTGGAGCCGGTTGAAGTGGATCCCTGGACCGGATACAGGACTTACAGTGCAAATCAATTTGGACGGGCCCGGCTGATTCGTTTGCTTCGGGAGATGGAGATGCCCTTGTCCGAGATTGCCGTCCTGCTGGAGACTACTGATCGTGAGGAAGCCCTCAAGGTAGTCGACAAGACCCTTCACCGGGCGCAGAATAGACTGGCCAAAATTCAGCGAAGTTATCGTAAAGTTATCGCCTATTTAGGGGAGGAGCAGCTGCCAATGACAATCACTATCCACTCAGATTCTTTTTCAAGGCAGAAAGTGGTCCGAATCCGTAAAGCGGTGACCATCCCGGAGTTTCACCGATTAATTCCGGTCATCTTGCAGCAGCTCGCTGAGCATCTAGAAGCAGTCCGGGCGGAAGCTGCAGGAGATCCATTTTGTCTCTTCTACGGGCCAGTCAACCGGGAGGATGATGGTCCGGTAGAAATCTGCTTGCCGTTTAAGGGCGATGCTGCACCGGCAGGAGAGATTGATGTTCTGGAAATCCCTGCCCACGTCGGAGCAGTGGGTCAAGCAGATCTTGAGCAAAGCGGCTACCCGGAGATCCTGGAGGTCTGGGATGAGGTAGTCTCCTGGGTACACACCAGCCCAGGTTTGAAACCGGACGAATCCGTCCCCTGTTACGAAATCTGGCATCAAGGTGGGGAGATTTCTGTTGTTCAACCCTATCAACATTCCTGATTAGAGGCGGATAACTTTCCGAACAAGGAGCCTCAGGGAGAAGCTCCCTGGCTTTGTTGTTAAGGGCCGGAGGGAAATTTATAAATCAGCACTGAGCCTACCCCAGACGCGGCAGCCAGAATATTCTGGTCTGGGGCCCAGGAGACGCTGAAAAATATCCCCTCGTGACTGCCTAGGCGGTAGATGATATCAAGCTGTCCGGTCTCCATAATAATAATCTCATTGTCCACGGCAGCGGCTGCCCAGTCATGTTTCTCTGACCAATCCAGGGAATGGACAAATCCCGGCAGTTGATCTCTCGCAGACAGAATGGCACCCGTTGCGGGGTTGACGATCTTCACGCCGCCGTCCCAGGAGCCAGTAAGAATTGAAGAGTTCTCAAAGTTCCACTCCGCGTCGGGAATGAACGATTGGTGAGTTTTATAGCCCTGGAGCAGGTTACCCGTTTCAGTGTCCCAGATCAGCAGCTGTCCCAGAGATGTACCCGCAGCAATCCGGGTTCCATCCGATGACCAGGCCGCTCTCCCCAGTAGAGGGGGATCACGGTCCAGGACTGTCTCCTCTGCGATCTTGAGATGGGAAATTTCTTTCTCCCCGGCGACATCCCAGAGGAGTATCCCCGCGGAAAGAGGAGCGGCTGCCGCGTCAGGCGCATTGGTGCCCTCATACTGCAGGGCCAGCAGGTTTCCCTGCGGAGACCAGGAAAGACTGTGAACGCTGTACTCAAAGGGCGTGGTGAGCTGGGTGCTGCGGGGCGGATTTTCCAGAGATTTCAGCAGCAGCTGGTTATCCTGGGTGATCAGGGCCAGCTGGCAGTGCGTGGGGGACCAGGCAAAAGTGTTGATGCCGCTGATTGTCTCCCGGCGGGGATACCCGGCCTGGCTGCTCCAGACCGTCACCCTGCCATCTCCTAACGCAGCGAGATACTCTCCGTCAGGGGACCAACCTGCCAGATGGATCCCACGCTGAAAAAATTCCTCCAGCTGATGGTGAAGGAGGGATCGATGTTGAAGATTCCAGATGCTGAACTCTGCTCCACCGCTCTCGATCAGCAGCCGCTCCCCGGTGGGAGACCAGGTCAGTTCAGCAACCGCATGAGGCAGAGGAATCGGGATCTGTTCTGATGTTTCCTCCAACAGAATTGAAATACCGCTGGGTGCAAGTAAGGCGATATCCCCCCGGGAGGACCAGGCAAGGGGGGACCCGGCAAGCTCGGGAATGATTTCCGGTTTATCATCCTCATCCAGATGGAAGATCAGGGCCATGCTGGCGGCAGAGTCCGATGGGGGATCCTTGGCCCGGGAGGGATCAGAAAGGCTGACCGCGATCTGTTCTCCTGCTGGGCCCCAGGCGAGGTCTTCCACTTGCAATTTTTGGGCAGCAGAGAAAGCCTGATCAGGGATCATGAGGGATCTCAGCTCTGCGGCAGGATCGACCGATTTGATGTTCACTGTTCCGGAGTAAGTGGCTGCGGCCAGGCGGCTGCTGTCCGGGCTCCAGGACATCCCAGAAACACTGAAATTAGCACTGTCAGGCAGGTCAGCTGCGGAAAGGAAAACAGAGATCACTCCGCTGGCTGGGTGCCAGAGGAAGACAGCTTCCTCGCGGGAGGCACCGCTGGAGGAGAGGCTGGAGTGAACTGCGATCCAGCGGCCGTCCGGTGACCAGGCCAGCGATTGTATGCCGGATGCGGTCTGCTCCCGGGACTTAACGGCACCGGTGTCGATTTCCACCAGATAAAGCGCCCCGGAATGAGTTCCGCAGACCAGCCTATCTCCCTGGGGATCCCAGGCAAGAGTGCTCAGGGCTGAATCCGGGAGAGTGATGTGTTTTTGAAGGGTGAGGCTGACAGCATCCCAGATCCAGATGCCCTGGTTACCGGCTCCCGCCAGCAGACTGCCTTCCGGGTGGAGGGCGATATCAGCAAGGGTTCCTTTTCCCAGCCGCTGAATCAGCGCCGCTGCGGAGGGAGTGGGTGTTGTCCGGGAGGAGGGGGACAGTGTCGGCGGCTGGGCAGCGGTCGGCGGGGGTAAGGGCTGTTCCAGAGTGCTCACCGGGGGTGAGATATCCATTCTGGGGGTCCAGCTGGGAGCGGGAGAGGGAAAGCCTCTTTGGCAGGAAGAGCATACCAGGGCAGCTGTGAAAACAAGGAGCAGGTGCCGCCTGAGTTGAGGGAATTTCATAGGTATCGCCTGATGCATGTGACAGCAGGAACCGATACCTGAATGGTAACACAGGCTGGAAAGAAGCTGCTGAATTAGACAGCCCGGAGGGAAGTGAGTTTATTCCCTGACCTGCACACCTTTCCAAAAGGCGATATAACCGGCAATCTCCTGGGCTGCTTCCTTTGGCTGGGGGTAAACCCAGGCGGCATTCTGGTTGGTTTCACCCCCCACGCGCAGGGAATAATAACTGGCCGTTCCTTTCCAGGGACAGACACTGGTTTTCTGGCTGTCAACCAGATATTCATGCTTGACCGATTGAGGAGGAAAATAGTGATTACCTTCAATGAGGATGGTCTCATCCGATTCGGCAATGACCTGTTCATTCCAGATGGCTTTCATGGCTTGTGTTCCTTTCCTCGCTGATAGATTTCCTGAGGATATAGATGAGGAGGCGGACGGTTTAATTACATCCCCTGAGCAAACCCGGGAAAGTATAGATTTTTTATTAATCCCGAATCCGAGGGAAAGATCTTCCTGGGTGGTATGTTACAATCCAAAATAGTCAATAAATATGATATTAAACATCAAAATATACGATCTTTGTCAGGATCGGGGAAGGAGATGAGCGTATGCCCAGAAAGAAAATCGAAATCCCGGAGACGATAGAGCATTTATCAATACTCGCGGAAGATGGTTCTCTGGACAAAAAATTAGAGCCGGATCTTTCCGACGAGTTTTTGCTTAAAATTCACCGCATGATGCTCCTCAGCCGACGCTTCGATGAGCGGATGCTCAAGCTGCAGCGGATGGGACGGATCGGAACCTTTGCTCCCGTCAAGGGGCAGGAGGCCAGCCAGCTGGGCATTGTCGCTGCGATGCGGGACTCTGATTGGATGGTGCCTTCCTTTCGGGAAACCACAGCCTATCTCTGGCGCGACACACCGATGGAGAATATCCTGCTGACTTTTGGGGGCTATTATCAGGGAAATGAAGTTTCTTCAGACAGCACGAATCTGCTGGTGTCTGTCCCGGTTGGCACCCAGCCGCTTCATGCTGTGGGGATTGGATACGGCATCAAATATGATGGCAAGGATGATGTTGTGGCCACTTTCTTTGGCGATGGCGCCACCTCGGAAGGGGATTTCCATGAAGCACTGAATATGGCCGGTGTCTACCAGGTGCCGGTTCTTTTTGTTTGTCAGAACAACCAGTGGGCGATCTCCATCCCCAGAGAGAAGCAAACCCGAGCCAAGACGATCGCTCAGAAAGCAGTTGCCTACGGCATACCGGGCATTCAGGTAGATGGCAATGATATTTTGGCCATGTACGTCGCTGCCCAGGAGGCGGTAGAACGGGCCCGCAGCGGGGGCGGGCCAACGCTGATCGAGGCGGTGACCTACCGGCTTTCCGTGCACACCACGGCAGACGATCCCACCAAGTACCGGAATGAAGAAGAGGTCAAAGAGTGGGAAAAGAAAGATCCCCTGCCCCGCTTCAACAAATATTTGATTGACAAAGGGGTCCTGACTGAGGAACGTCTGGAGGAGCTGGAGGAGGAGGTCAAGGAGGAAATTCGTCAGGCAGTTGAAAAAGCAGAAAAACAGATGGAAGAGCTCAGCGGTGAAGCCCTGACCATGTTCGACCATCTTTATGAAGAGATGCCGCCGTATCTGGAAGAACAGCGGCAGGAGCTGAAAGAAGAATTGGCACAGCAGGAGGGCAGCAATGGCTAAGATGACCATGGTGCAGGCAATCAATTTGGCGCTGGAACAGGAAATGGGAAAAGATGACCGCGTGATCGTCCTGGGGGAGGATGTCGGTGTGGACGGCGGCGTCTTCCGGGTAACGGAGGGCCTGCTAGATAAATATGGGGAAGAGCGGGTCATTGATACGCCGCTGGCAGAAGCCGGCATCGTTGGTCAATCAGTAGGGATGGCGATTTACGGGTTAAAACCGGTGGCGGAAATCCAGTTTTCCGGATTCACGTATCTGGCTTTTCACCAGCTGGAATCCCATGCTGCCCGCATGCGCTGGCGCTCACGGGGAGCTTTTACCGTTCCCCTGGTGCTGCGCACCCCATACAGCGGGGGTGTGAGAGCACTGGAGCACCACTCTGAAAGCAGAGAAGCTTATTACGCACACACGCCGGGGCTGAAGATGGTCATCCCCTCCACACCGCGTAACGCCCGATCACTGCTGGTGGCTGCGATGCGGGATCCGGACCCGGTGGTCTATTTTGAGCCCAAGGTGCTATACCGGGCGTTCCGGGAGGAAGTGCCCGAAGAAGAGGAAACACTGCCCATAGGCAAGGCCGAGATCGTCCGGGAAGGAAGCGATCTGACCATGATTTCCTACGGTTCGATGATGCGTCCCACTCTCAAGGCGGCTGATCAGCTCAAGGAAGAAGATGGTGTCGAGGCTGAGGTCATTGATCTGCTGACCATCTCTCCCCTGGATCATGAAACCTTTGCAGAATCCGTGGAAAAAACTGGACGGGTCATCATCATTCATGAAGCGCCGAGGAGTTTTGGTCCCGGCGCTGAGATCGTCTCCAGACTGGTGGAAAAGTCCTTCTGGTATCTGGAAGCTCCCATCAAGCGGGTCACCGGATATGATGTCATCATGCCTCTGTTCGCCTATGAGCATGAATACATCCCGGGTGTGGAGCGGGTGCTCAATGGTGCCCGGGAAGTGCTCTCAGTTTAAATTAAGGGGAAAGAAAGAGGACGTTTATTAAGGAGGCAGCGAATGGCTAGAGAGTTCAGGCTCCCGGACTTAGGGGAAGGAATTCATGAGGCAGAGATAATTGAGATTCTGGTCTCTGCAGGGGATACGGTAGAAGAAGAAGACACCATTTTAGTCGCTGAAACCGATAAAGCCGCTGTGGAAATTCCCTCCCCCTTCACTGCGGAAGTGACTGCGGTGAATGTGGAGGTAGGCGATATTGTCCACACAGGGGATGTCATTGTGGAATTCAGCGGGGAGGGGGAGGAGGCTGCCGAAGAACAGCAGCCGGAGCCTGAGCCGGCAGACAAGGCTGCCAAAACGCCTGAGAAAGAACCGGAAGAAAAGGAAGCTGAGGAAGGCAAACAACCTGAACCTGTGGACAGAAAAGAGGGCCGACCGGTCCCGGCCTCCCCGGCCACCCGCCGGCTGGCCAGGGAATTAGGGGTTGACCTCCGCAAAGTCCCGGCGACAGGGGATGCCGATCGGGTGACTTCAACCGATGTGCGAAAGTTCGCCGAAGGAGGGCGGGGAGTTGAGAAGCCGAAGGAAAAACAAGCGGCAGAAAAACAACGCCCGGTCCCGACCGGAGAGGTCCCCGATGTCATCCCGGCTGGCAGGGTGCCCGAACTGCCGGACTTCTCCCAGTGGGGAGAGATAGAACGGCTTCCCCTGCGCTCTGTCCGGCGGGCGACTGCCCGACAGATGGCGCTCTCCTGGTCGCAAATTCCCCATGTTCTCCATCAGGACGAGGTGGATATCACCGAACTGGAGGAATTCCGCAAGAAACATCAGGATGCCATCGCTGAAAAAGGGGGCAAACTTTCCCCGACGGTATTTGCCTTAAAAGCGGCGGTAATTGCCCTCAAGAAACATCCCAGATTCAATGCCAGCCTGGATCCCTCCAGCGGAGAGATCATACTCAAGAATTATTATCATATCGGTATGGCCGTGGACACTGACCGCGGCTTACTGGTTCCGGTGATCCGGGATGTGGACGAAAAGAGCCTTTCCCAACTCTCTCAGGAGCTGTACGAGATGGCGGACCGGGCCAGGGAAGGGAAGACAACGCTGGATGAACTCCAGGGCGGAACTTTCTCCATTACCAATATCGGCATCCTGGGGGGGACAGCCTTTGCGCCGATCATCAATTTCCCTGAGGTGGCCATCCTGGGAATGGCCAGAGCCAGATGGCAGCAGGTAGTCCGCCGGCAAGAATCCGGAGAGTTCAGCAGCGAACCGCGCTACATACTGCCGCTGATGCTGGCTTTTGACCATCGAGTGGTCGACGGGGCAGATGCGGCTCGGTTTGTCAACGTGGTCAAACAAGCCCTGCAAACACCGGACGATATGCTGCTGATGATGTGAACGCTTCACCGCCGGGTGGCTGGCAGAACCAGGGAAGGAGAAAATCATTATGGTCATGGGAGAGCAGACGCTGGAAACGCAGGTAGCGGTGATTGGGGGAGGACCAGGCGGGTATGCGGCAGCTTTTCGGGCTGCTGATCTGGGAATGGAAGTCGCCTTGATCAATCAGGAGGAAAGGCTGGGGGGGGTCTGTCTGCGGCGGGGATGTATTCCCACAAAAGCCCTGCTCGATGTTGCCCATGTCATTGAAAGTGGCATCAAGGCCCGGCAATGGGGGGTACTGTTCAGTGATCTGGGCATTCAGCTGGATAAAATCCGGGATCACAAAGCCGGGGTTGTCGAGCAGCTGGTGTCCGGTTTGGAGAAGATGGCCCAGGCCAGAGAGGTGGAGGTCATTACCGGCAGGGCAGTCTTCGAATCCTCGGACATTGTGAGAATTGAAGGGAAATCCGATTTTGCCCGGGTGAAGTTTCAGCATGCCATCCTGGCTTCAGGGTCCAGCCCCATGGCTTTGCCCGGGGTGGAATTCAAAACCGGAGGTCGGATCATGAGTTCGGCCCAGGCGCTCGATCTGGAGGAGATTCCGGAGAAACTGCTGGTCGTGGGCGCGGGATATATCGGTCTGGAGATGGGCACCACCTACGCTGCCCTGGGCAGTCAGGTGACCCTGGTGGAGATGGAGGAGGATATTCTGCCCGGCGTCCAGCGAACACTGGTGAGACCCCTGCGGAAACGCATTGAGGAGACCTTTTCCGCTTTGCATTTTGGAACCACCGTGGAAAAACTGGAGGAAGAAGGAGACCAGGTAAGGGTGAAGGTCCAGGGCGAAAATGGGGGAGAGGAACTGATTTTTGACCGGGTGCTGATCGCCATTGGCAGAAAGCCAAATTCTCAGAATATGGGTCTGGAAAATACCTCCGTCGTGATTGACGACCGCGGGTTTGTAAAAGTTAATCAACAGCAGCAGACCGATGATGAACGAATATACGCTGTTGGGGATGTTGTTGGCGGCATGCTGCTGGCCCATAAAGCGATGTATGAAGGCAAGGTCGCTGCCGATGTGGTGGCTGGCCAACCGGCCGCTTTTGATGCCAGAGCGATCCCAGCAGTCATCTATACCAATCCGCAGATCGCTTATGCAGGGTTGATGGCAGAAGAAGCCCGGGAGCAGGGCTATGATGTTGAAGTGGCCAGATTCCCCTGGTCAGCATCCGGTCGGGCAACCGCCAAGGATGCACGCTCGGGGCTGACCATGCTGGTTATCGAGAAGCAAACGGATCGAATTTTGGGAATTGGCGTGGTGGGTTCAGGGGCGGAAGATTTGATCGCGGAAGGAGTGCTGGCCATCGAAATGGGTGCAGTTGCCGAGGACCTGGCACTGACCATTCACGCCCATCCTACCCTGTCAGAAACTGTGGGAGAGGCTGCTGAGGCCTATTTGGGGCTGGCCACTCATATTCTTCCCCGAAAAAGGGGATAGATATCATAGCGAAGAAAAAAAGGTAGCGGTATACTAGGGGTAGATTACCCGGTTTCCGTTATTGGAGGTGTTTGATGAGCAGGATCATCATCAGAGAAGTACCTCAATGTAAGTATGCTGAAGTGGATGAGCATTACTCCAGCCGGGGGATGCTGCAGATTGTCTATATCTGCAATCATGATGAAAACGCCGGCTGTTACTGTCTCATGAACAAGGGGCTTCCTGCGGACTGCGAGTTCTGCCGGGGGGAAGAGCAAACCAGCCAGAAAGAGCCCGCTGTCCAGGCTATCGACTGAGGAAAGAGTTCATCAAGGGGAAAAGAGCCCGGCGGAAAGCGCTGCCGGGGCTGAGGACCTGCCTTTGGCGGCATTTCATAGTCACCGCTGATGCAGCAGCAAGCCCGGACTGTCTTGAGGGGCCTGCAGCTGAGGCACTGCGCCTGCTGGAGGCAGCAAAGGTTAATCGAACCGGGGGGAAATCCAGTTTCCAGGGTTACAGATGGGAATCGGAGAGTCCGGGCGGAAATCAGCTTGGAACGCAGCGGAGTTAGAACTCTAAAAGGATCACCCCAAGAAATCTACCAGATCCAGCAAGGATCCCAGCAGGGGAACGTCGGCGGCTTGCAGGCGCTGGGCGCTTTGGTGGCCGTTGGGGATTAGACAGCAGTCCACGCCCAGAGCCCGGGCAACTTGGGCATCGTGAAGGGTATCGCCGACCAGAAGGAATTCTGCTGGATTCCGGGGGTGGGCGGCCAACAGTTCTCTACCGGCTGCCAGCTTGCCGGCGGCATGATGGTTATCAATTCCGTGCTGGCTGAGGAAAAGCTCAGCAAGGCCGTACTCCAGCACAGCCCGGTCGAGGTACTCCTGTTTGGAGGCAGAGAGAATGAACTGCGTGTAGTCATTATCCATCAGGTAGGGGAGGATAATCCTGGCGCCCGGCATCAGCTGACAGTGGGAGCGACCAAGTTCATAGGCGCTGATAAACGCTGTGCTCAGCTCCTCAAAGGGAGCCAGGGAAAAATCAAAGCCCACATCGCGGTAATAATCGATCACGGGGAAGCGAAAAACTGCCCGGTAGCTGTCCGATGAGACCGGCGGCAGCTCCTGGGTTTCCAGCAGGCTGTTGATGATCAAGATACAGAGATGGATATCATCCAGCAGGGTACCATTCCAGTCCCAGATGATATGTTGATAGCGATGTCCGGACATATCTCACCAGAAATTAAAATAAATCAGCGGCCAGCATAGCTGCACAGGGAAGACAGCTCTTTAACCCGGAAGGAAACGTTTTCCAGAGTGAGCGGATGATCGCTCCCGATTTGTATTGTATCAATCGGGTAAATTATCCTGAGAGGAGGAGGAACGCTGTGGGGGATCGGTGAGGGCCAGATGAAGGCTGACTTCCCCGTAGCGGTGCTTCACCCACAAAATAGTGAGCACAATCCCCAGCAGCATGGCGCCCAGGCCGAGCAGGCCGGCTTCCGGCCCAAAGGCACCGCCGGTCCATAAGTCCGGGCCTCCCTGCTGGACGGCGATGAAGGTAGCTGAGCGGTAATTTCCACCGCTGACGGGAAACCCAAACACATTTCCCTGGAAGAAATTCCAGGTGATGTGCAAACCGATAGGCATGCTCAGTTCCCCGGTGAGGATGAATCCTGCTGCCAGAAAGATGCCGGCAACAGCGATATTGAAGGTGCTGAAAGCAGTCGCGTTGGGGTTGGTGGCATGCAGCAGGCCAAAGACTGCTGAAGAAATCACGGTGGCCGCAGCGATTGCTCCCCGTTTCCCCAGCGGGGTTCCGGATAACCCCTCTGCCAGATTGGTGAGCTGGTACCCTCTGCTGAATAATTCTTCGTAGATCCCAACAGCAAGGAAGGTGAGCAGAGGAATGAGGAGGGCCGGCAGGAAGGAAGCCTCCGATTGGCGGGTGACCAGAGTGCCCGAAACGGTCACCCAGCCCAGCGCCATTTCAATCAGGAAGATGAACAGCATCAAGACTGCACCCAGCCCGGCCCCGAAGGCAAAGTCTGCCCACCAGCGGCGGTTGAAATGCAATCCGAAATCTGCAAAGCGGCGCCGGTCTAACAATCGTCCGGCGATAAACACACTGACGAAAACGGAAATGCCCATGGCTCCCAGGGCGAGCATCATCAATAGAGGGGACTCGCTGATCAATCTGTTAACCGCGGCAGGATCAGTCATCATTTCCGGAGATACTCCTCCCTGAGAAGCGACCAAACCCAATCCCACGCCAACCAGAAGGATCTGGAGGATGAACAGCAGGGGAAGCATGATCAGCAGCTGCCCGGTGATCCGCCAAAACATCCTGATTCGTTTTTCAGCCCTGTTCCAAAAGATTGATTGCAAGGAAGACACGGAGAAGACTCCTTTCGTAACTGACGTGATCCTTATTCCTACTTGAAGATCATTTTAACATGTCTTCCCAACCGGGCTCTCGTTATAGATATATTTCCAGGCATATCTTCTCAGGGAATTGATGGAGTCAGGTAGGAATTTTGGATCAGTTGGATATCCTCATTTTTAAGCTGAAGGGCGTTTTTGGTGAACCCATCGAAGCTTCCCCAGCGGTCCTCCAGAGCTTGAAAAGCTGCCTGTAGCCACGCTCCTTCCACCTCATTTAACCGCTGTAAATAGCGGGCTGCTTTCCTGCCGCGGAGCAGGGAAACAAGCAGCAGCTGACGCCGTCGGGGAGCGATATTTCCCCGGCTGAGCAGGTAATCCTCCAGGATAGTCTGCCAGGGTACGCCGAGCAGTTTTAACAGCAGCGCAGCTGCAAACCCAGCCCGGTCCTTTCCGGCAGAACAATGCCAGAGCACCGCTTCCCCCTGGCTGGAAAGCAGCACCTGGAAGAATTCCCGGTAGACAGCCTGGTACTCAACAGCCAGCAGGCGGTATATCTCGATCATTGTTTTATCCGGATCCTGCCCGTCAAGACTGCGTGTTTCAATCATCTGGCGGATTTCTCCTGCCAGGGGCGGCATCCCCTGCTGCTGGATGGGCAGCGCCACCACAGCGATCTTGGCCTTCTCCGGCAGGCGATCAGGTTCCTGGGTGATTTCCTGATCAGAGCGAAAGTCAATCAAGGTGCGGATGCCGAGACGGGATAGCCTTCTCCGGTCAGCCATGCTGGCCTGGGCAAGATGGCCGGAGCGGAACAGCTTACCCCAGCGTACAGTGCGACCATCACGGCAGTGATATCCGCCCAGGTCCCGAAAATTGCACACCCGCTGAAAGGGCAGCAGCCGGGTTTTTGGATTATCTGAGGATTTTGGGTTTCTTTCTGGTATCACCGTTAAAAACCATTCCTTCTCGCTGAGGGGAACTTTCTGGACCACAACCAGCACAGACTGGTTTCTTCCTCTATTATACCGATAGAGGTTAACGGACTGTTAATCGGCAGGCTTGAGAAAGAAAGAAGGAAAGTCCCTGTCCAGGGAAGAAAATTCTGGCTGCTCGGGCGGGTATTTTTTAAGGGGAGTGATTAACCGGGGATCTGGAACAGCCGCTCCCAGGTATCAACGATCTGAGGATCAAAATGGGATCCTGCCTGCTCTCGAATATAGCGGTAGACCTTTTCATTCTCCCAGGCTTCCCGGTAGGGTCGATCGGAGCTGAGAGCATCCCAGACATCAATCACCGTAAATACTCTGGCAGCCAGGGGGATCTCGGTCCCTCTGGCGCCTGCTGGATAACCGGTCCCGTCCCACTTCTCATGGTGGGCATAGGGAATGTGCAGAGCAGGATGCAGGAAATCAATCGGCTTCAGCATTTCTCTGGCGTAGACTGGATGCAGCTTCATCAAGGCCCACTCCTGCTCGGTCAGCGGTCCAGGTTTATTGAGAATTTCGTCTGGAATGCCCAATTTTCCAATGTCATGCAGCAGCGCTCCCCGCTGGATGTGGATGAGGTCCTTGGCGGCAATGCCCACTGCTTGCGCTAATTTCAGCGTCCGTTCAACCACCCGCTGGGTATGCCCTTCGGTGCATTTATCCCGCAGGTCCAGTGCCCGCACCCAGCCTTCCAGAGTGGCCTGATATGCCTGATCCAGCTTGAGATTGGTGCGCCGCAGATTCTCGACCAGGCTGGCGTTATCCATGGCTATCGCCGCCTGGGTAGCCAGGGTGCGGAGGAAATCAAACCATTCCTTATCCACCCGGGCCGGTTTGCGGTGAAATACCTCCAGGACACCCTGGATTTTCCCTTTAGCGATCAGCGGGACGGCGAAATACGCTTGAAACCCCTCGGCAGCAAACATTCCCCCTCGCACCAGTGTGGGTGCTTCGTCCCTGAGATTGGGCAGCGATACCAGATCACGTTTTTGAACTACCCGCCAGACCAATCCTTCCCAGGCCTGGGTAGTTCCCTGCTGCGGCTGGTAGCGGCGAAAACCGCGGCCTTCCGCATAGGTCAGCTGTTGGGTGTCCGGGTCATAAAGAAAAATATCAGCCGCATCGACTTCCAGCTGGGAGACCACCTGGCTGAGAATCACGCTCAGGGTGAGATTGAGATTAAAGTTACCTGAAATTGCTTGATCAATCGAATGCAAGGCTACCAGGCGATCCAGCCGCTGCTGGGTGAGTTCATGCTCACGTGCCCGTGTATAGGCGCTGGCTGCCATTTCCGCAACGCTGTGAAACAGGGTGAGCTCATTTGCCTGAAAGGCTTGCTTTCTTCCAGCCCACAACGCCCCCAGCAATTCATTTTGAGATGAGACGGCTGCCCCTGCGATATGGGCACAGCTGCCGTTCTCCAGCAGCTCATCCTCGGTCATTGGGGTGGCGTCATGCAGGGTGGGTATGATCAGGGAGTTGGTCAGCATGCCCTCAAGCTGGGAGCGGATTTCTTCGTTTCTTGTTGGGGAGGCCCATTTTCCCCAGAGTTCTGATAGCTGAAAGGTGTGCTCTTGCGAGGGTCGAATGACAAGCGCTGCCCGGTCGATTTGTAAATAGCTCTCCAGCTGATTAAATATCAGACCGGGCATCTCCTGATGGGTCCGGGCTTTCCGCAGAGAGGCAGCAGTGGTCATCAGCGCTTCCTGCTGCCAGACCTGGGCCTGCTGCGAGGAAATCTCAAACCAAATACTGAGAGCACCGGATGTTTCTCCTTTGACTGAGTGGGCAGGGAAGAAAAGGCACTCCCATAATCGCCCCTCTAGTTCAACGTCCACCTCAGCGACCGAACCGGATAGCGCCCGAAAGCAGGCATCTGTGATCACAGGGTACGGCTTAAAAACAGCGCTAAAGGATTTCCCAAGCAGATCTCCGGGAGCCCGGGAAAATTTTTCGAAGCCATCCCCTTCAGCATGCTGGATTATTCCCTGCGGGCTTATTTTCCAGCAGGCGAGAGGATAGCGGATGAGGCGCTTTTTGGGTGGAATTGAAATCCTGGTTCCTGGCGCTTTATTCAGCATCCAGGAGGACCGAGGCGTGATTAACCGGGATCCAGCATCCACTGCCATGGTGGTTGTTTCCCTTCTGAAATGAAACCAGCGCAGCGGCAAACTCCGACAACGTGCTGGCTTGAATGGATAGAATGACGTCCCGCTCGTACCGATTCAATCCAAAGGTTTCTCCCTGAAACCCATCGGCAATCGCTTGCGAGGGACTGGTCAGCAGCAGCTCCCGGAAACCCTGGTTGATCACCGCGGCAGCGAGCAGTCGGCTGATCCCTGCATTGTTTAAATGCGGGGAAGGGCCGGATTTTTCAGGGGATTGGAATCGGTAAGGTAAGGTTCTGGTTTGCATTGAAACTTCCTTTTGTATTCTGGTTTGATTTAGCTGTTCTGGACTCCAGCAGGAGGATCGGTTGTTGGTGAATCGTCATCCGGGGGAGAATGTTCTATTGAAAGCAGCCAGAACACCCCCAGGGCAATCAGCAGATCCCCGGGAGACAGGGCCCTGGTCCAGGGAAACCAGGCCGGCAGGAGCAGAGAATCCCCCAGCCAGGGCAGGACAGCCTCGGAGGAAGGGAGCAGGATATTCTTGCTTCTCCCTGGACGGCTGCCCGGCTGCCAGATTTCCGGCGGTGCTTCCGGGAACAGGGCAGCTGCTGTTTGTGGGGCAAGCGGCATCAGCCCTCCGTTGAGGAGGATCACGATCAGGTTGAGCATCAGCCCAACCCCGAATATCCGCACACCGGTATACTTCCAATTCAGGCTCACAAATACCAGCAAGGTCCCCAGGGATCCCACCAGAACGATACGAGCCCAGGAGGTGGAAAACCAATTGGCGGTGAAAGGGAAATGAAAGATCAGCAGCTGGGGAAAAACAGCGGCCGGCACCCACCAGAGACCGGTAAGTGCCGGCAAACTATAGGGTGTTTTGTTAAGCCAGGAACGGAGCAGGCCGCACAGGAATCCGGCTGCAACCGCCAGCAGCAGCACCATTTACCAGCCGCCCGATCCACCGTCCATGGCCGGGGCGCCGGCCCCAAGAACCAGCAAGCTCAAGGTGAAGATAATCAATGCCGTTTGCAGGTGCCGACGATTGATCTTTCCTGCAGCAAGAAACAATCTGGAAAAAACCTTTCTCATGGAAACCGCCTTGTTGAGACTGAAGGAATAGAATGCTGATATTATCCACCGCAGGAGTCTCTCTGGAGGTCTCTTAATGGGTCTCTTAACTATGGAAACTTTGTTAGGAAAGTATTACAGAGAACGCTGGGATAACCGTCAAGCCATCAGCTGTTCATAAAGGTTCCGGGTTTCGCGGGAAGGTTCGGTATTGAGTTGATTAGCCAGGGTTGTCTTGCACTGCTGGTAGACCCGATCGATTCCCGAGCGGTCTCCCCGGGCGGCATAGGCCTGCATGGCTAAGCGCCAGGCGTCTTCCTGTCCGGAAACACTTTCCAGCAGTTTTTTGCTGGTCTCGAGCGCCTGGGTAGGTTTCCCGAGGGATAAGTGCAGTTTTCCCAGCTGAAGCATGAGGCGCTCATACTCCCGGTACAGTCCGTAGCGGACCGGTTCCACCCAGGAACCTTCCAGGGTGGGGGCGAAGGGATGCCGATAGCGCGCTGCGGCTCTCTGCAGGGCAGTGAGCTGTTGGTCTGAATCGCTCAGATTAGCAGCCTGATCAGCTGCCTGTTGGAATTCCTCGACGTCATACCGATAAGGAAGGTCCCTGTTGAAGTAATACAGACGGGTGGGTTGATGGTAGAGGATGGCTTCTCTGCCGACGGCCCGTCTCAATCGGTAGAGGGCATTTTTGAACTGTTTATTGAGTTTTTCGGGGGAGCTTTCAGGCCAGAATACGGCACAGATTTCCTCACGGGTCGCTCCACCTGGTTGGCTGAGCAAATAAAATAACAGCTCTCGGACAGTTTTTTGATGGGACCAGTCTGGAGCGGTGACCGGTTCCCCTTCCCGGAGCAAGCGGATCCGGCCCAGGGCCCGAATGTCCAGCTGAGGAGGGTGTCCGGTCTCCCGGGGGGGATCCTTAAAGTCCATGGATTTCAGCAGGACAGGGACGCGGGTCTGAAAATCGGCGATATGGCTGTTGAGGTCGCTGAGAAAATCCTCCAGGCCAGGGCGATCGCAGTAGCCGGATAAGAACTCAGCGCAGTCAGAAAATGCGGGAACAAGCGGATGGAGAACCCCCAACGGGAGGACAGCTTCCCGGGCTTTGCTGAGATATCGTTCAGCCTCCTGCTCAGCGTTCTGATTATCAGCCAGGCGGGCGAGATAGAGCAGGCAGATGGCGGTCTCGGCAGGGGCATTGATCTCCTGGAAAATCTCCAGGGCGGATTCAAACTGACACACAGCATTCGTAAAGTCATTTTTTGACAGCAGCAGCCTTCCGGATTCCAGGTGGAATTCCCCTTTCTCCACCCCGGTGGATCGGTCCGCTATCAGGCTGTCCGCCATCCTGAGATGCTTATCCGCTTGCTGCAGCTGCTCCTTTTTTCTAGCCAGACTGCTGGCTTTAATTTCCAGATAGATTTTCAGATAAAGAATACCAGCCTGGTTTGCCAGCTTGCGGGCGTCCTGATAATAGGTGTGAGCCTGATAGAAGGCGTTCAAGTCCAATGCCAGGTCTCCCAGGCTGGTCAGCGTGAAAGCCTCACCACGGAGGGTCCCTGTTTGATGGGCGTTTTTCAATGCCCGGCTGAACCAGCGAAATGCCTGCAGATAATCTCCCGTGATGTGGTCCAGCACACCGAGGTTATTACAAAGACCGACCAGCTGAGACAGGTTGCCGAGCTCCTCCCAGATCTGATATGCCTGGCGGTAGAGAGTTCTCGCTGTGGCATAATCCCCCTCGTTCATGGCCAGTGACCCCAGATCCATTTCCACAAAGGCAGCATTTTTCTGATCTGCTTCCCGCAAATACCGGCCTCTGGCGTTCTCCAGATGTGTCTTTGCTTCCTGTGTGTTGCCCAGGCGGCGGTGGTTGAGGCCAATTTCCCGCTCCGCTTCTGCGCACAGCTTCCTGCTGGTGGGATTTCCCTCCACCAGGGAGAGCGCATCCCGGCTGTCTGCCAGCCCTTGCTGATATTGGCCGAGCAGCCGATGGCTGGTGGCCCGGCGGATGAGAATGGTAGCCTGCTGGTCGGGATCAGGCTGGTCAGCCATCAGCTCCGCAGCCTGATTGAGCAGATGTAGACCGGCTTGGGGATCTCCCATCATGGAGGTCAGGGCCCCCTGGCGGGCGAGGAGGGATGGGCTGGCAAAAATCAAATCGTCCTCCAGCTCCGCCAGCCAGGCAGCCAAAAGCAGGGTGCGGCCGCTGTGGACCAGTGCGGGACTGGCTCGATCCAGAAATTTAATCGTCAACTGGGGGTCACCCACCTGCTGGCAGACGGCATGGGCTTTTTCCCACCAACCCCGACCGGCATAGACCTCCACCAGACGTCTCAGCAGCCCTTCCAGCTTTTCCGGGTGATTTTTCCGGTACTGCTGCTGGAGAAAGTCCCGAAATAGGTGGTGGTAGCGAAGCCAGGTCCCTCCGTTGTCAACCGGCTGAACAAAGAGATTTTTTTGAAGCAGCTCGCCAATCAGGTCCTGCCAGCTGCGTTTCCCTGGTGGGTTGTCCAGTACCTGCTGGCAGAGATCCTCGTTGAACTCTTCCATCCAGCAAGAGCGCAGCAAAAACACCCGCAGATCGGCTGGCTGTCTTTCCAGCACCTGCTGGGCAAGGTAATCGTAAAGATCGATGCCGGCTGCTCTGGCCGCCCGTCCCCGTTCTTCCATCCCGGACCTGTCAGCCTCGGCACTGAGCAGTAACCCGGTGATCCAGCCTTCTGTTTCCTGGTGAATTCTTTCAGATTCCTGATCGGTCAGCGTCTGATGGTAATTCCTTTCCAGCAAGGATTTGATTTCCCGGGGATCAAAAGCCAGTTCCTCAAAGCTCAACCCCTTAACTTGAGATCGCCCGACCATCAGGGGAAGGTCGGGTAAACTCAGCAAAGAACGGGATGCGATCACCAGGTGACAGTTTTCGTCCATCTCCTGGGAAAAACGGTTGATAAATTGGTTAACGCTGGGGCTGCTGTCTACCAGATGGTAATCATCAAGTACCAGCGCAAAATGCTCCGGAACATGATCGTAGAGGTCATTGATGATGGTCCGCAGCAGCTGTTCCAGATGGAGCTGCCCTTCTCCAGTGCTGTTCAGCAGCGATATGCTGGCGGTGCCAAAATCGGGAAACTGCTCCCGAACGGCGGCTGTAAAATAGTTCAGGAAACGATGCAGGTCCTGGTCCAAGGGATCCAGGGCCAGCCAGCAAACTGGATATTCTACCCGGTGAGCCAGGTCCACCAGCAGTGAGGTTTTACCATAGCCGGCTGGAGCTGTGATCAAGGTCAACCGGTATTCCAGAAGGTCATCCAGCATGCTGAGCAGCCGCTGGCGGCTGAGCAGATCAGGCCTTCTTCTGGGGAGGAGTACTTTTGTCCTGGTGATGGTGATACTCATGACGAACAGGGCAGTATAAGCTGGGTAAGAGTTGTTTTCTGTGCTGCGTTCCCTATTATATATAGAAAAGTATTCCAGGTCGTGCAAATCATCAATTCGAGTGGATCCAACAACGCAGGCCCAGGCAGCCAGTTGCGCAGCGTTTAGAAAATCAGGCGGAGCTTAAAGAATAAATGCAGCTGAAGTCCAGAATATTTTACCGAAGTTTGTAGTGGATGGAGTTCAGGGGGGCTTTTACGTTCGGGAGGGTCAGCTTTCTGCGGCCCATCTACGGCAAAGAATTTAGGGGGGGCAGCTGTGGAAAGTGGCGGTTTTTTTCTGCCTTTTCCCTGGTGCCTGCTGTCAATCGGACGATCATTGGCGGTCTGTGGATCGCTGATGAGATTCCCAATTCCAGCTGCATATTCAGCTCCTGTCTCCCTTCACAACTGGGTTGCTTGCTGATCGCCAGGGCAGGAAGGCCCCCAGGAACGGCGGGCTGCTGGTCAGAGCGGCTGACTGAACTTGAGTGGGCAGCTGCGCTGGCGTTGACTTTTCTCCGGGGGGAAGCAGGGTTGCCCAGGATTGGAATTAACCCCTTAAATCAACCCTCCAATCCGGGCAAATGGCCTTATACTGCAACAGAACAAACGTTCTGTTTATGATCAGGAAGAGAAGGGAGTCCGACGATGCAGGAGAAGTTCGGCAGACAGCCGGAGACCTTTGAATTTGGGACCGCATATCTTCTCAGGGAGCCCAATGGGAAGAAGATGAACGAGGATGTCAGGGTGGTTTTTCTTGCCTACCGACCGCATCCAGCTGAGCTGGTGGTCCAGTACCGGGGGAAAAAAAGGCTGGTCAGCCGGCGGTTTCTATATGAGTTGGCTGAATTGGAGTCTCCCGGGGTTGAATGATATCCCCAGGGAAGGGTTAGTAGGATGCCAGAGTTTCCCCCTCAACGCGATCAGGCTCCAGGGAGGCGGCATAGGCAGCGTGTTCCCGGTAGATCCAGCGGTGCAGGACCTCCATCTCCCGGATGCGCTGACGGGTATGCTGCAGCGCTTTCAAGCTGTTCTGCTCCCGCTCCATCCGGGATTGGAGCGCTTCTGGAGACAGCCCGCTGTCCGGGGTCGCTGCGAAACTAAGCTCAAAAGGGGGAGCTTCGGGAGGCAGGGAATAGACCCACCTGAAAATCTTTTTGGTACGCAGCAGATGAAAGCCGGAAGTGATCACCAGCAGACTGCGAAGATTCAGGGGTTCAGCGAAGAGCAGGCGGGAAAAATATGCATTGCCGATGGTGTCATAGGAGCTGATCTCAGTGAGCAGCATATCGGGATCACAGCCGTGCTCGATCAGGTAGTTGGCCGCTGCCCGGGATTCAAAAACTGGGTACCCATTTTCGTCCAGCGGAGGAGGCTTATGTACGGTTCCGCCTGAAAGGCAGACGACCCACCGGGTTTCTTTGTGGTGTTGGAGAGCGTGGTCCAGCCGGGCCGTTGTCCAGGGCGGCAGGCTGCCATCTGGAAGTAGCCCACCTCCGGGAATTAAAATGCCGTCATAGTTCATCCGATTTGACTCCAATCACAGCCGCTGGATCCTCGATGGGAACGGGTTTCAGCTGCTGTACAGGCTGCCATTAAACATTGAAGCGGAAATAGATCACATCCCCATCCTGAACCTGATATTCTTTCCCTTCCACCCGGAGCTTTCCGGCTTCCCGGGCAGCTGCCATACTGCCGTAATCCTGAAATTCCTCAAAAGGGACCACTTCCGCCTTGATGAACCCGCGCTGAAAATCTGTATGGATGCGTCCTGCCGCCTGAGGAGCGGTTGATCCTCTGCGGACGGTCCAGGCCCGGGCTTCCTGCTCGTTATACGTGAAAAAGCTGATTAAATCCAGCATTTCGTAGCCGGTGTGGATGACTTTCTTCAAACCGCTTTCTGCTATGCCAGCCAGGGAGAGGTACTCCTGGCGCTCTTGCCGGTCCAAACCTACCAGCTCGGCTTCCAGCAGGGCACTGATTTTGACATACTCCGCTCTCTGCGCAGCGGCAGTCTCCCGGACAGCCTCCAGATAGGGATTTCCTTCCCCCAGATCCGCTTCGGAGAGATTGGCTGCATAGATCACCGGTTTTGCCGTCAGGAAGCGCAGCTCCTGATTCAGCATGCGGAACGCCGGCTGATCCTTCTCAGGGAACGTTCTCAGGGTGGATCCAGTTTGCAGGTGCTCCCGCACCTGCTCGGCCATCACCAGATGGGGGTCGATGCCCTTCTGTCCCTTCCCGCTCTGGATCAGCTTATCGATTTTTCTTTCCACCTGCTCCAGGTCGGAGAGGGCCAGTTCCATCTGAATGATCTCAATATCCGTCCTGGGGTCCGGTTGTTCGCTGACATGAATGACATTGGGGTCGTCGAAGCAGCGCACAACATGGAGCAGCGCATCTGTGTTCCGGATATTGCTCAGGAACTGGTTTCCCAGTCCCTCCCCCCGGCTGGCCCCGGCAACCAGGCCGGCTATATCGAGGAATTCAATGGTGGTATGGATCACTTTTTGAACTTCAATCAATTCGGCCAGCGTCTCCAGCCGCTGATCCGGAACCGGGACCACGGCCTGGTTGGGCTCGATGGTGCAGAAAGGATAATTCGCTACCTCGGCTTGCTGGGTTTGGGTCAGGGCGTTGAAGAGGGTGCTTTTCCCCACATTGGGAAGTCCGACAATACCAATCTGCAGCGCCATAAAGAAAGTCTCCCTTGAGCGTTTTCGCTGCCTTTATCTTACCAGAGGAACCGGGGTTGCAGAACAGCCAGAATGGATTTATGGTAAGATCAAAGCTGGCTGACCGGGGAATCCAGAGGGGGGACGTATCGCTGTCGGAGGACAGCTGCTGCTTTGTTGGAGGGTTGTTATTTGTGGTCTTAGGGAAAAGGAGCCAAACTGATGTCGATTGCAGTGATTACTGATACAGATGCCAGCCTGCCGGATCAAATCGCGGAAGAAAAAGGGATCATTCAAGTCCCGATCACAGTCCATTTTGGGGAAGAGATTCTTAAGTCCAATGAGGACATCAAGGATGCTGAGCTGGTCGCCCGCATTGAGCGGGAGGGGAAGCTGCCTACTACCTCAGCACCAGCGCCGGGAGATTTTGCAAGCGCCTTCCAGCAGGCTTTTCAGAAGGGTGCAGATGAGGTCATCTGTCTGACTGTCAGCGGTGAAGTCAGCGCAACATACCAGGCAGCCCTGCGGGCGCGGGATTTCATGCCTGAGCGGGAAATCACCGTGGTGGATACCTGGAGTGTCAGTATGGGGCAGGGATTCATGGCCCTGAAAGCGGCGGAGATGGCAGCGCAGGGAGCCGGGCGGGAGGAGATCCTGCAAGCCGTCATGGATGTCCGGGACCGCACATACCTGTTTGCCTCCCTGGCGACCTTGAAATTCATGGCCATGAGCGGCCGGGTTGGCGCTATCTCAGCAGAAATGGCCAAGATGCTCAGCATCAAGCCCATCCTGACCATCCAGAATGGCAAGCTGGATTTACTGGAGAAGATCCGCACCCGCCGTAAAGCCTGGCAGCGGCTGGTTGATCTGGCTGGAGAGGGTCTCAGCGGACGGGAAGTAGAGAAGATCTTTGTGCTTCATGTAGCTGCTGAAGAAGAGGCCCGGGAATTCACCCTGCTGCTGCAGTCCCAGCTCGCTCTGCCGGAGGAGATTCCATTGGCTGAACTGACGCCTGGCTTATCCGTGCATACCGGCCCGGGTCTGGTCGGGGTTGCTTTGACCGCTGTCTGAAGAAGGAGGAGATCGGATGCATAGAAAAAACCGCATTCCCTTTCTGCTGCTGGTCTCAGCAGCTGTCCTGCTGACATCCTGCTCCTTGGTGCCGGAAATCGAGATCTCCCCCCGGATTTTTTCAGACCCCGGAGGGGAAATTCTCTCCTCGGAGGGGGCGGTGGATGCTGGGAAGGGCGGGGAAGGGAGCCGGATAGAAAGACAGCAGGCTGCCCTGCTGCCGCAGGCGGATGTATCTCTGCAGCGTCTGAGCGGAATCCCCTATTATCAAATCACAGGGGAGATATTTCCGGAGGAATCCCATTTTTCTGGGCAGATGACGCTGTTTTACACCAACCAGGAAGCGGTCCCCTTGACTGTATTGAACTTCCGGTTGTTTCCTAATGGGGGCAAAAGCTACGGGGACGGCAGCCTGACCGTCGAGAATTTGGCTGTCAATGGTCAGCCGGTGGAAAGCGACCTGTCAGTGGCGGATTCTGTGCTCACGGCTGTGCTGCCGGATGAACTTCCTGCAGGGAAATCTATCGAGCTCACAGCTGATTTCCAGGGGGAGATCCCGAGAGATTTTGGAGGAGGCTACGGCCTTTACAATCAAACGGATGGGGTGATTTCCCTGTCTGGATGGTTCCCACTGCTGGCAGTGTACGATGATCAGGACTGGAATCTTGACCCTGTTTCCGCGATTGGGGATTCTGTTTACAGCGATGCCGCTTTCTTTGAGGTCACGGTCACTGTGCCGGAAGATGCTGTGGTGATTGCTACCGGAGAGCAGACAGCTCAGGAAAAACTCTCCACTGGTCGGAAACAAATCCGCTACCTCAGCGGCCCGGCGCGGGATTTTTATCTCATCCTCAGCAGCGATTTTCAGCGGGTGGTGCGGCAGGCCGGGGAGACCGAGATCAACTCTTATTATCTGGGCGAAAATCAACAGGCGGCCAATCTGGCAGCCGATATTGCTGCTGATTCTGTAGAAATATTTAATCACTCCTACGGACTCTATCCCTACACCGAACTGGATGTAGTGGAAGCCCCCATGCGCTATGCAGCCGGGATTGAATTCCCGGGCGTGATTTTGGTGGGCAGACAGTACTACCAGCAATATCAGGATACCTTCTTTGCTATCGTGACCGCTCATGAAGTGGCCCACCAGTGGTGGTACAACGTGGTGGGCAGCGATGTCATAGACGAGCCCTGGATGGATGAAGCTCTGGTAACCTTTAGCTCCAACCTGTATTTTGAGAAGGAAATCAGCCAGGGGATGTACGAACAGCTGATTGATTATTACCGGCGGGTTGTCGAGCAGTCAAACGCTGAGGAATCAGGGGCTGTGATCACTGACAGCCTGGAAGCGTTCGAAGCCACGCCGGAAAGGCGCAGTCTTTACAGTCCGATTGTCTACAGCAAGGGGGCCCTGTTTTATGCTGAGCTGCGGGAGAAGATCGGGGATGAGGCTTTTTTCTCTGCCCTGCAGGGATATTATGCTGAGAACCTGTTTGGAATCGGGACGCCAGAAGAGCTCCTCGGTTGGTTTGAGACGGCATCCGGGGAGGATCTGGACGAATTCTATCAGCTTTGGTTGTACCGATAAAGCCTCAGCCAGGGAGGTTGGTTTTCCTTTATTTTTTCCTTTCCGTAGCCTATAATTGAAAGGGTTATTTAAATCCAAAGCTTATTGGTAGGTATGATTTTGTAAAGGACGGTTGGGCACTCATGGAGAACTCGAAATATAATGCCACGGTGATCGGAAAGATCCAGGTCAGACCGGATTTGATGATATTACGAGTGGACACGGACAAACCCAGACCGGATTTCAAAGCCGGACAATATACCCTTCTGGGATTGTACGGATATGAAGAGCGCTCCCCCAATTCTTCTGATGAGGCGGTACCGGTAGAGCCGGAGAAGCTCATCCAGCGGCCCTATTCCATCGCCTCTGCCACCACCCAGCTGAAGCAGCTGGAGTTTTATATTTCTCAGGTCAAATCCGGGCAGTTAACGCCCAGATTATTCAATTTGGAGCCGGAAGACCGTCTGTATGTCAGCGATAGGATCGTGGGTGTGTTTACACTGGGGGATACCCCGACCGGAAATGATATTGTCATGATCGCTACCGGCACAGGATTAGCTCCTTACATCAGTTTTTTACGCTCCTATGTCGCCGAAAGGCCGGATTCAAACATGGTAATTATTCAGGGAGCAGCCAAACAATGGGATTTGGGGTATTACAGCGAACTCTCTTTTCTGGAGGATTTCTTCCCCAATTTTACTTATCTGCCCACCTGCACGGAGGCTGACGAAACCTGGAACGGATATGAGCTTTGGATTGAAGAGATGCTTGAACAAAATATTCTGGCAACTGAGGCCGGGATTGAGATCGACCCGGAAAAAACCCACTTCTTTCTCTGCGGCAATCCCCAGATGGTTGAGAATGTCACTGCCTGGCTGAAACAGCGCGGGTACACCAGGCATACCCGGCGGGAACCTGGAGCCTTGCACATTGAAGAGTATTGGTCCTGATGAGGAAGGGAATTGGTGAGAAAGACCTGCAGCAAAAACCCTCTGCTGCAGGTCTGTTTTTTCCAGCTCTCTGAGAATCAGTCCAGATAGGTGAGCCATTCCTGAGAACGGCGGCCATTTCCCCTGGCAGTCTGGTAAAAATCTTCCTGGAGGAGCGTTGTAATCGGGCCCCTTGAGCCGTCTGCAATCATGCGATGGTCGATGGCACGAACCGGGACCACTTCAGCGGCCGTGCCGCAGATAAAAACCTCATCGGCAGTGTACAGCTGATCTCTGGAAAGGGATTCCTCCAGGACCTTGAGGTCCCGGTCCGCAGCCAGGGTAAAGATGGAATCCCGGGTCAGCCCTTCCAGCACAGCGGAGAGGGGCGGGGTGTACAGCGTTCCCCGGCGGACAATGAAAATGTTTTCTCCACTGCATTCGGCGACATACCCTTCCGGATCGAGCAGTACGGCCTCATCATATCCAGATCTCACAGCGAGCGACTTGGCAAAAGCGGAGTTGACATAATTTCCCGATATTTTAGCTTTGGTCATGGTCACATTGACGTGGTGTCTGGTGAAGGAGGAGACCATCAGGTGTATCCCGGAATGAAGCGCTTCTTCCCCCAAATACGGCCCCCATTCCCAGGCAGCGATGGCCACTGCCGGTGCCCATGTGTCCGGGTTTATCCCCAGCGGTCCTCTCATGTAAAAGAGGGGACGAACATAACAGCTGTCCAAATGATTGGCGCGTATGGTATCCAGGACTGCTTCCAGCAATTCCTCCAGCGTAAAAGGGAAATTTTGCACACCGGCAATATGAGCCGTTTCCAAAAAACGCGCCATGTGCTCCTGGAGGCGAAAGACGGCCGGGCCGGCATCCGACTCATAGGCCCGGATTCCTTCAAAACCTCCCAGACCGTAGTGCAGTGTGGGATTGAGAACATGGATCTGGGCTTCCTGAAATGGAACCAGCTCTCCGTTCATCCAGATAAAATCGGATTTCATGCCGTGTCTCCTTGAGAGTGGGATGGATGGTCTGCCAGGCATCAGGTATTATACTCAGAAAAGCGGCCTGCTGAGATTGGACCTTTTCCAGCGCAGAAATTCGATTCCGTAATACCGGGAAAGGACCCTCCGTCAGAAGAGGGAGATAAGGAGAAAAAAATGACTGAGAATGAAATGGAACAATACTTAGATTTATTTGAGAAAAAAACTTTTGGCAATCTGGCCACGATCATGCCTGATGGCAGCCCGCAGGTCACGCCGGTTTGGGTCGATTTTCAGGAAGGGCAGCTGTGGATCAACAGCGCTGAGGGGAGGCAAAAAGACCGCAATATGGAGCGGGATCCCAGGGTCGCGGTCAGCATCCAGGACCCGGAGGATCCCTACCGGTACCTGCAGGTCCGGGGGCGGGTGGTGGAGATCACCCGGGAGGGTGCGGATGAGCATATTGATCAGCTGGCCAGACATTATCTGGGCAGGGAGGAATATCCGCATCGAAGCCCGGGGGAAATCCGAAAAATTTATAAGATCCAGCCGGAGTGACCTTCCAGCCTCGCAAGATTCGTATAGCCATGATAAGAAAACAGGAGAGAATCCCCTGAAAATCGCGGGGAAGCCCTGCAGGGGAGCGGCGGCAGGCACAGCCGATTGGACGAACCATCGGCTGATCTGATAAAATGCTAGCGGTTTCTTACTATAGAAGGTGAGTTCTCCGCTTATGGCTACAAATATAAAAGTTATCTACCGAAAAATTAGGGATTTCATCCCGGAGATCCCGGGGATCCTCCGCAAGGCTGTGGTCAGCTTTCAGAAGAAGGAAGCCAGCCGGAATGCAGCCGGGATGGCCTACTACACCCTGTTTTCCCTGATTCCCCTGCTGATCGTCATGGTGACCATCGTCAGCTATTTTGTCGATGCCCAGCAGGCCGCGGAGCGAGTATCCCAGCTGGTAATGAGCGTGATTCCGGTTTCCCAGGGACTGGTGGAAAGAAACATCAACCGGGCTTTTGAAATCCGAAACTCTGTCGGGGCGATCGGCCTGGTCAGTTTTTTATGGTCGGGGTCCAATGCCTTTTCGATCATGGTCCACAACATCAACACCGCCTGGCCGGAAGATGAGCGCAGATCCTTCTTTGAAAAACGGCTTTTCGGGCTGGCCATGGTGGTACTGCTGATTCTGATGCTGTTCATGCTGATGATTTCTTCAACTGCGCTGAATCTGGTGCTTCGCTATCAGCGGGCTTATTTTGATGTCGATCCCACCATCCAGAACCGGCTGCTGAGCCTGGGTTCCAATCTTATTCACTGGCTGGTGCCTTTCATATTTTTTTACAGCCTGTACCGGGTTGTCCCCATGGGCCGGGTGCCCATTAAAGCCAGTGGATTCAGCGCCCTGGTGATCACTCTGCTCTGGCGGGGGGCCTCGGCGATTTTCCAGTGGTATCTCAGCAGCGGTCTGGCACGGTATGAATTCGTCTTTGGGTCCTTGAGCGCAATCGTGGTGCTGCTTTTCTGGATCTATCTCAGCAGCGTAATCCTGTTCTTTGGCGCCCATGTCTGCGCGGCCAGCGCAGGAAAGATTCCAGATTTCCAGGAGCAGTCAGAATAAACACAGGATGCGCTCTCAAATCTGCGTTGAATCAATATCTTCAGTCCTGGAAATAAGATTTCAACCGCAAACTGAGAATGATCTGCAGGATACCCAGAATCAGGGCGTAGATGCCAATCAGCCAGGCAGCAGCCAGCAAACCGGATTCCGGCTGCACTAAGAGGATCCCTCCCACTGCCAGGGAGGCGATTCCTGCCAGCACCAGCAGCCATTCGTTGCTGATTTCCTGCCGCAGTGTCACAGCGGTGATCAGCTCCAGCACGCCGGTTAATATTGCCCAACCAGCGGCCAGGTAGATCAAAGCCAGCAGGGAGATTTGCGGCCAGACCAGGATGGCAATCCCAAATCCCAATCCCAGCACTCCTTCCAGGAGCGGCAGCCACCAGCGGGGATGACTCCGGCGATCACGCAGGGCCGTGATCCCAGCCAGGATCCCATCCAGCAGCACAAAAACGCCAAAGAGGATGACCAGAAAAAGCAAAGTTAATCGGGGTATCAGCACCGCCGTCAGCCCAAAAAGAACGGCTGCAATCCCCCGGAGCAGCATCAGCCACCAGCTTCGTCCTAAGATCGTCAGCATGGAGTACTCCTTCAGCCCGAAAGGGATTCTTCGACGGTGAACCCGATCTTAACAGTAACCTGCCAGAAGGGATCCGCATTTTCCTCCATCGTGCCCCGGATTTCAGTAACTTCAAACCAGCGCAGGTTGCGCAGGCTTTCCGAGGCAGTTTGCAGCGCGTTGCGGACTGCTTGCTCTAGTGAGTCTCTCGAACTGCCGACAATTTCGACTTTTTTATAGACATGCTCTTGCATTATTTTCTCCCTTGGTAAGGTATGATTCCCCATCCGGGGATCGAGGTTGCCCTTCAGCTGCGGGCTAACCGCAGGCGTTGCAGGATCGCTTTTAATCGTTGAATTTCTTGCTGCTGATGCAGCACCCGGGTTTCCAGCTTCTGCCGGCGTTTTGATTGAGCTTGCAGGCGGCTGCGGAGATGCAGGATCAGATCCATGTCGCTCATTTCGACCTGAAGATCTTCATGAAGGCGGCGGATGACCACCAGCCGCTGGATATCGGTCCAGGTGTATGTCGGAGGATCTTGATCCGGGGAGCTCGCCGGCAACAGACCCTGTTTCCGACACCAGACCAGAAAATCCAGAGAAACGCAAGCGATATGAGCAGCTGAATGTTCCTCATACAGGGACTGATCGTCATCGGGATAATGAATCATCGCTCTGCTGGTCATCGCTGCTCCCCGGGTCCGCGGTGTAAATCGCGAAGAGTCTGGAAATGCTCCCGCTCTTCCGCCGTCAAGTTTTCCGGCAGGTCAGCCCTCACCCGGACGAACAGATCTCCCCGCTGATCTTCCTGATGCAGTTGGGGCATTCCCTGGCCGCGCAGTCGGAATTGTGTGTCGTTCTGAGTCCCCGGGGGGATATCCAGGCGGACAGTTTTCTCCAGGGTGTTGACCTCCACACTGCCACCCAACACAAGAGTGTAAAGGTCCACTGATTGGGATGTGTATAGATCATCTCCTCTCCGCTCAAATTCCGGATCGGGGACGACTTCAATATTCAGGTAAAGGTCACCAGCCCGCCCGTTGCCAGGAACCTGCTGCCCCTGACCCTGCAGACGAACCCGGGCACCGGTGTGCACGCCGGGGGGAATCTTCGCTTTTACCTTCCTGCCGCTGCTTTTTTTGATCACCCGGCTGGTCCCGGAGAAAGCTTCCCGAAGAGAGATGCTTATTTTGGTTTCCAGATCCAGATTCAATCTTTCCCTGGCAGCGGATCTGCCGGTAAAGGGGTTATAAGTCTCCCGCCTCCGGAAGCCGGCCCCGGACCGCTGGGCAGCCGGCCCGCCAAACAGAGTTTCAAAGAAATCTGAAAACCCACCAGCGCCGCCGAACATCTGCTCAAATTCTTCCTGGCTGACCTGGCGGTGGGTGGGGCCGCCCTGGCCGCCGGCAGCACCGGCGGACCAGCGGGACCAGTTAAAGTCCTGAGGCTGCCCCCCTGCCTGCTGATGCTGCTTCCACTGCTTTCCAAAACGGTCGTATTTCTCCCTCTTTTCCGGATTGGAGAGCACCTGGTAAGCTTCGTTAATTTGCTTGAACTTCTCCTCCGCCTCTGGATCGTCTGGATTGACGTCGGGATGATGCTGACGGGCAGCCTGACGGAAGGCCTGTTTGATTTTGTCCTGGGAAGCATCCCGCGGAACGCCCAGGGTTTGGTAATAATCCTGATATTCCATAATGTATTCCCGGCTAAGGGCAGATCAGGCTGGGGCCGGCTAGCTCTTCATGGCATCTTTGGCTTCCGAGACACCTTTCTCGAGGCTGCTCTTTTGCTCTTCAGCAACATCCTGGGCAATTTTTTGCAGGCGGTTGAGCCGCTCCATGGCTTCCTGATTGAGTTTTTCGGCCCGCAGCTGGGCTTCTTTGATGGCTTCCAGAGCCCTGTCCTGGGTTTCCTGGATGGTATCGAGGGTTTTCTCCTTAATTAGCTGACTTTCAGAGATCAGAATCTGGCGTGTTTCTTCGCCGGACCGGGGTGCGTAAAGGATGCCGATAGCGGCGCCGATCACCCCACCCAGCAGGAAGGGGACAAAACTGTTTGATTTGTTCGACATGGCAATCTCCTTTCCGGCTGTACTGCCGGTTTGGTTGGCTTCTTTTTAATTAAACTCAATCACCAAGAATAATCCATGTATAGCCATCTCAAACTGGATATAAAATGAGATATATCTGTGTTCATGAGGAAAATATCGCTAATTTGTGGAAATCTGGGGAAAATATGATAGCATGTGAGGTACGGGGCAGGAGAGTCAGGAGAGAACCCGGCGAGGAATGTGGGGGTAGGACTTCGAAGGAACACAAATGGAATCGGTCAAAATACTCATTGTTCATGAGACAGAGCTGATCAGCAACATGCTGGTGTCCATCCTTGATGACGAGGAAGGGATGGAAGTTGTGGCCCATTTCAGGCGCCTGGAGGAAGCACTGGCTTATCATGGTTCCTATGATGTGGCTGTGATCAGCACCAGCCTGCCTGAGGAAGGGGCTCTTCGGTTTCTGGAGCGAAATGAAAAGTTCACGCCGGATCGGCATATGATCTTCCTGGGAATGAAGGATACCAAAGCCCATATCCTGAAATATATTGAGGAAGGAGCTGCTGGATATATTACCGAAGATCATGACATGGCGGAGCTCATCGACCGCATCCGGCTGGCTGTACGGGAAAAAGGCAGCGTTTCCAAGAACATCGTCTGGGCTATGATGCAGCGGCTGGCCAAACTTTCCCAGCTGTTCTCCCGGGTGGAAGACGCTATTGGCACGCCGGTGGAGCTCACTCCCCGGGAAGAGGAAGTCCTGGAGCTGATCGGCGAAGGATTAACCAACCAGGAGATCGCTGAAGCGCTGCATATTGAGCTGGGCACGGTTAAAAATCACGTTCACAGCATCCTGATGAAACTTGATGTCAGCAATCGAGAGGAAGCCGCCGCCTATCTGGCTTTGACGGGCGACAGAATTGAGGACCAGGCCCAGGGGCATCTTTAACAAATTCAAGAGCTGTCGGCCTGACAGCTCTTGTTTATTTAACTGGAGAAACTCTCCTTAAAGCTGATTTTCCAATTGCCCCACCAGAAGCTGCGTAAACTCCTGCAGGCCGGTCTCCTGGTATTCTACACTCCCCAGATCCTTAGCTCTCACCCTGATGGAATCGCCGGATTTACTGATGGCCAGCACGGATAATCCGTTGTCCTTTTCGATCAGCTGTTTGACAAAGTCCGGAATCTGCGAATCCTGCTCTAATCCTAGAATAAGCCAGTCCGCGTCTTCCTGTTTTAATAGCGGCTTAACCTGGGACAGGGAGTGGGTCATCTGGACAACTTTCAACCCTTTGATTTTTTTCAGCGTGCGCCCCAGCATATCCTGAAGAAGATGGGAAGAATTTGCCAGAACAACTTTGATCTCACTCATATCTAGGGATATCCTCCTGCTGATGATAAAGACAAACCGAGAATCACGGGGCCAAAAAACTGGCGCCCGCTGTTCTGGCTTGGCGGTAATTACTCACCATTTATACAATAAAATTCCCTCAGCCATACACAATATAGATATATCTTTGGATACATTTAGGCGCTGGTGGAAGGTTTATATCGAAACATATACCCTGATCTGCATAAGGATCTATGGATCTCTGGACGGGGCTGCTTTACAGTGAACCTGAAGAGCAGGACCAAGCAGTGTGAGATATTCAGGATTTTTGAAGGAGATTAGGCATATGAACACATTTACCTACACGGCCAGAAATGCACAGGAGCCCGGCAGGGTGCTGACATTTACTCTGCAGGGAGAGTATTTAAGGATTAATCTTACCGGCCTGGCTGACAGCGTCAGCGAAGCGCTGACCGGGAAAAAGGAAGAAGAGGAAGACGCTGGCCAGAAATTGAAAGAGCAGGCTGGACCAACTACACTGAAGGTCCTGGAGGAAATCAGCGGCCCGCTGCACGTCAAGGATGTTTCCGGAAGCCTGAAGAGCGGCCAGTTTAAACTCACTGCCTGGAAGCGGGTGGGAGGGCTGCGGGCTGCGCCCATAGTGCTCAATATGGGCCAGGTGGATAATCCCGAGGCCGCCGGGGCGTTTCTGGAGGAGCTCAAGGCCCGCAAGCAGGTAGCTTCCCGGATCAGCAGCTTTTTCGGTCCGCTGGATTACTGGTTTGGTTGGTTGGGAATTCTGCTGGTGATTCTCTTCTTCATTCGCCGGAAAGATTAGTTTCATGTATAGAAACGATTGGACGACACCCCATCTGAAGATCCGGGGTGCGGGATAGTGAGGGGAACAGCGCCATCCTCCCCTGGCGATATTTCAAGTTTTTATCGACTAAAGGAGCTGCCATGAAATTTCATTTAGGCGCGGAGGTTGTGGATTTCGAGGGGGAGAAAATGGGAAACTTAAAGCAGATTGTGATCGATCCGGTTACGCAGGAGATCACGTCGTTAATCATAGAACAGGGACTGCTGTTCAAGGAAGATAAGGTGCTGCCGATCAGCCTGGTACTGCAGGCTGAGGAAGATCACATCAAGCTGGCAGAAACCGATCAGGACCTGGCAGAGCTGCCTCCCTATCAGGAAGAAAGCTACTTTCCTTACCAGTATCAGGAAAAAAAGCGGCCGCCGACCTTGATCCCAGGAAATTACCTGGCTATCCGACCGGATAGTGATTACGGGAAACCTCAGGAGCATCTGGCGGTTTTCGAACAGAAAACACCCCGGAAAAATTTATCCGAACCGATAGACCGCTTGAAAAAAGGGGCCGATGTTATCTCTCTGGATGGGAATAAAGTCGGTCAGGTGGAAGAAGTGATGGCAGTTCCAGAGACCAAACATATCACCCATCTGATCATTGACCGCGGTTTTCTGAACCGCGACTCTGTTTTGATACCGATTGACTGGGTGGATGAAATCAACGCGGAGCAGCTTTCCCTGCAAGTAGATCAGCAGGTGATTGATCATCTGCCGCCCCATCTGCGTGAGGACGAGCCCCTGAGCTGAAGACGGAGCGGAATGAGGCTCCTGGTGGAAGAACGCTTCCGGTGGAGGGAAAGATTGGACCAGGGAGCACAGAAAGATAAGCACAATTAACCCTGTCTGTAACATAGAAGAGATCTCTATCCAGTCCGATAGCCAGGCATCATACTGAGGTGAATCATGACCGAGCGCATTCAATTCATTCAGGATCGATCCTATCAGGTGGAGTTCCAGTACGGTGACCCCCGTGAGCCGGAGTCAGAGGAACTCGAGCCCGTCCATGGCCTTCATGAGGTCACTCCCTATGGGATGATGCTCTTCAGCCTGGCCAGCTGCACCGCGCAGGTGGTGCTGGGATACAGCAGTCATCATCACCTGAATCTGGAAGAGGTGGAAATCCGACTGGTGTATGAACGAGATTACCAGGAGGATTGTGAAGATTGCGAGGAGATCGATGAATTTCGAGAGCGCATCCGGGGAAAAATTGAATTTCGGGGGCAGCTCAGCACCGAAGAAAAAGATAAACTGCTGAGGATTTCCCGTCAATGTCCGATTGAAAAGATTTTTGAAGAGGGGATTTCCATCGCCATCGAAGCAGGAGATATGGCAAAGGGGGACTAGCGAGGGAGGGAGGTTATTCCGGCGGTTCCCAATCCAGGAAAACGCTGAGGATTCTCAGATTCTGTTCAAAATCGATCTCCTGGTGATTGGTCAGTTCGATATCCACCGCAGCAATCCCCTGATCGGAAGCCCAATCTATCAGCTGCCCGGTGTATTCACAGCCGGTCTCCAGCGGGGGATAAGGATACGTGCTGACGGCAGCCAGCGATGCAGCGAGATCCAGGGAGGCCGGATCCGGAGGCTGCCCTCCGGCAAAGATGCCCAGAGCAGCGCTGTGGTAATTGATCAGGGAATCGATATCCTTTTCCTTTACAAAAGCCATCAGAGCTGCCGCTTCCGGTTCTGAAGCGGCCTGGGATCCTCCACTAATGGGCAGATAGGACCAACAGCCCTCCGTGGGCCAGGCTGCCTGCCAGTTTGAGGGGAAATTTCTGTTCAGATCGACGCCGTTTTCATTGGCGCGTCCGCTTATTCCAGTGGAGCGGGCGTAGCCGTCCGGGTTAAGCGCTTTGAGGATGAACAAGGTCTGGTTCTCTGGAACAATCCCTGGTTGATTGTGGAGATAGTCGATCAATGCCTCGGCCAGCTCTATTGTGTTCCATTCGTATCCACCGTGAATACCGGCGATGATCAGACGCTCCAGCTCTCCAGTGCCAAATTGATAGACCTCAAGCGGTCTTCCAGCAGCGGAGGTGCCGATGATCAGCAGGTCAGCGGCCGAGGGTGTGGGGGAGAACCGGGGCGTCCGGGTTGCGGTGGGCGAGGGCGTTGGCGCGGCGGTTGCCGGAGGCGGAAGGGGCGTAGAGGAAGGCGGGATAGGGGTGGCGGTTGGTTCCGTTATCGTTGGGGAGCTGGCGGGAGAGTTTGCTGAAAGGGAGAAAAAGCCGGCGCCGAGGAAGAGCACCAGCAGGAGAGCTGATACCCAGACTATGATGACCGCACCGGAGAGAGAATTGCGCATAGCCAATAAAGCGGGAGCCTCGATAGGTACCTGCAGCCGGAAGGGTCGGGGGAGCAAACCACCGGGCAGGCTTTTTCAAGGCCAGTATACCATCCCCAGATTATTTTCTCATGATTTGCACAGACTCGACCAGCAGGGTGTTGCAGCCGGCATCCTGCCACACCCCCAGTTCTGATCCGTCGCTGGCATAACCGGTAATGGTGAATATTTCCCTTCCGGTGATGCGGACCACGTCCCATTTCCTGATCTGCAGCAGCTGCTGGTAGATGCTTTTATCCGCGGGGACTGTGTGCAGCAGGTGAATGTACCCTGTTGGACGCTGGGCACCGGTAGCCTGCCAGGTAAATTTATGGTTGATCACGGCGGTATCGACCAGATCGGGATCGGCAAAATCGGCACTGGTCACTAAAATATCATGCGTGAGTATTTTGAACTCGTTAATGCGAATGGGGGAGACATGACGGACGGTGCCGATGAATTTCGCTTCCCTCCCACCTTCATAGACCACTTTCCAGGTGTTTTCTTCCAGCACAATTTCCTGATAAGCGTTTGACACCTGCAGCTGGTCAAAATCAGCCCCGACCAGGCCGAAAAAGCTGGTATTGGCCCGGAAGTATGCCAGGCCGCCGAAAGCGACAGCGGCAGCAAGCAAGATCAGGCCGCAGGAAAAGGGCAGCGAAAACAGCCACTGCAGCGGGAGCAGCAGCAGTGCTGCCAAGCGGGAGGGCTGCTGGGTTTCTTTCCCTTTGGGTAGGGTAGTTGACCGACTTTCCGGCGAGCTGTCAGCAGAGCGGGGAGCGGGCTGGACATCGGAAGATGTCGATTGGCCAGCATCTTGATCAGCGGTATTCATTATCAGATGGTTAAGAAGCCGTCTGGCCTGCTTTTGGCCAGGATCCAGAGTCAGGATCTTACGCAGTATGGTGATTTTTTCCTGATCATGCCTGGCTACTTCCACAGCCCAGATCCAGGCTTCCAGGCTGGAAGGGTTTTTTCTGACTTCTTCCAGCAGGAGAGTCCGGGCGGTTTGTTTCTCTCCCCGGCGAAGGGCTTGAACGGCTTTTTTAACACGAGTGGAAGTCATAGCTTTTGGATCTTAGATCCGCTGCGGTCTCTGATGCGGACGAAAAGGGTTGACCTATCAAAATTAACAGGATGGCAAATTCAACGTGATCGGCTTTTTGTGCAGCCGTTGGTGAATACTACGGTGAGATTATACCCGCTGGTGGCAGCATCTTCGTCAAAACGGAAAGTGAGAATGCGGTCACTGTTGGCCGGGACCGTTCGTCTCCCGGCTCCGCCGGTCCACCCGGAGGAGATCGTGGTTGCAGGCGGAGAAGCGCTGCCGTTCCAGATCATCAGCAAGCTCAGGAAGACTCTTTCCAGCTGATCATTCTGTGAAGGCCAGCTGAGCTGCAGGGAGGAGATGGTCAGGTCGCTCCCGCTGCCGTTATCAATTTCCCAGAATACCCGTGGGCCGGATAGACCGGCATTTGAGAGTGCGACCTGGCTGCAGATCGGAGGTGTTGCTGTGGGGGGGATGGGGGTGTTGGTGGGCGGAACTGCTGTGCTGGTAGCGGTAGGCGTATTGGTAGGCGGAAGCGCTGTGCTGGTAGAAGAGGGTGTGTTTGTCGGGGCCGGCGGTGTGCTGGAGGGGGCCAGCGGAGTCGGGGATGGTGGCACGGGAGTGTTCACTGTCGTGCTGGTCGGGGGGCGGATGGTTGCGGAGGCCTGAGAAGCCGTCGCCGAGGGGGATGCACCGGTACGGGTTGGCACAGTTTCAGACAGCAGTGGTGTCGCTGTCCCCGATGGCTGGGGGGTGTCCGAAGCAGGCTTTGTGGTGGTTGGTTCTCCCCTCGGTGTGGAGAATGATTCTGTGGGCAGCGTTGCCCCGGGACCCGGGGGGGTAACTGTGGGCACCGGACTCTCCAGGCTCAGGCTGACCTGGGTGATGCGGGCAGCCAGGTCAGCGGGGTCAAGGTCCAGGTCGCGGAGAAAATCCCTGATCAGGCTGAGTTCCACCTGGCTGACGCTCATCGGCTGGAGATCAGGAGAATAGTCGGCCTGCTGTTCGGCATGCAGAGGAAGCTCCAGAGATTCACCCTGGGCCAAAAACAGCCAGGACCGGGTAGAAAATACCCAGATCACCAGCGCGATAAATCCTGCCAGGGTCAGCAAATGCACCAGCAGGCGGGGTGGGATTTGAGATTCCGGCGCGGCACCTGGTCTGTTTTCCATCTTAATACGGTTCAAAAGCTTATCCCTCAGCTGACTCGCTCCCGCCGTACAGTTTTAGAAAGGCATCCACGATTTGGGGGTCAAAATGGGCGCCCCTGTTCTCATAGATGTACTTCAAAGCTTGATTTCTGGTCCAGGCAGAACGATATGGGCGTTCGGAAAGCAAGGCATCATAGACATCGACCACAGAAAAAATCCGCGCGGTGATGGGAATTTCTTCTCCCAGCAGACCGTAGGGATAGCCTCTGCCGTCCCAGCGCTCATGATGGTAGAGGGGAATTTCCAGGGATTCCTGCAGGTAATCAATCGGTTGCAGCATCTCAAATGCCAGGACAGGGTGCTTTTTCATAATTTCCCATTCCTCCCCATCAAGCTGGTCTTCTTTTAATAAAATATCATCCGGAATCCCAACTTTGCCGATATCATGGAGCAGAGCACCCCGCCGGATGTGATCCATCTTCCCTTCGGGGATGCCCAGTTCTTCCGCCAGCCGGAGGGTCATCTCCACCACACGCTGGCTGTGGTCGTCGGTGTCGTGGTCTCTCAAGGTCAGCGCCCGGGACCAGCCTTCCAGGCTGCTGTCATAGGCTTCCATTAACTCTAGTTTGGACTGGCGGAGTGCCTCCGCCATCTTGTTGAATGAATCCGTCAGCAGGGCGATTTCATCCTGCCCTTTGGGAGGGAGAGAGACCATTAAATTTCCCTGGGCAATCTCATCAGAGGCTTCCACCAGATCGACCAGGGGTTGGGAGATTCGTTGAGCGAGGTAGGATCCAACCAGAACAATCAACAGGATAAACGCGGCCAGTGCGACAAAGATCTGGGCCCTGGTGATCCAGCTGGTGCTGACCAGATAATTTTGGGGGATGGCAGCTCCAAGGATACCCACATCTTCGCCGCTGCGGACTTCCCAGGGAAAAAGGATTTCCGTATAGTCAATTGATGCCGCAGCGATTGGCTGATAATAGCTTTTCTGATCCTGGGAGGAGAGGATCTGTTGGGCATCTGTGACCTCCAAATTGGGCTTGGAAAGCAGGGTGGTGGCCAACGGATTTCCCTCAAAATCATAGATCGTCGTCTGGGCGAGGGTGGCCTGGCGCATCTCATTTGTCAGGGTGGAAACTGATTTACCCACCAGCACGGCCCCCACAGGTTGATCGTTTTTAACTATGGGACCGGCGATGAAAAAATAGGGCCCCCGGGGAGTGGAGATCACGGCAGCATATTTATCTCCGACCGCATCAATTTCTTTCCCCAGCACACGCTGGACGATCTCATGATCTGCGAAGATGGCCTCCCCACTGCTGACCTGGTAATCTTCCAGATTGGCCCCCTCCGGGTGGTAAAGGGACAGCTGGGAGACCCCCGCTGCATCCAGGAGGATCAAAGCTTCCTCCTGGGCATTGACAGCGATTGGATAAGCCAGCTCCCGCAGTTGATCGCTGTCCTGCTCCAGCACGGCACCGCTGATGCCGGTTGTGTTGGCTGTCAGACGCAATGTTTCCAGCAGTCGTCTTTCCTCGATCACCATCCACTCAGATGACAGCTTACCAGCTTCAATCAGCTGATTGGTGAACCGCTCTTCTACGGTGTCAAAGACAATTCTGGTGGTGATGTAGGAGACAGCCAGTGTGAACAGCAGGGCCAGCAGCAAATAGGGCCAGGTAATTTTAAACCGGATCGGATAGGTCAGCTTCGGTCTGGGAGTCTGATCGGCCTCCTCCTCCCCGGTGCCGAAAAGCCGCTGCTGTAATGCCAGTCGGATGCTGTAACGGGTGAAAGGGCCCCGCAGCACCCCCCAGCGGTCCATGGCCTGACGATGCTGGCGGGGCATGGTTTGATAGGTATAGCAGGTGAAAATCAGGTCAGTATGCTGAAAGCGCTTCCTGAGGACGGGGATTTTCCGGGGCCAGTTCTGCCCGAGCAGTGTGATATCAATCAGGATCAGGTTAGGGGATTGATACTGCAGCGCCTGACTGCCTTCTTTCAGGCTGGAAACCGTTGTAACGATGTCCCCCCAGTCCTGAAAGATCCCGGAAAGGGCCTCCTGGGTAGAAGAGTCTGGCTGGATAATGAGAACTTCTCTGGCCATAAAGAGCAGCTTTCCTGGTGGCAGGGCGAGGATTATGTAAATTTAACCACAGAGTCATGAAAAATTGCCGGATTTTACTCTACAATCACGTAAGGAAGCTGCAGTGAGATGCGGCCGTTACGAATTATTGATGGGTGAGCCGCGGGTGGGTGCTCAATGTCCAGCGCATCAATAATCCCGGTGGATGACATTTTTTTTCCAGCCAAACTAGGGGGAGGACGGTTTCAACAGGCAAGCGTTCTCCCGGATGATATCATTAACAAGCCCAACTACTGGGGACAACATGATGCTGAAAATTTCCAATTTAATTTTGCCGCTTGATCATTCGAATCAAGCCCTGGAAGACCTTCTTATCCAGCGCCTGGGAATCGCCCGGGAGGATCTGCTGCGCTGGCAGGTGCATAAACGCAGTGTGGATGCGCGCAGGAAAGGAGCCATTAAGCTGGTCTACAGTGTAATGGCCGCGGTGCGGGATGAGAAGGATGTGCTGAAGAACAAATCCGGAGATTCCCACATTCGAGAAGCGCCGGATCTTAAGTATCAGCCGCCGGCATTGATACCTGAAAAGCTGGACACCAGACCGGTAATCGTGGGGACCGGACCCGCCGGACTCTTTGCTGGTCTGATTCTGGCAGAAGGGGGGCTGCAGCCGCTGCTGCTGGAACGGGGAAAAGAGGTCCGGGAGCGCTCCAGGGACACGTTTGGTTTCTGGAGAGGGGGCCAGCTCAACCCGGAGTCCAATGTCCAGTTTGGCGAAGGCGGGGCTGGTACGTTTTCTGACGGTAAACTTTACACTCGAATAAAAGATGATCAAAATCGCGACCGTAAAGTGCTCCAGGAATTTGTTCAGGCTGGCGCCCAGGAAGACATCCTCTGGGAAGCCAGACCGCATATCGGCACCTTGAAATTGGTGAAAATTGTCAAAGCAATTCGCAAGAAAATTATCCGGCTGGGAGGAGAGTACCGTTTTCAATCCCGAGTGGTCGACCTGATCGTGGAAGATGGCTCGCTGCAGGGGTTTCTCCTGGCCAGCGGAGAGCGGGTTGCCGCCGAATATGGCATCCTGGCGGTGGGTCACAGTGCCAGGGAGACTTTTGAGATGCTGGCGGTCAGGGGCATTTCCCTGGCCCCAAAACCGTTTTCTGTGGGTCTGCGAATCGAGCACCCCCAGACCCTGATAGACAGGAGCCAATATGGGAACAGTGCCGGACACCCCCGCTTGGGTGCGGCCGAGTACCAGCTGGTGCACCATACCAGCCTGGGCAGATCCGTGTACAGCTTTTGTATGTGCCCCGGCGGGACGGTGCTGGCCGCCTCCTCGGAACCGGGGATGGTGGTTACCAATGGCATGAGTCAGCATTCCCGGCAGGAACGCAATGCCAACAGCGCGCTGGTTGTCGAGGTCACACCGGAGGATTTTCCTGACAGCCCGCTGGGAGGGATCCGATTCCAGCAGCACTGGGAACGGGAAGCGTTCATCCAGGGGGGAGAGAATTATTTTGCGCCTGTGCAGCGCCTGGAGGATTTCCTGGCCGGCAGAAAGACGGCAAAATTAGGGTCTGTAATTCCCTCCTATCAGCCGGGTGTCAGGCCTGCAGATCTGCACAGGGTGCTCCCTGCCTATGCAGCGGCTGCTCTGAAAGAGGCCCTCCCCGTTTTCCAGCGCAGGATTTCCGGCTTCACCCTGCCGGATGCTGTGCTCACCGGTGTGGAAACTAGGACTTCCTCCCCTGTGCGTATTCTGCGGGGCGAAGATCTGCAGAGCGTGAGCGTGAAGGGACTCTTTCCGGCTGGAGAGGGATCGGGGTACGCGGGGGGAATTCTCTCCTCCGCCGTTGACGGCATCAAAGCGGCCGAAAGGATTCTTATTGATCAACGTCAGTGAAACCTGATTTGGGTTTTAATCCAGGGTAAGGGAATCATTAACCGGCTGGTAAAGGCCAATCTTTCTACGGAGAATGCCGCAGGAAAACGGTATAATTTTTCAAAGTCATTAATCACAACTGCAGGATTATGAGTGCAAAAATGAACTCTACAACACAGGAGCATGTTGAACTCAGCCCGCTGATAAGGCTGCTGTTGGCTGCCGCCAGCCTGGTGGTGATTGCTTTCGGCATGCAGCAGGCCAAAGAGGTGATCACTCCGATCCTGCTGGCCCTGGTACTGTCGATTCTTTTTGTTCCCATCCAACGCGGACTGCAAGCCCGGGGGGTGCCGGCCTGGCTGTCCCTTTTGATCGTCATGCTGATTGTACTTGCTGTGGTCAGTGTGTTGATCAGTGTGACGGTGGTCTCGGTGACCAGTTTTATCAACCGCATCCCGGAATACTCCTCTCAGCTGCAGCGGATAGTCGATGGGGTGATCTTGATGGCGGATTCACTGCCGCTGGATCTGGATAACCTGCTCAATTTAGAGATGTTCGATGTTACCCAGGTGATGAACCTGGCCGGCAGTCTGCTCGGCGGGCTGCTGGATGCTTTTTCCAATTGGTTTTTTATTATTCTGCTGGTGGCTTTCATGATGGCTGATTTTGCCCGGATGCCCCAGAAGATGCAGTCCCTGGTGCTGCAAGATACCCAGATCCAGACCGTGGCAGATCTGCTCCGGGATATTCGGCGGTATGTCTCCATCACCACCCAAACCGGGCTGCTGACCGGAGTTCTGAATGCTTTCCTGCTGGTCCTGCTCGGGGTGGATTTCGCTGTGCTGTGGGGGCTCTTAGGGTTTTTGATGAACTATATACCCAACCTGGGGATTGTGCTTTCTATTATTCCTCCGGCGCTGCTGGCACTGCTGGAGTTCGGCTGGAGTCAGATGCTGATTGTGATCATCGGCTATGTGGTCATCAACATTTTTATCGAGAATATTCTTAAACCGCGCGTGCTCGGGGAGGATTTGAACATTTCCCCTCTCTTCGTGATCATTTCCCTGGTTGCCTGGGGGTATGTCCTCGGCCCGGCGGGAACGATTCTGGCGGTTCCGCTGACCCTGATTGCCACAAAATTAATCCTGGAGAACTCGGAGGAAACCCGCTGGATGGCTGTGCTGATGTCTGCAAATCCCCAGCCGCTTGAGGTGGGGAAAGGAGCTTCCGGGAAACAGATCAGGGAGGGTCAGGAAGGAGCCGGGTTACAGCGGCCAGAAAACCGGAACAAACAGGATGGAAATGATCAGGATTAGCAGCGTCAGCAGGATTCCCACCCTGGGAAAGTCACTGAACTTGTAATTCCCGGGCCCATAGACCAGCAAAGCGGCCGGTTCCAGGGGGGTCAGGAACGAAGCGCTGGCACCGAGAGCGATCATGACAGCAAAAGTACGTGGGTTGAGCCCCAACTGCTGGGCCAGCTGAATGGCGATAGGGACTACTACAACCGCTGCGGATTGATTGGACATCGGCTGCGTCAGGAGCATGGAGAGCAGGAAGAATCCCCCCAGCAGCCAGATCGGGTCCAGCTGATGGGTGACCTGGATGATCTGCGCAGCAAGGAATGAAGCGGTGCCAGTCACCTGCATGGCCTCTCCCAAAGCGAGCATGCTGCCGATCAGAATCAGGATGCGCCACTCCACAGATCGGTAGGCTTCCTCCGGGGTGATCACCCGGGTCACAAAGGAGAGGAAAGCCGCTGTGAGCACAGCTACCGGAAGGGTGACCAGATCCAGGGCGGCCAGTGTGATTGACCCAACGAAAAGAACGGCCGCGGTTAATGCCTGGCCGCCACGCAGACGCCGCCAACGGACAGGTCGGATCAGCCGGAGGGTATTCTCACGATCCAATATGCGCACTTTACTGCGGTCTCCTTGAACCAGCAGCTCATCGCCGGCTGACAGCCGGATTTGGCTCAGCTGCTGGTGAATTTTTTCTCCGCTGCGGTTGATGCCCAAAATCTGCAGGTTATATCGTTCCCGGAATTTCAACTTGCGGAGTGTACGTCCGATCATGGGAGAATTGGGAAGAAGCACCACTTCAAAGAGCCCGATGTCATGGGACTGCAGATCCTGATCTTCAAATTTTCGCTGCGGCTTGAGATCAATCCCATATTGGCCGTCGATATCAATCAGTTCATCAAGTTCCCCCTCCACTAACAGCACATCCCCTTCCTGCAGGCAGAGATCAGCGTCTGGAACCAGGTATTCCATCCCGGCGCGGACAATGCGGATCACGGTAAGATCAAGATCGTGCCCCAGACCGCTTTCTGAGAGGGTTTTTCCAGCAAAAATGGAATCGGGAAGGATTTCAATTTCGGTCAAGTACGGTTGAATACCATAGTCATCGGTGTATTCCTGGTTGAATCCCCGGTCTGGAACGAGTTTCTTTCCTATCGTCAGCATGTAGATCAAGCCGACCAGCAAGATTGGAATTCCCACAACCGTGAGTTCGAACATCCCCAGAGGAGGCAGTCCGGCGCTGACCATCAGCCCGCTGATGACCAGGTTGGTGGAGGTGCCGATCAAAGTCACCGAACTGGCCAGGATGCTGGCAAAAGCCAGAGGCATCAGCAGGCGGGAGGGGCTGACCTTCATCTGCCGGCTGATAGAGAGAATGATCGGCAGAAAAAATGCGGTGGCACCGGTGTTGCTCATAAAGGCGCTCAGCACGGAGGCGGCGATCATCATCAGCATCAGAAAACGGCCGGCATCACCGCCAACATGGGAGAGTATGATTTTCCCAAGGGCGTCCACCACACCGGTTTGAATCAGTCCGGCGGTCAGGATGAGCAATCCGAGGATCATCAGTACGACCCCGCTGCCAAAGCCAGCGAAGGCCTGCTCCGGCGTCAATAATCCCGTCAAAGTCACCACCAGCAGCAGCCCCAGGGCAGTGACATCAGGCGGCACGCGCTCCAGGGAGAACAGCACGATGGCCAGCAAGATGACAGCGAGCATAAAAGCGATTTCCAGAGTCATTGCAGAGCTGCCTTTGGGTGAGGACCGCTTAGCAGGTTCGGATTCACTGACAGAGTCAGCCTGAATCCTGAACACAGCTGCCAACCAGGTAGTCGGTGATCATCCTTCTACATGGGGCCAATCCAGATGAATCCCGATAAAATCGAAGATCGGCCGCACTGTTTCCCGAACCAGGAAGATCAGAAAAATGGACCCAATCAGGGCAAGTTCGACGCTGAAGGTGGTCAGATGAGCCTGTCGGGGCCAGAGCAGGATGCCCCCGGTGAGCAGGAGCAGAATGCTGATGCCTTTTTGAAGCAGGCGCAGCCAGGTATCATACTCCAATCTGGGATGGATTTTCCTGGAAATCAGCACGCCGGCAAGCAGAATCAGCAGGGCAGCTGGCACGCCGGGCAGGCTGGTTGGAATGATGATGGCTTCAGCCTGCCAGCCCAGGATCAACCATACTATTGAGGATACGATCAGGAACACAGGGGTGCTGGTCAGGCTGGGGATGTCCTTTTCGCTTTTCCAGAGCCCGGTATTGAAGCCGTAAGCGGATGCGATCAGCGCGGCTGCCAGGGTGCTGGCGATGGACGAAACCTGGAGAAGCAGGCTGATTCCGTAGGAAAGATAAGACCAGAAGAAAAAATAGGGGATTTCCCAGGACTTAATATCCCATCGGTGGTAAAGGAGGATGCATAAAAACCCCAGCACAAACCCGAGTGAAACGCCAGAAAATAAGGAACCCAACCAGGTTGGGAAGGATGTCATGGCAATATCAATTTCTGCCAGCAGCAGGACAAGTGTAATCTGGCCGATGGTGGATAAATAGCTGCTTTCAATATTCAGCTCCCTGATAAACCACAGCAGGGAGACTGCCAGCATGGATAGCAGCAGGGCTTTGGATAAGGGTACTCCACTGAGCACAATCAGGCTGGCCGTGGTGATTGAAAAAGTCCCAAGCCAGATGACCATCATCCAGCCGGTTTCAATGGGTCCGCTTTTGGTAACATTAACCGCTCCCTGCCATAAGAAGGGGGGGATGATCAGGGCAGTGATCAGCGGCCAGAAGAGATCGATCTGATGGACGGGGGTGAGCACTGCCAGCAGGATCCCGGCGGTGATGACCGACAGCGGCCAGCGACGCAGAAAATTACCCTGATAGGTGAGCAAACCGCAGAGAAGCAGCAGCATAACCAGGGCATGCTCCGTTTCCAGGGGGCTGCCGGTGGTCAGGCTGACGCTGAACAAACTGCGGAAAAATCCCATCATGGTTTTCTCCTTATCCTGCTGCATCCAGACGGTTTCAACCCTCTTGGACACCCGGTCGGGGCAGGTCAATGCCAGGATGCACTTCCTGTTGAGCCCTGCTTGGCTTTGATAAGGTTAGTAATGGCGCTGTTTTCCTGATCTCTATTAGAAGCTTTGAGAAAAGACAAAATCCGTTCAAGGGTGAGCTTGAACGGAAGAATTCCTGAGTACCCCCACTGTGACTCGAACACAGGTCTTCGGCTCCGGAGGCCGACGCTCTGTCCACTGAGCTATGGGGGCGCGGAAAACATTCTACCAGACAAGGGCAGGGGAAACAAGTCTGCTGGCCTATAGAAAAGGATAGTTTCAGGCGGGGGGCGGATAATCCTGGGCAGCGGAGAATTTCGGCTGACCTGTGGAAGATCGGTAGCAAGGATGGTTGAACCCGATACCTGCCACTTCCATACTTAGGATTCCTGAGCCAGCAAGTCGAGGGTCTCTACAGCATGTCGGAGATGGGGAATAACAATGCTGCCCCCGACAATCAGCCCGACGTGCAGAGCTTCGTAGAGCTGGTCATCAGTCCATCCAGCGTTCCGGCACTGTTCCAGATGATAATCAATGCAGTCGTTACAGCGCAGCACCAGGGAGGCAACCAGCCCCAGCAGTTCTTTGGTTTTGCCGTCCAATTCGCCTTCACGGTAGGCAGCGCTGTCTAAATTAAAAAAGCGCTTCAGCCCCAGATGGTCGATCTCGAAGATGCGCTGGTTCATTTTTTCCCGGTAGCGCCGGAAATCATCTAATCTGGAAGTCATCGTCCCCTCCTTTGAGTGCTGATCCGTTGATCTTGTTCAGGATGGAAGAGTCCTGGAAAGGCATTGAAGCTGATCCCTCAGGTCCTGGATGATTTGATCGGAATCCGGCACGGCGATCTCCCTGAACAGCTGGCGTTTTTTATGGGACAGTTCCCCAGCCAGTTGAAAGAATCGGCGGGTTTCCCGCCAGGAACCGTGCCTCCGGGCTGTCCAAAGGGAGGCAATCTGTTGGCTGAGGGAGCTCATGGCGGCATATTGGGCTTCTGTGAATGTCCCCAGCTCGACCTCCTCGGGGAGGTATTCTTGAATCCAAAACTGCTCCCGATCAATCAACAGCAGAATGTAGATGAAGAGTCCCAGATAGCCAGTCCAGTCCCACAGAGAAGCCAGAAGAACACCGGCCGCGCTCTCTACCAGCCCTGTAAATAGATTGTGAACCATATGAAGGATTACCGCAGCGAACCAGCCCATCAAGGGAGCGATCCAGCGCAGAGTCCAGGAGCGCGAGGAGCGAGCGGCAGCCAGGCCGAGCCCGAAGAAAGCTGTATAGAAAGGGTGCTGCCAGCCCACCAGCAGCACCCGGACAGCAAACACCCTCAGGAATCCGCTCCAGCCGGCGGATTGAAACCCGAAATGATGGAGGTAATAGGCATTTTCTGCGGCGGCAAATCCCAGCGCGGTGACCGCTGCATAGAGGATCCCATCGAGACGGGAGTCAAACTCAGAGCGAAAAAGCAGGTATATACCCAGCACAGCCATGCCCTTGAGGGTCTCTTCCACCGGAGGAGCGAACAGAGTTGCCAGGGCAAAAGAGGAGGCGGACTCACTTTGCAGCAGGATGTTCAGACCGACATTCACTGTGGAATTGATCAGGAAGGCGCTGCCGGCTGCAAAAAATGCCCCCCAGAGAAAAACCCCTGCCAGCAGGGTAAAGGGCTCTTTTTCATAGCGGTCGAGATGATAGAGCAGCCAGGCGTAGAACAGCATAGGGAGCAGGCCGGCGAGTAGAGAAACCAGCAGGGCCATTTCGGATTAATCCCTCTCCGGTTTGCGGAGAATAATATTCGTCCGGGTGATCAGACTCCGCAGCGGATTTATCTTCAGGGCTTTGAGAACTTCATCAGGGCGTCCGGTCGATCCCGGCAGCGCGCTGAGGGTCATCTTCAGCTGATGATCCCCCTCAATCAGGGCCATTGAGAGAATCAGGGGACGCAGATGGTATGATTTTCCCCGCCGCTCCCGGATGATTTCCTTCTCAGCCAGAAGATCATCAACCGACGCCTCTTGCAGTCCGTGATCATTCGGGAGGTCCACCTGATAGCCAGCTGAGACCACCAGGGTGGGCAGCTTATCCCGGTGAAGATCAGGGATCTCAATCAGGCTGTGAATGTCCAGCCCCGGGGGAAGTGCCCTGGTGAGTTCCTGCTGTACTTCCTGCAGGCCGCACACTTCAGACAGCCAGAAATCTCCCAGCTCGGCAGTGCTTAAAAATCCCAGCGGGAGAGGCAGGGCGAAATTAAATTGGGGTGTGGGTGTAAACCCGCCGCTGTAGGCCAGCGGCAGGCCGGATCTGCGAAATGTTCGCTCCCAGGTCAGCCGCAGATCAAGATGACCGGTAAATCTCATGGCTTCCGTTTTAGAAAATCGGATGCGAATCCGCTGAGCTTTCATGGCAGGTTGATGGATAGAGACGGAGGCTGGATTAGCGGGGGACTTCCGGGCAGAGCCAGAGGGGTCCCGGATTTTCACGGCGGAGTTGATTATAAGTGGGAAGAATTCCGCAATGTTGACAGCCATCCCGGCAGTCCTCCTGGGTGATGCCTTGCAGGCTGAGCTGATAATCCTCCCATAAAAATGATTTTCGAACGCCGCTGTCAATGTGTTCCCAGGGAAGCGTTTCCTGGTAGGTTCTCTCTCGATGGGCGTAAAAATCGGGGTCCAGTCCGGCAGATTGAAAAGCCTGCAGCCAGCGCTGGAAGTTGAAGTGTTCCTGCCAGGCGTCGAATTTCGCACCATCCCGCCAGGCCTGTTCGATAACCTTCGCCAGGCGCCGGTCCCCCCGGGCGAGCCAGGCTTCAAAGACAGAATTCTCCGGATCATTCCAATTCAGTTTAAGTCCTTTGCCTCTCACTCTGGATTTTAGCAGGTCAATTTTTTGTTGGATGGATTCCATGTCTTCTGCTGGCACCCACTGGAAAGGGGTGAAAGGTTTGGGAACGAACGTGCTGACGCTGACATGGACCTGGGCGCGGTGTCCGATGGCTTGTTCGCCTACCTGGCGGACACGCTTACTCAGCACTGCGATGGCTTCGACATCCTCCTGGTGCTCCTCGGGCAGGCCGATCATAAAATACAGTTTGATGGTGTGCCAGCCGCGCTGGTAGATTTCCCGGGCGGTATCCAGGAGCTGCTGATCGGAGATCGGCTTGTTGATAATTTTCCGGAGCCGCTCCGAGGCAGCTTCCGGGGCCAGGGTGAAGCCGCTGCGGCGCTGGCCTGCCAAGGCCTCCATCAGATCCACAGAAACAGAATCGATTCGCAGAGAAGGCAGGGAGACGGAGATGCCGCCGGCTGTGAAGCGCCGATTGATCGCCTCCACCAGCTGCACAATTTGCGTGTAGTCAGAAGAGGACAGCGAAAGCAGGCCGATTTCTGAAAATCCGGTGGCGGGAATCAGCTTTTCCATGGTGTCGATGATTTCCTGTACGGAGCGCTCCCGGACAGGGCGGTTGATCATGCCCGCATGGCAGAACCGGCAGCCCCGGGTGCAACCGCGCATGATTTCTATCGGAGCGCGATTGTGGACGATATCGATATAAGGCACCAGCAGGTTTATCGGAGCTGGAGGGAGCTTGCCGACGATCCTTTTTGAGATGCTTTCCGGAGCACTTTCCAGGAGGATTTCTACCTTTTCCAGGGTGCCATCGCTGCCATAGTGGGGCTGATAATGCGCAGGGATATACAACCCCTCGATCTCTCCCAGGGTTTCCAGGAGTTCCCCCCGGGGGGTTTCCCGGGGAGGGTGGCTTTTCAGCAAATCGTGAATCTCCAGGATAACATCTTCCCCTTCGCCGATCACGAAGGCGTCCAGGAAAGGCGCCATGGGCTCCGGGTTGAAAACGCCGTGTCCGCCAGCGATGATCAGAGGGTGTTCCTGGTCCCGATTGGCTGCCTGCAGGGGCAGTCCGGCCAGATCGAGCCCATTGAGCAGGTTGGTGTACAGGCTTTCATAGGGCAGAGAAACAGCAATGAGATCAAAATCAGCCAGGGCATGCTTGCTTTCTAAAGCGTAGAGGGGGATACCTTCCCGCCGCATGGCTTCTTCCATATCCGTCCAGGGAAGATAGGCGCGCTCTGCGAGGAACTCAGGCTGCTGGTTGATCAATTCATAAAGAATCATCACGCCTAAATTGGACATGCCCAGATCGTAGATTTCCGGGAAGAGCAGCGCGGTATGGACACTGGTTTCATCCCAGGACTTGAGCACCTGATTGTATTCTCCACCGGTATAGCGGCCGGGGAGGCGGACAGCAGGAAGAATGGGTTCAAGTCTGATGCGGATTTCTTCTGGTCTCATAAGTCAAGGGCTGACTGCAGGCGGATTTCGGGGGGATTATACCAGAGGGAGGATAAAAGAAAAAGTTCCAGCCCGGGGGGGCTGGAACTGGGAGTTGTTAATCGCTGTCGTTTACTCAAAAACCCAGAAATCGATCGCCCGGGTCCAATCCAGCAGTTCATCCTCCTCAAACCAAAGGGCCACCTCTTTCGCTCCGTTTTCTGGAGAGTCGGAGGCGTGAGTGAGGTTTCGGCCAATTTCCAATCCGTAATCATGGCGGATGGTGCCGGGAGAAGCTTCCAGGGGGTTGGTGGCCCCCATGGTTTGGCGAACTGCGGCAACGGCGTTGGGTCCTTCCCAGGCCATGGCCATGACCGGAGCCGCGGTGATGTACTCCAGCAAATAGTCGTAAAACGGCTTTCCTTTATGGATGCCGTAATGAGTTTCGGCCAGTTCTTTGCTCACCTGGATGAATTTTCCGGCGATCAATCGCAAACCACGGTTTTCCAGACGGCGGATTACCTCACCGATGATCCCGCGCTGCACTCCGTCCGGCTTTACTAAAACTAATGTTTTTTCCACAAATTACCTCCAGTATTGTTCAGCCTGCATTTCGTCTAAGTATACTTGTTTTGCTGGGGATTGAAAATGATTAAATTAAAAAAGCCGACACCCAGGGACGTCGGCTTTTTGGTGGGAAGCTCCTCGTTAGCGAAGAAGCTCTTCAGCTTTGGAGTAAGCGTCGAGCGCCTCCTGCAGCTGATCCTGCTGCATGTAGGCGTCGCCCAGCGTTTTCATGACCAGAACGTTGACCGGATGATCCAGAGAAGCCTGTTTGAGGTCGGTGATGACCTCATCCAGTTGATCCCCATTTTCGATCAGCGCCTCGTACTCGTTCAAGGCCGGCTCCACTTCACCATCTTTCATCATCTGTCTGGCACGGGTTAAGGATTTTTCAACCGGTTTTTCTACAGCCGGCGCTTCAGGGGCAGGTTCAGCCTCAGGTTGAGCGCTGATTTCTGGTTCTTCCGGTTTTTCTTCCACGGCAGCGGTGGGCTCTTCCTCGGGCTGAACGGCTTTTGCGCTGGTTGATTTCTCAGCGGCAATTTCATCTGGAGCTGGCTCCACAGCATGGATGATGATTTCCGGTTTGAGGATCTCAATGGTTTGGTCATCCTGGATTTCAGGAACATTAAGCAGGTCTTTCAGGGATTGATAGGGGCCGTGTTTTTCCCGGTAAGAGACGATCCCTTTGGCCACCTGGTAGCTGATACCGATGATCGATTCCAGCTGAGATATGGCGGCTTTGTTGAGATCTATCCGCATTCCGGGAGTTTCTGAGGGGGTGTGTTCTGCACTGAACCAGCCGTATTCTTCTTCCCCTGGCTCTGCATCTGGCTGGGGCTCTTCCTCCGGCAATACTTCTGCCTCCGGCGTTGATTCTGCTTCTTCCAAGCGCTCTTGTTCCGCCAGCTCTTCTTCCGTGTACCCGGCCAGCCAGGCTGGAATCTCTACATCTTCCTGCTGGGGACCCCCTTCCAGTTCATCCGTTAAGAAATCTCCTTCCAGCGGGGAAGTTGCTTTCATCCAGGGAGGAGTTTCCCCCTGGCTGGCAGTTTCTGCTTCGGTTTCTGTAGGCTCGGCTCCCTTCCATTCCTCAATTTTTTCTTCGCCAGGAGACGGTTGTTCACTTTCCAGATCAGCCAGCCAGTCAGCGCCGTCATCAAAGAATTCATCCCGGTCTTCTTTTTCTGCGGCGGTTTCCTGCTGGCGCTGCTGCTCTTCTTTCTCCAGTTCAGCCAACCATCCGGAATCATCCTCGGCTTTTTCTTTCGGTTGGGGGGCTGATTTCTGCTCTCTTTCACTCTCGAGTTTTTCCAGCCAGAGCATCGCTGTGGTCTGGGGATCCTCTTCTTGTTTGAGATCTTCCATCCACTCCGGTACGGAATCGCCAGGATCAAGCTCATCGGTATAGCGCTTAATTTGCTGACTGATATCTTCGCTGCCGCCCGATTCCACAAACTGCTGCAGCCACAAAATGGCAGTTTCCTGGGGATCCTCTTCTTTTTTGAGATCCTCCAGCCATTGAGGGACTTCAGGCTCGCCAGCAGGTTCAGGCTCCAGATCTGGTTCTGGCTCCCGGGGATGCTCTCTGGCTTTCAGCCTTTCCAGCATGCCGCTGGCAGCACTGGTATCTTCAGCTTCTTCTTCCTCCAAGCCGACGTCAGCTGGGGGAACTTCTTCGCTCTCCTCCGCCAGGAAATCTGCCCGGAGGTCTTTCTCTTCATCAAGATCAGGCGCCACTGCTGCTTCTGATGCATCGCTTTGCTCCAATGTGGAGAGCCAGTCGGCAATATCATCCTCATCAGAGCGCTCGATAAATTCTTTTTCTTCCTCAGTTAGTGGGCGGTCTTGTTTCTGAATGGCATCTTTGAGGGATTCCGTTTCCTCCTCCAGATCAAGCTCGGAAAGCCAGGCGGGCATTTCCTCGGCAGAGGGCTGTTCATCGCCAGCCTGTTCTGCTGTCTCTTCGGGAGGGGACTCTTCCCTGACAGATTCCTCAGGGAATGCTTCCTTGTCTGCAACGGCTTCTTCTTTCAGATCCTCCAACCAGGAGAAGGAGTCATCCATTTCGGGTTCCTCAACTTCCTGGGGTTCTTCCTGAATAAACTCGTCTTCCTGATAATCCTCCAGAGGCTGTTCTTCAATTTGATCCAGCCACTCAGCCGATCCAGGAGTTGACCGCGTCTCCGCCGGAAGCTCCAATTCATCTGTACCGGGCTCTTCCTCTGCCTCGGTTTCGCTGAACCCGGCAAGCCAGTCGGGAATCTCAGTGCTCAGGGTTTCATCATCCGGAGCTACCTCGTGTGGTGCTGATTCTGGCTGGGGCGCATCCGGGGTGGAGGGAGGGGGTTCCTCATCAGCAGGCGGCTGAGCTTCCTCCTCCGTGCGATCCAGATTGGAAAGCCAGGCGGGGAGTGCTTCTTCTTCCTGAGGAATAGTGGAGGGACCGGCATCAGCTTCACCAAAATCGCTTGGTTCCAGTTCCTCCGCTTTTTGCGTTGGAAGTTTTACTTCCTCTTCCGACATGGAAGGGGGAGCCTCTTCCTGGGGTTCCTCTGCTGGAAAATCACCCTTGATGTCGGCTTCTTCAAGAGGTTCATCTGCTGCTAAACTTTCCAGCCAGGCAAGACTGTTTGATTCTGAATCAAAGTCCGGCGTTTTATCGCGTTCAACCTGAGTTTCTTCATCCTCCTCCAGCGCCCCCATCCAATCGGGGATATCGATTTCTGGTTGCCCCTCCTCGTCAATCGGGGTGTCCGGCTCCATCCCTGCAGAGGGTTGCGGAGGGAATACCGGTTCTTCCGGTGTTGGCTCCTGCTCAGCAGGTGCCGGCTCCGTTTCAGGTTGTTCCTCAAAATCTGAAAGCCAATCGGGGACAAATTCATCTTCAGCAGCACTGGCCGCGGTGGGTGCTGGTTCTTCTGGGGTTAGTTCTGTTTCCAGCGGCTCACCATCCACTTGGGAAGCTGGTTCCTCCTCCTGACCCAGCTCCTCCAGCCAGGATGGCAGCTCCTCTTCCCCAGCTGAAATCTCCCCCTGTTCAAAGATAGCAAGGTCTTCCTCATCTTCCGGGAGCAGATCTGAGGCGGATAATTCTTCAGCTGGAGCAGCTTCTTCTTCCACGCTGGCTTGGTAATAATCTTCCATCCATTCCTGTTCAGCAGCAGGTTCCTCAGGCTGCTCAGCCATCTCAGCTGCTGGAGCAGCTTCCTTTTCTGCATCCAGGGTATCTTCCTCTCCTTCCAAGAGGGAAGCTGGCATATTCTCCAGCCAGGCGATGGCTGTCTCCTGCGAGTCCTCATCCAGCTCAAGATTTTTCAGCCAGGAGGGGATGTCTTCGCTTTTTCCTTCTGTTTTCGCCTCGGAATCAGCTGTAGACTCTGACCTATCTTCGCTGACCTGATCCTGCGCTGAAGCGGGTTCCCCCCAATCCGGTCCAGGTTGATCTGGCTCAGCAGGCTGTTCCTGTTCAGAAAAGTAATCATCGGCAAATTCGGCATCAGGTTCAGCAGATTCCCCCTCAATGGATGGGGTTCCAGCTCCAGTGCTCTCCTGTGGTTCTTCAAGAGATGTCGGAGCGGCTTCCTCCAGCCAATCTGGTATTTCGGCCGGAACCAGCTGATCATCATCCAGGGCGAGCTCATCCTGCTCGTCTTCATCATTGAAGACTGGTTGGGATTCATCTACCGTCCCATCAGACAGCTCCCAACCGGCATCTTTCAACCAATCCGGAATGGACTCCTCAGAGGGAGGATTATCATTGGGACCGCCTTGATCCTGATTACTAGGGAATGACTGTTCTGGATTCTCTTCTGGCATAAGATTCCCTTCTTCTTTTTCTTCTTCTTCCTGCGAGTCAGTGGATAGCCAATCTGGAATGGAGGATGGTGCTGCATCGGAGCTTTTTGAAGGTTCCAGTTCTTGGTTGTTGGACCAGGGAGACCTGATTTCCCTGGTCCTAGTACGTAAACTTTGTCTTCTCTCATCCCACGACAATTTTTCAAGGGTAATGGCGCGATCAGGCACCTGTCCCAGGGTTGGCGCATGTTCGGATATATACGCTTCGTAAGGGGAAAGTGCAAACAGCCGCTTTCTGCAGATGGCCATTTCCTGGGGGTGGTCATGCGTTTTCAATGTGTTGGCAAGAATGCGGTTCGCGGTGATGTTAAAAGGGTATTTCTTGAGGATATCGCTGGCCAGGTCGATCGCTTTGGCCATCTGATCAACTTCAAGATATGCCTGGATGAGCAGGGTTTTAAGATCATACCGTTCTGGATTTTCTGCAACGGCAGCGCGCAGTTCGCCAATCCCTTGATTGACCAGATCTCCTTTAAGGTAAATACGGGCCAGGGCGCCCTGGGTGAGGCGCACTTTGGAAGGCTCCACACCGTCCCGTTTCCCATACAGACGCCTCAATTCTTCCTGAATGGCATTATTGTAGGGTTCTTTCTCAAAAGCCCTCTCCATATGCTCAACGGCAGATATTAGATTTCCTTCTTCCTCCCGGATCAAGCTCATCCCAACATGGGAGATAAAATCATCCGGTACAGCAGAGAGCACTCGCTGAAAAATATCCGCTGCGTTGCTGTTCTGATTGTTTTCAAGGTAGGCCTTACCCAGCAGTCGGTAGGTTTCAATGTGTTTGGGAAATTTTGAGAGGATCTGCTTGCAGTGAGCAATTGCTTCATCAATGCGACCTTGGTCAATCATTGATTCAATTTCACGGATGTACGCTCGCAGTGAAATAGTGCTCATTGAGGGTGACTCCCCGGGGGAAGAGCAATCAGGGACAGTGGAACTTGACTGATTTGAAAGATATTCTAGCTTTAGTATGCCTTATTTTAGGTATATCCGCAAGTATTTTATCAAATTCTTAAAAAATTTGAAAAGCTAAAATACAATCAAGAGCCCATTTGACCCCTGTGGACATCAAGAGGAGCTGCAGCTGACTGAATCACAGTGGGCAGGCAGCTCCAGGTATGGCTAACAATAATGAATACACCCACAAGAGAGGAAAGGAAAGTGTGGGAAGCCTATTAAAGAGGGGGAACGGCAGCAGCTGTCCAGGCCGTGGTGACCGTTTTTAAGATTAAAAATCTGTTTTCAGATCTTCCCGACTGGGAAGCAGGATGGGGAGGACCGGAAAACTAGCAGCTGTCATTCCCTGGCCTGATGGATTTGAAATCGGCTTATCAGGGGGAAACCGAGTATTTTCGACAGCAGAGGAGAAAGGCCAAGAGAGATCAATACACTGGTAAAGGGCAGCAGCGGCATCACATAACGCTGCCAGGGAAGTGGAAATAGCAAAATCAGGACAGTGAGTTGAAATAAAAACGCCAGCAAAAGGAGCAGCCGCCCTCTGAAAGCGGCGGAATCTGATCTGCGCAGAGATAAGGAAAGCACCAGAAAACCAACCGCTGACAGGCTCAGAAGCAGGCTTCCCGGGATAAGACCCCGACCCCAGCTGTGCACCGGATGAGAAAAATAATCCTGTTTTTGTTTTTCTACAGCAGCCAGATAGTTTCCCACTTCCTCTGTGCTGGGTTGGCGAAGGTAAAGGTTAACCAAGGCTGCCAGGCTGCGCTGCCCAAGGACAGAGGGGTCTGTTTCAGCATCCATAAAGTCCTCTGTTTGAGCAGAAGTGAGGGAGGATCGCAGCTCAAGGGACACCCGGGCGGCTTGAAACGGATGAGACCAAAAAAAGGGATTCAAAATTAAAGTGACAGCTGTAAAAACAACAGCCAATTCCACTGATCTGCGAATCACGCTTTTGGTGTTCAGTTTACCATTATGAGGCCAACATACTGCTATAATTCCTACAGGTAGAAGAGCAACTGCTGATTGTTTAGCGTTAACTGCCGCTGCCAATCCCAGGCCGATCAACCAGGGTCGGATGCGCTTCCTGGAGACAGCCCAGAGGAAAAAACAAATGCCGGCCAGTAATGCAGATTCGGCCATGGCCCGGCGGGCATGCAGCATGGTCAGGGGATTCAGGCCCAAGAGCAGCGCAGAGAGCAGTGCGGTGGGTCGGTTGAGAATACTTTTTACCGTGCAATAGAGCAGAATCATGCTTGCCGGGATCAGCAGGGTGACTGCAGCACGGGAAATTAGCAGCTGCCGGGATGATGGCAGAGCGCCGCGAGAGATGTTCTCTACCCAGGAAAGACTCCAGTTCCAATCGTTTTCCAGCGGGGGGGTGGTGGTGAGAAATCTTGCCCATCCGATCAAGTATCTCGTCATTGGGGCGTCAATTGCCCGGTAACGGGCGGGCGGGATAAGATCATCGCCAGGCTGCCAGGCCAAGGCCTGCGGTTGGGTAAGGAGCAGGCGGAAATCCTGGCTCATAAAGATTTGGGTGCTTTCATCAGGATGGAAAGGGACACGGGAACAGCCCCAGATCAAGAACAGGGCTGTGATCAGGGTGAAGAGCAGGATAAGCCAATTTTTTTTGATGAGCTCAACCAGCGGCTGGGCTCGTACCAGGTTCGCATTCATTTCAGAAAGATGCTGCTATTATAGGCCATTTTTCCTGCGAGCGGAGATTATTTAGCCTGGATGGATTAACAAACGGTTTGCCTGTTAAGAGGGCTGTAAATGGAAAAGACGTGGAAGGGCTTAAAATCGGCAGGATATTGGCTGGGGCCGGTTCTCTTGGCTGGCATCCAGAAAACCTGGCTTTTGATTACATCACGGGTGCCGTTTAACGCCGACGAAGCGGTGGTGGCATTGATGGCCAGGCACATTAATCAGGGGCAGACCCCGACTTTTTTTTATGGACAGGCCTACATGGGAAGCCTGGATGCCCTGCTGATCGCCGGTGGGTTCCAGATCTTTGGAGAGCAGGTCTGGGTGATTCGTCTGCTGCAGAGCCTGCTTTATCTGGGGACAGTAGCCACGACTGCGCTGTTAGCAAAACGAATTCTCGGATCCAGACTGGCCGGACTGCTGGCCGGTTTGATCGCAGCGCTACCGCCAGTCAATGTCGTACTCTACACCACAGTCAGTTTGGGCGGGTATGGAGAGGTACTTCTGCTGGGCAACCTGCTGCTGCTGGTAGGGCTTCGTATAGATAATGAAATGACCTCGGAGAACGCAAACAGGTCAGGAAAATCATTCATGCTCCTCACTTGGGGCGCAATAGCCGGGTTGGGTTTTTGGGCGTTTGGCCTGACGCTGGTATACATTGTTCCCATTGCCTTGGTACTTTTCTGGAGACTGTACCATGGGGAGGGGCTTGCAGCGGCTGGGAAGGCTCTTGGATGGATATTTTTGGGTTTTCTGATTGGTGCTGCACCTTGGTGGCTTTACGGCCTTCGAAATGGACCGGAAAGGCTTCTTTCCGAGCTGACCGGAAGTGCAATTGCTGAAGCTGCCGGTGTGCCTCTGACCCTGAGACCTTTCTATCATTTTTATAATCTGGTTCTGCTGGGCAGCACGGTAATCATTGGTATGCGGCCGCCCTGGGAGGTTCGCTGGCTGATGCTCCCTCTAATACCGGTGATGATGGTCTTCTGGATGATTGTTTTTCTACGGGCAATGCAGCGGATGACAGCTGGCAGGGACGCTGAAACGGGTGTCTACATGGTCAATGGTATGGGGTTTACGCTGCTCGCCGGTTTTCTGCTGACATCCTTTGGTGCAGATCCATCGGGAAGGTATTTCGTCCCCTTAATCATACCTATGGCCATCTTTGGGGCGGATTTCATCCTGCGCATCAGCGAAAACGTGCTCTGGCGGCAGCTGGTCCTCATCCTGCTGGTGATTGGATTTCAAGTGGGAGGGACCCTCCAAAGTTGGTGTCAATATCCTCCCGGCCTGACTACCCAGTTTGACCGGTCTGGCCGCGTTGACCACCGTTCCAGGGATGAATTGATCAGGTTCCTCCTCAGCAAGGGGATCAATCGCGGATATACCAATTACTGGGTCGCTTATCCCCTTGCATTTCTGTCAGATGAAGAACTAATCTATCTCCCTCGCATACCCTATCATCAAGATTTCCGCTATACTGAGCGTGATGATCGCTATCCTCCTTACCGGGAGATAGTTCAGCAGTCTGATCAGGTTGCTTATATCACCACCAACCATCCAGAATTGAATCAGGTTCTCAGAGATGGCTTTGAGGACTTTGATATCAGCTGGAGAGAAAAGCAAATCGGGGATTATTTCGTCTTTTATGATTTATCTGCAGTGATACGACCCCGGGATATTGGACTTGGAGAGACCACTCAGCCATGAGCAGACAGATACAAAGTCATCACCAAGACAGCATTTTTTCGGGCTGGTTGCGGTACCTTCTCCCCGGTCTCGGTGAAATTATTTTTGCCGCCGTTTTTATAGCCGTGCTGGGGTTGGGCCCCAGATTGTTTAATGTCGATGGGGATTTAGGACGGCATTTAACGATTGGGCAATATATCCTGGATGAGCTCTCCATTCCTACGAAGGACATATTTTCCCACACGCTCTCTGGAGAAGCCCTTACCCCGCATGAATGGCTGGCTCAGGTGCTGTTCGCCGCAGTTCACCGGGTGGAAGGGTTCGATGGGCTGGTGTGGCTGGCAGCCTTGATTTTGGGGGGAACCTTCTGGCTGATTTATCAGGAAGCCTATGAGCGATCCGGTCAGATGCTGACTGCTGCTGGATTTACATGCCTGGCTGCGGCTGCTTCCAGCCTGCATTGGTTAATTCGACCCCATTTAATCACCATCGCCTTCACCGCTCTCTGGGTGCGTCAGTGTGAAAGGATTCGGTCCGGGAAAAAAAATGCCTGGATCTGGCTTCCGGTTCTGATGCTCATGTGGGTAAATATGCACGGCGCTTTTCTGGTGGGGATTATGGTCTGGTTGATGTATTTCCTGGGGGCATTTTTGTCTGGAGAGGGTCTTCGAACAGCAGGGTTGCGCTGGGGCCTGAGTGGCCTGACGACCTTGCTGGTAACGGGGATCAATCCCGTTGGCTGGGAAATCTACAGCACAGGGTTTGGATTTCTGGGGAATCGGTACCTGGTCGGCCATACTGCTGAATACCTGCCTCCGGATTTTCATCATCCCAGCACCTGGCCGTTTTTATTTCTGATTGCAGGATCGCTGTTTTTGCTGGGCTTAACCCGGATCAGGCTGCATCCCTCGCATGCTGTTCTGCTGGCTGGCTGGACTGCGATGGGACTTTATTCCACCCGAAACATCCCCCTGTATGCGGTGATTGCTGCCCCGATCTTGACCGCAGTGGGAGCAGAGGGCCTGAACCGCCTGCCAAACAAACTGGCCGGGCGGTTTCGGAAGCTGCAGGAGCGCCTTTCCCGTATTCAAGATCATCTAAGCCCAGGATTCTGGGGGGCACTGCTGGTGGTTTTCACCGCCGTGTTCCTGCTGATGGGATATACCCTGGGTCCGGGTGCTGCACCTAACCGCTATCAAGCTGATAAATTCCCGGTTCAGGCGGCGGATTGGTTGGAGGAGCATCCCCAGGAAGGGAATCCCTTTAATTATTTCCCCTGGGGTGGGTATCTACTGTACCGGGGATGGCCGGATATGCGGGTGTTTATTGATGGTCAAACGGATTTTTATGGTGAGGAATTGACCCGGGAATATGAACAGGTGATCACCCTGTCGGGTGAATGGCTGGCGGTGCTGGATCGTTACCAGGTACGCTGGGTAATCATGCCCAAAGGGTCAGGGGTCGTCAAGGAGCTCATCGACAGGAAAAGCTGGACCCTTATCTATCAGGATCAGACAACAGAAATTGTAGCCAGGAGCAGTGGCCATTAATCTCCTCCTGACGCCATGGAAATTCTTCCCCCCCTTACACCAGGATGGATATCTGGAACCGCCGGTCAGGATCAGCGAGCCCCTTTATTCGTCAGGCTGACCGGCCTGACGATAATGATCCCGGGCCAGGATGAGTTGAATCGGCCAACAGGAACTTCACCGCGGTATTGTGGATAACATTTTCCTTAACGAGCGAGAAAGACCATGAATTGGCTAAAGGATGAGAAGTTTTATTTGCTGGTCATGCTGCTGTTGATCCTCCTCATCGCGGTCAGAACACCTTTGGATAGTGATATGTGGTGGCATCTCCGGGCTGGCCAAACCACCTGGCAGCAGAAGGGGGTGCTCCAGCGGGATATTTTCTCCTACACCCGCTTTGGGGAAGACTGGGTGAATCACAGCTGGCTGTCTCAGCTGGTCATGTATGGTTTGTATGCCCTGGGAAAATTCCCAGCGCTGTCCCTCTGGGTGGGGCTGACTGCCATGGTCGCGATGTATGTTGTTTATCTTCAGACCGAGGGGGCAATATTTATTCGTATAGCCAGTGTATTCTTGTCTGCCTTCGTGTCCAGTGTGGTCTGGTCTCCCCGCCCGCAGTTGTTTTCCATCTTGATGTTTGCTCTCACCGGCTGGGTGCTCTTTCGCTACCGCCAGGGGCAAAGAAACAGCCTGATTTATCTGCTTCCCATATTTTTGCTTTGGTCTAATCTGCATGGGGGGTATGTGCTGGGGATTATCTTGATCTTGACCCAGATAGCCGGGCTGCTGCTCAATCAGCTTACCGCTGAGGAAGATCAGGTCGAGCAGGGTTGGCAAGACCTTAAACGGCTCAGCGCCTGGTTTGCAGGATGTTTGCTGGTGGTGTTGATTAATCCCAACGGTATCAGCATGTGGCGGATTCCTTTTCAGACTGTGGGAGTGGAAACTCTCCAGGATTATATCACCGAATGGGCTTCCCCTGATTTTCACCAGCCTGTACAGCAGGTATTGTTGATTCTTTTATTCGGTTTGTACTCCGCAGCAGCGTTTTCCAGAAGGAGACTGGATGGGCGTGATTTGATGTCTGTGGCGGTTTTTGGCATCAGCGCTCTGGTGGCTAGAAGGAATTTTGGGCCCTTCGCGCTGACAGCAGCGCCCGTGCTTTCCCGGCACCTGGATGATATCTACCGGGAGTACCGGCAGATCTTGACCCTGAAATCCCCTGGACTGAGACGTTTTTTTGAGTTTCAAAAGCAGTCAGAAAAAAGCCTTCCCTCCCTCCTACGGACCATCCTTAACAGCATTTTAGTCGTTCTGCTGCTATTCGGCACAGCAACCAAATGGCTGAAGGTCAGCGGGCAGAATTTTATGGACCGGGTCATCCCCCAGTATTTCCCGGCGCAGGCTGCCTCCTGGATTGAAGAAAACCAACCCCAGGGCAGAATGTTTAATTCATATAATTGGGGGGGGTATTTAATCTGGCGGTTATCGCATACGCCGGTGTTTGTTGATGGGCGGACAGATTTATTTGGCGATCCCGTCATAAAGGATTGGCTCTCGGTGGTCAAGGTGGAAACTGAATGGGAGCAGGTCATTGAGAAATGGCAGATAAACTGGGTCCTGATCGAGCCAGATCAGCCCCTGGCGGAGGTCCTTGCTTGTTCAGGTTGGGACCGTATCTATCAGGATGAGACTGCGGTGATTTATTTGCGAAACTCACCGGATGTTGAGCGCTAGAAGGAATCTCATGCATAATTCTCCCGACAGAGAAGCAATCCAATGGAAGTTCATTCTGGCTGCTACAACGGCAGTACTGTTGATGCTTTACTACGTTTTTGTTGGACTGCAAAATAACAATATTGCAGCAAGCAGAACGGTCAACCTGGTCAATATCTTGCTGCTTTCCTGCCTTGCCGTGGGACTTGTCATCTGGGAGTTCTCGAAAGGCAGGGACCAATCTTATGGAGCCCTTTTTCCCGCAGTGGGTGTCCTCTGGGCAGCTGTTTTTCTTTCTGTCCTGTTTTCTGAGAATTTCTGGCAGTCATTTGATGAATTTTTCTTCTATGGGTATTACCTAGTTTTCGGAATTGCAGCGGCAAAGCTTTCAACCCTGCCATGGATGCGAGACTTGCTGTTTAAAAGTGTCCTTATCACTGGCGCCCTTTTTTTAGGGACAAAGATCCTTTCCTCAAGTTTTTGGTTTCTGAACTGGATGGCTAACACAGAAAAAGAGCTCACTGATCTTTTATATTACCGAACGATCTCTCCTAATCAGACGGCTGCATTTTCAAATCTGGTGCTGATGATCTCGCTGGTATTTTTCAGCCATTTCAAGAAAAAAAGGGTGAGGGCTGCGCTGGCAGCGATTATTGGAATGTCCGTTTTGATGGTCTTTCTTTCCGCAAGCCGCGGCGGGTTACTGGGTATGGTAGGAGGCGTCAGTTTTTTTCTGGGTATCATCTTTTTTAGACGAACTGGAAAACCGAAAAAGAAAGGGCAAATTAGCCGGCGGATGCTGGTGTTGATCATTTTTCTACTGGGAATTTCTGTGGGGCTTGTGGCGTACGGCTATGTTTGGATTGGACGCAGCGGCTTAGAAGTCAGGATGACTTTCTGGCAAACTGCGCTTGATTCCTGGAAACAAGCTCCGCTTTTTGGCAAGGGGCTGCATACATTTGGGCGAGAAATATCCAGAGTATGGTCTTTTCCACCCGACCCACTCCACAGCCACGCCCACAGTCTCTACCTGAACATATTAAATGATGCAGGGATTACCGCTGTAGCGCCACTTCTCTACCTGGGTATCTCACTGGGACTGAGGGGGGTCAAGGAGATGCGCTGTAGCATGCCGGATCCGTACCAGCAAGCTGCACTGGCTGCTCTGGTCTCTTTGTTGTTCCACGGGCTGGTTGATACTTTAATTGTTATCCCTTTCCTGAGTTTGATGATGGCAATTATCCTTGGCAGCGGATTCCCCAGACAGAATAGACCGGGGCTGGGCAGCAGCAAGAGGGATAAAATACTCCTGGTGGTTATCCTGGGCAGTGTGCTGCTGACAGGTTGGCTCTCCTACTGGCAGAGATCGGCGATCATCAAAGCTGTGGATTATGGAAATTCTCAGGAATGGCAATCCGCAGCTAATTACATTGAGATTGCCTCAACAAGAAGACCGGGTTCTGCACTGATTAATCAGCAAAAAGCGATAATCGTCAGCCATCTGGCCGGCCAAAATGCCAGCAGCGGATTCGACCAGGCTGCGGAGAGTTTTCAGCAGGCTGCTCGATTGGACCCCACATGGGCGATGAATCACGCCCAGCTGGGCAGGCTGCTGGCAGCCCAGGGACAGCATGAGGCAGCCGTGGCTTCACTCAGCAAGGCTGTGGAGTTAGCGCCTCGAGCGCCATTGATACGTCTCAATCTGGCTGTGACTGCTGAGGAAGCAGGGCTGGAGGACCTGGCGCGGCGGGAATATTGGTCGGTGTTATCTATGAAGCGAGGATGGTCGGAAAGCAATTTTTGGCGGGAAACTCCGCTCAGACAGCGGGTGTACTACGACTTCCAGAAATGGAGCTCGCTGGACCAGGGTCAAGTGAATTCTCCTCCTGGAGAATTGGAGCAGATAAAACTGCTGATCAAGGCTGGGGATTACTCCCAGGCTGAAGAAAGACTGCATAGATTGGAGCTGATTCGGTCTTTTAGGGGGGAAACGAAATTGGAGATCATGTGGATCAAAGCCTGGCTTTCTCGCCAGCGAGGAGATTTAACTGGGGCAGTTGCTCTGGCTGAAAAAGCTTTTGACGGCTGGCGGGTTCAAAGCAGCTATGGACCTGGAAATCTGGAAGGCATTCACTATGGGGAAAAGCTGTACCGACTCCGAGGTCTGGAAAAGGACTTGATCCCACAGTTTATCCCCGCACCCTGGCTGGACAGTTGGCTTGACAGGATGGTGATCGCAGGTTCCTGGTACCATCAAATCGGCGAGAAAGACCGGGCGGTGGCTATCTACCAGGAAGTGCTTCACTACTGCCCGGGTCACCCGGAAGCGGAAGCTGAGCTTGGTCGGCTCATAGATTAAATGGAAAAAGGCGTGACTATGGAAAGGAAAAAGTTTCCCCAGAAAACCTTCCTGATGGCAGCTTTCCGCGGCCTGCTATTGACGGCCGTTCTGGTCCTGGCCGGATACTTGCGATTCTTTAATCTCAGAACCAATCCGGGGTGGTACGGGGATGAAGGAACGCTAGTGGAAATCGCCGCTAACCTTCTAGAAGGCAGAGTAGAATATTACTCGCTGGGCAGGTCCACGTTGCTGGCTGCCAGATTACCGCTGTTCCCTGTCCTTTTGGCAGGTCTGATGAGTTTGTTCGGAAAAGGGATTACAACGCTCCGGTATTTTACAGCAGGGTTAGCGGTAGCTTCAGTGTTCTTTCTGTACTGGACAGTCCGGCGAATGCTGGGGAAAGAAGGGCAGTGGATGGCATTAACTGCTGCCCTCTTGCTGGCCATTTATCCCGGAGCTGTGTTTTACAGCCGAATCGGGTTTAGTTATAATCTGCTGCCCTTAATTGTTATTGGGCTGATGGGATTATTGTGGGAATACCTGGAAACCGATAATAAAACATATCTCCTGGTTAGCGGATTGCTGCTGGGAATTGGCACTTTCTCAGACGTGGTGATGTTTGCTTTCTTGCCTGTCCTGTTTCTGGTCGGAGCAGTTAAGAATTGGAAATGGGCATTCCAGTCAATATTAACAGCCTTGGTTCCTTTGGGAATTTATGCCGGGCTCAATCTACTCCTGATACCGGATGTATTTTTATATGATGCGCAATACACATTTTTCCGGCTGGGAGAGCTCCCCTTAATCATCCAGTACCCGTTTGCGGTTTATAATCTCACCGAGCTGATTTCCAGTGATGTCTGGTGGGCTTTTGCCGTTATCGGACTGTTTATGATCAAGAATAGAAGACTGCGGTATCTCAGTTTCCTGATGTTTACTATCCCTCTTTTCTTGCTTGCTCGGACCGCTTATCTGCCTGGGCTGAGTTTTTACTACCTCATTCCGCTGTTTCCTGTGGTCGCTCTGGGGGCTGCGTGCCTGCTGACCAGAGGAACTCCTGTGGTTATTGAGACAATTCAGAGGGGGGTGGAATCCATGATCCAGCTGATCGGTCTCCGCAACCTAGAAAATGACTTATTCAAGACACTGCGTAAGTGGGCAGTACCCCTTTCTGTCAGCTTGATAGGATTTCCTGTTCTGTTTGGCCCCTTTGTAATTCCTGCTGTGGAAGGGGTGGTTTCCGTTCGTTCCGGGTTTGACTCCAGCCTGGAACCGATCCTTGTGGATCCGGAGTCGGCGCTCGAGGCAGTGAACTTTGTCAATCAGCGAACAGCTTCAGATGATTTGGTGATCACATCTCCTACCATCGGTTGGGCACTGGACTCCCGGGTCGTGGGTTTTCAGCTGGCCATGGCCTACCGCGGAGAAGCGACCAAGCACTTCCCTGATGACCTTCCCAAGGATCGATTTGTCCATCCAGCGGATTACCGGCAGGCCTCTTTTGCTTTAGTTGATCCGATGTGGAAGAATTGGGGCCTGCCAAACCTGGAGGGATTGCAGGCGATGACCGCTCAGGTTGGCAGCTGGGAGCTGGTGCTGGATAATGATCAAATTCAGGTGTATCAAAATCCAGACAGGGGTGAATGATGAGCAAACAGCTTGAGGTTAAACGGCTGCCGGTTTTATTTTTGCTAACCCGGATAATTCTGATCCTATCCCTGCCTTTGGAAGGGATTCAGGGATATGGTGATTTCTGGAACTTTTATCAGCAGAATTTGCTGGGTCTGCCGTACTTGGATTATTGGACTGAATACCCTCCGCTGTTTCCTTTCCTATCCTCACTCTTATTCCGGCTGGTTGGAGGTCGAGAGCAGGCCTACATTTATCTGCTGGCGCTGCTTTTTTCTGCAGCACAAGCCGGCACTCTGGCTGTGTTTCTGCGTTTGAAAACGGTGATTGTCAGGGGGGAACTCAGCAGCTGGCGCGAAGGATGGTATTTCGCGCTGACGGTGGGATTATTCTATGGCTGGGCTTACTATGATCCCCTGGCGGCCTTTTTCATGATGGCTGCTCTGTACTGGTATTTGAAGGGATTTTCGCTCTGGTCAGGCGCTGCAATCGCCGCCGGAACGCTGACAAAGTGGTTCCCAGCCCTGGTATTACCGGCGATCTGGCGTTCCCAGACGGGGAAAAGGAGGTGGGCGTACCTGATTTCGGTCGCTGCTGCGGTTCTGATGGTCTGGATTCTGCTCTGGGCGATTTCTCCAGATTTTACTGCGGCCTCGCTGATTTCACAGGGGCAGAAAGGCTCCTGGGAGACAATCTGGGCGCTGATCGATGGCAATCTGACGACAGGGCTTTTTCACGCCGGCGCGGTTCGGACGGACCCGCTCTCAGCCGCTGTCAGAACGGGCAACCCCCCTGTCATCCCTCCCTGGCTGACGCTGCTGTTTTTTGGGGGACTTGGGGTCTGGCTCTTGTTCCGGGTAGAGCTGGCAAGCGCCCATCAGATCACCTGCTTTGCGGCTTTAACTCAGGTTCTTTTCTTCCTCTGGAGTCCTGGCTACAGCCCACAATGGATATTATATTTGCTGCCCTTTTTCTTCCTCTGTCTGCCGAAGCGGGAGGCAATTCTGTTTGGACTGACCATGGTATTAATCCATCTGCTTGAGTGGCCGGTGCTTCTGTCAAGAGGATGGTTCTGGAGTCTGAACTATCTCGTACCCCTCAGGACCCTGTTGATGGGGCTGGCCGGATTCCGATTCTATCAGCTGAGCAAGGAAAATCACAAGGAGATCGCTTGAGAAACCGCAGCAGTCTATACAGAAGGATCCTGTTTGTCACTGTTCTCCTGGGGCTTATTCTGATGGGCCTGGGGTGGGCAAATTACCGTTTCTCACTTAATAATCCCGGGGGTAACGATTTCCTGGTTCATTACATTGGGACCCGGGCTGTTTTATTTGACGGGATCAGTCCCTACACTGATCAGGTTGCGGAACAAATTCAAACGGCGGCATACGGCCGGCCTGCCCAGGAGGGAGAACACGAGCTCCGGGTAGCCTATCCGCTGTATTCTGTGGCGGTGTTTACCCCATTTTCTTTGATAGATGAGTATCCCCTGGCCAGGGCCGTCTGGATGACAGCCCTGGAGATTTCCCTGCTGGCGATGACCTTTGTGCTGTTCAGTTTATTGGATTGGGAACCGGACCTGTGGGTGCAGGGAGGACTGCTGTTTTTTTCGCTGACCTGGTATCATGCTGTCCGGGGACTGATCAATGGCAATGCGGTAATTTTAATCACTTTGCTGATCAGTCTGGTGTTTCTGGCATTGAAAAATGCCCAGGACCAGGCAGCAGGTGTGATGTTAGCCGTGACAACAATTAAACCCCATCTGGTCATTCTGCTGATCCCCTTTCTAATCACCTGGTCAGTATATCAGCGACGATGGAAATTCATCAGTTGGTTCTTTGGATCTCTGGCCGTGTTGATATTAGGCGGCATGCTGTTAATCCCCGACTGGATTTTACAGAACATCTGGGAAATTCTGCGCTATCCATCCTACAATCCGGCGGGAACACTGGGAGAGGTCCTGGCTGGCTGGCTTCCAGGGATCGCGTGGCAGATTCGTTGGGGAGTCACCTTGACTTTATCGGCCGTTTTGCTTTATGAATGGTGGACGACAAGAAGAGAAGACTTTCCCCAATTTTTATGGACCGGCATGCTCATCCTTACTGTTACCCAGTGGATTGGCATACAAACGGATCCGGGAAATTTCATTATGCTTTTCCCTGCTTTGTTAATGATCCTGGCCGCCTGGGAAAAACGCTGGAAGAAGAGTGGTTCCTGGGTGATCGCTCTGACATTAACCCTGCTTCTGGTAGGACTTTGGCTGTTGTTCGCTCTTACCGTAGAGGACAGCTACCAACCTGTTCAACATCCGATCATGTTCATTCCCCTGCCGGCATTTATCTTAATCGGCCTCTATTGGATTAAGTGGTGGTATGTCCTTCCGATCCGGGAGATCTGGGATGGATAGAATGAGCTGGAAAAAATACCTTTTCGTTTCCGGAGTGGGGTTGGCTGTCATCTTGGCTGCTGCGGTATTTCAGCAAGCACCTGGATTTATGGATGCGGAATATTATGCCTCTATTGCCCGGCGCCTGGTGGAAGGCAGGGGACTGACTGAACCATTTATCTGGAATTACCTGCAGCCTGTGGAAGAGCTGCCCAGCCCTGCATTTGCTTACTGGATGCCGATGCCTGCCCTGGTGGCCGCAGTGGGATATTTTATTTTTGGAAGCGAATCATTTATATCGGCCCAGTCTGGTTTTCTCCTTCTGGCTGCTCTCATCCCCCCGCTGACCTCAAAACTGACACTGCGAATCTGCAGCGACGAACGGGCTGCCCTGTTCAGCGGATTGCTGGCAGCATTCTCGGGATTTTATGTCCCTTTCCTGACCACAACAGACTCTTTTGCTATCTATATGCTGGGTGGTTTGGGGATTCTGCTGATCACCAGCAGAGAGCGAGGAATGTTGAAAGTGCTGGTTCTGGGGATGCTGGCCGGGGGTATGCATCTAACCCGGGCAGAGGGAATTCTCTGGTTGGGATTTACGGGTATCGGGCTTCACTTGACCAGAAAAATTGAAGCGAAGGAAATTGGCCTGCTGGTCGGGGGATATTTGCTGCTCGTCGGGCCCTGGATGATAAGAAATCTTCAGGCTTTTGGGACACTCCTCAGCCCGGCCGGCAGCAAAGCCCTGTGGATGACCAGCTATGATGCCCTGTATTCATATCCTTCAGAGTCACTGAATATCAGGAATTTTCTCAATCAGGGCTTAGGAAAAATTTTTCAGGACCGGCTCTGGGCTGGCTGGATGAATATGAAGACCGCACTCGCCGTCCAGGGGGGGATTATTTTGATGCCGTTGATCATCATTGGGGCTGTTAAAACCCGGGATAAAAGCCTTGTTCAAACAGGTTTGATCAGCTGGGGAGTCCTGTTTCTGGTGATGACCGCGATCTTTCCTTTTCCGGGCGCGCGTGGTGGGTTTTTCCACAGTGGGGCCAGCCTACAGTCGCTGCTGTGGGCTTTGGCTGGGGCGGGCCTGGCAGCGGTTATCTCCTGGGGCGCAAATAACCGCCGCTGGCGGCCGGGGCAGGCCTGGAGTGTGCTGGGGTCCGGCTGGGTGATGCTGGCAGTTTTCCTGACCGGGTTTCTGTTTCAACAGCGGGTAATCGGGGAGGAGGTGCAGGATCCGATCTGGAAAAAAAGTTATCAGGAACACTTGAGGATTGCCTCCACAGTTGACTTACTGACGCAGAACGAGGAGCCCTTTTTAATGGTGAACAATCCCCCGGGGTTATACTTTGCAGCAGGGCTGTCCTCCGCGGTGATTCCCGACGGCGGTCCGGGCGTGTTGGAGCGGGCGGCGCTGGATGTGGGAGCAAATCTGGTTGTGCTGGAAAGGAATCACCCCCAGGGCTTGGTTGACTTATATCTTGATCCGCAAACGGTTGGTCAGCTGGAATACGTTTTCAGCGAGCAGGGGCGGCATTATTTTCGTGTAGACAAAAGCAAACCAGGGCAGCAGTGATGAAATTGACCGGCTGGCGGAAAAAACTAATTTGGGCTGGGGGACTGTCTTTGCTGTCCCTGGGAATGTATATCTTCTCCAGCTGGCAGTTTTTCAAAGTCGGGTTTCCGCTGGATGATGCCTGGATTCACCAGACATATGCCAGAAATTTCTCTCAGACCCTGCAGTGGAGCTTCCTTCCGGGCAGTTCATCCGGTGGGTCTACCGGCCCATTATGGGGCGGGCTGCTGAGCCTGACGCACATGCTGGGCTTTAGCCCACAGCTCTCCGGATATCTCTGGGGCGGGCTTTGCCTGGCAGCTGCTGCTGTGATCGGTATGGAACTATTTAAGCGAAATTTCCCGGAGCAGGAAAGATTTCAAGGCTGGATTATTCTCCTGGTAGTCAGTGAATGGCATCTGGTCTGGGCAGCCGGTTCTGGCATGGAGACGCTGCTTTTTGCTGCGGCCGTTCTGGCTGTTTTCCTTTTCATATCCAAAGAAAGCAGCAATTCCACAGCAGCGGGCGCCCTGACAGGTTTAGCTGTCTGGATCAGACCAGGTGGAGTTACGCTCTTGGCTCCAGTAGTCTTGTTGATCCTGCTTAGAGAAAAACGTCCTTGGAAAATCATCCAGCAGCTGACCAAATTGGCAATCGGATTCCTGCTCTTCTTCCTGCCTTATGTGCTGTTTAATTATCTGGTCGCTGGAGATGTCTGGCCGAATACTTTCTATGCCAAACAGGCTGAATATGCGGCTCTTCGCCAGAACCCGCTCTGGATGAGAGCCTGGGAAGTCGGCAGGCAGATCCTCGTGGGCGGGGGAGTTTTGCTGGTTCCGGGCTTTATTTATACTGTGATCAGGGCTGTTAAGCGTCAGCAGCGGGTCGTCCTGGCGGCGGCTGCCTGGGGATTGGGATATGTGGGCCTGTATGTCTGGAGGCTTCCGGTCAGCTATCAGCATGGGAGATATATCATCCCGGCGCTTCCGGTGATCTATATTCTAGGCGCAGCTGGGGTGATCCAGTTTTTGAAATTTCGACATACCACCAGGGTGCGGCTGGTTCTCAGCGGGGCTGCAGCAGGAAGCCTGATCCTGACCACGCTGATTTTCTGGGTGCTGGGGGCCAGAGCTTATGCCCGAGATGTGGCTATCATTGAATCGGAGATGGTCACAACCGCGAAGTGGATCGCCGGCAACACCGAGGAGGAGGCGCTCATCGCCGCTCATGATATCGGGGCATTGGGTTATTTTAGTCAGCGGGACATCCTGGATCTGGCCGGCCTGGTAACTCCGGAGGTCATCCCCATAATCAGGCAGGAGGGGGAACTGGCGGATTATATTACGGAGAAGGGGGCGGATTATCTGGTCACATTTCCCAGCTGGTATCCGGAGTTGACTGAAACAGCCCTTCCTGTTTATCAAACAGACGGAAAGTATGCCCCTGCTTACGGGGGAGAGAATATGGTGGTCTTCCGATGGAGCCGCTGAGATCGAAAAGGATGCTTACAGGATTGCAAATTTGCCGGCCCCCTTTTCCTGTGCTATACTCTCAAAAGACGAGGAACGCTTCTGTCAGGAGTGAAACCAATGGTGTTGAATGATACCAGTGAAAAGAAAAAATCCACAGAGCAGCTGAAAGAGACTCTGGATCTTAAAGTTCAGCAGGCCGAAAACAAGCTGGAACAAATTTCCCAGAAGCTGAAACAAAGCCAACTGGAAGTGGATAAGCTGGCCCAGAAAAATGTCGCCAACTCTGCCAAAGTCAAACGCATCAAAGAAAATCCGGTGGAGTTTAACAAAGACCAGATCCGGGAAATTTTTGAACAAACCCTGGATGCCCAGCAGCGCCTCTTTGTGATGCGGGGGCAGATGGAAAAATTGAAATCTGAACAAATTCATCTGCAGGACTTTATCAATCAAATGGATGATGTCCGGGGATTTTTGGGGCGAACGCCCATGCTGGATGACGGCCAGGAGGAGCTGAATGCTGCGGAATTGATTGAATCGGTTATTCAGGCTCAGGAAGCGGAGCGGCACAAGCTGTCCCGAAAGATGCATGACGGCCCTGCGCAGGCTCTGTCAAACTTTATCCTCCAGGCTGAAATCGCCCAGCGGTTATTTGATATGGATATCGACCAGGCTCGGGAGGAACTGGACGAGCTGAAGGCAACGGCGAGCTCAACATTCGTTAAAGTAAGGGATTTTATTTTCGAGCTTCGTCCCATGATGCTGGATGATCTGGGGTTGGTTCCCACACTGCGGCATTACATGGAAGCTTTCAAAGATCAAAGTGAGATGGAAATCTCCTTCACGGCGACTGGAACAGAACGCAGGTTGGATGGCTACCTGGAGATTATGGTCTTTCGAGCAGTGCAGGAATTGCTCAGCAATGCGACCAGACACAGCGGGGCAGATTCGATCAAGATTCATATCGACACTGGCGAAACCAACATCCGGGTCAATGTCGAGGATAACGGCAAAGGCTTTGATGTCGAGAAGGCCATGCAGGGCAGCATGGGACTAAAGGTAATAAAAGACAGGGTGGAAATTCTTCAAGGAGAGTTCAACCTGGATACGGCAATGGGCCAGGGCACCAGGGTGGCTTTCAGCATTCCGGCAGGCACAGAGGGTCAAGAGGTCTTTGCATAATTGTAAGGAGAACCTCATTGAAAATTGCCGGAATGTTCTTTATAATGCCTATTACCCTGAGAGGTTCGCATACACCTACCAGGAAATCCATCAAATAAGGAGGTAAACCATGTTATTTGCACCGAAGGAAAAAGGCCAAGGTCTTGTAGAGTATGCGCTAATTCTTGTTTTAGTTGCAGTTGTTGTGATCGTTATTCTCTCTCTGCTTGGCCCGGCTATTGGCAACATCTTCAGCAACATTGTTGGCAATATCTAAAGGAACCGTCATGGTTCTAGGCGAGTGACCGCCTTGCTAAGTCACATATCCGAAACCCTGCCAGCCGGTGGGGTTTCGGTTCTTTTCCGGCAGGACGGAGGGGGAAAGAAATCATCCCCGGCATACAGGATTGATAATTCTCAGCAGGTTTTTCTAAGGTATTATCCATTCAGCCAGTAAACATGCGACATGTTAAATGCTACGTAATACGACACTGGATCGCCTATAATAGGGTAAAATAATAATCGATAGAATCTGGCAGTTAACGAGGAGGATGATATGCGACGCGGACGGGTTTTCCTGTACTTAAGCCTGATTTTGATCCTGCTTCTTGTGGGAGGGTATCTGCTGTATCAGAATTTCCTGCAGCCAGCTCCCCAGCCGGAAACAGCTGAAGAAGCGGTACCACTTGACACGGTGGATGTGGTTGTGATCACCCAGAAGGCGCCCCGTGGAACCGTGTTGGATGAAACAGTTTTGGGATTGATCCCTATTGCCAGAGAATTATTTATCGATACCATGTTCACGGATCTCGCCCAGGTGGTGGGCCGTCAAGCAAAATTTGATCTGGACAGCGGGATCCCCCTGACCCAGAACATGCTGGTGGACAGTGCCGCCCAGCTTTCTGATGCTGGATCGATCGCAGCCCTGTCAATACCGGAGGGAATGGTGGCCAGATCTATCCCTATCAGCCGCCTGGACAGCGTCTCCTATGCCCTCAGACCAGGGGATCGAGTCGTGGTCATCGCCTCTTTGCAGTTTATCGACGTTGACCCAGATTTTCAAACCATCCTGCCGAATCAGAGCGCTTTGCTGCTAGGGGCACCGGACGTCCTCACGGGCGAGGGGGGAGCGCCCCGCTTGAGCGCAGAAGTCTCCGGCGGAGAAGAAGGAGCACCTGTCGGAAAAAGTGAGGAGCTGGAAGAAGTTCCAGAAGAATTTATTTATGTCATTCCCTCGGAAGATCAGCGTCCGAGACTGGCCGCGCAGGTGATAATTCCCAGCGCGACTGTGCTGAAAGTAGGGGATTTTGATTTTGAAGATGCTGCCCAGCAGCCGAGTCCAGCACCCACTCCTACTCCCGTACCGGGCGGAGCGGAGGGCGAAGCACCTCCACCGCAGCCGGAGAGTCAGCCGCCGGACAACATCACATTAATCGTCACTCCGCAGGAAGCAGTCACCCTGACGTATTTATTAGACAGCGGGGTCGACCTCAGCCTGGCATTGAGATCTGCTGGAGACAGCACCGTAATTGATACCTCCACCACAACGCTGCAGTTCTTCCTCGATGAATACACCATTCCTCTGCCGGCGAAACTGCCGTACGGACTGGCTCCCCGTGTTGGATCCGGAGCTGAAGGCGAGGGAGGCGGTCAGGGTGAAGCTGTACCCTGAAGTGGATAAATAGATGGGGAACTAATGACAGATAATGAATACACAGTCCTGATTGTTGATGATCACCAGGAGACACGCCGGAATATCACCAAACTGCTGCAGTTTGAAAGTGATATAGAGGTCATTGGATCGGCTGGAACCGGGAAGGAGGCCATCAAAGAAACCCTGTCCCTGGATCCGGACGTGGTATTGATGGATATCAATATGCCGGATATGGACGGCATTGAAGCCACGGAACGGATTCAGGATCAATCCCCGGTGTCTCAAATCGTTATTCTTTCTGTCCAGGGGGATACCAATTACATGCGCAGCGCGATGCTCGCCGGAGCCAGGGATTTTATCACCAAGCCAGTTAAAGGGGATGAGCTGGTAAACGTCATCAGACGGGCGGGCCAGAAAGCCAAGGAAAAACGCGAAGAAGCCGTCTTCGTTACCAGGGGTACTGGAGCGTTGAAAGATCCTCGCGGGACGACCATCCAGCTCTCCAACATGGGCAAGGTGATCACCATTTACAGCCCCAAAGGGGGTGTTGGGAAAACTACCCTGGCGACTAATCTTGCCGTGACAATGCACAGCGAAGAAACTCCGGCTGTGATCGTGGATGCCAGTCTGCAGTTTGGCGATGTGGCGGTATTCCTTAATGAACGCAGCCGGAACACCATCGTGGATCTCACTCCATTGGCGGAACAGCTCGACCCCGAGGTTGTGGAAAACGTGGCTATCCATCACAAAGCTTCGGGTATTGATATCCTCTCTGCCCCCACTCATCCGGAGGATGCCGAAAAAGTTTCTGGTGCCCAACTGGCAAAAGTGTTAAAATACTTGACACGAATGTATTCTTATGTCTTTGTGGATACAGATTCGGGGTTATCTGACATCACGTTGGACACAATCGACATCAGTGACTTGCTCATTCTATTATCCTCTCAAGATATTCCCGCAATCATCAATACCAGAATGATGCTCACCCTGCTTAACGCTCTCAACGTTTCGAAAAAGAAAATTATGCTGGTGATGAATCGATTTGATAAGCAAATTGCTATTACACCGGATAAAGTGAGCAAGAACCTCAACCACCGAGTGGCTGTAGTCCTTCCGGAAGATAAAGAGGTTGTGGTCCCAGCTGTAAATCGGGGGGTTCCCTTCATGATGTCGGACGGTCAGTCCAAGGAAGTGGGGAAGGGGATCATGGAGTTATCCGGAAAGATCCGGGAGACGCTGAAGGAATTGGAACAGGAACAGATTATCGAAGCTTGATTGATCAGAGACGCTGGTATGAAGTCAGCTCAAGGCGGTAACTATGTCATTACTAAAAAGGATTGAAGAAGGAAAAAAACCAGGAAATTCCAGCGGCCAAGCTTCGGCGGGGGTCGGAACATCAAGGCTGGGCAATCTGGAAACTAGACGGGTATCCCCTCCTAGAAAAGACGCCCAGGATGAGACCTATGCTGATCTAAAAGTCCGGGTGCAAAACCGCCTGCTGGCAGAGCTGGATCCTTCTATTGATGTCTCCGAGGTCGAACAGGTCCGCGGTACTATCCGGGATCTATTTGAGCAAATTCTTTCTGAGGAAAGCATCGTCCTTTCACGACAGGAAAAACACCGTTTATTCGAACAGATCGCAGCCGAAATTCTGGGCTTTGGTCCCCTCCAACCTCTGCTGGAAGATAATGACATCACCGAGGTGATGGTGAACGGTGCCAAAAGTGTTTATTTTGAGAAGACCGGCAGAATCCACCGGGCGCCAATCACGTTTGAAAGTGATGAACATGTTATGCGGATTATTGACAGAATAGTGGCACCGCTTGGCAGACGGATTGACGAGTCCAGCCCCTATGTGGATGCCCGTCTGCCGGACGGCTCGCGTGTCAATGCGGTGATCCCGCCAATTTCTCTGGTAGGACCCTGTTTGACCATTCGTAAGTTCTCCAAAGACCCCTTCACGGTGGAACAGCTGATTGATTTTGGCACGCTGACTCCCGGGTCGATTCAATTCTTAGAGGCAGCAGTCAAATCGAGATTCAACATTATTATTTCTGGAGGCACCGGGTCAGGAAAAACCACGCTGTTGAACGTGCTTTCCCAGTTTATCCCTAATGATGAACGCATCATCACGGTGGAGAACGCAGCCGAACTTCAGCTGCGGCAGGACCATGTGGTCACTCTGGAATCCCGTCCCCCAAACATTGAAGGGCGAGGGGAGGTCACCATTCGCCAGCTGGTTATTAACACCCTGCGTATGCGTCCTGACCGCATCATCGTCGGCGAGATCCGTGGGGAGGAATCGCTGGATATGCTTCAGGCAATGAACACCGGTCACGATGGGTCTCTTACCACAGCCCACTCAAACTCACCCAGGGATACGCTGGCAAGGGTGGAAACTATGGCATTGATGGCGGGGATGGATCTGCCGGTGCGGGCCATCCGGGAACAGATTGCCTCGGCGATCGATCTGATCGTCCATCAGAGCAGAATGCAGGATGGTAGCAGAAAGGTCGTCAACGTTTCGGAAGTGGTCGGCATGGAGGGGGATGTGATCACGATGCAGGATATATTCCGTTTTGAGCAAACGGCAATTGAAGACGGGCAGGTGCTGGGTGAACTCCGGCCCACCGGACTGCGCCCGAAATATATGGATAAGATTGAGGGAGCTGGGATTCATCTGCCGCCTTCCATTTTCTCGAGGAAGCATTCCTGAGTTCCGGCTTGATGAGCGGTTGAGAGGCGAGCAATGACAACGATTTTAATTATTGGCGGAAGTTTATCCGCGGTGCTGCTGGTCATCGGCATCGTATTTTCTCTTCAAGAAGAACAGACTGTCCTGGATGATCGTTTTTCCCATTATGTGGAAGAGGAGTTTGACGACGCTGTAGAGCTGGCAAAAGAACAGAAGACATCAGCGATCGCGGAATGGCTCGACAAGCAGCTGGAAGGCTCCAACATCGGGGATCGAATAGCAGCTAACCTGGCCCAGGCGGATTTGAAATTAAGGCCGGCTGAATATTTGGCAGCGATGGTGATCGCCGCCTTCGGACTGGCTTTCATCGCCTGGTTACTGGGGGGACAGTCGATAATATCTGCCCTGATCGGGGCGGTGCTGGGGGGGATCGCTCCTCGTATCTATGTCAAACGTCAAAAAAATAAGCGATTGACCACTTTTGGGAATCAGCTTCCCGATATGCTCAACCTGGTGGTTAACGGATTGAGGGCGGGATATTCCACCATGCAGGCTTTGGAGGCTGTCAGCCGTGAGCTGCCGCCCCCGATCGCTGAAGAATTCCGACGGGTGGTGCAGGAGATGCAGCTGGGGATTTCCATGGAGGATGCCTTAAACAATCTCCACAGAAGAATTCCCAGTGATGATCTTGATTTGATCATCACGGCGATCAATGTGCAGCGCGAAGTTGGTGGGAACCTGGCGGAAATTCTGGATACCATTTCCTACACCATTCGGGAAAGGATCAAAATTGCCGGTGAAATCAAGGTATTGGTATCTCAGGTGATGTACTCCGGACGGTTCTTGGCCCTGCTGCCGTTGATTCTGATGGGGCTGCTTTGGTTTGCAAACCGGGATTACCTGCTGACCTTTTTCCAACCGGGGAACCTGCTCTGCGGTGGTATTATGCTGGGAATCGCCGCTGTGATGGTCTTCAGCGGCTATCTGGCGATGAATAAACTCGCCGATATCGAAGTTTGATTTTTTAGCGGAGGATTGCATGAATATCCTGATCTGGGTTTTTCTCTTAGTGATTGTGATCATGGCGGTGATCCTGGTGATCGTGGGACTGCGCAACCGGCAGGAAGAAACACCGCTGGATGAACGATTGAAGGAGTATATTTCCCGCGGTGAGGAGATCACCTTAGAGGAGATTGAGCTTTCCCAGCCAATAACAGAACGCATTCTCGTTCCCATGGCGGAAAAGATCGGCGAAATAACGGAACGGTTTACCCCTCAGAACGCTATTGAAAGGACAGAGAAGAAGCTCGAGTTAGCGGGAAATCCTCCTGGATTGGATCCAACGATATTCTGGGCTTCCCGATTTATTGCAGCAGTCGTGGTAGCAGGACTGCTGCTGTTTGTGTTCTCGATGGGTTCAATGGCTTGGAGTTGGGGGAGAAAGCTGTTGATGACTGCTTTGTTCTCCGTGATTGGTTTTTTCATGCCCCAACTGCTGCTGCAAAGCAAAATCAACAGCAGGCAGGATGAGATCAGAAAATCAATGCCTGATGCCCTCGATTTGCTGACCATCTGTGTCCAGGCCGGCCTCGGTTTTGATGCTGCCATGGCCAAGGTCGCTGAGAAATGGGATGACGCCCTCTCGGATGAATTTGCCCGCGTTTTACGCGAGGTCCAATTGGGCAGCGTGCGCAGGCAGGCGCTGCGCAATATGTCAGAACGCATTGGCATTGCAGAGATGACCAGCTTTGTCGCCGCAATTATTCAGAGTGAGCAGTTGGGGGTCAGCATGGCAAAAGTGCTGCGCATTCAATCCGATCAGATGAGAACGCGCCGCCGGCAGATTGCAGAAGAAAAAGCCCAGCAGGCGCCGGTAAAAATGCTCTTTCCGATGGCCCTACTGATCTTCCCCTCCCTGCTGATCATCCTGCTGGGACCGGCTGGACTTCAATTGAAAGACTCGGCCTTAGCCGGAATGTTTGGCGGATAGCTGTCTGCGTGGGGGGATAGGCAAACCAACCGCAGGTGAACGCATCTGAAGGACGGCCATGAGGGCACGATTTTATCACGGACTATGGAAAGGGATTGATATTCTTTTTCCGCCGCGCTGTGCCGGATGTGGGGAATGGGGGATACGCTGGTGTGAGGATTGCCAGGAAAAAACTCTAAGGATTGTCTCCCCCATATGTGAAATCTGCGGACAGCCGCTGGATGACGCCACCAGCAGCTTCTGCCAGCGCTGTCAGAAAGCGGGAAATTCAGTTGCTTTTTCAGCAGTTCGTTCCTGGGCTGTTTTTGGGGGGCCTTTAAAACGGGCCGTGCATCAACTGAAATACAAAAAGAATCTCGGCTTGTGCACCATTTTCGGGGAGTATCTCAGCAAGCTGTTAGACCAACTGGGATGGCAGATCGACCTGATCACGCCTGTTCCGTTGGACAGGAACAGATATCGGCAGCGCGGGTATAATCAAGCCGTTTGCCTGGCCCGGCCCCTGGGCTGGTCAGCTGGCATCCCTGTGATGCCCAGGGCCCTTGCCAGAGTCAGGATTACAAAATCCCAGGTGGGGTTGAAGATGGAGGAGCGCTGGGAAAACGTAGCGGATGCTTTCCAGGCTGAGAAAACCCTGACGGCAAATCTCTCGGTGTTGGTTCTGGATGATGTGGTTACCACCGGGGCAACGATCAATGCCTGTGCCGTGGCATTAAAAACAGCCCGGGCAAAACAGGTTTATGGCCTAACCTTGGCCCGGGCACTATAATATACAGAGTACGCAGCAGTCATAAAAATTTGCAGGAATATTGGAGGCATCCATGGCAATAGAGGTAAACATCTATGGGAAAGATATCGACATTTCTGAACATCTTGAAGACCAGGTTTACCGGAAGGTATCCGATCTGGACAGATTTTTGGATGACATTGTAGACGCGCGTGTGGATTTGAAATCAACCAATGCTCGCAATGCAGAAGAGCGCGAAGTGGTCCAGATAACCGTGCAGGGGAAAGGCTTTCTTCTGCGAGCGGAGGAAAAAGCAGCTGATATTGTAGGTGCCTTAAATTTAGCTGTGGATACTATCCAGCGGCGGATTAAGCGTTACAAAGGGAAAAGAAATGACCGCTGGAAGCAGGGCCTACATGATGACCTGACCGAGCTGATGATGGAGGAGGAGTACGAAGAACCTGAAATTGTTCGTAGAAAAAAGTTTGCCCTGCGACCGATGAATGAACTGGAAGCAATCGAGCAGATGGAGCTCCTGGGACACAACAGATTCTTTGTTTTCTATAATGCCCAAACTGAGGCTATCAATGTGCTTTATAGGCGCCATGATGATACTTATGGGTTGATTGAACCGGAGATCGCCTGAGGGAAAAAGCTAACCGCTTAATCAGCAAGCGAAGGGGCTTTCCTTCGCTTGTTTTATATCATTAAGGGGTAGAAAATTTTTGCAGCCTGCGGAGGGAAGTCAACTGCCGGAGCGGGGAAGTGAGCGAATTGAGAGAGCACTGCAAACGCAGTTCAAGCAAGCTGAACAGAACGGCTGATGCTAATCAGAAGCCGCTAACTATTTCGTTGGGGAAGTGAGGAAAATATGCACAATGACAGTGAAGTCCTGGAAAAGATTGCAGGACTGATTGATGGCCAGATGGACCTGGAGACTATTCGAGGGGCTGTAGAAAACATCCTGCTGGCTATTGGGGAGGATCCCAACCGAGAGGGCTTAGAACGAACTCCAGAACGCTTAGCCAAAGCCTACGAGGAGCTGCTCAGTGGTTATCGGACGGACCCGATCGAACTGCTTAACGAGGCGGTCTTTGAAGTTACTTATGATGAGATGGTAATCGTCCGGGATATTGAGTTTTACAGCATGTGTGAGCATCACATGCTGCCCTTTTTGGGTAGAGCCCACGTGGCATACCTTCCCAAAGGAAAGGTCATCGGGCTATCTAAGATTCCCCGGATCGTGGATATGTTTGCCCGCCGACTGCAGGTGCAGGAGCGCATGACCAGGCAGATCGCCGATTTGCTGGATGAGATGCTTCATCCCAAAGGGGTGGCAGTGGTGGTGGAAGGGCTCCATCTATGCTCCGTGATGCGTGGTGTCAAAAAGCATGATGCCAGGATGACGACCTCGGCCATGTCTGGTGGATTCCGTCATAACATGCCTACCCGACAGGAATTCCTGGATAATATTTCCCGGGGGGCCACACCCCTGCAGTTTTAGGATGACCTGAACAGGCTGTCCTGTTCAGGGAAGATTTAGTGTGACGTCCTGGCGCAGGCGGATATTCTGTGTAGAAGCAAGCAGCTTGGCGGTTTCTGCCAGCGTTTTCCCGGTCTGACTTGCGGTCATTCCAGGAAGCAGCTCTGCAGCCGGAACGGCATTGTGGGCATACTGCCAGAGCCCCGGATCCATTGTCGCCTGGTTAGTGGCCAGGATGTCCAGATCAATTGTCCGGGGCGCATTCTTGTCTGCTGATCGCTTCCGCCCCAGTTGAATCTCAATCCGGGAAAGGACCTCCGATTTCAATGCCTGCGCGGAGAGAGGGGTTGCGATCAAGGCGGCAGCATTCAGGAAATCAGGTCCCTGACTGCCAACAGCTTCTGATTGCCAGACCCGGGAGAACGAGGCTTGGAGGGACTGCTGTCTGAGCAGGGCAGCAGCTTTCTGGATATTCTCAACTGGCTGGATATTACTTCCCAGGCCGATCAAGAACGAATTGGGTGAATGGTTATTTTGATCGGACAATCTCTACTCCAACGGATTCCGCAAAGCGGACTGCCCCGGGTTTTTCGACCTGGACTGAAACAGACTCAACTCTGTCCATTTCCAGGCAGACCCCGGCGATGTCAGCAGCTAAAGCTTCTACTGTCAGACGCTGACAGTTTTCGGCCAGTGATTGAGCTCTTTTCGCTACTGTACGATAGTTGATGCTGTCCTCCACTTCGTCTGTTTCCCCAGCCGTGGATAGATCCCCGAAGAGGGTAATATTGATCAAGATTTCCTGAGGTTTTTCCCGCTCCCAATCATTTACTCCAATAATACCTCTAGCCATCAAATTTTTGATAATTACCTTGTCCATTATTTCCTCCCCGCTCAGCAAGCAGGTTTACAGATGTGTTTGATGAGTTAGATAAGATGACGGCCGCCATCCAGGTGGATGACTTCGCCGGTGATATACGAAGGGCCTCCCAGCAAGAAAAGAAGTGTCTCTCCGACCTCCTCCATCTCCGCCCAGCGGTTCAGGGGGACTGGCTGGATAATTTCCTCGACATCTCCTCCGTCGCTGGGGGGTAAGATGGCGCCAAAAGCGATGCCATTGACCAGGACTTGGGGAGCGAGAGCAGCCGCCAGGGATTTTGTAAGCCCGAGAAGCCCTGATTTGCTGACCGTATAAGGAAAATGATCTGCGCCTGGACGCAGTGCCCGCCAATCCAGGATGTTGACAATCCGACCCTGACTGTTATTGCTCAGCCGCCGGGCATAAGCCTGGCTGAGTAAGAAGGGTGCTGTGAGATTAATCTGAAGGTGGGTCTCCCAGTCCTCCAGGGTGGTGGTTTTCCAGGTGTGATCGGTGAAAATGGACGCGCTGTTTACCAGGGCGTCAATCCTGCGGATGTCAAAAGCTTTTGCAATTAACGCCAGGGTCTGATCAGGGTCAGTGAAATCTGATTTCAGGACCCAGGCCTGCTGTCCTAAAGCGATGATTTCATCCCTGGTTTGTTGGGCTTGCTCCGGGGAACTGTTGTGATGGATGATCACATCACCTCCCGCCCTGGCCACCGCCAGGGCCATTGTCCGACCAACACGGCGGGCCGCGCCGGTGATCAGAACGGTTTGGTTATCAAGTTTCAAGAGTCTCCTCCTTCCGATACCGCCTCCACAGCAAATGGTATGCGATCAGTCCGGCAGCCGCCAGGATGAAAAAACCAAGCTGCGCCAGCCTGATACCGGGCCCAATTAAGGAGCCGCTCTGCTTGAACCCGGAAGCCAAGATTTCCCAGATGGAGATCAGGGACAGAAAAAGGAGAAATCTGGCACCGGGCAGGCGTTTATGCAAATTGGGCATCAGCATAAAAGCTGCGGTCACAGTCAGTATGCCGAGAGAGAGATAGAGCTGCACAGGATGCCGTGAAGCGCCCCAGAGCTGAATTGCCCAGGGAAGATCTGTAGCCAGTCCGTAGCCCGTCCCGGCGGCAAAATTTGAAAGGTGGTAAAAGAGCACCATTGTGCCGAAAAACGGGATCAGCGCATCCAGTGTTCTCCAGAGGGGGAGACCGCTGCGCTGGCCGATGACCCAGCTGCTGAAGAGGGCGAGCAGCAATCCTGCCTGAGGATCCAGTAAATTGGGATTGAGGGAGACCAGACTGAGCAGGTTTCCCTGGAACGCCTCTGGAAAGGCGGCGGCATAGGATATTCTGGCACCCAGGAGCCCAATTAGCAGCGAGAGAAGCATTAAATTCGCCAGGGAATCAACTTTAAGATTCAACCGCGCCGCTTCTTTTTCTGCCACAGCTGATCCCAGCCAGAAGCCAAATATCAGCAGAATGGCGGGAACCGGCAGGGAAAGCGGGCCGAGGGACAGGGTGGGAAGCATCTTCTACTCCTGCAGCAGTCTGGTTGCTTCGATCCGGATCAAGGAAAGCGGCATAGGGCCGCCAATGACGATATTTTGGATTACACCGCTGCTGTCAATAAAATATGTCGTGGGAAGAGAGTAAAGGTTGTACAGCCTGCTTACCGACCCAGAGGTGTCCAGGGGAACCGGGAAGGTGAGTCCATTGCGGGATACAAAAGCGGCTGCTTCAGAGACGGAATCCTGGTTTGAGGCATTGACAGCAGCCACCACCAGACCCTCCGATTGGAATTCCTGGTAAACCTGCTGTAAGGCGGCCATTTCTGCTCTGCAGGGAGGGCACCAGCTTGCCCACAGGTTTAAAATTACCGGCTTCCCACGTTGGGCCCGGAGGTTAAAACTTTCTCCCTCCAGTGTGGTCAAGGTAAAATCGGGGGCGAGAAACCCTGTCTGGGCAGCTGCAGAAGTCTGGTCACTTCTGACAGACTCGGGGACGCGGGAGACCCAGATCCAGACGGCGCAGGCGGTGAGGATCCCTGCAAAAAGGATGATTCTGATGATGGGTTTCTTCTCTATCAAGCTGCTCCCTCCAGACTGCGATGCATAGAGTGTATAACTCTCCATGCCCTCTGTCAAGCGCCGAACAGGGTAGCAGTTTTTCGCTAAGCAAATTCTCATCATATCAGAAGGAGGGCACCGCTATAATCAGGATACAGCTTTACTGACAGGAGGTGAAAATGGATCAACGTAAACGCAATTTATTATTCGTTGTGCTGGGGATGGTGGCTGCTCTCGCTGTCCTCACCGCCTCAATGTTCTGGATGGGCACCAGGCCACAGGAAAATATCGCCAAACTGCCAGCGACTGAGGAAAACCCCCCGGTCGCAGCAACGAAAACTGGGATGCCGACGGAAACTGTTGAGGAATTGCAGCCCGGGGAGCAAACGGAGACTGTAGAGCAAGCGGAGCCAGCTGACCCTGAAACGGAAGTTGTGCCTACTGCCCGGGTCGGACTTCAGGGAACGGATCCCGGGACGGTCAACCTGGCTTCCGGTGATATTCAACTGGTAGAATTTTTCGCTTTCTGGTGACCAAGCTGCCAGAACATGGCGCCCATCGTGCATGGGCTGGAAGTGGAATATATCAATCAAATCAACTTTGTTTATCTCAATATTGATGATCCTTTGACCGATCAATTTAAGCAGGAACTGGGTTATCGGTATCAGCCCCATTTCTTCCTGATAGACGGGGAAGGGGAGATCATTCAGCAGTGGCTGGGGCCGGTCGCGGAGGAGACTTTCCGGACTGCGTTTACCGAGGCGCTGGCGGAATGATCTGAGTAGGATGACCCTCAACCCCGGGTGGGACACCGCCCGGGGTTTTGTTTTCTTAACAAAGTGTAACAAGGGGAGGTGAACTGTTTGACAAACTCCTGCAATAGTGATAGTATATGCCCAACCCCCCGGGGAGGGGGGGAGCGATGAAAGAAAATCAAGAGGCTTTAAAAAGATTAAAGACGGTTGAAGGGCATATCCGCGGCGTTCAGCGCATGGTGGAGGAAGATGCCTACTGCATCGATGTCATCAATCAGATCTACGCCATACAATCAGCATTGAACAAAGTCAGCCTGAAAATTCTGGACAGTCATCTGAATTCCTGCCTGATCTCTGCGGTAAGAGGGGGGGATCCGGAAGAGAGAGAGCGCGTGCTGGGAGAAATCCTGGAAATATATCAGGCGGCAACAAAAGCATAAGCCACAAAGATAGGAGGACTGGATGAATACCCTGGAGCTGAATATACCTAACATATCCTGCCAGCACTGTGTGCACACAGTGGAAATGGAAATCGGTGATCTTGATGGGGTGAAATCTGTGACTGCGGATCTGGAAAAGAAACAGGCCACGGTCAGCTATCAAGATCCGGCAACGGAAGAAAAAATCAGACAGCTGCTGGACGATATCAATTACCCAGCGGAAAAAGCATAACGACTGGGAAAAATATTTATTTATCTGTAGAGGGAAGAAATGAGCCAAACAAAGCAATCCAATTTACCGGTAACGGGAATGACCTGTGCGAACTGTGTAGCTGCTGTAGAGAGAAATATCAAGAAAAACCCGGGGGTGAAATCCGCCCATGTCAATCTTTCAACGGAACGGGCTACTGTAGAATATGATCCGGATTTAACCACGGTCAACGACGTCATCGACAAAATAAAAAAGGCCGGCTACGATATTGCCGTCGGAGAGGCAGAGCTGCTGGTGTCGCAGCTGAGCGATGACCGGGACGGCAGGCGGATAGAGCGCACGCTTGCAGCGCTGGAGGGTGTCAGTGATGTCAGGGTTAATTGGGTGTCTGGAAGAGTAAACGTCTCCTATATACCCACCCTGATCAGTCAATCAGATTTACGGCAGACAGTATCCCGGGCAGGGTTTGAGGCCGAAATTTTGGGAGATCAGTTTGTCGATGTTGAGGAGCAAGCCAGGAAAAAGGAAATTCGGCAGCAGAGAAGGCACCTGTTAATCGGCCTGCTTTTTACAGTCCCCCTCTTTGTAATTTCCATGGGAAGAGATTTTAACCTGCTGGGCAGCTGGGCTTTTCAACCCTGGGTGAAGTGGTTGATGTTTGCCCTGGCAACCCCGGTTCAATTCTATGTGGGCAGTCATTATTACACCGGGGCCTATCAATCGTTGAAAAACGGGGTTGCCAATATGGATGTGCTGGTCGCCCTGGGATCCTCGGCAGCATATCTATACTCTCTGCCGGTTTTGTTCGGCTTTGTCTCCGGTCATGTTTACTTTGAAACTTCGGCAATGATCATCACCTTGATCAAAGGAGGGAAATATCTGGAAGCGCTGGCCAAAGGCAGGACCAGCGAGGCGATAAAAAAACTCATGAACCTCAAGCCGGAAAAAGCCCTGGTGATTCGCAGTGGGGAGGAAGTGGAAATCCCAGCCGCAGAAGTGGATATCGGTGATATTGTGGTTGTTAAGCCCGGGGATAAAATCCCTGTTGACGGCGTGGTGGTAGAAGGTCATTCCTCAGTGGATGAATCCATGCTGACCGGAGAGTCCATGCCTGTGGAAAAGAGCACCGGCGATGAAGTTGTCGGAGCCACACTCAATAAACTGGGCCTGCTCAAATTTGAAGCTACCCGGGTGGGAAAAGAAACCGTGCTTTCTCAGATTATCAGGTTGGTGGAGGAAGCTCAGGGAAGCAGAGCGCCCATTCAACGGATTGCGGATCAAGTTTCTGCGATATTCGTCCCGGTGGTGGTCTTAATCGCAATAGCCACATTTTTAGTTTGGTTTGCCCTTGTCCCCCCGCCGGCAGCAGCTGAGACCGGAGCGTTTACCCGAGCGATGCTGAACGCGGTTGCTGTACTGCTGATTGCCTGTCCTTGTGCCATGGGGCTGGCCACGCCTACAGCCGTGATGGTAGGGACCGGAAAGGGGGCGGAGAATGGCATTCTATACAAATCGGGCGAGGCTCTGGAACGATCAGGGGGGCTGACAGCAGTGGTCCTGGACAAAACTGGAACGGTAACCAAAGGGCAGCCTGCTGTCGTGGACCTGATCGTTTTTTCGGGGGGTCAAAAAGAAATCACAGAAGAGACACTGCTTCAGCTGGCTGCATCGGTAGAAAAAGCCTCCGAGCACCCGCTCGGGGAGGCGCTGCTGGCTGCGGCTGGAGATCGGGGAATCAGGCTGCTGGCCCCGGAAAATTTTCAGGCTGTGGTCGGCAGAGGGGTAAAGGCTGTGGTAGATGGTCAGCAGGTAGTTGTCGGAAACCCCCGGATGATGGAGGAAGAAGAAGTAGATTGGGAAGCGGGGAAAGAGGCTGTTTCCAGACTTCAGGGGCAGGGAAAAACGGCTGTTATTGTGGCCGTAGAGGGTAGGCTTCGTGGAGTAGTAGGGATCGCTGACACCATTAAAGAACACTCTATCCAGGCCGTGCAGGAATTGAAGGAGTTAGGTTTAGAAGTGATCATGATCACGGGAGACAATCAGCTGGCGGCGCAAACGATCGCAGGTCAGGTAGGAATTGACCAGGTCAGGGCGGAGGTGCTGCCGGGAGAGAAGTCTGCTGAGGTGGCCAAGATGCAGCGCGCGGGAGAGGTCGTTGCCATGGTAGGGGATGGGATCAATGATGCCCCGGCGCTGGCACAGGCGGATGTGGGCATCTCTTTGGGAACAGGGACCGATGTAGCCATGGCAGCGGCACCAATTACCTTGATCAGCGGCGATCTGAGGGGGGTGTCCAGATCGATCAAGCTTTCCCGGATGACCCTGCGCACTATCAAGCAAAATCTGTTCTGGGCTTTTATTTACAATGTCATCCTCATCCCTGTAGCTGCAGTGGGGCTGCTGAGCCCGATCCTGGCGGCAGGCGCAATGGCGATCAGTGATGTTTTTGTGGTGGGCAACAGCATTCGGCTTGGGCGCAGAACCGTGGCTTGAGAAAGATCTTCGGCGCTGGGCACATCTTAGAGATGGACGGGGGGAGGGAAATCAGCCAGGAGTGGTAGAATAGGGGTGTTAACAGAGAAAAACTATGGGTGATAAAAAAGTTCGTGTAGCCATAATCGGGGTGGGAAACTGTGCCTCAGCGCTGGTGCAGGGTGTGCAGTATTACCGGGAGGTGGAAGAGCAAACTGATATCCCGGGGCTGATGCACGTCCGCATGGGAGATTACCACATCGGGGATATTGAGTTTTCGGCCGCTTTTGACGTGGTCAGCAGCAAGGTAGGGAAAGACCTCGGAGAAGCCATCTGGGCAGCACCCAATAATACCAAGCGGTTTTCCCAGGTGCCAAAGCTCGGCGTTCCTGTTCATCGAGGGATGACCCATGATGGGCTGGGTAGATATTTGCAGGAACACGTTCAAAAAGCGCCTGGCCCCACGGATGATATCGTCAGCATTCTGAAAGATACCCGCACCGATGTGGTGGTCAATTTTCTCCCGGTCGGATCAGAGATGGCCACCAAGTGGTATGTAGAACAGGTGCTGGACGCCGGCTGCGCTTTTGTCAATGGTATCCCAGTGTTTATTGCCTCCTCAAACTATTGGAGCAAGCGCTTCCTGGACCGGGGTCTGCCAATCATCGGGGATGACATTAAAAGCCAGGTTGGGGCAACGATAGTTCATCGAGTACTGACGAACCTGCTCCGGGATCGAGGTGTCAAATTAGATCGGACTTATCAATTGAATTTTGGCGGAAATATGGATTTTTATAATATGCTGGACCGAGATCGCCTGCAATCGAAAAAAATTTCCAAGACTCAGGCAGTCACCAGCCAGCTGCCATATCAGCTTGAGGAAGGAAACATCCATGTCGGCCCCAGCGATTACGTTCCCTGGCTGACCGATAGAAAATGGGCCAATATCCGCCTGGAAGGGCGCTCCTTTGGGGATGTTCCATTAAACCTGGAGTTAAAACTGGAAGTCTGGGATTCTCCCAATTCTGCCGGCGTGATCATAGACGCGGTTCGCTGTGCAAAAATTGGGCTGGATCGGGGCGATGCAGGCCCTCTCCAGGGGCCTTCTGCTTATTTCATGAAATCCCCGCCCGAGCAATACCGGGATGACCAGGCCAGACAGCTGGTAGAAGATTATATCGCAGGATGATGACAGGCTGCACAGAGAGAAAGATGAACAAAGAAACCACCTCAATTACCAGAAGAGAATTTTTAAAAGCCTCTGCGGCGGCAGCAGGAATGCTGATATTCCCCCCTTCACAGCGCTGGTTGTTTCAGGAAGAGTTTCCCGATGCGGACCAGATCGGCCGGGTGGTTGTCGGGGTACGCCGGGAACGGGGCATCGTCGATATCAAGGCAAAACCCGATTATGATGCTGCCACGGTAGGCACCTATCTGGAAGATGAAGTTGTGCCCTGCTATCAGGAAGTGATTGGTAAATGGCCTTTTCGCAATGTCCAGCGCTGGGTGGAAACGCCGGATGGATTTATTTGGGCGCCCAATATTCAGCCGGTTAAAAATTCTCCTAACCAGACGATGGAAGCTATTCCTGAGGGCCGGGATGGGATCTGGATGGAAGTGACCGTTCCCTGGGTAAACGCGGAATTGGCTAATCCACCCTACCGATCCTCCTGGTGGAAATTGATGGAGACCAAGTATTTCCCCCCCAGGTTTTATTACAGCCAGATTCTCTGGGTGGATCAGGTTGAAACCAGAGCAGATGGCAGGAGCTACTATCGTGTGAATGAACGATTTGGGAATCCGGGGGATATCCTCTGGGTCCCTGGAGAAGCGCTGCGGATGCTGACAGAAGAGGACATGGCGCCCATTCACCCCGAAGCCGAAGACAAACAAATCGTGGTTGACGCGTCTATGGCCCGGCAAACCCTGTCGTGTTATGAAGGGGACAGGGAAGTATATTTTTGCCGCATATCCACTGGAGCCGTTCCTGCAGAAACTCCCCTGACTGGATATGGATCGGATGGCTTTAATATCTACCAAAAATTTAATTCGCTTCAAATGTCTGGGGGAACCAATGAAGCTGGCTGGATGATCCCGGGAATTGGTTGGGCTTCTTTTTTCTACCCCGGCGGGATTGCTATTCATTCCACCTTCTGGCACAACAACTTTGGAGAACCCACCTCCCACGGCTGTGTCAATGTGGCTCCTGATGACGCCCAGTGGATTTACCGCTGGGCAAACCCAGTGGTCGGCTACCAGGAAGGATTTCGAGATGTTGCCGGTACCACAGTTGGGACCAAGGTAAAGGTCATCGAATATTAACGGCAGAGAAAATCACAGGAAAAGGTTATCTAGGAGCTTTTATGGACACCGTCAGTATCTTTAGCTTGGGCTCAGCCTTTATCGCAGGGCTGGCATCTTTCCTGTCACCCTGTGTACTGCCTCTGGTGCCCGCCTATGTTGGATACCTGGGAGGCAGAACGGCTTTTGATGAGCCTGAGCGGGCCCAGAAACGGTGGACGACCTTCAGCCATGGCATGGCGTTTGTCATGGGTTTCAGCGTGGTTTTTGTCCTTCTTGGCGTGGCCACCTCTGCCCTGGGGAGCCTGCTGATAGAAGCCCGGGACTGGCTGGAGAAAATTGGCGGCTTGATCGTCATCCTGTTTGGGATTCATATGACCGGATTGTGGCGGATTCCCTTTTTGCAATATGATACCCGTCGTCAAACAAGACCGGACCAGAGCAAGGGATACATTTCATCCTTCTTAATGGGAATATTTTTTTCAGCCGGCTGGTCTCCCTGTGTCGGCCCTGTACTGGGAGCGATTCTGACGTTGTCGCTCAGCGGAGGGTCTGTGCTCACCGGGGGAACGCTGCTGACAGCCTATTCCGCTGGATTAGCGGTGCCGTTTTTGATCGCCGCTCTGGGGATGGGATGGGTTACTGCTGCCCTGCAGAAACATGGAAAAGCGATGCATAATCTGGAAGTTGCTATGGGTGTCGTGCTGATTATCGTCGGTAACCTGCTTTTCTGGGGTTTATTTGAGCGATTAACCATTTATCTCACCCGATTTGGAAGTTTGATCACCATCAACTTATAATCGACAGCAAGGAAAATATTCATCCGTGTTAACCGTGACCTTATTTACAAAGGATAATTGTCAGCGCTGTCTGGCAGTAGAAGAAGATCTCACTGAACTCCAGGAAGAGATCCCCCACCGTCTGGTAAAAATCAATATCGACCGAGAAAATATTTCCGCCTATCAAGCGGAAGTGCCGGTAGTGGAAGTTGGTCCTTATCAGCTGAAAGCTCCTTTCGATCGACAAACGCTGCGGATCACCCTGGCAGCAGCCCGTGATCGAAGTAATCAGCTGGAAACCATCGACCAACCAGAGCATCGGGAAAGGGTGCAGCGGGGGCAGAATATGAGATTTATTGACCGTTTTTTTTACTGGCTTTCCAATCGATATATGCTTCTCTTTAATGCCGCTGTGCTGGTGTATGTTGGATTGGCTTTCCTGGCACCTGTACTTCAATCCAGCGGAGCGACTCGTTCTGCAAGAGTGATTTACGCTGTGTACAGCCGGCTCTGCCATCAGCTGGCTTTTCGCTCCTGGTTTATCTACGGGGAGCAGCCAGCCTATCCTCGAGAAGCGGCTCAGGTTGGGGGTTTGAAAACTTATCAGGAGGCGACTGGATTTGATCCGCTTGACCTGGAGACTGCTCATCAATTCCTGGGGAATGACCAGCTGGGATATAAGGTCGCTCTCTGTCAGCGGGATGTGGCCATCTATGGGGCGATATTCGGGTTTGGTTTATTATTTTCTTTAACGGGAAAACGGATCAAAAGCCTGCCTATTACCGCCTGGGTGGTTCTGGGTATGGTCCCGATCGGCTTGGACGGCGTCAGTCAGATTGTCAGTCAGCTCCCCTGGGATATCATCTCGTTTCGAGAGAGCACGCCGTTATTGCGCACCATCACCGGGGCTTTGTTCGGCTTCACAACAGCCTGGTTCGGATTTCCGCTGGTGGAAGAATCCATGGAAGATACCCGGAAAGTGATGGCTGTCAAGCACGCCGTGAATAAAGGCGGAGATTAGCGGGGTGCAAGTTCAGACAGACCAGGCCTTGAAGTGCTATCATTTTGAGACCTTCCCGGAGGATACAGTTTATCAGGCGGTTTACAGCCGACACGGAGGGGTGAGCCCATCTCCGTGGAAGTCTTTAAACCTGGGAAGCACGGTAGGAGATCAGCTGTCCAATGTCGTGGAGAACAAGCAGCGGCTCCTGGAGCAGGCGGGCTTGAAGGAAGAACAGCTGCATGAAGTCTGGCAGATCCACTCTGACCGAATCGTTATTGCAGAGCAGCCGAGAACCCCGGATCGTCCCCTCCAGAAAGCCGATGCAGTGCTCACAGATCGACCCGGGATTGGACTGTTGATGCGGTTCGCGGATTGTGTCCCGATTTTCTTATATGATCCCGAGCAGAAAGCAATTGGATTGGTTCACGCAGGCTGGAAAGGAACCGCCTTGAAAGTTGCTGCCAAGGCGGTACAGGCTATGCAAAGAGCTTTTCGATCAGATCCGAACAGGATCCTTGCCGGACTGGGACCTTCCATTGGACCTGATCATTATTGGGTCGGTAAAGAGGTCATTCAGGCGATCAAGTCGGCATTTCCTGAGTGTCACGATGAGCTGCTCAACGAGCAGCACGGTGCGGTACAATTGGATTTGTGGAAGGCCAACAGAACAGCGCTGGAACATGCCGGTGTGAAAGATATTGAAGTCGCTGGGATCTGTACAGCTTGTGAAGTCGATGATTGGTATTCCCACCGCGCAGAACAGGGGAAAACCGGCAGGTTTGGGGCGGTTTTTTACCTGAAAAGAGGGAGTCAAGACCATGGCGGCAGGTAATGATAAAGAACAACTGCAGCACAATTTAGAGCATCTCCTGGAGGATATTCACCAGAGAGCAGAGGACGTGGGAAGGGAACCTGAGGAAATTCAGCTGGTTGTGGTTACCAAGGAAAAACCGGCGCTGGTCATCAAGCAGCTGACAGAATTGGGGCAGCTGAAAATTGGGGAGAGCTATCTGCAAGAAGCACTCTTTAAAATGGAACTGCTGGCAGATATGCCAATTGAATGGCATATGATTGGTCACATTCAGCATGGGAAAGAGCGGCAGGTAGCCCGCCATTTTGATGTCGTTCATTCTATTGATCGCCTCTCGCTGGCCAAAAAAATGAATCTGGAGGCTGAGAAAGCGGGCAGACAAATCCCAATTTTTGCCGAATGCAATGTCAGTGGAGAAGAAACCAAATACGGCTTCCCGGCCTGGAAAGACGCCCAGTGGAATCAACTGGTCGATGAAATTGGTCAGCTGTTGGAGCTGGAGCAGTTATCTTTGAAAGGGTTGATGACCATGGCTCCGTATGCTGCGGATCCAGAAAAAGCCCGACCTTATTTTGTGCGTTTGAGGGACATCCGGGATCAGCTCCAGGAGGAGTTTCCCCGGAGTAACTTGACAGAATTATCAATGGGGATGAGCGGAGATTATCGGGTCGCAGTAGAAGAAGGGGCCACCTATTTGCGGATAGGGTCTGCTGTTGTTGGACCCCGGTAAGGAGAACAGGAAGCTGGTATGATAATTGCTGCTGTAATCAACATAATTGAACAGGCCTTGTTGGTTTTGATCCTGGCCAAGGTGATCTTGTCTTACGTGATGAATCCCTTTCATCCAGTCAGACGGACCGTGGACAGCATCGTAGAGCCCATGCTTAATCCTATCCGACAGGTGATTCCCTTTATTGGGGGATTTGATTTCAGTCCCATCGTTCTGATACTCTTGATTGAGATTGCAGCATCGTTGCTCAGGGGTATTCTGTTATAATTTGGGTTAATATCTTCACAAACACAGGAAAAAGCAGTGGAAGAGCGGAATTTTCATTTTCATGATGGTAAAAAAGGGGCAGCGCTGGCAGTACAGCTCGTACCCCGGGGCAAGAAAATTGAGCTTGTCAAGGTCAGAAAGGATGGCACCATCCTGGTCCATATCCCCAATGAATATGCTGGTGACAATCAGGTGTTGATCGACTTTTTTGCCAGATTATTAGCTGTGAATAAACAGAAAATCAATATCATCGCTGGAAAGGATCGCTACGAAAAGCTGATCTCCATTCTGGACCATAAACCGGCAGATATCCAGCGGAAGATTTTTGCTCTACTGCCGTAATGATCAAACACCCTCGGGTGAGCTGGTAGCATAAGCATCTCTTTCAAGGGGGTGCTTTTTTGCTTTCAGGAGTCAGCTGGATCTGATACGGGTTGATATGCCGGGACAGAAAGTCCGGAAGCAGAGGCCTGCCAGATGGTCAGCTCGGCATCATCCTGGGTTTGAGTAGTTTTCGAGTTAAGAGCCTGATAAATCCCTGGAAAGATTTGGGTGAACCCCTCTCTGCGAATGATGCCCAGAGCCGCCTGTTTAGTACTTTCATCGCCCTCACGGACTGCCTGAAGCAAAACTTCCCGGGTATCTTCTCCAGCAGGAAGGCCGCTCTCCCGTTCTCCAGCAAACTCAACCAGCCAGGGGGTCTCAGAACTTGGCTGCAGCTGAGCGGGGATATAGGGAGAAGGTGCAGAGATCTCTTCAAAAGCCTGCTGGGCGGCATCCCGTACCACCCACTGGTCGTCCTCAATTCTCATCCTGTCCAGAATTTCCACTGACCAGGGCTGATTGATGTTACGGAGACCGTGTACCACGGCATATCGCACCAGGATATCTTCCATAGTGCTGCCTTCCCGAAGTGCAGCATGGCCTTCGCTGGGATGATTGGACAGCGTCTCGGCTGCTGCTCGTCGAAGCAGTTCCCCGCCGTGGAGCAGAGCGTCGGCTACCGCCTCGAGTGCCTTTTGAGACGCAATTTTCCCCAAAGCATAGCAGGCGGCATATTGAGATGGGGCGAGATCCGCCAGCTGTTCTGTCAGCAAGGTCACAGACTTTTCGTCGTGGGTCAGACCGCAGGCCAGCGCTGCCGCTCGCCTGACATTCAAATCATGGGAGCGGAGTAAATGATTCAGGATGGAGGTGGTTTGTGATGAGCGGAACAGCGCCAACCGACTGATTAACTTCAGCTTGACAGAGAAGAAAGGCGTTCTGCTGATTTCCCGGGTCAGGGTTCGCAGCAAGCCATCTGTTTCCGCTGCCTTGGGGGGTAAATGCTGCAGCCACCAACCAGCCAGGGAGAGATTTTTTTTCCAGGGGTCAGGGTCGCTCAAGAACTGAGGCAGAATGGGTTTTACTTGATTGTGGGCGGCAAAAAAGCGCAGCGTTTCTGTTCGGATCGCCCAGGGATCTTGAGTGATTATTTCCCTGGCAAGAGCGGGATCAACGCCAGAATACCCCCGGCTGGCCAGCAGGCCGGCAATTGTCTGCTGGCGAAAAATATACACAGATGGTCTGATTTCCTGCAGGATTTGCGATTCAAGCCCCACTTGAATCGCTCTGGCAAGCGGGCTGTCCTTACTGTTTTTGTCCTCAAAGGATCCTTTCTGTTGGTGTGTTTTTATCCAGGAGAGCACCTCTGGACGGGTAAAAGAAGATTGCTGTTGATCAATACTATACAGCGCTGCCAGCTCCAGAGCACTGCTGATCTGGGGGGGCAAATCCCGAGTGCATGATGCCAGATAACTTTCCAGGGCTTCCAGTGAGCTCGTACCTGAGATTTGATTGGTATAAAACCCATATACTTTCAGCACAAACTCCAGTGGTGAGGAGTAGGAGCGGTCATGGGCCAGCCAAAACCTCCAGAGATCGCGATCTGACGAGAAACCCTCTTGCATAAAATCAGGATCAGTGGACTCCAGGAGTTTCCAGGCGCTTTCCCAGCGTTCCAGGAAGGCAAGTTTCCTGTCTGAATCCCACCCCGCGATCGCGGCAGGAATGAAAGCGTTTGAAATTAATCCACCTAAATAATCCGGGCCCGTAGTGACTGCAATTTGCAGGGAAGGGTATTGGATTTTCAGTGCCCGGATAAAATTAATAATCCGATCGAATTCATCTCTGGGCAGACATTCCAGATCGTCGATCATCAGCAGGCAGCGTCCGCCTTGCAGGCTTTGAAAGAGCACACTGGAATAATCTATCTGTGAAACGAGGGAAGAGCCAGAAGCCAGGGCTCGTTGGAGAACCTCCTGCAGGTTGCTGTTGGGAAACTGCGCCAAAATATGATGGGCCTTAAAGAAAAAGGGAATCTTTTCCTGCAGGGAAGGGAAACGGCTTTTTCCTTTCAGCAGCTGGATAGCAGCCGCTGCCAGAGCTGTTGTCTTGCCATACCCGGGCCGGCCCACTACGGCAATGTCCTGCCCGGAGGATAGAATCTCCAGCAGCGTAAGCTTGGGATAGCTGTAAGCAGAAGGGATTTCCACAGCATCCGGGGTGTATGAGAGCGTTTGATGCAGAAGACTGGGCTCAGCAGTGTCCTCTTCAGGAACTGCAGGCGGAGGAGGGGCAAGCAGACAGGGAGGGATGAGAATATTTTCCAGGGGGAAATATTGGCTGAAGAGATGCTGGGCCTGCAGGGAACGGTAAGCCTGCTTTCGATAAGCCTCCTCTATATCTCTGGTGCTGGTAAATTGGATGGAGGAGAGCAAACGGCGAATTTTTTTCAGCGCAGCAGATACCCGCGGCTGCAGCCGCTTGAAAAGCAGCCAGAAGATGATCCCGGCCAGAAAGCCGATCCAAAATGAACCGAAGTCAATCGTTATCTGAGAAAAATCAGGCATCATGTGATCTGGCGGCTCAGGAGGCTGGATGGAGGATCCGGCCGCAGGCAGTGCATTTTGTCAGTTTGCTGGGTGATTTGGCTTCCTGTTCAACTGCAGAGGGGATTTTTGAACCACAGGCTGCGCAGGAGCTGTTATTCATCTCTGCCGCGGCGATCCCCCCCAGCTGGCTGCGAAGTTTAGTGTAAAGTTCAAGGTCATCCGGAGGAATTTCTGCGCTTTTTTTGAGGCGCTTTTTCTTCTGGAGGGAAAGAAAATCCTCCAAATTTTGTTTTTCTGTCAGCAGGACCTTGGCTTGCTTTTCCTTGTTCTCTTTCAGGGAGGCCAGTTTGTTTTCAACAGCATCAGTTTTTTCTAATTCCTGTTCATAATCCAGGAGCGCCTCCAGCTGACGGTCCTCAAGGACAGCTAAATATTTTTGAAGTGATTCTGCTTCCAGTTGGAGATCAGCCAACTCCTTTGGGTTGGTGACCGATCCGCCGTAGAGCTTTTTTTGGTTTTGTTCAATTTTCAGTGTTTGATCTTCGACTTCATGCTCTATTCTGGACAGGGCCTTTTGCTTTTCATGGAGGGTTTTCCGGAGGGTTTCCAGCTCTTTCTGAGTGGATAGGATTTGATGCTTATCTGCCAGCTGACGATCAATTTCCTGGATGCGGGCCAGGGCGTTATCCATATCGGAGTCGATTTGCTGCAGTTGATAAATCAATTTTGATCTGCTCATAGCACACGCGGGTGAATTTAAGATGACTGGACACTACCTGTGATTATAGATGTGTAAGGTAGTGAAGACAAGGGGGAGATTGAAAAGCTGATACAATAATTTCATGTCTGACAGGCAATTTTATCTCTATCTGGGGATATTGTTCTTCCTGTTTATCAGCCTTCCTTATCTGGCAGCTTTTATCATCGGGGGGGAGGAGTTTGGCGGATTCCTATTGAACCCGATTGATGGACAGTCCTATCTGGCAAAGATAGGGCAGGGGATGAGGGGACAATGGCGGTTTACCCTCCCTTACACAGATCAACCGGGCAGCGGTGCATATCTCTTTTTGTTTTACATCTGCCTGGGGCATTTTGCAGACTTGATTGGGACAACATCTTTAGCTGTATTCCATATCAGCCGCTTAATTGGAGCAGGGCTGATGTTTTGGGCAATGCTGTTATTTTTCAAGAGTCATCTTGCTGACAGATACGCTCAGCGGTTGGCTTTCTCTACAGCATTGCTGGGATCAGGGCTGGGATGGACAGCGGTCCTGTTGGGTTTCTTTACCAGCGACTTCTGGGTCGCGGAAGCGTACCCTTTCCTCAGCGCTTACACCAATCCTCATTTTACCTGGGGGCTGGCCTTGATGCTGTGCATGCTGGCTGGCAAGGTGGAAAAAATGCCGCTGGTTAACTTGGGGATGGGGGCAGTGCTGGCTCTGATTCAGCCCTTCGGGGTGGTGCTGGTTATCCTGGTTCAGGGGGCATTATTCTTGGAGATGGTGATTGCTGAAGGCAGCGGGAAAACGCCCGGAATCTGGAAGAACAGGCGGCTGCAGTCGCTGATCTTGGCTGCTCTGGGAGCAGGAGGCCTTCTGCTTTATCAATACCTGGTTATCCGGACCGATCCTGTGCTCAGCCAGTGGAATCGACAGAACATCACATCCTCTCCAGAGATGCTGGATTTATGGCTCTCTTTTTCGCCTGCCCTGATCTTGGCAGGGGCTGTTTCCCCTCTGATCTGGCGGGAGAGAAAGAAAAGGATTTTTATTTTCTGGGCGGGTATTGGTTTGCTGTTGATATTCATCCCCTGGTCATTGCAGCGCCGTTTTCTAACCGGGCTTTATATCCCACTGGCGGGATTATCTGCTGCGGGGATCAGTTGGATTAAAGACAGAGGTGTGTTCAGGCATTCCACCTTGATCGCAGTCTGGTTTTTATTGATTCTTCCTACCAATGTGATTATTCTGACCTCCGGGATGCAAGCTGTGATCACCAGGGAGGAGACGATATTTGCTCCCCGGGATTTCACTCAGGTGCTGGCATGGATTAACGAGAACACCAGCGAGAACGATTTAATCCTGGCCGGCACCCGGGAAAGCCTTTATATACCTCCCGAAACGGGCCGTCGCGTTATCTACGGCCACCCTTTTGAAACCGTCCAGGCTGCGAAAGAAGAGGCATTTGTGGAGGATTTTATGGCAGGAAGATTCTCCCCGGACAGAGCCGCTGAGCTGATTTTCCTCAGGAATATTAATTACCTGGTTGTGGAAGAGGAAAGGCCTGTGCTTCCAATGTTAAGAGAAATCTCAGGGCTTCAAAAGGTCCACCAGGGATCGGCATATCAAATATTCCGGGTGGTTGAATAAGCTGATGAATGGGTTGAAAAAGAAACTCCTTTGGCAGGAAGTCAATCCTGATATTTGCCAGTTTGCGGTCCGCTTTTGGCCCCTGCTTCTTCCTGCTGTCCTTTTCCTGCCTGGCATATTCGGGCGGGTGGCGTTCCCCTCCCCGCAGTCAGACTTTAGTGATTTGTTACTGTCTCATTATCCGTATGCTCTGGAAATCAAACAATCGATTGTTAGGGAGGGTATTTTTCCCCTCTGGACCAATTTAATTTACAGCGGTATGCCCCTGGCTGCTAATCCGCTCAGCGGCCTTTGGTATCCCCCGGGGTGGGTGGCGCTGATGTTTCCGCTGCCAGAAGGGTTAAGCATCGCTGCAGCGATCCATGCGGTTTGGAGCAGCGTTGGTGCCTATCTGCTGCTTAGAAAGATGAGTGTCAGCCATCGCGGATCGATTTTGAGCGGGCTGACTGTCGGACTGCTCCCCAAGGCTGCGGCCCATTACAGCGCTGGGCACATCACCCTGATCTATGCGTTTGCCTGGACGCCCTGGTTGCTGCTGGCCTTGAAAACGAAAAAAGGCTACCTGACAGGAGCTATCGGAGGCCTGATATTTTTGGCTGATCCCCGCTGGGCTGCTTTTGCAGCGGCTGCTTGGACCGCTTATTTATTTTTGGGCCAGCCCTGGACGTGGAAAATGAAAGCGATCGTGCTGGTCGAAGCAGCCGGCATGAGCCTGATGATCAGTGCGCCGCTGATGATTCCCCTGCTGGAGCTGGTCCGGAGATCAACCAGACTCGCCATGACGGCGGATGAAATTCTGGAGATGTCCCTGCCTGCTTCCCGGCTGATCAATCTGATCATTCCTGCCTGGGGAACCAATCCTGAGTGGGTTTTTTATGGCGGAGCGGCAGCGGTGCTGTTTTTTCTGCTGGCTTTATCTGAAAAAAGATCCAGGCAAAAGAACGCTTTCTGGCTGGGCCTTTTCGGTATATCCCTGCTGATCTCTATGGGGAAATTACTCCCGGGAGCAGAACTAGCGGCCAACCTGCCTGGGTTTTCCCTGCTGCGTGTTCCTGCCAGAATGCTCTTTCTGAGCGGATTTGCTCTGGCTGTGACCACCGGTGTCACCTATGACCTCTGGACACAGGATTCGCTGTCCGCCAAGGTCGTCCGTCGAGTTGCCTTTGGGATGGGCGTATTTGCAGCCGGTATTGGGGTAGGGATCGTCTTGCTGGGGGACGGTAGCATCACGCAAATGCTCTGGGGGCCCGCTGCACTGCTGGTCTTTTCGCTGGTGCTGATGATGACAGCAGATCCTCAACAAAAGAATTATCGGTGGGTTGTGACATTGCTGTTGCTGGCGGTCGATTTATTGGGAGCAGGGTTTAATTATGCAGATTGGCGGTCTCTGCCTGCCGACCGCATGAGAGATTCTGCGTTCCGGCGGATGATCCTGGAGGAAGAGGGATTCTTTCGAATTTACTCTCCATCTTACAGCCTTTCGCAATCTACCGCTGCGGAACAGGACCTGGAGCTTGTTTACGGCGTGGACCCTCTACAGTATCAGCCTTACGCAAATTATTTTGTGAAATCCTCCGGAATACCTCTGGATGGATATTCAGTAAGCTTGCCGCCGTTTCCAGGCGGGAGACCGGATCAGGACAACCTAGGGTATCAGCCGGACGCATCCCTGTTAGGCAGATTGAATGTTAAATATCTGATCTCTGAGTATCCCCTCTCAGCGGTTGGATTAATCAGACGCAGTCAAAACAGTTCGCTGTTTGTATACGAAAACACATTGGTAAAACCGCGGGCCTGGATGGCATCACAGAGCTTTGAGGAAATGTCCAGTCAAGATGCATCAAGCCTGGTAACCATTAACAGCTACTCTGCAAACCGCATCGAACTCCAGGCAACGGGACCAGGTCTGCTGGTGCTTTCAGAAATCGCCTACCCTGGATGGATGGTAGAAGTGGACGGGAAGGCGAAAACAATGGTAGAGGCAGATGGGCTGTTCCGGGGGGTAGAATTGAGCCCGGGAAATCACCGCGTGAAATTTATTTTCAGACCCCTTTCGGTCTTTTCTGGTCTGGGATTCTTCCTGTTTGGGTTGGGATATTTTCTCTGGCGGGAAAAATCGTCATGATGATCAATTTTTTGAAAAATCGCCGCCGGGTGTTAATATTTGCCCTGACCGTGATGATCCTCTCGCTGCTGCCTTACTGTCTGGCCTATGCCAGCCAGGGTGAAGATTGGCGATTCACTGGATTTCTGCTTGCTGTTGAGGATGGAAATTCTTACCTTGCCAAGATGATGAGTGGCGCGTGGGGAGAATGGTTGTTTAAAGGCCCCTATACAACGGAACCCCAAAACGGCGTCATCGCTTTCGTCCCCTATATTATGCTTGGTAAGCTGACAGCTCCCCCGGGACAGCATGAGCAGCTGGTTGCTCTTTACCATGGTTACAGAGTGCTGGCGGGCGTGCTGTCGATTCTGGCCGTGGATGATTTTTTGAGTTTGTTTATGGAATCAAAGAAATACCGCTGGTCGGCCCTGATACTCTCTGTTTTGGGGGGAGGCTTAGGCTGGATTCCGGTGCTTCTGGGGAGAAAGGGAATACTCGGATCCCTCCCTTTGGATTTTATCTCCCCGGAGAGCTTTGGGTTTCTTTCCCTGTTCACAATCCCTCATCTTTCGCTTGCCAGAGCGCTGTTTCTATGGGGGATGGTCTTTTTCCTGACTGATCGAAGTGGATGGAGAACCGGTTTATGCTGGCTGATCATGGGACTGCTGCAGCCCATGTTTGTGGTCCTGGGATGGGCGGTACTCGCAGCCTACCTGGCCGTAAAAATCTTTTTTGCAGGGATCCATTTTCACGGGGGTGGAAGCATTCCTGCTGTTTTCCAGACGGTGATGCCGGAATTAAAAGCAGGGGCGATTGCCTGGGTAATATCAGCGCCCATCGCTGCCTATACTGCATACGTTTTTACCATGGATCCTTATTTGAGTGCCTGGGGAGGACAAAAAATCGTCAACTCCCCTCACCCCGGACATTATCTATTGGCATACGGTTTGATGCTGCCATTGATGTTGGTGAATTTTTTCAGGGGAAAAATTATCGAAAGGAAAATGGATCTCTTCCTGCTGGCCTGGACGGTCGCATTCCCGGTGCTTGTTTATGCACCTGTGACCTCGCAGAGGAGATTGGCAGAAGGGTTCTGGGTTCTTCTGGCTGCCGGCGTTTTCCGGGCAGTAGAATCGATTTCCATTCCCTGGGTGCGGAAGATGCGATGGGCATATTTGCTTCTTTTTCCCTCCAGTTTGCTGATTTTCAGCGGTTCCATACAGGTGGCTTGTCAGCCGGCACACCCTGCTTTTCGACCCCGGGATGAGATTAAGGCCTATCAATATTTCCAGCAGGAAGATCTAATAAATAAAAATATCATCTCCTCCTTCAAAACGGGAAACAGCCTGCCAGCCTGGGCGCCGGTCCATGTCGCTGTGGGCCACGGGCCGGAGACTCCGAACAGGGATACAGCGGAGGAAGAGATCAGCGAGCTGTTTTCTAAGCAGGCTGCTGATGAGCGCAGAAAGGAAATACTGAATTCTTATCGGGCCGACTATCTGTTCTGGGGCCCCTGGGAAAAGAACCTGGGGCAGTGGCAGCCTGACAGCGCGGTGTATCTGGATGAAGTGTACAGCACCGGTAGATATAAGATATTTCGCATAGACAAAGATGACTGAGACCAAAAGAAGTAATCCCTCCCCCCGGAATTATTATCTTCTGCCTTTGGTGTTAGGCCCGTTGATCCTTTTTGGCCGCCACATGATCAGGGGAAGGGCTTTTTTTTGGGGAACTTCCTCCCTGCAGTTCTTTCCCTGGTGGGATTATGCCTGGAAAACGCTGCTTAATGGAGAGCTTCCGTTATGGAACCCCTGGTCTGGAATGGGGGCTCCCTTAATCGCCAATTACCAGTCAGCGTTATTTTATCCGCCGTACTGGTTGGATGGATTGGTGTACGTTCTGGGGGGTGTGGAGTGGATGGCCTGGGCTCACACCTTGATTGTGATCCTTCATTTAATCTCTGCCTCTGTGGGTACAGCAATGCTGCTGCGAAGTTTGCACACAAGCTGGTTTGCCGCCTCAGCAGCAGGTTTGAGCTACGGCCTGGGCGGATACCTGGTTGCCAGGGCGGGTTTCCTAAGCATTAACGCTGCTGCGTCCTGGTTTCCCTGGATTCTGCTGGTATTGTACAGGATGACAAGATCTTTTAGAACCAGGGATCACCTCAAGGCGGGCCTTTTGTATGGACTGCTCTTTCTTTCTGGTCATGCCCAGACAGCCTGGTATATAGTCTTATTCAGCGGAGCCTGGGTGGTGTTCTGGTCGCTTCAAAAAAAGGACGGCAGGAATATTTATGGGACGATGCGTGTACTGTGGTTCTGGAGCCTTACCGGTCTGCTGGGAGCGATGGTGGCGGCGGTCCAGCTGCTGCCTACCGTCGAGTATCTCCTGAATTCCCAGCGATCTGCTGAAATTGGCTTTGAAGCGGCTATGACTTACTCGTATTGGCCCTGGAGGATGCTGACTATTGCCGCCCCGGATCTTTTTGGGACTCCCGCTCAAGGAAATTATTGGGGGTATGGCAATTACTGGGAAGATGCGGTTTATATCGGGCTGCTGCCTTTGCTGCTGTCCCTGATCGCTGTTATCAAGATGGCTGTGAACAGATCAACCGGGCAATCCAGCAGCCAGTCCGGCAGCAGGCGCAGTCTGGTTTATTTCCTCATCGCTGCGATAGCTGTCAGTTTTGTGTTCGCGTTGGGAAAGAACACACCCATTTTTCCACTGCTCTACAGAAATATTCCAACCTTTGACCTTTTCCAGGCCCCGACGCGGTTTATGATCTGGACGCAAATGTCCCTGGCAATCATCGCGGGACTGGCAGTGGATCAATGGAAGCGACCTATCCAGCGGGGACTGTATTGGACCAGATTGGCGGCAGCCGGTTCTTTTGCGGTCTCTCTCGGTGCGGGTCTGGCCTGGCTGCTTGTAGAAGAGATCCGGATGACCTTTGTTTCAGCGGCTGCCCGGGCTGGATTGTGGGGGTTGCTGACGGCGCTGGCAGCCCTGACCATGCCGGCGCAAGAGCGCAGGGGCAGGCGGGAGGTCTGGAGCGGAGCGGTTCTGCTGATCATCAGCGCCGATTTGCTGATGGCGGGCTGGGGATTGAATCCCGGTGTGGAGAAAGAGTTTTATCGGACGCGCGAGAGCCCCCAGCAGATTGAGGGGAGACTGTACCTGCCAGCGGAATTGGAATATGAATTAAAGTTCGAGCACTTTTTCCGGTTTGACACCTTTTTCCCGGATCGCCGCTGGGAGGAACTCCGGGAGGTTTTCCTTCCCAATTTACATATGCTGGACGACGTTGAATCAGTAAATAATTTTGATCCCATTCTCCCCGCATACTATCAAGAGTGGATGGAGCTTGTGGACCGCAGCAGGGGGAAAGCAAAGGAACAGCTTCTGGATTTAATGGCGGCTGGAACAATAATCAAGGAGACTCGACCGGGAACTTACGGGATCGAGGAGCTGGAAAACTCTCCAGCAGCGAAAATCAGCTGGGTGACCTGCAGCCGTGTTTTCAGCACTGATCAGGAAATACTGGATGTGCTGGAAAGTGGCGATTATATCCCAGGAGAAGAAATCCTGCTTCGGGACGATGACCAAAATAAAGGGCGGTGCCTTCCGGGAGCAGGAGATTACAAAATCCTCGAAAAGAACAGCAGCTCCCTGAAGCTGGAAATCCAGGCAGACACCCCGGGGTGGATTTTCTGGTCTCAAACATGGTATCCTGGCTGGACAGGAAGAGTGGACGGAGACCGCGTAGCCGTTCTGCGAGCTAACTATCTGTTTCAGGCTCTCCCGGTGAAATCTGGAAGACATTTCGTGGAATTCCGTTATCAACCCATCGTTTTCAGATTCGGGCTGCTGCTCACTGCTGCCGGAGCGCTTGGGATCGCCCTGGGATTCTGGCGCGCGGACAGAAAATCGGCGGATGTCAGGGAGCAGGCTCACCGGCTGCTCGACGGTTGAGCTCCTGATGCATGGCGGCCATATCAATCGGTAGAAAGCGTACCGCTAGAAGAAGAACTGCAGCACTGATTAACCAGCTTACCAGACCGATAGATAGAATGGCGGTTTCCAGGGAAAACCTCTCGGCGATAATTCCAGCCAGCAGGGGGGCAAACGCAGAACCAATGTTTCCTAAAAAGTACTGGATGGAAGTTGCTGTTGATCGAACCTCGGGGAGAACGACGTCGTAAACAGCTGTGGCAATGTTTGGTGAAGCCAGCGGGATAAATAGGCAGGTGGCAGAAAGCAGGCAGCGGAACAGTCCAATTTTATCCAGCGGGGTATTCAGCGTGGCGGTCAGCAAGATGGCGCCCATCAGCACACCAAAAAGGGCGACATATAACCGTCCTTGTGGGGTCCGCTGGTAAGCAAGATCCCCCAGGAATCCGCCAAGAAAATATCCCAGGCCGATCATCAATACAGCCGGGATCATCACTGAGCTGATGGTCTGGGCAGTGAAGTTTCTTTCCACCTCCAGGTAGCGAAAGGACCAGAAAGTAATCACCTGCCAGGGAAGCACTCCGATAACCCCCTGCAGAAAGAGAAACTGCAGCGTGGGGATCCGCAGCAGGCCAGCCAGGGCCGTTTTAGTAACAGGGGCTTTTTTAATCTCCTCAACCTCGGAGAACGCAGGTTCGCTGGATCCCCGGGGCAGGTCTTTGACCCCGATCAAAATTAATCCTGCCATGATCAAGCCGACCAACCCGGTAAACAGATAGATCATCCGCCAGCCTATCACCGGTCCCAGTTCCAACGCCAGGAGGATTCCGGCAAGATACCCCAGGGGGATGGTCAGTTGCAGGAAACCAAAAATCCGGCTCCTTTTATCAGGTCGGAAATAGTCCGAAATCAGGCTGGCAATGCCCGGGTAGCTGGAGTCATCAATCCCGGTAGAAGCTCTGGTGATCAGAAACGTACCTGCGGTGGGCGCAAGGGAACTCATCCAGGTGGTCAAACCCCAGATCAGGGATGCTAGAGCGAGCAGTTTTGGCCGGGCATAGCGGTCAAATAAAATCCCCCAGATGGGGTAAAAAACGCTTCCCAGGATCAGTGATCCGGTAAATATACTCCCCATCTGGGACTCCGTGAGGTTGAACTCAGCCATGATTGATGAGGTCAGCGGTCCGATCAGCAGCCTGTCCGTTTGGTGCAGCAGCATAAACAGAAAGAAAATGGCTACGGCAACCCAGCGGAAAACGTTATTTTTGGAGGGCATCATCGGGGGATCGGGTCAGGATGGGAGCTCTAGATAGATGCGCTTATTGTCTTTCCCCTTGCTTTTGTAATCTGTAATCATGATCTCACCCACCTCTGAAGTGTTTCTGACATGAGTTCCCCCGTCAGCCTGGAGGTCAAGCCCATCAATTTCAACCACCCGAACCTGCTTGATCCGGGGAGGAAGGAGGTTGATCTTGGTGCGAATTAGATCCGGGATCTGGAAAGCCTCCTCCCTGGGAAGCACCCTCCAGGATACACGGCGGGAGGCTGAGACTTCTCGATTGATTGCCTGCTCAATTGCGGCGATCAGCCCTTTGTGGAGGGATTTAAACTCAAAATCCATCCGCCCCTGCAGGGGCTGCATATTTCCGCCGGTGACCGAAGCTCCGTAGTCCCGGAAGATCACTCCACAGAGGATATGCATGGCGGTATGAGTTCTCATCAGTTGGTAACGGCGCGGCCAATCCAGCAGGCCGTTTACTGCAGCAGAAATCGGAGGGAGTGGTGAATCTGGGGGCAGGTAATGGAGAACAGCACCCTGGTCGGCTTTTAATTTCTGGACGGGAAGGGAAAGGTCATTAAACTCCAGCAGACCCCGGTCTGGGGGCTGCCCACCCCCTCCCGGATAAAACGCAGTCTGATCGAGGACCACCGCATGGATTTCCGGCTTAACGTCCATTACCGAGGCGCTGAATTCTTTCTGATAGCTGTCCTGGTGATAAAGTTTCCTGGTCATAGTTCCTCCCTCTGCTGGTGAAATAGCAGCGGCTGGTATACAATACATCTGGTTTTATGCTATCACAGAATGAGGCCAATAGTCCAACACAGCCAAGGCAGGGAAAAGCAGGAATGAACCTTGAGGAGAGTACACTCCCCATCTGGAAGAAATGGGTGTTAGGGGCCAGACCAAAAACTTTATTGGCAGCAGCAGCGCCTGTGATCGTGGGGACTTCAATGGCCTGCTGGAACGGAACCCTGCAGATTTGGGCCTCTCTTGCAGCTCTCGGCGGGGCGCTCTGGCTGCAGATAGGGGCAAATCTGGCCAATGATGTGTTTGATTATCAAAGAGGGACAGATGCTGCGGAGCGCCTGGGACCCAAACGAGTTACTCAGGAAGGATGGCTTTCCCCCAGGCAGGTTATCATCGGTACACTGGTGTCATTTCTGATGGCAGCCCTGTGCGGGATTTACCTGATCTCTGTGGCGGGATGGCCGATCCTGGTCATCGGGCTGACATCAATCCTGTCTGCGCTGGTGTATTCCGGGGGGCCATATCCTATTGGGTATCACGGCCTCGGAGATGTGTTTGTATTTCTATATTTTGGGGTTATTGGAGTGAGCGGAACGTTTTTTGCCCAGGCCGGGAAATTGACCCTGCCGGTTTTGATAGCCTCTATTCCGGTGGGATTGCTGATCGTCAATATCCTGGTCGTCAATAACTATCGTGACATTCGCAGTGATCGTCTGGCCGGGAAAATAACCCTGGCAGTTCGATTAGGGAGAGAAGGGACCAGAGCCCATTTTCGTTATAACCTTGCTGGAGCCTATTTGATTACCTCGCTGCTCCCTTTGGTGGATACCCGCTTCCTGGGCTGCCTGCTCGTGCTGGCCAGCCTCCCTTTTGCCCGGACACTCTCTCAGGACCTGAAAAATAAATCCGGTCAGGCGCTGAACAGAACTTTGGCAGGGGCGGGGAAGCTGGCCCTGGGCTTCGCTGTGCTTTTCTCAGTGGGGGGAACGATAACAGCAGTACTCTTTTGAAAATCCTGCCTTTATCTCAGCCAATTATTTAATCAGGTCCAATTCCCGGCCAACTTTTTCAAACACAGAAAGCACTTTATCCAGCTGTTCATCCGTGTGTGTTGCCATATAGCTGGTTCGGAGCAGCTGCCGACCTGGGGGTGTCGCAGGGCTGAGGACGGGATTGACAAAAACCCCGTTTTCAAAAAGCAGCTTCCAGGTCTTCAGAGTCAGCATATCATCCCCAATAATGATAGGAATCACCGGGGTTTGAGAGTTGCCAATATCAAAGCCCAGCGTGGTATATTCCCGGCGCATGGTCTCGGCGATCTGGTTGACTCTTTCAATTCTCTCCGGTTCACTGCGCATAACATGCAGGGCGGCCAGAGCGGCAGCCGCATTAGGTCCGGGAATGCTGGCGCTGAAAATCAGGGAGCGGGCATGGTGTTTTATATAGTGGATTACGTCTTCATCACCAGCGATATAGCCGCCGATGGAAGCAAACGATTTGCTGAACGTGCCCATAATCAAATCAACATCCTCGGAAAGACCAAAATGAGCTGCCGTTCCCCGTCCGCCCCCCAGCACGCCCACAGCATGGGCATCATCAACCATCAATCGGGTTTGATACCGTTTACAGAGGGGAATGATTTCTGGCAGTTTGGCGATATCCCCTTCCATGCTGTAAAGGCCATCAACAACCAGCAGCGATCCAGTATCATCCGGGATGCAGCTTAATTTTTGTTCCAGATCGTCCATGTCATTATGCCGATAGCGCAGCATTTCTCCGTAGCTGAGCCGGGCGCCGTCCACAATACTGGCGTGATCCTCCCTGTCGAGAACAATATATTCTTTCCGGCCAACCAGGGAGCTGATCGTTCCCAGATTGACCTGCATTCCGGTTGAAAACACCAACGCGGCATCTTTCTGTACCCAATCAGCCAGTTCAGATTCCAGCTGCTCATGGAGTTCCAGTGTGCCGTTGAGGAAGCGGGATCCAGTACAGCTGGAGCCGAACCGCTCAAGGGCATTTTGAGCTGCCTTTTGTACTTCAGGGTGAGTGGTCAGGCCGAGATAATTATTTGACCCGCACATCACCAGTTCATGATCTTCAAATTTCGCAACCGTCCCTTCGCTTTCTGCCAGAGGAATAAAGTACGGATACAGACCGACTGCCTGCGCTTCTTTCGCCTGGGTAAATTGCTGACATTTGTCAAATAAATCCATCAAAATAGCTCCCGTATTGTCTTTCTAGGATCTCTCCCTGCAGGGTTCAAGCTGAGTAATTAACACACCAGCCTAAGTATACCGCAATTCCCCGAACACAACCGAAGGTCTCCAAGTTAGCGTTTTTGATAGGTGAGTGGGGTTTGCTTGACATGGCTTTTTGCTTATGTTAACCTTCATTCTGAATTCCCCTGAGAGTGATTTCAATAGAAAAGGACGGGAGCTTTGATAGCCTCAAGATCAAGACAGCTCGTGGCGAGGTTACAAGAACTGCAGGTGTCTTCCCCAGATATCCAGGCGTCAGCTATCGTCAGTGTCGACGGCTTGATTATCGCCTCTGCACTGCCGAAAAATGTGGAGGAAGACCGGGTCTCAGCGATGTCCGCTGCCATGCTTTCTCTAGGAGAGCGGATAGCCGTGGAGCTGGGACGGGGAGATCTTGACCAGGTCTATATCAAGGGCGGCGAGGGATATGTGATTCTGATGGCTATCGAAGACCTGGCTGTGCTGACGGCACTGGCAAGAGAGGACGCTAAGCTGGGGCTGATTTTCCTGGATATGAAGCGGGCCGTAGACGATATAGCAGATCTTTTCTGAGCTAAAGTTGAGAGTATGAAAAACATTCCCGAAAGTGGCTACTACAATTCCAATAAATTTGCCAGAATCTATCTGGAAGCACTCGAAGAAATTACCGGACGCCATGGGGTTAATGCCATTTTGAATTACGCCGATCTGGGATCCCTGGTGGATAATTTCCCCCCTGATAACCCGGACAGGGCGTTTGATTTTGCTCATTTTTCCATGATCAATTTAGCGCTGGAAGAAATGTACGGCAAAAGAGGTGGACGGGGTATGGCGCTTCGGGCAGGACGAACCACATTTGAAGATGCGCTCAAGGATTATGGAGCGCTTGCCGGCGTTGGAGATCTGGCATTCAAAGTTTTACCCCTGCAGAAAAAAATCAGCATGGGCCTGCAGTCCATGGCCAGGATCTTTTCGGAAAAGAGTGATCAGCTGACTTCAGCATCGGAAAGAGAGGATCATTACCTGTACCGTGTGGAACGATGTCCTATCTGCTGGGGGCGTCAAGGAGAAGAAAGCCCGCTGTGTTTTTATCTTGTGGGATTCCTCAAAGAAGGTCTCCATTGGGTCTCTGGGGGAAAAGAGTTCCGGGTGGATGAATGTGCCTGTGCTGCGGTGGGAGATGATGCCTGTGAGTTCGTTATTTACAAACAGCCCATCAGCTAGCTGACATCAGAAAGGGAAACCTGTTGAAGACGATTGTAGTGATCCCCACCTATAACGAGGTGGAAAACTTACCCAGGATGGCGGCTGAACTTTTTCAACTGGGGATCCCGGATTTCCATCTGCTGGTGGTCGATGATGACAGCCCGGATGGAACCGGGAAGGAAGCCGATCGGCTGGCGGAGAAATACCCTGAGCGGATGACTGTGATCCATCGCAGGGGAAAATTGGGGTTGGGAACCGCGTATCTGACTGGATTTCGGCAGGCCCTGGAGCAGGGGGCAGATCGAGTCGTTCAGATGGACGCCGATTTCTCTCACAATCCCCGCCGGGTCCCGGATCTGCTGAACGCGCTGGATGACAGTGGTATGGTGCTGGGGTCCCGTTATGTCACCGGGGGGAAGCTGGATGAGAGCTGGGCTTTCTGGAGAAAGGGCCTCTCCTCCTTTGGAAATTTCTACGCCAGGATGATATTAAGAATTCCAGTCAAGGATCTTACCGGTGGATTTCGAGCCTGGAGGCGGGAAACGTTACAGGGAATCCCGCTGGAGCGGGTCAAGTCTCAGGGGTATGCTTTTCAGGTGGAAATGGCCTATATCACCCATCTCAAAGGGTACACCATCAAAGAAATCCCCATTTACTTTGCAGATCGAGAGCGGGGAAAATCAAAAATGTCTTTCACCATTCAGGCTGAAGCAGCCCGCAGGGTGTGGAGTATTCTGGCTGAATATCGAGATCTTAGAGGATGAGTGCTGTCCGATCCAGGCTGGAAGAATAAAAAGACCCAGGATGTCTGCTATTGGGGTTCCTCCATGCGCTCTAGAATACTGTAAAGAAGTTCCAGCAGGGCATTTTTCACGGATTCTTTTTCAGTCGCCACACAGGGAAGCAGTTTGACATCCGGGGATAACCGGAGAGCAATCCGCATGTCATCGGGATCCCAGGCGTCAGGCAGGTCCTGTTTATTGGCTGTCACCACGTATGGCGTGGGCGCATAAGCACGGAACGTCTCCAGAATGCGTCGGGCTTCCCGGAAAGTTTCCGGCCTGGCGCTGTCCACCATGACAACAAACCCCAGCATCCCTTCAGAAAGAATTTCCCACATGAAATCAAAGCGTTTTTGACCTGGGGTGCCAAAAAGGTACAGCACCAGATCATCATCAACCGTAATCCTGCCAAAATCCATAGCCACCGTGGTGGTTTCCTTGATGCGCTCCGATTCAGAGGAGATCTTGCGTTCTGTGGCCACCACATCAATTTCGCTGACGGTTTGAATGAACTGTGTTTTCCCGGAGCTGAACGGGCCGGTAACGACCATTTTGACGGTTTGCATGAAGCGCTATCCTTTAGGCGTTTTGTGAGTTTCCATCATTATAAGGAACGTATTCTGTTGATCAGCTTGTTCACCAAGGATTTCTGTTCCTCTGCGCCGCTCACCGGTAAGGTTGGTACCTTGGGTTCGGGAGGTTTGATTCCTTCAGGTCGGACTATATCTACCAGCCCTGCCTGGATGAGGCTGTAGACGATCCGCCTGAACTCCAGATCATCCATTTTGGTCGTCCGGGCAATCTGCCGCATGGTATTCTTGGGGTTGATGAAGGAGACCACCCGCCATTCCTTGACGCTGAGATTGACGTTGCGAATATTTGTTCCTGGGTTCTCGGTAAATTTCAGCGCCATATCCAGGCTGGGGATTTCATCCTGAAGTCTTTCCAGTTCTTTTACCCGCCGGGTGCCCTCGATGATGATGTTTTCCAGGCTGATGCGCAGGGAGATTTTCTCTGACGAAGGCTGACGGTCATTCTCAAACTGGAAAATTCCTTCGCTCCAGGTGAAAAGATCGTTGGTGGTTTTTACAAATTCATCTTTCAGGCTGGCCAGGATCTCATCCTGGGTGACGTAATTGGAATTGATCAGCATTAAACCCAGCTCTTTATCTCCGATTTCCCCCGCGCGTTCTTTGATCACCTGGTATTGTTTTTTTGAAATTCTTTCATTTCTTAACAGAACCGCTGCTAATCCATTTTCTTTCTTGCTGTTTTGCGCATAGCTTAATTTCCCAGCCTGAAAAGAGATCATAGCTGACTTATCAGGGCCGTTAACCTCCAGTGTCCCTGTTTTTTTGGCCAGGCTTATCAGGTTGAGCAGCTGAGAAAATGAAAAATCACGCAGATTGCCTTTTAAAGACATTACAGCCTCAGATAATTTCGATTACTTAGGGATTATACATTCATCGCAGGTATCCGTCAAATAAATGGGGCCTACCTAACAAAACCTTTATGGGACTGAACCCGCTTTACCGGCAATGAATGACGGCGGGATGCCCCGGAGAAATCCGGATATCTTGACATCGGGAGCTAAACTGTATATAATCTTGCCGCTAAAAGTTATCCCCGGTAGCTCAATGGTAGAGCGGTCGGCTGTTAACCGATAGGTTGCAGGTTCGAATCCCGCCCGGGGAGCTGAAACACCTCTCGCGATGAGAGGTGTTTTTTATTTCCCGGACCTCTGCTGGATTTCCACGACAGCCGGACGGCTGCGGAACCACAGCCAGACAGCCTGGACAATCATACCTGCTGAGAAGCCCAAAACGCCAATATAGATGCCGGGCTGAGTGAAGACTCTGATGCCGAAGACATAGATTCCTGTTGTCACCAGCAGGAAAAGGGCAACCGCTTCCGGAATTCCTCGTGTTTTTCGGGAGTGGACGATCAGCCCTTGAAACCAGCTTTGCAAGGCATTTGCCCCCGGAGCAAGGAGGCCAAACCACATTGCGGTAGACGCCAGGGAGATCAGTGAGGGAGGCAGCGCGGAAATGTCTTCAAACCAAAAATCAGACAGCGGAGTGGCTGCCACAAAAAGCAGCAGCGCTGTGGTGGCAGCAGCCAGCTGCCCAGCAAATCGTCTCAGCCCCGGGAATGCGCCGGGCTCACCAATTAAGGAAACCACCACCTCGTTATAGGCAACACCGGGCGACCGCAGGATGAACAGCAAACCAGAGAGCACCGGCCAAACAGCCAGGGAGTCCAAAGCCCGCGGCATACGGCTTAATGCGGCGCTGATCAATGGCTGCGAAAGCAAGGTGATGAGAGATGTCAAAGCCAGCGGAGTGTAGAAGGATAGAAATGTTCTCCGGTTGAGTTCGGGGCGAATAACCGGTTCCTGTTTAAGCTGATTGGTAAGAACCGGCTGCACTTTGATGCCGATATAGACCGCTTCTGCTACAACCCCCAGGGCCACCGCTCCGGCCGCAGCAGCGATACCAGGAACGGCGTCAGAAAAATAGCTGACCAGAAGGACTGTCAGATCGGCTGATAATCTGATCAGGGTCCCCTTCCCGATTGTTCCCGTATGCTGATAACGAATGAGGACACCCTGATTGAATCTGCGATAGGCCACCGACCAGGTCCAGGGAAGCATGAGTGCCAGGCCCAAACGGGCGGGGTCAATGATTTCGGACGGTGCGCCGATGATATCTTCAGCAATGAAATAATACAGCGGAGTGGCTACCACTACAATATGCACAAATGTCAATGACCCCGATACCACATGCATGAATTTACGAATTTTACGGTACGACTGCCAATCTTTGCTCAAGGCAGTTGAGGCAGCCAGCAGCATAATGATGGGGGCTTCAATGATCAAGGCCATAGGGAAAACAATACCGCCGTAAGCAGCCAGATTGATCTTTGGTTCCGACATCCTGGCCAGCACAGCGCTCAGGGCTGGCAGTTCCAGAGCCATCAGGAACCAGCTCATTGCCAGAGGCCACCAGGTTTGCAGGATCCGCTTCCGGGAGATTGTGGCGCAGGGCTTGGCGTCAGTCATGGAATGACCCTGGCAGCACTGCTATGAAAACCATGGATAAGAAAGCAGCAACCGCGGCCCACAGATAGGCAGAACGCAGCCCAAAACGGTCACCAAGATAGCCGACCAAAACGAGCATAAGGGCATTGGATAAAAAGCTGATCAGCATGAAGACACCATTACTGGTTGCCCTATGACCCTGAAAATGATCCTGAACAAGCGCTAGAAATAGCGATCCTGTTGAGCGGCTGAAAAAGCCAAGGAGAATTAAAAAAGGAATTGTCAGCCAGCCGCTTACCTGGAGAAACCCCAGCAGGGTTAAAGAAGAAACCAGCATGGCTGCTGCAATGCTTTTTTTCCTGCCGATGGTATCGCTGATAGGGCCTAATACCAGACCTCCACCAACGCCGGATAGCTCGACAGTGGAGAGCGCAGCACCAGCCATCCATAACGGGGCGCCGGATTGAACCATAAAAGTTGGTAAATAGGTGTTCGTGGCGGCCAGAATGAAACTGCGCAGCAGCAGGACCAATGCCAGAGGCAGAAAAAAGGCTTTGAAATCAGGCAGGGAAGCTCTTAAGGAGGGGCGTTTATCTGGACGAATGTCCACGCCTTGGAGCTGCTTGAACAGCAGTCCACTGGCAGCCCAGCCGATAAACATCAGCCGGTATGTTCCTTCAAGCCCCCACTGTCCAACTGCCCAGACCACCAGAAGCGGTCCCAGGGTGCGGCCGATCCCTCCTCCAGCCATAAATAAACTCATCCCCCATCCGGTTTTCTCCCTGGAAGCACTTCCCACAACAGCAGGAGTCGTGGCATGGAAGGAAGCTGAGCTGACGCCAGCCAGCAGGAGTAGAAGGCCGACCAGATAAAGATGGTTTGAGATTCCCAGCAAACTCATCACCGTGGCTGTGACTGCTGGAGAAAAGATCACAAAGAATCGGACGCCTTTTTTATCTGCCAGATAACCGATCAGTGGGTTGAGTATCGATGGTACCTGAAGCATTGTGGAAAGGACGCCGGCTGAGGTCAGGGACAGAGATAGATTTTCGATGATCCTCGGCAGCAGAGGGGCCAGGAAAGAAGTATACATGTCGTGGAACATGTGACCGCTGGTGACGGTAACGATCTGCTGTCTGGAGAGTTTTTCTGCTTTGTTCTGCATCTCATTCATGACCACTAATCCCGGCTCCATTACTCAAAAGGGCACTATACCGCACAACAACGGTTCTCACAAGGTCTGTGAGCACCGAGAAACCTTCGTTGAATGGGGACCAGACTCAGGATAAAATTTCTTCACCCGGTTAGACAGGAAAAAAGTTTCAATCATTGGAAAAAGTTCCGGGGATAAACATTGCGCGCGGCGTGATCACGCGAAGAAAGATAGACTGGATGCGCGGAGGGGATTATCCAGGCAGAAAAAAATTTGGCTGCGGAGCAGGGCAAGGCAGGTTCCAGGAGCAGCGTTGTTTTGACATCGTTTGCAGAATAAAACTGAGATTCATTTGGTGCTGGGGGAAAGCGTAGATGGCCTTGCCTGCGCAGGAGAGGTTATCAGAGAAGATAATTGCTGAAAGGTAGCCGGGTAAAGACGCAGGTGATAAAACTCCCCCTGCTGGTGATTATTCATCCAGACTGACTTCGTAAATTCTTACCGGGCGTTTTCGCCCTTTGACAATAATGGAGTCCAACTTGGTCATCGGGTATTGCCTTGATGCCTCCTGATAAATCTCCTCTCCGACAACCAGCCGATTAGGACGGGCAAAGGGAAGCATTCCGTTGGCAACGTTTACCAAATCACCCAGAACTGTGAATTCCACCCGCTGACTGGTGCCAACATAGCCAACCACAGCTCGGCCGGCTTTAATGCTCAACCGCAGATTGATGGGCTGCTCGAATTGGCTGGAAAGGGCTCTCATCTGCTTTAGAATCGCAGCGCCGGATTCCACGGATTTAATCTTATGATTAATGCCATCATCGGACATACCGAAGACGGACATCACGCCGTCTCCCAGGTAGCGGACAACGCCGCCGTGCTCAAAGATGATATCTGTGATGGCCAGATAGTAATTATTGAGCAGTTTTCCAAATCCTTTTGCGCCCATTTTTTCAGCCAGCGCTGTGGAATCAGTGATGTCCGCGAAGAGGACAGAAATCTGACGTTCCTTAAGGCCGGGCAGGGTGCCGTGCAGATCAAAGTCCCGCAGTACGTAGTCGACCTCCTGGGGGGAGACAAAGCGCTGGAACATCTGGCGCAGGCTCTGCTCCTGCTGAACTTTGTTGAGCAGATTCACCCGCTGGATAGTCAGAGAGGCTTGATGGCTGATGGCTATAGCCACCTGAAGATCGGTATGCGTAAAGGGTCGGGCCTCCGGGGACGATTTGTACATGTAAATCAAGCCAATGACTTCATTTTCTGCCATGATGGGAACGCAAAGCGCCGAACGGATGCGGAGCAGGGTGGCGCTTTCACTCTCCGCTCTGACATCCGCTTGGGCCATGTCGGGGATAACGACAGACGATTTTTCATAGATGGCGGATTTTGCGATAGTGGAAGGAAAACCGAATTCTTCCATCCGGTCGAACTGCTCTTTGAGAATGACTTTACACTTATCTGCACCCATGGCCTGTTTCATTAAGTTGCCCACTTCCTCGAGGCATTCGGGCAAATTCATGACAGTATTAAGCCGTTCTGAGATCTGGTACATGAGCACGGTGTGGTGATCCAGGGCTTCCAGCAGCCGCTCCCGGGTAAATTTCTGGGGACCTTTAACGGTGTCCAGCGGTTCATCTGTTCCGCGAATTACCACATTGATGGTGGAGGAGCCAATTCTGATCATATCCAAATGCTGCAGGCGATAGGTATAAGACAGCCTGCGGCGGTTGATATAGGTACCATTTGTGCTGGAGAGATCTTGAAGCAGGGCGGTGTCGGTGCTGCGGTTATAGTCAATTCGGGCGTGGTGCCGTGAAGCTGAGGGCTCAGCGATGACAATGTCGTTATTGGGGTGCCTGCCGATTGTGTTTCCCCCTGGCTTCAGGGTGTACTTCTGGGGTTCTTTTCCCGGGACGCGGATGGTCAATAGCCACATAGAAATATTCCTCAGCGGGGTGCTTTGGGGTGATGTTTGAGGATATTATAACCCAGGTTGATTGAGATAGGTTATCGTTTCCAGGTCTGCTATCCGGTGACTTTCTCAACAGAGACCAGGTACGCTTTGTAAGAAGCTGGCAATTTCCTGCTTATTAAACGGGCAGGAAGACGGCAGACAGCACAATGAGAAGCGCTGGACAATGACTTCAACTTTTTTTCGGCTTGGGCAGGGGAAAAATTCTCACCAATCAGCCGCTCTGAATACTTCCTCTAAAAAAATGCGGGACTCCTGCGGTGTCATCGGTCGGGGCCGGGCGTTATCGAGGAATTGAATAGGCACTAGGCTGGTATTGATGTGAGCGCCGTCATAAAAGGTATGTAAATCAATAAAGCCTTTATCTTTATTAATATGCTTTTCAGGAAAAAAATTAGCCAGATAATGCTGATCAAAAAAAAGATTCCCCAGCCCATAATGGATGAATGCTGATTGATAAAATTCCATGGTTTGAGGATGGTGGGCCTGGCTTCCGCTGACGATGACTGCACCTGCGTCGGCGAGCCGCCGGAAGTCTCTGATCTGCCAGGCAACGGGGGTAAAACTGTCGATCTCCTCATGCTGCATGGTGGCAATCACCAGAAAGCCTTGATCCGCAAGCCTTCGGATTTCCTGTTCCATCCAGTCGAAGTCACAACCGGCTGCGCCGGGATTAGTTTCCGAAGCGGTTGCGTAGCGCTCAAGCCCCTTGCCATTACAGCCGATAAAAGCGATCTGATTTCCATTATGAGCGATAAATACCGGTTGGAGGCCCTCCTGAAGAGTTTTTCCTCCCCCATAGGTCAGCCAGCCCTTTTGTTGGTACATTTCCAAAGTATGAAGCATCGCATCCGGGCCCCAATCTCCAAAATGGTCCCCGCTCAGCTCCACCACATCCGTTCCTACAGCTTCCAGCAGTTGAATATATTCATCCTTGCTGCAAAAATAAAGAGATGTTTGCGTGGGGTCGGGATCCGGGCAGTCGCTGGCAAAAGGGACTTCATTGCTGATATGGGTGATATCCGCTTCATGCAGCAGGGCTCCGACATCCTCTGCTGGGTAGGTAATGCCCTTTTCTTCCATGATGCTGGCTGTGTCCCGAACAAGAGCGGTTACTCCTGTCACCGCTACCGTGGTTAATCGCTCCGGGCTGAAGTTTGTCAGCGCAGGAAGCTCTTCTTCCAAAAATTGGGCAAATCCTGACAGGCGGATGGGTAGATAAAGCGAATATTCCCCCAGATTTCCTGGTTGCAGGGGAGAGACCCCATCAATGGAGATCACCTTCCAACGCGGTGAGAGTCGGTCCAGCGGGATGATGGCTGAAGCAGTCGGATCAGGCCAGAGGAGGTCTAGGATTTCGTGATCGGAGCGGGAGACATGGACCGCATCAGGAGCGGGTTCTCCCCAGAGCAGACTCAGGGCCTCCTTCGTCTCCTGGCTGAGATGAAGTGGAGGCTGCAGCGAGGAGACGTCAGCCGGAGACTGCCAGAACATGACCAATTCCTCGAGACTGATCGACTCCTGGAGGGCGGGAAACGGAGCAACCAGGGCATAATACCAGCGTCCGACGGTTTCCCCTGAGACTGTGGAAAACACCAGGTCCGCTTCCTGTCGTTGATCTGTTCTCTGGTAATGTGTGGGGAGAGTGATCAGATTCCTCAAGTCAACAGGTAGCGAGGGGTCCAGGAAATATTTGGGAGGCGGCGAAGGCGTATTTGATGGTTCAGGACGAAGAGTGGCCTTAGGTCCGGGAGGGTGGGAAGCGCTGGGTGAGGGGGGTGGGGCAGCGATTTCAGGTTGAGCGCAGGCAGGGGCCAGCAGGGAGAGAGAGAAAAGCAGCAGCAGGGAGCCCAGGGCAGCGCTGTTTAATTTACAGGAAATCCAATTGGGTAGCAGCATTTCGGGATCGGCCCTCAGATTTTTTGGAACCGCCGGCAGCGGGCGGCCATCAGCCCACATAGTTCGTGTAGTCAAAACATTTTTGGTAAAGCTTATCAGCCAGGGCCTGCTGGGAGGCAAATTGGCAGTGAGATGACTGTTTGCGCTCAAAATATTTTCCCGTGACCTCTTCAACCTGGGGAGAAACCGCCAGCCAGATGGGTGTTTCTGCCCCCTGAGCAGGTGATTGACTGCCACCAAACCCCAGATTATTGCTGAGTGTGGAGTTGACATCGCCTGGGTGACAGGAATTGACCGTGATTCCAAGGGGAGAAAGCCTTTCAGCGAAGGTCAAAGTGAGCATCCGGTCGGCTTGTTTGGATTGTCGGTAGGCAGCATCATTGTGATAAGGTCGTCGCTTAAACTCCAGATCATCAATATCCAACCCCCCGGCCCAGTAGCTGGCGACATTGACAATCCGGGCATAACTGGAACGAGAAAGCAGGTCATGGAAAGCCTGAATCATCCAGAAGTACCCCAGAACATTTGTAGCAAACTGCAGTTCGATCCCTTCAGGTGTTTCCTGTCGGGTAGGCGGGGTCACCGCGGCGTTGTTTATTAATATATCCAGGGGGCCGCGCCATCCCTTCCTCAATTTCAGGATGTTGACCTCCTGGCTGAGATCGCAAATTTTGGTCTCAACCTGCTGATTGCCGGTCTGGTTGATAATATTTCTGGCAGCCAGGCGGCTTTTGTGAGGATCCCGATTAATCAAAACCACCCGAAAGCCATTTGCTGCTAAGCCGGCAGCAATTTCTTTGCCAATCGCCCCGGTGCTGCCGGTGACTGCGGCAGTTAGGGTGGGGTGCTTATCGGCGTTCATGGTGGTCACCTCTGCGTGAAATCTTCTTCCTGGAAAGCGTTTTTAGTGTAGCCCAATCCTAGAAGACAGTCAATGTGAGAAAGGAAGAGCTGGATTAATATTTCCCCGCGGTATAATGGGATGGAAACTATTTAAGTAAGAAGACCTGTTTTATGGCTGTGCAGAGACAAAAAAAACGCATGCAGATATCAGAATTCGTGGAATCTTTATCCGATAACTACAGTCCGGTGGATAAAGAGCTTCTTCAACGGGCGTTAGAGCTCTCTGAGAAAGCTCATCAAGGGCAGAAGAGGGCTTCCGGAGAACCTTATATCTCCCACTGTAAGGCAGTCGCCACCATATTAGCGGAACTGCAGGTTCCCCCTGCCGTAGTCGCCGCTGGCTTGCTGCACGACACGGTAGAAGATACCCGCATAGATTTCAAGGATCTCAGACGCGAATTTGGGGATGAAATCTACAATCTGGTTCAAGCAGTCACCAAACTGGATACCCTTCCCCGCGTGTCGAAAAGACTCAGTCCTGCAGAAGAGCAAGGTGACGGAGAGGACGGAGAAGCCGTTTCAGGGCAGTGGCGCTCGGAACTCGCTTCTGAGAATCTCAGAAAAACGTTCCTGGCGATGGCAGATGATCCCAGGGTAGTGCTGATCAAGCTGGCGGACCGGCTGCATAATATGCGAACCCTGCGGTATCTACCCAGAGATAAACAGGTCCGCATCGCCCGGGAAACCATGGATCTTTTTGCTCCGCTGGCCAGCAGACTGGGCATCTGGCAGATCAAGTGGGACCTGGAAGATCTGGCCTTTCGTTATCTGGAGCCGGGCACTTATCATGAGATCGCCAGTCAGCTGGATGAGAGGCGGTCAGAACGAGAACGCAAAATGAAACAAATCATTTCGCGGATCTCGGATGTCATGGCCCAGGCGGGCATGCAGGCGGATGTAACCGGAAGGCCCAAACACATTTTTTCTATTTACCGCAAGATGAAGCGGAAAAATATATCCTTCGATAAACTGTCCGATATCCGCGGTGTGCGGATTATCGTCCCCAACGAGGAAGCCTGCTACGCTGCCGTGGGAATCATTCACATGCACTGGCGCCCGCTGCCGGGGGAGTTTGATGATTACATCGCCGCGCCAAAACCCAGCCTTTATCAGTCGATCCATACTTCCGTGGTCTACGATGATGGGGATACGCTGGAAGTGCAGATCCGGACCCCGGAAATGCATAAAAAAGCCGAGTTTGGCATCGCCGCTCACTGGCGGTATAAGGAAGGCAGAAAGCGGGATCGGGATTTTGAGCAGCGCGTAGCCTATCTCCGCCAGATGCTGGAGTGGCAGCAGGATGTGGAATCAGCTCAGGAATTTGTGGATGGGTTAAAAACGGATGTGTTTGGGGACCGCGTTTATGCATTCACACCCCGGGGAGATATCATCGATCTGCCGGCGGGAGGCACGCCGATTGATTTTGCCTATAACATTCACACCGAAGTTGGCCACCGCTGCCGGGGAGCGAAAGTGAATGGCAGGTTGGTGTCGCTGGATTACAAGCTTTCCACTGGCGACCAGGTGGAGATCCTGACCGCAAAAAGAGGAGGCCCCAGTCGGGATTGGTTGAATGAAAATCTGGAGCTGGTCAAAACCAAAGGGGCGCGAAGCAAAATCCGGCGCTGGTTCCGGCAGCAGGAGAGAGAGCACAATGTAGAAAGCGGCCTATCTCTGCTGGAACGAGAGGTCAACCGGCTGGATTTAGGGGGAGAAATTGATTATGAGGATCTGGCGGAGACATTTCGGTATGAAACACCTGAGGATCTGTACGCCGCTATTGGCTGCGGGGATATATCTTTGGGACGTGTTGTCAATGCCCTGGTCACCATAAAAGAGGGAGAGCCTTCAGGCTTTCCCACCCATTATCAGGAAGAAATCAGTCGTGAGACATCCGGCGACATCACCGTTCTGGGCCTCCGTGGCCTGCGAACCCAACTGGCAGGCTGCTGTAATCCGACCCCTGGAGACGAAATTGTGGGCTTTATCACCCGGGGAAGAGGAGCCACCGTCCACAGACAGGACTGCCCAAATATCCTTAACATCAAGGATAAGGAGCGGCTGGTGGAGGTATCATGGGGTTCTCCGGCCAGGACCTTTCCGGTGCCGGTGCAAATCAAAGCCTATGATCGAGATGGATTGACCAGGGATATAGCCACTGTGCTCTCCAATCACAGTGTCAGCCTCAGTGAGCTCCGGGTGGATGTTGATCATTCCCGGGGAGAAGCAACCTTTGACATGGTGCTCGGAGTGAGAAATGTCTCTGAGCTGCGGCGGATTCTGGATTTATTGGAAAGAATTCACAATGTATATGAAGCGCGCCGATTGCGATCAGCCTGATTTCAGCAGCAAAAATAATACAAAGGAAAGGGAATGACCAAAATTCACTGCCGATTTATGGATTGTGAGAACAACGATCAAGGGATGTGCCATGCCGCGGCAGTAAAGCTGGATCCTGAGCAGTGCTGCCTTACTTATCAGCCGATGGAAGGTAGATTCTCACAGGAAAACGGGAAACAGGGGGACAGCTTAATCTGGGATCAAGAGTATTTTGAAGACGATCCGATTGATGATGAGATGGTTTTCTGACCAACATCAGGAAGCAGGATGCTCCCTGCGGGGTGTCCTCAGGGCCAGGTAGAGATAAAAAAAGAAAGAGCCCAGGAAAGCTGCCCAAAGGGGATAGAGATTGAGCAGCGCGGAGGGACCTTGCCAGACTGCGCTGATCAAACCCATCAGCAGCGCGAACAGCTGACAGATCTGTACACGACGCGGTTGAATTCTTTCTTGTGTTTGATCGCAGCGGCTGGAAACTTTCCGGGAGCGGAGAATAACCGGAAGGAAGAGCAGCGCGGCAGCCAGCATGATTAAAATTGGATACCAGGTGATGTCAGCGGGAAAGAAACGGGCATTCTGCCGGAAAATGATCACAAGCCCTGCGCCGAGAGCTGCCAGAGTGCTGAAAATCAACCTGGAGTTCTCCTGTCTGGAAAGCAGATAATCAACCAGCAGGGCTGCTGCGGTGGCAGCCAGATACTGCCAGCTGCCATCCAGAGAAATCCAGACCGCGAGTCCCAGCAGACCAATCAGGTCAAGCAGGGTCGGTTGAAGTCCCGTGGACCGATTAAGGATCCTCAACAGCAGCAACAGCCAGAATATCGTTCCCAGGGTAGGGAGGGGGAGAATGGTTATTCCCAGGATGCTTATGGCCGCAGCCAGCGCAGCGCTGTTTGGATAATCAGGATCTAATTCACGGCTCAGCGCCCAGGATAGAAAAACGGTCAGACCAGCCTGAATCCCCCAGCCTGCGCTTTCCAGGAAAGAAAACCCTCTGGCGGCCTGACTTGCTGCGCCCAGGACGGCCACCACCACCCCCAGCAGGGCGATCAGTTTGTTGCTGGGATAATTCATGTCCAGGGGGCGGGAAATAGCAGAATACTTTTCCATATCGGATCCTTGCCCAAAAATTATTTTACGAAATGAATTTCAGCAATGGTTGTACCTCTTTACCTGCCGGTCCTGCTCAAAGTCAGGTTATCTCCTGGAGGATTGCCAGGGTTTCTTTCTTGCTTCCTGAACCGAGCTCACCGCCCGGTCCTACACAGGATGGACACCCTGTTTGACAGGAGCAGGTAGATATCAAATCCCGCGCAGAGGCCAGCAGTTCCCCATGACGATCAAAAATCCGTTTGCTTAAGCCGAGGCCGGCAGGAATGTGCTCGAAAACGACCACGGTTGGCCTGCCCTTGCCCAGCGGTGATTGCGGATCTGCATGGACACCCAGGTCCTGGGAGTCGCACATCACCAGCAGGGGGGCCAGGCTGTGAAGGACATGGGCTACCCCTCCGAGTCCGCTTCTGACACGGACGACAGATTCTACCCGCTGGTGGCAGCGGGGGCAGAGCGTGATCAGATTATTCAGTTGGTGAGCAGATTGGAGGGAGGAGAAGCTTCTCAGCGGGGTTTTATGATGAATGTGGAGCTCGTGATCGGATATCCTTTTCCCGCAAACCTGACACTGGTGCTGATCCCGCTGCAGTACCTGCTGGCGGATTTCAGGCCAATTATTTCCGTACTCAAGCGGGCTGGAAGTCCACAAGTCCGCCCTGCGGAGTTTCTTTTCCGTGTCCTCGTTTATTATCAGCCAGAAACCGGTGGTTTCCAGGGTGGTGGCCGGTAGGTCCAAAGGCTGACGGTCCTGGATAAAATACTCCCCTTTGCTGATGCGCTTATAGCCGATGACCCGGGTTTTGACCAGAAGCTCCCCATAACCGAGCTCGGCACCAGCCAGATGGGTTTCATCGAGCTTTTCGAGCAGAGAGACTTCTGTTTGTTTTTCGGGCTCGGTGTAATAATCTGGATCCAGACTGGTGAGCAGGGCAGTATTTTCGTCCAACCTGAGGTCATCCACGCGATAGGATTCTCCTTCATGAAGGTAGATTGCTCCAGGGTGAACCATCCAGAGTGCGCTTTCTCTGTCTACTGTACCGATCAGCTGTTCATCTGCAGACAGTTCAGGAACGCGGAGGGCTATCCTTTGGCTGGAGGCGGAGCGAAGAGAAATTTCCGCAGAGGGATATTGATCTGCCATCCAGAAATAAGTCTCCCGGGAAAAGTGTAAGGTTCCCATGCGCTGCAGGATCTCCAGGAATTCCCTGGTGCTTACGGCGCTCAAGCCTCCAAAACATTCTCCCTGAGAAAAGGGCAGTTCAAAAGCTGCACAGCGAATGTGATTCAAAAGAATAATCAGGTTGTTCGGATCCAGCAGGGCGTGTTCTGGATTGGAGCCAAAAAAATACTCCGGGTGCTGAATGATATATTGGTCAAGCGGGCTGGAAGAAGCAATCAGAACGGATAGTGAGGGTTGGTCGGTTCTCCCTGAGCGGCCGGCTTGCTGCCAGGTACTGGAAATTGACCCCGGATAGCCCGCGAGCACAGCTGCATCCAGACTGCCAATGTCGATCCCCAGCTCCAGTGCAGTGGTGGCGACAACTGCCTTGATGTCCTGGGACCGCAGTTTGGATTCAATTTCCCGCCGCCTGGCAGGAAGATATCCGCTGCGATATGCCCTGAGCGCTTCTGGTGAGCAGCGGCAGTGCTCTCTAAGTTTAGTCAACATCTGCTCGACAGATTTACGGGAACGGCCAAAAAGGATTGACTGGAGATTGTGCTGGATGAGGTCCCCTGTCAGGCGGACACTTTCGCTCTGCATTCCAACCCGCAGCCCAAGGAGTTCATCAATGACCGGGGGATTATAGAGCAAAAAATGTTTTTCGCCCCGGGCGCTGTGATCTTCAGAAATTACCCTGACAGACTGCTCGATCAGCGACTCTGCCAGTTCAACCGGGTTTCCAATGGTCGCCGAGGTCAGTATGTACCGGGGGTCTGATCCGTAGTGCCGGCAAATCCTGGACAGCCTCCGGATGACATTAGCAACATGGGACCCAAAAACCCCACGGTAAATGTGCATCTCGTCCAGTACGACAAACTTGAGGTGCTGGAAAAAATTGGCCCAATTGGTATGATGCGGCAGTATTCCCAGATGGAGCATGTCCGGATTGGTAACTATGATCCGGGCCTTGCTGCGGATTTCCCGGCGCTGATGACGGGGGGTATCACCATCATAAGCAGCTGCCTGAAGCCGAAAATCCGACCTGAGAGCGCTTAATTGGTCATGAGACAGGGCTTTGGTGGGGAAGATAAACAACGCCCGGCTGGAAGGGTTTTTCAACTGATCATCGAGCACGGGAAGAGTGTAGGACAGGGTTTTTCCGCTGGCGGTCCCGGAGACAACCGCGGCATTGTTTCCTTTTCGCACTTCATCCCACACCAGGCGCTGGTGTCTGTAGAGCGCTGAAATTTCCTGATCAGCAAGAAAATGGATCAAATCTGGATGCGTTTGCGGTGGGAACTCCACGAAGCAAGGCTGCCGGGCAGGCAGAGTTTTCCAGGCAGTGATATGCGGACCGATGGAAGGATCCGTATTCCAGGATTGAAGCAAGGACTCTAGCGACATCTTAAAGCCAGGCAGCTCTCCGTTTCCTCTCAGGCAGCTTCTTCACTGGCGCGCGCTTCCATTTGCTGCCGCAGGGCGTGAATGTCATCGGGGATCAGCACTGCTGCCCAACCCATAAACAGGGCGGCAATCACCCTGGCGACAACCGTGATGATCAGAATGGCAAAGCCCAGGGAGAATTCTTCAGCGATAATACCAGCCAGCAGGGGGGCAATAGCCGCTCCGGAGTTTTCTATAAAGTATTGGATGGCAAAGGCTGAGCTGCGTACTTCGGGGAGGGCGATGTCATTGATGGAGGAGACAATATTGGGGCTTCCCATGGGCATAAACAAAGCTGTCAGGGCCATCAAAATGCCAAATAAGAGCCGCTGATCCAACGGGGTGGAGAGAGTGATCCAGATCAGCACTGCTCCCATCAGAGCCCCGCCCATGGAAACAAGCATGCGTCCCCGTTTTGTGCGCTTAAAGGCCAGATCACCCAGGAACCCGCCTACAAAATAGCCACTGGCGAGGACAAGCACAGCGGGGACCATGGTTAACATGACAGCGGACTGATCGTAAAAACGTTCCGTTTCCAGATAATGGAAGAACCAGTATGTGATCACCTGCCAGGGAAAAATGTTCACAAAACCCTGGGCAAATAGCAGCCACATGGTGCGTTTTTTGAGCAGCTGCAGTGCGTCGGGCAGGTGAAAGCGGTGAATGGCGATTTCTTCCTGGCCGATTAATTCCGGCTCGCTCTGACCGCGGGGAACTTCTTTTACACCCCAGAATATCACCGCAGAGAGCAGGATTCCCAGAGTACCGGTAATGTAAAAAACTGTTCGCCATCCCAGGCGGGCACTGAAAAAGAGGGCCAGCATCATGCCCAGTAAATATCCAATCGGCATGGAAAGCTGAAGTAGACCGAATATTTTTCCCCGGGACTTGGGACGGAAGTGGTCTGCTACCAGGCTGTATATACCTGGGTAGCTGGAGTCGTCAATGCCGGTGGAGGATCTGGTTACCGCGAAAAGGCTGAAGGTGGGTGCGATAGCGCTCAGCCAGGTGGTGCTGCCCCAGAGAAAAGAGGCCAGGGCGATTAGTTTCGGCCTGGCAAACCGGTCGTACAGGTAGCCCCAGATAGGATAAAAGATGGTGCCCACAATCAGGGCGCCTGACACCAGGGCGCCCATTTGCACCTGATTGATCTGGAAGGAATCCATGATATCGGTCGTCAGGGGTCCGATGAGCAGCTTGTCCGCCTGGTGAAAGAGCATGAACGCAAAGCTTACGGCGAGGACCACCCAGCGCTGGGGTGACTGAAAGCGGGTTTTCATAATAACTCCTTAGTCTATTCCGATAAGCGGGGGTGTGCCGTACTCCAGAGATAATTCCGACCGGAACTGCTGGGTATAAAGGCGGTAATAGTAACCTCGTTTGGCAATCAGCTCGGGGTGGGATCCCATTTCAACAATTTTACCGTTCTTAATGAAGAGGATGCGGTCAGCTTTTTTGATCGTCGACAGGCGGTGGGCAATGACGATACTGGTGCGGTTTTCCATCAGATAACTCATTCCCTGCTGGATGAGAGCCTCTGTGATGGTGTCGACAGAGCTGGTCGCCTCATCCATAATAAAGATATCGGGCTTGCGGAGGACAGCTCGAGCGAGGCTGATCAGCTGCTTCTGCCCCACAGAAAGCAGATTTCCCCCTTCGCCCACATCAGTATCATACCCTTTATCCAGCGAGGTAATAAATTTGTCCGCGCCGGTTGTCTGCGCTGCCTGGACGATCTCTTCCTTGGTAGCCTGCAGTCGACCGTAGCGGATATTATCGGCAATGGACCCTGAAAATAGGTGGGGGGTTTGCAGCACAATCCCGATGCGGGACTGCAGGGATTTCAGATTAATATTCGTATAGTCAATACCATGGATGGTCAGCTGCCCATCCCGGGGCTCAAAGAAACGGCAGAGCAAGTTGACAATGGTGGTTTTTCCTCCGCCAGTTGGTCCTACCAGGGCGATCGTTTCCCCCGCTGCGATGGTCAGCGTAAAATCTTCCAGCACAGGATCATCTTCTTGGTAATAAAAACAAACGTTTTTGAATTGTATTTCTCCGATGGGGGAGGGCATGTCTACTGCCTGGGGATCGTCGGAAATCTCAGGGGTGAGATCCAGCAGCGAGAAAATGCGCTCCGCTGAGGCCAGCGATCGCTGCAATTCAGCGTATACTCTGGCCAGATCCTGAATTGGCCAAATCATAAAAGTGATGTAAGAGATGAAGGCCTGGATTCCCCCAATGGAGATTCCTCCGATCTGAGCCTGCAGGCCGCCATACCAGATCACGCTTCCCAGCGCAAAGGCGCTGATAATCATCACCAGCGGCAGGAAGAGGGCGGACAGCCAGGCTGCACGGAATCCGGCCCGGTACATCTCATTGGATAGCTGGGCGAATTCCTCCATGTTTTGCTCTTCACGGCGGAAGGCTTTAGTGACTCTCACGCCGGTGATATTCTCGTTGTAAGACCCGGTGATTTTGGAATTGATCCTTCTGACCTGGCGGTACTCGACGATGACTTTTTTCTTAAACTGACCGGCAACCAGCAGGAGGATGGGGATGATGGCTATGACCATTAAGCCCAGCCGCCAGTTGATTCGAATCATGAAATAGGTTGCAGTCAGGATATTCAATGTCCCCCAGATAATATCCAGGAATCCCCAGGTGACCAGCTGGGCGACTCGCTGGGAATCAGAAGTTACCCGGGTCATAATCCAGCCTACCGGTGTTTCATTAAAATAGGCAAGGGAAAGCTGCTGAAGATGATTGAACATCTTTTTCCGCAAATCGTACTGGACCTGTTCACCGAGCACGCCGGCAAAAAAGATAAATCCAAACACTGCTGCTGCCTGGACGACAATCAGGGCGCCATATTGAGAAATTATGGCTTGCAGAACAGAAAAGTTACCGGCAGCAATGCCTTCATCAATAATCCTTTTACTCAAAAACGTGAAATAAGAATCCAGGATGGAGACCACCGCAATGGTAATCACAAAGCCGAGCACCCACAACCAGTAGGGCTTGACCTGCTTAAGAATTCTCAAAGCAGTTGGCCCGGTCAGTGTGCCGGTAAACTGTTCTTCTTCAAATTGGGTCGGTTGTTCTGAGGTCATTTTTGATTCTTCGTGTAGTCAATTTCCTGCTGTAAAGCAAGGTCGATTTTGGTCTGGAGGTCAAATATTTCCCGGTAAGTGCCAGATTTGGAAATCAGATCCTGGTGCGTTCCCTGCTGGACAATGCGTCCCTGGTTCAGAACCAGAATCAGGTCAGCCTGCATCAAGCTGGCGATGCGGTGAGCGATGATAAAAGTTGTTCTACCGGTCATTAATCGCTCTAGCGCTTGATGGATTTGGGCTTCCGTTTCCACATCCACGGATGAGGTAGCGTCATCGAGAATCAGGATGCGGGGGTTTTTTAATATTGTCCTGGCGATAGCCACCCGCTGTTTCTGACCCCCGGAGAGGGTGACTCCCTTCTCTCCGACCAGGGTCTGATACTGTTGGGAAAAACTCAGGATGACATCATGGATGGCTGCTGCCCGGCTGGCGGCAAAAAGTTCCTCATCCGTGACCGCTCGATCAACCCCGTAGGTGATGTTTTCCCGGATGGTCCGGCTGAACAGGAAAGGCTCCTGTTCCACCATGCCGATCTGGCTCCGCAGGAACTCTCTGGGATAGCGTTTCAGGTCAACCCCATCCAGAGTCAGCAGGCCGCTGGTGTAATCATAGAATCGAGGGAGCAAGTTGATCAGGGTGGATTTGCCCGATCCCGGCCCGCCGAGTAAGGCGATCATCTGGCCGGGCTGGCAGTTGAAAGAGATCTCATGGAGGACTTTCTGGCTGCCCTGATAGGCAAAAGAGACATCATCGAAGCGAATATTGCCCTTCAGGGTGCCGGTGGGGGGGAGGTAATCCCCCTGGTCCAGCGGCTCCCTGTGTTCTTCAACCACTTCCAGAATCCGCCCGTAGGAGACCAAACCAGAGGACATCTGCACGATCAGGCGGCCCAGATTGCGGATCGGCCAGATGATCCAGATAATCATCCCGGCATAGGCCAGGTAAGTTCCGATTGTGATGGTGCCATCAATAGCCATGGAGGCACCCAGATAATACCCAAAGAGCATCTGGGCGCCAGTCAGAATGTCGGAAAAGGGCCAGAAAAGAGCATGCATGGTGAAAAACGATTTCCCTTTCAGATATTTTGCCCAATTCTCCTGATCAAATTTTTCTTTTTCGAAATTCTGCCGTGCAAAGGCTTTCACCACCCGTACACCGGATAAATTTTCCTGCAGTCGGTTGGAAAGGGCGGCCTCCTGCTCCTGATACTCCTGATATTTTTTTGACACACTGCGGAAGAAGATCAGGGAAAGGAGAACAGTCAGGGGGACAACCAGGATTGAAAGCAGGGCCAGGCGGACATTCAGGGTGAGCAGCACGCTGAAATTCACGATAAATAAAATTATAATCCGGCCCAGGCCAATGGCCCGATCAGAAAAGAACAGGCGGACGGCATCCACATCAGATGTCGTTCGCTGAATGAGCTCACCGGTGTTGGTCTTGTCGTGATAGGCAAAGGACAAGCGCTGAATATGATCAAAGAGGAAATTCCTCAGCCTCCTGGTGATCCCCTCGGATGTTTTTGCCGCCAGCCTGCCGCTGAAGTAGGTGAACACTCCCTGAAAGACCGCCAACCCAAAAAACAACAACGCGATTCTGGGAATGACCCGGGTCACTTCCTGGTCGGAGACTATCCTATCAATAAACTGACCCAGGATTAAGTACATAACAGACCGGGAGGAAGCCGCGACACCAAGGCTGAGAGCCGCTAATAGATACGTGAGTTTGTACCCGGACATCAGCTTCCAGAGACTGACAAGTTTATTCTTTGAGAGAGTGGATCGGATGTCAAACGGGTCGATTGTTTTTGTCATCGAAGATATTTTCTCAACCAGACAGAGGAATGATTGCCAAGTGCTCGCCTTCCTTGATTTTCATCGCTATGCTTCCACTGGATAACTCCTGCAGCTGGTTTTCAAACTGGGCTAAACGACCACTGGGCACGGAAACAGTCAGAGTCACCTTTTCGGTGAACTTCTCATCGGTGATCAATCCTCGATGGCTGGATATCAGGCGGTGCATTTGTTCATACAGATTGTAAGGCATGACTAATTTTCCTGATTTCATCGGAACACGCTTTGCTTTTGGTACAGCGGTGATTACATTTCTTGCCGCGGCGCTGTAGGCTTTAACAAGTCCACCGGTTCCCAGTTTCGTTCCCCCGAAATAGCGGGTGATCACCAGTGCTGCATCCCCCAATCCGCTTCCCTGGAGAACAGCTAATGCCGGACGCCCGGCTGTTCCAGAGGGCTCACCATCATCACTGGTATGACTGATTTTCGAGGAGCCGTGGCCAATCACAAAAGCCGGGACATGGTGGGATGCGTCCGGATGAGTGGACTTGATTTCCGATAGAAAATTGCGGGCTTGAGCAATATTGAAAGCCGGTTTGATGGCGGCGATAAATCGAGAATTTGACACACGAATCTCGATAGTTTGATATCGGGCTGGGATGATGTAGCCGGCCATGAGCACAGACTCCAGGGATAGATTACGAGCCTGTATTGTACTTCAGCAGACCGGAGGTGGGAAGGTGGCAGGGAACGAGAAACAGCGTAAAGGACGACAGCTGCCAGCCCCCTGGCAGATCCCAGAGAAATTGAAATGCACTTAGCTCTCGTTCTGAGGGGGTCGATCAGGCCTCTTGATCTGCCAGATCACTTTGCCAATCACACTTTCAAAGGGGATGGGGCCAAGCTGACGGCTGTCAACACTTCTGGGTTGATTTCCCAGGACAAACAATTTTTGACTTTCTTTTTTTACTGTGGTGACCTTCTTGATCAACATGCCATAGTCGGGATCGGTAAAGACCACTGTATCACCCGGATGGATGGAGCCAAATAAGCCATACCAGGTGGTTGTTATGACATAATCGCCGTGGATGTAAAAAGGTGACAGGCTGTCGCCTGTCACCTTGATGATTCTGAACATTAAAGATCCGGATAAACCATCTCCAGCCCGGGAGCATAGGGGGCTTTCGCCTTCTTGGTGGGGACGTCTTTGATGGCCCAGAAGATTTCTGCAAACTGGTTAACAGCATCAATCAGGGCAAGACCCTGGTCACGATCCGCCGTTTGGCGGACTTTAGATCCCAGCTGCATGATTTTATGGACCAGAGCAGGGAGCTCAGGGTATTTCTCGATATGTGGCTCTTTAATAAAGTCGCCCCAGATCACCCGGATTTCGTTTTTAAGACTTTCTGCGTGTTCCTCTTTGACCACGATGTAACGAGTCATTGAGTTGTGATACTTCATCTTGTTGGTATCATCGCCTTTGTCTAGCGCTGCCATTAAGTCCATCATGCGGACAACGGTCAGAGCATCAATCTGGGCGGGGGTGGGATCATAGATCCCACAGGGGATATCACAGTGTGCTTTGGCTTTTGGGAAATGGAGGAAATGATTCAGAGAATTAACGAGATGATACAGCATAAACAGCCTCCTTTTGGCCTGAAGATAAAAAATCTTCTTTATTTGATTGTAATGGAGTCAGCCAGACATTTCTATAATAGGTTTATTAATACCTAGGCCAGTTAGAAAAGGCTGAATATGCAGAAGAAATCGGTCAGTGAACTTCCCCTTCCACTTCCCCTTCGACCTGATTCTTCCAGGGATAAACTTCTGTTCCTTGCGCAGCCGCTCTGACAGCGGGGTCCTCCGCCAGATACCCCCGAAAGCGATCCGGCAGTAAGGCTGCGATGGCTTGCATGATTCTTTGTCCGATTTCATCCAATTGTCGGCGTTTCTCGCGGCCGCGGCCGGAGGCTGAAAAAGGACCAATAGGTTTTCCGATGCGGACAAAGACATCAGGTTTTTTTCCCAGCTCAACAGGAAAGATCTCATTCAACCCATGGATGCCGAGTGGGAGAATTCTGGCATTGCTTCGTGAAGCAAGAAAGGCGGCGCCCGGACGGGCAGGACGAAGGACTTCAGCCCAGCTGCCCCCTTCAGGCATGATGCCGATCACCCCATCCTGCTCAAGGATTTTCTCCGCAGCACGGAGAGCAAATCGTGAGCCTGTTCCCCGAAAGACCGGATAATATCCATACAGTTTGGGCAGAAATTGAACAACTGTAGGGGCGTGAGGAAACTCAGCACCACCGACAAATTCGAGTGGATAAGGCAGTGCGCGGACCAAGGCAACCGGATCAATGAAGCTGAAGTGGTTGGCGACCACAAGAAGCGGGCCGGAATCGGGTAGATTTTCCCGCCCTTCAATATGAAAATCACTCAGCAGATTAAAGGCAGCCCGAGCAAACAGTTTAGCAGTTCTGCGGATAAAGAAACGTCTTGGGTAGCGGATATCTGATGTCATTGGTCCTGATACCTCGCTGTTGGATCGTTGACGTTTGCCAAAATGAGCAGTCCAATGAGGAGAAAGACCACAATGGAAGCAATGGCAACACGCTGTCCTAGCTGCTCCGCCATCAGGGACAGGTAGCCGCGGTTTTCAAAATATTGGGCGGCACCAAAAGCAATCAGTCCGTAAATGGTGGGGCCGATGAAAGAAGACGTCCTGCCGGTAACAGCAAAGAAACCATAGAATTCGGCACTTCTGCCCTGGGGAGCAAAATACCCTACCAGGGTTCTGCTGACGGATTGAACACCGGTAAGAGCAAATCCGGCCAGCGCACCGATAAAGTAAAACTGTCCCAGGTTCTGGGCAAATAGCATCCCCAGTACTACGGCAATCATCATGATCAGAGAATACGTCAGCGATTGTTTGAAGCCGAATTTTTTACCGGCGATCCCGGCAAGATAAGCTCCCAGGACACTGGTGATCTGCACAATTATCATAAAGATAATCAGCTGCTGCTGGTTCATCCCAAAGAGAACGGCACCGATAATCGAGGCAAAATTCAGGGCCATTAGAATGCCGTCGTTGTAGACCAGGAAGGCGATAATGAATCGGATGAAATCCTTGAAATCTCCCAGAGTTTTTGCGGTGTCGACCAGGCGTTTGAATGCTACAGAAAGGTAGCTTGCTCCTTCGGGAAGCTGTTTGGGAACCGCTCGCTCCTTGATCCAGAAAAATGCTGGCATGGCAGCGGCTGCAAAGTACAGGGAAGTGAATGCCAGAGAGAAGCGGACGATCCATGTTCCCTCAACGCTGATAATCAGGGGGAGAAGGATCAGCAGGGCGAGAATCCCTCCCAATGATCCGATTGCCCAGCCGTTGCCAGATACCCGCCCCATCTCTTCAGGTTCAGCAATCTCAGGCAGAAGAGAGTTATAAAAAACCTGACCGGAACGGTAGCCAATTTCTGCCAGGATGAAGAACAGCATCCCGATAAAAACATCGCCTTCCTCCACAAAGTAGAGCAAAGCAGTGAACGCCCAGGAGATGCTGGAAAAGATCAGCAGGAAGCGCTTTTTAGAAGCAGAAAAATCTGCTATTGCGCCGAGCACAGGGGAGCTGACGGCCACCACCAGCATAGCAATGCCAACGGCAATGCCCCATAATCGCGAGCCTTCAGCGCCGCCAACAACCGTTCCCTTGAAGTAAGCAGAATAGACTGCCAGCAGGATCACCGCGGCATACGCGGAATTGCCAAAATCATACAGATACCAGGCCAGATGCTCCCGGTTTGCAGACTTGATTTTCGTAATCACGGACATGATGACTCCTTGAAATGAATAGATAACTTAGAAACAACCTGACATCTTCCTGAGAGTATACATAAAGATTCGGCCGAAACGGTTAAAGCATCCCGGATCATGGTAAACAGGACTGCAGCGGAAGCCAATCTGACTTTGATGGCGCCGACATCCATGAGAAAAATGGCATAAAAAATTTCCCTGAGCGTTCCCCAGCTGACCAGGTCAATATCCCCAGCCCTAAAAATCATTTTTATCAATTTGGGCCGTGGGGTGTAGGCATATGGCGAGGTATCCATATCGCATCCTACCAGCCGTTTCTCTGCCTTTTATAACGGGAAGCAGGCCTGGCGGTTACAGACTCTTAGTGTAAACTCGATGTGTTTTGTACCACTCATATTGAAAGTTGCTGGATTCTCCCAGGCTGGCCAGATTATCCTCTCTGGTCTGTACAGTTTCAATATGGTCGAAATTGAACTCTTTCACAGATTCAGCCAGTTCAGTGTAAAGCACGGCGGTCGCTCCCAGGCCCTGATACTCGGGTAAGATACCGATGCCGTTGGCATCCATCATCCGGGTGGTCTTGAAGGCCCGCCAGAGATGGAACCAGCCAAATGGATACAGCCTGCCCTGGGCTTTTTGCAGTCCCCGGCCAATATTGGGATAGGCAAATAGAAAGCCGATGATCTGGTCAGCTTTATAGACAAGCTTGATCAATCGAGGATCAGCAATGGATGTCAGCCGGTCAGCAATCACCTGGATCTCCTCTTCAGTGATTGGACTGAAGCCTTCCCCGCTGCCAAAAGCCTGATTATATACTTGGCGGAGTTGGGGAGCAACGGCAAGCAGCTCCTCTTTGCTGGAAAACTTCTTCACCCAAAACCCTCTGCGCTGCTTGACTTTTTCGGCGATCCGGTGGACTTTTTTACTGACATCATCGATATAGGTTAGGCGGGCAGAGAGATAATCGGATTTCTTCTTAAATCCGGCATTTTTTACCAGTTGATCATAATAGGGATCATTATAGGCAATCCCCATGGCGGGTAAGTGCTCAAATCCATCCACCAGTAGACCAATCCCATCGCCCTGAAGCAGACCCTTGGGTCCGTAAATCTGATTCAGCCCTCTCCGGGAAGCCCACAGAAAGACCGCCTCAAACAGAGCGTCAGATACGCTGCTGTCGTTCACCGCATCAAAGAAGTAGAAAAACGCCGTTTGAGACCCGTTAAAATCGTTATAACGGTTGTTGCAGATAGCGGCGATGCGGCCAAGCACCTGACCCCCTTCCTCTGCCAAAAAGAAATCCGCTTCTGAGTGTTGATAAAACGGATAACGGTTACGGTCAAGAATGAAACGCATGTCGGATCTCAGCGGCGGCACCCAAAGATCACTGCTGCGATAGAGATCAAAGGGAAACTGGATAAATGCATTCACGTCCACTGGATTGGAAAGGGCCAGCTTGCGAACTTTCATGGCATGATTCCTGAAATTAACTTGCAGGTAGTTTTTGATAATCTGTTGGATTATACCTTGCTATCTGTAATTGTCAAAATCAGCTCACCAGGCAGCTACTGGAAAAAGCCCACCGCGATTGCTCCGGGACCAGCATGGGTGACGATCGCCGGTGGTAAATCGCTGATCACTGGTTTGGGGATACCCAGCTTGCTCTGAAAGAACGCAGCCAGCTCGGCTGCCTGCCCAGGCACAGCTGCGTGCATGATGGTCAAATAGCCGGGTTCATCTTCCGGGTAATCCTGTAAAACCTCTTTTCTGAGGAGGTGAAGGGCTTTGGGAAATGTTCGAGCTTTTTGGTAGGGCTCAACCTTGCCGTCAACCAGGTTGAGAATGGGTTTGATTTGCAGGGCATTTCCCAGCAGAGCAGAGGCCCCGCCGATCCTGCCGCCCCGGGCTAAATAATCCAGGGTGGAGACCAGGAATAAAAGACGGCAGCGTTGAGCAAGGTATTCCACCGCGGATTGAATTTCCTCAACAGATTTTCCATCCCGAGCCAGAAGGGCTGCCTGATGAACGAGAACTCCCAGCGGGCTGGCAACCAACCTGGTATCCATCACGCGGATGTCAGCATCGGGAAAGTCCTGGCTGGCTACCACAGCTGACCGGACGGTGCCGCTCAGGTCGGTGGAGGGGTGAATGCAGAGAATCGGTTCTCCAGCTGGGACAAGGGCAGCAAAGACTTTCCGGAACAGCTCCGGTGGAGGGGCTGCTGTCTTGGGCAGCTGCCGGGATGATTCCAGGCGTTCCAGGAATTCCAGATTATTGATATCCACGCCTTCGGTGAAAGTCAGGTCTCCGAAGTGGATCAGCTGGGGGATTACAGGGATATCGAATTCCTCCCGGATTTTTTCCGGTAAGCAGGACGTGGTATCCGCGACTATCTTGACCATAAAGTCTCCTCAGGATAATTCCAAGTGTATTTGGCGATATTGCGTATAGACAATATCACATCATGGAATTAGATACTACTTTTCCACAACCTCTCCAAGTATAACAAAACAATCACTGCCGCTGCCCCCTCAGCTTAGGGAATTTTTCTGCTGAGATGGATTGGATTGTCAGCAATCCGGTGGGCATCTGCCGAAAAAAATTATGGTAAACTGATAAAAGTACACCTGGACAATACATCCACAAAAATCAGGCGGGCAGCGGCAAGGGGAGGGAAACACCGGCATGAAATATCATATCCTCGTTATTGATGATAATGAAAAAACCTTGGATGTGCTCCGTTTAGCGCTGGAAAGGGCTGGATTCAGGGTGACAACTGCTCAATCCTGGGAGATGGTGGATGAGAAAGTGAAGACTAGCTACCGTGTTAAGGATCCATTTGATCTCGTCGTGCTGGATCTAATGATCCCGCAGCGGTCAGGATTTGACATCCTCCGGTCTTTACAGGTTGTTCTGGTGCCCATGCCTCCAGTGATCGTCCTCAGTGCGATCACGGATGTCAAAAAGAAAGTGGAAGCGAGGGATCTTGGTGTGGCAAAGTACTTAACCAAACCGACCACACCGGATATCCTGATAAAGAGTATAAAAGACGTGCTGCTGTAGGAAAAATCAGCTATTCCTGCAGACAGGAGATCAGCAGCTGCATGAGCTGATCATCTTTGGGGGTCACTGCCAATACCGGGAAAGTTAAATCCTTCTCCAAACGCAGAATCTTGATCTCGTCCTCAGAATTTTCGATACTGCTGGTCAGTGCAAAGCCTATTGAGCCGGGGTTGGCGGCAACCTCGGTGACCATCTCACCGCTGCCTGGGACGATACGCGCCGCCGAGGAGATCTGCATCTCATTCAGCAGGTGGGTTTGAAAGATTTCCCTGACAGGAGTGCCGGATGGATAGGACCAGAGCTGGATGGAGCCGTTCAGTTCGGAGTCTGGCAGGTCTGACCAGCTCTGAAGAGACCCGGAAAAAATTTGCCTGATACCAGAGCCGGATATCCTGTCAAGCCGATTTTCTAGGGAAGTAATCACCTGGAGCTCATCATACCCCAGCTGGTAGGCAGTGAGCTGGCTGGTGAAGAGGGGGGAGTAAAGGGCTGGGTCACCCCACCAGATCAGCAAATCATAATTTAGCGGATCAGGGTACGATGCCGCCGCCGGGAAGTATTGAACTGCAGTACCGGGCAGCTCACGGCTGCAGGCTGCAACCTGCGCCTGGTAGGTGGAAGATAAATACGGGGAAATTCCAGCTTTGATTACATAGGGGGATGGGGTAGACAAAGGGGGAGGGATGCTTCTGCAGCTGGCCAGCAGAAGGACTGTGATGAAAAGCCAGGTGAATTTTTTGAAATGTCTCATGGTCCTAAAAATAAACTATCAGAATCCCGGTGCCAACCACAGCACAGTAGATTGCGAAAACAAGCAGAGACTTTTTAGATAGGTATTCAATCAGCCAACGGATGGCTGCATACCCAACCAGGGCTGCAGTGGCAAAACCGGCCAAGTAGATCGGGACCTGTGTCCACAGCTGAGGGATGCTGACCAGCTCGATCACGGCCAGCAAGCCGGCAGCCGTCATCACCGGCACTGCCATGAGAAACCCAAAGTGGGCAGCATCCGGTCGTCTAATTCCACGGAGCATACCACCGCTGATGGTGGAACCTGACCTTGACAGTCCGGGAAAAAGAGCCAGCACCTGAAAACAACCGATCCACAGGGCATCCACCCAGTTGAGTTCTTTCATGGAACGGCTTCTGGTTTTGATAATTTCCGCACTGATCAGCAGCGCACTGGTACCCAGCAGAAAAAAGGCAGCTGCTTTCGGGCTGCTGAAGGCTTCTTCGAAGGTCTCTTTAAAAAGCAGGGCAGCGGCTCCTGCCGGGATGGTTGAGAGAATCAGATACCAGCCGAACCTGGTTTTGTGATCTTGGAAAGGTTTTCCTTCCCACAACCCCTGAAAAAAATGGCGGGCGATTGCCAATAAATCCTGCCAATAATAGACCACTACCGCTGTTAACGTAGCAGCCTGGGCAAGGACATCAAAAATAAAAGCCTCGTCTGATTGAATGTTCCAGCCAAAAAGCAGCGGTGCGATCACCAAATGGCCAGAACTGGAAACGGGAATGAATTCCGTTGCTCCCTGGATGATTCCAAGGACTACAGATTGAAATAACGTCATCGCTCGACCTCTTCGCGGTGGAGTTTAATGAAAAAATCTTCCACAAACTCCGAAAGGGTATTATTGAGAATTGCACTCCGGAGATCACGGGTTAACTGCAGCAGGGTGTGCAAATTATGAATTGATAACAGCGTGGATCCCAGCATTTCATTTTGCTTGACCAGATGCCTGACATACGCCCGGGAAAAATTATCACAGGTGTAACAATTGCAGGTTTCCACAATTGGCTGCGGATCATTGGCATACTCAAGCCGGGATATGTTCATCCGACCGTAGGGAGAAAATGCCGCTTGGTGACGGGCCAGCCGGGTTGGATGAACACAGTCAAATATATCAATGCCCCTGAGCACCCCGTTCACCAGATCTACCGGGGTTCCGACGCCCATCAAGTAACGGGGTTTGTCAGCAGGAAGGATGCCGCAGACAATTTCCAGCATTTGGTTCATCTCTTTTTTTGTTTCCCCGACCGAAAGTCCCCCAATGGCGTTCCCCGGAAAATCCAGGGAAGAGATAAACCGGGCAGATTCTTCCCGCAGATCCGGGTGAATCCCTCCCTGGACAATACCAAATAATGCTTGATCGCTCCTGATGTGTGCTTGCCGGCAGCGTTCAGCCCAGGCATGCGTCCTCCTCAAGGCCTGCTGGTTATAGGATCGATCATAGGGCTCCGGGCATTCATCAAAACACATAATGATATCAGCCCCAAGGTTTTCCTGAATTTTGACCGCTTTTTCCGGTGTGAAATGATGGGAAGAGCCGTCCAGATGGCTTTGAAAAACAACCCCTTCATCGTCGATAGAATTGATATCTCCCAGGGAAAAGACTTGAAAGCCTCCTGAATCAGTCAGGATGGGCTTATTCCAGGACATGAACTGGTGAAGGCCGCCGAGGTCTGCAATCAGTTCGTCGCCGGGGCGAAGGTAGAGATGATAGGTGTTGGCAAGCAGGATCTGCGTTTCCAGCTTGTGGAGCTGAGCAGGGGTGAGCGACTTGACAGTTGCCCGTGTGCCGACGGGTGCAAATGTCGGAGTCAGGATATCTCCATGGGGCGTGGAAAATCTGCCTGCCCGGGCATCACCGGACTTATTTTCAATCTGGAATGGGAACTGGACAGTCATATTCACCGATTATAATCGATATACAAAGCGGATAGATGATAAGGCTGATATATCTGGCAGCGTGATATAATTAGCGGGCAAAATTCCCAGAGGATCACTGGCGGGTTACAGGAAATATCCCCAATAGAAGGAGTGAGGAATGAAACGATTAAGTGTACCCGGTCCGAAAGCCAAGCAAGTCATTGCCATGGACGGGGAATATATTTCCAATTCTTATCCACGGGCCTATCCATTTGTAATGGATCACGGCAAAGGGGTTGAAGTCTGGGATGTAGACGGAAATAGATTTTTGGACTTTGCTGCAGGCATTGCAGTCACCGGTACAGGGCACAGCCACCCAGCTGTGGTCGAGGCAATTAAAACGCAGCTGGAAAAATTTTTACACATATCTTCAGATTTTTATCATCCCAAGTGGGTTGAACTGGGAGAGCGGCTGGACAGTATTGCCCCTTTTAAGGAAAAAGCAGTTTCCTTTATGACCAACTCCGGCACAGAAAGTATAGAGGCGGCATTAAAACTGGCCAGGTATCACACCGGGAGAAGCCAATTTATCGGCTTTTTGGGTGGTTTTCACGGCAGAACTTACGGCGCCTTATCTTTTACTGCCTCCAAGAGTGTCTACCGGCACGGTTTTTTCCCCCTCATGAACGGTGTCACCCACGTCCCCTTTCCCGACCCTTACCGCCCCTTACTGCAATCGAAAGAAAACGAACGCTACGGGGAAACCGTTGTGCGCTATATCAGAGAACAAATTATCAATAAGGTCGTCCCGGCTGAAGATATAGCTGGAGTTCTCATCGAACCTATTCAGGGAGAAGGGGGGTATGTCGTCCCCGCAGAGGGTTTTTTCCCCGCCCTGCGCGATTTATGTGATCAGTATGGAATCCTGCTGATTGTTGATGAGGTCCAGTCTGGCATGGGAAGAACAGGAAAATGGTGGGCGGTGGAGAACTTTGGCATTGTGCCCGATATTATCTGCACGGCAAAAGGGATTGCCTCCGGGATACCGTTGGGGGCAATGATCGCCAGAGAAAGCATTATGACCTGGCCAAAAGGGGCCCATGGAAACACCTATGGTGGAAATCCGATCGCGTCAGCAGCTGCCCTGGCGACCATTGATTTAGTTGAAAAGGAACTGATGAACAACGCTGCTGAAATGGGCGCATATATGAAAGACGCTCTGGAAGAAATCCAGGCAGGCCATGACAGCATCGGGCAGGTCCGGGGGATCGGGCTTATGCTTGGGGTGGATTTTGTAGAAGACCGGAAGACCAAGGCACCAGCCAAAGCTGTTCGAGATCATGTTGAGCGCAATGCATTTGAACACGGTCTGGTTACTCTCGGTTGTGGGACAAGCACCATCAGATTTGCCCCCGCTTTGACCATCCGGAAGCAGGAAATTGATGAAGGGTTGGAAATCTTCCAGCATGCTGTGGAGATGGCGGAAAAAAACTCTGCTGCCAACTAGGTTGAGGATTGACCAGGGGATATTGTAGATCATGCTGCCTGATCACCGTATTCGACAGCGGGATTATTTGCTTGATATCGCCCGCCGATTGACCCAGGAGCTGAATATCGATAAGCTGCTCCAGCGTATTCTGGAGCTGGCTGCGGATATGCTTGCCGGCAAGGCGGGGCTGATTGCCCTCCGTGGAGACCAGGGGGGATGGGCGATTGGAGCTTCCTATGGGATTCCGCCGACTTTTCTGCAGTATATTGAACCCCTTCTTGCGGAGGTTCCTGATCGGGAAGATGAAGCCAGACAGGAGCTCCCGGAGGTAAATCGTCTGCTGCAGCTGCTTACCAAGCGCGCTTCTATGAATTTACTCACCGGCGTTGGGCTGCCGTTGATTTCCGGAACCAGGGTGATCGGGTTAATTTTTATTTTTCGAGGCTATCAAGGGTCTTTTTCTGCCAACGACCGGGCAATTCTGCAGAGCTTTGCCGATCAGGCCGCTATAGCCGTTAAGAATGCGCAGTTATATACCCAGGTGACCCGGGAGAAAAGCCGGCTGGATGCCCTGCTGGATTCGGTGGCGGATGGGATCCTCATCATGTCCCCTGATCACAGGATTGAACGATGCAATCAGGCTTTCGCCCGTTTATTTCACACGCCGGTGGAAGACATCCGCGGCAAACAACATGAGCAAATTATCAACTGGGAGAGCATCCAGCAGGGTAGCACCTTAGAAGAGGCGGAATTAAGCGGATGGCCGCTGACTGCCAGGGCAAATTTATATGTTGAGGGCAACCTGCGCAGACCCGGCGGGGATGTTATTCCAGTGGGAATCACCTACGCTCCCCTGATCTCTGGGGAGGGAAATCTGATCAACATCATTGCTTCTGTTCGGGATATCACCCATTTCAGAGAAGCGGAAGAATTGAAAAGCATTTTTGTCTCTGTCGTCAGCCATGAATTGAAAACTCCCGTGGCCTTGATCAAGGGATATGTTGGCACCTTGCGGAGAGAAGATGTATCCTGGAACAGTGAAATTGTCCAGGATAGTTTAGAGGTCATCGAAGAAGAAGCGGATCGGTTGACGGAGTTGATTGAAAATTTGCTGGACGCCTCCAGATTGCAAGCGGGAGGGTTCCGACTGAACCAGGCGGACCTCAAAGTTGATCAACTGGCAGAGCAGATGGCGGAAAAATTTCAGACGCAGACAGACCAGCACCGGATCATTACCCAGTTTCCAGAGGAATTCCCGATTATTGTAGGGGATGAAAACAGACTGGAGCAGGTGTTTTCGAACCTTTTATCCAATGCCATTAAATATTCCCCTGAAGGGGGAGAAATTCGCATCAGCGGCCAGATCAGAGCACAGCAAATCATCATCTGTGTCCAGGATCAGGGACAGGGGATTTCCCAGGAGGACCTTCCCCACGTTTTTGATCGGTTTTATCGGGCAGAAGAAGCGGCGCGAAAAACCCAAGGAGCCGGTTTGGGCCTCTACCTGACCAGGGCGATCATCGAAGCCCATCACGGGCGCATATGGGTGGAGCCACGACCAGGGAAAGGGGCCAGAATTTGCTTTTCACTCCCTCGGGAAGACAGGAATTTAGATCGCAGATAGTAATTAATAAAATGAGAAGATAATTATCGGGAGGAAAATAATGGCAAAAACACAAGCGGCATGCCCGAATTGCGGACAGCCGATGGTTGTGGATATCACCCAGTTGATTGATGTCAGAATGAATCCGGAGCTTAAAAATCAGCTGCTATCCGGAAGGTTGAATTTCGGCAGCTGTCAGGTCTGCGGGTTTCAGGGACAAGTTCCAGTTCCTCTGGTCTATCATGACCCGGAGAAAGAACTATTGTTAACATTTACGCCTCCGGATGTTGGTAAGTCCATGGAAGAAAAAGAAAGTGCCCTGGCGCCTTTGCTGCAAAAGGTGATTGACAATTTGGCACCAGAGGAGCGCAAGGGATATCTCTTCCAACCACAGTCCATGCTGACCATGAGCAATCTGATTAAGAATGTGCTCAAAGCGGATGGTATCACAGAAGAAATGCTGGAGAGTCAGCAAGAAAAAATGGAGCTGCTGGAAAAGCTGCTCACCCAGAATGAGGAAGACCTCTCGGACCTGATTCAGAAGCATGAAGATAAAATCGATCAGGAATTTTTTGCACTGTTCACGGAAATCGCCCAGCGAGTGGTTGCCAGCCAGGATGAGGCATCCATCAATAAGGTGCGCATCATCCAGGAGAAGCTCCTTCAGGATACAGAAATGGGACGGGAAATTGATCTGGAAAGGAAGGAAATTCAGGCTGCCCGGGATTCTCTGGAACAGCTGGGAGAAAATCTAACCAGAGGAAAACTGCTGGACCTGGTGGTCAGTGCACCCAATCAACAGCGGGTGAAAGCCCTGACCAGTCTGGCTCGCCCGGCTATGGACTACAATTTTTTCCAGATGTTTACAGAGCTGATAGAAAATACGGACGGAGAGCAAAGGAAAAAGCTGGTTGAGCGCAGAAATGCAATTTTAAAGATGACCCAGGAAATTGACCAGGCTGTCAACCAACGCATTGCTGCCGGACGGACGATAATTGAAAAACTGTTGGAAGAAGATGATCCCGCCAGGGCTGTCCAGCAGAATTTACAGCTGATTGATGAATATTTTGTACAGGCTCTAGCTGTAGAAATTGAGAAAGCAGAACAGGAAGGAAATAAGGAACGTCAACGAAAGTTGAATGAACTCAGGCAAGAAATTGAAGAACTGACCACTCCTCCTGAGCTGAAACTGCTGGATGAGCTGCTGTCCGCTGCGGAAAACGAGGAAACATTTCAGGAGAAGATCGCAGAGCATGAGGATAGCTTAGACAATGACTTTATCAATTACCTCAGTGCCATCCTGAGCAGCTACCAGGAAAGAGTGAACAAAAGCCAGGGTGAGGAGAAAGAAATCCTGGAAGGGAATTATCAGCTGCTTGAAAAGGTTTACAACACGGTTCTGCGTCGCTCCATGGAGAAAAATATGCAGGGTGAAATCCCTGAACGCTAAACAACTGCCGGTGCAAGGGGCACAGGCTCCTAAAAATTCGTTTTGAAAGGGGGATTATCCAGGCGGAAGCCCTGTCCACGGACGGTAACGATATATTCGTGGTTGGGGTCTTGTTCTTCAAGCCGCTCCCGCAGCCGGCGAATGAGAGCATCCAGCGCCTGGTTGGTAACCCCGGCTGCCTCCTGGGTTCCCCAAACTTTGTGTATGATATCTATGCGGGTGAGCACGCTCCCTTCGGCTTCGTATAGGTGAAGGAGAAGGGAAAACTGCAGCGCTGAGAGGGGCGGATCAATCTCACGATCCCTTATCCAGACCCGGTGGGCATCTTTATCCAGGCGGATCCTTCGGAAGTAAGCCAGCACTGAATCCTCAAAATCTCCTGGGGAGAGTGGGACCGTCGCGTCTTGGCCCAGGTAAACAAATTTTTGGGCCAACGCGATTTGGATCATGTCGCCATCTTCCAAAATTTCGGGATCGGTAACCGGTTTTCCGTTAAGAAAGGTGCCATTCTTGCTGTTCAGGTCTTTCAGCAGGGGACCCTCCTCAGAGAGGAGTACCTGGGCATGTTTTCGGGAGACCTGATGGTTGGAGACAACGATTTCATTGGAGGTTGATCGACCGATGGTGACCTGATCCTCCACTGCCCAGCGGCTTCCCTTGAGATCGCCTCCCTGTGCAACAAGAACTGGTTGAGGGTTGAGGTTTTCTGTCATGGTTCTGAAATCAATAGGCAGGAACACTTCCTTCATAGATTATAATAGATGACATATGAAATAGACAGGAAACTGCAGCAGGGATTATGGAAAAACCCCATCAGGAAACCGACATCATCCGGGACCGATATAAAATCCGCAGCGTGATTGGACAGGGCGGCATGGGTCGAGTGTATCTCGCTGATGATTTGCGTTTGTCGGGCAGGCTCTGTGCCTTAAAAGAGGTGCATTATGAAAACAGCCTGCCGGAGGATGTCATCCAGCAAACCAGGAAGCAGTTCCGCAGAGAAGCGACGGTGCTGGCTCGCTTGGATCATCCTAATCTCCCCAAAGTTTCCGATTTTTTCTCTGATGAAGACCGGGATTATCTGGTCATGGATTATGTCCCGGGAAAAGATCTGAGAATGCTCATGCTGGAAGCCAAGGAAGGAGGGGAATTTCTATCCGAGCGGGATGTCCTCAGCTGGGCCAATCAGATCGCTGATGCGTTAATCTATCTGCACCAACAGGATCCAATCATATTGCACCGTGATATCAAACCCAGTAATATCAAACTCACACCGAATGGGGTGATCAAACTGGTGGATTTTGGACTGGTCAAGCTGCTGGTTTCCGGGGAAAAAACCATTACCGTTGTTCATGGGCATGGATCCGCGTATTATACTCCTCTGGAACAGTACGGGGGGGATACCGGGCATACGGACCCCAGGAGCGATGTGTATTCCTTCGGCGCCACACTTTATCATCTGCTGACCAATACCCCGCCGGTAGAGGCCAGAGAACGATTTCTGCACCCCACCAGAGATTTGGATTTACAGTCTGTCAATCCACATATCAGTCCAAGAACAGAGAGGGCGGTCCAGCTGGCCATGAAAGTGCATCCGGATGAAAGAATTCAAACAGTGGAAGAGTTTAAGCGGATGCTGTTGGGAGAGTGGGATCCAAAAAGAAATCCTGGAGCACCGCTGCCAGCGCCAAAATTGGGTGATTTTTTGGGGGTGTCAGATGAGCAGCTGCTGGCCTGGGGAGCAGCTTTGCTGTTTATCGTCAGCCTGATTGTAACCCTGTTTAAGACTGCCTAATGCTTAACCTTCTGGGCCAGAAAGGAAATCAACCAACCTGAGGAAGACGCTACAAAGATGGTCAAACCCTGCCGGAGGAAGGAATCTCCGGCTGAAGTCCAGCCAGAACCAGGTAGATTAAGCATAATATAGTTGTAAATTAGAAATCCCCCGATCAGAGCAGAGAACCCCCAGCGAATCCCCCAGCGGACAAACCCAAACGAGGCCCCTACCTGGTAGGCAATCATCCCGACAGACAAGGTGACCAGCATCGAAAGCAGCCAGAAGCGCCAAGTCTGCTGAGATTGCTGTCCGGTTTCTGGGTTGGCAAACACACCGGGCGTGGGCGTTTCTCCCGGGGGTGTTGTTGGTGAGGTGTCAGTTTCTGGAGAAATTGTGGGCAGGAACAATCCCTCGCTGTCTTCAGCACCAATGACATTGATCTGTACTGTATTCGATTGCGCAGGCGAGCTGATTGCTTGCAGTTCAAAGTTTACCGGTCGATCAATAAGGTAGGAGATGGAAGCGGATCCATCTCTGGTGTAGACTTCGGGAAGATAGGTGTCTATCCCCTGGGAGGAAATCACAAAATCAACCGGGGTCCCATCCGGGACTGGGTTCCCATTGTGGTCCCGGATAATGCCGGTTTTGATTTGGATCAGATCTTCCAGCTCAAACACGGGCGCGGAAGGGGTTTCGGTCAGCGTGTCCGGGGAGGTCTCAGGTTCGGTAAGGTTTTCCACAAAGATCGAGAATGACCGCTCAGGATCCGGAGACGTAGCTGAGATGAGATCATAGCCTATCCCCGGAACAGAAACCGGCAGACGCCCATTCGGGGAGGGGATTTCCTTAAACAGCAGCCGGGCGGCTATCTCAATGGAGGAGGGTAAGTGATTATAAAGTCCGTACAGAGCGGATATTTTTGAGATGTTGGTGGCATCAAGATAGTAAGGTGCTCCCAGGGCGAAGACGAGAATTTTTTTGTCCCTCAACAGGTCCTGCCTTTCCGAGAGCAGCCTGTGAAGCGCCTGGGAGGTGGGGCGGTCCTCACTGAGATCGAGGGCGGCAACCAGAATCCAATCTGCATTATAGAGATCTGTTTCCATGTGACTCATATCGGAAGGAAAGTCAAGCATGGTCAGGGTTTCTTTATAGGTATAGGATGTCAGATTGGCCCGGACAAGACGTCCACCGGAAAGAGGACCGTAGAGGCGGAGAATGGCATTTTCCAGATCCGATTTCCCAAAGATACTCACTTCCGGGCAATCCGAACAGGCTTTTTGTGTGATGACATCACTGATGATCACCAGGCGATCCTGGGAGGTTGGCGGGGAGGGGAGGATGGTATCCAGCTCGGCGATATTGGGATTGATCAAAGTGGCGCTTTGGCGGGCGACAGAAGATGAAATATCACTTTTTTCTAAATCCTCAAGCGGAATCCTTGTGGTAGTTACCGTGGTGATATTGAATAAGGGATAGATTTTGTTTTTCAGAGCAAGTATTCTAACCGCAGATTCGTCCACGCGTTCTGCAAAGGCCTCGTCCTCTCGATATTTTTGGGCGAAAAATTCCAGGGTATCGATAATTTCCTCGGAGGGTGTGGGCTGATTTTCGGAGCCAGAATTTCCTAAATACAGCATGTCGTTTCCAGCGATAAACGCATCCAGGGCTACCTGGCGGATGTTGAAGGAAGTGCCGGTTGGATCATACAGCTGACGGACAGCCTGGCTGGCCAAGTTATCGCTGATGACCAGGCCGCCCTGGCTTCTCCAGGTTTCAAACTCTTCCAACCCCATCAAAAGATTGAACGCTTGGGGGTCCAGGCTGATAGGTCTGGTAGTGGAACGGATGTTTCCCTGCAGGCCCTGGTAGCGAATATGAGAATTAAGCAGCCCGTCCACGGCAGCTGCGGGTGAGGGGGCATCTCCAGTGACCGAGAAAAAAGGGGCCAGGTCAATCTGTTTTAACTGCTCCAAAGATTTCCGGACTGTGGCAATCTCCTCTTCTGGAAGTCTGTCGGCTGACCCCAGGCCCGGGAAATATTTCCCAATGACGGCAATGCTGCCTCTGCTGCCGTTGTGGACCCCGCGGGTATAAGCTTTTCCCATTTCCCCAACCCAGTAAGGATCACCCCCAAAGGAGCGCACACCGAGGTCGCTCTGACCCGGGGCTGGATCAACAAGTACATCCAGCGATGGGCCGAAGAGCAGATTCACCCCCAGGAGGGAGAGCTCCTTGCCCACAGTTTCTCCGGTTCGTTCAGCCAGGGAGGTGTCCCAGGTCGCACCCAGTGAGAGCTGGCTGGGAATGGGGCTGAGTCCGTGAATGATTTCAGTATATTGGGATTGATTTCCTTCGTGAGACAGTCCGATCAGGAGGGGGAGATAGGAAGAGGACTGCAAATCCGAGCCAGCCGAGCTGAGCGGCTGATCTCTGGAAGCGCGGTATTCAGTCCACTGCAGCTGGTTGATCAGCAGCCGGGCATCTTCCGGCAGGGTGGAATAATTTTCAAAATGATCATTCTCCCGTTTGAGAATCAGCCCCCCGATGTGATAATTGGAGATCAGGTTGTTAATCGCTGTGTCTGGATCAACGGTTGACCCGGAAAAAGTGATCAGGAAAAGCTGGCCGACTTTCTCCTCCGGGGTCAGCTCTGCAAGCTGAACACGGGCTGCTTCCATGGGGCCGGCTAGATGGTCGGCAGCTGCATTGTAGGAAGGCGCCGCCCCACCCATGAGCAGGGAAAGCAGCAGCAAACTGATCAGAATCCGGAACGAAAACCTGTGTTTTGGCATTAGCAGTTCTTAAGGACCAACGAAGTTGATCTCAAACGGGTCGGTGCAGGAGGGGGCAGCGAAATTATCCATACTGGGATTGGCCGAGGAGGATCCTGCGAGCTAGTGATGGATCATCCGTGAAGAAACCATCGGCTCCCAGGTGAACAGCTTGATGGATTTCCTCAGGATGGTTGAGCGTGAAAAAGAATGCTTTCTTTCCCATTTTGTGAATCCGCTGGATCATATTCTTGTTGAGAAAATTTCCAGACAGATGCACGGAGTCAACGGGGAGAAGGCTGGAAATTCCCAATTGGAGCCCTATCAGCAGGGGAATTCCCTGGATGATAAACCCTTTATCGATTTCGGGACAAAGTTGATGAGCTGCAAGAATTGAAAAAGGATTAAATGAGGACAGAAGAACTCTGCTTCGGGCATTATTACCTTGGACCAGATCAACGACTTTTTCAGACAGCAATCCAGAGGAACGATCAAACCCTTTCAGTTCGATATTGACCTGCTTGTCATCGGCTAACTCCCGTAAAACATCACCTAACGTGGGGATGCGAACCTCCTGATAAGCGGGATGATAGCCAGCAGCAGCATCCACACGAGACAGCTCATCCAGAGAGAAATGCTTTACTGCTCCGGTGATATTTGTGGTTCTATCCAGTGTGCGGTCATGCAGGACGATAACCTGCTGATCAGCGGTTAATTGAACATCACATTCCACTGCGTCCGCACCCTGGGAGAACGCCAGCTCAAATGCGGGCAGGGTGTTTTCTGGCGCATGGGCACTGGCCCCACGGTGGGCGATCACTGCTGGTTTGGGAAGATAAGCTAGCATACAACCATCAGATATAACGGCAAAACCGCCGGTCTAAATATCGACGAAGAAGGCATCAGCTGCCTGATCAAGCAATTCCCTGGTCATTTCCGGTTTACAGCCCAGGAATTTGGAGATGTCGATGATCTGATTGCAAATTTCCCGGGGATGTGAGCCGCGCAAATTCCGGCTGGGCTTGATATACCACCTCTTGATGAGGTAAGCCAGGTTTTCCTCATTGAAGGGAATATTTTTTGACTCCGCTACTTGCTTGAATATCCTCCGGTATTCCTCAAAGGAAGGATCCCCAATGCGGATCTTATGGCGCAGCCGCCGCAGGAAAGCCTCATCCACCAGGTCGCGGGGCGGGAGGTTGGTGGAAAAGACAATCAGTTCATTAAAAGGGACTTCTACCTTGCGCCCAGTGTGCAGGGTGAGGAAATCAATCTGATTTTCCAGAGGGATGATCCAGCGGTTCAACAGGTCGGTTGGTCTGACCTGCTGGCGGCCAAAGTCGTCCACCAGCAGCAGCCCCCCAGCTGCTTTCAATTGGAAGGGGGCCTCGTAAAATTTCGTCACCGGATTAAATACAAGGTCCAGATCCGTTAAAGTCAACTCTCCACCGACAACAATAAAAGGGCGCTTGATCCGCACCCAGCGAGGGTCGCGGCGCATGCCTGTTTTCAAAGTACCTGTCCCTGTTTCATTAATATCATGCTCGGGAATAATTTCGTGGTTTACAGAATCATAGAGTTTGACCACCTGGCCTTCAATATATAAGGCATAGGGGATGTAAATGCTTTCCTTTAGGATCATGCTGCCAATTGCTCTGGCAATGCTGGTTTTCCCGTTTCCCGGAGGGCCATAGATAAATACGGAGGTGCCGGAGTTAATGGCCGGGCCCACGCGGTTTATAATCTCTTCTGATAAGGTCAGCTCAGATAAATAATGCCGAAGCGCACGAGGAGATACATTTAACTTTCCCAAACTCTGCTTCCGGATGGCATAGTTGTAATCAGAAAGCGGCACCGGTGCCGGTCCGGCATATTGACTGCGCTCCAGGGCTTCCCTGGCGCGGTTAATCCCGGCCTCGGTTATCCCATACTGATAGGACCCCTCTCCAAGACCCATGGTGGAAGCCTTCACCTCAATAAATTTTTCTCTTTTCAGAGAATCCACAATTTTATCAACAATGGAAGTGTACGGCAGGGAGATCTTTTCGGCGATCTCATAGCCGGTGAGATACCCCTGGAAATAGAGAATTTTTAGGGCAAGATCTTGAAGCCACAGTTTGGATAAGCCCGTATCGCTGATTTGCGTTATGGGCGGCGGGCCAAATGGTGCCGTGCCGCTGTGGTGAAATTCAGCGCTTTGTGTGGAGGCCTGTGAGCGAGATACATTCATGAATAACTCCGGAAGATGATTAAATGATTGTTAATCTGTTATAGTATAATCTGATTTCGAAAATAAATTATAGCACGCTAGATCGCTGCAGAACCAACAATCATGAAAAGGTGAAGGAATCGGATGAGATTATCTGTCATTATCCCAGTTTATAACGAAGAAAACACGCTGTCAGAACTTATAAAAAGAGTGCAAGATACAGGGCTGGCGGATGAAATTATTTTGGTGGACGATGGCTCGCAGGATGGGACCAGAGAGATCCTTAGGCAGTATCAAGACAGCAGCGAGATCAAGATAATTCTTCATAAAAAAAACCAGGGAAAGGGCGCTGCCGTAAGAACGGGATTGGCGGAAGCCAGCGGCGATGTCATCCTCATTCAAGATGCGGACCTGGAATACAATCCCCGCGATTACCCTGAGCTGCTCAGGCCCATTAAAGAAGGGGTTGCTGACGTTGTCTACGGATCAAGATTTTTAGGAGCATCCAGACGGGTAGCTATGTTCTGGCATATGGTAGCCAATAAGCTGCTTACCCTGATGACCAATATTCTCTATGACACCATTCTGACGGATATGGAAACCGGTTATAAGGTCTTTCGGAGAGAAGTGGTGGAGGATATGCCTCTTCACGCCAGGCGGTTTGAATTTGAACCGGAGTTTACGGCAAAAATCCTGAAACGGGATTACCGGATATTCGAAGTCCCTATAACATTTAATCCCAGGGATTATGAGGAAGGGAAAAAGATTGGCCTGAAAGACGCCTTTGAGGCTGTTTGGGCGTTGATAAAATACCGCTTTGTGGATTAGAGAGTCATTCGGCTGCTGGTCGAAGATCATGGATGCGCAGCTGGAGGGACATGCGATTGCGATAAATATTTTTTTCAAAAGCAAATACCAGATCCACTGACTGAGGAAGATCGTTGGTAAGGTGACCGAGCCCAAAGCCGATGGCATCAAATCTCCGGGAACCGTCGCTGATCACCAGCTTTAGGTGAGATTTATTTTTTCCCACCACCCTTTTCTTGATTATTTTCACGTCTTTAGACAGAAATACTGCTTGAGGATTCTGGGAGCCCGTAGGCTCCAGCAGGGAAAGCTCTTCCAGGAGCTGACTCTTCAAGTCCCCCAATTCAACTTCTGCATCCACCTTAATTTCCGGTTTAGAAGGGATTGCTTCTAGGCTTTCCGCTGCAGATGCGGAGAGGGATTCTATAAGCTGATTGAGATGTTGGACAGAAATTGAAAACCCTGCTGCAGACGCGTGACCGCCGTATCGGTCAAACAGATGCTGGTATGAGGAGAGCGCTTCGATGATGTTGTAATCGGGGATGCTTCTACAGGAAGCTGTGATCAAATCGTCTTTGCGGCTGCCGACGATCGCCGGCCGAAAATAGCGATCAGCGAGATAGCTGGCGGCAATCCCAATCACTCCGGGATGAAAGCTTTCATCAAAGGCGAATAAAACCGGAGGAAGCTCCTTCTCTTGCAGCGCCAGAGCTTCAGCTTTCTTGACAGTGGAACGAGTTTCGGCCTTGCGGCGCTGGTTGAGAATTTCCAGCTTTTGAGCGAGGTGACCAGCCTCCTGAATATTGTCGCTGAGAAGAAGTTTTAGCGCAAGTTCCGCGCTGGCCATTCTCCCCGATGAGTTGATGCGGGGACTGATCTGGTAACTGATGTCCGCTGCCTGCACTGTCCCCGGGGTGAGTCCTGCAGCAGCGATCAGGGAACGGAGGCCCTGTCGGCGGGTTCTGTTGATGCGGTCAAGACCCCGGGAAACCAACCAGCGGTTTTCGCCGGTCAAAGGGACAATGTCCGCAACAGTTCCAATCGCAACCAGATCAAGAGCATCATCAGCGCAGGCTTCCGGTTCTGCCTCAGCGATCTTTTTAAGCAGCTTGTAGGCCACTCCAACACCGGCGAGATTTTTATTGGGATAGACATCCCCTCGCTGATTGGGGTTGATGATGGCATCTGCCTCCGGAAGGAGTTCGCCTGGAAGGTGATGATCGGTAATGATCACGTTCATTCCGGATTGTTTGGCAAGGGCCGCTTGATCCACGGCGCGTATCCCGCAGTCCACGGTGATCAGCAGAGAGAAATCCTCGGCAATCATCTCTTCAACTGCCCTGGAGGACAAGCCATAGCCGTCCTCAATACGGTGAGGGAGGAAGGGAAGAACTTTCGCATCCAGCGAATTGAGGCCGTCCACCATTAGAGCCGTGGCAGTTACGCCATCGGCATCATAATCCCCGTAGACAGCAATTTTTTTCCGCTTATGAACAGAGGTCAGGACCAGATCAGCCGCCCGAGGAAGGTCTGTTAAAGATTGAGAGGAAGAAAAAGTTGGCGGATCGGTCGAGATAAATTCTCTGGCACCCCGCCCAGTGGTGATTCCCCTCTGATAGAGGATGGAGCGCATAGTGGGAGAATAATTCCTCAGCTGATCATTTATCTCAGACGGAACTGGCGCCGGTAAAATCCAGCGGTATTTCTGAATGGACATAAGCAGTTTAATTCCAGGGATTGCAAAGCAGGTGCGGTCAGGAAGATGCGTTTCTGGCCAACGCCAGGGCCCCCAGTAATCCGGAGTCATCCCCTAAAGAAGCTGGGACAATTGTCAAATTGTCTAGATAGGCATCGGAGATCACCGTTTCCTCAACCGTTTCCTGAATAGGGGTGAACAGAAGCTCCCCGGCCCGGGAGACACCACCCCCCAAAATGATGATCTCGGGGTTAAAGAGATGGAGGAGACTGGAAATAGCAGTTCCGATATATCTCCCGGCACGCTCATATGCAGCCGCAGCAAGCTGGTTTCCTGCTCGGGCGGAGTCTTCAACCACTTTCGCGGTCAGCTCTTTATCAGGAAAAAGTTCCTGCAGCTTGTCCGTTTCCAGTTGTGACTTCAGCCAGCGAACAATAGCCGGGCCGGAGGCAAAGGCCTCTAAATGCCCTTTCTCCCCGCAGGAACAACGCGGCCCTTCCAGGTGTATGGTCATATGACCGATCTCTCCAGCAAACCCATTGGCACCGGAGAGCAGCTGATCGTTGATAATAATCCCCCCGCCAATGCCGGTGCTGATAGTGAGGTAGATCAAATGGTGACATCCCCGACCGGCCCCGAAGTTCCATTCCCCAAAAGCAGCCATATTGGCATCATTATCAATCAAGACGGGGATATCCAGTTTGTCAACAAGAAATTCCTGGAGGGGAAAATAGTTCCACTCCGGAATATTTGGCGGTTGAATGATGATCCCATTGACAGGGTCAAGCGGACCTGGTGCGGCCACACCAACTGCCGAGACTGGATAATCATCGGGCCAGACAGTTTCAATGAGATGGTTCAAGCGGTCTTCTACAGGCAGCCCTTCAGACCGGGTGCTGATGCGGTTGTATTTTATTGGTTCGGTAGAATCCTGCGGGTAGGATGCTGCCCGCATGTTGGTTCCGCCAATATCAATGGCAATATGAGTTTTCATACCTCAAAGTATAGCACAGTTGTGCTGAAACCTGACCCGGGCTGCGGCAGAGTTGTCGGTGGGGGGGGAATACGGATGATCGATGCCATCAATTTTCGGTCGATACATTGACGGATGGGGAAGAGATTGCTATCATTCTAGCGCCGGGTGACACAATGCAAAAACGACAAAACAACAGGCTACAGGAAAGCATACAGGGGCTGCTGCGCTGGATGCGGCCGGGATTAGGGGTCAAACGCTGGTTTTTGGTGATATTTCTGGGAACAACATTGCTGGCGGTTGGCTTTGCCATGCTTTTGCTGGATATTTACCGCCGCGCACCAGAAACCTGGTGGCTGCCGATCATCACCTTTGCTTCCCTGCGGGTGCTGCCGCGGCTGCTGCGGGTGTTGGTGTTTGCTTCCCTGGGAGTGGGGACCATCGCATGGGGGATAATTGGTTTGAACCGGTCCCTGCTGGGTCCATTCCTGCGGCCTGGATCCCGGATTGTGGAACGCCTGGAAAGACATCAGAGCAGAAAGCATGGACCCCGGATCGTCGCCATTGGGGGTGGGCATGGCTTGGCAGCATTGCTCAGGGGGTTAAAAACAGCCTCTCATAACTTGTATGCAGTAGTGACGGTTGCAGATGACGGCGGATCCTCGGGGAGGCTGAGGGACAGCCTGGGCATCCTCCCTCCGGGGGATGTGCGGAATTGCTTGGCAGCTCTGTCAGACGATGAAGATTTACTCTCACACCTCTTTCAATACCGGTTTGCAAACGCGAACGGCAGCTTGAAAGGACATTCCTTTGGGAATTTATTTATCAGCTCGCTGGTGGAAGTGACAGGCAGCTTTGAACAAGCCATTGCGGAATCCGGTCGAGTCTTAGCTGTCAGCGGCAGGGTTCTTCCATCAACTTTGGAAAATGTCACTCTGATGGCGGATATTCTCAGAGAGGACGGCAGCCAGATCATCCGGGTAGAAGGAGAAAGTAAAATTCCGGAAACAGCAGGAAAGATCCAACGCGTCATGCTCAAACCGGAGAAACCCGCACCTTACCCGGATGTTATCCGGGCAATCCTCTCCGCGGACTTAATTGTGATTGGGCCGGGAAGCCTGTACACCAGCATCCTTCCCAATCTACTGGTCAATGATATTGCTTCTGCGATCAGGACCAGTCAGGCATTGAAAATCTTTGTTTGCAACCTCGCCACCCAACGGGGAGAGACGGATAATTTCACCTGCGGGGACCATATTCGTGTGCTGGAAGAACACGTGGGCGGCAACCTCTTTGACATTGTGGTTGCCAACAGCAGTTCAACCCAGCAGTTTAATCCCCAGGTGGAACCGGTGCTGATCGATGAAGAGTTAGCCATGCAGTATCATCTGTATGCCAAAGACCTCATCGATGAAGAACATCCTTGGAGGCACGACTCATATAAATTAACTCAGGCGCTGCTCGATCTGCTCAGAGAAAGAACCGGTCCATTGACGGTCTAGGGACCGACAGGAGATCGGAAAATTAATTAATCAAAACTTAGTAACAGGGAGGGATGGGTATGAAAACTCGTGTTGGCATTAATGGCTTTGGGAGGATTGGCCGGCAGGTATTAAAAGCGGTCAAGCAGTATCAACCGGACAATTTGGAAGTTGTCGCCATAAATGATCTCTATTCGGCTGAGGATAATGCTAGATTATTCCAGTACGACAGCAATTACGGGATCTATTCCGGAACCGTGGAAGTTAACAATGGCGACCTGGTCGTGGATGGTGACGTGATCAAAGTGTTTGCAGAAAGAGATCCGGGAAAGCTCCCCTGGAAGGAGCTCGGTGTGGAAATAGTCATCGAGGCTACCGGTGTCTTTCGGGACACCAGCAAGGATCCAGGACCGCAATCCCACCTGGCAGCCGGGGCAAAAAAAGTGATCATCTCCGCCCCAGCCAAGGGAGAAGACCTCACCGTGGTCATGGGTGTTAATGATCACCTGTATGATCCGGAGCAGCATCACATCATATCCAACGCTTCCTGTACAACTAACTGCCTGGCCCCTCCAGTTAAAATACTGCATGAGACGTTCGGGATTGTGAAAGGATTGATGACCACCATTCACTCTTACACCACTTCACAGCGAATTCTTGACCTGGCGCACAGTAAACCCCGCCGGGCCCGGGCAGCTGCTCTTAACATCATTCCCACCACCACCGGGGCAGCCGTGGCGCTTTCTGAGGTGCTTCCAGAGATGAAAGGGAAATTTGATGGCTTTGCCATGCGTGTACCCACACCAACAGTATCCATCGTAGATATGGTCGTAGAACTGGAGGAGGAGGTCACCATCGAAGCGGTAAATACGGCACTCAGAGAGGCGGCAGATGGACCGCTGCAGGGCATCATGGGCTACACAGAGGAACTGCTGGTATCAATGGATTATAAAGGGAATCCTCTCTCCTCAATCATTGATTCCGATCTCACCAATGTGATAGGCGGCAACATGGCCAAAGTGGTTTCCTGGTACGATAATGAGTGGGGATATTCATCGCGCACAGCGGACATGGCAGCACTGATCGCTGAGAAGTTATAAAGTGCTGATCAGCCTTCCCTGAATTATTTCAGGGAAGGCTTTTTTTATTTACGTTTGCAGATATGGGAGGAAATGAAATGTTTCAGAAAAAAGGGCTTGAGGATATCCCTGTCAGAGGAAAAAAAGTTTTAGTGCGGGTGGATTTTAATGTCCCCCTGGAAGAAGGAAAAGTGGCCGATGACACCCGGATTCGGGCTGCTCTACCTACCATCAAATACCTTAGTGAACACCAGGCCAGGGTCATCCTGACTTCTCACCTGGGCAGACCTGGAGGGGAGAAAGACCAATCGCTTTCTTTGCAGCCAGTCGCAGAAAGGCTATCTGAACTGCTTGGCAAAGAGGTTGAATTTGTCCCCGATTGTCTCGGGCCTAAGCCAAAGGCTGCTGCTGACAATATACCACCTGGGGGGATCATTCTGCTGGAAAACACAAGATTTCACGCCGGGGAAAAAGCCAATCATCGGGAGATGGCTGAAGAGTTGGCCTCTCTGGCAGACATGTTTGTCAATGACGCCTTTGGGACCGCTCATCGGTCCCATGCATCCAATGTCGGGGTAGCAGCTTTTCTACCTTCCTGCGCCGGGTATCTTCTAGAAAAAGAAATCCGCTATTTAGGGGAAGCGATCGCAGATCCGGAGCGTCCTTTTTCAGCGATCCTGGGCGGCGCCAAGGTGAGCGGAAAGATCAAAGTCATTAAAAACCTGCTTGCCAAAGCTGATACTGTACTGATTGGGGGAGGGATGGCCAATACATTCTTCAAAGCTCAGGGCTACCAGATGGCGGATTCCCTGGTCGAAGAGGATGCTGTGGACACAGCAAAAAACCTTCTGGATGAAGCAGGGCAGAAGCTGGTGCTTCCGGAAGATGTTGTCATTGCCAATGACTTCAGCCCTCAAGCCCAACATCGGGAGATGGACCTGGGGGATATTCCGGAAGGATGGCGGGTGATGGATATTGGGCCAAAAACTTTAGAAAAATTTCAGCAGATATTAAAAGGCAGCAAAACCATAGTTTGGAACGGCCCCATGGGGGTGTTTGAGTTCAACAAATTTGCTGAGGGAACTTTCCAGCTGGCAGAGATGATTGCCAGCAGTCAGGCAGTTTCAATCATCGGCGGGGGGGATTCTGCGGCGGCCATCGAGAAGGCAGGGCTGACAGAGGATATCACGCATGTTTCCACCGGGGGTGGAGCATCACTGGCAATGCTCACCGGAGAAGAGCTGCCCGGCCTGGCAGCTCTGGATGACAAGTAGGTCAGCCCTCTCGGGCAGCGCATTCCTTCTACAGGAATGCGCTGTGCATTTAAGCATGGGAGGCAGGAAGAGAGCCGCCCCGTTTTATTTCAAGACAGACATCTCCTTTAAGCAGGGAGGCAATCCATGAAAGCCAAAGAAATTCAGGGATATTATTTTGAAGATTTCCAAATTGGAGATCAATTTGTCAGTCCTGGGCGCACGATCACGGAGCATGATGTGATGGCTTTCGCAGGGATATCAGGGGACTACAACCAGCTGCATACCGATAAGAAGTATGCAGAGAGCTCCCTGTACGGAGAACGGATCGCTCACGGCCTGCTGGGGCTTTCCGTTGTAAGCGGCCTGGCTTCCAGGTTAGGATTGGTCGAGGGCACAGCCCTGGCTTTTCGAAGCTTGAAGTGGAAATTTATGGCCCCCATCAAATTTGGCGATACCATCAGAGCAGAGTTCGAGGTGAGCAGAAAGAGACCGCTCCAGGGCCAGGATAGCGGATACCTGGAGCTGAAAGCGCTAGTTTACAATCAGCATGAGGAAGCAGTGCAGGGGTGAAGCTGGGCGTTGATTGTTCGCAGCCGGAAAAAGGAGTGACTTACTGGGACTCAGTCAGGTCCTGCAGCGCAGAATCCAGGGTAGGAAAACTGAACTGAAACCCTGATTCCTGCAGACTTTCTGGAAGGACACGCTGTCCTTTCAGAATCACATCAGCCACTTCCCCAAAAGCCAGACGGAAAAAGAAAGCGGGGACAGGAAGATAGGATGGTTTGCTGATTACCTGGCCAAGAATTTGCGAAAATGTTTTGTTTTTTACCGGGTTTGGGGCGGTAATATTGTATACTCCAGCAGCAGCTGGAAGTTCTATCAGATAGCGAACAGCCCGACAAACATCCTTAATATGGACCCAGGAATACCACTGCTGGCCACTGCCAAAGGGCCCGCCGAGATATAAACGGTGGGGGAGGAGCATACGCGGCAGTGCACCTCCCTGATTGCTGAGAACCATTCCAATCCGGATGATCGCTCTTCTGATGCCGTGAGATTCAACCGCTGAGGTTGACTCCTCCCAGGCAGCAGCCACCCTGGATAAGAAATCCTCTCCTGCAGGACAGCCCTCTGTGATCACCTGATCATCTCTGTGCGTTGGGTAATATCCAACTGCGGATGCCTGAATGAAGAGGGCCGGTTTTTTCCGTGCAGAAATAATCGCTGCAGTGAGTGCTTTTCCAACGTCTATTCTGCTGATTAAAATAGAAGATTTTCTTTCCTCAGTCCACCGGGCTGGAAGAAATCCTTTTCCGGCAAGGTTTTCTCCAGCAAGATTGAGAACCACATCGGCCTGGTTGACTGCCTTTCCCAAGCCCGCAGTAGTTTTTGCATCCCAGCGGACATACTCAACGTTCAAATACTGGGAAGACCTTCCCTCAACCGTTCGGCTGAGGATCGTGATCCTGCTGGCGGTGTCAGAGAGGAAGGGAAGCAGGGCGGTCCCAATTAACCCTGTCCCCCCGGTGATAAGAATTTTCATCTCGTCTCCCTACCCCCTATTTTTACGGGCGGCCTTGTTTTTCAAGCGAGTCAAACGGTGCTCAAGTTCACCGCTGGTTAATTTCTGGGAACCATCGCTGGATCTTGATCCCAAAAGATCGGCTGCGCTGAGAGTCCAATGGATCGCTTCCTGATAGGACTTAATATGATGCTCATAAGCTTTGGCCAGCTCTATATGGGCTTCCAGATCGCCTGAAAGAGCTGCTTTTTTCCACAGCGGCAGCGCTTGCTGATACCGACCTTGTTTTTTATAAATACCGGCAAGCTCCATCAGGGCTGTGATGACCGCCTCTCTGTTCAGGTGGCTCATTTCCAATGCATGTTTAAGTACTTCTGCTGCCGGGTCGAATAATTTCAAGGAAGAGAGATAGCAGCCAACGGCGACCAGATCCGATTCCTGCTGATAAGCCGGAGAAATGGGGGTGGAAAATCGCTCGGAAAAATAGCGCAAAAGGGCGGAGAGAGAAAGCACATCCATCTCGTTGTGGTAAAAAACACTTCGAAGAGGAGACGGATCTCCACTCCGAATGTATTCAAAAAAAGTATCTGCAACCATCCACCCGGGGATATCGTCAGCTGTTCTTTCCACATCCAGCAGGTGGTATTCGATGTCCCCTAGGGAGCAGGTAGGAAGAAGAGAACGCCACACTCTTCGGGCAATGTGAAGCAGATCAATATGATAGCAATCATCAACAGGAGAGGGCCACCCGTTTGCTCGGTAGCGTGTCCGCAATTTGGGCAGATCAAACGATTTGCCGTTATAGGAAATTAAAACCTCCACAGGGCTGAGAAACTCTTCCAGTGCAGCCAGCTGGGCGGACTCCATGGCTGGATCCTGCATGAAGAATTGGGCCAGATCAAGACTGCCCTTGCTGTATCGACCTGCGCCAATGAGAAATGTATAGGTTCCGGTTCCGCCGGATAAACCAGTTGTCTCTGTGTCAATGAAGGCAAATGTGTCCGGGGTCAGGGAGGAAATCCCTTCAAGGGATGGATATGATTCCAGCCAAGAGAGGTCATCAGCCGGCTGAAGGGACAAATTGCCGTAGTTTTCATCCAGGGGAAAAGATTTTTGAACGACAAAAGTATCGCCGTGCCTGGTTTGATGCCAAGACCCGGGGAGGATTTCGTCCAGGGGAATTCTTGACGGCTGGTTCTGCTTGAGGTTCAAGCCCTGTACACCAATTTGAACGCCAAGAGATTTTAGTTTGTCCGAGAGAGATGGCATGCCATGATTGTACTATAGGCCGTGCATTCCTCTGCTCAGCTGATATTCTGCAGGGCTGCTTTCATACGGTTAAGGGCCTGGGTGAGCAAGTCCTGAGGACAGCCGAAGTTTAACCTCACAAAACCAGCCCCTGATGGCCCAAACCATTCCCCGGGATTCAGGGCCACCCGGGCGTGATCCAGGAAAAACTGCTGGGGATTTTCCAGTCCGGTTTCACGGCAATCAATCCAGGACAGGAAAGTCCCTTCCGGCAAGGTCATTTTACAGCCGGGAAGTTCATTTTCTACAAAAGAGGCCAGGTAGTTGCGGTTGGAATCCAGGTAGGCGATGAGATGATCCAACCAGGGTGAACCCTGCTGATAGGCAGCGGTGAGAGCTGCCGCCCCCAGAAGATTGATCGAACCGAGCAGTCCACGGCGGGAGTTTTCAAACAGTTTTCGGAGAGCGGGATTGGGTATCACAGCAGCAGAGGCTTTTAACCCGGCAATATTAAAGGTTTTGCTGGGCGCTATCAATGTTATTGTTATTTCGGCAATTTCTGAAGATAAGGAGGCGATGGGCTGATGGGTGCAGCCAGGATACACCAGATCGGCGTGAATTTCATCGGAGCAGATCAGGATTTGATGCTTGAGACAGAGCTCAGCCATGCTGAGAAGCTCGTGCTCGCTGAATACCCGACCAGTAGGGTTGTGGGGGTTACAGAGCATAAATATCCGGGAGTTTTCCTGAAGGCAAGCAGCAAAAAATTCTGGTGAGAAATAGTATCGTCCGGTAGAGTCCTCACGCAGCGGGGCTTCCTGCTGCGCAAGGGATGCATGAGAAGCTACATCAAAAAAGGGTCGATATACAGGAGGTTGAATGATCACACCTTCGCCAGGTTCAGCAAAAGCTTGAGCTGCTAAGTTGAATCCCGGGACAACCCCGGGAAGCAGCACAACCTGATCCGGGGAAACTGACCACTGGTATCGCTCCAGCAGCCAGTGACATACAGCATCACAGGCTTCCTTTTGGATCTCTGCGTATCCAAAGATGCCGTGTTTTATTCGCGCATCAAGTGCCTCGAGAACAGGACGGGGAGACAGGAAATCCATGTCTGCAACCCAGAGGGGCAAAACATCGGGCGGATAGCGGTTCCATTTGATGGAATCTGAATCCCGACGGTTGATGGAACTATCAAAGCAAGGTTTCATAGTAAATTTTCTTTTTTGGCGTTTTTGTAATGAAAACGGTAGCTGAAGTTTTCACGCAGCACACGGTGGAGTTTGCGTTCTACTTGCGAGAGATGGTCCGATCTGGTTCCTGGCCCCTTTTTGACAGCAAGCTGCTTTCCCTGCTGACCGAGGAGAAAATCCCCCCGGTGCTCAATCCAGTCAAGTGCTGCCAGAACAGCGGTTTCGGTCTGGGCTGTTTCGATGCTGAGATCCAGGGGCGTGAAAAGTTTTTCACTACGGCAGGCATATTTTAACAGTCCTAAGATATACTCAAGGAATTGCTGGGGACTTTTCGTCCTAGGATCATTGGCAAAGAGGTAAACCTTCCCCGGATCTACCTTCTGTACTGACTGCTGCAGAAGGCGAGCGCTGGGCGGAGTAGTCCATACGGCCAGTGTTTCTGCAGCAGCCAGGCGGTCGCGGCCGGTTCCTGCGGGAAGATTTTCTGGCGGACCTTCGACCCAAATTTGAAGATCAGGGGATTTCCTGAGAATGTTTTCCAGCGTGCTATGGGGGTCCGTAACAAAACGGCAGTCAATTATTTCCCGGGATGACCGCTCCTGAGGGGACAGGGCGGGCGCGTGGTCCCTGGTGGTTCTGATGCGGCGGACAGTCACCTGCGGAGAACGGCTGCCCCTGTACGTGGATACTCGAAGGGAATACGCAGCCTGGAAGGGAATTTCAGGGAGAGGGTAATCAGCACTGTTCCACCACAGCATTTGTTGGCTGGTCCCGGTGCTGTCGGCGACAGTTAGTTTTCGGTGCGCTTGATGTTTGCCGATCAGCTTTTCATCCAGCAGTTTGAGATCCTGGGTTGCGAAGAGCGGAGGAGGATTTCCGGGGCCGAATGGAGCCAATCGATGGAGGTCCTCAATGAAAGAGAGGGAGATCTTTGAGAGGTCAATAACTGCATCAATTTGCAGAACCGGGGGCGGCAGCTCAGCCCCAACATGATCTTGGATAGCTCTGGAAAGGCCCCGGCGAAAGTCGGGCACATTCACCAGTGGCAGCGAGAGACCGGCTGCCATAGGGTGTCCGCCGTGGCTTTCAAGCATATTTGACAGCGAGGCAATCAGCGAGGCAATCGGCACCCCTGGGACCGACCGGGCAGATCCACGGGCGGATTCCCCTTCTTCCTTGAGCAGGATGACCGGTTTGTGAAACCTATCCACCAGACGGCTGGCCACAATACCAATCACGCCAGCATGCCAGGCTGGATCGCTGAGGATCAGCGCTGAATAGTCTTCAACAAGGTCAGGAAACCGGTCGATTAATTCCAGGGCAGATTGGAATATTTCATCGGTCAGCTGCTGGCGCTGAACATTTAACAGCTCCAGTGTTTCTGCGAGGCTGGCGGCGCGAACAGGATCGCTGGTGGTCAAGAACTCAACGCTGGGATTGGCGTCAGAGAGACGTCCGAGAGCATTCAGGCGAGGGCCGATCACGTAGCCGATTTGTTCCTCGGTAATGTCTGCGGGGTTAATGCCTGCTTTTTTGCACAGAGAAAGCAGACCTGGCCGATGCGTATCTTGAAGGATGGACAGCCCCCGCTGCAGTAAATATCGCGTGTCTCCGGCCAGCTCTGCGAGATCAGCTACAATCCCCAGAGCGGTCAGGTCTAAATAATTTTCAGGGGATTTTTGGTGCTGTTCAAAAAGCGCCTCAATCAGCTTGTACGCTACGCCCACACCGGGCAGCGTGTAAAGGCTGTGATCCGGATCAGTAAACTGCGGATTGACGATGGCGTGGGCTGCCGGGAGGGCAGGGGGGAGCTGATGATGGTCTGTGATGATGACATCAACGCCGGATTGATTAGCCAGAGCGACCGGTTCCACAGCATCTACGCCGGTATCACAGGTAAGAATGACCTGAGGGTGATATTTCTCAATCAGGAATTGCAGCCTGTTGATATCCAGGCCGTGAGATTCCTTAAGACGGTGGGGGATATAATAGACCACCTCTCCGCCCAGTTCCCGCAGCCCGGAGACCAGCAGAGAGGTAGAGGTCTGACCGTCAACATCAAAATCGCCCCAGACGAGCACGGTCTCTCCAGAAACCAGTGCTTGCTGAAGCCGTTCTACAGCTCGATCAAATCCCGGCAGCTGACTGCCGCTTGTGGGACGGTAATGATCGGGATCCAGGAAAGGACGGGCCTGGGGGAGGGTCGTGATGCCTCTCCTGTAAAGCAAGGCTGCGATCAGCGGGTCTCCACCAACAGCCTCAGCAAAACTTCCCGGGATATCGGTTGCTGGGGGAAACTCCCATCTCACTTGAATATTTCGCATAGGCAAATCCACATAAATTTAATTAAAACTCTATTTCAGCAATTTTATCAATCTCAAGGTTCAAATCAATCCCTTCTTCTTCCTCCCAATACTTTATTAACTCCACTGAACCCGCCCGCTCACCTCGATCACACAAGGACCTGTAAACACAATATCTGCAGGTCTCCAGATTATCTGTCAGGGGAAAGATTTCCGCTGTGGACCGTAATTTTTCATAGAGCCCAATCAGCTTACTAATTGTCTCCCTGGCGTATTTTTCTAATTTTTCTGAATAGGGAAAGATTTGAGGGCTTTCGGGATGATGAGCATACCAGTAAATCATTTCTACCTGTTCGGGCTGGATGATCTGATCAGAGAAGAAGTCCTTCCCAGCCTGGGTGAATAGATACGGATACAGGATAGTCTGCAGCCGCGCTGATAGGGCACTTTTTTCCGGGATCGAGCTTGATGTCTTCCAGTCAAAGATCTGATATCTATCTGGGGATATTTCTGCAACTAAATCTGTTTTGGCCACCAAGCGGTGATCTCGAAATGACATCGTCATCATAGATTCAGCAGAACAGCGGCGAATGTTTTGCTGAGAGATAAACTTAAGGAAGTTTAGCCAGAGAACTTTCAGCCCGGGATCAAGAATCCCGGCAGTCAATTCATCCTCAGGAATTTCTGCAAAGTACTGCTGACAGAGCAGGTGAAATTTATTTCCTCGAAGAATATTCTCCTCGTACTTTTCCGCCGGTTCTGCGCTGACCGCTGGCCAGGAAATTTTATCCAGGTAGCGCAGCTGAAACTGCCGGGGACAATTTTTCAGGGACTGTAAACTGCTTTGACTGAAAGATTGTCCAGTATGATTAACCATCAATCCCATCCCTTATCGATTCCAGAATTCCTGCAGGGCAACGAAGGCCGCCGCTGGCTGAGCGTTTTCCTTTCTACCTGTATTCCAGGTGATGATCAGCTCCTGCCGCGCCCGGGTGATGGCCACATAAAGGAGCCGGAGCCTTTCCCGAACATAGTCCAATCGGGCCTGGAGGGTTGCTTCTCCCTGCCGATACTGGTTATTATATTTGCCGCTGAGAAACTCCAGCTGAGCCAAAGCCTCTGCAGGCAGATTCAAGGCCTTCTTGATAAACCATTTCTCGGATATAAAACGGTCATTATCCGCATTAGAGGGGAAATTATAGCTGTTGACCGCCAGGAGATAAACCCGATCCCATTCCAACCCTTTGGCTTTATGAGCAGTGGTTATGACGATGCGTCCCCGGTGTTGATCAGGATTAAACCCTTCTTCCTCAGCAAAGCTGAAAAAGCGCCGTTCATTACGGGCCAGTACTTTTAACTCATCAGCCAGGTCCGGCAGGGTCCAATCCGGATGTTGATTAGAAAGCTGCCGAAGGAAATAAGCCAGTTTATGGGCTATAGCCAGTTCGGCAGGATCGGTGAACAAATCCCCGGAGAGCGTCAGAATCAGTTGATCGATAGGCAGCAGCACAGCATTCTGCCAGCGCTGCAGCACCGCGCGAAACTCCTGTAAAGATTGACAATCCAGCTTACTGACCTGCAGGAGGGAGTCCAGCCGTTCCTCGGAAATATCGGGATCAAAAAAAGCTTCGGGCATGGTTATTTCAGAAAGGTAGTTTGATATCCGCTCTACATCCTTCCATGCATCTTCATCCTGCTGATCCTCCCGCCGCCAAACCTGATACACTCTGGCCAGACGGGAGGATGCGGTTGGATTGTTGAGATAGTCCAGTATGATTACCAGCGCTCCAGATGTTTTCCTGGTTGTCAGGGTTGAATTTAGATATTCCACTGCTTCAACGCCGTGATGCTTTAACAGATAATCAGCAAGAATTTTCCCCCGCTGATTTCTGGGAACCAGAACTGCTGCTGTTTTCTCCGGATGTTCCTCCAGCCACTGCGCTGCTGAGGCGGCGACAATTTTAATTTCCTCCTGAGGTGATAGCCCTTTCTGATACAGATGGACCAAATCAGGACGATCAGATGGATTGGTCTGCACATCATCCTCCGGTGCAGGGATGATCTCAATGGGAACGAGTGCATCCCGAACACGCTCTTCGGGATGTGATTCCGTCGTCCAGCGGCAGAGGTAATTGGCCAGGTTGATGATGCTCTGGCTGCTTCTTCCCGAGTTAGGCAGTGTTTTGGAATCATCCGCCTTGTTGATAAATTCGATCAACAGACGCGGATCCGCCGTGGTAAATGACTCATAAATGGCCTGATTGGGATCTCCGACCCGGACCCAGTTCCTGTCCTGCTCCGGTCCCGCGAGGAGCGAGAGAATTCTTTCCTGCATTCGGCTGCTGTCTTGCGCTTCATCCTCCAGTATATAGGGCCATTTGTAGCGCAGTCGTCCCAGTAGATTCCGGTCGTGCTGTAAAACTTCCAGCGCATAACGGATCAAATCATCAAAATCCAGCGCCCCCCGGTAAGCGAGGTCTCTCTGATAGGCCGTATAAATCTCGGCGCCCATGGCAGCCAGCTGGAAGCTGCTCCCATCCTGGGAGATTTTTTCCAGGATGGCCTGCGGTGAGAGCTGAAGATCTTTCGCGGTACGAATAAACTGCAGCGCTATTTGATCGATCAACCCTGGAATTTGTTCCCGCCTCAATCTGGTCCTTTTATACTCGGATAAATCGTCCAGCAAAAAATCATCCAATCCTTCAGGATGCTCCCGCAGCCACTCAGAGACAGCGCCCCGCCGTATCCTTACCGCTTCCCGGTCATCAATGATTTGATAGCTGGCATCCAATCCGACCAGATCCGGCCTTTCATTGACAATGTCATTGGCCAGTCCGTGCAGCGTTCGCACCCGGTAGCCAAGCGAGGGAATTCCAGTTTGCTGGGAGAGAAAACGGCTGATCCGCTGGGAAAAATTATGAACGGCAGAATTTACCAGGGTAACAATCAAGATCTCCTGATCGGCGTTAATCCGGCCCTGTTGAATCAGCTCGGAGGCCAGCAGAGATAAGGTCCATGTCTTTCCACTGCCCGGCACAGCAGATACCCCCATCGTGCCAGTCTGATATTTCAGGATTTCTTGTTGAGCGGGTCTGGGTTGAATAATTTCAGCCATAAGGATGATCACATACTCCGCTGCTGCAAAGCCTGGTTTACCGCTTGGATCAAGAGCCCTTTTTGCTCATACCCCCGTTCATCAAGTTCGGTAAAACAGATGAAGGCTTGTTTCCGGCAGCGCCGGATCAATCCTGTGGTTAACCGGGCCAGTGTTTGTTTACTCTGCTGCAATTCTTCCTGATCTGTCCACGGCTGGCCGATCTCCCAGCTGCAGTTGAGAACATAGGGATGGGTCAGGGGCTGGTAAATCCGTTCATACCATCCGCGGGATCCGGCATCAATCCAGAACTGGAAATCAACCGGAAAATTATTAACCAGATAGGTATAGGAAGGTGCCAGGAAAACAGCTCTCTCCGGTCGTTCCTGCCAAGCGGACAAATACTGGGCAGAGATGATTCCTTCTAAAACCATCAAATAATACTCTTTGCCCAGCTCAGCAACCGACAGGTCCAGAGCGCCGCCCACAGATTTCCGGAACTTTTTTACCGACTCGATCAGATTGGCTGCAGCTTGAGCGCGGTCGAAATCCCTGTGAAATCCAAACCCCGGCTGAGACAGGATTTCTCCAAACAAGCGGCTGAAAAAATGATCCAGCGGCTGTGGTGCTTGACTGCGATAAAGTTTTACCCAGCTGATCAGATTCTGATAGCGCCCTCCAATGGAATAGCTGATTCTGGATTGTAGTTTCTGGGGAAAATCATCAAATTCGATCCAGCGCAGGAGACCATCGGAAAAATCTGCTCCTTGATCGGCAAGCATGCTCGCTCTGGTCAGATCCAAGTCGGTGATGGATTGCATCAGGGCAGTGGTAAGTTCAAAACGGGTGGGGTTGATCTCCCACAGCGGGTGGGCGGCAGCAGCCAGTGTAAGCAGACAGCGCGAGGCTGGCTCCTCTCTCAAGGAGCGGGAGGGTCGATGCGATGTGGAAGGAATTTTCCGGCTGGTCAGCTCCTCCTGAAGTAAAAAACGAAGAGAATCACTCAGGTAAGGCGCCAGGACAGCGATCTGACCCGGGGAAGTACCCTGATCAATCAGGGAAGCAGTCTGTTCCCCAATCCAGGTTACCATCTCAGGATAATACTGATGATAATGGACGCTGAAACCGCCCTGACCCTCACCGGGTGGATGGATTTCCGAGGGTGGCATGCCGCTGAGGAAATACTGCCGCAGAGATTTGTTGAATTTCTCCAGCTCTGCCGGGGTGATAAAACTCTGGTGAAAAATCACTTTCTGCGCACATTTCCCCCTCAGCCTGACCGCGGATTGAGGATCCGCCCCCAGAAAGCTCCGATAGCCCGCATCCTCGTCATACACCAGCAGGGCGGAATCCACTTCCGGAAGAATTTCCTCGACAAATTGGTGACTGACCGGCACATCCTCTTCCAGATTGTCATAGATCAAATGGCGGTATTCTCCCAGGAAATACCGGCGCACCGGATGGGAAGGCCACAGGTAACGTGAGAAAAGCTCAATCTGCAAGGAAAAATCCAGCAAATTATGGCGGTAGCAAAAGGAACGGAAAAGCGCTGCACAGTGCTGCGCATTTTCAAAAATACTCTTCTGCCCTGCGTCTCCAATCCAGGCAGATTTCAACCTTTTTGAGATTTCTGTATAGGGAAAACCGTGAACAGCGGCTTTATTGAGATTATCCAGCACCTGACTGTACAACCTATTTCGTTGAATGGTAACAGAGGAAAAAAACCCTTCCCTTTCTATCAAAGGGCGAACCAAATAGGCCATATAGTACTGGGCGCTCTCCAGGGTTAAAAATGTGGGGGCTTGATCCGGTTTTTCAAACCCAGCCTTGCCGGCAAAAACCGGCCAGTAAAGTTCCAGCAGCCGCCTGGCCAGTCCTCCTAAAGTGGCAATATCAGGCTGTCCGCCCGCAGGGAAAGACGGCTTCCGGAATCTATCCAGATAAGGTCCAGCGAGCGATCTCTGCGGCAGCAGAATCAAGATATCATTGGCCGGAACACCGCTTTCGATCAGATAAGTGAGACGTTCCACTGCGGCAGTGGTTTTTCCACTGCCAGCAGGGCCAGACAAAAAAATCTTGGTGGCAACTGGGAGTTCAACAACTTCCAGTTGTTTTGGAATCAATTCCATAAACGGTTTAAGGAGACCAGCTTTCAGATAGGATCGTCAGGAATTTTTCCACCCTGTATTCTGATTCTTCCATCCCTTCCTCAAGTTTCCTGTAAGAATTCCTGGCCATCGATGATAACTCCCTGGGTTTAAAATCAGCCTTGGAGATCTGCAGGAGCACAGAGGATGAAATCAACAGGTGGATCAACTGTTGAAAAGCTTCTTTGTTAAACCACTCCACTGATTGATATGAATGCACCTGCAGGAAAGCCCTGAAGTTGTTTGCTGAGAACCATCCCTGAACAGTATGAACCATAGTTTCGTCCCTGATTACGAAATCTGATAAGCTTTCTTGCCCTAGTGATTGCATGAGCTCCACTGCCGAAATCACCCGATCAGACTGGACAATTATCTCGTTGGGCGTTGGAAACCGGTCCCGGTTCTGCACCGCCTGCAATGTGAAGTGGATCAGGTCAGATAAAACCCTTTTCTCCAGATCCCATATCGGCTGCAGGAGGATCCAAAAGGAAAGGCTCAGCACAGAAAAAATCATCTCAGCGTCCAGCCCGCCTTTCCGCAGCGCTGGAAGGCTCCGGATCAAAGGGAATAATCTGACGCTGGCTGCGATCTTTTCCCTAGAGAGATCCTGATCCAGGACCGAAGATGTCCTGGCATAGAACCTTTGCAGATCTGATTGCTCTTCTTCTCGGGCAGTATCAGGTAAGGGATCGGTGGTTCCTGCATCCTCCCCCCGGGGAGGATGTGGATCTTCCAGGGCAGCCATATTTCTCTCCAGGAGAGTCACCAGGAAAGGGATCATCGGTTGCAGCTGCAGTTCTCGCAGTTTTTCTTCCAGATTGCTGACACCTCTCCCATTCAGATGTCGATGGAGCTGTTGGTAGAGACCAGAGTCATCCCGGACTTCAAGAAACTGCCAGAAGACATGATAACTGTATGCCCCCATCTCGAGATACAATCCGCTTTCCCTAATTTCCTGGGCGGAGCGGATATATTCCATTCCACTGACATGATCCCTGAACAGTAAATAGGAATTCTCTCCGCCGTTTACCGGCATCAGGGAATAGAGGCTGGCCGGGGCATGATTCCCACCGCAGGCCATATGAATGTTTCCCCGGGCCTCTCCCCAGCGGTTATGATAGACGACCAGGGCAAACTCATCTTCCACCCGGTTGGAATAGGCAAAAACATCCTCGTTGCCTTCTCCGGAGGACATAAAATTGTAGAAATGAAAGTTTTTGACGTCTGCAAATAAATAGCGCCTGCGCAGCAGGGGAAAGATCTCCCGCCGGTGGCGGGCCACTAAGTGCTGATCAGGGAATTCATCGTAATAGGCGCGCTGATATTCCATGCCGTATTTTTCTGTATAGCCCTCGATCTGCCCGTGACCGAACATGGGCAGACCAGGCAGGGTAGCCATCAGGGTACAAATCCCGAAATATTTTCCACCTTTTCCAAACTGCGCTACCGCGGTTTCTTCATCCGGATTGTTCATGAAATTTACATAGCGCTTGAGGATTTCCGGATCAAAGGATAAGGTCTTCAGAATCAGTTCCCGGTACTGGGCATTCTTTTCATCCCGCAGCATGTGCATAAAAGCACTGTTATAAACGCGATGCATCCCCAGCGAGCGGACAAAAAACCCTTCCATCATCCAGAAAGCCTCCGCTAGCAGCAGGGTATCCGGTGCTTCCGCTGCGACGCGGTCGACTACCTCCCGCCAAAATTCCTGAGGCATCATTTGATCAAATTCTTTTTTGGTGAGGGAATGTTCCGACCGGGTGGGGATAGCGCCCCCGGTCCCCGGCTGTGGAAACCACAATCGCTGATAATGTTTTTTAGTCAGGGTCATGGCGGCATCAAACCGGATAATGGAAAACTTCTTGGCCACTTCGATAATGGTATCGAGCACGGCTTCTCGCACATCCGGTCTGAGGTAATTAAGCTGAGCAGTATCATTCCAGGGCATTGCTGTGCCGTCATTCCCATGGTAAATAAAGCGCGTTTCCCCCCGTTGGTAATCCACCCTTTTGAAAACCACCGCGGCATCAGTTTTCGTATAGTAATGATCCTCCAAAAAAATGCCCACCTGGTTTCTTTCCGCCAGATCCGGACCCTGGAAAGAGTAAGAGGGATAGGGCGAATCTTCCCGGGAAAGAAACCAGTCGGGATGTTCGTACACCCAATCAGAAACAATGCCCACATGATTGGGCACCATATCCGCTGCCAGACGAATGCCAAAAGTACGGGCCCGCTCCACAAGCTGGCGGTAGGAGGAGTCACCTCCCAGCGTGTCGGCGATCACATAATCATACAGAGAGTATGCCGAGGGAATGGCATCCGGATTACCGCAAAGCTGTTTGATGCGCTGGGAGGCCGGGCTGCGCTCCCAAAGCCCGATCAACCACAAGCTGTTGATTCCCCAGCGAGCGAGCGTTTCCAGCTCTTCTGAAGGAATCTGATCCAGGCGGCTGATTGACCGCTGATATTTTCTGGACAGCTGATCCAGCCAGACGAAGACGTTTTTAGCGATCAACACAGCCCGGGGCATCCAGTCCTTATCCTCACTGAAGCCAGCATTCTCATCATCGAGATAGCTGGCCAGAGAATAATCGGGAAGCCGAGGCTCTCCAGGCCCCTGGAATCCAGGTTTTCGCTCCTCCTTGATAGCATCAAGGCTGCGCAGCAGCTCCTGGTAAAAATCGGCATCGAGCAGGGATTGCCAATTCTTGAGTATGAACTCCAGCTGACCACTGATGGAGTGGGGAGATTGCTTGTGGGGAGTTCGCAGCAGTTCCAGCAGAGATTGGGAGGTGGATGGCATCGCAGGCTGCTCTTCAAAAAACTCATTCAGGGAAGAGATCAGCTTCGTAAATTCACTGCTGGCTGTCAGATCGGGCTGGCGGAAAACTGACTGATCAGGGTTCAAAGCAGGATTTTCAGAGGCCAGGATGATCAACAGCAAGGATTTCAAATATGTAAAACGGTAGGCACGCAGCTGGGGATCGCGGGATCGATAGTGCTGGATTTGTTCCGGCTGCTGGTACACTTCCTCAGTGGGAAACTCCCTCAGGGACCTGCTGATCAGCCTTTCATAGGGGGTGAAACCGAGGTCATCGGTCAGCTTCTCATCCAGCTCGGAAAACAGCGCTGGCCTGACGGTGTGCTGGAATCTTTCAATCAGATGGAGAGTAATCTTTCCCAGCAAACCCAGGGCGGAAATCTCGCCGGCGGAGAGAGGGAATTCCGGCCCCAGTCGGGATGCCAGCACTCTGGCCTTCCGGATCGCGGTGAAATCATCAGCAGGATTGAAATCAGATTTCTGCAGGGCGTAACGGGAAAGGGGATAGGTTTGAAGCGATTTCACAGCTAATTACTTCCTTCATTCCTCTGACGGCAGCCTTAGAGCAGCAAACCAATCAAAGGGGGATCGTTAATGGAAAACGACTGATTATCTGAACAACTTTCCGTTGGTCAGCGGGCCGTCACTTACAGCTCTAATTCTTTGATGATTTTGGTATCGATTTCGGTGTTATTACTCCGCCGCTTCAAACTGATGTCATTAAATAACCCCTGTTGAATTACACGGATATATTTCCCTTTGATCAGTTCTAGCACCGCCAGAAAGGTAATCACGATGTCTATCCGGGAGTATTTTTCGCCCAGTAACTCCTGGAAGGTGACCTCCTCGCGGGTGCGAAATTTTTCGGATATCAACTTGATCTTATCCTTTATGGTCACCTTCGGCCGTTCTACAACCGTGTCTATTGATCTCCGGTCAATGTCCGATTGAAAAACATGTCTTGCTAAAGCCTGAAGTGCGGCCAGATCAAACTCGCCAAAATCTACATTTTCCTTGACATCCACTGCAGGGGAAATGCGGACATAAGATTGATACCCCTGGTCCTTCCTGTCGGCAAGCAGTTCGGCGATTTCCTTGTACCGTTTATAGGCAATCAGCTGCCGGGCCAGGTCGTCACCAACATCTTCACCTTCTTCTCCCTGCGAGGTGTGGGGCAGCAGCGCATTGGATTTGATCCACAGCAGTTTTGCCGCAATGACCAGAAAAGCGGAGATTTCATCAGGAGGAGAGTGTTCCAGCTCCCTCAGGTGCGCTAAGTACTGGTCAGTTACCTGAGCCAATGCCAGTTTGGTGATATCCAGCTCAGCACTTTCAATCAGCTGCAGCAGCAAATCCAGCGGGCCTTGGTAGACTGGGGTCTTGATCCGGTATGAATTTACCTGATTGGTGGCAAACTTTAATTCCATGTCCCCATTATACTCGACATCCAGCGAACACCCATCAAGGTGAACTCAAGCAGAGATCTCCTCCCCCTTCTGGCAGGAAGTCCTAATCTATGGCATAATTGCCCCAGATGGATTATTCGTATCTTGACACCATCTGGGATCAGCATTCCTGGTGAAAATCCTGCCTCAGGAAAAATTCCAGACCGGGAGGGACTGCTATGACTGACGAACCGATTCATGTGACCGATGAGGCCTTTGAGCGCGCTGTGATCAATTCAGACCTCCCGGTGATTGTAGATTTTTGGGCCCCCTGGTGCGGTCCCTGCAAGATGGTCGCTCCAGTCCTGGAAAAGATTGCCAAAGATTATGCTGGCAAAGTCAAAGTAGCTAAGGTGAACACTGATAAACATTCTCAATGGGCGAATAAATACGGCGTGCAGGGGATTCCCACCATGCTGTTTTTCGCTGACGGCAAGGTCATCCACCAGCAGGTTGGTGCGCTGCCGGAACCCATGCTGAGAAACATGCTGGATCAATTCCTGGATGTCGTTCAACCAGGAGAGGTATGATAACAAAACCGACCCAAGTGTGAATTCCAACCTTCAGACTCCCGTTGTTGAGACGGGGGTCTTTTTTTTTATCAACCATCCTCGGTCAGCGGCAGGAGGATCCAGAAAGTGTTTCCCTGATCGCGAACGGTCAAATGGATATCTCCTCCCAGCAATCTTGCTGTCCGCCTGGCCACTGCCAGACCAAGCCCCATCCCTTCATATCGCCGGGTCAGGTAGTTCTCCAGCTGCCGAAAATCCTCAAAAATTGTTTCCTGCTTGTTTTCCGGGATCGGGTCGGCCCGATCGTGGACTGCCAGCACAACCTTTTCTGCGGTCTGCTTGCCCTCGACGATCACCGGGGCTCCCTGGGGAGAAAACTTGGCAGCATTGGAGAGGACATTACGAAAGATGATTACCAAGCTTTCCCCATCAAACTGCAGACGGCGTACCGTCCTGGGGATGCGAACATCCATCTGAATGTCCTTTTTTTCCAGGTTGGGTTTCAGCAGCTGATAAGTCTGTCGAAAAGCGTCTTCCAGTGTGATGGGATCCTGGTAAGTGATCTCTTTTCCCCGTTGAAGGCGGGCGAAATCGGTCAGCTCCTGGACCACCCGCATCATCCGGCGGGCGTTCTCATCGGCCCGCAGGAAAAATTTCTTCGCGCTATCAGGATCATGCTCAATTTCTTCCAATCCAAGCTCCAGGTATCCCGCCAGGATATTCATTGGTGTCCGGAGTTCATGCGAAACCAGGGCGATAAAGGCGTTCTTCAGCTCTGCCAGCTCCTGCAGCTGCTGATTTATCTGCTGGAAGTCTTCCCGGGAGTCACTGGGGTTGGGGGCAGTCGGATCGGTGTTCATAACAGATTCTTCTCTGGAAGCCGGAAACGAGGTTGAAGAGCCTCTCTGACACGCTGGCGAATCTCCTCAATCGTCAAATTATCGGTGTGGAGATACAGATCAGCATGTTTTTTGGCGTGGGCCAATCGTTCAATCTGGCGGTTAAATATGGATTCCTTCCAGGCGTTCTTGGAGCGGGAGATGGAGGTCTGATAAGAAACATCCAGATAAATCAAGAAATCCGGTTTGGCGATCACCTGCCACATATCAGGCACGTAAGAGTGCTCCTGGGCCACTTGCCGTACCTGATACCCCCAGGAAATTAAGGTTTCAGCTAAGGTCGTTTTTCCAGCAGCACAGGGCCCAACAACGGCTATTTTCGGAGGGACAGATTTCATTTTCCCAAGGCATTAACGGGGAGCTGTACGGACAGACGCCGGACAGCATCCTCTCCTCCAGGGGTAACTCTGAGGACCACAATACTGATATCGTCCCGGGGACGGCCGCGGTCCAATTTCAGGGCATGAAACATCAGAGAGTCAGCGATTTTCTGGGGAGAAGGGTTCTCCTCCTCCAATTCAACTTTTAAGCAGGTGCAGACATCCATCGAATCCCCATAGTAATCTCCGGCATGAACCAGCCCATCCGTATAAGCAACCACGGTCAACCCGATATCGAGGGGAATCTCCGAAATCATGGGCCGGGTATCCCGCCGCAATCCAACCGGGTCGGATTCCCCGGCGAGAAGTTTGATCTGATTTCCGTAGGAGATCACCACCGGCGCGGGATTGTTCCGGGTGATCACCAGCGTTCCGGTCTGGAGATCGGCAGAAAGGATGTTTAAAGTAGCCGATACCCGCCCGCCCCGTTCGGTAAAGAGGGCATCCGAAGATGCTCGCGCTGCTGCTCCATCCCTCACCCCATCTGCCAGCAGCTGGATGACCTTGCGAACCACCAGGCTGGAGACCCACTTGGCTCCTTTCCCGGAACTCTGGCCATCTGCCAGAACAACTGACATCCCTCCGTTCGGCCGTTCGATTACCTCCGCGGTATCTCCACTGGAGGAAGTGGCATATTTTCTGATTTTCGATATGGCAATTTGGACTTCCATGTTCAAATTTTACATGATCCTTTTTTATTTTTGTACCCATCTGTTAATTTGTTAACTTTGATTTCATCTGCCAGGCATGCTCAGCAGGTGCTGGTTCCTCCCAGATCAGAGATAGCTTTCGATCATCGGTAAGAACAAGCTGGCCAGACTCAGGAAGATCAGGAAACCCAGAATATCTGTGATTGCAGTCACCAGAACAGATCCGGCCATGGCCGGATCCTGTCCCATAATCTCCAGAACGATCGGGGTCAAAGTGCCAATAACGCTGGCCACCAGCATATTGCCCAGCAGAGCCAGCCCCAGAACAAATCCCAGCGGAGGGTTCCCCTGCCAAAAGGCTACCCCGACACCGACAATCACCCCGATCAATAAGCCCAGGATGATGCCCACCAGCAGCTGGCGGATCAGGATTGGCCAGATCTTTTTCATGTCCACCTTTCCCAGAGCCAGAGAACGGACAATCATGGCCACATTCTGGCTGGCGGCATTTCCACCCTGAGCAGCGACCACGGATTGGAAAAACGCCAGCACAGCCACTTTAACAAAAAGATCGCCAAAATTGCTGATCACCCAGGAAGCCATCAGCGCCGTAAGGGTATTCAGCAGCAGCCAGGGCAGTCTTCCTTTCATTTGTTGATAAATTGCACTCTCCGGTTCCAATGCGGCATCCGACACACTGGCAAGACGATAGATGTCCTCGGTAGACTCATCGATCACCACGTCCAGAATATCATCGTGAGAGATCACGCCGACCAGATGATCAAGGCGGTCAACCACCGGCAGAGCAGAGAGATCATAATGCTTCATCATCTGAGCTGCTTCTTCCTGATCTCGCATGGCTTGAATGCTGATCACCTGGGGTTTCATAATCTCTTCAATCCGCCGATTCGGATGCGCACAAACCAGCTCCCGCAGCCCAATCACGCCAACAAGGTGCTGATCGGCACTGACAACAAAGAGATAATAGGGAACATCGGTGTCAAAACCGGTATTCCGAAGCTGACGGATGACTGTTTCCGCAGTTTGATCAGGGGAGAGCGAAAAGAAATCCGTGGTCATCCGCCCACCAGCTGTATCATCCGGATAGCGGAGAAGAGGCAGAACTTCTTCGGCATCCTCCATGAAGGAAATCGTTCTGCGTACCTTGCTGCCAGAAAGGTCTCCCAGCAGGTCGGCTGCTTCATCAGGATCCATGTCATCGAGGATATCGGCCAGGAAAGGCAGCGGCAGGTTCTGAGCTGCATTCAGGGTCTGACGGTCGTCCAGCTGATCGAAGATGTCGGCAATTTCGGGGATCTCCATCACCCGAAGCAGGTTCTCCTGCGCCTCCGTCGTCAAATCATTGAAGAGCTTTGCCTGGTCCGCAGGATGCAGGGTGCGGATGATTTTTGCAGCCGCTTCCATATTTCCTGTTTTGAGTTCATTTTCCAATTCTAATATTCGCTCTGGGTTGGTGTGTTCGTATGTAACCATACTGACTCCCCTTAAAAGTAGAAAACTGGCAGCATCCTAACGGCTTACCAGGAAAAATTTTTCATGGCAGAGAAGACATTGGAGGATCAGCTGTTAAGGAGGACTACTTCCACTCCTTGCTCTCGCAGCCAAAGCAGGGCATCCTCAATTTCCGCAGCCTTCCCTGTAATTTGGATATCCATCCAGCCTTGATCGGCGGTGACATTAGCCCGTATGATATTCACCGTAAAGGAATACTTCCGCAGCAAACGGTTGATGACCGGTTCATCATGCAGGCTGGGGGGAAATATTAACCGTACCGCTTGACTTGGCATAGTGACTCCTTGCTGTGAATTCATTTTAACATGAAAAAACATCTGAGATTCTCCAGATGCCGGGGGATGCTTGCAGGGATGTTCAAAAACAGGAAAACTAGCTTTGTTTTGGATTGGCTTGACTGGCGAGCTGCCCGCAGCCTGCTTGAATATCTATCCCCCGCCGCAGGCGAACCGTGCAGGGAATCCCCGCTTCCTGCAAGATTTGCTGAAATTGTCTGACGCGCTGTTCGCTGGACGGCTGGCCGGGATAATGAGCATTGGGATTAAGGGGAATGACATTGACATGGACAAGCAGATCTCCCAGAGCTTCTGTCAGTTTTCTCGCCTGTTCTGCACGGTCATTGACCCCATAGATCAGAGCCCACTCGAAGGTGATCCTGCGGTTAGTTTTCTCGACATAGTGACGGCAGGCTGTCAGTAATTCCTGCACGGGATATTTTCTATTTACAGCCAGCATCGATGATCTGAGATCATTCTCTACAGCATGCAGAGAGACGGCCAGGTTTACCTGACGGTCTTCCCCTGCAAATCGATAAATCTGCGGAACCAGACCCACTGTGGAAATCGTAAAACGCCGGGCGCCGATATTCATTCCTCGGGAGTCATTCAGCAGGTCAATCGCCGCCATCACATTGTCATAATTATGAAAGGGTTCCCCCATCCCCATGAAAACAACATTGGTAAGCTCTTCTTCTTTCTGAGCGAGATGAGCTGCTGCTCTGACCACCTGCTCAGCGATTTCTCCCGAGCTGAGATTCCGCAGGAATCCCATCTTCCCGGTGGCGCAAAAATCGCACCCCATCCCGCAGCCCACCTGGCTGGAAATACAGACCGTATTGCGCTGTTGATAGGACATGAGAACCGTTTCGATCGCCAGCCCATCCGGCAGTCGGTACAGCGTCTTAACCGTAGCACCATCCCCGGACTGCAGCACCTGCTCGGGTTCCAGGTGAGTAAAATCAACCAGTTCTGCCAGCTGGTGGCGCAGTTCCTTTGGAAAGGTAGTGAATTGATCTGGAGAGGACCAAAAATGGCTGAACAGTCCTGTCCACAGCTGATCCACCCGGTAGTCAGGTTCCCCCAGCGAGTGAAAAAAATCTTTCAGCTCATCATATCCCAGATCAAACAGATAACCGGTCATGCGTTAATCATATCATCCAGCAGCGAGGACAGATCCTCAGCGATCCAATCCGGGGCCGGCTGCCAGGATTCAGCTTCCTGTCTGCTGGCAATCCCGGAGAGCACAACAGCCGTCCGGCAGCCAATCTGCTGAGCACCAAGAATATCAGTTTCCAGGCGATCCCCAATCATGAGGACGTTTTCAGCAGGGCACTGCAAACGGTCCAACGCGGTCCGAAAGATTCTCTCGGCCGGTTTCCCGATCATCACCGGCGGCTGTCCAGCTGCCGTCTCAACAGCTTTTATCACCGTTCCAGCCCCCGGCATCAAACCCTGCTGAGCAGGGAAGGTGGTGTCGGGATTGGTCCCAATGAACAGCGCTCCAGAGCGAATGTGATTTGCAGCCAGGGCAATTTTTTGATAATTCAGCTCTCTGTCCAGGCCGACCACCACAGCAGCGAATTCATTCTCAGACTGATCCGTGCTGTAAGGGAGGAATCCTTTTCTTTTCAGCGTTCGGAATAATCCCTCTTCTCCAACCACGCAAATCTTACTTCCTTCGGGCAGCTGACTTTGCAAATACACGGCAGCAGCTTCAGAACTGCTTACCACCTGCCAGGATTCCAACTTCACACCAAAGTTGTGAAATAATTCCACATACTGCCCAGGTGCTTTGGTTGAATTATTGGTCAGGAAAATCTTCTTCCAGCCTGCAGCGTCTATGCGCTGAAAGGCAGCTGGCAGATCAGTAATCGCCTGATATTCTCGCCAAAGTACACCATCCATATCCAGGATGACCCCCCGGATCTCAGCCGATCGATTGGCATTTCCCATGCTGCTATTCTCCGATAAAAAAAGCCCGGCTTCCGTGGAAACCGGGCTGATTTCATACCATCGTTTAGTCGTCAGATTCTTCCTGGTCGTCCTGCTCTTCAGAGGGTGCCGATTGCTCTTTCTTGGTCACTTCCAGCACCTTGTCAATCAAGCCGTACTCCACTGCATCTTCTGCGGTCAGCCAGTAATCGCGTTCGGTATCATCCCGCAGCTTTTCCACCGGCTGTCCGGTATGCTTGGCGAGAATTTCGTTGAGCTGTTTCCGAAGCCGCAGGATCTCATTGGCTTGAATCTCAATATCCGTGGCCTGCCCCTGAGCCCCGCCAAGCGGTTGGTGCATATGTACAGTGGCATGGGGAAGAGCAAAGCGCTGACCGGGGGTTCCGGCAGTAAGCAGGACGGTGCCAAAGGACGCTGTGACCCCCACCGCCACCGTATTAATGGGATTGGTAATCATCTGCATGGTGTCATAGATCGCCATCCCAGCATACACCTGTCCTCCCGGAGAGTTGATGTACATCTGGATCGGGGAATCGGAATCTTCGTTATTGAGATAGAGCAGCTGGGCAACAATCAGATTCGCCGTCTGATCGGTGATCGGGGTGCCCACAAAGACAATCCGGTTTTTGAGAAGCAGCGAATAAATATCATAAGCTCTTTCCATCCGACCTGATTTTTCGATCACCATCGGTATCAGAGACATGGGGTTAACCTTATTCATATGTCCTCCAATCTGTTTATTTGGCTGATTTACAAGCGCTGGAATTAGGCTTGATCAGCATCTTCCTGGGTCTGTTCCCCCTCATCTGGGTGCTCACCCTCTGCCTGGTCTTCCACAGATGCCGACTCAGCAGTCGGTTTCTCTTGGGCTTCTTCCTGGCCGTCCTCGTCCTCTTGCTTCACAAAGGGCGTGACATCCTCGCCCTTCGCTAAAGCGATCAGGTAGTTGAGGGTTTTCCGGGAAACCATCTGGTTGCTGATTCGGTTCAACAAATTCAGCGATTCCTGACTGCTCTTAAAGGCCTTTTTAGCCTCCTGGTCCTCCCCGAAATGTTCATCAATGACCTGCTTGAATTCGGAGGTGATTTCTTCGGTCGAGATATCCAGATTGGCCTGGTCAGAAATCCTGCCTATCAGCAGCCCTTGCTTGACCCGCTTCTCAGCACCAGGACGGATTTCCTCCCGGAGGCTTTCCTCATCCATCTCCTGGATGGTCAGGTAAGTTTCCAGATCCATGCCCTGGGCCTGCAGCCGGGCCTTGAGTTCTTTGATCTCCCCCTCAATTTCATTTTCCAGCATCTGAGGGGGATACTTGATATCCGCTTCCTCCAGTAAAGCCTCAAAAATACTGGCGATATAACTGTCTTCTTCCTCCATCTTGCGCTGCTGTTCAAGATCTTCGCGGAGCTGCTCCATGAATTCATCCACGGTTTCCAATTCTGAGACCGATTGGACAAAATCTTCATCCAGCTCAGGAAGCACCCGCTGGCGCACCCCTTCAATCTGCACCCGGAAGATGATGTCTTTTCCACGGTAGTCTTCATCAACCTGTTCTTCATCGGGATACTGATGGGAAAGTTCCAGCACATCTCCTGCTGACACACCGAGCAGCTGTCGGGAAAATCCAGCAAAGGGCCATTCCTTGCTGCTCTCGGCGTCTTCAGATTTAATCATCACCGGCAGCGGCTGCTCATTCAATATCAGCTGTTCCTCATCCTCGGGATCTGCGTCCGCGGGATATCCGCTGATGCTGGTGTCCACCAGGCTGCCTTCTTCTGCCGGGTGATCGACCGGTTCCACCTCGGCTTGCTGGGAGAGCATTCGCTCGAGGACCTGATCCACATCCTCATCCGTTACCGCCTGTTCCTGATAAGGGACACGGATATCCTGGTAATTTCCCAGCTCGACCTCCGGCTGCAGGGGGATCTGGAACACAAAGGTGGGGGGCTCCAGCGATTTGATTTCTTTTACCTGTCCCGGTCCGTAAGGTTCTTTTTCCACCTCATCAAGGATTTTGGGGTAAATCTCATCCAGGAAATCGTCCAGGGCGCGATCAATGACCGCCCCTTCTCCAAAGTGGTTGACAATCAGCTGGTAGGGCGCTTTCCCGGGGCGGTAGCCGGGGATCTTTTTATTTCTGGCCATCTCTTTGGCAGCCAGATATTTTGCTTTCTCAAACGCATCCTGGTCCGCTTCAACAACCAGCTCCAATTGATGATCTTCCTGGTAGGTCTGTTCAATGTTCAAAATATACCTCACTTAATCTGATGACATTCAAAAGGGGCCTCCCCGATCAGGCCCCTCGTGCTCTGCAAATATTCCTGAATGGGGAAGGTGGGGGTCGAACCCACACGCCTCTTGGGCACATGATCCTAAGTCATGCCTGTCTGCCAGTTCCAGCACTTCCCCCGGATTAAGGCGCGGAAAAATTATAAGCCAGAGCCCTGACGCCGTCAATAAATCAACTATAATACTTTTATTAACCAGCCGGCGGCGGTCGTCTGGCCATTCTCAACCCCCGGGAGTCCTTCCATGTTTGATCATTTCAGCATCCTGGCGCCTATCTATGAATTTTTTATCAACGCTGAGCCGCAAGAGGCGCTGCTGGAACTTCTTGATCTGAACGAAAACCAGCGGGTCCTCGATATGGGAGGAGGCACCGGCAGGATATCTCAGCATCTGGTCGGAAAAACCGAGGGAATTCTGGTGGCGGATCTGTCCTTCAAGATGCTCCTGCAAACTACGGATAAACAGGGACTGACCCCGGTAAACTCTCATTCTGAAAAGCTCCCCTTCCCAGACAGCACTTTTGACCGCATCATCATGGTGGATGCCCTTCACCATGTCTGTGATCAGCAGCAAACTGCTGCAGAATTATGGAGAGTGCTGAAACCGGGAGGAAGAATTGTCATTGAAGAACCGGATATTGCCCGTTTTGCAGTCAAGCTGGTTGCCTGGGGGGAAAAGCTGGCCCTGATGCGGAGTCACTTTCTGTCCCTGGAGGAGATCCAGGCCTTATTCTCCGGAGCAGACGGCAGGGTGGGGGGGCACCGCAAGGACCATTTCGTCTGGGCAGTGATCGACAAATCCCCGGCGTAGGTTGCCGTCCGGACGGTATTCGCAGTCCGCCCTTTCTCCTGGATTGTATTTCGTATAGTATTATTCCGAGGGAGTGTTCACCGCTTGGTAGACCCCATGCAGCAGGGGGAAAAGGGGAGAGAAAAGGACCACCAGCAGCAGGTATTGCAGTGGATGAGCTGCCCAGGCTCCGCTGAAAATGGTGCCAACCGCAAATACCCCGGCAGAAGTGACAGCAATCAGCAGCGATACCAGCAGGGGTTTCAGCAGCAGGTTCCCCCGGACGAAATATTGAAAGGCGGTCAGAAGGCCGATCAGGGCCGCAGCGCCATCCAAAGCTCCCATCGCCAGCAAAAAGGGGACAACCTGAGGCTGCCAGCCTGGATCGGGTGGAGGAGCGGGAAAAGGAATCCATCCCCAGGTGAGGTAAAGATATCCGGCCCGAACCAGCGATAGCAGATGGGCACTTTGCAAGATGCCATAGTATCCCAGGTAGATTGAAAATGATAAGGGATGGGTTGTTTTCTTTAGTGTCATCGCCAGCTCCTGACTGAGGGGAAAACCTGAATTCCGGCCGGGGGAGGGCGGACGTTCCCCGGTCGGAACGTGTCTGCCTTGGCGCCAGAACCATTATCGCCGCATGATGGATAAGCTATCTTCGCCCGGCCAGCTCCTCCTGTCAGCGTTCTACGAATATGGGAAGCCAGCCATCCAGACATCAAGCCTGCTGAGGCAAGTTTTCCCGCTGGTACGTATCCAGCTGGGCTTTCACCTCCGCAGCAGAACCCAGACTGAGAAGGTTATCTATCAGCTCGCGGCATGACTCCCGGGAAAACCCCCGGACCAGTCGTTTGATTTCGGGAATCGACCGGGGTGCCATGCTGAGTTCATCCAGACCGGCCCCGAGCAGGAAGGGCACCGCCAGGGGGTTTCCAGCAAACTCACCGCACATTCCCACCCATTTTCCCTCCCGGTGAGCATCCTCAATGGTCCTGGTGATGAGCTGAAGCACTGCAGGATGAAAGGGACTGGCCAGAGAGGACACCCGGGCGTTCATGCGATCTACAGCCAGAGTATACTGAGTAAGGTCATTGGTCCCAATGCTGAAAAAATCCACCAGCGGTGAGATCTGAGGAACCATCAGGGCAGCCGAGGGAACCTCTACCATGATGCCAAACTGGAGCTGAACTGAAGAGCCGGGGTGGTCATGTTTCACCCGGGCCATAGCGCGGTCTAGTAATTCACGGGACTTGACAACTTCATCCAGGCGGGAAACCAACGGGATCATTATGCGCAAATCCGTCCCTGCACCCGCCGTCAGAAGGGCATACAACTGATCCTCAAGCACCTCCGGGCGCTCCGAGAGCATTCTCACCGCCCGCCAACCGAGAAAAGGATTGGGCTCTTCTTCGATTCCCAGATAATCAACCTGCTTGTCCCCTCCGATATCAAGCGTCCGGACAACCAGCGGCCTTCCTTCCAGGATACGGATTACCTGCTGGTATGAATTTATCTGCTCTTCCAAAGAAGGCAGCTGGGGGCGGTCCAGGTAAAGAAATTCAGTTCGGAATAATCCCACTGCCTCCGCTCCATATTCCACAGCCTGGAGAGCGTCATCCACCCCACCAATGTTGGCGGCAATTTCCACTTCAAAACCATCTCTGGTAACAGCCGGTTGCCCAGCCGCCGCCAGATCATGCTGAAACTGTTCTTCCGCCTGCGCCTGTCGCTTCAGGAAAACTGCTTTTTCCTCTCCGCTGGGACGCACATTGATCTTTCCTTGACTGCCGTCCACCAGCACATTTGTGCCCGCTGGGATTTCCATCAATTTCGGCCCCAGCGCGACGACAGCAGGTATACCCAGTGCTTTAGCCAGGATGGCCGTGTGTGATGTTTTCCCCCCTTCCGCGGTGCAGAAAGCGAGCACCAGGTCTTTGTTCAATTTTGCCGTTTCCGTCGGAGTGAGGTCACGGGCTGCAACGACTGCCGGGGTTTTCAGGTTGAGTTTCTGGGCGGGCTGTCCTAAAAGCCGGGCCAGCACCTGCCTGCCGACGTCACGGACATCGGCAGCCCGGGCCTGCAGGGTGGGATCCGGGAGATCCTCCAGCATGGCCGCAAATTTCTCCACGGCCTGATGCCAGGCAGCTTCTGGATTGACGCCTTCTTTCAACCGGGCGGTCACCTGATCTTGCAGGGCGACGTCCTCCACGATGGACTGATGGGCCAGAAAAATGGCCGCTTCCTCCTCTCCGATCTCCCGGGCCACTTTCTGCTGCATAGCCTGCAGATCCCGTTTCACCTCCGAAATCGCCTCGGCGATCTCCTGCCAGGCTGCCTGGGGATCCTCACAGGGATAGGGCTCCGGGAGCTGGAGAGTGTGCTCCTGTTTGATAACCAGAGGCCCGGCAGCAAAGCCGGGCGCAGCGGAGAGACCTGAAAGAGAAATTGTTCTATCTACGGAGGGATTGGATTCCGATCTGATCATACCGAGGTTTTCCTTGCGCAGGTTGATGTCTCTCTCTTTTGTACCACAAAACTATGCTTCCGCTGTCCAGCTGTCACCAGCGGCGTCAGACAGAGCGTCTTGCTCTTTGCTGTTCTCCGGCCTCCGCTCCTTATTGCGTATAGATTAAGAGCGGAAATCCAGCAAATCCCAACAGGGGAGGGGGCTGGGTTACTTCTCCACCAGCTCGGCATGGATGCGAATCATCCATTCGCTGATGGAAATCTGCTGAGGACATTTCTCCTCACACTCCCCACAGGCCTGACAACGATCGGCCCGTGAGTCTGGAGAGATCCCCTGAAGATACTCCCGCCGGGCATATTCCGGTTTGTGATACATTATCATGTCATGATAAATGCTGATGATGCGGGGAATCTCCACACCCTGTGGACAGGGGAGACAGTATCCGCATCTTGTGCAGGGGATGGAGGACAGGGACTGATATGCCTGTCGAACCCGGCGGATGGTTTCCCGCGCCTGCTCGGAGAGGGTGTTGATCCCGGAGTTCTTAGCAGCGGCGACATTCTCCTTGACTTGATCCAGGGTGCTCATTCCGCTCAGCACCAGACTGACTTCTGGCTGATTCCAGAGCCACTGCAGAGCCCATTCCGCCGGACTTCGCTCCACCGGAGCTCCCTGCCAGATACGGCGGACCTCACGGGGAGGATTGACCAGCCTTCCGCCCCGGATCGGCTCCATGATGACCACGGCCAATCCCAGCTCAGCTGCTTTCTGGAGCCCTTTTCTACCGGCCTGATAATCCACATCCATGTAGTTGTACTGGATCTGACAGAAATCCCAATGTTGATAGGCCTGAAGGATTTCCCGAAACACAGGGTAATCATCATGGAATGAAAATCCGATGCGATCAATCCGTCCTTGCTGCTGGACACGCTCCAGCCAGGGGAGCACACCCAGCTGGCGCATTTTCTGCCAGCTTTCCTGCTTGAGCGCGTGCAGCAGATAAAAATCAATCTGTTCAATCTGCAGCCGGCTCAACTGCTCCTCCAGCAAACGATCGAAATCCTCCCTTTGATTAACTTCCCAGCAGGGAAGTTTGGTAGCTACTTTGACCCGATTCCGGAGATCGCTGCTGAGCAGGGTTCCCAGAAACGGTTCACTCCGCCCCCGGTGATAGGGGTAGGCTGTATCCAGATAATTTACCCCCTGATCCACTGCGTAGAGAATCATTTCCCTGGCCCGGTCCTGATCAATCTCAGCCGGATCACCCGATTTCAAAGGCAGCCTCATACAGCCGAACCCCAGCACTGAAGCCATCCATGGTGTTGTTCCAAATTGTCTGTACTGCATGGGGAACCTTCTCCTCAGGATTTTTCAAAAATTTCCCAATACCCGCGGTCCAGTTCGTCATCGCTGAGATGTGCGTAGCGTTGGGTAACCTGGATATTCTTGTGGCGGGCTAACCGCTGGGCCAGCTTGATATTTCCCCCCGAGCCCTGAAGTACCTCGGTGACAAAAAAATGCCGGAAGGAATGCGGGGTAATTGTTCCTTCTGCCTTTGCTCCCAGCGCTTCTCTTACCCGCTGATTGACGATGTTTCTTCCTGTGGTCGTGCTGATCGACTCCACCCGATCTCCAGCGCCGCGGTCATGCCGGGAAAAAACCGGCAGGGAGGTCAGCGGTCGTCCAAAAGCGCCGTCCATTTCAGCCCTGGCTTTCAGGTAATCGCGCAGGGCCTCCAGGGAGCGGCTGGAGAAGCGCACCACAGCCTCACGGTTTCCTTTCCCGATAACGATTGCCCGGGCTTCATGCCAATCCAGATCCCCGCGGCGCAGGCTGCAAGCTTCGTGAACACGCAGACCGGTGTCCGCCAGCGTGAGGATAAAAGCGCGGTCCCGCAGCAGCTGCAGCCGCTGACGGTTGTTTTCCGCCGGCAGATCCCGCAAGCTTTTCGCGTAGTCTATTACTGTGAGGATATCCTTCTTCGGAAACTGGGGCAGACGCTGACCGCTCCGCCGGGCTCTCCTCTTAATCAGCATCCTCAGGCGGGGCAGATTGATCTCTGCCAGGCTTTCTGCTGCCAGGAATTCATAAAAGCCGGTGACAGCGCTGAGGTAGAGCTGTTCCGTATTGGCAGCATATTGTTTCAAATCCGCAGCGAATTTGGTGATGAAATTTTCATCCAAGCGGGCAGCGGACACCGTTTCAGGATCGATGTCATGATCCTCCAGGCAGCTCAGGAACGTCTGCATGGCGTTGGCGTAGGTGCGGGCTGTATTTTCACTGCGGGAGAGTTCTACAGCCCTCAGGTAATCGGCGGCCGCCTGGGCCAGTTTAGGGGTGGATGAAGCGGTCAAAAGGGATTTCCCTCCTCAGCTGCCTGACTGCCATTATGTTTATGATAATGATACTTATCGCAAACATTAGTATTTTAACCTGATCTGGCGTTCTGTCAAGGGTTGCCGGAAATCCCCTGCCGCCGTTTTTCACCAGGGTTTGAATGATCCTTGCCTTCCAGGCCGGTATGCTGCCCCCCCCTCCCGGCAGCCCGTCCCAGGCTCGATGCTGCCTCCTCCGCCTGCGCTCAAAACAATCAACCACCAGCAGCCAGGCTGCAATAACTAGAACATATGTGCTACAATATCCCTATGAACGCGGTGGAACGGCTGACCATGCTCACCTCACAGATGCACCTGGAACCGACGCAGGAACGCCGGGCGGGCAGCATTAACCTGCCCCGAAAAACAAAAACATCCCTGGCCGTCAGCAGTGCGGTCACCCCCAACGGCGGCAGCATCCGGCTGCTGAAAACGCTGTTAAGCTCTTACTGCGAAAATGACTGCCGCTACTGCCCTTTCCGGGCCCAGCGCGATCAGGTTCGAACAGCCTTCCGGCCAGATGAATTTGCCCGTCTGTTCCTCCAGCTGCACCAGGCAGGTTTGGTGGAGGGAATCTTCCTCAGTTCAGGGATATTTCAGAGCCCGACAGCCACCCAGGATCAGCTGCTTGACACCGCAGCGATTCTGCGGAGGAAACACCGCTTTCCGGGATATCTACATCTCAAAATCATGCCGGGGGCCACACGAGCGCAGGTAGAAGAGGCCATGCTGCTGGCAGACCGTGTATCCATCAACCTGGAAGCCCCCCATCAAGGTGCCCTGGCTGAACTGGCTCCGGGTAAGCACCTCTACCAGGATCTGCTGACACCACTGCAGTGGATGGAAGACATTCGTCAAAACCAATCCCCGATCCGGGCCTGGAAAAAAACCTGGCCCTCCTCGACAACCCAATTTGTGGTTGGCGCCGCCGGGGAAACGGATCTTGATCTGCTGTCTATGACCGCCAACCTTTCCGGTTCAAGAGGGATCAGTCGGGCTTACTTTTCCAGCTTCAATCCTATTCCAGGGACCCCGCTGGAAAATACCCCGGCCTCGGACCCCCGCAGGGAATTCCGCCTCTACCAGGCATCTTTCCTGCTTCGCGATTACCACTTCACGCTGGAAGACATACCCTTCCTTCCCTCCGGCTTGCTTTCTTTAACCGTGGACCCGAAAACAGCTTGGGCTGACGCCCACCTCAAACAGCAGCCGCTGGAGATTAATACCGCAGCGCCAAAAGAGCTGCTGAAAATTCCCGGGATTGGACCAGCCCGCCAGCGGGCCATTCTGGTTGGCCGCCGAAGACAAAGGATCACATCGATCGACCATCTGAAAGCGCTGGGGGCATACTCCAGCCGCTCCCTGCCCTACATCCTGCTCAACGGCCGGCTGCCTGTGCGCCAGCTGACCCTGTTTTAATCCTTGACAAGCCAATTGTTCTCGGGAGATCATTCCCCCCAGCGGGGATCCAGGAAGCGTTGAATTTCCACCAGATAGCCGTCAGGATCCCGGAAAAAGAAATGCTCAATCTGATAGTCAGGATTGTGAACAGGCGGCTCCGGTAGCTTCACCCCTTCCTCTTCCAGATAGTGGTACCAGGCCGCCACCTCCGTTGTTACCAGGGTGAGGATGACACTTCCAGTCTGCGGTTCCTTCCCCTGCCTGGTGCAGATTCCCAGCAGTCCCCTCCCGGCAGCCCGGAATATCTGACAGCTGCCCTGGTCCAGAACAAGCTCCAGCCCGAGCGTGCCGCCATAAAATCGGGCGGACACCTCCAGGTTCCGGACATAGATAAAGGTAATTTGTTGGCTGATCGCAGGTCTTTTGGTCAAGCTTCCCTCCCGGCAGCGCAGCTGCGCCCTCCCAAACCCGGAAAGAACCCCGCCCCTTGTCAGTTCTTTCCCCGGTGTTTTCCGTCCTGAGGCCGCCGCTGCCGGCCTGTTCTGAGCATGGGCAGGCTAATTTGAACCGAAAATAGGACAATATCCCCTAAATTTTAACATAATTCCAACAAAAATCACTTGACTTTCGCTAGCGTTAGCCCTATAATCAGATCAAATCATTTACGCTAGCGCAAGGGGCCTCGAGTGGAAGATCAGGATTGGATGGTTACCAAAGAAGCTGCCCGACGTCTGGGGGTAACTCCGTCCAGAATCCGGCAGCTGGTAGCCGAAGGGCGGTTGACTGCCCGCAAGCTGGGTGGAAAGTACCGCGGTCAATGGCTGGTACAGGCCAGCGAGATAGAGGAACGCTTGCAACAAAAAGGAGCGAATGGATCTATGAGAGTCAAAAACAGAATGACCCGCAGTCCCATCACCGCTACCCCCAAAACGACCTACAATGAAGCCATGCGGCTGATGGAAAACAATGACATCCGCCACCTCCCTATTCTCAATAAAAAGGGAATGCTGGTGGGCATCGTTTCCCACAGTGATATGCTGGAAGCTGAACCCTCTCGCGTGAGCACCCTCTCTGTCTATGAGATCGCCTCTCTGCTGGAGAAGGTCACCATGGACCAGATCATGAGCCGCCCGGTGAAAGCCATCCAGCACGACTGCAGCATCTCCGAGGCTGCCCATTATATGCTGGAAGCAGAGATAGGCTGCCTGCCGGTGATGGATGGGGGCGAACTGGTGGGAATCATCACCGACACAGACATTTTCAAGACTTTTGTTGAGGTCACCGGGGGCGGTGAACCCGGCACCCGGATTGAAGCCAAGCTCCCCAATAAAATGGGGCAGCTGGCTGCCTTCACTCAGGCGGCCACAGATGCCGGCAGCTGGATTGTCGCTCTAGCGCTGACCTACGATGATTCCGGTGATTATTTCTTCATTGATATGAAAGAACGGGGGGGCGATGAAGACGCCATCCGGGCTGAAATTGAGAAGATGGGCACCGTTGAATTCCTTAAGTTCACCCCCTGTTCGGATGATCAGCTTGAGGAGCACGGTTAACCCCCAGCAGGCTGAAATATCAAAAGCCCCCCTGGCAGGCGCCGCGGGGGCTTTTTGAGCCCTAATTACAACATCTATACGAAGTAATTGCCGTTCATTCGGTCTCCGGGGGAGGCCATTCCCCGGCGGCAAACTGGTCCATGATCCCCTGAATGGTCCCGGGCTCTTTTTCCAGCCAAACAGTCCCGCTCCAGTACAATTCATCCTTGGGAATGCGCGTGTAATGAATTTGATCCTCTGGAAGTGTTGCTGCCAGATATAACAAGCGGCTGATCTCAGCCAAAGAGAGATCGGTGAGGACATTCCCCCGGAAAGAGGAGATAATCTCCGGCAGCTTGGGGATGCTTTCCAGCTGAAAGGCTTTCTCGCAGATCGCCTGGATGACAATGCTCTGCCGGTCCACCCGATCATAAGAGTTCCGTGGATCCCGCCAGCGGGCATACATCAGCGCTTCCTGCCCCATGAAGTAATATCCCCCTGCTGGAAATTTAGGCTGGTTTTTCTGCTGAAAAGAATACACCGGGGCCGGATTATAGACCTCAATCCCACCCAAGGTGTCAACCACTTCCCGGAAGATCTGCATATTGATGACCAGATAGTGATCAATCTCAAAATCCCAGTTTTCTTTAAATGTCGCCTGCATTAATCCGCCCCCATAGCCGGGTCCGGAGTAATACCCCATGCCCTCTGTGCCAAAGAAATAGGCCTGATTAAGTTTTCCGTGAGTGCGACCGTCATCCTCTTCCACATCCGGGATCTCAACCCATAAATCCCGCGGGAATCCCATGACATCTACCCGCTTTTCCTCAACATCGACGCGAAAAACCATAACGGTATCCCCCATCCCGTATAAATAACTGCGGTTCCGGTAATCCGTCCCGATAACAACGATGGTCAGGGGTTGATCCTCTTCCAAAGCTGCCGGCTGGGCCGGGGTGTCAGCCCGGACGGGCTGGGCGATCAAGCTGCTCAGCAGCAGGACTAAAATCATCCACCTCCGGGTACCTCTGGTCAGCGTTCTCATATAATTACTCCATTCTCCGGCACATCTCAGCGCAAGCTGACATCGATAAACTCATCCAGCACAGTGAGAATATGCGGCTCACGCTCCAGCTGGATCATCTCCAGGCCGTGGAAATCGGCATATTGATAATCAATCAAACGCGCCTGTTCCACATCTGAGCAGGTTTCCCAGGCCCCATCATCCCGTCTGGAAAATGCGCAGTAAACCGGCAGCGGCGGGTCAGCTTCCAGCAGGGAAGCTGCCGCTTCCGAAAACGGGACTGTCAGATAGGAAGCTGGAGACATCGCGAATGCCCCCCGGCACTTTCCCGTCTGATTGGCATTCAACCAGGCGCAGCCATCCACTGCCCCATCAGCACCGATGGAAGCACCCGCGGTGAGAATTTTTTGGGGGTCGACTCCCTGCAAACCCGCTGCCGTGCTCATGGCCGCCCGGACATCGAGCAGCCACTCACTGCTCAACCAGGCCCGGCATGCCCCCTGACATTCACGAAACGTGAATGTGAATACCCCTACCGGCTGCTCGGCTGTTCGCTCCGGAAACCATTGGGGATTAAGCCACATCCGGGATGGGTCCACCTCTACTTCCAGACCGCGGTTCTGTATCCAGGCAGCGACCGCCCGCCACTCCGCCTGGTCACCCCGCGCCCAGTGAAACAGCACCACAACCGGAGCCGGATTGACTTCCGCTGGATAGTACCACCCCCGCAGCTGCTGACCATCCTCGGCCTGGAAGGTGACCTCCAGAGGTTTTTCATCCAGCACGACGGTTGGTGTGATGGTAGGCGTGCTGGTTTCGGTAGGCGGAGGCGCTGGCGTTGCCGTCGATGTGGGCGTTTCAGTGACTGCCCGGGTCGCTGATTCCGCCGGCTGGGCCGGCTGGTCAGGGACCTCAGCGCCCCGGGTCGGGAGGCAGGCTGCACTCAGGGCCAGAGACAAAAGCACCAGAATTCCTTTCGAGTTAATTTTCATAACAACCTTTCAGGTCCAATAAATCCTGCTGTCTGCCCATTATAAGCAAAAGGGCTTCGGGTGGAGATTAACAGCACTTATCAGTTAAGAAAGGGGCCGGGATCAGAGGAGGATCCCCCCATCGAGGAAGTCTCTCCCTTTTTCCGGATTGCAGACCCAGAACGGGGGGAGGAGCTCGTTCCGGGAACCTTCAGGTTGAAATCCAGGCTGAATCCCACAGATACCCTTTTCCCGGATCCCGGACTATGGTTTCTTCAATTTCCAGGTAGTAATGGGTAGGGATTAGACCCGTGCGTAAATCAGCAAACCTGCCGCACTGATGATTAGAAACGGTCCATAGGGAAGGGCTTGAAAGGCTGTGTACTGCCTGGCAGCCAGCCTGCTCAGCAAATACAGGCCGCTAACCACGCCGCCCAGAAGAATGGCCAGCAGAATACCCGCCAGCACGCCTGGCCAACCGAGCAGCAAACCGATCACACCGGAGAGGTTGACATCGCCGAAACCAAGCGCTGTCTCTTCGATGGTCTCTCCCCTGATCCGGGACAGAAATCTGACAAAAAGATCGCCCAAGACATAAAACAGCAGCATGATCCCGAATCCAGCAGCTCCCCCCAACAAGGTGTTCCACAGGCCATGCAGATAGATCCCAGTGCCTGCGCCAAGGATCCCGCCCAGGATGCTGATGGGGTGCAGGATCAGCTTATGCTCAATATCGATCACCATCACCAATGAAAAATAAACCGCCCAGAGTACGCTGCCGTAATAGCCCAACTCCTGCAGCGGGAACCACCAGAGCAGCAGAGACACCCCCGCCAGGCCGGGCTGGACAATCCAACTGCGGATCGGGGGAGGCTGACCGCATTGCTGGCAGGGAGCGGGAAAAATTAAGCGGACCCAGGTCATTGGTTCCCCGCAGAAAACACAGCGGGGTGAAGAGATTGTTCTGGTTCTGGGAAGCACATCGGCAAGATAATTCACCAGCCCACCGCTGAACCAGCCCAGAATTAACGGCCACAGGAAAGAGAACATGGTCGTATTATAATTGAGAAACCGGAATCAACCGATCAGATTGCTGATCCCCTGCCCTGAGACAGCCCTTGATTATTCCTTGCTGGATCTCACGTATCCACATCCCATCGGGGGAGCTTCAGCGAGAGGCTAGGGGCGCTGGCAAACCAGCCGTGATCACCTTCCGGGAGGCGTTTTTCCATGCCGATGTGATCCTGGCGTGGAAACTGATCAGAAATATATGGTACAACTACTATCAACCAGGAACATCCCTGCTCCGGTATCCTGGATGCTGGATCAGGGCAGAAAAGGAAAACCATGGAACAATTTATCATCCAGGGGGGGATCCCTTTACAAGGGGAGGTCACCCCTTCCGGGAACAAGAATTCCGCCCTCCCCCTGCTGGCCGCCTCCATCCTGAGTGAAGAACCGCTGATCCTCCACAATGTCCCTGCCATCAAGGACGTGACAGCCATGCTGGAGCTGCTGAAAAGTATCGGCGTTTCAGTGGAGCACCTGGGTGATCACTCCTGGAAGCTGCAAGCAAAATCGATCCATCCCTCCGCTTTAGACCCAGACCTCTGCACCAAGATCAGGGCCTCTGTCCTGCTGGCCGGGCCGCTGATAGCCCGTCAGGGAGAACTGCGCTTTCCCCCGCCGGGTGGAGATGTAATCGGCCGACGGCGCATCGACACTCACGTCCTGGCCCTGGAAGCCCTGGGGGCCACGACCGCTTTTTTTCCTGAGGAGAGAATGTTTCATTTTTCAGCTGATAAGCTGATTGGCACACAAATCTTACTGGATGAAGCCAGTGTCACAGGAACAGAAAACGCCGTCATGGCAGCAGTCACCGCCGAAGGGGAGACCATCCTCCGCAATGCGGCCTCAGAGCCCCATGTTCAGGAGCTCTGTCAGCTGCTGAACAGGATGGGTGCCAAGATAAAATCTATCGGCTCCAATACACTGCACATCACCGGTGTGCCAAGACTTGGGGGGGCGGAGTTTACAGTGGGCCCGGATTACCTCGAGGTGATCAGTTTTGTTGGCGCAGCTGTGGTGACAGGGGGAGAGATCACCATCAAGAATGCCGGACCGGAATACCTGGATATGATTGAGCTGGTCTTCCAGCGCTTGGGGGTAAGCTGGGAGAGAAAGGGGGAGGATCTGTTTGTCCCCGGCGATCAATCTCAAGAGATCAAACCTGATTTCAGGGGGGCAATACCCGAGATCAGCGTCATGCCCTGGCCGGCTTTTCCTTCCGATTTAATGAGCATAGCCATCGTGGTCGCCACCCAATCCCGGGGAAATATACTCTTTCATGACTGGATGTACGAGGGCAGAATGTATTTTACGGATAAACTGACCGGTATGGGCGCCCAGATTGTGCTTTGTGATCCCCACCGCTGCATTGTCAATGGCCCCACCGAACTATTTGGGGCCACTGTTGACAGCCCTGATATCCGAGCGGGGTTGGCCTTGGTGCTGGCTGCTCTGGCCGCCCGGGGAGAGTCCGTGATCCGAAACGTAGGACAGATTGACCGTGGATATGAGCGCATTGACGAAAAGCTGCGCTCTTTGGGCGCGGCGATCCAGCGGGTGAGCTGACCATGGCCATTTACCAGGAAATCCAGCAGCAAAATGATGTGCTCCAGGCCATGCTGGGAGATCTGTGGCGGGAGATCCAGCAGATGGCCGCCGAGATCGGTAAACCGGCTGGGATCTTTATCGCCGCCCGGGGGACATCAGACAACGCTGCCCGGTACGCAAAATATGTTTGGGGTGGATGCAACCGCATCCCGGTCACTCTGGCTGCTCCTTCCCTGTTCAGCATCTATCAAAGCCCCCCGCTGATCAAATCCCAGCTGGTCATCGGCATCAGTCAATCAGGAGCTTCTCCAGACCTGCTGGCAGTAGTTCAAGAGGCCAACCGCCAGGGGGCCCCCACCCTGGCAATCACCAATAAAGATGATTCACCCCTGGCAGAGGAAGCCCAATATGTGATAGACGTCCAGGCTGGCGAGGAGCACTCCGTTGCTGCTACCAAAACTTACACCGCGCAGCTGATGGCAATCGCCATGCTCTCCGCAGCCTGGAACCAGTCCGCCAGCCAAGAAGCGGATCTAAAAAATGTCCCCTCCCTGATCAGTAAGGCCCTCGATCAGGAGAAGATCATTGCAGAATTTGCCCCCCGTTACCGCTACATGAACCAATGCATTGTGCTGGGGAGGGGCTATAACTATTCCACCGCTTATGAATGGTCCCTGAAATTGAAAGAACTGACTTATGTGGTTGCCCAGCCTTATTCTTCCGCAGATTTTCAGCACGGACCGATCGCCCTGGTCACTGATGGCTTTCCGGTGCTGGCCATCGCTCCTCAGGGGGCAGTCTACCCGGATATGGCAGCCCTGCTGAAACGGCTCTGTGAAGAACGCCGGGCCGAGCTGCTGCTGATTTCTGACCGGCGGGAGCTGTTAGAGATGGCTGACTGCCCGGTGCCGCTCCCTGAGAAAATTCCAGAATGGCTTTCCCCGATCATCGGCATCGCTCCTGCTCAGCTGTTTTGCTATCATCTAACCCTGGTGAAAGGCATGGATCCAGACTCCCCTCGAGGTCTATCCAAAATAACCCGCACGCTCTAAATCCAGCAGCTTATTGAAGTGTGATGATCACCGTACCGCATGGGACAAATCCGAAGCAAGGAATACAGCACTATGCCATCGCTCAGCAGTCACATTCAGCGTATTCAGGGGTCTCCCACCCTGGCACTCAACGAGCTTGCCCGGCAGCTGCAGGCGGAGGGCAAAGACATCATCCACTTTGGGATTGGTGAGCCCCAAAATGAGATGCCGGCCAGCGCCCAGGAATACCTGTTAAAAAAACTGCGGTCAGGACAGGTAAAATATGGCCCTACTGGGGGAATGCCCGCTTTGAAATTGGCGGTCATTGACTATACGAAGTCATTCTACGGTCGGTCCCCGGCCCCAGAGAATATCATGATCACGGTAGGCGCCAAGCAGGCGCTCTACAACCTGCTGCAATGCCTGCTGAACCAGGACGATGAGGTCATTTTACTCTCCCCTTACTGGGTCAGCTATCCAGAAATGATCAAGCTGGCCTACGGAAGGCCGGTGGTCGTCCAGCCGGATCAATCCCTGATCCCCGATGTAGATGCCATCATCGGAGCTGTCACATCCCGCACCCGGGCGATTATTCTCAATAACCCCAATAACCCTTCCGGCGTTTGCTATCCCGTGGAAATGATTGCTAAACTGGTCGATTTCTGCGAGACCAAAGCGATCTATCTGATTATGGATGATATTTATCATCAGCTGATGGCCCAGGATCACCAATGGGTGCCAGGGTATGTCTTTACCTCCCAAAAGATCGACTCTTCCTATCTGGTGGTCATTAACGGCATTTCAAAAAGCTATGGAATGACCGGCTTCCGTATCGGCTGGATTATCGCCGCTAAAGAATTGACCCGCTCCCTGCAGGTCATCCAGGGACACAGCACGTCCGGCGCCTCCGTCCTCCTCCAGGAAGCAGCCCTGGGGGCCCTCAAAGATGGACAGGATACCATCGACAGCCTCTCCCAACAGATTTCCAAGAACCGCAAGCTGATTCTTGATGCCCTGGCGGAAATCCCCGGAGTGACCACAGTTGAACCGGGCGGGACATTTTATTGTTTTCCAGATTTCAGTGCCTACCATCAGGATTCCCGGGAACTGGCTTCCCGCATTCTCGAAAAAGCCTTCGTGGCCACCGTTCCGGGCATCACCTTTGGTCGCGAGGGTCACCTCAGGTTGAGCTATGCCGGGCCGACCTCGCAAATCGAGGAAGGCATCCAGCGCATCCGCTGGGTGATTGATCCGGACGCTCCGGAGGAAATCACCATTCAGGGAAGCAGACATCAATGTGATTGGAAAAGGACTTACCGGAAATGAGCGCTGAGGAGTCATCGCCCTGCGAGGGCATCGCCGACCTGAGAAAAAGCGTTCACGGACTGCAGGCTCTGGGTATCCAGGATTACCGCAAAGCCTACTGGAATCTGCCCGCTGCCGGATATTATGAAGAGGCAATCTATCGGGGAGAAGGGGCGATTTCCCGGCAGGGAGCGCTGGTCGTCCGCTCTGGCAAACACACCGCCCGGGCAGCCGCGGATAAATTCATCGTCCGCGAACCAGGTTCGGAGGAGGACATTTTCTGGGGCGAATACAATCTCGGCTACAACCAGGAAGATTTCAATCGGATCTTTGAGAAAATGAAGCGCTATCTGGTTGGAAAAGACCTTTTCATCCAGGATGGAACGGCCGGGGCAAGCCAGCCCCACCAGCTGCCTGTCCGGGTGATCTCCAGCTGGGCCTGGCACGGGCTGTTCTCCAGAAATATTTTCATCTCCCCGAACGGGCCTGAAGAATACCGCGCCCACCAGCCCGAGTTCACAGTGATCATACTCCCTGATTTCAAAGGAGATCCCCACCAGGACCATCTCAACAGCAGCACGTTTATTCTGCTGGATTTCAGCCAGCGGCTGGTCTTAATTGGAGATACCGGGTACGGCGGGGAAATAAAAAAGTCGGTCTTCACAGCCCTGAACTATTACCTGCCCAGGAAAAAGATCCTCACCATGCACTGCGCTGCCAATGTTGGCAAGCAGGGGGATACGGCCTTATTTTTTGGCCTTTCCGGGACCGGGAAAACTACCCTTTCCGCAGATCCTAACCGCCAGTTGATCGGCGACGATGAACACGGCTGGGATGAACAAGGGGTCTTTAATTTTGAAGATGGCAGCTATGCCAAAGTAATTGATCTATCCCCCACTGCAGAGCCAGAGATCTTCAGCTGCAGCCACCAATACGGGACGCTGCTGGAGAATGTCATCATGGACCCAGAAAGCCGGGAGGTGGATCTCTTTGATGACCGCATCACCCGCAACACCAGAGCGACCTACCCGCTGCACTGCATCCCCTACTCTTTACCCGCCAAACGGGGGGGGCACCCAAAAAACATTGTCCTGCTGACCTTTGATGCCAACGGCGTCATGCCGCCAATTGCCAGGCTTTCCCCGGAACAGTCCCTGTATCACTTCATCTCCGGATACACATCCAAAGTGGGAGGAACCGAAGCCGGGGTGGGCGAGAGCCCTGAGATCACCTTCAGCGCCTGCTTTGGAGCCCCCTTCCTGGTTTTTCACCCCGGGTATTACGCTGCACTGTTGAAGGAGAACATTTGCAAACATCAGGTAAAAACCTGGTTGATCAACACCGGCCTCGTGGGAGGCCCCGCCGGGGTCGGCAAGCGCATCAGCCTAACTCACACCCGCGCGCTGCTGACAGCAGCCCTGGATGGCAGCCTGGATGGTGTCGCTTACCGGATGGATCCATTTTTCAGGTTTCAGGTCCCAAAAACCGCGCCCGGTGTCCCTGCTGAGATCCTCACCCCTTCAACGCAATGGGCCGATCCGAGGGCTTATCAGAAACGATACCGCCAGCTGGCAGTCCGATTCCAAGAAAACTTCCGCCGTTATCAAGCGGATGTTGCCCCAGAAATTGCCAATGCCGGACCCCATTTAAACTGAGCGTTTTTCTGGATGTGAAACTCGAAAAAGCCATTTACTGGAGCGGGTTTTCCACCAGATATGGTTTATACTTCGCCAGGTGACGAACCGGGATGCGGCCTTGAAGAAATACCCCCTGATAGTGATTCTCAATTTGATCCACCTGGCCCTGCTCATGAAATAGGGAGATTAACCCCCCTTGATTGTAGGGAATCTCCACCCGAATCGGCTCGTATGACTCGTAAAGGCGGTTTTTTACAGTCTGCAGCAGATCCGGGATGCCATCTCCCCGCAAAGCGGAAACCGCCACAGCATTAGGATAATGCGCTAAAGCCTGTTGGGCAGCGTCCGGATCCTGCAGTTGATCAATTTTATTTAACACCGGAATCACCGGGATGTGCTGGGCTTCTATTTCCTGCAGCGTTTGGTGAACCGCTTCAGCCTGGGCATGGGCTTGGGGATGGGTGATATCCACCACATGAAGCAGTAAATCCGCCTCAGCAATTTCCTCCAGCGTGGCTCGAAAAGCAGCCACCAGCGTGGTGGGCAGCTTCTGGATGAAGCCAACGGTATCCGTAAACAAAGCCTGTAAACCTTCATCAAGCTCCACCCGTCTGGTCGTGGGATCCAGAGTGGCAAACAGTTTATCAGCGACATAAACACTGGCATCCGTCAGCCGATTCAGCAGGGTTGATTTCCCTGCATTCGTGTATCCCACCAGGGAGACGATCGGAATGCTGGATTCCTTCCGGCGGGCCCGGTAGCGCTGGCGGTGGGCCCGGACTTTCTCCAGTTCGCCCTTCAAGTGGGAAATCCGCCGGCGGATATCCCGCCGGTCAACCTCAAGCTGAGTCTCACCAGGACCGCGCAACCCCACCCCGGCCGTTCCTCCGGTCCGGCCGCCTCCCCCACCAGCCTGCCGTACCAGGTGAGTCCAGGCCCGGGTGAGACGAGGCAGGCGGTATTCATACTGGGCCAGCTCAACCTGAAGGGCCCCCTCTTTGGTGTTGGCATGTTGTGCAAAAATGTCCAGGATCAATGCCGTGCGGTCAATCACGCGCATCTTCTCTCCCAGAATTTCTTCCAGTTCACGCTGATGACGGGGAGAAAGCTCATCATCAAAAAGAATTACATCCGCCTGGAGTTCCTCGGCCAGGCGTTTGACTTCCTGAACCTTTCCAGACCCGATGAATGTCCTTGGATTGGGGTGGCTCAAGTTCTGGGTCACTTCCCCGACAACAAAAAATCCGGCAGTGCTTGCCAGCCGGGCCAGTTCTGCCAGAGAATCATCTACTGATAGTAACCTGTCCTCCCCATAAATTTCCACACCCACCAGTAAAGCTTTGTCTACCTGCATTCGCTCTGTTCGTTTCAGCGTCATAACACCCTTATCTGCTCCCTCCCGGAGTCAATCAGTGATTCTTTTTCTTCTGGCTTCTGCCTGCCCCTTTAATGATACCAAAGATCTCAATGAAGTCCTTGATCAGGAACTGACTTAAGCCAGGCTGTGATCGTCTCCCCAACAATTTGCAAACTTTCTGCGGAAACTTTTTCCGCGGTATCTTCGACAGTATGCCAGTGGGGATAATCAAAATCGATTACCAGAACAGCCGGGATCTCCTTCTCCAGGAAGGGAGTGTGGTCATCCAGCATGGAATATTTTTCCTCGGGGATGAACACCTGGTCGTACCCCAGCCGGGCAGCTTCTTCCCAGATCTGCGCCACCATCTCAGGATGGGAATTGCGCTCTTTGTAAATCGTTAACTCTGCATCCCCAATCATATCCAGGATCACCACACCACGGGGATCCTCATCCAGGGATTCCACATAAGCCCGGGACCCCATAATCCAATCACGGCCCTGAATTCCTCCGTTATCTTCGGCGTCAAAGAAAACCAACCGCACAGGGACATTGAGGTTTTCCGGCAGGGTCCGGGCCAGCTCCAGCAGGACAGCCACCCCGGAAGCCCCATCATTGGCACCGGGAACAGGCAGATTTCTGCGAGCAGGGTCCGGATCCTGATCAGCATAGATCCGGGTATCATAATGCGCTCCCAGGGTGAAGCCCTCTCCCGCTGGCTGTCGTTCGGCAATCAGATTGACCACCTGGAAATCCCCCACGGCTGTTTTTTGGAAAGACACCTCCCAGCCTGCGCTTTCTAGTTCCTGCTGCATCCAGGAGATAATTTTTTGGTGTCCCTCCGAATCGGGCGTGCGCGGTCCCAGCTGAGTTTGCAAAAGAACATCCTGATAGGCCCTCCTGCCGTTGAATTCCCTGTGGAGGTCCCCGACGTCAGCCAGTCCCGGGGAACAGGCAGAAATCAAGCTCCCCTGGATGGCAACCGTCAGCCCGGCAAGGAACAACAGCCAACCTTTTTTAAAATTTTTAATGCTCATAATGGATGATAAGATATTGCCTATACGCAATATCGTGATCAGCGTCATGCTCTCCAGGCCTCCCTGAGGGAGCCTTCTCTGGCGGTATTTTACCACCCCGCCCCCCTCCCCATCCCGTCTGCTCAGGGCTGCGGCATAAAAATTGCACCCTCTCTGGCATATAACTTGCAACATAACCAAAACAAGGCTATACTTCAGTGAAAGGGAGCAACACCATGTTCCAGATTCAAACTCAGGAAATCAAACCGCAGGTCACCGCTCATCTGGCACAAACCATGTCCCTGCTGGAAATGACGGTCGAGGAGATCCAGCAGAAAATCCGCACCGAGCTGTCCAATAACCCGGCGCTGGAAATCTCCGAAGAGCGCCGCTGCCCCAACTGCGGTCGGGTGCTTTCCTCCCCAGGCCCCTGCCCGGTTTGCAGCCAGCCTTATGAATCCATCCTGGAAGACCCGATCGTTTTCATCTCCTCCAGAGATGACTTCCCCTATGATTCCGGTGGTCGCAGTTATCAAAAGTCCTCTCAGGAGGTCTCTTTTGAAAACTTCACCCCGCAGGTGGAGGATCTGCCCAGCTATGTTCTCCGTCAGGTCGCCCTGGAAATCAAAGAAGATGAACGTTTAATCGCTGCTCACATTCTCAACAATCTGGATGATGATGGGCTGCTCACCGTCCAGCTGGACGATATCAGCCAGTACTATCATATCCCCCTTTCCCGGGTAGAACGGGTTGCCGAGATCATCAAACGCGCCGATCCCATCGGTGTAGGATCCGGTTCCCCCAAGGAAGCACTCCTGGTCCAGCTCGATCAGCTGCGGGAAACCGGGGACGTCCCGGCCCTGGCGGAAACAGCCATTCACTCCGGGATGGAAGATCTCAGCAAACACAGCTACCGGAAGCTGGCCAAAGATCTCAATACCAGCCTGGAAAATGCCCGCCGGATTGCCAATTTCATTCGCAGCAATCTCAACCCCTACCCTGCCCGGGCATACTGGGGAGATTACCACCAGTCTCAGGATAATCAACCTCAGGTTTATCACCGTCCTGATATCATCCTCCGCGAGCAGGAAAACTCCCCCAATCGACGGATCATTGTCGAGATCATCATCCCCTATCGCGGAACCCTGCGTATCAATCCCCTCTTCCGCAAGGCTCTCAAAGAGGCACCAGAGGATAAAAGTGAGGATTGGTCCCAGGACATTGATAAGGCCTCTCTGCTCATCAAGTGCCTGCAGCAGCGCAACCACACGATGGAGCAGCTGATGACTGTGCTGGTCAAAAAGCAGCGGGAATTCATCCTCAGCGATGATCCCGCCCGGCTGCAGCCGCAAACCCAGGCAGAAATGGCGGAGCTGCTGGATGTGCATGAATCCACGATCTCCCGGGCGGTGTCAGACAAGTCGGTACAGCTGCCTAACAATAAAATCATTCCGCTGAAGCAGTTTTTCGACCGCAGCCTGCCCGTTCGCACGCTGATGTGTCGGCTGATCGAAGCGGAAGAAACCCCCTTGACCGATTCGGAAATCGCCGATGAGCTGGCTGAGGCCGGGTATAATATAGCTCGCAGAACTGTTGCCAAATACCGGGCGATGGAGGGAATTCTCTCTTCCCGCATGCGCCAGCAAGAATAACCTTTCATGGTTTCCTTACTTTCCAACCCCTCCAAATCCTCAGAGGAAGTAGAACTCATCCCCAATGAGGTCAGTCACCTGCTGGATATCTGTGAACAACCAGCAGTGCTGGTCTCTCAGGCCGACCTCCAGATCCTGGCAGCCAATGCCTCTTTTGCCGAGCTTTCCGGCTACACCAGAAAGGAGCTGCTCAAGCTTCACCTGGAAACCCTGATCCCCAGGATTCTACCTGTTCTGGAAGATGAGGAACAGCAGCTGGCGCTGCACAGTCTGCAGGGAAGGCGCCTGGATCTGATCAACCGCCGCAAACAAAAAATCGCCACCACGGTGAAGGCAAAAAAAATTGGCACCAGCAAGCGGTTCTCCATCTATATGCTTTCCCCCCGGGGGGAGCCATCCGGACGGAGTTTAGAAAGCAGCCCGGATGAACCCGCTCTGGACAAGATCATTCCCCTGACGGAAATATTCTTCCAGCCGGACCTGGACCAGGCCCTGGCTGTGGTTATCGATGTTGGCAAAAGGCTGCTGCAGGCGGAGTCTCTGGGGATTTACACTGTGGCCTCCAACCACCCCAATCTCCAGGCCATTAAACTGGACAACGCCACAGGCTGTCTGCCTGACTCCATCTCGACCACAGATTTTTTCACTCACTACAAAGAATTCCAGTTCTCCCCACCCTTTAAACCCCCCCTCTCTCCGCTCATCGAACGCTCAGCAGCCAAAGGTGCTTCCTTTGTCACCTCTGCTCCCCTGCATGAATCCCAGGCAGTTTCCGGGATGATTGTTGCCATGGGGGCAGAAAACAGCGAGCCACCTTCGAAATCCACTGCCCGGAGTGTGATGAGACTGCTGGCCGCTGCCGCAGCAGGGGCTCTGCACAGCTTCATCCTGCGCTCCAACCTCAATGACCGCCTTTCCCGGGCTGCCCTCAGAAAAGCGATCGGAGACACCATCAACAGCTATATGCCCGAAGGTGTGCTGTATTTGAGCCCTGATCTGCTCATTCAGCAGGTCAACCCTTCCGCAGAACAGATCCTTGGATATGCCGAGCAGGAAATCACACACCGGCATATTGACGATGTCATCATCGGGACCGACCGGTTGACACCGGCACTGCAGGATGCCCTGGATGGAATCCCCACTCATGATCTTGGTCACCTGGAAATCCACCACCGTGACGGCAGCGCCTTTCCAGCCCTGCTGAAAACCTTCCCGGTGTCCAACGCGGAGGAAGACGCTGTACAAGGAATTTTAATTTTCATCCAGGATATCAGTAAAGAAGAGAAAGTCCGCATCCGGACCCAGCAGCTTGAGCGCCGGGCCTTGGTCGGACAGATGAACGCCATCTTTGCCCACGAAATCCGCAATCCGATCAACAACATCACCTCCGGGATCCAGCTGCTGGACAGAACCCTACCGGAAGACTTTCAGTACCGGGATGTGCTCAAGGGAATTAACGATGACTGCGATCGTCTGACTCATATTGTCGACACTGTGCTGACCTTTTCCAAATCCCAGAGCTATCACCGCACGCCGATCGAACTGGCTCCACTGATAGAAAAAATTCTCAACCGCTGGACACCGCGAATGAAAAGAACCGGGGTCTCACATGTCCTCAAGGTCGAACCGCATGTACCCAGGATCCTGGGGGACCCCCGGGCCCTCGGTCAGGTTTTTAATAACTTGATCAGCAACGCGGTCCGGGCGATGGAGGAAACCGGTGGTGGCGTGCTTTCCGTTCGGGTAAAATCCTTTCAGAAAGCCAGCGGGTCCCGAGGGGTGCAGGTGGATGTGCTGGACACGGGACCGGGCATCCCGGCGGAGGTTCAGGATCATATTTTTGAGCCCTTCTTCACCACCAAACCGGATGGTACCGGCCTGGGCCTGTCGATCACCAAGCAAATTATCACCATGCACGAGGGGACCATCAAATTAGTCCCCCTTCCCGAGGGCACCTCATTTCAAATCGTGCTTCCCGGCGCAAAAGAGGAAAACAATTAAGCATGTCCGCAACCATTCTGCTCGTTGATGATGAAAAGAACGCTCGCAATAACATCGGCAGCTACCTGGAATCCCAGGGGTACGAAGTGCTGCTGGCTGCAGATATGAAGACCGCCCGCAAGCATCTCTCCGCCCAGGAAGCGGATATCGTGCTGCTGGATGTCCGGCTGCCGGATGGCTACGGCCCCGATCTGCTCTCAGAAACCGCCCAGCTCCCTCACCGCCCCCCGATGATCATGATTACCGCCTATGGGGATATCGATATGGCCGTGGAGGCCATGAAAAACGGGGCTCATGATTTCATCCAGAAGCCGATCAAATTTGAGCGGCTGGAGCAGTCCATCAAGCGAGCCCAGGACATCGTGGAAATGCGGGCAGAACTGAACCATTTCCGCAAGGCCCAGCAGGAAGAACTGAATTCAATTGTCATCAATTCTGAAGTGATACGGGAAGTTTTCACCCGCGCCCAGCGAGCTGCCAAGCGCTCGACCTCAATCCTCATCACCGGAGAAACCGGCACCGGAAAAGAGGTTCTGGCCCGGGCCATCCACCGCATGGGCCCCCGGAAGGAAAAACCCTTTATTGATATCAACTGTGCTGCTGTTCAAAACACCATGCTGGAATCAGAACTCTTTGGGCATGAAGCGGGGGCCTTTACCGGCGCTCAGAAGCGTAAACGGGGGTTGATGGAAGTAGCCGACGAAGGGATCCTCTTTTTGGATGAGATCTCCTCCATGTCGCCGGATATGCAGGCCAAAGTCCTCCGGGCCCTGGAGGAGCGCGCTTTCCGGCGGGTGGGAAGCACCACCTCGATCCATGTGGATGTGCAGATCCTGGCGGCCTCCAATAAAAATCTGCCCGAATTGATTGAAAAAGGAACTTTTCGCGAAGACCTCTACTACCGCCTGAAAGTCATCAACCTGGAGATCCCTCCCCTGCGCGAGCATCCCGAGGACATTCCCGGGCTGGCAGGCCATTTCATAAAAAGCAACAACCCCAAAATGGGATTGAACATCCAGAACATGACCCCGGCTGCTCTGGAGCTGCTGAAAGAGTACAATTGGCCAGGAAACATTAGAGAGCTCAGGAATGTGATCGAACGGGCAATGATCTTTTGCGATGAAGCCACCATAGACGTCCAGCACCTGCCCGCCGAACTGAAAAATTAATCTCTAACACATCCACATATAAGAAATATTTATTATAATAATCACTAATAAATGGTGTCTATTATGAGTAAAGTAAGTTTATCGGTCATGTTTGGGCTGCTGCTGGCGGTGCTGCTTTTTCCCGCCGGGGCGCTAGCCTCCGGGCATAACGATTCCAGCTCCCCGCTGTGTCCGCCGGATACGTTCTACGATTCTTCCCAGGACTGTATTCCCCTGGGTCCGGCTGCTTATCTGGCAGAAATGGCCAGCAAAGGGTTCACCTTTCCAGAGACCCCCCTGCCTGCTCACCAACCTGATCCTGCATTGAGCGAGATCGAGTATCAATACGCCTATGTGACCTCGGACAGAGCGCCAATCTACCAGACCTTAAATGATGCCATTGCCAACCGGAAGGAAAGCGCCATCCGCTGGATCACTCCCGGGTTTAACTATGTATCCATTGAATACGGGGAATATGCCAGGGGGAAATACTACTATTACACCGATGTCGGCTGGATGTCCGCAGACGACCTGGAAGTCACCCCCGTTCCCACTTTCCAGGGATTGGAGTTCACGGAAACCCCTGACCACTCCTTTGGCTGGGTGCTGGCCATGTTCAGTGAAGGGGGAAATGCGGAAACCAAACGCACCCCGGGGTACAGCAGGGACGATTACACCGGGCATTATCTAGATCACCTCCAGCTGGTTAAAATCTATGATGTAGAACGAGTTGGAAAATGGGACTGGTATATGGTGGGCCCGGATGAATGGATTATCCAAACCGCGGTTGCCAAGGTCGTCCCCCGGAACGGTCCCCCGGAGGGCTTCACCTGGGACCGCTGGATTGAGGTCAACCTTTACGAGCAAACAGTGGCTGTCTACGAAGACCGCCGGCTGGTGTTTGCCACCCTGATGGCCAGCGGAGCGGATCCTTACTTCACTTATCCAGGCGTATTCAAGATCTTTGAAAAACTGGATTTTACGCGGATGCGCTATCTGAACACACCGGATGCATATAATCTGGAGAACGTCCCCTGGACGATGTATTTCGATGAAAGCAGAGCCTTTCACGGCGCCTATTGGCGGGCCAGTCTCGGCTATCCCCAGTCTCACGGTTGTGTCAACCTCTCCGTGGGAGATTCCCACTGGTTGTATGATTGGGCCGAGGTCGGTGACTATGTTTACGTCTATGACCCCTCGGGGAAAACCCCCCAAAAAGATTAAAGGATCAGCCAAGTCAAAAGAGCGAGGCAGCTGCCTCGCTCTTTTTAGATAATGTGATAACAGGATCAATTGCAAAAAGGATTTATCACATGCTGCCCCTGGATGGTTATCAAGGGATATTGGCAATGATATTGCTGTATACAGCGCCCAGGTCTTCCCCATACAGTGACAGAATCACTATTACCGCGAGAGCGATTAACAGCAGGATCAGGGAGTACTCCACCAGCCCCTGACCAGATTCTCCTCTCATACTCAACCTCCCGCATTAGTCAATGCGAATGACGAAACCCTTGAGATACGATCCTTCCGGATATCTCAAGTTTACCGAGTGATCCGCACTCTGCCACATTTTCATTCTTATTCTAGCATTAACTTCTGCATCCAAAGCGGCTCCTGACAAAATTCTAAGGAAGAATTCCTGATCGATCCCGCCAGAACAGGAAAAGGTGACCAGCTCGCCTCCCGATCGGAGCAGTTTGAAGGCCAGCAGATTGATATCTTTATATCCCCGGGCTGCCCGCTGAGCGTGTTTGGCCGTGGGAGCAAATTTCGGGGGATCCAGCACAATCAAATCAAAGCTCCGCCCGCTATCGCGGAAACTGCGCAGCTCTTCAAAAACATCTCCCTCGATCATCTCCACCGGTTTGCCGTCGAGATGATTCTGCCGCAGGTTTTTCTCCGCCAGCGCGAGAGCCTCCGCAGAGCTGTCGACCATCACTACAGAGTCTGCTCCTCCGACCAGGGCATTTAAGGAGAAGCCTCCAGTATAACAAAAACAATCCAGGACATCCCGTCCGCGGCTGATGCTGCGGACGATCTGCCGATTATCCCGCTGATCCAGGTAAAAACCCGTTTTGTGGCCCCCCTTGATATCAAGACAATAGCGAATACCCTGCTCCTCAATCTCCAGCGGTGAATCCGGTTCCGGACCATAGAGCAGCCCCGTCCGCGGGGCAAGCCCTTCCAGCTTTCTCACCTCAACATCAGAGCGCTCATACACACTCTGGACTCCCGTCAGGGCCGTCAGCTGTTCCACCAGCACGCCCTTCCAATGCTCAGCTCCGGTACTAAGCAGCTGGATCACCAGAACCTGGCCATATTGATCCGCAATCAACCCGGGCAGCCCATCAGATTCTGCATGCACCCAGCGGAGTGCAGTTGGATTCAAACCCAGCTGCCTTCTAAAATCCACGCTGGCCTTGAGTTTTTGGCGGAAAAATTCGCCATCTACCTTTTGGTCAGCACGCCAGGTCCAGATCCGGGCTCGAATTTGAGAATTCGGACTGAAAGCTGCCCTGGCAAGCGGTTCCCCCCGATAGTCAAGCACTGTGACGGTTTCCCCGGGTCCAGGATCTCCCAGGACACGGTCAACTGCGCCTGAAAAAATCCAGGGATGGCGCCGCAGAACAGGCTTTTCGCGGCCTTTCTTCAACTGCAGCTTTGCTAGCTTGTCCAACGGTGTCTTTTCCCTGTCATGAAATTCCTTCTCTCTGTTCAGCCGAGCAGTTCCCCCAGCTGATCCTCATCAATGATTTTCACACCCAACTCCTGCGCCTTGTGGAGCTTCGAGCCCGCATTCTCCCCGGCAAGCAAATAATCAGTGCTTCCGCTCACCGATCCGGTCACTCGTGCACCCTGCTGCTGCAGATACTCTTTAATTTCTCTGCGTGTGAACCCCTCCAGTTTGCCGGTAACCACAATGGTCAATCCCTCCAGCGCACTTGATTCCCGCTGTTCTGCTGAAGCAGTGTCGTCCTGCGGCCAGACACCGGAATTGCGTAGTTTTTCCAGCACCTGCTGATTGGAGGGCCTTTCAAACCAATCCACAACCGCAGCAGCAGTATTCGGTCCGATTCCAGGAATCTGCTGCAGTTCATCCAGGGAAGACTCAGCAAGCGCTCCCAGATCTTCAAACTGTTCGGCTAAATCCGCAGCAACCATTTCCCCCACCCCGCGAATACCCAGGGCGGTGATTAACCGAGCCAGAGGTCGGTCCCTGGAATCCTGGATCGCTGTCAGAATATTCTCTGCTTTCTTGTCCCCAAACCCTTCCAGATCGACCAGATCCTGTTTTGAAAGCTGGTAGAGATCGGCAACATCCTGGATCAATCCCTCCTCCACCAGCTGCTGGACGATTTTTATCCCCAGGCCAACTATATCCATGGCTGTTCTGGAAACAAAATGTTCTATCACCCGGATAATCTGGGCGGAACAGGTGGAATTAACACAATACCAGGCAACCTCTTCTTCCAGATGTTCAACCGGCTCTCCGCAGACCGGACAGATCTCCGGAGGTTGATAGACAATTTCCCCCCCAGTGCGGGCGTCAAGAACCGGGCCAATGACATAAGGAATGACCTCTCCTGCTCTTTTGACTCTGACCCGATCTCCGATGCGGATGTCCTTTTCGGCGATGAAATCGAAATTATGCAGTGTAGCCTGGCGGACAGTCACCCCACCGATCTCCACCGGTTTGAGGACTGCATAGGGCGTGAGTACACCAGTCCGCCCCACATTGACGCCAATATCTTCCAGGGGGGTGGTGACAACCTGGGCAGGAAACTTATAAGCTATCGCCCCCCGGGGCGCTTTGCCGACCACCCCGAGAGCCTGTGACAGCTGGTGATCATTTATTTTGACTACCACGCCATCAATTTCGTAGTTCAAATTATCTCTCCGCCGCTCCCATTTCTCCAGAGCAGCCAGCACCGCGGACAAATCAGGACAATAATCGAATTCCGGCACTGGAAAACCCAGAGATTTTAAATAAGTCAACGTCTCCCGCTGGGTGTCCGGCATGGGCTCAGAACTGGCCACTACCTGGTATACCAGCAGAGAGAGCGGCCGTTCTGCTGTTAAGGCTGAATCCAGCTGCCTGAGACTGCCGGCAGCCGTGTTGCGGGGATTGACATAGGTCTTCTCGCCCTGCTCCAGAAGCCTCTGGTTCAGCCTCTCGAAATCAGACAATTTGATGAATGCCTCACCTCTCACCACCAGGTTTTCTGGAGGGTCTGCTGGCTGATCCAGCCCGGCAGGAATCCTCAAAGGAAGGGATTTTACCGTGCGCAGGTTTTCGGTGATATTCTCCCCTATCTCGCTGTTTCCCCGGGTTGCGCCCAGCACGAAAAGTCCCTCCCGGTAGTGAAGGACAACCGTCAACCCATCCAGTTTCGGTTCCACGGTGAAATCTGTCCGTTCCACCCGGGGGTCCAGTCTGCTAATGCGCTGCTGCCAAGCCCGGAGCTCCTCAATTGAGAAGGCGTTATCCAAACTGAGAATGGGAGCCGGGTGTTCCACTTTCTGGAACCCCTCAGCTGGAGGGGCGCCGGCACGCTGCGTGGGGGAATCCGCTGTTTTCAACTCCGGGTGGGATTGCTCCAATTCCAGAAGCTCGCGGTAAAGCCGATCCCATTCCCGGTCACTGATCACCGGATCATTGAGGATGTAGTAGCGGTAATTGTGGTAATGAAGCTGTCTTTGCAGCTCCTGCACTCTTTCTTGGGGAGATTTTTTAGTCATATGTTAGATTATAGCCCAAGGCCAGGGCAGGAACGGCCGCAGATTCTTCTCATAATGTCTGGGATCATTTCCCCCTCTGATCCCACCGTTCCCAGCAGGGATTTGATATAATTGAGGGGTATTTTTCAGCCTGCACCAGAGGAAAACACTTTGATGCTGATCCGCCCCCGAATTGGTGCCTTTCAAGCAGTGCTTAAAATACCAACCCAATGGGAATAGCAAGGAGAAACCATGTCTGCTGGGAAAATTATCGGCTATATCTTCGCTGCCATCGCCATCTTCTTTGGGGTGATATTCGTCTGGGGAGCTTTCAGCCCGGAAGGCCAACCCGCCTGGATTATTGTCGGCACGATCAGTGTGCTGGCTGGTTTTGGGATCATCTGGCTGGTAGGCCGGAAAAAAGAGTCTCCTGACCAGGAAGTCAAAGTCCAAATCGACCTCTCTGGAGATGTCAATCTGGAAACGCTCACCTGCCAGAACTGCGGTGGCCAGCTTAGCCCCGAGCATGTTTCCATGGTAGCCGGTGCGCCGGTCGTGGAGTGTCCCTACTGCGGAACCAGCTACCAGCTTACTGAAGATCCGAAATGGTAAACCAGGAGAGATCTGCGATGAATATGAAAAAACTTGTTCCCCTCCTGCTGCTCATACTGGTGCTGATCCCCACAGGCGTATTTGCCCAAAGCTATTTTTTCAGCCTGGACAGGGAGACCGTTAACCTTTACTGGCAGGAAGACGGCACCCTGGATATTGCCTATGAATTTGTCTTCACCAATCAGCCTTCCGGGGCGCCCATTGAATTCGTGGATGTTGGACTGCCAAATAATAATTTCTCGGTGAGTGAGATCACCGCGGAAGTTAATGGACAGCCGATCTCGTATATTTCGGCATCAGAATATCAAGGCAGCGGCACGGGTGTAGCGGTTGGACTGACCAGCAGTGCCATCCCGCCGGGGGGAACTGGCACGGTCAGAGTCATTATTCCCGGGATGGAAGGTGTGCTATTCCCTGACACCGAGGGGGATGACTACGCCAGCGCGGTCTTTACCCCTACCTGGTTCGGGGAGGAATTTGTTACCGGCACCACCAATATGACCGTTATCTACCACCTGCCGCCGGGTGTGCAGCCGGAGGAACCCCGCTGGCATTCCTCTCCCAGCGGATTTAACCAAGCGCCGATTACCGGCATAGACGATCAAGGCAGAATCACCTATACCTGGCGGAACAGCGAGGCGGATCCCTCGGCACGTTATAAGTTCGGTGCTTCCTTTCCACTAACATATGTTCCGGCGTCGGCTGTCAGCAAACCCAGCCTCTGGCAGCAGCTGGGGATTCCACCGGAAGCAGTCACCACCTTGCTCTGCTTCGGAGGCTTCTTTGCCTTTTTAATTTTCATCATTGTGATCTCAGTATCTGCCAGCCGCAGGCGGAAGATGAAATACCTGCCGCCCAAGATCCGCATTGAAGGTCACGGCATCAAACGCGGTCTGACGGCGATTGAAGCAGCTGTGCTGCTGGAAAAACCAGTTGACAAAATCTACACCATGATCCTCTTCTCGATGCTCCAGAAAGGAGCAGCCCGGGTGGTCTCCCGTGAGCCCTTACAGCTGGAATTCAGTGATCCTCTCCCCGATAATCTGCGTAAATATGAAACCCAGTTTGTGGAAGCCTATCAAAAGGATTCCCAAAGGGTGCGGAAAACAGAGCTGCAGGACTTAATGATCGATCTAATTGAAAGCGTCGGGGAAAAAATGAAAGGCTTCAGCCACCGGGAAACCGTGCGCTACTATGAAGATATTATCAAACGCGCCTGGCAGCAGGTAGAACAGGCTGATACGCCAGAAGTCAAAAGTGAGAAATTCAACGACCACATGGGCTGGACCATGCTGGATGGTGATTTCGAGGACAGGACCGAGGAGGTCTTCCGGCGAGGTCCGGTATACCTTCCTGTCTGGTGGCACCGGTATGATCCTACTTTCTCGAGATCCGGAAGCGGCCGTATTTCCACCGGCGCTCCCCGCCCCAGCAGCAGCGGCGTCGGGAGCAAAGGCCTTCCCAATCTGCCCGGCGGAGAATTTGCAGCCTCCATGGCCAGCGGGATTTCCAATTTTTCCAGCAGCGTGGTTGGTAATATCACTGATTTCACCAGCCGCATCACACAAAAAACCAATCCCATCCCTCAGTCTTCCTCCGGGAGCGGCGGATGGAGCAGCGGGGGTGGAAGCTCCTGCGCTTGTGCCTGCGCCTGTGCCGGCTGTGCCTGCGCCTGCGCAGGAGGGGGCCGCTGATTGCTATGTGGTCCTGGCTTACAGACCCGCTGAACCGCCTCTTCAAGAACGGGCGATCCCACCCGGGAACGCCTCTTGATCCCGGTCTGTACCACTTCAAGCGGGAAACCCCTCCTGCCAAAACCCGCCTGCACCTGCGCGTGGACCCGGATGGACACGGCACGCTGGTGATCAATGCCAATCAGATCGTTCACCTCAATCCCACAGCAGCCTACCTGACTTATCTGCATCTGGAAGGTCGATCTCCAGAGGAGATCAAATCGCTGCTGTCCCGCAGTTATCCAGGCCAGGCAGAAGACTTTCAGGAAGATGTCGCTAACATCACAGGCGACGTGGAGTCTTTCATTCAGGCCAATGGAAAAGCGATCAACCCGCTGTCCGAGATCGATTTCCAGGCTCCCTACAGCCTGCAGCCCAGTGCTCCCTACCGGATGGATCTGGCCCTCACTTATCGCTGCAATAACGACTGCCCCCACTGTTACAACGCCAGAGAGCGCTCATTCCCAGAGCTGGACACCGCAACCTGGAAGAAGATCATCGCCCGGCTGTGGGACCTGAATATCCCTCATTTGATCTTTACCGGCGGTGAACCCACCCTGCGAGACGATCTGCCGGAGCTGATCCGCTACGCCGAGCAGCGCGGCCAGATCACCGGCTTAAACACCAACGGCCGCCGGCTTTCTGACCCCGGCTACATCCAACAATTGATTAAGGCCGGCCTTGACCATGTTCAGATCACCCTGGAATCCCATCAACCCCAGATTCATGACCAGATGGTGAATTTGCAGGGAGCCTGGGAGCAGACCACGGCCGGGATCCGGAACGCGGTCAGCAGTTCCCTGTTCGTGATGACCAACACGACAATGCTGCAGCACAATCAAGATAGCCTGGGAGAAACCCTGGCCTTTCTGGCCGAGTTAGGGGTGCCCACTGTGGGGTTAAATGCCCTTATCCACGCCGGCAGGGGAAAACATGTCGGCACCGGACTCAGTGAGCAAGAGCTCAATCCGCTGCTGGAGATGGCCCAGGAGGAGACAGCTGCTGCCGGGCAAAAATTAATCTGGTATACGCCCACTCTTTACTGCCGCTTCAATCCCCTGGAGAGGGGATTAGGAGTCAAGGGATGTACGGCTGCCCTCTATAATATGTGTCTGGAACCGGACGGGGGTGTGCTTCCCTGTCAATCGTACTACCAGCAGTTGGGGAATATCCTCTCGGACCCCTGGGATCAAATCTGGGAGCATGAATTAGCTCGCCAACTGCGAAACCGGCACTATCTCCCGGAAGCCTGTCACTCCTGCCACCTGGTCGAAGAATGCGGCGCAGGATGCCCGCTGGCTCTGGCGGAGAACCTTCCCTTAATTCAACCCGTTCTGCCCTCACCAATCTGATCAGGACCTGATAGCCTGACGGGATTCATTATGGCAAATCTGATCACCATTTCGCGATTTCCGCTGCTGTTCATCTACATTGGGATCCTCTACTACGGCAGTCCCAGGCTGCAGTTCTGGAATGTGCCTTTCATTCTGGGAATCATCATATTGGACTCCGTGGATGGCTTTGTTGCCCGACGGAGAAGGGAAACCAGCTTGTTGGGCAGCGCCCTGGATATCGCCACCGACCGGACCCTGGAATACCTGCTCTGGGTTGTGTTTGCCCATCTGAATCTGGTTCCAGTGGTGGTGCCCCTGATCGTCCTCACCCGGGGGACCACAGTGGACACTGTCCGCTCACTGGGGATCCGCCAGGGCATCAGCGCCTTTGAACAGATCCAGATGCCGATCAGCAGGTTTCTGGTCTCCTCCCGGCTCATGCGCGCTGCCTACGGGGCAGCAAAAGCAGCGGCATTCGCTTTACTCACCCTGGCGCTGGCTGCGCAAAACGCTGGACAGACAGCGCTGAGCTGGGCGCTGACTCTGGCCCTGGGTTTCACCTGGGTCAGCGTGATCCTCTGCTTATTAAGAGGTCTGCCGGTGCTGTTGGAAGGATTTTCCAAGGTCAATGTCCGTGTTGCAGGCTCGGAATAATCAAGTCAGGCAGGATTTCATTTTTTTTGATGGGGATCATTGATGAGTTCACAGACATTCTTTAACAGTCGCTTTTCCGTCCAATCATCCATATTTTTGAGCAGAAACCTGCCCCCTTCAGTAGGCAGCTGGTTCGGCACCCTGACAGCCAACGTACTGACAGTATTTAAGAATTCGGAACTCATCCAGACTATCAGCACCAACCAATGGGTTGCCCAGGGAGAAAAACTGGGGCCGCAAACCGTCTATCAGAAAACCCACAATGTGCTCAAACATGCCGCCCAGTGTTACTACGATCTCTATCATCATTATCATGATCAGGAGATGGTTAAGCAGATCGTCCCGTTCTCTGATTCCATGGAAAGCTTCCTTTCCTTCTGCCGCGCTGAGCGTGGTATGCTGGTGGTATCACCCCATATGAGCAATTTTGACCTGGTTGTTCAGCGGCTGCTGATCGCCGGGTTGAAAGCCAAGGTGCTATCCTATGGCAATCCCACCGGTGGGTATGAGATTCAGAATCGCATCCGGAAAAGAATGGGAATGGATCTGGTCCCCCTGGAAACCAATCAACTTGCCCCAGAGATTATTGATTATCTCAAAGCCGGAGGAGTTGCAGCCACAGGAGTGGATCGGCCGCTGCCCAATCGAAAAAGGCGCCACTGGATAGATTTCTTTGGCCGACCCAGTCCCCTGCCTGTGGGACACATTTCCCTGGCGCTGGCCGCAGATGTGCCGATCATCGTGGTCAGCGCAATCCGCCATGAGGACGGCCGCTACGGTTTTCTGCATTCCAGTCCCCTGGAGCTGAAACGAGATGAGAACAAGAAAAAAGAAGTTCTTCAAAATGCGGAAATGATCTTGAGGAAAGTGGCTGAATTCATCCGCCGCGCCCCCGATCAGTGGCTGATGTTTTATCCAGTTTGGCCGGATCTCAAGGAGGACCCCCCATGGTAATCCAGCTGACAGGACTGCTGCTGATCATGCTGGGGGTCCTCCACATATGGGATCCGGCTGCCCACTTCGACTACCGGACTGCCACCTCCATTCAGGGGATGTTTATGAAACATCCTTGGCTGGGGTTTTTCAGGGAAATCTGGCATTTGGGCAGGACGCCTCTTTCCCTGATCAGTTTGGGACTGCTGACTGCCGCCCACTGGCAGACAGGGCTTTCCGCCCTGGCAGTCTTCCTGGTCAGTGTAGGCATTGAACGCGCTGTGAAGATCACCTTTGACAGGCCCAGACCCTACCAGAAATCCCGGTCCATCCGCATGCTGCAGCCAGCTGAACCCAGTGATCCTTCCTTCCCCAGCGGTGACTGTTTGCGGGTCTGGTATCTGGCGTTGATTCTGCCCGCCGGGTCCGGATTTCCCGGGGTCTTCCTGACAGCAGCTGTGTGTCTGGCCTTCCTGGTCTCCCTGGGGAGAATTGTGTTGGGTGTGCACTATCTGACCGACATCACAGCCGGCACCGGCCTGGGCCTGCTGGCTGCAGGGACAACCTTCTGGGTGTGGCAGATGATGAACTTGCTTTAAAAAGACCTTAGCCTGTGAGGAGAAAAAAATGGACTTTGCAGACCTGGTTCGAGCGCGCTACAGCGTACGAAGCTACCAAAAAACATCAGTGGAAGAGAAAAAACTGGAACTGATCCTGGAAGCCGCCCGGCTGGCCCCAACCGCAGCGAACCGGCAGCCCTTCCAGCTGATAGTCATTGAAACTGCCGGACGGGAGCAGGATCTGCGTCAGATCTATGACAAAGACTGGTTTGTGGAGGCGCCCCTGGTTCTGTGTGCCTGTGGGATTCCCGAACAGGGCTGGGTGCGTAATAACTATGACGGCATGAATTACACGATTGTGGATACCGCGATTGTGGTCGATCACATCACCCTTCAGGCAGCTGACCTGGGATTGGGCACCTGCTGGGTAGGCGCTTTTGATCCCCAGGCCGCCCGGGAGCTGCTCAAGCTTCCTGACAGAGCGGAGCCCATCGCCTTCACTCCTTTAGGATATCCAGCTGATCAAGCAAAAGAAAAAGTTCGCAAACCTTTGGAAAATCTGGTTCGCTACCAGTCCTGGTCCTGACTGCAGCGGATAAATCCCTTCCTGTTGATCTCCAGGGAACCAACTCCCTGATTGGAGCAGTCTATGAGCAAACTAATCAAAACCCTTCGAGATTTCTTTACTCCCGCGAAACCCCTTCAGGCAGGTGTCTACCATTACCAGACACCGCCGGATGCTGACCAGCAGTTCCGGCTGCATCTGCGGGTGAACGCCCGGGGGGAGGGACTGCTGATTGTCAATGCTGCCACGGTGCTTCACCTCAATCAGACAGCTACCGAACACATCTATCATTTTCTTCATGATGCAGAACCAGCACAAGCGGCCCAGGAGATTTCCCGACGGTATCAGATTGATCGAGCGGATGCCCGGAGGGATTACCTGAACATACAGCGGAAAATCAAGTCATTAATTACCATACCGGATCTGGATCCTGTCACCTTTTTGGATTTCTCCCGCCAGGAGCCGTATAGCGGTGCTATCAGTGCTCCCTACCGGCTGGACTGTGCCCTGACCTACCAGCTCCCGGAAGACAGCAATCCAGAGCTGGCTCCTCAGCGGCGGGTGGATAGGGAACTGAACACAGCTGAATGGACATCAACGATTGACAAGGCCTGGGAAGCAGGGATTCCCCAAATCATCTTTACCGGCGGGGAACCCACCACCCGCCCCGATTTACTGGCCCTGATCACCCATGCTGAGGAAAACGGCCAGGTCACCGGACTGCTGACCGACGGCTTAAAACTGGCGGATCCAAAGTTCCTTGATGATCTGCTGCAGAGCGGATTGGACCATCTGATGTTTGCTCTCTCCCCAGAACAAGACCGCTCCTGGAAAGCGCTGCAAGCCGTCCTGAAAGCAGATCTATTCACCACTGTTCATATCACCATCCAACCGGACCTGGTCGACCAGCTGTCAGGTCTGCTTAACCGGCTGAAAGAAATCGATGCCAATGCGGTCTCCCTCTCGGTAAGCGACCCAGACAATCCGCATCTCAGCCAGGCGCTGGCTCAGGCGCAAACCCGTCTTGCCGAGCTAAAAATACCCCTGAAATGGGACCTGCCTGTTCCCTACTCGAACCACAACCCGGTTGCCCTGGAATTGAAAAGGGCTCAGGAACAGCCAGAGGGCGCAGGGAAAGCCTGGCTGTATGTCGAACCGGATGGGGATGTTCTTCCCGCTCAGGGTATCAATCAGATTCTGGGAAATATCCTGCATGATGAGTGGCAGGATATTTGGCAGCAAGCCAGCCAGCTCCAATAATCCCCTGATGCCCCTTTCTATTAAAGAGTGGCACGATCGATTTACCGTTCAGGCCGGTTGGACCCGAGCTCTCCGGGAGCAGCTATTTAACTCCCTCAATATCAGCCGGGGAAGCCGGGTGCTGGAAGCCGGCAGCGGGACCGGTGCGGTAGCCGGCGATCTCGCTAGAGACCGACCCGGTACCTGGTACGGCTGTGATATCCGGGAGCGTTATTCCCAGGCGGCTTCCAGAATCTTTCCCACCCTGAAATGTCTGAGTGCTGATGTCCATACCCTGCCCTTCCCGGATTCGGCATTTGAGATTGTCTTTTGCCACTACTTTCTCTTGTGGGTTGAGGATCCGCTGGGCTGCTTGAAGGAGATGCGCCGGGTCACCAGAACGGGAGGAACGATCGCCGCGCTGGCAGAACCAGATTATGGAGGCCGGCTGGACTATCCAGAAAACTTCAGCCACTTGAAGGAACTGCAAATTGCGGGCCTTAAAGAAAATGGAGCGGATCCCTTCCTGGGCAGAAAGCTCTCTGCTCTCTTCCAACAGGCGGGGATCCAGCATGTCCAGGCAGGTGTCTATCAGGGGCGCTGGAAAGGAACTCCCACTTCGGAAGAAATCTCCTCAGAATGGAAGGTGCTCCAGGAGGATCTGGCTTCCCAGCTGACCAAAGAGGAACTCCGCAAGCTGAAACTTCAGGAAGAACAGGCCTGGAGCAACCAGCACCGGATGCTATTCGTACCTACATTTTATGCCTGGGGAAAAGCCCCTTGAGAAATACGTCAGCAGATGCTTAGGCGGCCATCCGGAAGCAGCTTCGGCCGTCCCGTTTGGCGAGATAGAGGGCTTCATCCGCAGCTATCAACAGCTGTCCCAGGGTCTGCACCTGATCAGATAGTTCAGCTGCCCCCATGCTGATCGTCACTAAAATTTTCCCCCTGATGGTTTCAATTTCCTTCTGATTGATCTCGCGCTGCAGCCGCTCCGCTACCTGACGGGCGATCTCCAGATCAGCTTTTGCCAGCAGAATGACAAATTCATCTCCACCATAGCGAGCCAGGATGTCAATATCCCGGATCACCCCCCGGCAGGCAGAGATAACTTTGCGAATGACTTCATCCCCGACCGCGTGACCGTAGGTATCATTGATTTTTTTAAAATTGTCAAAATCCAATATGATCACTGAAAGCGATTCCTCAAAGCGCAGAGCCCGTTTGACCTCTTTCTCCCCGATCTGCATCAGATAGCGCCTGTTGTACACTCCCGTCAGCTCATCCGTGAGGGCCAGGCGTTTGTTTCTCTCAAACAGACGCACATTCATAATAGCCAGCGCTGCCTGGTTAGCGAAAGTCATCACAGTTTGTCCCACTTCCTCAGTATAGGTATTGGGCGTATGGCTGTCCACAAAGAGTAAGCCGAATATCTCTCCTCGCATGACCAGAGGGGCATTAATGGAGGAGCGGACCGGAATCCCCTGCTCAGATGCGATCCAATCCCCAGCTTCCTTTACATCAGGGTAGACAATGGGTTGATCCTCCTGACCTCGAAACCGGTTTAGAATTTTTCCGGTGTGTTCTTTCATGAACTGATTATATCTGTCCTCTGCTACCTCTGTCCTGCTGGCTGCCAGCTGCAGCAAGCCCTCATTGTTGATCAGGGCAATATAAGCCTGATCGAACGGCACCACCCGCTCCAGCAGCTGAAGAATGGTAGAACTCAGTTCATTAAACCCCCGACCGGTGGCCAGCAAGGAGCTGACTTTCTGTAATGTTCTGGTGATGTAGATTTGGTCCCGTTCAGACTCTGCAAGTTTGATATTCTGAATGGCCGTTGCCGCCTGATTGGCAAACACCCGCAGTTTGTTGAATTGCCCGCGGTGATACCTGCCCGGCTGGTTGCTGTCTCCTGTAATGATCCCGGAAATCTTATTTTTCACAATCAGCGGGATGGCCATCCAGCTGTGGATCTGATCGGTTCCCCCCCATCCTCGAAATCCCTCTGCCCCCTGAACCTCATCCAGGATGAAAATATCATTCTCCTGAACGGCTTGCTGAAAAAGGGGATTCGATAAGGGAAAATATTTCCCCTGGACCTCTACTTCTTTGGGAAGTCCCCGGCTCCCGACCACATAGAGCACATCCCCCTGAACCAGCAGCACACTGGCACTGTCAAAGGGTACCAGCTTTTCCAGATACTCCAGCAGGATATTGACCGCCTCATCCAGGCTGCGTGTGTTGATCATCGCCAATCCTGCTTCCTGAATGACTTCCGTCGCCTGCATCTGCTTTCGGTACTCCTCCAGCAGCCGCGTCTTGGCAATGGTCAGCGCTACATGGCTGGATATCTCGGCACCCTGCTGGATGATCTCCTCCGTGATCTTCGCTTTATGGTCGTATTCCAGCAGGCAGATCCCCAGCTGTTTCCCTCCGGATACCAGAGGAAGACCCAAATAGGCTGCATTAAGCTGACCGGTGGAGAGGCGCTTTAACCAGGAGACATCTTTGCTGATCACCTGGGGAACCCCTTTTGAGAGGATGTTAAGAAATTCCTCATCATTACGCAGGAATTCCTGAATGAAGGGGCTTTGCTGGTCATCCCGGTTGGTCGCTGTATAGACGCGCTTGTGCTGCTCCTCCTCCATAACCAAGAAACAATTATGAATCTGAAAATATGTAGCTATCTTATCCGCCAACTCCTGGAGAATATCCTCCAGGTTATCCCCCTGTAGAGCAGCCTGGGTGATCTGATTGATGACATCAAGAGTTCTTTCCCGCTGGATGCGCTCATCTTCCCGGGCTATCTGGTCCGTTACATCATAAACAGCCCCCACAAGCACTACCGGCTGGTTGTTGGCATTCATCCGATCAATTGCAATCGGTGAGCTCTGAAATACCTTGGTATATCCATCCGACGTGATCACCCGAAACCGGGATTGTTTCTGATTCAAGAAATCTTCCAGGTAACTGGATACCATCTCCCGGACAATTTCCAGGTCATGGGGATGAATCAATTCCCTGATTTCCTGGGCGGTTAAGATCTTTTCCTGACTGCCCAGATCAAACATCTCAGCCAGATGCTGGGAAAGTTTGATGGTTTCATGTTCAATATCCCATTCCCAGTAGCCCAGCCGGGCTATGCGCTGGGTTTTTTCCAATCGGGAACGATTGCGGAACAATTCCTTTTCAATTTGATGGATCTGGAGCGCCACTTCGACCACAACTGCCAGCTGCTGCTTGTTGAAAGGCTTGACCAGATATCCATAGGGATGAGAATTTTTAACCTCGTCCACCGTGCTGGGATCGCTGTAAGCCGTCAGATAAACGACCGGCAGCTGGTAGTTTTTCCTGATCTCTGAAGCCACCTGCAGCCCGCTCATCTGCCCTTCCAACCGAATATCCATCAGCACCAGATCCGGATTGATCCGCCCGATTTCCAGCAGGGCATTTTCTCCCCGTGAAATCGGCTCCGGGACATGATACCCGAGCTCCAGCAGCGTCTCCTGGATGTCCAGGGCGACGATACTTTCATCCTCAACAATCAAAATAGTTTCTTCGCTCATTTCTATTCCGCCGGGAATTGAATTGAAAAGGTTGTCCCAGCCGAACGCTGAATCTCCGCTGTGCCATCTAATTGCTTCACCAGCATACGGACAATCTTCAAACCCAGCGCTCCACTTTGTCCGGCGGGTGCTGTCTCCGGCAGGCTGATCCCATTATCCCGAACTGTTAACCGGTTCGTTCCGCTTTCCTGCTGAAAAAGAACCTTAATTTTTCCCTCTCCCCCTCCAGGAAAGGCATAGCGGAAGGCATTGGTGACCAGCTCATTGACAATTAAACCACAGGCCAGCGTCTCCTGCACATCGAGCTGGATGCTGTCGATGTCCAGGTCGATCTCAACACTGGAATCCCCCCTCTGATAGGTGCGTCTAAGCTGAGCTACCAGGTTGGTGAGGTAGGATTTTAGATTTACCTGGCTGAGGTCATCCGAGAGGTAAAGCATTTCATGGACCAGGGTCATGGCTCTGACTCGATCAGTCAGCTCAGAGAACAACTCCCTGGTCCTGTGATCTTCTACCGTTCTGAGCTGCAGATTCAGCAAACTGGAGATAATCTGCAGGTTGTTCTTAACCCGATGGTGGATCTCCCGGAGAAGAACATCTTTCTCCTCTAAAGATCGATTTAATTCCTGGCGCACTTTTTCCAGATGAAAGGTCTTTTCCAATCTGACGGACATGGCCTGGCGGATCCCCTTCCAATTGAAGGCGATTAACCAGGTAGCAAATGCCAGAGAGTACAGATAAACAATCGTGATGATCCCTTTCCGGATCACGCTGCTCAACACCTGCGGCTGATAAGCTGCCGGCAGCCAAATTGGGTCCCCAAAAAAGATGGTTCCATATAACAAACCCAGAATGCCGAACAACAAGGCAATAAACAGCGCATGCAGGGGGGAAAAAATCGTCCCTGCCAGCAGGATGATCGGCAGACTCATGATGGCATAAGCGGCATCCAACCCCTCAAAAAGAATGGGAAAAGCGCTGACAATGACCATCAGGGTGATCAGCAAAATCCATCCACTGGTAAAGGCGTAGCCAAGCTGAAAGACATAATAGGCCAACCCATTGGCAGCGATTCCCAGCAGATAGAGGATGGTAAGGAGGAGAAAACAGGAGTTTCCAGGATTGATCCAGAATGCCCAGCTGGTTAACATCCCTCCCAGCAGCAATCCTCCCAGGGACCAGGGTAAGATGCGGTGAAGATTCTTTTTACGCTCTTCCCGAACGGCCTGCCGAATGGCTGACTGCTGATTGTCTAATTCCACCAAGAGTACCCCTGGGGTCAGATTTTCCTCAGAGAAACCGGCTGATCAAGATGGCAGAGCCGGACCGCTTCCTGTATAATGGCAGCAGTGTGAGAAATTAAAGCTCTGAAAATTGCCGGCTTGACTTTTTCTCTAAATAATCTCACATAAGCATGCCAATAGCGCTATTATCTTACCACAGGGTGCTGCGCAAGCTCGCTTTCATTTATGCAATATCACTTAACAGAACGGTTTGAAGAAGCGCTGGTTTTTGCCTTTCGGCTTCACAGCCAACAAAACCGCAAAGCCAGTCAGACCCCCTACTTTGCCCATCTGATGGCAGTCTGTGCCCGGGTGCTGGAGTACACTGACAATGAGGATGTGGCCATTGCTGCCCTGCTTCATGATGCCGCTGAGGATCAAGGTGGGCTGAAGGTGCTGGAGGAAATCCGTCAGCAGTTTGGAAACCGGGTAGCAGAAATCGTTTCAGATTGCTCGGATACGTTTCAAACCCCAAAACCGGCCTGGAAAGCTCGCAAAACCGCTTTCCTGGAGAATATTCAGCAGGCTGATCCAGAAGCAATCCTGGTCATCCTGGCGGATAAAATTCATAATTTAAGCAGCCTGGAACGAGATCTCAGGCGTTCCGGCGCTGACATCTGGTCGCAATTCAGCGGGGGGAAAGAAGGCACGCTGTGGTATTATCACTCGCTGTCTGAGATTCTAAAAACCAGCCCTTATCCGTACCTGAATGCAGAAATTCAACGACTGACAGCAGTGGTCCACCGGCTGGCAGAGCAAGAGGAGATTGCATCACCATGAGGGAAAAACTGACACTGGAAAAATATCAAACACTCGCTGATCGTACTTCCGGGGCTGGAGGGGATGGAGAAAGAAGATTGATGGTAGCAGCTCTGGGATTGGCCGGGGAAGCTGGGGAATTTGCCAACCTGGTAAAAAAAATGACCGCGCACGGTCATCCGCTGGATAAGACAGCCCTGGAGGATGAACTGGGGGATATTCTCTGGTACCTGGCGGAAGCTGCCACCGCCTGCGGACTGGACCTAAATGCTGTTGGCTCTCATAACGTTGAGAAGCTGCGCCAGCGATACCCACAGGGATTCAACTCTGAAGCCAGCCTACACCGTTCCGACTGAAAAAAACGCTTGCGGAACAAGTCACCGCAAGCGTTTCTCTCCGCCGGAGCCCAGCTCTCCAGCTCAACGGGCATACTGGATATCAATCCTGCCCACTGCTTGCTCCAGGATTATTTCCATCCGAGGATGATCCTCTCCCATCTGCTTGGAGCGGATCACGCCATCCAGTTCCACCAGATCACGAGGATAATCCAGCACAGACAGCCCTTTCCTGACCTGGATTTCCACAGCAGCATCCTCCGGCAGGATCAAGGTAAGCTGGCCAACAGCCTGGTTGATCCGGACCTCTCCGTTGACTTTGTCAGGAAGACGGACAACCAGTCTTCCCACTCCCTGCTCAACTTCCAGCGTATTCAACGCCAGACCCTCAGCCGCGAGAAACACTTCTCCCGCTCCGTTCTCCACCTGCACATCCATCCTGATCTGCTGATTTAGATTCAGATCCCAGCGGGTGCGGTTGGGGTAGACTGCGGGTTGATCAGCAGTCAGCGAATATTCCAAGGTTTCGGTTCCGTACCGGAGATCCTCATCCACCCGATCCGGGGAGACCGTTCCACTGACCAGCAGCCCTTCTTGCTGGAAATCATCCACTTCCAGCTGTCCGGCTCCCAGGGAGAGTGATACCACCGCCGCCAGATAATCTTCTGCAATCTCCTGCCGGATCTCCGTAACCTGCCGGGAGGGCATTTCCGAGGCGACCGCCAGCCAGTAGCCGCCGCCAATCAAAGCAGCGGCCAGAACCAGCCCAATTATGGTCGTCCAGATGGTATGTTCTTTCAAAATTAAATCGATGCCGCCGGCAATCAGCAGGATCGGCCAGAGCTTAAGTAAACTTGACCAGCTGACATATTCCCGGGGACCAAAGTAGTTCAACAGCAGAAATGCCCCCACCGCCATCATCAGCAGCGGCCAGATCAGCCCGTCCCCCCGGAGAAGGTCATTTAATCCGGCAACAATCAACAGCAGCGGCCAGAGTCGGAAAACCGTTCCCCAGCCCTCCCCGGGAAGGAGTCCCAGGTTGCTGGCCAGAAATATCAGGCCGATGATGATCAGCAGCAGGGGACCAAAATAATCTCGTCTGGTTTGGGGTCTCTTTTGTTCCCTATCCATCTTATTCCACCTCCCGGCGGGTCTGCCTCAGCAAAAGTACCACGCCGCCGATGATCAGCAGCAAGGGCCAAAAGACATCGAAGTCCAGCCAGTCCAGCCAGCGGATATTCAACTGCTCCAGCAAAAGCACCGCGCCCACCAGGATCAGCCCTGCACCCAGAATCAATCCAGCCTGGGGATGGGGCCTGGAGACTGCCTGCTGGACATCCTCTCCCATGCCACGGACCCGGTCTCCAAAAGAATCCTCCTCAAAACTATAGGATTTTCCTTCCTCAGGGACCAAAATCCACAGCAGCAGATAAAGGATAAAGCCAAACTGACTTCCGAATAACAGCAAAATGAACAATAAGCGCACAAAAGTGGGATCAATATTCAGATATGTACCGAGACCGCCGCAAACACCGGCAATCATCCGGTTCGATTTGGATCGATACAGCTTGGGACTGCTCATGCTCTCTCCTTCTATCGTGGTTAGTTTACAGGATATTCCTGACCAGCAGATAACCGCCGACGACAATCAGTGCTGCCGGCCAGATGATGTTGATTAACTCCCAATCCAGGGAGACCATCAAAGACAGGCCGAGCACCCCGAGAACTGCTGCGGGGATAAATGCCCATCGTGTATCTGCTGATGAGCCCGTAAGCACGGCCACGAGGGTAAAAGTCGCTGCCAGACCGAGAAAGAAAATTCCCCCATCCGAGTCCACCAGAGGGTCAAGCCCTGCCACCAGCGCCAGAGTGAGCATCACACCGCCGGGGATAATCGCCCACCACTGGTCGGGCTGCCTGGCATAAACCAGCCAAAAAGCCAATCCAATGCTGCCCAGAAAAACCGCCCCCCCTAGATCACCCCCGGGGACCAGATTTAGCAGATCATTGGCGGCCACCAGAGATAAACCCAGCAGGGTCAGTCCGGGGATAACTGCCCACCACTGCTCCTTCCGGGAGGCAAAGACATATAAGAAAGCAGCCCCAGCGGCAGCCATCAGAATGACCCACAGGTAATCAAATGCATCCCCCACCACGTTGAGCTCTTGAAGGAGAAAGAGCACGCCGATGAGAATAAGCAGAACGCCCCAAACAACTTTTCCAGGTATATTTTTCATAGCGATCCTTCCTTTCTAACTCTTGAATTTAATCCCATTATAACAAGCGCCGGCAGCCTACAATATTCCGGCTGATTTTTGACCATTCGGAATTATCGTTTCTCGATAATATCTACGCAGGGATAGCAAAAAAGTTGCAGAGGGTGGATCAATCAAATGTGGAGGTAAAGATCTCTCCCCGCAGTTTAAAACCGGCCGCTTCCAGCCGGGGACTGAAGACCGGACGGAGGCCGGTCGCCTCCATGGTTCCTTTGACCTTGCCTTCGCTGGTGATCCCGGTTTGATCAAACTTGAATAAATCTGAAAGAGTGACGATATCCCCCTCCATGCGCGGCACCTCGGTGATCCTGGTCACCTTCCGGCTGCCATCAGAGAATCTTTCCATGTGAACAATCAAATCAATAGCCGCAGCAATTTGCGTCCTTAAAGCGATCAAGGGCATCTCCAACCCAGCCATCATACACATGGTTTCCAGCCGGGAGATGGCATCCCGTGGTGAATTGGCATGCAGCGTGGTCAGGGAGCCATCGTGGCCGGTATTCATTGCCTGCAGCATGTCCAGCGCTTCCCCACTGCGCACCTCACCAACGACAATGCGGTCCGGCCGCATCCGTAGGGCATTGCGCACCAGGTCCCGGGTAGCCACACCACCGCAGCCGTCAACATTGGCCATTCTGGTCTCCATCCTGACCACATATTTCTGGTTGAGGTTGAGCTCGGCCGCATCCTCGATGGTGACAATTCGCTCCTCCCCAGGGATGGTACCGGCCAGAATATTCAACAGCGTGGTCTTCCCCGAACTGGTGTTTCCAGTGATGAGAATGTTCAATCTGGCATTGACACAGGCTTCCAGAAATTCAGCCATGTGGCCTGTGAGCGTACCCATCTGGATGATCTGCTGCATGGTCAGCTTACTCTCTAAAAATTTCCGGATGGTGATCAGCGGACCGTCAACCGCCACAGGGGGGATGACAATGTTGACCCGGGATCCATCAGGAAGGCGGGCATCTGCCATGTGATTGTCCGTATCCACACGCCGTCCCAAAGGAGCCAGGATGCGGTTGATAATCCGCATCACATGGTCATCATCGTTGAATAGAATATCGGTATCTTCCAGCTTGCCGTTCCGTTCCACATACACCTGCGCCGGACCGGCAATCATAATTTCACTGATACCAGGATCCTCCAGCAGCGGCTGGATGGGACCAAAACCAGTGACCTCATTGATCACCAGCCGGGCGAGCTGAGCGCTCTCAACTTGAGAGAGGGTCAGCCTGCCGTTGATCTCCTCCAGCTTTTCATCCAGCAGCTGTTTTACCCGCTGCCTGAACTCCTGGTCTGTTTTTGGCGGTGTGCCGTCCAGTTCCCGGCGAATTAATTCAATCAGCTTCTCTGCCAATGAGTTCAGGGTGTTCTCAGAAACCCGGTCTTCCGGCTTTTGATAGTGTCTTAACATGGTTTCCCTCCATCCCTGAGCAGAAATTCCCTTTGGATTATACCTGTGATGTGGTCAGATATACCTCTCAAAAACGCAAAGGAGTCACATCTGGAGGAGGGATTCTGCCCGGTTCAAGACGGCTCTCCACTGCTGGGTTTCCTCTCCAGGTGAAGGACCCAATGGATCCTGAAAATCTTCTCCTAGCAGGGCGAGCACAGCTCCCAAACTGCAGGCTCCAGCAGCTTTCAGATCATACCCTCCTTCCAGAATGAGCACAATCCTCCCCCCAGTGTGCTGTTCAGCCCAGCGGGTGAGGGAACCGATCATCCGGTGATAGCCCGCTGCTGAGACCTGCATCCCGCCCAGGGGATCCCGCCAGTGAATATCAAATCCATAACTGACCAGCACCATCTCCGGACGCTGCTGATCTAAAAATGGCAGCAAAATTTCATCTGTCAGCGTCTGGTAAGCCGTATCGCCAGCCCCTGCCTGCAGGGGGATATTTAATGTTTTCCCCCTCCCCAGACCCTTTCCGCGCTCCTGAAGGGAACCGGTGCCCGGGTAAAAAGGGGACTGATGGATGGAGCAGTAGGAGACATCTCCCCGCTGAAAAAAAATATCCTGAGTGCCGTTGCCGTGATGCAGATCCAGATCCACGATTGCCAGCCTCCCGGCCCCTTCTTGCTGAAGCAAATATTCAGCCGCCAGCGCAGCATTATTGAGCAGGCAGAAACCCATCCCCCGATCGGAGGTGGCATGATGCCCGGGTGGTCTGGACAAAGAAAACCCCCGGCTGGCTTCCCCACGCCACACGGAACGGCAAGTTTCAGCAGCGCCGCCGGCAGCGTCCAACGCCAGCTGCCAGCTTTCTTCAGTTGTATAGGTATCCAGATCAAGTGACTGGGAGGACGAAGACGCTTTTTCAAGGCGAAGTAAATACGCTTCCGTATGGATGGACTCCAATAGTTCTCTTTTCAGGTCCAGCGGCTGCAGTTTTTTGGCCTGCTGCCAGATGCCTTCCTCCTCCAGCGCGCGGCGAATTTCCTCCACCCGTTCAGGCCGTTCCGGGTGGCCCGGAAAATAATGCTTGCTGTGTCCCCGGGGATAAAATACAGCCAGCTCTTCGCCAGTCATGATCTCCTCCTTTGGGAATTGACCGGATACGATGCAAATTTCCCTATCTGTATTATACTGACTTCCAGACCTACCCCACCAGGAGAAGCAGAGCAATGAACCCCCAGGACCATGATGGAATAATACCCGGAATCCCCGGACCGGGAGGCCAGGATTTATTTGCCCGACGCTGGCTGCCGGACCGACCGCCCAGAGGGGCGATCCTGATCGCGCACGGACTGGGGGAACACGGCGGACGCTACGGAAACCTGATCAGCCATCTGCTGCCAAAAGGATTTGCCTTGTACGGCATTGATCAACCCGGCCACGGAAAATCACCTGGGACCCCTGGTTTCGCTGCCAGCGTTGAGCAGCTGCTGGCTCCGCTGACAGCAATGACAGACAGACTGCACAGGGAACATCCCGATGTCCCTCTGTTTACCTTTAGCCACAGCATGGGTGGACTGCTCTCTTTACGCATTCTGCTGGACCGTCCCCCTCCCCTGCAGGGGGCCATTCTTTCCAGCCCCAGCCTGTCCACACCAGATAGTGCCTCCTCACTGACCATCGCCATCGGCCAGGTGCTCTCCAAGCTTTTCCCGAAAATGCCTCTTTCAGAACTGGATCTGGACCAGCTCAGTAAAGATCCGTCTGTGGTTAGCGCGTACCGGGAAGATCCGCTGGTCTTTCAAGGAAAATACTCCGCCCGACTGGCCATCGAACTCCTCAATGCCATCGCAGAGCTGAAAAACCGCCCTTCTTTAGAAATTCAGACACCGCTGCTGGTGCTGACTGGAGGAGAGGACCGCATTGCCTTCGCTGAAGACACCCGGGCTGTGTTTGACAGCATCCAGGCCCCGGATAAGAAATTCATCCTCTATCCCACACTGCGGCATGAATTAATCAATGAACCGGAGCGCGATCAGGTGCTGGAAGACATCGGCAGCTGGTTGGAAAAACGAATTTAGCGAAAGAGAAGTCCTCAGGATCGCTGTTGACCCCTTCAGGAGCAGCAGCTGCCGCAGCGTTGGTAAACCAGCAGGCTGCAGAAGATAACCCTGCTGCTGACCTGCTGCTCAGGCCAGGACGCTGGGAACCGCTCCGCAGAGGCCGTCAGCAGCCCCAGGCCGAATATCTCTCCTAAAAAAATAGATATAGACACAGCTCAGATCGCTGCTGCCGCTGGCCATCCTCCGGAGGATGGCTGGGAATGGCGGGGAAGCTTTCCCTTCCCTGACAGCGCATCAGACGAAGCATCAGCTGCTGTTTGTGAATTGGCGGGGCAGCGATGGAAAGCGGCAGCCCCGGGCCGCCTGTACCTGATCCACAGCGGTCTCTATACCTATACGAAACTTCCCGCGGAGGACCTGCCCGGTCAGCCCCCCAACGAAAGCCATCTCCAGGTTGATGCAGCTTCCCCGCAGGGGCAGCCGACCTCGCCATCCGCACCATCTCCCCCACTGACCCAGCACTACCTGGCTGGGGAGATGATCATTAAGCGGTCCCCACATAGCGATCCTGGAAGGCGCTGTGGATGACTGCTAAATCCGGCAGATATGACCATCCGGATCGACAAACAGTCTCAACCCACCCTCTTTCCGGCCTTAGCAGGAGATTAATTTGTGCTTATCTTCACAAACTAAATGTACTATAATGGAGCGGTGGAAAAACATTCAGGGATAGCCGACCCCCGACGGGTTTGGCATCCATGTTCTATCGCGGAGGCGGCATGAAAAAGTCCTTTTACACCCTCCTGATCGCCCTGGTAATCCTGAGCAGTTTCTTCTCCGGGAGCAATCAGGTTCAGGCCCAGGAAGATAAGCCGGTCATCAGAGCGGTGTTGTTTTACTCCCCTTCCTGTCCCCATTGCCTGGATGTGATCAACGACGTTCTCCCTCCCCTGGTGGAGGAATACGGCACCCAGCTGCAAATTTTTGGAGTAGACACTTACACCGAGCAGGGGGGGCGGCTCTTTGATACGGCCATGAACCAATTTCAGGTCCCGGCAGAGAACCGGGGGGTTCCCGCCATGGTCGTTGATGATCAGCTGCTGTTGGGCTCATTGGAAATCCCGGAAAAATTTCCCGGGATCATTCAGGAAGGCCTTCAACAGGGAGGGATCGATTGGCCGGATCTCCCCGGGCTGACTGAAGCCAGAGCAGCCGCTGAGCAGTCAGCAGCGGATCCTGGTGGAGGGCTGAATCACAGGACTACCCTTCGGGAGCGTTTTACAGCCGACCTGGCAGCCAATTCCCTTTCCGTGCTGGTGTTAATCGGTATGCTGGCAGCTGTCATCGGGGTTGGGATTAACCTCCGCAAACCTGCCAACCCTGGTTCCAGCGGGCAATCCGGCTGGCTGATTCCAGTGCTGGCTGTGATTGGAACCGGCGTAGCAGCTTATCTGGCTTATGTGGAATTTTCCAGTACAGAGGCTGTCTGCGGTCCGGTAGGAAAATGCAACACTGTGCAGCAGAGCCCTTACGCGTATCTCTTCGGGGTCGTCCCCATGGGATTCCTTGGGGTGCTGGGATACCTGGCTGTTCTAATCGCCTGGGCCCTGCAATCCTACGGTCCCCAGCGCTGGCAAAAAGCCAGCTGCTTTGCACTCTGGGGGGTCACCCTGGTCGGCACGCTGTTTTCCATCTACCTGACTTTTCTGGAACCCTTTGTTATCGGGGCCAGCTGCCTGTGGTGCCTGGGCTCTGCAGTGATTATGACCCTTTTATTCCTCCTGGCAACGCGCGCTGCCAAACAGGCTCAGGTCTTTCAGAGACCCTGACCATTAACAGCAACTGACCATGCATGAACTTACCATTACGCAGCAAATAGCTGATCTGGCCATCAAGCACGCGGAAAAGAACCATGCCCGGAAGATCACCGATCTCTACCTGGTAATTGGTGAGCTGTCAAGCGTTGTCGATGAATCCGTTCAGTTCTACTGGGACCTGATCACAGAGGGCACCCTTTGTGAAGGGTCAAAGCTGCACTTTAAGCGTCTCCCGGCAGAATTTCGCTGCCGGGACTGTCAGCATGTCTTTCGGCTGGAGGAGGGCGAGCTCACCCCCTGCCCTAACTGCAGCAGCGGAAATGTGGACATCCTGCAGGGCAGGGAATTCCACCTCGACAGCATTAACATCACCTCTGAGGAATGAAATGACAAAAAAAGTCTCTGTTGTGGAAAAAATCCATGATGCCAATGACCAGCTGGCGCTGGAGAACCGCCAGCAGCTGGACCAGTCCGGTGTGCTGGGTCTGAACCTGATGGCTTCCCCAGGCGCAGGAAAAACATCCCTGATCGAACGCACGCTGCAATCCCTGCACAATCGCTTTCAGATCGCCGTCATCGACGGCGACGTCGCCACCAGCATTGATGCGGACCGGGCAGCGAAAGCGGGAGCCACGGCCGTCCAGATCAACACCGGCGGGCAGTGTCATATTGATGCCAATATGCTCCGCAACGCCCTTCGAGCCCTGCAGCTGGAGAAATTCGACCTGCTGCTGGTTGAAAATGTCGGCAACCTGATCTGCCCGGCATCCTTTCAGCTGGGGACCCATCAAAATGTGCTCATCGCCTCAATCCCGGAAGGGGATGACAAACCCTATAAATACCCTGCCATGTATCAGGATGTGGATGCCCTGATCATCAATAAAATCGATTTGCTTCCCCATGTAGACTTTGATATGGATTATTTTCAGAAAGGGGTCCGGATCCTCAATCCGAGCCTGGTCAGTTTCCCGCTTTCCTGCCGGACTGGAGAAGGGCTGGATGCCTGGCTGGATTGGCTGGCTGCAAGACTGGAGCAGGAGGAGCCGCGTTAATGACCGAACAGGCTGCAATGCGAATCAGCATTCAAGGCATTGTTCAAGGGGTGGGATTCCGTCCCTTTGTTTACAATCTTGCCTCCCGCTGCAGCCTTGCCGGCTGGGTAAAAAACACTTCATCTGGAGTGGAAATTGAAGTGGAAGGAAGCCAGGATGCATTGGAGATTTTTTTATCCGACCTGAAAAAGCAGGCGCCTCCCCTGGCTCAGATCGACTCCTTACGCCGGGAGAAAATCTCTCCCGGCAAATACCAGGATTTTCAAATCCGCCATTCGCAAAGTGTTCCCGGAGGCTTTCAGCCGATCTCACCTGATGTCAGCATCTGCGATCAATGTCTGCAGGAACTCTTCACCCCTGAGGACCGCCGCTATCGATACCCCTTCATCAACTGCACCAACTGCGGCCCCCGCTTCACAATCATCAAAGACATCCCCTACGACCGGCCGGAAACCACCATGGCTGATTTCCCGATGTGCGATCCCTGCGCCGGGGAATATCAGGATCCGCTGGACCGCCGCTTTCATGCCCAGCCGGTAGCCTGTCCGGAATGCGGTCCTCAGATCTGGCTGGAAATGAAAACACCGGGCACACCAAACAAGTTCCAACGCGCTGCCAGCAGGGACCAGGCAGTTAATCAGGTGCAGTCCCTCCTGGCTCAGGGGAAAATTGTGGCTGTGAAAGGGCTGGGTGGATTCCATCTGGCCTGTGATGCCGCTGATCAAGCTGCGGTGGAACGCCTCCGCAGCCGGAAAATTCGTCCCCATAAACCCCTGGCGGTGATGATGCCGAATGTGGAAACAGTCCGGAGGCACTGTCGGCTGAGCGAGGAGGAAGAAAAGCTGCTCAGTTCCGTCCGGCGGCCGATCCTCCTGCTGGAGAAACGGGCGGAGTCCTTCCTGCCCGATGTGCTGGCTCCTGGACAGCATACGCTGGGCGTGATGCTGCCTTACACACCGCTCCATTATCTGCTCTTCTCACGGGAAGACCGTTTTCCGGAGGCCCCTTATCAGGTGCTGGTGATGACCAGCGGGAATTACAGTGATCATCCCATTTTGATCAATAACCAGTCTTTGAAAGAAAAGCTTGCCGATGTGATTGATGCTGCTCTGCTGCATGATCGGGACATTCATGTTCCCTGCGATGACTCCGTGACCAGAATCCCTGCACCGGAGCAAAAAACCCTCTCCCACCCCTATCCACTGCGGCGCTCCCGGGGATATACCCCCTATCCGGTCCGCCTTCAAAGGGAGAGCCCAGTCATTCTGGGCACTGGCGCAGAACAGAAAAATACCTTCTGCATCAGCAAGGACAGCTACGCCTTTCTCAGCCAGCACATCGGCGATCTAAAAAATTACGAGACCCTCTCCGTTTACGAAAAAAGCATCCTCCATTTTGAACAGCTCTTCCGGGCAGCGCCGGAACTGCTGGTGCATGACCTGCACCCGGATTACCTGGCCACACGGTATGCCCAGCAGCGCTGTGAATCAGACGGCATTCCGTCTCTCGGGGTCCAGCACCATCACGCCCACATTACCTCCTGCCTGGCGGATAACCGCCATCCTGCTGGAGAACCGGTCATCGGGGTGGCCTTTGACGGCACCGGCTACGGAACAGACGGGCAGATCTGGGGAGGAGAATTCCTGATTGCGGATTACCGCAGCTTTCAAAGGGCCTTTCATCTTCGCTATGTCCCCCTTCCGGGGGGGGACCTGGCAGTAAAGGAACCCTGGCGGATGGCTCTATCCTATCTGCACAGCCTGGATCTCGGCTGGGATGCCGCCTACCCATCCGTGAAACATGCCCTCACGGCCCGAAAGAATCCGCTCGGCGTGCGGGCAATTGATGTGCTCCGTAAGCAGCTGAAATCCGGAATTAATTCACCGCTGACCTCCTCCGTGGGCCGCCTGTTTGATGCCGTTTCTTCTCTCTTGGGTATCCGGCAGCAGACCAGCTATGAGGGGCAGGCGGCGGTGGAATTGGAAGCCCTGGCAGACCCGGATGAATCTGGGGGCTATCCCTTCCAGATTACCCGCAGCGGGGAGATTGACCCCTCCCCCGCGCTGGAAAAGATTGTCGACGAGCTCCAGCAGGGGACCCCCCTCCCCCGCATTTCTGCCCGCTTCCATAACGGGCTGGCAGCGGTGGTGCGGGATGCCGCCAGGCTGATCCGCCGGGATCACGGCCTCGAGCGGGTTGCCCTCAGCGGAGGAGTGTGGCAGAATATTACCCTGCTGAAACAAACCAGCCGGCTGCTTGAGCAGGACGGTTTTCAGATATACATTCATCAACAGGTCCCCGCAAATGACGGCGGCATTGCCTTAGGACAGGTAGCTGCCGGTCAGTATTTGATCGGTGATTAAGGAGAAATTTACTATGTGTCTAGGTGTACCCGGTAAGATTGTCGAAATTTATCAAAAAGAAGGGCTCTCCATGGCCCAGGTGGATTTCAGCGGTGTGACCAGAGAGGCCTGCATCGAGCATGTTCCGGAAGCAGAGGTGGGCGATTACGCCATCATCCATGTCGGCTTTGCCATCAGTCTGCTCAGTGAGGAAGAAGCGCTGGAAACCATGGATCTGCTCCGGGAGATCATGGAAGCCGGTGAGCAGGCAGGGGAAGAGCTGACAAGATGAAGTATCTGGAAGAATACCGCAATGCTGATCTGGTGCGGTCGACCATCCAGAAAATCTCTTCCCTGGTCACCAGACCGTGGACGTTGATGGAGATCTGCGGCGGCCAGACCCATTCCATCATCAAAAACGGTCTGGATCAGCTGCTGCCGGAGGAGATTGAGCTGGTTCATGGACCGGGATGCCCGGTCTGCGTCACCCCGCTGGAGCTGATTGATAAAGCGCTGGCAATTGCCTCCCGCCCCGGGGTGATTTTTACCAGCTATGGAGATATGCTCCGGGTGCCGGGAAGCCGGGCAGATTTATTCTCTGTGCGCGCTGCCGGTGGGGATGTCCGGGTGGTTTATTCTCCCCTGGATGCGGTTTCCATCGCCCAGAAAAACCCCGACAAGCAGGTGGTTTTCTTTGCCATCGGTTTTGAGACTACCGCACCGGCCAATGTGATGAGTGTGCTGCAGGCCGAGAAACTGGGCCTGGACAATTACAGCATCCTGGTCTCCCACGTGCGGGTGCCCCCCGCTATAGAAGCCATCCTTAACTCCCCTAACAACCGGGTGCAGGGCTTTCTGGCGGCCGGGCATGTTTGCGCCGTGATGGGCTACTGGGAATATCTTCCGCTTGCTGAGAAATTTCAGATTCCCATCACCATCACCGGCTTCGAACCGCTGGATGTCGCTCACGGCATCCTGGACACGGTGACTTCCCTGGAAGCGGGGGAATCCGCTGTGAAAAACGCTTACTCCCGGGCCGTGACCGAGCAAGGCAACCAATCCGCCCAGAAGATGATCAACCGTGTTTTTGAAACTTGCGATCGAAAATGGCGCGGCATCGGCACCATCCCCGGCAGCGGCTGGCGATTACGTCCGGCGTATGCCTCCTTCGACGCCGAAAAACGCTTCGATGTGGCAACGATCGAAACTGAGGAATCCCCCATTTGCATCTCAGGACTGGTGCTGCAGGGGTTGAAGAAACCCGACGAGTGCCAGGCCTTTGGAAGGGAATGCACCCCGGAGCATCCGCTGGGCGCGACCATGGTGTCTGATGAAGGGGCCTGTGCGGCCTATTACCGCTACCGGAATCAATTCCGTCAGGAAGAAGAAGCTCTCCGATGAGTGAAAAAGAAATCTCGCTGGAAGGCGCTGCCTGCCCACTCCCCCGGCAGCATGACCAAAAAATCGTTCTCGGACATGGGAGCGGAGGGAAAATGATGGGGGATCTCATCCAAGGCACCTTTCACCCTCCGCTGGCCAATTCTGCACTGCTGGCTGGCAACGACGCCGGCGTGGTCCCCCTGCCGGATGGCAGTTCTCTGGCCGTGAGCACGGATGCTCATGTGGTCTCGCCCCTGTTCTTTCCGGGCGGCGATATTGGCCGGCTGGCCGTATGCGGCACAGTCAATGACGTGGCCATGGTGGGAGCAAAACCCCGCTTTCTTACCGCCAGCTTTATCCTGGAAGAAGGCTTGCAGATGAAGCAGCTTAAGCAGGTGGTGCAGTCCATGCAGGCAGCAGCGGAAGAAGCCGGAGTGGAGGTGATCAGCGGGGATACCAAAGTGGTCGCCCACGGCGAGGCGGACGGCATGTATATCTCCACCAGCGGGGTGGGCTGGTTGAAACGGGGTGCAGAGATCGGCGGAGCGCAGGCGCAGCCGGGGGATGTGGTCATCCTCTCCGGAACCATGGGAGATCACGGCATCGCCGTGCTGGAAGCCCGGGGAGAGCTGGGATTCCAGACCTCCCTGGAAAGTGATGTCGCTCCGCTTAACCACCTGGTGGCAGCCATGCTGGAGGCCAGCGACCAGATCCATGTCCTGCGTGATCCCACCCGGGGCGGGGTAGCAACCGCCCTGAACGAAATCGCCCGCCAATCTCAGGTTGGCATCCTGCTGGAAGAAGGGCGTCTGCCCGTCAAACCGGAAGTCGCGGCAGCCTGCGAGATGCTGGGCTTCGATCCGCTTTACATCGCCAATGAGGGCAAGCTCCTCGCCGTGGTGGCAGAGGAAGATGCCGACCGGGTGCTGGCCGTCATGCAGCAGACACGCTACGGGGAAAATGCGGCTGTCATCGGCCGGGTGAAGGACTCCCCCCGGGGAAGACTGCTGTTGAAAACAGCACTGGGCTCCACCAGGATCGTGGACACCCTGGCCGGCGAATTACTTCCCAGAATTTGCTGATTCGCTCACAGCTTAACAGTCCCACAAAGCTTCCCGCCCCTCCTCATGAAGGCTGTTTCAGGGGGAGAACCCACCCTTCAAGCGCCAGAAAATCAGCTTTGCTTTTCAGCGGGCAGGGGAATTTTCTCCGTTTTTCCTGAAAAATGGACAGAAGCCTGCCCAGCCCAAATAGATAACCGCTATTTGTCTAGACAGGTGATTGACAAGGGTATCCCACCTTGCTACAATACAGTCAACATCGCAGTTCAAATACAATGTGCTTCAAGAAGAAATGAAATACTGAACCTGCGGTCCCCCCACAGGTTCAAAGGGCCACGAATATTTCAACGCTGCCGCCCCTCAGTCCCTGAGCCTGGGCGGCTGTGTCATTAATAAACAATATTCGTCCACACCACCTGCTGGCTGGTCCGGTTTCTCTTTCACTGCACTCAAACCGCCCATGCTGTTCAGGCAGATGGGCGGTTCTTTCTTCAGCTTTGAATGGTGGATTTATCAGCGCATCGTTGACGCCTTCCTGCAGCAGTCAGTAATTTCTATTGGTGTTTGAGGGAGAAACGACAATGTCGACTTCAAGGCATCAAGAAGTGAATCCACACGATGTGATCGGCGCCGCTATGGTTGTGGGAGGGGGAATTGCCGGGATGCAGGCCTCCCTCGATCTGGCAGATCAGGGCTACAAAGTCTATCTGGTTGAAAAACAATCCGCCATCGGGGGGAAAATGGCCCAGCTGGATAAGACCTTTCCAACCAATGATTGCGCCATGTGTACAATCTCTCCCAAATTGGTAGAAACCGGTCGGCATCCCAATATCGAATTGATCACCAATGCTGAAGTCCTGGATGTCTCCGGTTCGGTGGGCAACTTTTCCGTCCGGGTCCAGCAGCAGCCCCGCTACGTGAACGTCGATGCCTGCGTTGCCTGCAACGACTGCGTTGAGGTCTGCCCGGTGATCATCCCGGACATTTTTAACGAGGGCCTTTCTACCCGCCATGCGGTCTACAAACAGTATCCTCAAGCGGTTCCCAATGCCTTTGCGATTCAAAAAGCTGGCATTGCTCCCTGCCGGGATGCCTGTCCTGCCGGACAGCGCGCCCAGGGCTACATCGCCCTGATCCGAGAAGGCCGCTGGGAGGACGCCCTGCGGGTGATCAAGATGGACAATCCCTTCCCGGGAATCTGCGGTCGGATCTGCAACCACCGTTGCGAAGATGCCTGCAACCGCGGGAAATTTGATGAACCCATCAACATCCGGGCCTTGAAACGGTTTGTGACCGACAAAGTCTACGAGACCCCCAGAGACCCTGTTGAACCGGCAGAAATTCATTTTCCTGAACAAAAGGCCGCCATCATCGGCGCCGGACCCTGCGGCCTGACCGCTGCGCAGGATTTGATTCTTGCTGGCTATCCGGTCAGCGTCTTCGAAGCCATGCCGGTTGCCGGCGGGATGCTCCGGCTGGGGGTCCCGGAATACCGCCTGCCCACAGAGATCATCGAACGTGAGGTGCAGGACATTATTGATCTCGGCGTGGATCTGCGGCTCAATCATCGAGTGGATGATCTCGATGAACTCTTCGAGCAGGGGTTCCAGGCGGTGCTCATCGCCGTGGGTGCCCACGAGGGGGTTCGCCTGCCCATTCCCGGTTCCCAGCTGGATGGTGTCATCATCAACACGCGTTTCCTGCGGGATGTCCGGCTGGGGAAATACAGCGACCGGGCCAGTGATCAGGGTCTTCCGCTGGGAGAGCGCGTGCTGGTGCTGGGCGGCGGCAATGTGGCCATTGACTGTGCCCGGACGGCGGTTCGGCTGGGGAAGACAGTCCATCTGGCCTGCCTGGAAAACCGGGAAGAAATGCCGGCCCATGACTGGGAGATCGAAGCCGCCGAGCAGGAAGGAGTCATCCTTCATCCTGGTCGATCCTTCGAACGCATCCTGGGAGACGGCAACGGCCGGGTGCGGGGAATGGAGCTGCAGAAAGTTGCCCGCTTCAGCTTCAATGAAAGTGGGGGATTGCATGTTGAAAAAATACCTGAGTCCCAGCATGAAATTCCCTGCGATACGGTGATTTTCTCTGTCGGTCAGCGCGCCGGCCTGGCCTTTATCCCCGATGATGCCGGGGTGGGGGTCACGGATCAACAAACCATTGCTATCAATCCCAACACTCTGGCTGCTACCAGAGAGGGGGTATTTGCCGCCGGCGACAGCGTTTCTGGAACAGCTTTTGTGATTGAATCCGTTGCCAGCGGACACACCGCTGCCCGTTCCATGCAGCGCTACCTGGAGGGGAAACACCTCGAGCCTCCCCGGAAACCTCCCCTGCCGGTGGTTGAACTCTCCGAGCAGGAAATTCAAGAACGTCAGGCTCGCGGGGAGATCAGCCCTCAACCGCGGGTGCCTATGCCGGAGCTGGATGTCTCCCAGCGGGTCAACAATTTCGCCGAAGTGGAATCCGGGTATGACGAGGAAAGCGCTCGTGCCGAGGCGGCCCGCTGTCTGGCCTGCGGCATATGCTCCGAATGCATGTCCTGTGTTTTTGCCTGCGGCCGGGATGCCATCGATCACGACATGGTCGCCACCGAGAGAACCCTCCCGGTTGGCGGGATCATTCTAGCTCCCGGATATCAAACTTATCAGGCAGAGCTCTCCGAGGAATTCGGGTTCGGCCGCTATCCCAATGTGATCACCTCCCTGCAGTATGAACGGCTGCTTTCCGCCTCCGGGCCTACCATGGGTCATATTGAACGCCCTTCCGACCAGAAAACCCCCCGGAGGATTGCCTTTCTGCAGTGCATCGGCTCCCGGGACCAGCAGCATGATTACTGCTCCTCTGTGTGCTGCATGTATGCCACCAAGGAAGCGCTGATCACCCGGGACCACTACCCGGAAACCGAGATCGAGATCTTTTTCATGGACAACCGGGCCTTTTCCAAAGGGTATCTGGAATACTTTCAGCGAGCCAGCGATCACTACGGGGTCCACTATCACCACTGTCGGATCTCCGAGATAAAACAAGATCCTTCCACCGGAAATCTGATTCTCCGCTGTCCCCCGGAAAACGGTCGGGCCTCCGCCCCCGTTGAAGAAGTATTTGATCTGGTGGTGCTTTCCGTGGGTATGGAGATCGCAGACAGCGTCCAGGCCCTGGCCAGGCAGCTGGGAATTGAGCTGGATGAATATGGATTCTGCCACACCGTACGCTTCAATCCCGTAGAAACCAGCCGTCCAGGGATCTATGCGGCAGGACCATTCCGGGAGCCGAAAGATATTCCGGAATCGGTTATGGAAGCGAGCGGCGCAGCGGGTGGCATTGGCACCCACCTCGGTCAGGCCCGCTTTTCACTCACCCAGCAGCGGGAATATCCCCCGGAGAAGGATGTCAGTGCTCAAAAACCTCGAGTGGGTGTGTTCATCTGTCACTGCGGCTCAAATATCGGCGGCTACCTCGATGTCCCAGAAGTGACCGAATACGCCGGCACCCTGCCGAATGTGGTTCATGCCGAGTCCAATCTTTACACCTGCTCGCAGGACAGTATCAAACACATCACGGATACCGTGTTGGAAAAAGATCTCAACCGGGTGGTGGTGGCCAGCTGCACACCGCTTACCCATCAACCCTTATTCCAGGACAGCATCCGGAACGCCAGTCTCAATCCTTACCTGTTTGAAATGGCTAATATCCGTAATCAATGCTCCTGGGTGCACTCCCATGATTGGGATCAAGCCACCCAGAAAGCCAAAGAACTGGTCAGAATGTCAGCTGCCAAAGCAGCCCGCCTCCAGCCGCAGAAAACCATCGATGTCCCGGTCACCAAAACCGCCCTGGTGGTGGGCGGCGGCGCGGCGGGAATGACCGCAGCCCTCACTCTGGCTGAAAGCGGCTTCCCGGTGGATTTGATTGAAAAAGAGAATCGGCTTGGAGGACAGCTCAGACAGCTCTACCTTTCTCAAACCGACCGGGATCCCCAAACCGTGCTGGGACGGCTGATCAGGGATGTTGACAATCATCCCGATATCAACGTGCATCTGGGAACCCGGGTGGTTGACACCACCGGGTTTAAAGGGAATTTCACCACCACAGCGGCAGATGCCAGCGGGAAGCACCAGGAGATTGTTCATGGGGCGACCATCCTGGCCACAGGGGCTGAAATGTATCAAGGCGCGGAATACGGCTACGGCAGCCATCCCGCGGTGATCAACCAACAGGACCTGGAAGCCATCCTTACCCATCGGAAACCTTCCCCCGCTGGCACCGACCTCAAATCCGTGGTCATGATCCAGTGCATAGGCCCGGCCGAGCGCTACTGCAGCCGGATCTGCTGTACAACCGCTCTCAAAAATGCCCTGGCCGCAAAACAACAACATCCGGAGACTCTGGTGACCATCCTGTACAAGGATATCCGGGTCTTTGGTCTAAAGGAGCAGCTCTATACCAAAGCAAGGCGGGAAGGGGTGTTATTCGTCAGATATGACGATGATCACCCTCCGCAATTGCTCGAGGGGGGGGAGGGACTCTCCCCCTCCCAGCCCCTGACCATACGGGTCCGGGAATGTAAATTGAACTCGTATCTCGAGCTTGAGGCGGACCTGCTGGTGCTTTCACTACCGATGATTCCCTCCTCAGACAGCCAGGAGCTGGCCAACCTATTCAAAGTCTCTCTGGGGGCAGAAGGGTATTTCATGGAAGCCCATGTCAAGCTGCGGCCGGTGGATTTTGCCACGGAAGGCGTATTCATGGCCGGGATGGCCCATTATCCAAAACTGCTTGATGAAAGCATGATCCAGGCGCAGGCAGCGGCTTCCCGGGCAGCTATCGTGCTCAGTCAGGATCACCTCAAGGCTGGCGGTCGGGTAGCGCAGGTCGATCAGCAGAAATGCACCGGCTGTCTTACCTGCCTGCGGATCTGTCCCTTTGAAGTTCCGGTCATGCAGGCGGAGGCAGCTGGAATCGGCCGCCTCCAGGGCGCGGCCTATATTGAGCCCGCGGTCTGCCAGGGCTGCGGCTCCTGCGCTGCGGAGTGCCCGGCCAAGGCCATTGAGCTGATGCATTTCACTGACCTCCAGCTGCAAGCCAAAGCGCACGCCCTGCTCCACCCGGAGCTTGCTCAGGAAATTGCCCAATTAACAGATCAACAGGAGTGGAAAAACTCGGTCCCTGACTATTTAGACCCCTGCAAGGAGACAGCGTCGTGAAAGAAAACTGCAGCAAGATACAGATTCTGTCCTACTGCTGCACGCACTGTGCCTATGCTGCAGCGGACCTGGCTGGCGGCTTGAGACTGCAGTATCCCACCACCATCAAAATCGTGGAAATCCCCTGCACAGGCAAGCTGGACATCCTGCTGGCCCTGCACGCATTCGAAGAGGGAGCAGATGGGGTGATGGTCGCCGGTTGACTGCCCGGAGATTGCCATTACCTGGAAGGTAATACCAACGCAAAAAGAAGAGTGAACAGACTGCAGGAGATTCTTGGGGAGATCGGGATTGAACCAGCACGCGCACAGATGATCAACGTCTCCGCTGCTATGGCCGGTGAATTTGTCACCAAAGCGGAGGAGATCAGTAAAGAAATCAAGAACCTGGGACCCAATCCACTGCGAACCTCTCCATGACAGCTGGGGAAGGTCCATTCTCTCCGGACATTCCGGAACGATGAGGAGACAGCCATGATCATTGCCGAACAAAAACCGCTCAATGAAATCCAGACCTTACTGGGGGATGCGGAACAGGTGCTGGTGGTAGGCTGCGGCACCTGTGTGACCGTGTGCTTTGCCGGAGGAGATCGGGAAGCCCAGATATTGTCCGCTTCTCTCCGGATGAACTCCAAACTAAACGGCCATCCCCGGGAAGTCGCGGATGCCACAGTGCAGCGCCAATGCGAATGGGAATATCTGGATGAGATCAAGGAGGAGATTTCCTCAGCAGAGGTCATCCTCTCCCTGGGCTGCGGCATTGGTGTGCAGGCCATTGCCGAGCGTTATCCAGAGAAATGGGTGGTGCCGGGACTGAACACCACCTTCCTGGGGATCCCCGCCGAGCAGGGTGTCTGGGAGGAGCGCTGTGCGGCCTGTGGAGACTGCATCCTGGGGCTGACAGGAGGGATCTGTCCCATCGCCCGCTGCTCCAAGTCCCTGCTCAACGGCCCCTGCGGCGGCTCGGAGGAGGGACACTGCGAGATCGATCCGGATGTCCCCTGCGCCTGGCAGCTGATTTACGACCGGTTAAGCGCGCTGGGGAAAACAGAGGTGCTGTTAGAAATCCAGCAGCCCAAGAACTGGCAAACCTCCCGGGACGGGGGTCCCCGGAAGATCATCCGCGACGATTTGAGACTGGTATCTGAACAGGAATAACAGAGGAGAAGCAGACAATGAGCAACAACGATAACGGATATCTGGTCGGATCCCGTCTGGAGCAGGTGCTCAAAGCTGGAGAATTCGCTGTCACCGGGGAGTTAGGTCCCCCCCAGAGCGCCGACCTGGAAGTGATCCGGGAAAAAGCTGCTCTGCTGGCTGGATTTGTGGATGCAGTAAATATCACTGACAACCAGACAGCCATTGTCAGAATGTCCAGCATCGGTGCCGGAGCCCTCCTGGTGGAGGAAGGACTGGAACCCGTGATCCAGATGACCTGCCGGGACCGAAATCGCTTGGCCATTCAGAGTGACTTACTCGGCGCCTACGCCCTGGGGATGCGCAACCTGCTGTGCCTGACCGGGGATCATCAACGGTTTGGAAATCATCCCACGGCGAAGAACGTATTTGATCTGGATTCCCTCCAGATGGTGGAAATGGTGGCCCAGATGCGCGATAAAGCTGTCTTCCAATCCGGGGATGCCTTTACCGGCCCCGCGTCGAAATTCTTCGTTGGGGCTGCGGCAGCGCCTTTTGCGGATCCGATCGACTTCCGTCCGCTCCGTTTGGCAAAAAAAGTCCACGCCGGGGCAAACTTCATCCAAACCCAGCTTGTTTACGACATCCCGGAGTTTAAAAAATACATGAAGAAAGTCCGGGAATTGGGGATCCATGAAAAGACTTTCCTCCTGGCCGGCGTCGGCCCCATTAAGAGCCCGGGGATGGCCCGATATATGAAAAATAACGTTCCAGGGATTCTGGTGCCGGATGAGATCATTCAGCGGATGACGGAAGCCGGCAGCGAATGGGCTGGGAAGAAGTCCTCAGACCTCACCCCGGAGGAAAAGAAAGCCCGCTCCCAGGCCTGGCAGCAGGAAGGCATCCAGATCTGCATCGACCTGATCCGGGAAATCCGGGAGATTGAAGGGGTGGCCGGAGTGCATATCATGGCCATTGAATGGGAGGAAGCAGTCCAACCCATCGTGGAAGGTGCCGGCCTGCTCCCCCGACCCAGGGTGAAAGAGAAAGCCCACTAACCACCATTTCCAGCAAAGAGGAACTCGAAATGACAGAGAACAGCCGGCAGATACCGGAAACCATCACCATCCAACCTGGGCTGGCCACAAGGATCCAGGAAGCCCTTGGACAGAATGTCTACCTGTGCTATCAGTGTGTCAAATGCACCAGCGGCTGTCCGGTAGCTGATTTTTTTGATTGGCAGCCCAACCAGATCATGCGCGCTGTGCAGCTCGGTCAGGAAGAAATTGCTCTGAAATCCAAAACCCCCTGGCTGTGTGCCAGCTGCCTGACCTGCACCTCCCGCTGTCCGCAGGGATTGGACATCACCGCCATCATGGAATTCCTCACCCGGGAAGCGTTGGAAAGAGGCATCAAGCCACGTGTTCCGGAAACGGACAACTTCAACAAAGCCTTCATGCGGGAGGTCAACATCTGGGGCCGCTCCTATGAACCGGGACTGATGGCAGAAATGATCCTCCACAAGCCCATGGCTGCCCTGGAGGATCTTGAGCTGTACTGGAAATTCTTCCAGAAAGGGAAAGTGGGACTGTTTCCGCATCCGGCCCGCATGCCCAGTAAACGGAAAATTCAACCGGTGGAGGACGCCGCCGAAACCGTAGCCTATTATCCGGGCTGCTCCCTGGAGACCACTGCCTCAGAGTACAACCACTCCACGCTGGCTGTCTGTGAAGCGCTGGACTTTCCTCTGGAGGAACCCAAAGGCTGGGTTTGCTGCGGCAGCTCAGCAGCCCACCGGGCTGATCCCCAGGCTGCCCTGCACCTGCCCATGGAAAACCTGGCCCTGTTGGAGAGAAAAGGCTACCGGGAAGTGACCATGCCCTGCGCGGCCTGCTACAACCGCCACCAAGCCGCGGTGTATGAAATGCGGCATCACCCGGAAAAAAGGCAGCAGATGGATGAGCAGCTGGGCTATCACTATCAAGATCGGATAGCTGTAACCACAATGATCGAAGCCATCTACCATCATATCGGTCCGGAGAAGCTCCAGGAGCAGGTCAAGAAACCACTTCAGGACCTCAAGCTGGTCTGCTACTACGGCTGTCTGCTCACCAGGCCCCCAGAGATCACCGGCGCTGCTCATCCAGAAAACCCCACGGACATGGATGTCTTGATGGATTCGCTGGGTGCCCAGGTGGTGGACTGGTCCTATAAAACCACCTGCTGCGGTGCCGGCCATTCATTGACCAGGCCGGATATTGTGGTTGATCTGAGCGGCACGCTTGTCCAACAGGCGCTGGATGTGGGGGCAGATGCTGTGGTTGTTGCCTGTCCACTCTGCCATATGAACCTGGATGCCCGTCAGTTCCAGATGGATGTCAGCCGTTCGCTGCCCATCCTCTATTTCACACAGCTGATTGCTCTGGCCCTGGGACTGCCCGCCAAGGCCGCTGTCTTGCATAAAAACGTGGTTGATCCCCGGCCAATGCTGCGAGAAAAGAACTTGTGGGACAGCTCTTGAGATCCCTGCAAAACGGGATGCCCTCTGATCCATTGCGCTAAGAAATGGGGAGTGTCCAATGAACAGACAACCGTCAGATGCTCATCAATCTGAAGCCTACCTAAGCGAAGTGATTGAGCGTGCCTGGGAAGAAGTCTGTTCAGCCTATGACGTCCAGGCCGACACCCCTGCCTGGGAGAATTTATTTCAGAATGTCGATCTGAGCACGCCGGAAGAAGCCGCGGAAACCGTGGTCACCAATATGCTCCTGGATGTGATCTCTCTGGTGGACAGATTCTCGCCCCATTACACCCAACCGGCCTCAGAATTCGGACTGGTCTCTGTGCTGGACTGTGAGCTTGGCTGCCATCAATGGATGCTCACGGTAGACACTTATATTCGCTGGTTGGTGCCAATCCAGCGCCTGCGTAAAGCCATTTCCAGCAACATCGGATTGATTCAAGGCCTGATGCTGGTGGAGAGATTAATGCAGGATGAAGAAAACGACCCCTGTATCGTCGCCCGCTGCGGCTGCTCGCCCCCCCGCTTCATCAAGATCAGACAATCCATTCTGGCCGAAGCAAAAATCATCTGCGATGCCTGTTTGAAGCCCTTTGCCTGCTAATCCTGACCTCGGGACACCGGCAGCAGTCAGACAGAAATCACTGCGGAGTGAGGAAGAAGGTCACCCTTCCCCTCTCCTTCTGGGTTTTAATTTTCCCCTTGATTGACACCCTTTTTGTGATAATTTATACTATCTGAGGAGGTTGCTTTTTAGAAAGGCTTATACCTCCAGGAACGGTTGAACATCAAGCATATGTCATTCCTCCAAGGAGGCCCTAGTGTACAAAAAGTTGTTTATCCCCGGACCCACTCATGTAGATGACGAGGTGCTGGATGCCATGGCCATGCCCATGATCGGGCACCGCGATTCCCTTTATTCCGATCTGCACGGCGAAGTGGTCCAAAAACTCAAAAAAATGCTCTTCACAGAAAACCGGATTTACCTCTCCACCTCCTCTTCCACCGGCATGATGGAGGGGTCGATCCGCAATGTGGTTAAGGAAAAAGCCTTAATGACCAACTGCGGCGCCTTTTCCAAGCGCTGGGCGCAAATTGCCGAAATGAATGGCAAGGAAAGAGAGGTCATTGAAGTGGAGATGGGCCAAGCCATCACCCCCGAAATGGTGGATGAGTATCTATCTAAGGGCGGGTTTGACACTGTCTGCCTGACTCACAATGAAACTTCGACCGGTGTGATGAACCCGATCGAGGAAATTGGACCCATGGTCAAGGAAAAGTACCCTGATGTGCTGATCATGGTGGACGCCGTCAGCTCCATGGCCGGTGCGGAGATCAGAGTGGATGATTGGGGACTGGATGTCGTCCTGGCCGGAACCCAGAAAGCCTTTGCCCTCCCGCCCGGGCTCTGTGTTGTCACAGTAAGCGATGCCGCCTTTGACCGCTCTGCAGAAGTGGAAGACAAAGGGTATTACTTCAACTTCCAGGTCTTTGAAAAGAAAGCTGTTAAACACCAGACTCCGGCCACGCCGGCGATCAGCATCATCAACGCGCTGAATGTGCAGCTGAACCGGATCGCCGAGGAAGGGCTGGAAAACCGCTTCCAGCGCCATATCAAGATGGCTGAGCACGTTCGCGGCTGGGCCCGGGAACAGTTTGCCCTTTATGGGGATGAAAGATATCTCTCCAACACGGTCACCAATGTGCACAATACCCATGGGATTGATGTGGTTGACCTCAATGCCCAATTGGCCAAACGGGGCGCGATGATCTCCAACGGCTATGGAACGTTGAAGGGAACCTGCTTCCGAATTGCTCATATGGGAGATCTGCAGCTCTCTGATGTGGAGTGGCTTACCGCCCAAATTGACGAGATTCTCGACCTGTAAACCCGAACAGGCATTGCCCGGGCAATGCCTGTTTCCTTTTTTCAACTCTGAGAGGAAGTAATGAAAGTTCTGATATGTGATCCCACTGATCCCAAAGCCCTGCAATTAATTGAAGATGCAGGCATTGAAGTTATCAACAAACCAGATATTACGGCTGAAGAACTTCTGGAGATCATTCCAGATTTTCCCTGCATGGTGGTCCGCAGTCGGACGAAGGTGACCGAAGAAGTCATTGATGCCGGAGTTACTCTGAAAGCCATCGTCCGTGCCGGGGTAGGATTGGACAATATCGCTGTTGACTATGCGCAAAAGAAGGGCGTCCAGGTGCTCAATACCCCCACCGCCTCCACCCAATCAGTCGCTGAATTGACCACCGGCTACCTGCTGGCGCTGGCCCGCCGCATCCCCCAGATGACCGCCTCCATGCGCGAGGGGAAATGGCAGAAAAAAGCCTTTGTTGGCGGAGAGATCGCCGGGAAAACCCTGGGATTGATCGGCTCCGGTCGCATCGGATCAGCAGTGGCTGACCGGGCGCTGGCCCTGGGAATGACCGTGATCGCCTTTGACCCCTACCTGGACGAACTCCCCCAGGGCGAACTGGTCAGCTTCGAGCAACTGCTCTCCCGGGCAGATTACATCAGCCTGCATGTCCCCCACAATGAGGAAACCCACCACATCCTGGACGCTGAAGCCTTCTCGAAAATGAAAACCGGAGTCCGCATCGTCAACTGCGGACGGGGAGGCACCATTGATGAGGACGCCCTTTACCAGGCCATTCAGGAGGGCAAGGTCGCCGGCGCAGCGCTGGATGTCTATGAACAGGAACCTCCCCAAGGAACCCAGCTGTTCACCCTCGATGCAGTGATCGGCTCCCCCCATGTCGGGGCTGGGACTAGAGAAGCCAAAGAACGCGTTGGGCTGGTGGCAGCTGAAAAAGTTATCGGCGCACTGAAAGGATAGGGAAGAAAGCATGGCCAACACAAAACCATTCCGAGGTATTCGCTACAACCAGGATAAGATTGACAGCATTGACAATGTCATCAGCCAGCCGTATGATCGCGTGCGCTATGGACTGCAGGATCAATACTACGATCTGAGTGATTACAACATCACCCGGATCATTAAGGGGAAAGAACATGCTGATGACCAGGAAACCAGTAATGTATACACCCGGGCCAGGGAGTATTTGCACCGCTGGTTGGAGGAGGGCATCCTCCACAGGGAAGACCAGCCTGCCTATTATGTCTATCATCAAATCTTCCCCCTGCCAGACGGCAGCAAGGTCACCCGGAAAGCCTTTATAAATGCCTTTGAACTGGCAAAATTTGAAGAGGGGATTGTCCTGCCCCATGAGAAAACCCATGCCGGTCCAAAGGTGGACCGCCTGAATCTCACCAGGGCGACCGAAACCTACTTCGGGAATATCTTTATGCTCTATCCGGATCCTGAAAACAAGGTCGATGCCATCTTCACTGAGGCCATTCAGCGGCCGCCGGACATTGAAGCCAAAGAACTGCATGAGAAGGACGTTCTTCATCGGGTCTGGGTGGTGACCGATCCCGAGGTGATCAATGCAGTCAGCAAGGAGATGGCCGCCAAACGCAATTTGATTATTGCCGACGGCCACCACCGCTACGAGACAGCGCTCAATTACCAGGCGGAGATGCAGGAAAAATATCCTCAGGCACCGGATAACGCTGGATTCAACTACCGGATGGTCGCCATGGTCAGCATGAGCAATCCGGGATTGACCATTCTGCCCACCCACCGGCTGATCTTCGACTACGAACAGCTTCCCATCGACACTGTTCTTGAAAAGGCCGGAAAATATTTCCAGGTGGAAGAGGTCGCAGACCGGCAGGCACTGGAAAAATGCATGGCAGAGGAACTGGGAGAGGTCGGCCGGATAGGACTAGTCCATCAGGAAGGGTTCTATTTCCTGACTCTGGAAGATTCCCAGGTGATGGAAAAACTGGCACCGGATCGGGTTGAGGCCTGGCGCGAGCTGGACGTGAGCATCCTGCATAAGCTTCTCCTGGAAGAAATTATGGAGATCAGCGAGGAGAAAATCGATCACCTGGAGAACATCAAATATCTCCGGGAACCGGATATGGGATATGATGAGGTCAGCGAAACAGAGACCTCCTTCCTGTTCATCCTCAACGCCACCCGGATTGAACAGGTAAAGGCCTGCACCAAGGCCGGGGAAAAAATGCCTCAAAAATCCACTGATTTTTATCCCAAGGTGATCACAGGGTTTGTCATGCTGCCGATCGGCCCGGAGGAGGAAATCTAACTCCGACGACCAGGTCACAGAAAACAAGCCGGTGGCAAGACGCCCACCGGCTTGTTTTTTTTAAAGATATCGAAAGACCAGATCCCCTCCCAAAAGGGCTCCCCGGGCCAGCAGTGCTGCCAGCAGCGCTATGATGACACTGAGCACCGCGATAAAGATCATATCGCGATTGTTCAGCTCTCGACGCAGGGCGACCAGAGTGGCCAGACAGGGGATGTAGAAGACCACAAATACCGTATAACTGACCATCTGAACCGGATTCAAGGCCTGGGATATATCGCTGACCTGCAGCGCCTGGCGGAGCATAATCAGGGAGAGCTCCTTCCGGAGGATGCCAAAAATCAGCGGAAATCCGACCGCATCAGGCAGCCCCAGCAGCCAGGTAACCGGCTGGGCCAGCCAGTTAAGCAGGTCGGCAAACTGATAGCGCTGAGCCAGCTCTAAAAATACACTGCCCACAATCAGAATCGGCCAGGCTTCAATGACAAACTCCCTGGCTCTGAACCAGGTCTTCTGCAGCATGGTCTTCAGGGTAGGTACCCGGTACGGCGGGACCTCCAGAATCATGCCCGGGCTCTCTTTGAGGATTCTGCGGGAGAGCAGCTTTCCAGTGACAGCAATGATGAGGATATTAAAAATGTAGATGGCCAGGGCCGCTCCCGAGCCCAGATAATAGGCAATTAAGCCGAAAATCACCGCCACACGGGCTGCGCAGGGCACCATGATGGCCAAAGTCGCTGCCAGAAAACGATCCTGACGGTCCTCCAGCGTCCGGGTGGCCATCACAGCAGGGACATTACAGCCATACCCAAGAATAAAGGGCACAATGGCTTTTCCATGAAGTCCCATGCGCTGCATCAGGGAATCCATCATAAAGGCCAGTCGGGGTAAATATCCGATGTCCTCCAGAAAACCCATACCCAGCAAGAAGGGCACCAGATAAGGGAGGACGATGGCTGCTCCCCCGGCAATACCCTGCAGTCCGCCGGTGATGATCCCGGTCAGCAGGGTTCCCTCCCCCGTGAACCCGGCCATACTGTTGATCAGGCGATCAAAAAGAGCCAGCAGAGGTCCTTCCAGTGTTGTTCCCACCAGATAAACCATCTGGAAAAAGCCCCATAGAATGCCGATCAGAATCAGATAGCCCCATACAGGATGGAGCAATAGATCATCCGCCCTGGTTTGCCAGGTAACGCGTTCCTCCCCCCTTTCCAGGACCTGACGGCTGATTTGCTGGGCCCGGGTATGTCGCTCAGCGGAAAACACCCAGATAGGATCCTTACCGTACCTCTCTCTGATCATCTGGCGCTTTTCTGTGACCAGCTGGCTGATGCCCCCGGCAGCTTGAGCTGCGCCGTTCAGCAGGGCCCCTCCTCCCTCCAGCAGCCAGATGGCGGAGGCCTCGGGGTCCCATTCCATCTCCAGCTCTGCTGTTTGCTGACTGAGCTCGGAGATCAGCGCTTCCAGGCGGGAATCCTTATAGGGCAGCCGCTGGGCCCCCTCCCCGGATCTGGCTACACGAAGCACGGTGGTGAACAGCGCTTTCACCCCCCGGCCTTTGCTGGCCACCAGCGGAATCACCGGCACCCCTAAAATCTGCTGCAGCTGCGGCCCGTCAATTGTGTATCCCAGGCGGGCTGCCTCGTCCATCATATTCATCCCAACTATCAAAGGCTTTCCCAGCTCCATCAGCTCCAGTGTGAGCTCCAGGCCCTGCATCAGATGAGAGGCATCCACCAGATTGAGAATGGCGTCCACCTGATGGGAGGAAAGATACTTAATCACTTCCTGCTCCGCCAGATTGGACGTGGTCAGGGAATACGTCCCGGGTAAATCCACCAGCTCCAGTTTTTCTCCCAGCACCCGGACGTTACTCTCCGTATAGGTGACAGTAGTCCCGGGAAAATTTCCGGTATCGGCCTTGTAGCCGGCAACCTGATTGAACAGGGTGCTTTTTCCGCAGTTGGGCTGTCCAATCAGGGCTATTCGCATGGGATCACCTCAATCCGGGAGGCAACCCCCCGACCCAGCGCTACCGAACGGCCATGTGCTTCGACCATCACCGGCCCCCGAAACGGGGCCCGCTGGGTGATTTTCACCTCATCCCCCGGCATCAAGCTCAGCTGCCGGAGCTTATCAGCAATCCCCTTCCCGCCAATAAAACCGGTTATTTCTACTACGGTGTTGTCTGCAGCGTCAATTAATCTCATTATCCTCCGTTCCTTAACAGGCTTTTACCGCTGAGCTCCTCAGCGGATATAAACCAATCCTGCCACATCCTTGGCCAGCGTGATCCTCTTCTCCCCAACCAGCACCAGATAACTGCCCTCATCGCCGGCAAGCAGGGTGATGTCCGCTCCAGAACGCAGTCCGTTTTTCTCCAAAAACGCCTGTTCTGGTCCTTGTCCGCTGATATGGGAAATCCTGGCCGTCATCCCTGGATTCAGCGTTAACAGCGTCCGGACCAGGGGACCCCCGTCCTCCCGCCAGCTGCCCGGGATTGGCTCCCCGGCAGGATTGACAGGCGGCCTTTCTAAATACTCCTCCAGCAGATCAGCCAGTTTATCCGGCGTGGCATGTTCCAGCTGGCAGGCTGTCTGATGAGCTTCTTCGTGTTCATAGCCCAGTTTGCCGACCAGGAATACTTCCCAGAGACGATGCTTGCGGAGAACCGAACGGGCTTGTTCCAGCCCCATGGAGGTCAGCTCCACGCCGGAATAGGGAATATAATCAATAAATCCAGCTTTTTCCAGCTTTCGGCACATCTCATTGACAGAGGCGGAGGTGATCCCCATTTCCTCCACCAGGGCCGGCACCGGCACCGGCTTATCCCCCTCCCTGAGCCGAAAGATATTCACCAGGTACATCTGTATGTTTTCGCTGATCTCGGTCTTCGTCTCCATCATCTTATGGTATTCCTGAATTCTTTTCGGGCTGATTGTTAAGGCATCCCTTATCTTACCATCTTTTCCCCTGCAGGAAGTGAGAGAACTCATCCCTTTGTGCCTGACATTCTTCCTCATCCGGCGCCTGAATCCCGAACTTCCTCTCCTCAACGGCAGGAAATGCCCGCACGCCGCCCGGCCGGGATGAAGAAATATTCTTTCTGCACTTGCTGTGTCTGCCCTGCCCGCGGGTGCAACAAAAAATGGGGCTGAATAAAATAGAATTCAGCCCCAGGAGAGAGGAGAAGCAGGAAGAGAATCAGCGCTGAATGAAATTTAATAGCAGCAGATTTCTCTGACAATCATCATAGGTGGTCAGGAAAACTCGCTCCGACAGCGGCTCCCCGTCAAGGTTGAAGAGCTGCACCCAGACCTGGTTTTCCGAAGCTGCTGTTTCCTGGGCAAGCAGCAGCTCATAGCCGCCGGGACCATAAGCCAGATCCGTCTCCGGATTGGTCAAAGGCATGGTCATATCCTCTAATAGCGGTGCCCCATTGAGCTTCCCGCCAGCCCGGATGATGACATTTTTTACCACGGCTCCCTGATCATTAAACACCTGTCCTGCGACTCCCATCCAGCTGCATCCCTCCTCTTCATGAACAAAATTGGCCAGGTAGAGAGGATTTTTGACCTGCACCTGATAAGGCACCTGGGTGGCAGTTGGTGTGCTGGTGAAGGTCGCCGTCGGCAAGGGAGTCGAAGTGGCTGCCTCCGTCGGGGTCCGGGTGGGTTTCAGCGTGGCGGTCGGAAGGGGTGTTTCCGTGGCCGGCTGTGTGGGCGAGCTGGTCGGTGTCCTGCTGGGCGGGATCCTCGTGCTGGTAGCCGTTGGATATGCGCTGGGCCTCTCGGTGGGCTCGACCGTGGAGGTCGGAATCGGTGTCTCCTCTTCCTTGGGGATCAGAGTAAACCGCGGCGTCCTGATGGTAAGTGTAGATTCCAGCGGGGGAAGGGTGGGAACAGCGGAGCAGGCTGAGAGCAGCAGGCTGAACAGCACAATCACGGAAAATGCATGGTTTCTTTTCATAAGCGCCTCATCATGGCTGGCAGGTCTGTTTGACCCGGAGCATCTCTCCGGCAGTGTACAGCTTGCAAGTAGCATGCCACCTGCCCGCTCCCCCCGACCCGTGGTGAGGATTGACGCTCCTCCGATATCAATGCTACAATCCTTGCCAGATTAGATGCCGAGACAGATGAGATAGCCATGAGCCCCTCCCCCAGATCACTGGCAGATAAACGTCAGCAAAGATTCCGTAAGCTGGTCGCCGAGAACGACACCTATCCGCTGGCCACCATCACCTATCACGGCCCGGACCCTGAGCAGGCTACCCGGATTTCCGTTGCAGTGCTTCCCAACCAGGAAGATCAACCGCTGGTCCGCCACTGGAGGGGGGAGAACATCGCCGAGGACACCACCGCCGCCCGCGAAATCGCCACCTTTTTAAAGGAGCACAATGTGGAGCGGGTGATCACCAGCGAATGGGTGCTTTCCTGTCCCCATGAAGAGGGCGTCGATTACCCCATGGGCGAGGACTGTCCACACTGCCCGGCCTGGAATACTGATGCAGGAAAGAAGGGACCAAATTCATGAAAGATATCATCCAACCCGTCAAAGGGACGCGCGATTTTTACCCGCAGGAAAAAGCCGTCATCACCTGGTTGCACGAGACCATCCGGCAGGTGTCAGAAGCCTACGGGTATCAAGAATATGATGGTCCTTTCCTGGAGACCATTGACCTGTACGCAGCGAAATCCGGTGACGAATTGGTCAAAGAGCAGTCCTTTGTTTTTCCGGACAAAAGCGGAAACCTGATCGCTCTGCGGCCGGAGTTAACCCCCTCCCTGGTGCGGATGATCGCTCAGCGCCAGCAGCAGCTTTACTACCCGCTGCGCTGGTGGTCTTTCGGCCCCTTCTGGCGCTATGAAAGCCCTCAGAAAGGCCGGGGAAGGGAATTCTTCCAGTGGAACGCGGATCTGATTGGTGTGGACAGCCCGGAGGCTGATGCGGAAATGGCCGCTCTGATGGCTGATTTCTTTCAGCAGGTAGGGCTTTCCCCCTCACAGGTCAAGGTGCTGGTCAACAATCGGCGGCTGATGGAAAGCGAGCTCAGCGCCCTGGACATCCCTCAGGAACAGCGGGATGCGGTTTTCAAGATTATTGACCGCCGGGAAAAATTGGCGCCAGACGACTGGCAGGCTTATGCCCTCGATAAGGGGATTTCCATCCAGCAGTTTCAGGGCCTCCAGGCTCTGATTAACCACAGCGGTCTGTGGGAAAAATCGCAGGAGCTGGTGCGCTTCTTTGCAGCGGTGGATGCCCTGGGTGTCTCGGCTTACGTGGAATACGCGCCCCAGATTATCCGCGGACTGGATTATTACACAGGAAACGTCTTTGAAGCCCAGGCGGTGACTGCAGACGTCTCCCGGTCAATTGCCGGCGGGGGGCGCTATGACGACCTGCTGGCGGATGTGGGCGGGGATCCCCTGCCCGGCGTGGGATTCGCCATGGGGGATATGGTCGTCGCGGTGGTGCTGGAGGAGCTGGGCCTGCTTCCGGAACAGCGGGACCGCACACCGGCAGAGGTGATTGTCACCGTATTTGACGAAGACACGCTGCTGGACAGTTTTCGGATCGCCGCGGAGCTTAGAAAGGCTGGACTGGATGTTTTTTGCTACCCCGAGGTGGATAAACTGGGTAAGCAGTTCCGCCATGCTGACCGGATTGGCAGCCGGATTGCGGTCATCCTGGGACCGGAGGAAATCGCTGCCGGGACTGTAGCCGTCAAAGATCTCCAGGAAAGGGATCAGACTGCTGTCCCCCGGGACCAGGCTGCTGGGTTCATTTCGAAATTACTTGATCAGGCCCCTGCCCCGTGATATAATTTTTCACTGTACGGCGAGCGTAGCTCAGTTGGTAGAGCGCTGCACTGTGGATGCAGTCGTCGCGGGTTCAAGTCCCGTCGCTCGCCCAGGAAAAGACCCCGATCGTGGATCGGGGTTTTTTTTATTGGGTGAGCTTTTTTCCTCCGGCAGATGCTGGACAAAGAGCCCTGGTCCCGCAGTCCCCAAATGCGACCCATACGAACTGCGCCGGTGACCCAGGTCAGCCCGGGCTTTAACGTCACTCCCCCAGCAGCCGTCGTCAAGAGGGACCTGATGTCCCTGTTTAACTGGTTAAATACTTTATCCTCCTCCCTGAAGCCATTTACCCCGCGCTACCGGGTTTCAACCCAATCCTGCTTTTTTTCTCTTTCCCCTCCCCAAAATAGCCCTGAGAATTGACAAATATCCTGCCCCATAGTACACTATTTTCCGTCCTGGCGAGGTAGCTCAGTGGTAGAGCAGGGGACTCATAAGCCCTTGGCCGTCGGTTCAATCCCGACCCTCGCCACTTATCGAGACCTATAAGGGGATAACGGGCACTCAAAGGAGTGTTCGTTGTGTTTTAAATAGACCATGGAAAAGGGGAATTTTCAAATAATTATCCAGGAATAAGTCGGGGCTTTCTGGATTGCTTGATCCCGGAACCAGATCCCATCAGACCTTGATGCGCAATTTCATGATCTAAACCCTGATTAATCCCCGTAGGAGAGATCCCAAAATACTCACCAGAAAAGGATGGGGCTGTGTCGAAAGAAACGGAAGATCACGTTGTAAATAAATACCTGGAACTGATGGAATCTCAACGGGAAATGATGATTGCCAATCTGGATGGTATCAGCCAGGAACAGCTTTGGCAGCAACCCACTCCTGGAGAATGGAGTATCGGAGAGATCCTTCACCATAATATTCTGCTCATTCGAAGCATGTTCCCCCTGGTCAAATTTGCCTGGCGCAGGTTTCGATGGCTGGGAAATCTATTGAAAAACACGCCATATAAGAAAGAAATGGAAGATCCCTATCGCCAGCAAAGCTTTCCACACAGGGTAGGCTTTTTATGGACACCTAAATACTCAGAAAAAAATCCAGTTTCTTTATCAACATTACTTGATGAAACACGACGTGTTCATCAGGATGTACGGGCGTTCTATGAAGGAAAAGATGAATCTTTGCTGGGCCATGTTTATCTTTTTGATCCCCTGTTTGGTTTTATCAATCTCATTCTAACCCTTCAGATAGGGGTGTATCACGATCAACTGCACTATGATGATGTCATCAAGCAGTGGCAAGCGTTTGATGAATGAATCTATCCATACATCGGGGAAAAGGCTGCCTTTCCTGGTTAAGCTGAGAGAAAACTCGGGGGGAAGAGATCGTTTTGGCCTGATCCGTTCAACCGGGTGATGATCACAGACCCGATATTTCTATGTGGACCTGCGGTCCATCCCGCATTCAGCAGGAGGAGTTAATTTTTATCGCCTGGTTATGAAGCATGAGCCTGGGATTTAACGGAATTTATCCATCCGCGGTATTTGGGTAGAAATCATATCAAGAGATGACCGCGTCATGGTGGTGAGATACAGTTTCCAGGCGGGTGAGCTAACTCCCATGATTGTCGGTTCATTCCTGACCCCGCCCCTCAGCATCAAACGAGGTGCCGCAGGGAGTGGGTGCTTTATTGTTGCTTGATCCGGCCTCAATCTGCATGTAGCCAGGGACAGAGTCTGTCTTCCAGCCACTCTACACTGAAATACAACCCGAAGCCCAGCAGACTCATGGCCAGGATCCCGGCATACATGGCCGGATAATCAAACAGCGTGCTACCTTGCAGATAGATGTAATATCCCAGCCCCCAGCGGGTGGCAAACAGTTCGGCCACATAAAGGACAGCCACCGCAGTGCCCACTGACTGCCGTAAAGCAGTGAGCACCGCCGGCAGACTGGCTGGCAGATAAACATACCGGAACAGCGCCCGCCTCCCTGCCCCCAGGCTGCGCACACTCTGGATCAGCTCTGTCTGCAGTCCTGCTGCTTGATCCCGCACCAACACCAGGATCTGAAAGAAAAGAATGATCAGAATGATCAATATCTTGGGCAGGTCCCCGATGCCAAACAGGATGATCAGGATGGGCACCAGCACCACCTTGGGGAAAGGATAGAGCAGATAAATCACCGGGGAAAAGAAATTGTTCCAGCGCGGTGACTGCCCCAGAGCCAGACCTACCGGCACCGCCAGCAGCAGGGCCAGGATCGTACTGGCCACCACCCGGTAGAGGCTGGCCAGAAAATGCCCTCCCAGGTCGCTGCCGATCTCCTGGGTAAAGACCACCAGAACCTGGTGAGCAGGTGGAAAGATCGCTTGATTGAAACCCAGCGCCAGGACCTCCCAGAATAAGAATACCCCGATCAAGGCCAGCAGGACATCACGTGGGCGCATTTTCACCCCTTCACCTCCCGATCCATCTCCTCGCTGATCCGGGCACAGAAACGGTAGTAAGCGCTGCTTCCCCTGAATCCCGGCTTCCCCCCCTGGGGGTTATCAATTACGGTCAACTCCCTGTGGGGAGGATGGCCGAGCAGGAGAATCTTTTCCCCCAGCACGGCTGCTTCTTCCAGGGTATGGGTGACGGTGACCAGGGTGAGCTCATGTTCTGCTTTCAGCTCCAAAACCAGCTCCTGAAGGCTGCGCCGGGTCGGCGCATCCAGAGAGGCAAAAGGTTCATCCATCAGCAGCAGATCAGGATTTAAGGCCAGCGTGCGGGCGATGGCGGTTCGCTGGCGTTCCCCCCCCGAGATCTGAGCCGGATATTGATCGGCCAGCGCGGCAATGCCCAACCGCTCCAACCAGTGGGAGATATCCCCCTGAGGGACTTCTTGCAGCGGGGCATGCGTTCCGTCCGGGCCGTAAAATCTGCGGATTCGCAGGCCCAGGCCGGCATTCTCCTGGACTGTTGCCCACGGTAAAAGGCCGTAATCCTGCAGGATCAGCCCGGTACCGGGACGGGGACGCTCCAGGGGACGGCCAGCGACCCTAATTCCCCCCTGCCGGGGAAACTCCAACCCGGCCGCCAGCGTCAGCAGGGTGGTTTTTCCGCAGCCAGACGGACCCAGCACGGCCCAGCTCTGACCGCTGAAAACCTGCCAATTAAATGCAGAGAAAAGCTCCTGCTCATCGCTGTAAGAGAAGGATACGTTCCGAAACTGCAGCTTAGCAGATGTACTCATGAGTGAACGATCACATCCGTTGGCGATCCCGGCCATGGTTCTCAGGGAAGATAATTTCCGTTGACCGATTTTTGGTACTCCAGCTCACTCTCCAGAAGTTCCCTGTCCAGCGCCCAGGCCAGGGCATCTGCCCACTGGGATCGATCCGGCACCGCAGCCAGTGGAAAATCCGGCACTTGATAATTTTCCAGCAGCTGTGTCGGGACCAATTCTTTTTCCATCAACAGCCCACTGTATTTTTCTGGCTGGTTGTTAATCTCCCCGACAGCTTTTTCCAGCGCCAGCAGAAACCCGCGGACAGCCTGAGGGTGGGCCTGCAGGAATTCAACCCGAAATGTATACACGCTGAGTCCAAACTCCGGGTGGCTGGAATCGTCCAGCACCACCACGGCCCCCTCCTGAATAGCCAGCGATGCCAAGGGATCAGGGAGAACCGCTGCCGTAAGCTCCCCGGATGCCAGCAGGGAGAGCCGATCGGGAATGCGGGGCACAGCCACCTTTTTGATCTCCTCCTCGGAGAGGCCTTCTGCAGTCAGCAGCCGGTCGGTAAGGTATTCTATTACGGTCCCCTCCGAGATGCCGATATCGACACCTTTCAAATCTTCAGGGGTTTTCACACCGGCGTCCGGAGCTGCCAGAATACGGAAGACGGCCTGCTTTTCCGTTGCTGCCCGGGCGGTACGGATGATTTGCACCCGTTCTTCCTGACGGTTGAAAAACATGGTGGAGACCAGCTCATTTATCATACCCTCCGCTCTGCCGGCCGCCACCAGCTGATCCCGCTCCGGTGCTGAGGCAACCGGGATAACCTCCACCTGGAGATCGTAGGCCTCAAAATAGCCTTCCTGAAGAGCGGCATGCACTGGCAGGCTGTCTACAATTGGCAGCAGCGCCAGACGGATGGTGACCTGCTCCTCAGCTGCCGTTTCACAACCGGTCAGCATCACAATTGTCATTATCAGGATTCCCAACATCCAGGAGAGAGAAGAAGTTTTCATCGGTCCTTGCCATTCCAGTAAACCGGTCTTTCACCGCCGCCAGTGTAGCATGGATGCCCTTGCCTGTCAAAAGAAAACGGCTGTGCGCTGGGTGCCACAGCCGTTGCAGGAAAAAAAACTTCTCTGACCTACCGGCGGCAGGGAATACAGAAATCCGCATCGGATGGACAGTAGGTCAGACAGACCTGGCTGCAGTCCGGCTGAACCCCGGATTCGTAGCGAGGGCAAAATCCTTCAATTTTTTCTGTTCCGGTGGATGCTGCGCAGAGTCCGGGCTCATTTCCGGTAGGTTGAAAGCCGTACCAGGAGCGGCAGGTGCTGTCCACCAGCTCAATTTCCTTGATGGGATAGTAGGGATGATCCGGGTTGGGACTGCCCGCGTTGGTGAAGGGAATGCGGTCATTATAATCAAACCAGCCCGGATTCTGGATCCCCTCATCAGCCCAGGCGCTCCACATATAACCGCCGGGGCCGAGCAGACTCTCTTTAAACGCGATCTCCACACTGCGGGGGTCCGCTGGATTCCTGCGTACCCAGGCCAGATCGGGGTCAGCGCCGGACCCGCGGTCAAATATCACCGTTTCATATCCATTGAGCTCCGGGTCTGGATTATTGGCAAACAGGGGGGTATCCCCCCCGACATCTTGATCCTGGTCAGTCAGCACCCGAACGCCGTTTGTACTCCATTCCTGACTGGTGGGCAGATCCCCCAGGATCAGATAATCCCCCCGACCATTCTCATCCAGATCAATCTCCAGGGCGTAGCGAACACTGCCGCTTTCCGGCAGCTCCTCGGCAAGGAAAACTATGCCAAAGATCCAGGGAGAATTTACCTTCCAGTTGACCAGCGTGATATCCAGGTATCCCCGATACTCCATGGACTGAGCTGTGAAGGGACGTTCAAAGCGGTTGAGGTAGTATACATCCCCATAGGTGTAGCCTTCCTCCCCATAATCGATGGAATTGAAATCGGTTACAAAGGTGTTAATCCGCTCCATCTGCGCGCCCGGGGTCATCCTGTGCTCCACCGCCTGGGCTGCATCGGGCCCCTCGGGGGTGCTGGTATCCCCAGCTGGCTGGGGAGTTCCCGTGGCTGATGGAGACGCCAGCTCAGGGGCCGAGGTGCCCTGAGCCTGGTCGGCTTCCCCGGCAATCGAAGTCTGGCGGGCAGCTTCCACTCCCTCCAGCCAGGCTTCCTTGGTCAGGGTGGCTGCCACACCGGCCTGCACGGCCTCCTCAATGCTGCCTCCACCCGACGGGCGCGATCCTCCGCAGGCCGATAGCAGCAGGCTGAGTACCAGCAGCAGCTGAGCCGCCGTCAAACGCTTCATACCCTTCTCCTCAATGGATGACATACCAGGATGAAGTTTAATCAAGAAATCAGAAAACGTCAATAAAGTCCTTGATTGACTGCTGTAATCAACTGATTGATTTCACAATCCCAGGGATGAAAAGAGCCCGCCGGGAAAGGCAGGCTCTGGAAGTTATTCCTGTGATTTGGGGATAGTACAGGGCTCACAGAAATATCGATCAGGAAGATCCGCTGGGCACCTCTTTTGACAAATATCACTGCATACAAAAAAGGTGTCTGACACCTGGTAGCATAACTTCCATCCCTTATCGGGTCCTTCTTTGATGTATACCTGGCAGAGGCCGGGTTCGTCCCCTGCCGGCTCATACCCATACCAGGAGCGGCAGGTGCTGTCCACCAGGTAAATCTCTTTGATGGGATGAAATTGATGATCCGGGAAGGGGCTGCCGGCCATGGAGAAGGTGAAGCGGTCATTGTAGTCAAACATCGCCGGATCGTCCAGCCCCTCGTCGGCCCACACACTCCACAAAAAACCGGCGGATCCGGTCAGATCCGTCTTAACCGCCATCTGGAGGATGTTCTCCTCCTCGGGATGCAGCCGCACCCAGGCGAGATCAGGATCTTCCCCGCGTCCTTCCTCAAAGATGACCTCTTCATACCCGGTCAGGGACTCATCCACCGGATCAGAGAGCAGCGGCTGTGCTCCGCCGACATCGCCGTCCGTGTCCTGATATACAGCTACGCCTTCCACCGTCCATTCCGAACTGACCGGCTGCCTGGCCAGAACAATCACATCTCCCCGGCCGTCCTCGTCCAGGTCCAGCTCCAACCCGTAGCGGGCCTGGCTGTTTTCGGGTAGAGACTCGGCGAAAAGAATATCCACATAAATCCAGGGCGGGTTTACCCGCATGTTGGAACGGATAATATCCAGGTATCCCCGGTATTCCACCATCTCAGCGGTAAAGGGCCGCTCAAAGCGGTTGATGATGAATTGATCCCCGTAGGATTAGCCCTCAAAGGCAAAATCGATGGAATTGAAGTCGGTCAGGTAGGTATTGATCTTTTCGAACGGGGCGTCCGGAAGCATGGTATGAACAATTTCCGGCTCCGGGGTCTGGGTGGGCGGCACAGCGGTAGGTTCCTCAGTTACCTGATCCTCCTGGCTCTGACCCAGAGCCTGCTCCAGCGCCTCCTGGGTGAGGGTGGAGGCCACACCAGCGGCAATAACTTCCCCCAAATCCTGCGATTCCTGAGTGTCAGCCGGTCCGCAGGATGCTGCCAGCAGGGAAAGGTGGACCAAGATCATCAGCAGGGAGCAGCGCTTGTTCATCTGTTTCTCTCCTCACGAGAATGGAAAATGGAATCCATGTTCTACGTTAAAGGTGAAATGTCTATTCCGGGCAATCTTCAGCTTTCATTTCCGCCGGCAGGGAACGCAGAGCTCCCCTTCCGGGCACTCCACCAAACAGGAAGACTGACAGCCCTGCGGCGAGTAGGTGGCCACGCAGTACCCCAGGCCGGGCTGATCCTTTTGGGGCTGCTGGTTGGTGTAGCACAACCCGGGCTCCGTTCCCGTCGGGATATACCCATACCAGGAGCGGCAGGTGCTGTCCACCAGGGCGACCGCTTTGACCGGGTAGCGGTAGTTCCCTTTGTTGGGACTGCCTGCCTCCTCAAATGGATAGTGGTCATTGAAATCATATAAAGATGGGTCCATTAATCCCCCGTTGGTCCAGGCGCTCCACAACAGACCGCTCTGACCGATGAGCTCTTTCTTGAATGCCATTTGCAGCTGGCTGTCCTCCTCCGGATCGCGACGCACCCAGGCCAGATCAGGATCTTCGCTGGTCCCCTCTGGGAACACCCGGGTCTCATACCCGTTCTGATCCGGATCGGAGGTATCTTCATAGAGAGGGAACAACCCTCCGATATCCTCATCCCTGTCCTCAAATACCTGGACTCCGTCCGTGGTCCATTCCGCGCTGGCCGGGACGGGTACAGTCACCAAAACGTCTCCCCGCCCGTCGTGATCGGTATCCAGCTCCACCGCATATCGGGACTCCCCTTCCAGAGGCAGATCCTCCACCAGGATAAACGTCAGATAGACCCAGGGCTCCGCTACTTGAAAATCGACCCGCATGATATCCAGATCCCCGCGGTATTCCATCGTCTCTGGCGTGTAGGGACGCTCCATCCTGCTCCAGGAATAGTTATCCCCGACAGCTGTTTTGTCCTTGGCGAGATCGACTGTGATCAGATCGGTGACAAATGTGTTCCGGATGCTGGGGGCCCCGGGAATGATGTAATGAGCCGGTTCCGGGGAAGGGGTAAAGGTTGGGGCTGCGGTTGGAGTTTCGGTAAAATCCGGTGTGCTGGTCGGCAGATTGGCCGCTGTCTCTGTCAGCCGAACAGCATCCACACTGCTGGCAAAGGCCTGTTTGGTCAGGGTGGCAGCCACACCCGCTTTGACCACATTCTCGGGCAAAGGTGTGCCGGCTTCCTCCTGCTGGCAGGCGGTGAGCAGAAGCGCTGCCATCACCACCAGGAAAAGGAATCTTGCCATTAACAATGGTTGTGTCTTTTTCATCAGAATCCTGCCAAATCCTTCCCGTCGGGGGGATTGACTGTGGTTCAGCCTGGGCTGTGGCAGCAGGCGCCTTGGAGGGGCAGCCAGTGGATGAACATTGCCGTGTTGACATCCTGCCGTATTACAAAGTATACAGGAGAGCTCCCGCCGGCGCAATCAGGAATTTTCACCTGCAGCCTCCGGGGCTTGCGCCTGCCTCGCCCGCCTGTGGTACACTGGGACAAATTTGCTGCCCTCTACTTGAATTCTAACTGGTCCTCAATGATGAAGCCCATCGACACCAACGCCTTGTTGAAATGGTACCGGGAGAATGCCCGGGACCTCCCCTGGCGGAGATCCTCAGATCCATATGCCATCTGGGTTTCTGAGATCATGCTCCAGCAAACCCGGGTAGAGACAGTCATCCCCTACTTTCAGCGCTGGATGGAACGCTTCCCCACCCTGGAGGATGTGGCAGATGCCGAGGAGGATCAAGTGCTGGGCCTCTGGGAGGGCCTGGGCTATTACAGCCGGGCCCGCAATTTGCACCGGGCAGCCCGGATGGTGCGGGAGGAGTACAGTGGGATGCTGCCGGAGGATCCTGCCGCGCTGCGAAACTTGCCCGGCATTGGCCGCTATACAGCCGCCGCCCTGTCATCGATCGCCTTCGGAAAAGATGCCGCAGCGCTGGATGGCAACATCCGTCGTGTGCTCAGCCGTTATTTTGACATCAGCTCTCCATCAGGCACAGCGGAAACGGAAAGAGTCCTCTGGAATCTGGTGGAAGAAAATCTGCCCCCGGGAAAAGCGGGGAGCTACAATCAGGCGCTGATGGAGCTCGGGGCCCTGATCTGTACGCCAGCATCGCCCAGCTGCCCCATCTGCCCGCTGGCGTCCGCCTGCCTGGCAAAGAGGGCAGGAACTCAGGAGGACAGGCCGGTTCGTGAGAAGAAAGACCCTCTGCCCCACCTCCAGGTTACCGCAGCGGTCTTCCTACAGAACCATCGAGTGCTGCTGGCCAAACGCCCTCCAGAAGAACTGCTGGGAGGGATGTGGGAATTTCCAGGGGGGAAACAGGAGCCTGATGAGAGCCTTCCAGATGCACTCATCCGGGAAATCTGGGAAGAATTTCAGATTAAGATCTCCGTTGAGGAAAAAATTGGCGTCTACCATCATGCCTATACGCATTATAAAGTCACCCTGCATGCATTTTCCTGCACCCTGCACTCCAGGGATTTGCAGCTGACCTATCATACAGCTGCAGAATGGGTTCCCCTCCAGGCATTGCAGGACTACCCGATGGGCAAGCTGGACCGCTTGATCTCCCAGGACCTTCTCCGCTGAGGGGCAGCACCCCGGTCTGTCCCCCGCCAGGCTTCTTTCCAGGCCACTATACCGGCTGGACAGCGGGCGTCAATCAGCGGATCTCCTTGATCAGGGAAAGAACCTGCTCATTGTCAGGGATGTCCTGCATGGAATGCCCGTAATGCACAAAGCGGGCCAATCCCTGGCAGTCCACAACCATCATGGCCGGCATCCGGCCCAGCTTGAAAAGGTTAACCTCCTGTCCGTAGCGCTTCAGCACACTATGCTCTGGATCAGGCAGTCCGATAAAGGGCAGCTCATGTTTCTGCCAGTACCGCCGGAAAGCCTTTTCCCCCTCCGGCCCAACAACCAGGATCTCCACATCTGCCTGCTGGAATTTCTGATAATCACGGCGCAACTGCGCCATATGGGCCTGGCAGAACGGTCAACCAAAACCCCGGTTGAAGACCAGCAGGACGACCTTCTCCCCCCGGAAATCTGACAGCTTGATTTCCCTGCCCTGCCAATCCTTCAGATTGAAATCTGGCGCTGGCGTATTGATGTCTACTTTAGTGCCCATTTTGCCCTCCCAGGTGCGATAAAAAATCCGCTGTTGCCTCCAAAATCTGAAGTTGCTGTTCCCCTTTTGGGATGGTGGCCGGGAAATCCCCCCGTTGAGGTCCGTACCAGCCAAACCCGGCATGATTCCCCCCTTTAATCTCCACCCAGACCGTGTCCTCAGGCAGACGATCCGCCGAGGCGAGTACCTCCTCCATCGAAGCCAGCCCATCCCGGGTGCCATAGATGGAAAGCACCTCCAGATCGCGTTCCGATAAATCCGTGCTATCGGCAGGATAGGCGGCATAGAGAACCAACCCCTGAACATTCTCCGGTTGATCCGCGGCATATTCAGCCGCCATGGCGCCGCCCAGGGAATGACCGCCGATCACCCAGCGATCCACTTCCGGATAGGCAGCCAGAACCTCATCAGCCGCCTGAATTTCTAGCACGGCCAGGTTTAGCCTCATCCGGGGGATGATTGTCAGATACCCACGGTCCGCGATAGCCTCTGCCAAGGGGGCGTAGGCTTCGGGCTGGACCCGCCCGCCGGGGTAGAGGATCAAACCGACCCTGGAGATCCCTTCGGGCGGAGAAAAGACCAGCCCCTTCCCCCGTTCCAGCCGGCTGGTGTCCAGAGACTCAAGGGCGGTTTGGGCTTCCGGCTCTATCGCCGGGGGATTCAAAGCCCAGATCAGAAAGCCTGCTGCCCCAACCATGATTACAGCCAGCATGACACTAAAAAAGATCCGGAACCAGCGATTATTCCTCATGCTCACCTTCCCAAACTGTAAAAATTTTTCCACTCTCAAAAAAAAATGATCCCTAACTCCGGGAAAAACCGTAACTCTTTCTATTCTACGCTGTTTCATCCCCACATAGAAGCCACCTGAGCATGTTAACACAAGGTTAAGAAAACGTAACAAATCCCGGTCCCCTGTGTTATACCAGCCGATTACCCGGTGAAAATCCAGAAACTTCCAGGAGTCTAGATGAGTTCTCTGCATGACGCAGGTTTGGATGAGTTGAGGAAATCCGCCCAGCAGGGAGGGGGGGCATCCCGGATCACCCGGCAGCACAATAAGGGAAAACTGACCGCCAGAGAGCGGATTGCTGCCCTGGTTGATCCCGGCAGCTTTCAGGAAATTGGCCTCTTTGCAGGCGTCGTTCACAACTCCTCTGCTGACAGCAGAAAAAACAATCCCGGGGGTGGCGTAGCCACCGGACAGGCTGAAATTAACGGCAGACCGGTGTACCTCTTTGCTCAGGATTTCACAGTTATGGGTGGATCAGTGGGGTCGATCCAGGGACGAAAAATATCCCGGATCATGGAGCTGGCCATCCAGAATGGTGCTCCAATTATCGGATTAAATGACTCCGGCGGAGCCCGCATTCAGGAAGGTGTCAAGTCGCTGGCGGCTTATGGGGATATTTTCTATCAGAATGTCCAGGCTTCGGGTGTGGTTCCCCAGCTGTCCATTATCCTCGGTCCCTGTGCGGGCGGGGCGGTTTATTCTCCGGCCATTACAGATTTTGTTTTTATGGTGGAAGACACGGCCCAAATGTTCATCACCGGTCCTGATGTGATCCGGGAGGTGACCCACGAGGAAATTGATCTGGAATCCCTGGGCGGCGCTGAAGCGCAGGCCACACAGAGCGGTGTGGCCCATTTCAAGGCAGCCAGTGAGGAGGAGATCTTCAATCAGGTTCGAAACCTGCTTTCCTTCCTTCCATCCAACAACCTTTCCCCTGCTCCCCGGCTGCCCGCTGATGATCTCCCGGGAAGATGTCCGCAGCTGGCCGATCTGGTTCCCCATTCCTCCTGGGAACCCTATGACATCCACCTGGTCATCCAAGAACTTGTGGATCGGGGAGAGTTTTTAGAGATCCACAATGGCTATGCGAAAAACATGGTGGTCGGCTTTGCCCGGCTGGGGGGACAGTCGGTAGGCCTGGTCGCCAATCAACCGGACCACCTTGCCGGGGTGATTGATATCAACGCCTCGGATAAAGCTGCCCGCTTCATCCGCTTCTGCGATGCCTTCCACATTCCCATCCTCACTCTGGTGGATACCCCGGGCTTCCTGCCCGGTGTCGAGCAGGAGCATAATGGCATCATCCGCCACGGGGCGAAGATGATTTTTGCCTACGCGGAAGCCACGGTTCCCAAGATTACTTTGATCCTCCGTAAAGCCTATGGAGGAGCCTATATTGTGATGGGCTCGAAGCATCTTTCCGGTGATTTTAACCTTGCCTGGCTGCGCAGTGAAATCGCCGTCATGGGGCCGGAAGGTGCAGTGAAAATCCTCCACCGACGCCAGCTTCAAGAAGCACAGGACCCGGATCAGATGCAGGACAAGCTGGCTGCGGATTACCGCGATGAGATGGCTTCTCCCTTGCTGGCAGCCGCTGAGGGCTACTTGGATGATCTCATCAAGCCAGAAGAATCCCGGCAGCAGCTGATCCTGGGACTGGAAATGCTGCAGGAAAAACGTCAGCAAACCCCCAAGCGAAAACACGGAAACATCCCCCTCTAAAAAACCTATGGAAAAAGTGCTGATTGCCAATCGTGGAGAAATTGCCGTTCGCATCATCCGTACCTGCCGGGAGATGGGCCTGGCCACCGTCGCTGTCTACTCCGAGGCTGATCGCAGTGCCTTGCATACCCGCTATGCCGATGAGGCTGTGCTGATCGGCCCCACCAGCGCTGCCCAGAGCTATCTGAATATTGAAGCTGTCCTCCAGGCGGCCAGAAAGACCCGCGCTACAGCAGTCCACCCCGGATACGGTTTTCTCTCAGAAAACCCCCTCTTCTGTCAGGCCGTTGAGGGGGCCGGGATGATCTTTATTGGTCCCCGGTCCGAGACCATGCAGGTTCTCGGTGACAAAATTTCTGCCCGCAGGGCTGCCCGGGATGCCGGACTTCCGGTGCTGCCTGGCCCGGACCAACCGCTTCAGGATAAATTCTCAATCGATCAGCTTCCGGATGAACTTACCTTTCCGCTGCTGGTCAAAGCTGCTGCGGGTGGCGGGGGGAAAGGTATCCGCCTGGCCCGATGTGAGGAAGAACTGGAAGGAGAAATCGAGCTCGCTCGAGCTGAGGCGAAAGGGGCATTCGGTGATGAAACTATCTATCTGGAACCGCTTGTTCAGCTCGCCCGACATATTGAGATTCAGATCTTAGGGGATGGCAAAGGAAAAGTCCTGGTTCTCGGTGAGCGGGAATGCTCCATACAACGCCGGCATCAAAAATTAATTGAAGAGGCTCCGGCTCCGGACCTGCACTCTGAAGAAAGGCAATGCCTGGTCAGGGCAGCAGTCAACCTCGGCCGCCAGCTGAAATACCGCAGCCTGGGAACGGTGGAATTTTTGCGGGATGCCCAGCGGCAGTTTTATTTCATAGAAGTCAATCCCCGCATCCAGGTGGAGCATCCGGTCACCGAAATGATCACCGGGATCGATCTCATACGTGAGCAGATTCAGCTGGCTTTGACCGGATCCCTCTCCCTCCAGCAAGCGGATATCAACAGCAGCGGCGCAGCCATAGAAGCCCGAATTCTTTCCGAAAATCCAGAGGAAAATTTCCTCCCTACCAGTGGAACAATTTCTTACTTGAAAGAACCAGGGGGACCCGGTATCCGGGTGGACAGCGCTCTTTATCAGGGGATGGAAATCGCTGTCAATTACGATTCCCTGATCGCCAAGGTAATCGCCTGGGGAAGGGGTCGTCAGCAGGCGATTTCCCGGCTGCAGCGGGCTCTGATGGAGCTGCAAACCGGCGGTTTGCAAACCAATCTGGATTTTACTTTGCGGATCCTGAAGTCTCATCCATACCAGACCGGCGAGATCCACACGGCGCTGCTGGATGGATTTCAATCTCAAAGCCCGCTGGAAGAGCGCATCGCCCGGGATGCCGCCATGGCTGCAGCGCTCCACCTTCACCGCCGACGCCTTCCAGTCGGCCAGAATACCCCCTCCACCCTCAGCCCCTGGCGTGAACAGGCCTGGCGGGAGCAGATTTCGGGCTGAAAGGAAGCAAACTTTATCAGCAGCGAGGAGAACATGGTCAATTATCGAGTTTATGTGGGAGAGCACATCTACCAGGTATCCGTGGGCCAGAGTCAGCTGAAAATTAACGGCGATCGTTATCAGATTAATCTGGAATCGCTTAACGGCAACGGTCTCCATCTGCTCAGGCACCCCAACCGTAACGTGGAAACTTACCTGGAACCGGTCTCTGCCAGCAGTTATCAGGTGCAGATTAACGGCAAGCATCTTTGCGCCGAAGTAGATCTGGGACTTCAAAGCAGCAAGCGCAAAAAAGCCGAGAATACCGGAGAGATCATCTCCCCCATGCCCGGCCTGATTGTCGAGGTACTCGTCAAGCCAGGAGATCATGTGCTCAAAGGGGAGCCAGTTTTAATCCAGGAAGCCATGAAGATGCAGATGAAAGTGCGCACCGCTGTCTCTGGAACGATCAAAAATGTTCACACGCAGGTTGGTGCTGAAGTGGAGAAAGGCAAACCCCTGATCACAGTCCACCCCGATCCCGGATCACACGAAGAAGGAGGTAGCTGATGAGCTACGCTGATATCTTTCAACCAGCCAAAACCCTGCCAGCCTGGGCCTACAACGTGGGATTAGTATTTACCGCTTCGCTGCTGATTGCCCTCAGCGCCCAGGTGTCCCTGATCCTGCCCTTCAGCCCGGTCCCGGTCACGTTACAAACCCTGGCTGTGCTGCTCTCGGCAGCCTTGCTGGGAAAGCACCGCGGACTGGCCGCAGTCAGTTTGTACCTCTTTCAAGGTGCGGCTGGTTTGCCGGTCTTCGCCGGGGGAAAAGCTGGCCTGGCGGTCCTTCTTGGACCGACAGGGGGCTATTTGTTGGGATTTGCAGCCGCAGCGTTTACAGTTGGTTACCTGATTGATTATGGCTGGGATCAATCCTTTCTCAAGGCGGTGCTGGCTCTTCTGATCGGGAGCGCTGTGATTTATCTCAGCGGTCTGGCCTGGCTGACTGAATTTGTCGGCATTGAAAGAATCCTGCATCTGGGCCTCTACCCTTTCTTGATTGGGGACCTTTTGAAACTGACCGCCGCCGCAGTATTTCTGTCCGGATCTGGAAAATTCAAACCCAGATCAATCCGCTGAGTCCACCCCAGTTAATTTGTCCCTGATATTGACGGAGTAAATCCATCATGAACCCCGGTTCTTTACAAAAAACTCCTGTTGCGGTAATTGGTCAGGCTGCGGTTTTTGCCCGATCTCCTGATCTACGGTCATACTGGGAAAACATAATTAACAAGATTGACTGCATCACCGATGTCCCAGAGGACCGCTGGAGGGTGAATGATTATTACCATCCCGATCCTCAAGCAGAGGATAAAACCTACTGCAAACGAGGGGGATTTATCCCGGATATTGATTTTGATCCGCTGGAGTTCGGTTTGCCGCCCAATCTGCTTGAGGTGACCGATTCCTCGCAGCTGCTGGGTCTGGTTGTTGCCCGTGACGCCATGGAGGATGCCGGGTATGGAGCGGAACGGGAATTTGACCGCTCCCGGACTGGTGTGGTGCTTGGTGTTGCCGGAGGACAAAAGCTGATCTCTGATCTCAGCGCACGCCTGCAGTATCCAATCTGGAGAAGGGTGCTGATTAGCAGCGGTCTTTCCACAGAAGACACGGAGATGATTATCGAAAAGATCAAACTTGCCTATGCCCCCTGGAATGAAAACTCCTTTCCTGGTCTGCTGGGGAACGTGATCGCCGGTCGGATCGCCAACCGGTTGGATCTGGGTGGAATCAACGCAGTAGTCGATGCTGCGTGTGCCAGCAGTCTGGCGGCGGTAAAAATGGCCCTGTCGGAACTGCTGGAAGGCCGGGCGGATCTGATGATCACCGGCGGGGTGGACACCGACAACTCCCCATTCACGTACTTATGTTTCAGCAAAACACCTGCCTTTTCCCCCTCCCAGGAAATCCGCCCTTTTGATCAATCATCGGACGGCATGCTGATAGGGGAGGGACTCGGCATGGTGATCCTGAAGCGCCTGGAGGATGCCAAACGGGATGGCGATCATATCTATGCAGTTATCCGCGGGATTGGCAGCTCGAGCGATGGCAAATTCAAAAGCATTTATGCTCCCAGGCCCGCCGGACAATCGCTGGCTGTCCAGCGAGCTTACCGGGATGCCGATATCGATCCCAGAAGCATCGGTCTGATCGAAGCCCACGGAACGGGTACAAAAGCCGGGGACCCAGCAGAAATCACAGGATTAAACGCAGTTTTTGGACCTCCCAACGGAAAAGGACAAACAATTGCAATTGGCTCGGTCAAATCCCAGATCGGACACACCAAGGCAGCCGCGGGCGCAGCCGGGATGATCAAAGCAGCTCTGGCGCTGGATCAAAAAGTGCTGCCGCCCACCATCAACGTTTCCCAGCCAGCGGAAGATTTGCAACTCGAGGATAGCCTTTTCTATATCAATAATCAGGCCCGGCCCTGGTTTTCCAGGACTGACCAGCAGCCCCGCAGGGCAGCGGTCAGTGCTTTCGGTTTCGGAGGGACCAACTTTCACCTTGTCCTGGAAGAAAATCCCCATCCGCAAGGACCTGGAAGCAGGCTGGCTCCGACAGCAGAAACCATCCTGCTCTCGGCTCCCACCTCCAAAGCAATGCGGGAGCAGATTCAGCAGCTGATCCCTGGGCTCAAAAACGACCGATCTGAAGGTGCCTTCCAGAGGTTGTGCAACAAGAGCCGTCAGGGGAATCCGCCTGCTGATCAACCCAGAGTGGGCTTTGTGGCCCGGAGTGCAGCCGAAACGGCAGCATATCTGGAAACGGCGGCAGAGCTGCTGGACAAAGATCCTGATTCCCCGGGGTGGGATCACCCCAGAGGAATTACCTACCGTTCCCAGAGTCTGGATAACCAGGCAAAAATTGCCGCCCTCTTCCCCGGGCAGGGATCCCAGTACTTGCAAATGCTCCAGGAAGCAGTAATCAATTTCCCCCCGCTGCGAGAAGTGATCGAGGCCATGGATCTGCTGTTTGCCGAGGCAGGTCAGAAACCTCTTTCAGAAGTTTTATATCCTGCCCCGGCCTATACTCAAACCTCCCTGCTGAATCAGAAAAAATCTCTCCGGGAAACCGATTACGCCCAGGCTGCGATTGGTGTGATCAGCTGCGGCCTTTATCAGCTCCTCCTGCAGGCAGGATTTCAGCCGGATTTTACCGCTGGTCACAGCTTTGGTGAATTAACCGCTCTCTGGGCGTCCGGTGTCCTGGATGATTCCGCTTTCCTCCGGCTTGTCAAGGCCCGCGGAGAGGCCATGCGTCCCCCGGAAAACCCAGATTTTGATGCCGGCGCCATGGCTGCAGTGAAAGCACCCTATTCATTAATTGCAGCTGAAATATCCAGTTTTCCTGATCTGGTGATTGCCAACGAGAACTCGCCTGACCAGATGGTGCTGGCCGGCCCCAGTGATTCCATCACCCGGGCTGAGGATCATTTCAGCAGTCAAGGAATTAAATTCACCCGGCTGCCGGTTTCTGCAGCCTTTCACACACCGCTGGTAGAACACGCCTCCCAACCCTTCTCAGCTGCAGTTGCCAAAGAAGACTTTCATCCAGCAACGATTCCGGTATTTTCGAACACAACGGGAAAGCCCTACCCAGAAAATAAAACTGCAGTCAGGGAAATCCTCTCCCAACACATCCTCCATCCGGTGATCTTCAAATCCCAGATAGAAGCGCTTTATCAATCCGGGGTGCGGGTATTTGTGGAGGTGGGACCGCGACAGGTACTGGGCAACCTGGTCAGGGACATCCTGGCAGATCGTCCCCATGATGCCGTCTCTCTGAATCCCAGCAGGGAGAAGTCCTCGGACCTTCAGCTGCGGCAGGCAGTCGCCAAACTGCGGGTGATCGGTCTGCCACTGAACGGCTTTGATCCTTACTCAAAAACCACTGCTCCCGCTCCTGAGATCTACATGAATGCAAAATAAAGGGTACAGCTATGGCTAAATTACAGATTCCCCTCAACGGCAGCAATTACACCCCTGCGGAACGCAAGCGAGCATTTCAGGAAGCGCTGGCTGACGGCCGCAAAATCCAGACCAGTCCGGCAAAATATCTGCAAACATCCTCTGGAAATGGATCCAGGATGTCCTCATTACCGCCCAGCGTTCTCCCCAGCAAGCCGGATAGGCAGCCCAGTGCCCAGCTGGAAATCATTCAGCAGGGTGTCCAGCATGCCGTTGATCATCAGCGGAGAACAGTGGATATCCACCAGCAGTACCTGACCCAGCTGAGAGAATTTCAGGGCATCTTCCAGGGTCTTCTGGATCAGCAGGCAGTGGTGCTGGAAAACGGCAGCGGCGCGGCCAGCGCCCATTCCCTGGAAGTCATTCAGGACAGTCTGGCTGGTTTTCATCGCCTGCAAGAAAAAGAACTGGAGGTTCATCAGCAGTTCCTGCACTATCAGGCGGAATATTCCCACGCTTTCGTGACCTTGCTGACAGAGCAGTACCAGCAGCTAGATGGTAGCAAGCTGTCTTCCGGCTCCGATTCCTTTCCCCCCCCTTCATCCGCTCTGGAATCTCCGCTCCCATCCTCCGCTGCTGATCAGGTGGATGAGCAACCTCTTCAACCAGGGCAGTCCCCCCGACCGGAAATCCAGTCTTCCGTCCGCAGTTCCCAGCTCATGACTTCATCGCCCGTTCTTCAATCAGCTTTCCATCTCGAAGAGATCAACAGCTCCCTGCTGGAGATTGTCGCTGAGAAAACCGGCTACCCGGCTGAAATGCTTGATCTGACCATGGATATGGAAGCAGATCTGGGTATTGACTCCATCAAGAGAGTCGAAATCCTGGGAGCGCTGGAAGACCGCTACCCGGAGCTTCCTCCTGCAGATACAGAAATTCTGGCTGAATCCCGCACCCTGGAAGACATCATTGTTTACCTGAAAACAGCGGAGAATCTGCTGGAGACCGACCCTCCAGTGGACCTGGAAACACCCCCGGCGGAAACCCCGATGCCGGATCCAATTCCAGGGCCGGAGGAGGTTGATCCACAGGCGGAAGAGCCTTTGACAGATAATTTGGACCTCGCTGCCTTTCTGCTGGAAACGGTGGCCGAAAAAACCGGCTACCCTGTGGAAATGCTGGAAACATCAATGGATATGGAAGCCGACCTGGGAATCGACTCCATCAAGCGGGTGGAGATTCTCGGCGCGGTAGAAGATCATTTCCCGGACCTTCCTCCGGTGGATGGAGACCTCCTGGGAGAAATGCGCACATTAGATGAGATCATCACGCTTATGAGGGAACGATCCCATCTGCAGCCGGTAGAAGAAAAAAAAAAGCCTCAAAGCTGATGGCAAATCCGGTACAGTTGAGGGATCTTCCCCGGCCTGATCGTCTGGAGCTGGAGATCAACCCTGTTCATCCTCTGCTGGTAACCGACGACGGCAGCAAATTCACGCTTCAGTTTGCTGAGGCTTTGCAAAACGTTGGCTGGCCGCTGCAGCTGGTGCAAACACCGTACCTGAGTGAAGATCCCCGTGAGCTTCCGACAGACCTCTCCCGGTTGAGGATCGACAGTGAGGATCCAGATGATATGCAGCAGCAGCTGTCCAGGGAAGCTGAAAGGGTGGGAGATTTTGCCGGAATTATTCACTTACACCCGCTGGCTTTTTCCCAGGCGAGAGACCGCGGCATAGTAAAAATGACCTTTTTCCTGGCAAAATTTCTGGCACAGCATTTCAAAGAAACGGAAAATCAGCCTCCAGGTAGAAAATTTTTTCTGACAATCACCCAGTTAGATGGAAGGCTGGGTACCTCAGCAGCAGGTTCTTTCCAGGAAGGCGGCGGTTTGAGCGGTCTGGTAAAAACATTTTATCGGGAAGTACCGGACGTTTTTTGCAGATACATTGATCTCGACCCCTCCATGAAGGCGGAAGAGAAAGCGGCCTTTGTCATCCGGGAGCTGCATGATCCCCGCCATGATCTTCTGGAAGTTGGACTCAGCAGGCAGTCCCGAGTGACCCTGACTCTGGGTAAGGGATAAAACATGTCAAAGGCTTCTACGAACCCCACGCCAGATTCCGAGAGCAATTTTCTGATCAGTGGAGGAGGGAAAGGCATCACTGCTGATTGTGCAGTCGCCCTGGCATCAGTCTTCCATTGCCGGCTGACTCTCTTCGGCCGCTCAGCCCTTCTAGATGAGGAACCCTCCTGGGCTGAAGGTGTATGGGAAGAGACTGAGCTCAAGCAGAATGCGCTCAAGGCTAATCACTCTCAGCATGGCAAACTTACCCCGAAAGAACTGGATCATCTGGTCGGAGCGGTGTTATCCAGCCGGGAAATCCAGCGGACGCTGGAAAAGATCCAGCTCGCAGGCGGTCAGGCAATCTATCTTCAGGCAGACATCCGGAATCTGGACAACCTGCGCGAAGTGCTCTCCCCGATCGCTGATCAAATCACAGGCATAATCCACGGCGCCGGAGCATTGGCCGATAAACATCTCCAGGATAAACAGGAAAAGGATTTTGAACTGGTTTACGGGGTTAAAGTAGATGGATTAATGAACCTGCTGGAAATCATTCCCCGGATTAATCTACAGCACCTGGTGCTGTTTTCCTCAGTAGCGGCCTACTATGGCAACCCCGGCCAGGCGGATTACAGCCTGAGCAATGAAGTGCTCAATAAATTTGCCCATTACCTTCAGCGCACTCAGCCAGACATCCAGGTGCTCTCTATCAACTGGGGCCCCTGGGACGGCGGGATGGTCAGCCCTCAGCTGAGGCGAATCCTGAAAAGAAAAAATGTTGGCCTGATCTCCAAGCAAGAAGGACCTGAAACCCTGATCCACCTGCTGTCTGGAAATGTTCCTCACCAACCGCAGTGGGTGGTGGGGAGTCCGCTGCCTGTTTCAGATCATGGGCTGGAAAATCCACCGGACAGCTTCCGGATCTACCGGCAGCTTTCCCTGGTTGAGAATCCTTTCCTGGTGGATCATGTCATTGGTGGGCAGGCAGTCCTCCCAACTGTCTGTGCCGTCGCCTGGATGATTAACAGCTGTGAAGATCTCTTTCCTGGATACAAATTTTCTGCAGTGAGTGATTACCGCGTCTTCAAAGGTATTGTTTTTAATGACGATCTATCTGCAGAATATCAACTTGACATAAACCTCCCCAAACGGGGAAAACAGGCACTGGTTCTCGAAGCCCGGATCAGCAGTCAAACCAAGGACGGAAAACAACAGCAGCATTATCAGGCTGAAATCACCCTTCGCCGCTCATCACTAGAGGCTCCAGCGCCTGTTGCGGCTGATTTTCAGCAGCGTGAAGCCATCCCGGGCGATCGCCTGTACGGAGATCAGACGCTTTTCCACGGGGCCAGCTTCCAGGGGGTGGAAGAAGTACTCAACCACTCTCCCGCCGGGCTGACCACTCGCTGTCATCTTCCCAGGTTGACAAGAAAGCAGATGGGTCAATTTCCTGTTCGTTCATTCAATCCTTTCTGGGCAGATGTCCATCTGCAGAGTCTTCTAATCTGGGCTCACCTGTATCAGGGCAGCGTCGGTCTGCCCTTGAAGATTGCCGGCGGTACCCAGTATCGACCATTGGAATTTGGACAAACCAGTTATGTCACCATGACTGTTCGGTCTTCCAGCAGCCATACCCTGGTCGCGGATGTCACCAGCCATGACAGGCAGGGTCGGATTTTCAGCCGGGTTGCTGGCGCTGAAATCACCCTCAGCCAACGTTTGCAGCCCCTTTTCCGTCAAAACCAACTGGAGTCTGCAGCAGTATGAATGGGATCATCACTGGATTGGCTGCAGCGTACGGCAGCCATCCTTCCTTAACTTCCTTGGAAACCGCCCTTTTCCAGGGTAAATCCCTGCTCTCTTCCTCACCTCCGGAGCTTTCCAGGGTTGCTGAGAGCGCTCTGGAGGATGCGGGGATCAGCAGCCGGGATCGCTGCGCTTTGATTCTGCTGATCCAACCCAGGGATTCGAACGATCGTTTTCTTTCAGAAAACCAGGACATCATCATCCTCGAACAACAGGCGGGGGATGTTTCCATTCCTGGGGCTCTGAGCACCGCAGCTGTATTTCTGCACAAAAATCCCCACCATCAGGTGCTGATCCTGGCATCAGATTCAATCGGCGTCGGCGCCTTTGTGATCTCCTCGCCTGGCAGCCCCCAGCAGAGTTATGCCCGTCTGGTCCTGGACGGAATCCACCCGCAAACTGATGGCAGCCTGGAAAGCATCTCAACAAAGTGGGGAGAATATCCGCCCGAATATCTCCAGATGCCAGCTGATCCCGCAGACCTCAACAAAAACCTCTGGGAAAAGCTGGCCGATCTCTGGCCGGTTGATCCCTCCCATCGAATTTGTGCCCTGGGAGGGGTATCCACCTCGATCGAGGTTGACAGCGGTATGGCTGGTTTTATCCAGGCTGTGCTGACCCTGCACCGACGGACCATTCCCGGATTCCCGAAAACGCTCCGCGCCCGGCTGGAGGGGGTTCCTGCTGCCGGTCCTTTTTACGCTCCAGAATCTCCCCGACCCTGGCTGGATCATGGAAAAACTCCCCGCCGGTCGCTGGTGCTGTTCTCTACTGGTGCAGGACTGCAGGATATCCTGCTGGAGGAAGCCATCCACCGCAAGTCCCTTCCCAGGATACGGACCGGGATGGTTCCGGAAAGCAAGACACTTCTGCCGTTTTCCGGTCAATCGCTGCGTGAAATTCAGGTATCCCTCCAGGCATTGCAACGTGGGATTGAAGAGGGAAAGCCGCTGAAAGTCTTGGCTGCCCGGCGCTTGCTCCTGGCTGAAAAAGAACACCCCCGGCTGAGGGGCTGCATCCTGGCAGAGAACCGGGAAAAGAGCAGGAAAGAAATTAGGCTTCTCCAGAAGGGTTTGGAGCGATGCATCAAGTCCGGAAAACAGCTGACCACGCCTGCGGGCAGTTGTTTTGTCCCCCAGCCGCTGGGAGATCAGGGAACAGCATTGATTTATCCGGGGGCTTTTAACAGCTACCCAGGCATGGGCAGAGAGTTATTCCAGATCTTTCCTGGGCTGCACGAAATGGTTAAAAAAACGACCGGAAATATCCGCCAATCGCTGGCGGAGACCCTGATCTACCCCCGCAGTTTAGCTCCTCTCTCAAAAAAGGACCTGGAGGAACGACAAGAACACTTTTTCAAGCAGCCAATTGATCTAATTGAATCCGGGACCAGTCTGGCTGTACTCCACACTTTAATCCTGAAAGAAGTTTTTTCCCTTCAACCCCGGGCAGCCTTCGGGTACAGCCTGGGTGAAATCAGCATGCTCTGGGCCAATGGAATCTGGCGAAACGGAGAACAGAGCAGTCTCAAATGGCGGCGATCCGCCCTCTTTAAAGAGCGCCTGTTCGGTTCGATGACCGCAGTCAGAGACTATTGGGCCCCTGAAGAATTTGAGGCTGGCTTCTGGGATTCCTACATACTCAAAGCTTCTCCCCAAGAATGCCTTGACGTCCTGGAAAAAGAGCCCAAGGCATTCCTGACCATCATCAACACACCGGATGAGGTGGTCATTGCCGGTGAACAAAATGCCTGCCAGCGGGTGATCAAAGCGCTGGGATGCCGCTCTCTGCCCATGCCCTTTCAGGCATCCATTCACAACCCTGCAATGGCCGGGGAATACCCTGCGTTTGTTGAACTCCTGACAGAATCCGTCTTCCCTGGGGAAGCAATTAATTTTTATTCAGCAGCAGAATATCAACCTCTTTCCCCGGACTCCAAAGAAATCGGCCGCTCACTGGCAGGCATGATCTGCCGACGGGTTGATTTTCCCCGCTTGGTAGAACAGGTTTACCGGGATGGAACCCGCTTGTTCATTGAAGTTGGCCCCCAAAAAACCTGCACTCGCTGGATAGAGGCCATCCTCAAGGATCGTCCCCACGCAGTCTGTGCCATTAATAAAAAATATCAACCGGATCTGGATGGCATCCTGAACGTGCTCGCTCAGTTGATCAGCCACCGGGTCCCCCTTCAGCTGGACCCATTAATTGCGGAGCAGCTACCAGGGTGGAAATCAGACGTCTCCCAGTGGAAACGACTTGGCCAGAGACTGACCCGGAAGCGGCCCACAACCAAGGAGGCCGCTCCGGGAGCGCTTCCTGAGCAGCCCTCCACAAAGGCAGACCCGCACAGCGAACAAATCGCTGCAGATCCCTTCGAAGTGCTTGCCAGACAATCCTCCAGATTGGCAAATGCTCAGCGCAGTTATTTTTCCAGCATGAAAACCCTGACCGGGAACCTGTCCCGAGCACTTGAGCTGGTTTCCTCCCCCTCCCTGCAGAATAGCTCCCGGTCCCCCTCGAAGAGAGTATTATTCACCCACGATCAGATCGCTGCCTTTACTTTGGGGGACCCCTCTGCCTGTTTTGGGCGCTCCTACACCCCCTTTGCCGGGCAGCGGATTCCCCTGCTCCCCAATGGGAAGATGCAGTTTCTTGACCGAGTGGTGGAGCTGAATGCCGCAGCCAATCGTGTGCAGCCGGGAGCAAGCCTGCGGGCTGAATACGACCTGCCCCAAAAAGCCTGGTATCTACCCAACCGCTCCAGCCTTCCTTATGTTGCCCTGCTGGAGATCGCTCTTCAACCCTGCGGCTTTCTTTCAGCATACATGGGTTCCATCCTCAGCGGCCCAAAGGTTGATTATTACTTCCGGAATCTGGATGGGCAGGCAGAGTTAACCGCTGATCCGCCTCCGCCGGGCTCGACGATCTCCACCCGGGTAGAGCTGACCACCTCCAGCACCCTGCAGAGCACCATCATCCAGCATTACAACTTTGAGCTCTCCTCCAGCGGCAGGATGTTCTTCCGCGGGAAAGCCTCCTTTGGCTATTTTCCGTCTGGGATGCTATCCCGCCAGAAGGGAATCGACGGCGGGCGTCAATTCAGCACTTTTTTTCGAAATCACCCCGATACCGGCCGCTGGTTTTCTCCTGATGACAAACCGGAATTATCACCAGGAGAGGCCTGCCTGCCTCCGGTAACACGCTACTGGTTTGCGCCGGCCGGCGGAGAGTATCAGGCTGGATCCCTCTACCTGGCAGAAAAAATCGACCCTCAAGCCTGGTTTTTCAGAGCCCATTTCCATCAGGATCCGGTCATGCCCGGCTCACTGGGTGTGGAGCTGATGTCTCAAACAATTCAGGCTGCAGCTGATCAGCTGGGTCAATCATCTCCAGTGCACTGGCGGCTCAAACCGGAAGAGGTCATCCGCTGGAAATACCGGGGACAGATTACCCGGGAAGTTGAGAGCATTCAACTTGAGATCCACCTAAAAGAGGTCAACCAGACCGGCAGCCGTTTGGAGATTACCGGAGATGGGAATTTGCTCCGGGAAGATCTGCGAATTTACCAGATTTCCAACCTGGCTTTGATCGGGGAGAACAGCTGAAAAAAGGATCACCATCATGAGGACAATTCAGAACCAAGACCCTCACAGAACAGGGAAGGGCAGCTGGATAGGCCCTGAAAGTGCCATCCGCAGTGACCCCCCAGGTATCAAGGAGCTGCTTGAGGATCTCACAGCCCCGGTGTATTTCCTCCATGGAGAAGGCACACTCTCTGCTGTCAACCAGGGTGAAGTTTATCCCACATCAGCATCTGCCGGGGGCAGGCCGCTGGCGGCTTATTTACGCCCCCAGAGGCCTGCTGATTTCGGAGATGCAGGCTTTTTGCGGGATCACGGCCTGAGCAGTCCTTATATGGCTGGAGCGATGGCCAACGGAATCTCCGGTGAGGAATTGGTGATCGCGATGGGAAAGGCCGGATATCTGGCATCCTATGGTGCAGGAGGTGTTTCCCCCCCGCACCTGCAAAAGGCCATCTCCCGGATCAAATCCGAACTGGGGGAAAAACCCTTTGCATTTAATCTCATTCACAGCCCACACCAAGCAGCCCTGGAGCAGGCCCTTGTAGATTTATATCTCCAGGAAGACATCAACACCATCGAAGCCTCTGCCTTTTTGAAAATGACCCCCACCCTGGTCCAGTACCGTGCCTCTGGACTGCGGCGGGATTCTCAGGGAAGAATTCGGTCCCACCATAAAATCATTGCAAAACTCTCCCGCCGGGAAGTCGCTCTGCAGTTCCTTGAACCCGCCCCCGACAAAATCCTCCGTCCTCTGGTCGCACAAGGCAGGATCACTTCCCAGCAAGCTGAACTGGCAGCAAGTTTTCCCATAGCTGATGATATCACTGTGGAAGCCGACTCTGGCGGTCATACCGATAACCGGCCGCTGACCAGCCTGCTGCCGTCCCTGATGGCCTTGAGAGATGAGATCCAGGAGAAGCGCACCTATCCCGTGTCAATCAGGATAGGCGCGGCGGGGGGAATCGGAACCCCAGCTTCTGCCCTGGCAGCATTTGCAATGGGCGCTGATTACATCGTCACCGGATCCGTGAATCAAAGCTGTCTGGAGGCAGCCACCTCCCGGCGGGTGAAAACTCTCCTGGCAGAAGCAGCTGCAACGGATGTCATGATGGCGCCCGCTGCCGATATGTTCGAAATGGGAGTCAATGTTCAGGTTCTCAAACGAGGGTCCATGTTTCCCCTGCGGGCGCAGAAGCTTTACGAGATCTACCGGCAGCATGAAAGCATCACAGAGCTGGCTCCTGGGATACGAACAGAGCTGGAGGAAAAATATTTCCAGCGCAGCCTGGACGAGATCTGGCAGGAATGCGTCCAATTTTTCAGCCAACGTGATCCCGAACAGCTGCAGAAAGCGGAGGATCATCCCAAGCGCCAGATGGCCTTGATCTTCCGTTGGTATCTCGGATTAGCCACTCACTGGGGAATCCAGGGGGATCCACAGCGGGCTTATGATTATCAAATCTGGTGTGGTCCCTCAATGGGCGCTTTCAACGACTGGGTCCGCGGTACCTGGCTTGAAAACCCGGAAAACAGAAGTGTGGTCTCTGTTGCCGATGCCCTGCTCCAGGGAGCCGCTTATTTATATCGGCTGACAGACCTGCGGCTGCAGGGCATCCGTGTTCCCACGGCCTGGAACCGGCTGATTAACTGATGACGTCCTCTGAAATACCCGGTCCACGGGAGAACGAAATCCACATCTGGCGAACAAGTTTTCAGCCTTGGCTTCCAGTGAGCCCCTCCATGATCAGTCTGCTCAGCCAGGCCGAGCAGGATCGTGCCCTCCGGCTGCTCAGTGAGAGGGCACGTCAGGCAGCTTTGCTCTCCCGGTTCCTGCTGCGCCGTATTCTGGGGAGTCTGCTCCACAAAGATCCGGGGGAGATCCAAATTCGAAGGAATCCAACCGGAAAGCCATTTATTCCAGCGGAAAGCCTTGTGTTCAATCTCTCTCACTCCGGCGAGTATTTCCTATGTGCTCTTGCCCGGAATCTACAGGTCGGGATCGATATCCAGGAACATTATCCTCTTGCTGATTACCAGGCAATGCAGCGGCGCTGGTACAGCAGCCAGGAAAAAACAGATTTCCGGAGATTGAATCCACAGCAACAGGAGGAAGCATTTTTCCGCAGCTGGGCGCAGAAAGAAGCCCTCTATAAAGCCCACAACACCATCTTCAAGGAAGCCGGGGGGGATCCCTTGTTGATGGCAGCAGCCCTTCCCGGACTCCAGCTGATTGATCTGGATAGCGCTGCCGGATATCAGGCGGCCCTGGCAGTCAGCCAGCCGGTTGACCGCATCCAGGTGATTGATTTTCACCCTGCGAGAAAGCCAAAAATTCAACAAGAATTTGAAATAACAGCCCTCGAAGCTGATATTTCTATCCGATAGACATCAAATTCCCCTAAAATCAGCCTTTTTTGTTCCAGAAACGCCGTCAAATCCCTTCCCCTTGACAACTGTCGGCCGATATGTGATAATCACCGTGCTCCTTGGCCTGCCCCCCTCAGGTCAAGGGGTTTTTTTTATCCTCATCTCATCAGATCAGCTACAATAATAACCAGACATATTCACTACTCCCCACCTGCGGAGGGTTCCGATGTGCGGACGATTTACCCTAACCGTTTCCCCCGATGAGCTCCGGCTGGCCTTTCCGGATTTTGATATTCCCGGGGATCTGCCTCCCAGCTATAACATCGCCCCCTCCCAGCCGATTCCGGTTGTACCCAATGAGAAAAACCCAACCCTGACGTTTTTCCGCTGGGGCTTGATCCCTTCCTGGTCCAAAGACGCAAAATTTGGCGGGTACAATTTGATCAACGCCCGGGCTGAAACTGTGGCTGAGAAACCTTCCTTTCGGTCCAGCTTCCGCCGCAGGCGCTGTCTGATCCTGGCGGATGGGTTTTATGAATGGAAAAAGAACCCTGGTACATCGAAAATACCCTATTTTATTTCCTTGAAAGATCGGGAGCCGTTCGGATTTGCCGGGCTGTGGGATGAGTGGATTTCCCCGCACGGGGACCCACTGCGCTCGGCCTGCATCATTACCACCGAACCTAACCCCCTGGTGAGGCCCATCCATAACCGCATGCCGGTCATCCTGCCCAGAGAAAGTCATCAGCGCTGGCTGCAGCCGGGAGAGGGAGATACTCAGGCTCTGCAGGCACTGCTCCAGCCCTATCCCGCCCAAGAGATGAAAGCCTACCCGGTCTCCCCCTATGTCAACTCCCCGGGCAATAACTCCCCCCGCTGTATCGAACCGGCGGGCCTGTTATGAACTTTTCAGCAGAGGCGTTTCTCACCCGCTCGCTGTACCACCAGACCGGCGGAAAGGGCATCTGCCGGGTGCTGGCTGCTTCCCTGAACGCTGTTCATCCTGGAACACTCGTCCGCTGGAATCTCTCCCGCCGAGGCTCCCTGCTGTTGATTGGGGACCACAAAGTCGAACTGCCCCGGGATGGCCGTCTGATCGTCCTGGCAGTTGGCAAAGCAGCCCTGCCCATGGCCGCAGCTGCAGAAGAAGTTTTGGGGCAGCGTCTGGACCTGGGGCTGCTGCTTACCAAACAGACCTCGCTAGCGCGCTGGGAAAAACCGCTGGAGCGCTTCCAGGTATTTTCCGGCGGTCATCCCCATCCAAATGAAAACGGCCTGCAGGCTGCCCGCCAGATCCACAGCACCCTGCAGGATCTGACCGGCGACGATCTGGTCCTGCTGCTGCTCTCCGGAGGAGCATCCGCTCTGCTCTCGCTTCCTGTCGAGAGCATTTCGCTGGACGAGCTGAAACAGACCAACCAGCTGCTGATTGCCTCAGGAGCGGATATTGTGGAAATCAACACCATTCGCAAACACCTCTCCCTTGTCAAGGGCGGCCGGCTGGCTGAAACCGCCGCCCCGGCGCCGGTATATGCTTTGATCCTCTCTGACGTGTTACAGCAGCGTGTTGATATCATTGCCTCCGGGCCCACCATGCCGGACCCAACCCGCAGCCAGGATGCCCTCACCATCCTGGAAAAATATCAGTTGAGCAGCCAGGTTCCGCCGTCTGTGCTGGACCATCTCCACGCTGGATCCAAAGAGGACGGCACCGAAACCCCCAAGCCTGGAGATCCCCTTTTTGGCCAGGTTCACAACCGCATTCTCGGGGACAACCGCCTGGCGGTAGAAGCCGGCCTTCAGCAGGCCAGAAAAGAGGGATTTTTCTGCCGGCGAATGCCCGAACCCTTTCTTGGTCAGGCTGCAGAAACGGGCCAACAGCTGGGGGAACTGCTGGTGGCGATGGCCCGGAACAATCAGCCTTTTTCCCGACCGGCCTGCTTGATTGGGGGAGGAGAACCAACAGTAGCGATTGCTGGAGAATTGGAAAGCGGCCAGGGCGGCAGGAATACTGAGGTTGCTCTGGCAGCGGTGGAAACGATCGCCGGCCTGAAAGATGCCCTGCTGATCACCCTGGCCAGCGATGGTGAGGATGGACCAACAGATGCCGCCGGCGCTGCTGCCACCGGAGCAACCTTGGCGCGTTCCGCGACCCAGAATCTCGATCCCCAAAAATATCTCCAGGAGCACAATTCCTACCTTTTCTTCGAGCAGCTGGAAGATCTGATTAAAATTGGGCCCACCCATACCAACGTCAATGATCTCTACTTCCTTTTCACAGTTTGAGAGGTGAGCGATGAACGCTGAGCAGAAACCGCTGGTGATTGTCACCCACCCTATCCCCCAGGAATGGATCCATGATCTCCATCAATCCTGCCGGGTGATTGTCGGACCGGAAGAAATGCGCGGTTTGAGTTCCGGGCTGCAGGAGAGGCTTCCGGAAGCGGAGGGGATGATCAGCCTGCTGGATGACCCCATTACCGAACAGCTCCTGGGGCGGGCTTCCTCCTTGAAGGTGATCAGCAATATGGCGGTGGGAGTGGATAATATTGATATTTCTGCCTGCACCCGGCGGGGGATCCGGGTGGGCAACACCCCCGGTGTGCTGACGGAAGGGACAGCCGACCTGACCATGGCTTTGCTGCTGGCGGTTGCCCGTCAGCTCCCCCGGGCAAACGCCGACGCCAGAGCGGGATTGTGGACCACCTGGGATCCTGCCGGGTGGCTGGGAGCAGATCTTGCTGGCGGGACGGTCGGCATCCTGGGATTGGGCAAAATCGGTTCGGCTGTCGCCCGTCGTGCGGCCGCCTTTAATAGCCGCATTCTGTTTACCAACCGCAGCCCCAAACCGGAACTTGAGGAAGCGCTTGGCGCCCAGCAGGTCGCACTGGAAGACCTGCTGGCAGAGAGCGATTTCCTGTGCCTTCACATCCCCCTGACCGGGGAAACCAAAAAAATCATCAATCAGCAGGCCCTGCAGCGTATGAAAGAAACCGCCATCTTGATCAATGCCGCCCGGGGCGCAGTGGTCGACACGGACGCCCTGGTGGAGGCCTTGCAGCAGGGATGGATCCGGGCCGCTGGTCTGGACGTCACCGACCCGGAACCGCTGCCGCCTGATCACATCCTTTATCAGCTGGAAAACTGTCTGATCACCCCCCATATTGGTTCCGCCACCTGGAACACCCGAAGACAAATGGCTCAGATCGCCGTCCGCAACGTGCTGGCCGGTCTGAAAGGTGAGCCGCTGCCCCATCTGGTCAACCCCGAAGTGGAGGCCTGACCGGTCAGTTGATCCCGGCTTCTTCCAGCCGGCGGTCCAGTTCAAATGCCGCCGTGATCAAAGCCAGATGTGTGAACGCCTGGGGAAAATTTCCCAGATGCTCCGCCTGCGGGCTCAATTCTTCCGCATACAATCCCAGGTGATTGGCATACCCGAGCATCTTTTCAAAAAACAACCTGGCCTTGCGCAGCTCCCCGATCCGGGCCAGATTTTCCACATACCAGAAGGTGCAGATGCTGAAGGTCCCTTCGATCCCGGGGAGACCGTCGGGCGCATCGCCTTCCGGGCTGTAGCGGTAGACCAGGGAATCATAGACCAGCTCTTCCTCCACGGTTTCCAGGTGAGAAAGCCAGCGGGGATCATTGGGAGAGATAAATCCCACCAGCGGCATCAGCAGACTGGAGGCATCCAGCGTTTTTCCTCCCTTGATCTGGGTGAAAGCGTTCTTGTCCTCATTCCAGAAGTTATCATAAACATCGTGGTAAATCTCATCCCGCACCGCCCTCCAGCGGTCCAGCGGCGCCGGGAAGGAGCGATTTTCTGCAATCCGGATGCCCCGATCGATGGCCACCCAGCACATCACCCGCGAAAACAGAAAGTGCTTCTTTTCCCCCCGGATCTCCCAGATGCCTTCATCCGGCTGCTTCCAGTGCGCTGTGACATAATCGACAATCCGGATCAAATTCATCCACAGATCATGAGAGAGTTCGCTGCTGTATCTGTCCATGATATAAAGGGCATCCATCAGCTCACCATAGATATCCAGCTGCAGCTGATCAAAAGCACCGTTCCCCACCCGGACAGGCTGCGATCCCCGGTACCCTTCCAGATGAGGCAGCGTGCGCTCAGAAAGATCTTTCTCCCCGCTGAGGGCATAGACAACCTGCAGGGAGTTATCAGAATTCATTTGGGTTGTGCGTTTCTTAATCCAGTTTGTAAAGGCTCTGGCTTCGGCATCAAAGCCCAGCTTCATCAAAGCGGAAACCACAAAAGCGGAATCCCGGATCCAGGTATACCGGTAATCCCAGTTGCGTTCCCCACCCACCACTTCGGGCAGACCAAAGGTGGGTGCTGCCACCAGGGAGCCGTGCACCTGGGAGGTGATCAGTTTTAAAGTCAGCGCGGATCGATTCACCATCTCCCGCCAGCGCCCGGTGTAGTTGGAATTTGCAATCCAACTGTGCCAGAAATTGACTGTGTCTTTAAATGTATCCGAGACATAAGCAGCCTGCTCGCAAGGGGATTTTTCCCCCGGGCGGACCTGCTCAAGGATGAAGGCTGCACTTTCGCCTTGCTGCAGAGTAAAGTCGGCTGAGACCTCCCCAGCCTCCACCTTCAGCGGCACCTCACTGCGCAGTCTCAGCACCAGGCCATCCTCTCCCTGGGAGGTGAATATCACCCCCTGATCAACAAGTTCGATGCTGTGCTCAGCTGAGGCATAATTAAATCTGGGCGCACAGATCATCCGGGCTCTGATGGTGCCTCGGACGGCCTTGATCCGGCGGACCAGATTGGGGATCAACCGGATTTCTTCAATGGGCATATAGTCAGAAAGTTCTGCCACCCCCTCATGCTGCAGAAAGCGGGTCAGCAGCACGTTGGTATCGGAGATGTAAAGCTGTTTTTGTTTCCCATTTAAGTCGGCGGGGCGGATGCAAAAAAAGCCCCCTTGTTGATCATCGAGCAGGCGGGCAAAAATGGTCGGGGAGTCGAAATCAGGAAAGCACATAAAATCTATCGATCCCTCCCTGCTGATCAGCCCCACCGTGTTGAGATCGCCAATCACACCGTAATCTTCAATAGGTCTGTAGCTCATGGCCCTCCTTCGCAGCGCGCTTAATTGCTTGAATTGTACCGTATAGCCACCAGCAAGCCCACATTCCATGCCCTTCTGAAAAAAAAAACGACTTGTGCTACACTATAGAATTAATTGCGGTCGTATTTTAGGAGACATTGAACAATTATGTTGAGTCAAAGAATTCATGTCAGCGTTGCCATCGAAGGAACTACCAATTCTTCCTATCTGGCAGATCTTGCGAAACTCTATGGGGCAGAATGTGTGCTGGTCTATCAGCTTCCTGAGAAGATATTTATCCGTTTGAGTGAAATTCCCCTCAATCCGCTTCAATCCCTGCTGAAAAAAGGAAAGAAGCTGCTCAGAAGCGGGGCGGCCGATCCCGGCGAGGGGCTCCCCGGTCAAACCTGGTATACCCGGAAACACCTTCCGGATGACACCAAAGCAGTCCACGGCTACTTCACCCCCAGCCTGTTTCGGGGAACGATAGAAAACCCTTTCACCAGCATCATCCTCCGGGATCCCCTGGAGAGAACCATGGCAATTTATGAGGAATGGAAAGCTCATAAAGGGGACGTCAATTGGCGGTTTGAAATTCCCTGGGATAAAAAGATGGATTTTGAAAGTTTTGCTTTCCTGGATAAAAATACGAATTTCCAATCCCGTTGTCTGGGGAACCAGCGGCTGGGAGATTACGACCTGGTGGGTGTATTCGACTGCCTGCCCGGGTTTATCGCCCAGCTGAAAAATGAAGATTGGACGAATTTTACCGGCAAGCCAGGCAGCGGCCCCCAGCTCAACCGCTCCCGGTACAAAAACCTGGGCATTGATAAAGAGTTTTTTGAACGCTTCCAGGAAGCCAACCAGAAGGACTATGCCATCTACCAGCAGGCCAAAGCGTTCATGGGGTTCTGTTAGCAGGCCCGCCGTCTGAAAATGCAAAAACCGCCTGGACTTCAGGCGGTTTTTTTTTATGGTCGGGGCGGTCGGATTCGAACCGACGGCCTTTGCAACCCCATTGCAACGCGCTAGCCGGACTGCGCCACGCCCCGAGCAACCGTCATTATAGTGCGTTCCCCGCAATCTGGCAAGATATCCTTTCAGCTGGTAGATCACAGTCAGAGGCCAAAATCCCTCTCATCTCCCGAGAGACAAATCCGCTCCTGGGGTATTTTCCTGGTATACACCTGCCAGCGTTTATAAATCTTTGCACCCAGCTTTTCAGCAGTAAGCACGGAGGTAGGATTATCCGCGCTGGTGATTGACAAATCCGCCCATCGATACCCCCGTTGTCTTGCCCGCTGCAGTAGTTCTGCAAACAGCATCACCGCCACGCCGGTGTTCCAATACGCGGGGAGGACCAGCACACTCTTTACTGTCATTCCCCGGGCAGGATGCCGTTTCACTGCCCACAGAAGGCGGAGATAATCCCAGGGAAAACGCAGACCATTGGCATGGATCAGGGTTTCATTAAGGTTGGGGACACCCGGGAGGAAGCCCACCGTCTCTCCCCCAACCTCAGCAAAAAGGACCATCTCCGGGTCAGCGATCCTGCGGAAGGGCGCCAGCATCGATTCCAGATTGTCCCGCCGCCAGCCAATGCTGTCTTCCAGATGAGCCAGTGCGTGGTTGAGCAGTCCATGCAGCCGATCGATTTCCGAGTCCCAATTCTGAAAATCTGCGCTTCTGATCGTTATCCTCCCCTGCGTTTGCAGGCGGTCTGCCAGCCGTTGTAAACGGGCAAACTGATCTGACTCTTCCAGGCTGATTTCCAAGGCGATATTCTCCGGCCGGCCGGGCAAAAATCCTGCCCGCTCTATAAATTCGCGGTAATAGGGAGGGGTATGCCCGCACATTAATGCCGGAGGACGATCCCAGCCCTCCACCAACACACCATAGCTGTCCTCGTAATCAAGATTCCAGGGCCCGTAAAGCGCGGTCAGCCCGCGATTTCCTCCCCAGGTTTCCACCCGGCGGATCAGGGCCTGGAACACCTGGAAATCATCCACTACTTCCAGAAATCCAAACAGACAATGTCGCGTCCCCCTTTTTTGATTGCTGGGCGGATCTTCTCCCGCACAGATTGTACCCACCGGTTTTCCTCCCCGGTAGGCAATAAAGAAGTCCGCTTCCCCACGTTCAAAAAAAACCCCCGGGGAAGGATTGATAACCTTCGTCCTTTCCGGAATTAGCGGGGGGACCCAGCAGGGGTCATTCTGGTAGATTTTCCAGGGAAATATTAGAAACTGCCGCCGCTGCAGCGGATTCTCGACCTTCTTGATGACCAGATCACTCATCTCAGCGCTGTTCCGATTAAGCCTCACTCCCGATCAGCTGGCCCGGCGCAGTTTTAACTTTTCGACGATGCCCAAAAATTCCTGCCGGCTCAAAGGATATTTATAAGCAATCAGGATGCCGACAGTAAGCAGCACAGCCGGGATGGGTCCAATGATCAAACGGATCCCGGTCAGCGCGCTGGCGCTCTGCTGGGCGGTGTTTGCCTGATAGCCGGTCAGCTCCAGCAGGGGGCCGATCAGGGGAATGGCAAAAGCTGAGGCCACCTTCCGGGTCAGGGTGGTCATGCTGTAGAACATGCCTTCATGGCGCTCCCCGGTGTGATATTCGTCCCACTCGATGGTATCGGGGATGATCGCCCAGGGCAGTACATGGGCTGCCGCCACCCCAATCCCGGCCAGCGTGCACAGGAAGAGGATCACGGGAAGGGCCGTTTCGGGGGAGACCATGATCAAAAGCATCTGGACCACAGCCCAGAAGGCAATCCCGTACATGTAGGCCTGCCGCTTGCTCCAGCGGCGGGAAACCCAATCCCAGATCGGGAGGGCAAACATAGCCACCACAAAGATGGAGGCCATGATCAAATCATTCTGGGCTTCTCTTTCGATGACATACTTGATATAGAACAGCAGGCTGGACTGCAGAATATCCACCGAAATCCAGGTGGCCAGAAAAATTCCCAGACTGTAGCGAAAAGGAACATTCCTCCAGACCGCCTTCAAAGATTCCCACAGCCGGGGCCTCTCAGCCTCAATAAAGTCTTCCCGCTCCCGGGTTCCAAAGAAGACCAGGTACATGGGCAGGGCCGAAGCCAGACCAAAGATCCCCCCCATCAACAGCACCCGCGATGAGTTTTCTGGAGAAAACTCACCGATGATCATCAGCGGAACCGTAAACGCCAGTAAAGAGCCCAGGATGGAGAAAAACATCCGGTAAGAGGTCAGCGAGGTGCGCTCATCGTAATCCGCGGTCAGCTCCGGTGTAAGGGCAAAGTAGGGCATATACAGCAGCGTTGCGGAAGCTTCAAATAACAAGTAGGCCAGTGAATAATAAGCCACCAGAGCCGCTGGGGTGGTCAAAGCGGGTCGGTACCAGAGCATGGTAAAGGTGAATGCCAGCGGCAGGGCACCAAAAAGCAAAAACGGACGGCGCCGTCCCCAGCGGGTCCTCGTCCGGTCGGAGAGGTAGCCAAAAATGGGATCATTAATAAAATCCCAAAATTTTCCCACTGCAATGGGAATCCCTGCCAAAGCCGGCCGCAGGCCGACCACCTCGATCATGAAGAACAGAAAATACACCCCGATGATGGTCGTGGTCAGGCTGAAGCCGATATCACCAGACCCATAGATGATCTTCTTTCCCCTGGTCAAGGAAGCTGCCATGAATCCCGTCCTTTGTTTTCCGTCTAGAGGAGTGCGGCCTTCATGGATTTTAACACTGTTGAGGAGCCAGAGTTATTGATTTTCCACACCTTTTATCTCCACCCGCTGCCATTTCTGTCCTTGGGGGAAGTGCTGATTCAAGACCCCCCAGGCTTTCCTGACCGCGGAGCGCTCCCCCGCATAGAAAAGGTGGCTCCGACAGCTGCAGTCTGAGCTGCCAAAACCCGGGAGAGGAATTCCCAGCTCGGGGACCTCACCCAGCTGCGCTGCCGCCGTGTGCTCCCCGGCGGGTCCCGCGCAGCTGAACCAGACTTGAACAGGGTCAGCGGCCGGCCGCAGATAATCAATATGCCAAAAACATTTTTCGGATCCCTCCACATGGCGCCGGATTCTAGCCCTGAGCCCTCCCGAACCGTGGGCGCTGCCGAGATAAAAATAATATCCCCGCTGCAGGCGCAGCCGGCCTAAGCGCCCTACCTCGATGCGAGCTTCTCTCGACACATTGAGCAGCAGCAGATATACTCCGGATTGAGCTGGTATGGGGAAGGATTCCTGTTCTTTCCTGAGGTCAAATATCATCTTTCTGAAACCTGGCTTCATTGCTGCTGTAAATAATCATAATAGAAAAGCCGCCCCTTTCAGGACGGCTATTCAGGAAACATTCCAGGAGATGGTTGCTCAGGAAAGGAGCTGATCCAGGGCGTAGCTTTCATCCGCCAGCTTGCTGGCTGATTCAGCGTGGGTGATACCTTTTCCAGGCAGGGATTTCATGGCTTCCCGTTCTTCCTTCGGTCTGCCTACAGACAGGACACCGACCAGCTGTCCCTGGTCGAAGTAATAAAACGCGAAGCTTCCCTCCTTGATCTCTCCTCTTTGCACTGTCTGATCCCAGCTGTCCAGCACCCCCCAGACTTCAAAACTGAGGTCAAACATATCGGAGAAAAAGTAAGGCAGCCGGGTATAGGCTTCCTTTTCGCCGGCCATGTTGCGTCCTGCCCTTTTCCCCTGGGCCCGCGCCACATCCCAATGTTCAATCTGCAGACGCTGGTTTCTCACCGGATCAGGCCAGGAAACGATATCCCCGGCGGCGAAAATATCCGGATGGCTGGTCTGCAGATAATCATTGACAAGTACGGCTCCGCCCTCAGCTAACTCCAGTCCGGCATCGGCGGCCACTGCCGTGTTTAATTCGATCCCCACACCCATAATCACCAGGTCGATCTCCAACCGCTCTCCGGTATCCAGGGTCGCCTCCTGAATGGCATCATGCTCATCTCCCTGCAGTTCCTCAGCCACTGTACCGGAGAGCGTCCGGATATGATTGCGGTCGAATAAATCCCTGATATACTCGCTGAGCTGCTCCGGAACAACCGGTTCCAGCAGGCGGGATTCCGGAAATACCTGCACCACCTCACTCCCCATTTGGGATAAGGAAGCGGCTGTTTCCGACCCAATGAAGCTTCCTCCCAAAATCAGCGCGCGCTGATTCTCCCCGGCGGCCTTGCGTATCAGCTCAGCATCCTCAATCCGCCGCAGTGTGAACACGTTTTTGAGCTCATTCCCCCAAATGGGAAGCCGGAGAGCCTCCCCTCCAGTGGCCAGCAGCAGCTTCTGATAGCCCATTTCCTCTCCCCCTTCCAGCTCCACTTGATGCTTCTCAGGATGAATGCTCACCGCGGCTTTTCCTTGATAGAGGTCAACCTTCAGGTCCTGATAATGTTTTTCCTGCTCCAGATAGACATGACCCAGATCGACTTCGTCCCGCAGATACCCTTTGGACAGGGGCGGTTTTTGATAGGGAGGATGCTCTTCCTGGGTGATGATGGCTGCTCTGCCCTCCGGATCCACTTCGCGGATCCCCTCCGCTGCTTTCCCCCCCGCAATCCCTCCCCCGACGATCAAATACTGATAGTCTTTCATGCCAGTCTCCTTTGCCATAAATTATCCCGCCGCGCTTATTCCTGGATGGTGCCGCCATCAAACAAGGGGTTGAATTCATCCGGCAGCTGGGATTTGATATCCTCCAGCTCGCCACCAGAAACTGCTTCCTGGAGCACCGCCAGTACTGCCTGTGCTCTGTGAACAGAATCCGGGGGATCCACACCCTCCCTGTCTTTAAGATTGACCATTGTATAAAACTCGTCAAGGCCAAACCTTTCCGCTTTTCCCAGATTTTCCAGATAGACGGCGATCTCTTCAGGGAGCTGTGCCTGAAGATTGGCCCGTTCCCCTTCAGTGAGCCGCCGTCCGAAAACTTCCAGCGTGGCCCGGGTGGCCTGGACAGCGTCTTCAAAATCCGCCAAATGCGCTTTGTTGTGGACTTTTCCAATAAAATCTTTGTACTTCATCGTCTACCTCCTCGGATGGTTTCGGGGTCAATGACCGCTCTTGATCCCTGATCCCTGCTGGCGGCCCTGGAAAACTCACTGAGGCTGAGGATCAGTCCCTGGCTGCCCAGTCAGCTTTCCTTTTACTATCATAAAAAAATCCCGCTGAAATCCCATAGATAACTGAACAAAGTCGGATACATATCTGGATATATTTGAAATGTAACCGGATTTATATCCCCGGTCCCAGGCCGATACATACAAAAGCGAATGCAGTTGTTTATCATGGGATCAGCAGGCTGTAGTGAGCCGTAAGAAAAATAGAAAATATCAGATTACCCAACAGGACTTTGACTTATGAAGAACTCCATCCCTAAGGTCGATGATTACCAGCGATTTGTCGGCAGAGAAAAAGTCAGCCGGGTCAAGGAAAAAGCCCACCGGCTGTCCGACCTGCATATAGCCCATCTCAATTCCACCTATTACGGGGGTGGTGTGGCAGAACTACTGGGGGCGCTGACTCTGCTGATGAACAGTGCCGGGATCAAAACTGGCTGGCGGGTCATTCAGGGCAGTCCGGACTTTTTCAGTGTCACCAAGAAGCTCCACAACGCCCTTCAGGGGGGGGAGATCAATCTTACCTCTTTGAAAAAGACCATCTATGAACACGTGGTCTACGAGAATGCCATCCGCAATCACCTTGATCACGACCGGGTGATTATCCACGACCCCCAGCCCCTGCCCTTGATTTCCCATTATGAAAAGCGCGGACCCTGGATTTGGCGCTGCCACCTGGACCTGACCAAACGCAACGCTGAAGTGTGGGATTACCTGCAGCAGTTTGTGAAGGGATATGATGCCATGATCGTCAGCCTGGATGAATACAAACAGGATATTGATCTGCCGCAGGTGGATTTCATGCCGGCGATCAATCCTTTCAGCATCAAGAACCGTCAGCTGGATGAGGAGGATATCGAAGACAGGCTGGATTATTATGAGATCCCTAAAGACCTGCCCATCGTCACTCAGGTGTCACGGTTTGACCGCTGGAAGGACCCGGAAGGGGTGATCGAAGCCTTCAAGATCGCCCGGGAAGATGTTGATGCCACGCTGGTGCTGCTGGGTAGTATTGCCACCGATGATCCAGAGGGGGAGCAGGTCTACCAATCGCTGCTGGATTCCCAGGAAGAACGGATCATCATCCTGGCCAAAGAAGACACCGCCCTGGTGAACGCATTGCAGTCCCGTTCTGCAGTGGTCCTTCAAAAATCAATTCGGGAAGGGTTTGGCCTCACCGTCGCTGAAGCCATGTGGAAAGGGACCCCGGTGATCGGCGGGGATGTGGGAGGAATCAAACATCAGATTGAAGATGGTGTCAACGGTTACCTGGTTTCCTCCATCCCGGAGGCTGCTGAGAAAATCGTCCAGCTGGTGGAGAATCCCGTTCTCCGGGAGGAGATGGGTCAAAAAGCCCGGGAATCCGTCAAGGAAAACTTTCTGCTAATCCGTCTGCTGGAGCAGTATCTGGACCTGCTGAACGCCTTTGAAACCAGCTATTCCTATGTTGGCTGAGCCCGGAGAGATTGGATGACCGACCAGCAGCTCCGCCAGAACAAAATTACCGGGGAATGGGTTATCTATTCCCCTGCACGCGGATCCCGACCCAAAGATACCGGGAAAGAAGTCTCCGAGCAGCCGGCTCTTCCTGAGCTCGATCCTGCCTGCCCCTTTTGTCCTGGGAATGAGGACCAGCTGCCAGAAATTTTGACAGAATGGGACCATCCCTATGGGAAAGGCTGGCAGGTTAGAGCAGTACCCAATAAATACCCAGCAGTCACCCCGGAGGGGAACAGCATCCGCCAGCAGGAAGGAATTTATCTGACCATGTCTGGACACGGACACCACGAGGTAATTATCGAAAGCCCCCGTCACAACCACAGCATGGCGTCCATGCCCCGGGAGGAAATCGAGTTAATCCTAGCCGCCTATCAACAGCGCTTCAACCAGCATCGGAGAGACCGGGAGGTCAAGATGATCCTTCCCTTCCGGAATCACGGACCGAAAGCGGGGACCTCACTGCGGCATCCCCATTCCCAGCTGATGGCCATCAATGTCGTCCCCTCCTATGTTCGCTTCCGGGAGGACCAGGCCAGGCATTATCATGACGATTGGGGCCGCTGCATTCACTGTGATCTGCTGAAGGAAGAAAGCGCTTCGGGGGATCGGGTCTTCTTCGAAAATGAAGGATTCCTCAGTTTTGTGCCCTACTTCGCTGAGACTCCCTTTGAAATCTGGCTGATGCCGCGAAAACACCGCTCCAATTACGGGGATATTTCTCCCCCGGAGCTCAGTCATCTGGCGGAAAGCCTTCAGGACACCTTAAACCGTCTGGACGAAGAGCTGCATGATCCGGACTACAATTATGTGATTCACACCTCCTCTCATCCCGAGATTGATCTTCCCTACCACCACTGGTTTCTGGAAATTCAGCCCCGCATCACCGCCCGGGCAGGATTTGAAATCGGATCCGGGATGCGGGTCAATCCCTCTCTCCCCGAGGAGGACGCCGACCGTCTTCGTTCAATTTTGTAAGGAAAACTTCGCTGGTAATTTTCTCTGAACGACCACAAGAAGGAGTGCTCAATGGCAGATGACAACACGGAAATGACCGAAAATAAATCTGAGCCAACAAGTAGCGATGAGGAAAAGCTCACAGAAATCACGCCGGTGGATGATCAGGAGCATGAAGGGGAGGACTATCTGCTGGAAGAAGAGCTGCCCATGGATAAGACTGCTGCCGATGAACAGGCAGATAGAATTCCGGCGCGGCAGACCCAGTTCACCGAAGATGAGGATATTGAAGAGGAATTCCAGAAACGCCAGAAAAAGGCCCACAGCGGACGGGAAGCGCTGGAGGAAGATCTGGAAAAACATCAGTTCAGCTCCCCGGAGATCAGCGGAGGGGATCTGGATGCTGATTGGAGCGGGGCCGTGACGGGCAGCGGTGCAGAAACCGTCGGCGGCACAGAGCCGACCCCGGACATGGACCGGGTGGATGAATTGGGGAAGGCGGCGGGAATAACCTACGAGGATGATGAGCCTTTGAACACGGAAGACAAGCTGATCGAGCGCCGGAAGAACCGGCTCACCCCGCCCGCAGAATCCACCCAACCGCCAGCAGAGGAAAACGCTGAGGACGCTCGGGGTGAAGAAGAAGAATGAAATCCGGAACCGTGTTATCGGATCCGCGATTGTTATGAAGCAACATACCGTCAGGGAGGTAAGCTCATGGACGAGAATCCAAAAAGAAAATCTCCAAATTATTTTAAATTTTTTGCCATGATTGCTACATCTATGCTGCTGATGTATGCCTTGATGTACTTAAATTCATTCCAAATTCTGGATCATGCCTGGTTCAGTGAGACCCGCCTGTTCATGGCCTTGATCATGGGTGGGGCGATGATGATTGTGATGATGGCTTATATGTTTGGAATGTATCAAAATAAATTGCTGAACACCGTTGTGATGATTGGCGGCGGATTGCTGATCGCGGTATCAATCTGGCTGGTCCGGTCTCAAATTACCGTCAGCGATGTCGATTACATGGAAGGCATGATCCCCCACCACTCCATTGCGATTCTGACCAGTGAACGAGCGCAGATCAAGGATCCCCGAGTTCGGAAACTGGCAGATGAAATCATTCGAGCCCAACGCAGAGAAATTAAAGAGATGGAATGGCTGATCTCCGACATCAGGATAAACGGTATTCTCAGAGAAGGGGATCAAGAGAGCAGACCGGTGCCTTCTTTTTCCGGCAGAAAATAATCAGCCTCCACGCTGGGCTGATGGCTCACTTGAGGGAAATCTGAGAGGATAACCGCCCTTCCACCTGTGGTTACCGGCCCTTATCTGACCTGGCAGTCCTCCTGATAGGGCTGCAGAATTGGCCAGGTGCTCATCGAAATCCTTCTCCACGGTTAGGTTTCCATTCTTTAAGGCAGGTTTCTTCCCGCGCTGATCAATCCTGGCTGCCTGGAGAATCACGCCGGAATCAATTCAAAAAAAATTCATACACTGATTGGAGAGTGTCATGCGGTTCAACGGCAGAAGAGCTTGCGCTCCCTTCCCTGACCGTGTAGAAACCTGAAACGATTCACCGGCCGCCAGGACAAGCACCCTCTGCTCCCTGCCCAGCATGCTGCACACAGCAGTAGAACTATGCCAGCCGCTATTCATTGTTCTGCAGCGTAAGCACCGTTTTTCCCCAAGTCTGCCGGTACTGCCCTTCCGGGAATGATCCCAGTCCGGTAAGATTGATATGGGGCTTGCAAATCCCTCCTAAACATCACAAATGACCCTGACCCCAGAGACCATTCTTGGTCCCTATTGGGTTCTCCTGGAAACGAGTTAACAATGACGAAGGTTGCAATGATATAATCGGCTGCTGACCCTCCGGGTATCAGCTGTTCACCTGGCACAGTTGCTTTAATATCTGAGGCTGATAATCAACCCCTGGAAACTCTGCACGGACATCGGGAAGCACAGTTCATCCTGTTTCACAGAGCCTCATCTGAGGAGGAAAGCATGTACTCTTTTACCCCCAGCGAAGAACAGCAGATGCTCATGGATGCCATCAAACGCTATGCCGACCAGGATGTCAGACCTCAAGCCAGGGAAGCAGACGAACAGGCTGAGCTTTCCCCCGCGCTGATCGAAACCGGGTGGGAACTGGGTGTTCTGCAGGCCTCAATCCCGGAGGAATACGGCGGCTTTGGGGAATATTCCGCGCTCACCGGGGCTCTGGCGGCTGAGGGATTGGCTCACGGAGATCTGGCTTCCGCTCTGGCCGTAATGACACCCAATTTGTTCACGCTGCCCATCCTGCTGGCCGGGAATGAGGAGCAAAAGCAAACTCACCTGCCACCGGTGATTGCAGCAGGGTGGAAGCCCTACTCGGCAGCATTGATTGAATACCGTTATGATTTTGACCCCCTGGCGCTGAGTACTACCGCAGTCAAGAACGGCTCCACAGTCACGCTTTCCGGGGAAAAATCCTATGTTCCCTTTGCAGCAGATGCCCAAGCCTTTATCATCTACGCCGGCCTGGAGGGAAACACGCAGGCTTTTATCGTCCCCAGAGAGACTGAGGGGCTGGAAGTGGGTCAGCGGCAGAACCTGCTCGGCATCCACGCTTTACCAGTCTACTCCCTGGTACTCAACGAGGTGACCATCCCTGCTGACCACCAGCTCAACGGTCCGGGAGGGCATGACATCATGCCCCTGCTGTCCTCCACCCGGGTAGCGCTGACCTCCCTGGCTGTGGGAGTTGCTCAGGCTGCCTTCGAATATGCAGTTGACTATGCGAAAAACAGGGAGGTCTTCGGCGTTAAGGTGGCCCAGAAGCAGGCCATCGCCTTCCTGATCGCTGAGATGGGGGTGGAAATCGAATCCGCCCGCCTGCTGGGCTGGGAAGCAGCCTGGATGATCGACCAGGGCAAACCGCAGGCAGCCAAGCACGCCTACCTGGCCTATCAGAACGCAGTCGATATGGTGATGATGGTCACCGACTGCGCCGTACAGATCCTGGGAGGACACGGCTACCTCCGGGAGCACCCGGTGGAAATGTGGATGCGCAACGGGCGCGGCTTTGCCACCTTCACCGGCCTGGCCATGGTCTGACAGTTTCAGATATAACTGCGATTGGTTCCGATCGAGGAGAAATCCCATGATCAGCTTTGAAATGCCCAAACCTCTGGTTCAAATCCGCCGGGAGATGGAAACAGTTGCCGTCCAGATGATGCGCCCGGTTTCCCGGGAGCTGGATGAGAATGAACACGAAATCCCCTGGGATTACATCCAGTTTATGCACACTGCCAGCCAGTCCCGGGAAGGCTCTTCTCTGGCCCCAGTGGCTCAGCCCAGAGAGGAAGAACCCCCGGGGGAAAAGCACAAGAACCGCTCCTCCATCTATTACCAGCGGCTGACTGCCATGGTCGAAATGCTTTCCTGGGGGGATGCCGGCATCTACCTGTGCACCCCGGGCGGTATGCTGGGATCGGCCACCATTGCCGCTGCCGGCACTCAGGAACAGAAGGAGCGTTTTCTATCCCGGTTCTCCAGCAAAGAGCCCGTCTTTGACGCCATGGCCATGACTGAACCGCAGGCGGGATCCGACACTTCCAACATCCAGACCACCGCTGAGCTGGATAAACAGACCAATGAATGGGTGCTGAATGGTGAAAAGATCTTCGTCACTGCCGGTCATAAAGCGCTGGTGGATTCTGACGGCTTTATTGTCGTCTGGGCAACCATCGACCCCCAGGCCGGCAGGAAAGGCATCCGCTCCTTTATCATTGAAGCGGGCACCCCGGGATGCAGGGTCAGCAAGCTGGAGGAAAAGCTGGGCATCCGAGCCAGCGACACTGCCTCGGTGGTCCTGCAGGACTGCCGGATTCCCTTCCATCACATCATCGGCAGCCCGAGGATAGAAAAAAGCACCCAAGGATACCGCGGGGCCATGAAAACCTTCGATGCCACCCGCCCCCTGGTAGCAGCGTCAGCGCTGGGTGTCGCCCGGGCATCCCTGGAGTTTGTCAAGGAAAAACTGGCCGAGGACGGGATTTCTATCCGGTATGGACTCCCCCGCCAAAAGCTGTCCACTCTGGAGAGGGAAATCATTGAGATGGAAACGCATCTGCGGTCCGCCTGGCTGCTGACCATGAAAGCGGTCTGGATGGCAGACCAGAAAATGCATAATGCGAAAGAGGCCTCAATGAGCAAGGTCAAAGCCGGAAAAGTGGCCACGATGATAACCCAGAAAGCGGTCGAGCTGATGGGTCCCCTGGGCTACAGCCGGGAATACCTGCTTGAAAAATGGCTCCGGGATGCCAAGATCAACGATATCTTTGAAGGGACCGGTCAGATCAATCTGCTGATTGTCGCCCGGAACATCCTGGGGTACCGGGGAAGCCAGCTCAGATGAGAATCTCGCCAGGATAGGCCGGGAAGCTGCGCTGTCCTGCTTCGAGGAGGAGATACCCATGAATTATGCCGTCAACCACGCTGTGGTCATTGGATCGGGGACGATGGGGGGAGCCATCGCCGCTCATCTGGCCAATGCCGGCATCCGCGTCCATCTCCTGGACATTGTTCCCCGGGAACTCACCAGGGAAGAAAAAGACCAGGGTTTATCCCTGGAGGATCCGCAGGTTCGAAACCGGATTGTCCGCCAGGGTCTGGATGCAGCCCGGAAAGCCCGGCCGGCCAGCTTCTACAGCGAACGTCAGATCAACCTGCTGGAAATCGGCAACCTGGAAGATGATTTCGATGTCGTCGCGCAGGCGGATTGGGTGATCGAGGTCATCCTAGAGAACCTGAAGGTCAAACAGTCGCTGATGGAGCGCATCGACCAGGTCCGGAAAGAGAACAGCATTGTCAGCTCCAATACCTCCGGAATCCCCATCTCCTTACTTGCCGAAGGCCGATCGGATTCTTTCCAGAAACATTTCCTGGGCACTCATTTCTTTAACCCACCGCGCTACCTGAAGCTGCTTGAGGTCATCCCCACAGAGGAGACACTTTCTGAGGTGGTGGACTTCATTTCCCATTTCGGAGAATACCGTCTGGGAAAGGGGGTGGTCCTTTGTAAGGACACCCCCAATTTCATTGCCAACCGCCTGGGATTTGCCAGCAGCGCTTTTGCTCTGGAATATATCCTAAAAAATGATTACGGGGTCAAGGAGGTGGACAGCCTGACCGGACCGCTGATCGGCCGACCCAAGACTGCCACCTTTCGGCTGCTCGATCTGGTCGGACTGGACGTCTGGAATGATGTCGGCGATAACCTGGCAGAGGCTCTGCCGGAGGATGACCCCGCCCTGCCCTATCTGCGGTCAGACCTTGTCAATGAACTGATCCGCTTTCTGATTGAGCAGGGCTGGTTGGGAACAAAAACCAGACAGGGGTTTTACAAGCAGGTGGTTCAGCAGGGGAACAAGGAGTTCTGGCCCCTGGATCTCTCCACCCGGGAGCATAAGCCGGCGGAAAAGGTCCGCTATGGTTCCGTCGAGGAGGCCCGCAGCAGGGAAGAACTGGGAGAGAAGCTGACCGTCATGCTGGAGGCTGAAGACCGCGCGGGGGACCTGGTTCGGAACCTGCTCCTGCAGGAATTATCTTATGCCTCCCACTGCATTCCGGAGATCGCTGATACCCCCAAGCCCATTGATGATGCCATGCGCTGGGGGTTCGGCCGCCAAGCCGGCCCCTTTGAAATCTGGGACCTGCTGGGAATAGAAGCGGCCCGGGTGATGATGGATCAGGCCGGCTTCTCTCCAGCAGACTGGGTTGATAGCCTGCTTGCTGAGGGAATCACCAGTTTCTATCTCCGGAAGGGAAATATCAAACAGGCTGTCTATCATCCTGGGGAAGGCAGATATATTCCCCTGGAGCGCTCCCCGCAGCACCTCCAGCTGGAGGTGCTTAAATCTGATCGAGCACGGGTGCTCTCCCGCAATCCCAGCGCTGCGCTGATCGATCTGGGGGATGGCGTAGTCTGTGTAGAATTCCAGACCAAGATGAATACCATTGATGAGGACACCATCAACATGATGGAAGAAGCCCTGGACCGAGTACAAGCGGAGGATCTCGCCGGTGTGGTGATCGGCAGCGACGACGAAAATTTCAGCGCCGGTGCCAACCTCTTCGGTTTAGTAAGGGCCGCTCAGAACGAGTTGTGGGACCAGCTGGAGGCTATTATCCGCAGTCTTCAGCAGGTCAATCTGCGCATGCGCTACTTTCCCAGGCCGGTGGTGATCGCTCCGGCCGGGTTGACGCTGGGCGGGGGCGCAGAAATCACCATGCACGGCAGCCGGGTGGTGGCCGCTGCTGAGCTCGTTACCGGTCTGGTAGAAGTGGGCGCCGGGGTGATCCCGGCCGGCGGGGGGACCAAAGAAATGCTGCGGCGGATCGTTAACCCGCCGATGCGGACTAAAGGGACCATCGCCCTGCCCTATTATCAGCAGATCTTTGAACAGGTGGGTCAGGGGGAACTCGCCCGCAGTGCACTCCAGGCGCAGGAGAGAGGAATCCTGGGGCCGGCCGACCGGGTGGTGATCAACCGGGACCACCTGCTGGCAGAGGCCAAGCGGGAAGTTCTCCACCTGGCGGACACCGGGTATATCCCGCCGCCGCCAGAAAAAATCTACGCCGCCGGTAGAGATCTCCTCTCCGCACTGAAGGTCAGTCTCCACCAACTCCAGGAGGGCGGTTTTATTACCGAATATGAACACGCGATCGGCGCCAAGCTGGTCCATGTCTTGAGTGGAGGGAACCTCAGCAAACCGACCTGGCTGGAGGAGCAGTATTTCCTGGATCTGGAAAGAGAAGCTTTTCTATCGCTCTGCGGAGAGCAGAAAACCCAGGAAAGAATGTGGAGTTTGCTGCGAACCGGAAAAGTGCTCCGCAACTAACCATGTCAAGGAACAAACCATGAAAGAAAATCCCCATCCCCACCGTGATCCGGTGATCGTCGCTGCCGTACGCACCGCTGTGGGCAAAGCCAAACGCGGCAGCCTGACCACCGTACGTCCCGAGCAGATGGCCAGCACGGTGATCCAGGAACTTCTTTCCCGGGCGGATGCTCTCGATCCCGCACTGCTGGATGACCTCATCCTGGGCTGCGCCTTTCCGGAGGGAGAGCAGGGCATGAATCTGGCCCGACTGATCGGCTTCAAAGCCGGCCTGCCGGTGGAAGTTCCCGCGGAGATCATTAACCGCTTGTGTTCCTCCGGGGTGCAGAGCATTGCCCACGCCGCCCAGGGCATCCTCTCCGGAACCATCGATACAGCGATCGCCGGCGGGGTAGAATCCATGTCGATGGTTCCCATGACCGGGTACAAGTTCAGCCCTGATAACGGCCTGGCCGAGGGCTGCCCGGAAGCGTTTACCAGCATGGGACTGACCGCAGAAAATGTGGCCGAAAAATATCACATCAGCCGGGAAGAACAGGATCAGTTCGCCCTGCGCAGTAATCAGCGGGCGATCTCCGCTCAGGAAAGCGGGCTCTTTGAGGAAGAAATCGTCCCCCTGGATGTCAGGGTAGAGTCCCCCCAGGGAACCATTGAATTTGTTTTCAAGCAGGATGAATGTCCGCGGGCTGATACCAGCAGACAAGCGTTGGCCGGATTAAAGCCGGCTTTCAAGCAGGACGGGACAGTCACCGCCGGCAATTCCAGCCCAATGGCAGACGGCGCGGCCGCGGTGCTGATCATGTCCCGGGCCAGGGCGGAGGATTTGGGCCTGAAGCCGCAGGCCCGCTTTGCTGGCTACACTGTCGCTGGAGTCCCCCCGGAGATCATGGGCATGGGCCCAACCGCTGCCGTGCCAAAACTGCTGGAGCGGAGCGGTTTTTCTTTGCAGGATTTTGACCTCATTGAACTCAACGAGGCCTTCGCCTCTCAGGCCGTGGCAGTGATCCGTGAGCTGGAGCTGGATGAAGAGATCACCAATGTTAACGGCGGAGCCATTGCCCTTGGGCATCCTCTGGGCTGCACCGGGGCGAAACTGAGCGTGCAAATCATCCATGAACTGAAGCGAAGAAATCAGCAATGGGGATTGGTGACCATGTGCATCGGGGGCGGAATGGGCGCCGCAGCGATAATTCAAAATCTTGATTAGGGATCCCAAGCCGAGGAGTGGAACATGGCAGATTATTCGGTAAGAGAACTGGTTTTCAAACATGAAAAAGCCTTCCTGCCGGAAAAAGCCGCCGGGGTGGAGGCAGTGGTCCAATATCACCTCACCGGTGAAGAGGGCGGGGATTACATCATCCGCATTGAAGATGGTCACTGCCAGGTGGAAGAAGGTCTGGCCGAGAATCCCACCATGACCCTGACAGCGGACGGGGTTTACTTGCGTGACGTCCTGCTGGGTCGGGAAGACGGCATGAAAGGATTCATGGCCGGGAAACTGCAGCTATCCGGAAACCTCAACCTGGCCATGAAGCTGACCAGTTTTTTCAAGATGGAGGCATAACCAAGGGGATACCAAAAAGGGAGGCCAGCAGGCCCAGGCCTCAGGAACTCTTTGCTAACAAAACCGCGGGGGGGTTTCTGCGCTAACAAAAAAAAGGGGCTGTCTAAAAAGCAGCCCTTTTTGCTTTTCCCACAATCCAGTAT